>JAETNY010000041.1 GCA_021771915.1 Bacillota bacterium
AAATTCCATAAATTGACTTTTGTTCCAAAGGGTAGATATAAACGAAAGGTTTGTCAATTACACTGATTTCGCCATGTGAACAACAAAGTATTAATAAAAACAGTCCGCCGGCAGCACCTTTCCACCTAGAGGCGTTTCCATTCCCGCTGTTTGTTTATTTCTTCCTTTTCCCGAAAAGCCTCCTCCAAATCAAGGCCGTGCATATTGGCCAGGCTCAGAAGATAAATAAACACATCGGCCAGTTCCTCTTTCACGCAGCCGATTTTTGAACCGCTGCCGACCGAACCGCCTTTGGCGTTTTTACGCACCGCAGCAACCAGTTCGCCGGTTTCCTCTGCCAACAGGCAGCATTCGTAAAATTTGTCCGTCACGTTAAATCCGCGGATTTTCTTCATCTCCGCCACATAGTCCTGAAAATCGCGCAAAGTCGGATTATCAGGCAAAATCAGCTGTTTGCCATCCATTACTTATCTCCGAGATAATCTTTTATTTCCCGATAAACCGCCTCGTTAAGCTGCGGCCCGAAATGCCCGCGCCCCGGTACGACAACCAGTTTGGATTTCGGCAGTTTTTTATGCAGATTATAAGCCGACAGCAGCGGACAGACCATATCCAGACGGTTATGCACCATCAGGGTCGGAATGTCGGCAATTTTGTCGACGTTTTTCAAAATCTGGTTTTCCGCCATAAAATAGCGCTCGTGCAGATAATTCAGCGAAATGCGGATTTCCGCCAGATTTTCGGGCGTCAGGTCCTTGTACCCCAGCCGCGGATTGACCGACCCCAGACAGCGTTCGTAACTGCCGGCCAGATTCGCCGCCCTAATCTGCTTCATCACGTCGTCGGAATTAATCAGATTGGCATAATAATCCAAAACCGGTTCGCCGGTTTCAGCCTCCTGTTCGATTCTCTCCCAAATGTCGGGATAAAACAGCCTGCTGGTTTCCAGATTCCACTTCTGCCCAGTTTCATCAGCCAGATAAATTTGCGAAATCAAAAGCTTGCTGACTTTTTCCGGATATTTTTCCGCAAACAGCAAGGCCAGCGTCGACCCCCAGGAAGCGCCCCGGACAATAACCCTGTCTTCAATGCCCAAATACCTGAGCAGCCGCGCCGCGTCCTCCAGCAGCGCCCCGGTATTGTTGTGTTTCATCTCGCCCAGCGGCAGCGACTTACCGCAGCCGCGCTGGTCAAACAAAATTACCCGGTACTTCCGCCGGTCAAACGGCTGCGCATAACGCAGATTCATGCCACCGCCCGGCCCTCCGTGAAACACCAGCACCGGAATTCCGCGCGGATTTCCCATCTCGACAAAATAAACCTGATGTCCGCCGGCTTCCGGCAGATAACCGCGGTTAAAAATTTTCGGCGCCGTCAACTGCCGCCAGATTTTCTTTAAATTCATGTACTTATCCCCAATGGTTAAATTTAAAGATTATTCTAACCGCTGATTTCAGATTGTCTAATGATTTTTGCGGGAATTCCAACAGCAATCGCTCCGGCAGGAACATCCTGCGTAACAACGGCATTAGCGCCGATAACCGCATT
>JAETNY010000022.1 GCA_021771915.1 Bacillota bacterium
GAAGAATTGCAGCAGCAGGTGGAAAAGCTGGGTATTGCGGATAAAGTGATTTTCTATGGAGTAACGGATAAGGTTGAGCAGCTGCTTTGGGCAATGGACATTTTTGTATTTCCCAGCCGTTTTGAGGGGCTGGGGATTGTGGTGGTTGAAGCGCAGGCGGCAGGATTGCCGGTTATCTGCTCTGACGGAGTGCCGAACGAAGCTGTGGTAAGTGATTTGGTGGAGAAAGTTGATTTGAGGTCTGGGGTAGATAGCTGGGTAGAGAGTATTTTGCATTGTCAGGTGGGTGTAGATAGACTGGCTGTTCATGAGCAGGTGCAAAAATCCGGTTTTGCGGTGGCAGATGTGGCAGATAAAATTGAAAAAGTATATTTGGGGTTGAGAAATTGAGTGAAAGGGAGCCAAAAATCTCGGTAATAGTGCCGGTATATAAGGTGGAGGCATATCTGCGGAAGTGTCTGGACAGTATTGTAAACCAGACGTATAGGAATTTGCAGATTATATTGGTAGACGACGGTTCTCCGGATGATTGCGGCAAGATTTGTGATGAATATGCGACTGAGGACAATCGGGTTGAGGTTGTGCATCAGGAGAACGGCGGTTTGTCAGCGGCCAGGAATGCCGGTTTGGCTTTGGTAACAGGAGATTATATTGGCTTTGTAGATAGCGATGATTGGATAGAGCCAGATATGTATGAATATCTGCTGGAAAATGCATTGAAATACCAGGCGGATATTGCGGTTTGCGGTCGGGTGGAGCGGTATGTTGATAAGGAAGTGGTTCGAGGTTTTTCAGAAATTGAGGTTCTGGCCAGAGAGCCGGCATTGAAATATTTGTTGCAAAATGATTTGTTGCAGAATTATGCCTGGGATAAATTGTATAAACGGGAATTGTTTCAGGATATTTGTTTTCCGTCAGGCAAAACATTTGAAGATGTGGCGGTAATGCATAAATTATTTATTAAAGCTGAAAGAGTTGTTTGTCTGCCGGAAGCCAAATACAACTATCTGCTGCGATTTAACAGTATTTTGGACAATATTTCTCTGAGTAATCGGATTAATTATTATCTTGCTTCTAAGGAGCGCTATGATGAAATGGCTGCTGATTGGCCGCAGTTTGCGGATTTGCTGTCTGCGCAGTGTGCATTGTCAGCCATTAGTTTATGGGGCGTGTATTATGCCAATCCTGTTGGCGAAAGGCAGTTTTTTAAGGAGCAAATGAATGAAATAGCGGATTTTTGTCGGGTTCATTATCGTAAGGCGTTGCAGTATATGAATTTGGGCATTACCGGCCGGGCGGTTTTACGTCTGACGCCATATGCCAAATGGTGGTCGTTTAGGCTGGCCGGACTGTTTAGCCGTTTGTATAAACTGAAGCATGGGCGGCGTTTATGATTATGGCGGCGGATATTAAAGTTTCGGTAATTATTCCGGTATACAATGCAGAAAAATATTTACGGGAATGTTTGGATAGCGTAATTGAGCAGACATTGCAGGAAATAGAAATAATCTGTGTTGATGATGGTTCAACTGACAATAGTTTGGCAATTTTGAAGGAGTATACACAAAAAGATGAGCGGTTAAAGATAATTGAACAGGCGAACCGGGGCGCTGGGGCGGCGCGCAACTTGGGTATGGCGGTGGCGTTGGGCGAATATCTGGCCTTTTTGGACGCTGACGATTTGTATTATCCGCAGGCTCTGGCGCAGGCATATGCTGTGGCTGTAAAGGAAAAGGCGGACATGCTGGCTTTTGACGCTGAATATTTTATTGCTGGTTCGGCATGGTTAAATCCGCAGATTAACAGTCTTTTATTGGCTGACCGGCAAATGATTTCAGCTGAAAATGACGGGAAGTTTTTGTTTCAGCTGCTTTCCTGCAATACCTGGTGCAAGCTATATCGGCGAGATTTTGTGCAGAGAAGCGGTTTGCGGTATCAGGAAATAAAAACGGCTAACGATTTGTGCTTTGTCTGTTCCGCTCTGGCTGTGGCAGAAAGAATTGCTGTATTAGATAAGCCGTTAGTTAAGCATAGAGTGCTGCACAGCGGCAATTTGCAGTCGGTTAAGGTGAAAACGCCGCTGGATTTTATGGCGGCGCTGGAGCAGTTAAAGCAGAATTTGCGGCAGTTTGGTTTATGGGAGAAATTGCGGCAAAGTTATCTGAATTGTGCTTTAAGCCATTTTGTTTATAACTGGCAGACGTTAGATAAGGCCGGCCGAAAACAGATTGCGGCTAAGGGCAGGGAGATAGCAGAGTTTTTGGAGTTAGTAGAACATTCGGCGGATTACTATTACAGTCAGAATGATTATATGTTGATGTGTAGGGTTGTGAGATTTAACAGAGAGGGCGATTTGAGATTTATGGGTAAGCTGAAAAATATGTTGAAGCATATTCTGCCGCCGCCGGTTAAGGCTTTTAATAGGGAAGTGGCCGGTATTAAGCAGTATATGCTGGAATTGAATGCCGGTCTTATGGCGCAGCAAAGGCAGTTTAGTGAAGAATATGCTGAACAGTTGGGGGTGCTTGAGGAACGCCAGAAAGAACAGCTTGCTTATATTGAAAAACAGCAAAGGCTTTTGGCTGATAAAATTCAGCGAAATGAAGAATTGTTGAATAAAATAGCCCACAATAATGCCGATATTGAGTCAGGTTTAACTGATTTGACAAATAAGCAAAATGAATTTTCAGGTAGGGCAGGGCGGCTGGTTGAAAAACTGGGGCGCGACGCTGAAGAAAGATGGCTTAAGGCAGCTGGCTGGGGCGAAACGGTTAATGGATTTTTGCGGCAAATAAATGCCGGCAATGATGAGTTGAAGAAATTGGCAGGTCAGAACAGGCAAAAGGCTCAGGAAAGCAGTCGGTATGCGGCCGAGGCGGTTTGGGCGGCAATTTTCAATAATACCATCGTTAATAGTCAATGGCTTGTTGATAAAACATTTGCGCCGGGACGTTGGGCGGTTGGTTATCCCTATTTATATGTAATGTATCGGGTTTTGAATGAGGCCAGACCTAAAAAGATATTGGAATTGGGTTTGGGGCAATCTACCAGAATGATAGGTCAATATGCTGCTGCCTACAGTGAAGTTGAGCATATTGTGGTGGAGCATGATTTGGAATGGATTAGCTTTTTTGAAAACGATTTTCACTTATCCAATCATAGCCGGATTGTGCAGCTGGAACGAGAAATGGTTGCTTACAAGGAAACGGCGGCGGTTAGAGTTTTTAGTGACTTTAAGGAGCGGTTTGTTGGGCAAAAATTTGATTTTATATCTATAGATGCGCCGTTTGGTGGAGATATGAAACAGTATGCCAGGATAGATGTTCTGAGTATGCTGCCGGATTGTTTGAGTGATGATTTTGTGATTATGCTTGATGATTGCGAGCGGTCTGGAGAAACCCATACTCTGGCAGAAATGGAAAGAGTATTGCAGGAAAATGAAATTAAATATAAATGCGGCAGATATAGCGGCAAAAAGGATTGTGTTTTGATTTGCGCCGCTCATCTGGGCTTTTTGAGTTCTATGTAATGAATAAAACAATTATTTGGCTGGGCGGACCTGAAGATGAACAGCTATTGCCGGTTTTGCGGCAGAATGGCTATACTATAAAATTTTTGCAAGATATTAAGCAGTGCCAGGAGTTGACAGAACCGCTTGTTTGCCTGATATATTATGCGCCTGGGGCTGCAATAAAGGTTGAAGATATTCCGACTGGCGTGTCTGTTGTGTTGTATGAACCGAGGAGTTTTACGCATTATATGCCTGAACACGACATCAGGTTTGCGAAATTGGTGGAACTGGCGCGGCAGTCTGCGGCGGTTATCTGTTGTGATGAATGGAGTAGTCAATGGTGGAGCTGTTTTAATGAAAAAATATTTTTATTAACTAAAGGAAATTTGCAAAAGGTGAAATTTGTGCGAGATTGCAGGCTGAACAGAATTGCCGAAATGATAGCGGCTGATTATCTGGCCGGTTGTGACTATGCGGTCAGATACCGGGTTGGTTTATGGGGCAAGATTAAGCGCTATTATAAGGAATTTGGTCTGCGGCAGACCTTGCATAGGGTTTATGAAAAATTGAGTGGTCAGGAAGATGAAAATTAAAAACAGGTTGGGAATTGGGTGAAGTAAATGGGTGAGGAAAACAAGGGAAATATACAGCCCAAGGTGGCATTGATAGTTCCTGTATATAATGATGAAGATTATTTGCGCGTTTGTCTGGACAGTATCAGGAAGCAGACGACTGACTTTTGGGAGGCCTGGCTGATAGACGACTGTTCCGCAGACAGCAGCGCGGAGATAATTCGGGAATATTGTGAAGCTGACGCGCGTTTTCATTATCTGCATAATCAGGTGAACAGCAGCGCCTGGGTGAGCCGGGCCAAGGGCATTATGGCGGTTTCTGAAAGTGTGCAGTATATCATGTTTGCTGACGCTGACGATAGTTTGCAACCAAACGCAGTGGCCAGAGCATATGAATTGATGCAGAAAGAGCCGGTGGATATTCTGCATTTTGGTACCAATGTGGAAAATATTGCTAATATTTCGCAAAAGCGTATTCAGGGCTACACCGCTTATTTGCAGCCTGAGTTGGCGCGTCTGCAGGGACGGGAGATTTTCGACAGCTTTGTGCGGCGCAGCTTTGAGGGGCATTTGTGGAACAAAATGTTCAAAGTTGAGCTGTTACAGGACGTTATCCGCGATTTGGGAGTTGAGCGAGTGCTGCCCAAAGCGCAGGATAAGGTTTTATACTGGGCTGCTTGCTGGCAGTGGGAAAACCTGACATATCGCGGCGTTGCGGACAGGTTGTATAACTATAACTATGGCCAGGGCGTGGAGGGCGGCCAGAATACGCTGACGTTGGAACAGTTTAAGCAATATTTGGCGCAGGCCTGGACGGAGGATACCATTGCCGAAATAATGGCCAGGCACCCGGAAGCAGCGGCAGAGTATGCCGAGGTTATGGAAAACTCGCGTATGAATTTGATGAACCATACAGCGCGTAACTTTACCCGTTTGTCCTCAATAGATAAGCCGGCTGGTCTGGATTTGGTGGCGGAATACTGGCAGGCGCCTTTAGACGGCGCGCGCTTTGCCAGTGCTCTGGCGGCGCACACCTGGGGCAGTCAGCTGGAATTGTCAGAGGTAACGGCAGAGGCAAGGCTTTTCCGGACCGATAAAAAAGCGGCTGATATGAAAGTTATCGGCACCTATTATCATCGTTTGGATAACGGCGGTATTCAAAGGGTAATTGCCCAGTTAATGCCATTTTGGCATGCGCTGGGCTATAAAATAGTGGTATTTACGGATTTTGAGCCAGACGATAATGATTATGATTTGCCGGATTATGCCGAAAGGGTTATTATTGGTCAGTCCTTTTCCCGTTCCCGGCGTGGTAGATATGCTCGGCGCGGCATGGCTTTTGCCAAATTATTGCAGCAATATCAGGTTGATTGCATGGTTTATCATTCTTATTTTTCTGATGTGCTGCTTTATGATATGCTGGTTTGCCAGAGTTTGAATATTCCTTTTGTTATCTATTATCATAATGTTTTCAGTCGTTTTCTGCGTTATAACGATACTAAATTTTCTACAATACCAATTTTGGCACAAAAGGCTGAGGGGTTGGTTTGCTTAGACGATACCAGCGCTGTCTGGTGGCGCAATTTTAATAAAAACGTACATGTGGTGTTAAATCCGCTGACCTTTGATTTGCCGGCGGTTAAGCCGGCAGCCCGGGATAACCATAATATTTTGTTTCTTTGCCGCTTGGAGGAGGAAGCCAAACACCCCAACGACGCGATTACCATTATGCGAGATTTGGTAAAGCTTATGCCGGACGCTAAATTGTATGTGGTTGGTTCCGGTGAAGAAAAGTATGTTGAGGGGTTGAATAAGCGTATTGCCAAGCTGGGGCTGGAAGAGAATGTTATCATGGTGGGCTTTACTAAAGATGTCGACCAATATTACCGGCAATGCAGTGTGTTCTTGAGTTGTTCATCACATGAGGGAGCCCCTATGACCTTGTGCGAGGCAACTTCGTTTGCATTGCCGCTTGTGATGTATGATTTACCATATTTGTCTGTTGCGCAGGATAACCCGGGAATTTTTGCAGTAAAACAGCGAGATACGGACGCAGCAGTTCAGATGTTGTATGAATTGTTGTCTAATCCCAACCGTTTAAGGGCTGCCGGCGACGCCGGGCGCAAGTATTTAGCGGATATGTATAGTGTGGATATTGGCAAACAATGGCAAATGTTGTTTGCGTCGATTAATTCCGGCAGGCAGGCGGTCTGGCCCAGTACCAGAATGATGTGTTATACGCTGGTGCGTGATTATTATGACGGTACTTTGCCGATAAATAATTTGCGTCGGGACGCTAAGAATAACTGGCGTGAATTACAGAATGTGCATAATTCCCTGTCCTTTAAGGTGGGGCGCGCTATTACATATATACCCAGAAAAATGCGAGATATAATAAGGAAGATTGTTAAATAAATTTAAGCTGAGGAGTGGACAGGTATGTCAGTAATTGCCATAGCCGGAACCGGTTATGTGGGTTTATCTAACGCGGTGCTTCTGGCGCAGCATAACGAGGTTTATGCCGTGGATATTGTGCCGGAGAAGGTGGAACTGATTAATCAAAGGAAATCACCGATTGCGGATAAGGAAATTGAGGAGTATTTGGCGGAAAAGCCGCTAAATTTAACTGCTACTCTGAACGGAGCGGCGGCATATGCCAAAGCGGAATATGTGGTTATATCCACGCCGACAAATTATGATGAGGAAAAATATTACTTTGATACTTCATCGGTGGAGGCGGTAATTGAGCAGGTTCAGGCGGTTAATCCTCGGGCGGTTATTGTGGTGAAATCTACGGTGCCGGTTGGCTTTACGGAAAATATGCGGCGGAAATATCAGGCGAACAAGCTGATTTTCAGTCCGGAATTCCTGCGCGAGGGCAAGGCTTTGTATGATAATCTCTATCCCTCAAGAATTATTGTCGGCGTGCCGGAGGGTGATGTGAAGTTGGAAAAGTCGGCTCAAAAGTTTGCGGAGCTTTTGCAGCAGGGCGCTGTTAAGGAAAATATTCCGACGCTTTTGCTGAAGCCTACGGAGGCGGAGGCTGTTAAGCTGTTTGCCAATACATATCTGGCCTTGCGCGTCAGCTATTTTAATGAGCTTGATACCTATGCGGAATTGAAAGGGCTTGATGTGCAGCAGATTATTGAGGGTGTTGGTTTAGACCCTCGTATTGGTTCGCATTATAATAATCCATCCTTTGGTTATGGCGGCTACTGCCTGCCTAAGGATACAAAACAGCTTTTGGCTAACTATCAGGATGTGCCGCAGAATTTGATTGAAGCGATTGTGGCGGCTAATGATACCAGAAAGAAGCATATTGCCGCGCGTATTTTGGCGAAAGCAAGGTCTGTGGCTAAGGGTGATAATCTTACGGTAGGCATTTACCGTTTGATTATGAAAGCCAATTCGGACAATTTTCGTCAGAGCGCTATTCAGAGTATTATGCAGCTGCTGCGTGAGGACGGGGCAAATGTGCTGATTTATGAGCCAACTCTGACGGCAGATGAATTTTGCGGTTTTAAGGTTGTGCATAATTTTGCTGATTTTGTTGAGCAGGCTGATGTTATTGCGGCTAACCGTATGACGGATGAATTGAATATTTGCCGCGATAAGGTGTATAGTCGGGATATTTTCTTTAGGGATTAAGAGGTTGAAAATGTTTTCAATATTACAATTATTATTAGTTGTCGCTTTAATTGCCGGAGTAATAGTATACTTTGGCAAAATTAAGAAAAAGGAAAAAAGCCTGATAGCCGGGTTGTTGGTTGGCATTGTTCTGGCAGCTGTAATTGCTAATGGTATTTTAAGTCTGGTGCCGTTGCCGACAAATGAGGTTGTTGTAACCGCTACTGGAGAAAAGAATGATAATGCCAAAAATAATGAGGTTAATATAATAAATTACATTATTGGCGGCGAGGAATATGCAATTAAAAACCCAACAGAGGGCAAATGGTTCTGGAAAGGCGATGTTTATATGTGGCGGAACGAGAACGATTCGCGCCAGCCTGCCGGAACTACCAGAAGTATTACATTAAATATTCCTTATGGTCAGGACAGGTCTGTCCAGTTTGGTTTGAGTGAATGGAACGGTATAGTTGAAGTGACCTATAATGGTGAAAGCAACAGGTATGATTTGTTTAAGTCAGGTGATGAAACCACTATACTTGCACAAGTGCCTGATACTGATAGTTTTGCTTTATATTCGGCTAAATTGTTACGTTTACTGTTGTTTGCGGCAATTATAGGCTTACTTGTTGCATATCCTGCATTTTGCGTTGTTAAATATGAATATGCGGTTATAAAGAAATTTTGGCAAAAACATTGGGATAAAGTTTATTATCTGGTATTGGCTGTTCTTTATGTTATGTTGTTGCAAAAAAATAGCGTTGGCGGTTCCTTATGGGGAGATGAAATTTGGGAGTTAGGTTGGAAATATACAGATAAACCATATTTTCAAACAATAGTTTATTTTAATTTGACTAAATTTTGGTTGTGGCTTATGCCATATGGTCATCAATATTTGCTTTTATTACCACAGTTATTTGTTGCTGGAACAATTTTCTTGGCTGGTTGTATAGGTAATAGGTTATATGGTAAGTGGTTTGGTTTAATATTTTCTTCATTAGTCGCTTTTTCCTTATCTATTGTATATCAATGCTCAATGGAGTATAGAGTTTATGCTTTCATGCTTTTTTCGACAGCGTTAGTGTTTTATACTTTTATTAGAAAACAAGAACATCTTGGTAAAGAAACATTTGCAGATATTATTTTACATGGTTTAGCAATAACGATATTAATGGACATGCATACATTTGGTGTTGCTGCTGCCTGTTTGATGATGTTTGGTGATTTTATTTTGATTTTGCTGAAAAAAACTTCAAAAAAAAGTTGGTTTGAATTTGTTTTGCCGGGATTATATGGTTTTATTTGGTTATTTGCCTATGTATTTAAATCTGCGTTGAGTGAAATGAATAATTATGCGAGTTGGATGAACCCACCAGGTGCAGAAAGAGTTATTTCAACCTTAACGTGGCTTATGGGCAGCAGTCAAATAATGTTTTATCTACTGGTTTTTGCGGTTATTGTACTGCTTGTAGATATTATATTTAGTCTGGTCAAAAGACAATTTGAATTTAAGTTAGATTATATAAACCTGATGGCTTTATTTGTACCAACAGGCGTAATTGGAGTTGTATTTATTTATTCTACAATAATAAATCCTGGGCATCCATTGTTTTTTGATAGGTATTTTATATCTGTTTTGTTTTTTATGTTGTACATTACTGCCTTGGGGATTTATAAAATAGTTAATTTATTTGAAGAAATATTAAAAAATAAATTATGGAGATACTATTTGGTATTTTCCTTTATCGTATTTATGTGTATAAGCTGCTGGCCAAAGGTTGGACCATGGGAAATATACCCGGCAGCAGACCATACTATGATAAGAGATTATAAAAGTGCAGTAGAATACATAATGGAACAAAATGATATATATTGTGCCGATACTTTTTTTGCTTTTGACCATAATGATGATGCTACTATTGGTTTGCAATATTATATAACACATAAAGGTACCAGAGATATGATTAATTATGATAATTCACTGCCTAAGGATTTGGAAAAATATAATACTGTTTATTATTCTTATGTAAATCAGCGTTCTTATAATAGTATTATAAATAGTGATTTTGCTAATAATGGGGAGTTTGTATTGTTGGAAGATAATAAAGATGTGAAAGTCTTTAAGTTTGTCAGAGTTCAAAATTAAACAGAAAACTTAACATTGATTCAAAGAAAGGAAAAAGTATGGGAATTGCAATAAAAAATTTAACTAACGAGGACATTTCCGCATTTAACAATTTTATTAAAGCAGACAGAGCAGTTTTACCAGATTTAAAGCTGGCTCCTTTAGCATATCCGCATGAAGATATGGCTGTAATTGCTTTTAAGCGCAACAGCAAAACACACAGTCATATTAATTCCCTGAAGCAATTAGCCGAAAAAAATCAGTTTGTTTTAACGGAACATGACGAGCATATTATAAGCCTGTCTAAACATGCTCCTATTAAGCAGGCCAATAATTCTTCTTATATTTTCTCCGGTTATGCTTTTTACAATGAAAAAATGCTGATTGGTGTGAATGAGGTTGCCGAACAGCTGAATGATGTTAGCGGTTTGCGCGAAGCATATGGGGAATTCAATTTGTGTAAGATTGGCTATGATAGTATAGAGTGTTCTGCTGATTTTTTTGGAATGGCGCCCTGGTTTTATTTTGAGAATGAGAGTATCTTTACAGCCAGTAATAATTATCATTTAATGCTTATGTTGCTTGCAGAAATGCAGATGGAACTGTCTATGAATATTCCGCGCAGCAGAGTAAATATGATTACTTCCGGCTTTACTTATGGTTCAACTTTTTCAGATAATTTAGATGTAAATGGTTGTAAGATAAATTATGCTTATGAAACAATTCGATATTCTTCGACACGGGGGGGGGGTGACCTTTCCTACTTCACTTTGGGATATCATGTCTGATAATAGTAAGTGGGACGAAAATTTATATGAAGAATATATTTTTAAAGCTAAACAGGAATTGCTGGCGCTTTGTAAAGCCGCTTTTGAGCACCCACAGTTTAATAAGGTGGTTATTGATGTAAGCGGTGGTTTTGACAGTCGGATTGTCTTTGCGTTGGCTTGTGAACTGCCGCAAAGATTGCGCCGGAAAATTTACACACACACCAGAAGAAGCGGTACGTCTGATGATGTGGAAAAGGCCAGCGCCGTAACAAATCTGTATAATTATCCTAAATATGCTTATGCCAAGACAGATACCAGCGAACTGTTTGATGTTGATGGTGCAATAAATTTAGCGCAGGTTTCCCGAACTTTGGGTACATTTGCAGTAAATTCATATTTATACACCAATAGCTATGATGATATGAAAACTCTGGAGATTACGGGTTATTTGGGTGAGGTTGTTTTGGGTTATAAGCGCTGCCGCGGTGAATTGGATTATTCGCTGGGTGACAGGCGTTTGTTGGCTCGTTTGGGTGGTTGTTATTTACATAATAGTGTTGATGAATTGCAAGGTGTTTTTAAAGACCAGGAAAACATAATTAACCAGACGTTAAGTCGATATAGTTCATGTGATTGTCTGTTTAAAAAATTTCAGCTGCTTTATGTTGACTCTCGCAATAGATTTATTTGCAATTCTTCGCATAACATTGAGAATAATAATTTGAGAATACCGATGCTTTTTTCTAAGTATGCGATGAAAGCGAAATGGTTGTATTTTAATAAGTTTAAGAATAATCAGGTTCCTGATGAAAAGGTATCAATAGATTTGCTGAGTGCAATAAATCCACTGTTAGCGGCGCTGCCATTTACAGCAAATAATGATGATGTTTTGCCAAAGGCGGAAAATTTGTTAAATCCTGTTGAAAGCAGCATTGTACCAGATAATACACTTGTGCCGGGGCCAAAGGTGCGGAACGCTGAAAATATTTATAAAGATAAGGTAATTGAATATATTGACAATTTAGATGTTGTTGAGAAAATGTTGCTGCATATTTGGGATTATTCTAAAGATTATTATCCTGTATGTCTTGGCATGCATAAAGTTTTGACGCTTTTGCGTGCAGAGCCTTCTGAAATTAAAACCACGCATGGCAGAGAAACAATTCGTAAGATTTATGATATTTATTATCAGATAAGGTTGGTGGAGCAATCTAATAATAAATAGTAATACATTACAGATAGGTGAATTTTTGATGATAACAAAGCTAAAAAAGCACCAGTTCTTGTTTGAGGAACTGGTGAAAAGAGATTTCAAAAAGAAGTATAAACGCACTGTTTTGGGTATGGCCTGGAGCATACTCTCGCCTTTGCTGACGTTGTTGGTTATGAAACTGGTATTTACCCAATTTTTTGGCAGAACTATGGCTCATTATACCACCTATCTGTTTTGCGGTAACCTGATATTCAGTTATTTCAATGAGGCCACCTCACAGGGTATGTCGTCATTAATGGGAAACGCCGGGATTTTCTCCAAAGTGAATGTGCCTAAATATCTGTTTCTGTTCTCAAAAAATGTGCAGACTCTGATTAACTTCGGTCTGACCCTGATTGTCTTTTTTGTTTTCTGCGTTCTGGACAATATAACATTCACCTGGAAAGTAATCTTATTAATTTATCCGATTGCCTTGCTGGTGCTGTTCAATATTGGCGTTGGTCTGATTTTGTCGGCTTTATTTGTGTTCTTCCGGGATATTCAATATTTATGGAGTGTTTTCACGCAGCTTTTGATGTATATGTCAGCAATCTTCTATACGATTGACGGTTACAGCCAGACAGTGCAGAATATTTTTCTGTTAAATCCTGTTTATCTGTTTATAAGATATTTCAGAAAGATAGTAATTGAAGCAACTGTACCAACGCCAGCCTTTCATTTGTTAATGCTGGCAGATGTGGTGATAGTATTGGGATTGGGCTGTTTTATGTATAAGAAATATAATCATCGGTTTTTATATTATGTGTAGCGGAGGTATTAGATTTGAGTATCTTAGAGTTGAAAGATGTATCAATCCGCTATATGACTGGTGATTTCAAGGATATAGGCTTAAAAGAATATGTTATGCGCAGGATTAAGAAGAATTACAGGGTCAAGGAGTTTTGGGCGGACAGGGATATAAGTTTTGCTTTGGAAAAAGGCGATATGCTGGGTATAATCGGGGCTAATGGTGCTGGTAAGTCTACATTGCTTAAGGCTATATCCGGCATAATGGAGCCAACTAAGGGCCGGGTGCATAGAGAGGGTACGATTGCCGCCTTGTTGGAGTTGGGCAGTGGGTTTGACGGGGATTTGACTGTTAGAGAGAACACCTATCTGCGAGGGGCGATGCTGGGCTATACCAGAAGGTTTATGGACGAAACTTATGGTCAGATAATAGAGTTTGCAGAGTTGAAAGAGTTTGAGGACAGACCGTTTAAGCAGTT
>JAETNY010000004.1 GCA_021771915.1 Bacillota bacterium
GCTATTCTCATCGTAGCGCATACCTGGGATATTGTGATGGGAGTTTTTGATTTAGCCCAGCAGGTGGTTAATCAGGCGGCAGGAGTAATAATTGGCGATACGGCCATTGACATAACGGAAGTAATGGCAAATCTGGAAGAACGGCTTGGCGAGATGGATTTGGGGCCGCTTATTGGATTGTGGTTTCAAAGCCTGTTTGTGGGCTTAACAATGTGGGCGTTGGTAATTTGTATCTTTATCATTGTGTATGGCCGGATGATTGAAATTTACCTTATGGCTTCAATGGCTCCGGTGCCTATGGCGGCAATGCTGGGCAAAGAGTTTGGAAGTATGGGACAAAACTACCTGCGCTCCCTGTTTGCGCTGGGTTTTCAAGCCTTTTTAATAATGGTCTGCGTGGCTATATATGCGGTGCTGGTGCAGCATATTGTGCTGGACGAAAATATATCCACCGCCATTTGGACGTGTATGGGCTATACGGTGCTGCTATGCTTTACCCTGTTTAAGACGGGCAGTTTAAGCAAAGCGATATTTGGAGCACACTAGAAATTGCTTTATATTCTTGTCTGTGCTATACTTGATATATTAAAGATAATATATAAGGTGATTTTATGAAAGATGAACATTTGGCAATTTGTGATGAATGCGGCAGTGAATTTGTAAGGGCAACGTCGGCAATGACAAATTTATGCCCTGAATGTGCGCATATATTGTATGGCTATCCAAATTGCAACCACGTTTTTAAAAACGGACGCTGCATATATTGTTATTGGAATGGGCAAAAAAGTGATTATATTAAAGGTTTGCAAGAATAATTGTTAAAATCAAATTATAGCAAATATAACTGTTTTACTTTTATATGAGTAAAGCAGTTTTTTATTATGATTGGAGGTAATATATAGAATTTGCGAGTTGGATTGGTTGATGTTGACGGCCATAATTGGCCGAATTTGTGCCTTATGAAAATATCTGCCTGGCACAGGAAGAAAGGAGATTTTGTTGAGTGGTGGCAGCCGGGCGGCAGATATGACGTGGTATATAAGAGCCGGGTGTTTACGGATATGTACTCAAAGGATAAGTATGTTATCCGAAATGCAGATAAGATTATTTGCGGCGGCACCGGCTATGGGCTGGAAAATCGGCTCAAAGAAGAAGTTGAGAATATCTGCCCGGATTACAGCATTTATCCGCAGTTTGCCGGAGTTGCCTATGGTTTTCTGACAAGGGGCTGCCCCAGAGGCTGCGGTTTTTGTATCGTGTCCGGCAAGGAAGGACGGCATAGCTGTAAAGCAGCGGACTTATCCGAGTTCTGGCAAGGTCAGAGAGAAATTAAGCTGTTAGACGCTAACCTGCTGGCCTGCCCGGAGCATAAGGAGCTGTTGGAGCAGTTGGCCGAGAGCGGCGCTTGGGTGGATTTTACGCAGGGTTTGGATATTCGCCTTATTACTTCTGAAAACGTGGAGCTGCTTAATAAGATAAAATGTAAAATGCTTCATTTTGCCTGGGATAATCCTAAAGAGGATTTGACTGTTTACTTTAAGCGGTTCAAAGAATTAAGCCGAATTAAGGATAAGCGACGGTTGTCCGTATATGTGCTTTGCAATTACAACAGCACATTAGAAGAAGACTTGTACAGAATTGAAACGCTGCGTGATATGGGTTTTAGTCCTTATGTAATGATATACAATAAACCGGAGGCTCCGCCTGTTATTCGCCAGTTACAACGTTGGGTAAATAACAAGCGGATTTTTAATGTAGTGCAAAGTTTTGCAGATTATAAAACGAGCTTGAAGAAATCGGGGTGATGTAAAATAAAAGAAAATATGAAAAAAAGACTGCAAGAGAAGCTGGAAGCCAATTTTACGGCTCAAAAGGCTAAATGGCAGAATATGCGAAAATCGGCGCTTATTAATAACGCCGAAGAAATTATGGCCGTTAAAGCCGTTTATTACTATCTGACCAAAGAATTTGAATTGAAGCGGAATACAGCCAAAGCCAAAATGCTGATACAAATGGCCGATCCCCTGCAAACTGTGGCGGACGCTATGCTGGAGGCAGGCGAATTGAGCGATATATACGCCGTTATAGATAACCTGATGCAGACGGAACAGATTATGCAGGAAGAAGCCAGATTTCGGGCAATGGATTTTGCCGGGGAAAACAGAGAGTTTAAGCCGTCAATTCTGGCGAGATTGCAGGACGGCGTTTCCGCTTTGACGGAGCCAAAAGCAAAGGCGGCCAGCCATAACCGAGGGGAGGAGCGATAAATGGCATATGTTAGCGTACCTGCGGATTTGGGCAGGGTGCGGAGTAAAATAATGTTTGGGCTGACTTTGCGGCAGCTGACGTGCTTTGGTAGCGGAGCGGCCATTGGCCTGCCCCTGTATTTTGGCTTGAAAGCCGGGCTTAAATGCAGCTCCAGCCTTTCGGCTATGGCAATGGTGCTTATTATGCTCCCCTTTTTCCTGCTGGCAATCTATGAAAAGAACGGCCAGCCTTTGGAAAAGGCGGCGGCCAACATTATCCGGGTTATCTTTATCCGGCCAAAAAAGCGGCCATATAAGATAGATAATTTCTATTCGCTGTTAGGCAGGCAGAATACTTTAGAAAGAGAGGTGGCGCATATTGTGGCAAACGGCCAGAAAAATCGGGAGCTGCTTTTACCGCCTGTTTGGGACGGCAGACAGGCCAGGCAATGCGGAGTCGGCAATAAGGACGGCAAAAAGCGGCGCAAAAAAATCAAAAAAGCTGTCAAGTGCAGATAAACGGCAGATTGAAGCGGCTATTCAAAAAGCCAGACGAAATAATGGCAAAGAATTATCCGCCCAGCAAAGTATTCCCTATGAGCGCATTTGGCCAGAGGGTATCTGCCGGGTTAAGGATAATTTCTATACCAAAACGATTGTCTTTCAAGACATAAATTACCAACTTTGCCAACAGGAGGATAAGCAGGCGATTATCGGCGGCTGGTGCGATTTCCTTAACTACTTCGATAACTCGGTCAGAGTGCAAATTGGCTTTTTGAACCTACCCCTGTCGGGTGGCGTTCATCGGCAGATAAAGTTTTCTGCGCAAGAGCCGGAATATGAGGAGGTTTGTGATGAATATTCCGAGGTTTTGCAAAAACAGCAGGCCAAAGGTAACAACGGCCTTAATAAAAGTAAATATATCACCTTTGGCATTGAGGCCAAAAATCTGAAAGAAGCCAAGCCCAGACTGGAGAGGCTGGAGCTGGATATTCTAAATAATTTCCGCCACTTGGGAGTTGTGGCGCAGCCCTTATCCGGCAAAGAAAGATTGGAACAGCTATTAAATATCTTTCAGCAGGGTACGGAGCAAAAGGCGGAGTTTCGCTTTAATTGGGATTGGCTGCCGGTAAGCGGACTATCCACAAAAGATTTTATAGCGCCCTCGTCTTTTGAGTTTAGCGGCAGCCAGTGGTTCAGAATGGGCAGTCTTTTTGGTGCGGTTTCCTTTGTGCAGATAATAGCGCCGGAATTAAACGACCGAATGCTGGCCGATTTTTTGGATTTGGACAGCAGCCAGCTGGTGAGCCTGCACATTCAGCCTGTCGACCAGACGGCGGCCATTAAGCAGGTGAAGCGCAAGATTACCGATTTAGACAGGCAGAAGATTGAGGAGCAGAAACGAGCGGTACGCTCCGGCTACGATATGGATATTATCCCCTCGGATTTGGCCGCCTACGGCGTGGAGGCTAAAAAGCTGCTGGAGGATTTGCAAAGCCGCAACGAGCGAATGTTTATGGTAACATTTTTAATCGTAAACATAGCGAACACTAGGCGGCAGTTAGATAATGATATGTTTCAGGCAGCAGGCGTGGCGCAGAAGCATAATTGCCGGCTGGTGCGTCTGGACTGGCAGCAGGAACAGGGCTTTATGAGCTGCCTGCCATTGGGTTACAACCAGATTGAAATTGAACGTGGTTTAACCACCGGCAGCGCCGCTATTCTGGTTCCCTTTACCACGCAGGAGCTGTATCAGGAGAGGCCGGAAGCATTGTATTATGGACTGAACGCCCTATCCAATAACCTTATTATGGCCGACCGCAAGCAGCTAAAAAATCCCAACGGTTTAATCCTGGGCACTCCCGGCAGCGGTAAAAGCTTTGCTGCCAAGAGGGAGATATTGAATGTGTTTCTGGCTACGGCAGACGATATATTGATTTGCGACCCAGAGGCCGAGTATTATCCGCTTGTGGAGCGATTGGGCGGTCAGGTGGTAAAAATATCCCCAGTGAGCAGGCAGTATGTAAATCCGCTGGACTTAAATTTGAATTATTCTGATGATGAAAATCCTCTTTCGCTGAAAGTGGATTTTATTTTGTCCTTTTGCGATGTAATTATCGGCAGCAATGCAAAGCAGGGTTTACAGCCGGTGGAAAAGACGGTTATTGACCGCTGCGTCAGGGCGGTTTACCGGAATTTTCTTGCGGAGCCAATACCGGAGAAAATGCCAATTTTAGAGGATTTGTATAACGAGCTTTTACAGCAGCCGGAGCCAGAGGCTAAAAGGATAGCGGCGGCTTTAGAGTTGTACGTTTCTGGCAGCTTGAATGTGTTTAACCACCGAACTAATGTTGATATCAATAAGCGCATTGTCTGCTATGACATCAAGGAGTTGGGCAAGCAGTTAAAGCAGCTGGGAATGCTGGTTATTCAAGACCAGGTCTGGAACCGGGTTACAGTCAACCGGGCGGCAGGCCGGGCTACCCGCTATTATGTGGACGAGTTTCACCTGCTGTTAAAGGGTGAATTGGCTGCCTGGAGCGTGGAGATTTGGAAGCGGTTCCGCAAATGGGGCGGTATTCCGTCAGGTATCACGCAAAACTCGAAAGACCTCCTTGCCAGCCCGGAGATTAGCAACATTCTGGAGAACAGCGACTTTATCCTGATGCTCAATCAGGCCAGAGGGGACAGGGATATTCTGGCTAAACAGCTTAATATCTCGCCCCACCAGCTGTCTTATGTAACCCAAAGTGGGGCTGGCGAGGGGCTGCTTTTTTACGGCAATGTAATCCTGCCCTTTATCGACCACTTTCCGCAGGATAACAGTCTGTATAGATTGCTAACGACAAAGTTGTCTGAAATGCAAGAACAATAAAATGGAGGACAAAATTGCACTGACTTTTGCTAAAAGTAGAACTGTGAATATTTCCAAAAACAAAAAATAAAACACAGACGTAGCGGAGGGAAAAAATATGGAAAAACAATTAAAATATCTGCTGCTTTTGGCGGCGAAACTCACAGATATTACCGAGGGGCTGGTTGAGATTTGCAGCCAACTGGCCGATGGAATATCTGGCGAGGCTGAAGATTATGAGCAGCCGGAGAATAACAGCTTTGACTAAAATTCTCTTTGACGATGAATATGAGAGCGAGGACGGACGCAGCGAATATGCAGCGACCAAAACAGTAAGTAATTATCTAAATAGGCGAAAAAAGCAAAACCAGAAAAGGAGCATTAAGAAAAAATATGCGACGGCGCTTCGGCAAAAGAAAACGGCTGCGGCGCAAAAGGCGGCAGCCAGCCAAAGCAAAAGTCTGGCCGTTCTGCGCCAAAAATCTAAACGCAGCTTAACGCTGGCGCTGGCTATATTGCTGTTGGCCGGTTTTTGCCTAAACTGCGTAAACGGCTGCACAATGCTGCTGCAAGGGGGACTTTCCGCTTTGGGCGGCTCAACCTATCCCAGCCGGGACGAAGATATGCTAAGAGCCGAGGCCGTTTATGCGGAAAGCGAAAGGGAACTGCAAAGCTATCTGGATAGTTATGAGCAAACACATTCTTATGATGAATACCACTTTGAATTGGACGAAATCGGCCACGACCCTTATGTGCTAATCTCGCTGCTGACCGCTTATCGGGGCGGCGGCTGGCGATTTGCCGATGTGGAAGAACTAATCGAGGAGCTGTTCGACCGGCAATATCTGTTGGTGGAAAGTGTGGAAATGGAGATCCGCACCGACGCAGAGGGCAACAATTACCCCTGGTATGTGTGCAATGTGGAGCTGCATAATCGGGATTTGGCGCAGCAAACGGCCATTTTGCCGCAGGACAGGCTGGAACTGTACGCTTTGTATATGCGCACTTTGGGCAACCGACCGGATTTGTTCGACCGGGCGGAATACCCTAACGCTTTGGTAATTGAGCCGCCGCTGATTTACGAAATACCGCCGGAGGCTATGGCCGACGAGGTATTTGCGGCGATGATTGCCGAGGCTGAAAAATATCTGGGCTATCCTTATGTTTGGGGCGGCAGCAATCCCAGCACCAGCTTTGATTGTTCCGGCTTTGTCTGCTGGGTAGTCAATCATACCGACGGTTTAGCCAATGTGGGCAGAACGACGGCTAACGGCCTGCGCAGTTTAACAACGGCGGTTGCACCGTCTAACGCTCAACCGGGGGATTTGGTGTTTTTCAAGGATACTTACGCTAATGCGCCTGATGGGGCCAGCCACGTTGGCATTTATGTTGGAAATGGAATGATGATACACTGCGGCTCGCCTATCTCTTACGCAGATATTACGGATAGATATTGGCAAAATCACCTGCTGGGGTTCGGCAAGTTAAACAGAAATTAAAAATTTGGGAGGTTATATGAACGCAAATAAAAAGAAAATTGATAAATTGAATTTGGAGTATGCCAAAAATGATGAGAAGATTGCCTGGCTAATGGAGCGGCAGCGAGAGATTGAAAAGCAGCGCACCGAGCTGGAAAATCTGGATATTGTGAGAATGGTGCGAGGTCTGGGTTTGAGTTTTGACGATTTATCCGAACTCATCAACGGCGAAAAGGCGGCGGCAGAACTCAAAAATGACGTTTCGGCAGCCTATGAAACCGCTGTGGAGGAATATGCCGAGGCCGAGGGAGGCGTTTGGAATGGTTAAAGCCCGGCGCATTTCCGCCCTGCTGCTTGTTCTGCTGCTCTGCCTTAGCATTAACTGCTGCACAAAACCAGCTTATGCTTTGGTTATAGAAGAAACACCGGAACAAACCGAGTTAAATGCAGTGCAGGACTGGAGCAATCCCAACGCCTTAACCCCGGAGGGAAATTTAACTCTGGTAGACGACGTGCAGCCGTTCAATTCTTCGGATAAAGAGTTTTTGACTGTTCAAACCAAAAGCGGCAATTACTTTTACATCATCATTGAGAGGGATAATGACGGCAAACAGAATGTGCATTTCTTAAATCAGGTGGACGAGGCGGATTTGCTGGCTTTGCTGGAAGATGAGCCAAAAGCAGAAAAACCGCCTGCCTGCATTTGTAAAGGTCAGGATAAATGCTTTGTCGGCTCCGTCAACACTGCCTGTGAGGTCTGTGCCGTCAGTATGCAGGATTGTCTGGGCAAAGAAATTGTCCAGGCGGAGCCGGAACAGGATAGCAAAGCCAAGCCAATGGCCGCTTTAGGCGTGCTGCTGGCATTGCTGGCAATCTTCGGCGCAGGCGGTTTCTATCTCTTTAAGAGTATTGCGGCCAGAAACGCTAATAAGCAGCCTGCCCCGGATTTTGATGATGAAGATGACGATGATTATCTGGAAGACGACGAGGAGGTGGAAATGGAGAAAGATACGGAAAATGACAGCGAGGGAGATGATGAAGAAACTTAAAAATCAATTTATGTTATGTGTATTTTATATAGAAGAAACAGGTTATGGTTTCCATTTGCCTAAAGGCAAATGGATTAATTCACACTAAATTCACTCTACGCCCTTTTAGGGCTTGAGTTCATTAAGTGTTCATTAAGAAAGGATGATTTTATGGAACAAAATATCAGAAGCAACTATAAGCGTCTGCTGGCCTTTGTGCTGATGTTTGCGGTACTGTTTGGCCAGTTTATGCCCTTTATGCCGCAGAATGTGGCCTACGCCGCCCAGCAGAACAGCTATCACGACCCTGCCAAACATTGGACTACGGCCAGTAACCGCACCAATGAGCTGGACGCTAACTCGGTAACAAGCCAGGAAACTTTTTTGTGTTACAACTGCGGCAAAGCCACCCAGTTTACGGTTTGGCGTACCCCGGAATATACCAGGGACGGCAACAGCGATTTAACGAGAAATGTTAAATATTCCGACGGCACAATGGTGGACGGAGTAACCAAGGGCAATGTCAACGGCGGTAAACCCGGCGTAAACGCCTACTATACGCAGCACCATTGGACGAAAGCCGCCTGCTCCCAGTGCGGCAATTTCAACAGCCAGATGGACAACACCGAATATTGCTTTAACAAAAACGTCTACTGGCTCTATGACTGCGCCGCCGAATTTATGCAGGATTTGGACGAGAAAGTCAGTTATGAGTATGCCGACAGTCAGTATCATAAGGAAACCAGAGAGGGCGGTAAATACTGCGCCTTTTGTTATGGCACAATTCATAAGCAAAGCAGCCGTCTGGTTCCGCATAATCTGGCTAAGGAGGTTCTGCCCCAGCTGGCAAACCAGAGGTTCGCTATCGTGTCCCACTGTACCGACTGCGACTATGTAAAAACGGAATATGTGGCCGCCAAGGCAGTAATCGCCGATTATTACGGCGTGGTGGACGGACAGCCGCATACCATTACGGTCAGCGACCTTTCCGAGGCCGGCGTTCGGGCTTCCATACGCTACGGAACCAGCGCCAATAACTGCAACTTAACCAGCGCACCTAACTTTACGGAACAGGGACAATATACGGTCTATTACAGTATTACCTACAAGCTGAATAGTGTTGAAATGATCGAGGACGGCGTAGCCTATGTGTGGCTGCACGAGGAGCGGGAGCCGGACGGAGACTGCGCCTGCGGCTGCGGCGATCCGAACTGCGATTGCCGCAAACCCAACTGTAACGGCGGTTGCTGTCATACCAGCTGTGGAGATAACCATAAGTTTTCTTTAATTGAAAGCATTAAACCCACCTGTCTGGCTCTGGGTTATGACCGCTATCTGTGTGTGAACTGCGGCAAAATTGAAAAGCGAGATTATGTGGACTCTCTGGGGCATTCTATGCAGCAGATTTTAATCCGGGAGGCTACCTGCGAGGTTGACGGCAAGGTGCTGAATATTTGCTCCCGCTGCGGTTTAACGGAGGTTGAATATACCCCCAAAGGCGAGCATAAATACAGCAGCTTCAATGTGGCTCCCTCCTGCACCAGTCCCGGCTATACGGTTAAGGAGTGCAGCGTTTGTGGAGATAGACATATTGTGGCTATGACCGAGGCTTTGCCGCATAATTATGAGGCGCACCCGGTACTGCCCACCTGCACCACCGGCGGACAAACGACCTACATTTGCGAGGGCTGCGGCAGCACTTTTATCGGCGACCATACGGAACCGCTTGGCCACACCTGGAATGATGGTGTTTATCTTGTGGAGCCAACCTGTGCCGAGGACGGCGTTATTGAATTTACCTGCACCAGATGTGGAGCTACTAAAAGAGTGGTTGAGGAAAGCGGCCTGCACTCCACCTGCGCCGGAACTATCAACAATGCACATAAAATGGCAATGAATACGGTTCTGGCAACCTCACAGGTTAAAGCGCCTATGTTGCAGGCAGGTAATATGGTTTTGGATAAGGCGACGACTGCCACTGCCACGGCGGCGGCCAGCAAAGCGGGCGGCGGCCATATTGTGGGCAGCCCGGCAACCTGCCTGAACCCTCAAACCTGCGTGGTGTGCGGAGCTGTTTTGGCGGAGGCCACCGGCCACCGCTACTGGCAGGAAACCACCGCCCCGACCTGTACCGAAATGGGCTACACTACCTACACCTGCATTAACTGTAACCAAAGCTACAAAAGCGATTATCTGAATGCTTTGGGGCATAATTATGCCGAGCAGGTAACCGCTCCCAGCTGTACCAGTCAGGGCTTTACCACTTACACCTGCCGCAAATGTGGGGACAACTATGTGGGCAATTACCGGGAGATGACCGACCACGTTTGGGACAGCGGTACGGAAAAGGTAAATGCCACCTGCAATGGAGCTGGAATTACCGAGTATCACTGCAAAAAATGTGATGCGGTACGTCTGGAAACCGCTAACGCCGCCGGACATACGGCAGGAGCGGCGGCGGACTGCACCAATCCCCAGCTTTGCACCCAGTGTGGGGCAGTTCTCCAAAACGCCAAAGGGCACCGTCTGGAGCAGAAAGTAACCGCTCCTACCTGCGAAAGTATCGGCTACACCACTGTAACCTGCAAGGATTGTGGTCTGAATTACAAAACCGATTACACCGATCATTTGGGGCACAGCTATCAGCCGGAGGTTACAAAACCCACTTGTCTGGAAAGAGGTTATACTACTTACACTTGCGCCAGCTGTGGGGACAGTTACACTTCGGATTATACCGAGCCTGTCGGCCATATTTGGGATAACGGCAAGCTGGTGGTTAGCGCTACCTGCGGCGGAGCCGGGATTACTGAATATCACTGCCAAAACTGCGAGGCTACCAGACTGGAGAATGAAGCGGCGGCCGGTCATACGCCGGGCAAAGCTGCAACCTGCACCGAAGCGCAAATCTGCACCGACTGTGGAGCCATACTTCAGCAGGCATTGGGGCACAGCTTCAAGGAGGAAGTAATCGCTGCAAATTGTCTGGATATGGGCTACACTACCGTAACCTGCCAAAACGAGGGCTGCGGTTACACCTACAAGACGGATTACACCAGGCCGCTGGGGCATAACTATCTGCCGGAGATTACGTCTGCCAGTTGCACCGAGGGCGGTTACACTACCTACACCTGCGAACGCTGTGGGGACAGCTATACTGCGGAATACACCGAGGCTGTCGGCCATAAGTGGGACGCTGGCAAAACGGTAGTTAATTCGGTCTGCAACAATGACGGTATGACGGAGTACCGCTGCGAAAACTGTAACGAAGTGCGTCTGGAGGCACAGTCCGCTTCTGGCCATACGCCGGGGGCAGATGCCAACTGTTTAGAGCCGCAGGTCTGCACCAAATGTGGGGCGATTTTGAATAAAGCAACCGGCCATAATTTCCAGGCAGAAGTAACCCCGGCTGCCTGTCTGGATATGGGCTACACCACTTTCACCTGTGCAAATTGTGAGTTCAGCTACAAAACGGAATATACCAAACCGCAGGGGCATAATTACCAACCAGAGGTAACCGTTCCTACCTGTTTAGAGAAAGGCTTTACCACTTACACTTGTCAGAATGAGGGCTGTGAAGACAGTTATGTTGCCGACTATGTTGAGGCCACCGGCCATAAGTGGGACGGCGGCAAAACGGTAACCGAATCGGTTTGCAACGGCGAGGGAATGACGGAATATCGCTGTGAAAGCTGCGGCCTGCACCGGCTGGAGGCTAAATCCGCCCTTGGGCATACGCCAGGAGCGGCGGCCACCTGCACCGAGCCGCAGGTTTGCACCAGATGTAACGCTATATTGAAAGCGGCCACCGGCCACGATTATGTGAGCAAGGCAACCGCTCCGACCTGTGAGCAAATGGGCTTTACTTCGCACACCTGCAAATACTGTGGAGATAGCTACAAGAGCGATTATCTGGACGCTGCCGGTCATACCTCCGGCGAATGGGTTGTGGACAAGCAGCCAACTTTAACTGCCGAGGGAAGCAAACACAAAAGCTGCACCAAGTGTGGCAAGGTTCTGGAAACCGAGGTTATTGAGCAAGTTTACAACCAATCTGTAACCGACGGTAAAGGCGAAGCCACCGTTGGCCAATATCTGGTAACGGTTGCGGATACCGAGAGTAAAAATCCCGTTGTTGGCGCTGTTGTGAACCTTAATACTGACAATTCTATTTCGGTAAATCTGCCCGGCAATAGATTACTGGACTATGCGGTGCAAACTACTGTTAAGGTGCAGCTTAAGACGGATAACAGCCAGAATTGGCAGGTCGTATCGGCAATGGCTGTGTCTGTAACCGACGTTAATAAGAACTATTCCGCCGGCAAAACCGACGCTAACGGCCAGCTTGTTGTGCCTGCCACTTCCGGCAACACCAACACCGACGGCGTGGTAACCATTGGCAAAACTGACGACGGCGTTAAGCAAACGCTGACGGTCAAGGTGTTCAAGGACGGCACCAAGCGCCCGATTAAAGACGCTGCGGTGGATACCAATAAGGACGGCGACGTTAAGGTGCAGCTGCCCAAAGGCGTGGATATGGACGAGGAAAACCGTATCGGCGTTTTGGTGAGCGACCATAAGCAGCAGCCGCAGGATAAGGTCAATGTGGATATTAAGGGCGATTTAAAGCAGCAGGCCGAGGGAGCAACGGATAAGGACGGCGAAGTTATTTTGCCGGAAACTCCGGCAGAAACCGAGCGGCACAGCGCCTACATTGTGGGCTACACCGACGGCACTTTCCGCCCGGAGGCTCAGATAACCAGAGCCGAAGCGGCGGCTATCTTTGCCCGTCTGCTGGCCGAGGCTAAGAATGAGCATATTTCTCCGGCCAAATACACCAACTTTAGCGATACGACGGTTAGCGCCTGGTATGCGGATTATGTTAATTATCTGACCGGCTATGGGGTTATTGTAGGTGAAAAATCTACTTTCCGGCCTAACGAAGATATTACCAGAGCGGAACTGACGGCGATGGCAGTACGCTTCTTTGAAGTAACCGGCAAAGAGTTGGAGAATGCGGACAGTAAAAACAAGAACAACACCAAGAAATTTAACGATGTTTCCAACAGCTATTGGGCGGCGGAATATATTGAGGACGCTGCGCTTTATGGCTGGGTACAGGGTTATGGCAACGGAAGCTTCAAGAGCGAGGCCAAAATTACCAGAGCCGAGGCGGTAACCCTCATCAATAACCTGCTGGAACGTTCTGCGGACAGCGAATATATCTCGAACAATGGCCGCAGGCTTAACACTTTCAGCGATGTTTACGCCAAACATTGGGCATACGCCGCTATTCTGGAGGCAGCCAACAGCCATAATGCGGTGGTAGATAAGGAAACAGAAACCTGGAACAGATAATTTTGAGTAAAGGAATATATTAAAATGAAATAGCAAAATGGCCGCCTTGCGATATGTTTTTTAATCGCAGGGCGGTCATTGCTATATCTAAATAAGAATGGAGGAATTTGTTTGAAAGAAAAACTAAAGTTAGTGATTAGCGAAAAGCCCAGCGTAGCAATGAATTTGGCGAAAGTGTTGGGCGCAAATACCAGAAAAGATGGCTATCTGGAGGGAGCCGGCTGGCTGGTTAGCTGGTGTGTTGGCCATCTGGCCGGGCTGGCTGCGCCGGAGGTTTACAACAAGGATTATGCCAAATGGCGCAGGGAGGATTTGCCGATTTTGCCCAGCGGCAGCTGGCGAATGACGGTTACGGAAAACACCAGAGGTCAGTTTGAAATCCTCAAAAAGCTGCTGCGTAGAAGTGATGTGGAATATGTAGTAAACGCCTGCGACGCTGGCAGGGAGGGCGAGTTAATCTTTAGGAGCGTTTATCACCTGGCCGGGTGCGATAAACCCATAAAGCGGCTTTGGATAAGCAGTATGGAAGAAGCCGCTATCCGGGAAGGCTTTGCCAACCTCCGACCGGGCGAAGATTTTGCAGGGCTTTACCGGGCGGCTTTGTGTCGGGCAAAGGCGGATTGGCTGGTTGGAATTAACGCCACTCGCCTGTTTTCCCTGCTCTATGGCCGGACTTTGCATATTGGCCGGGTAATGTCCCCCACGCTGGCAATTGCGGTGGAGAGAGAAGCGGAAATCGCCGCTTTTCAGCCGGAAACCTTTTACAGTGTGGAAATCCAGTGTGGCGATTTGAAGCTGACCAGTAAAAGAATGGCAGATAAAAAGGCGGCTGAAGATTTGGCAGAAGCTTGCGCAAATACTTCTGTTACAATTCAACAGGTTGAGCGTCAGGAGAAAAGCGAAAAACCGCCCCTGCTCTATGATTTGACCGCTTTACAGCGAGAGGTCAATCGCCGGGTTGGCTACACCGCCCAGCAAACGCTGGACTATCTACAAGCATTGTATGAAAAAAAACTGGTAACCTACCCCCGAACGGACAGCCGCTATCTGACCGAAAATATGCAAAGCATTGTGGCGGATTTGGTACAAACAGCGTCGGCAGTCTGCGGCCTTATCGCTCCGGCGGAAATTCTGGCAGCGCAGGTCTGCAATACCGCTAAAGTGAGCGACCATCACGCTGTTGTGCCGACTAAAACCTTAACCGCAGATAAAGTCAAAGATTTGTCCAAGGGGGAAAACGCTATTCTGGGACTGGTCTGTTTTGGGCTGCTCCGAGCTGTGGCCGCCCCCTACCGTTACGTTCAGACTAAAGTTACCGCTGAATGTGCAGGAAAAATATTTTCAGCCGGATATAAAGAAATTTTAGATTACGGTTGGCGGCAATATTACCCCAAAGATATAACTGGGGATAAATTTGACATTGAATTGAGCGAGGGGCAACAGCTAGCCGTTGGGGCGGCAAACATTAAGCAGGGCCAAACCGAACCTAAAGCCCACTTCACCGAGGATACCATCCTAGCGGCAATGGAAAAGGCTGGCAATAAAGAAATGCCGCAAGATATAGAGCGCAAAGGCATTGGTACTCCGGCTACCAGAGCCGGTATTTTGGAAAAGCTGGTGAACGTGGGACTGCTGGAGCGCAAAAAGAGCAAAAAGGCGGCTAATCTACTGCCCACCAAGCTGGGTCAGGCTTTAATCACCATTCTGCCGGAGGAACTGCAATCTCCGCTGCTTACTGCTGAATGGGAGCAACGGTTGTTGGAA
Organism: Bacillota bacterium; assembly: GCA_021771915.1. Lineage (GTDB taxonomy): Bacteria > Bacillota > Dehalobacteriia > UBA4068 > UBA4997 > Avidehalobacter. The sequence goes on from JAETNY010000004.1 coordinate 14,726, forward strand.
GTAGAAAACGGCAGTTTGTCCGAGGAAGAATTTATTCAGGGCATTGAGGATCTGATAAGCGGTCTGGTTAAGGATTGCCGGGCGGTTCCCGGAGCCGAAGCTTTGTTTCCGCCTATACAGCGGAGGGCAAAGAATGGCTGAAATATTGACAGAAAGCCAACTGCGGCAGGCCAGACGCTTAATTAAAGGGCTTTGCGCCAACTATGATAATGGCCGCTGCCTGATTTTAGACAGCATTTGCCCGCAATATGTTTCCTATACCCTGCTTTGCAATTATTTTCGGGAGGCAGTTTTACCGGAGGATAAGGAATTGACAACAGCTGTTTATGGGGAGCCTGTTGTGCGGAGCTGCCTTATTTGCGGCGAACCGTTGCAGGCTAAATCCAATCGGGCAAAATATTGTTCAAAATGCGCAATATTTATGCGGCGCAAAAGACAGGCCGGATATGAGCAAACACGTCGGGAAAATCAAGCGCAAAAAATGAGCTTTTAGAGGTTGTAAAGCCTTATCCCACAAGGTTTGGCAAGGTTAATTTTCGGCCTGTGCGTATGGGTTATCCTAAAAGCAGAAAACTGACCTTAAAAAGCTCATTTTTTAATTGAGATGACAAGTTTGAATTTGGAGGTGATATGGTTTATGATAAATAAAGTACAAAGCTATGCAATGCTGTCCGGGCAGACCGCCCGGCAAATTACAGCCAGCCGGGAGCAGTGGACGGACTTCCTGCGCTTATCCGGCAGACTGTATAAATACCCTTTTGCGGAGCAGCTGCTTATTTACGCCCAAAGGCCGGAGGCCAAAGCCTGCGCCGAGTACGATTTCTGGAACAGCCGAATGCAGCGTTATGTGCGGCGAGGCTCCAAAGGCATTGCCTTAATTGACGAGAGCGGCAGCCAGCCCCGGCTTAAATATGTGTTTGACGTATCCGACACTGGGGGCAGGCGCAAGCCCTATCTGTGGCAATATGATGAAACCAAACATCAAGATGTTGTCGGAGCGGCGCTAGAACAAGAATACGGCGTGTCGGCAGAAAACGGTTTGGCCGGGCAGCTACGGAGCATTGCCGCCGGAATGGCGGAGGAATATTGGCGGCAAAATCAGGAAGATATTTTATCCGAAGTTTATGGCAGCGCCCTGTCCCGGCTGCCCAGAGAGGATATTGCAGCCGGCTATCTGGAGGCGGCAGAAGTAAGCATTGCCTACACACTGCTTTCTCGCTGCGGTCTGGAGGCGGACAGCTATTTTACACACGAGGAGTTTTTGAGTATCTTTGACTTCAACACGCCGGCTACGGTGGCAACATTGGGCGCTGCGGTCAGCGATTGCAGCGAGCAGGTTTTACGGCAGATTGAAGTTGTGGTAAAGAATTATGAGCGAGAGCATATTTCAGAAAGGATTGAAGAAAATGACAAAATTGAATTACCAACAGGTGGGCGATTATCTGTTGCCGGAGTTGAGTATGAGCGAAGAAGCGATGAAACCGCTGGGCAAATACGCACTGCTGCGGCGGGATTATCTGAAGAAGCACAGGCCAACTCTTTGGACGGCGCTGCAAGTGGAGGGTCAGTTGCACAGCCACCTGCTGGAGATCGAGGAAACGGCCAAACGCCGGTTGGAGCAGATAATGCAGGATTTGACGGAGGCCGCAGGAGCAGACGAAAACCTCAAAGCCGAAAATCCCCTGCAATGGGTGGGGCTGATGAACAGCCTGCACCAACAGGCGGAAGAGATAATTCTTCGGGAGCTGATATTAGCATAGGTTCGGCGGAAGTTGGATCGCAAACGGTACAATTAAGTTTATTTGACCTGTCCACTATTCCCAGTGAACAGCAGCAGAGAGCGGCCATTGCAAAGGCCGCTCCTGTTCTTTTTAAGCAGAAGTTCAGTCAGGAAGAAACAGACAATGTGCTGCGCTTTGGCTGCAATGAAAGAAATGCCCGAATGGAGATTGCCGCCGAATTCAGCAAACAAAAACCGCTTGCAGATAAGGCGGCCTATCTGCAAAATCTTTTTGAGGGCGGCCACGGCTTTTTAAACGACGATGGTAATATTTCCGTCTGGTTCGCCGACGAGGGTATTCGTCTTATGCGAAACGGCAGCGTCAGATATGATAATCGTGCGCAAATTATCCCCTGGCAGCAGGCGGCAGAGCGAATAGACGAGCTGCTGTCTGCCGGGGAATTTGCCAGCGAGTTGGAAATTGCCGGGGCTTTGGGCTATGAAAGAAAAAGAATTGCCAGCGATTTGTGGGATATAGCCAGAGATTTAAGCGACGAGGGAAAGAAACAGGGTTTGTTTTCTTTTATCAGGGTAGAGGTTGAAGCTGTTTCCGGCGGTTTTCCGGAAGAAGTAGAGAAATTATCTCAAATGTTAGCCGAGCCGGAGCAGTTGTCCCAAATTATTGCTGAATACAGTGGATTTGCGAAAGCCTATTCCCAAAATAGAAAGGTTATGCGTTTCCGGCCTAATACGGCTAAAGGAATGGCAGCCAGGCTGGCCGATTTACAACTTCCCCGGCTGGAGTACGGCAGCAAAATGCCGGAATTGCCGGATGTTGAACAGTTCATTACGGAAGATGAGCTTGCGGCGGCTTTAAGCTATTATAGCCGTTCTGACAGCAGCCGACACCGGATATATAGCTTCTTTAGAGAGCCGCACACTGCCAAAGAAAAAGCAGATTTTCTGAAAAAGGAATACGGCATTGGCGAGCGAAGCGGCGCTTTGCCGGGCAGCTTTTCATCTTTTGAGAATTATGACGCTAAAGGTATTAGGTATAGCAAATCAAATTGCCCTGACGTTATGCTTAGCTGGAATAATGTGGTTAAGCGTTTAGATAAGCTAATTACCGATGGGCGATATATTAGCGCCGAGGAATTGGCTCAATGGATGGAACAGGCAGAGCTAACACAACCTGCACCGGAGGCTGGACAAACGCCAGATATTGAAATCAGTAAATCGGAAATTATTGAGCCGGAAGCTGTGCAAATGCCGGAAGTTACCAAAGAACAAAAGCCGCTTACAGATACAAAAACGCAGTATAAGGTTGGCGATATGGTCTATTTGGAGAATACGGCTTTCGTCATAGAAAAGATTGACCAGTGGGACGTTAGCCTTTTGGATCATACGCTTATTTATCCAATCTTCCGCTCCGAAAATAAAGAAAACTTTGAGCGCCTTTTGCAGCAGGACGAGCGGAATAATTATCTTTTTAATATAGAAGAAACTGTTTCTAAAACCGCAGATATTGAAGTTGTGGAGCCGGAAGTTGAAGTTATGCCAACTACTGCGTCTGTGGGTAACTATGCTATCTGGAACAGCGATTTAGGCGTTGGCGGCGTTAAAACCAAATATGCAATGAATGTGGCGGCAATAAAGACGCTGAAACAGATTGAGCAGGAAAACCGTCAGGCCACACCGGAAGAGCAGGAAATATTGAGCCAGTATGTGGGCTGGGGCGCATTGCCAGAGGTTTTCGACAGTACCAAAGAAAACTGGCAGACCGAATACGCCGAATTGAAAAGCCTGCTCACCGATGCTGAATATATTGCCGCCAGAGGCAGCGTTTTGAACGCTCATTACACCAGCCCTACGGTTATTAACGCCGTTTACAGCGGTTTAGCCAGACTGGGATTTGCAAACGGCAAAATACTGGAGCCTGCCTGTGGGGTGGGTAATTTTTTTGGCCTGCTGCCGGAGCCAATGCAGCAAAGTAAACTTTATGGCGTAGAGCTGGACAGACTGACCGGCAGAATTGCCAGGCAACTTTACCCAAATGCTAATATCCAGATTAAGGGGTTTGAGCAAACCAACTTTAATGACAATTCCTTTGACGTGGCCGTTGGCAATGTGCCTTTCGGCAATTATAGCGTAAACGATAAGCCATACAATAAGCTGGGGTTTAGTATTCACAACTACTTTTTCGCCAAGGCGCTGGATAAAATCCACCCCGGCGGTGTGCTGGCTCTGGTTAGCAGCCGCTACACTATGGACGCTAAAGACAGCAGGGTGCGGCGTTATCTGGCGGAGCGGGCGGATTTGCTGGGGGCAATCCGGCTGCCCAATAACGCTTTCAAGAAAAACGCCGGAACGGAGGTTGTATCGGATATTATCTTCCTGCAAAAGAGGGAGCAGCTACGAGATTTATCCGATAAAACGCCGGAATGGGTAGAGGTTGGCGAAACAGATAATGGTTTCAAGATAAACCAATACTTTATAGATAACCCGGAGCAGGTTTTGGGTGAAACAGCAGCCGTCAGCACTCAATACGCCAGTCAGGATTATACGGTCAATCCCCTGCCCGGCGTGTTTCTGGCGGAACAGCTGCCTGCCGCTTTGGAGAATATCCGAGGCCAATATATTCCTGCCGAACAGGATATTGAAGTTGAACAAACTGCCGAAACTTCTGATGTAGATTTAGCAGAAGTACAGCCTAAAAACTACTCTTTTGTTGTTGCCAATAATGAGGTTTACTACTGCCTTAACAATAATCTGGTAAAGCAGGATTTAAGCAATACCGCTAAAGAGCGGATTAAAGCATTAGTCCAGCTTCGGGATTGCACTCAGCAGCTTATCTCAATGCAGATGGACGAGGATATGCCGGATACTCCAATCCAAAACCAGCAGGCGGAATTAAACCGTCTTTACGATAGCTTTAACGCTAAATTTGGACTCATCAACGACCGGGCTAACCGGCTGGCTTTTTCCGAGGATAGTTCCTACTATTTGTTATGCGCTTTGGAAATTCTGGACGACGAAAATAAATTGAAATGCAAAGCGGATATGTTCACTAAACGCACTATCCGGCCATATAAAGCGCCGGAGCGAGTGGATACGGCGGCGGAGGCGCTGGCTGTTTCTATCGCTGAAAAAGCCAGAGTGGATTTGGCATATATGAGCCAACTTTCCGGTAAAACGATGGATGAGATTACCTCAGATTTGCGTGGCGTTATCTTCCAGAACCCGGCAAATAATTTGTGGCAGACTGCCGACGAGTACCTGTCCGGTAATGTGCGGCATAAGCTAAAGGTTGCCGAATTTGCCGCTGGGGATAATCCGGCATTTACAGTCAATGTGGAGGCTTTGCGTCAGGTGCAGCCCAAGGATTTGGAGGCGCAGGAGATAGAGGTACGGCTTGGCGCCACCTGGATAGATAAGGAATATTTCCAGCAGTTTATGTGGGAGGTTCTGGAAACGCCGGGATATTTGCGAGATAAAATAACCATAGACTACTCTACCCATACGGCGGAGTGGCATATTAACAGCAAAAATGCCGTATCCGGCAACGATGTGGCGGCTTACAACACCTACGGCACAGACCGGGCTAACGCCTACAAAATATTGGAGGACAGTCTTAATTTGCGTGACGTGCGGATTTACGATACGGTTGAGGACGCTGACGGCAGCAAAAAGCGGGTATTCAACGCCAAAGAAACCACGTTGGCTGCTCAAAAGCAACAGGCTTTAAGAGAGGCTTTCAAGGATTGGATTTGGCGGGAGCCGGAGCGGCGGGACAAACTGGTGCGGCAGTACAACGAGGAAATGAATTGTTTTCGCCCCAGGGAATATGACGGCAGCCATATTAAATTTGTAGGAATGAACCCGGAAATAACCTTGCGGGAACACCAGATAAACGCTATTGCCAGAGTAATCTATGGCGGCAACACCCTGCTGGCCCACGAGGTAGGAGCAGGCAAAACCTTTGAAATGGTGGCGGCGGCTATGGAGAGCAAGCGTCTGGGACTGTGCCATAAATCGTTATTTGTGGTGCCAAACCATCTGGTGGAGCAATGGTCGGCGGAGATTTTGCGGCTTTACCCGGCGGCAAAAGTGCTGATAACCACCAAAAAGGACTTTGAAAAAAGCAACCGCAAAAAATTCTGCGCCCGGATTGCTACTGGGAATTATGATGCGGTCATCATCGGCCAGAGCCAGTTTGAGAAAATCCCAATCAGCCCGGAGCGGCAAACAAATCTGCTGGAGGAGCAGATTGAGGAAATAACCCTGGGTATTGCCGAAATGAAAGCCAATAACCAGGAGCGTTTCAGTATTAAACAGTTGGAAATTACCAAAAAGCGCTTGCAGGATAAGCTGGAGAAAATACAGGCGCAAGCGGCAACACATAAGGACAGTGTTATTTATTTTGAGGAATTGGGCGTTGACCGAATGTTTGTGGACGAAAGCGACAACTATAAGAACCTCTTTCTCTATACTAAAATGCGCAATGTGGCCGGTCTGTCCACTACCGACGCTCAAAAATCCTCGGATATGTTTGCCAAGTGCCGCTATCTGGACGAACTGACCGGCGGCAAGGGAGTTATCTTTGCCACAGGCACCCCAATTTCCAATTCAATGACGGAAATGTATACCATTCAGCGGTATTTGCAATATGACCGCTTGCAGGAAATGGGTATGGGGCATTTTGACTGCTGGGCTTCAAGGTTTGGCGAAACCACCACCACGCTGGAGTTAGCCCCGGAGGGTACGGGGTATAGAGCCAGAACCAGATTTGCCAAATTCTTCAATCTACCGGAGTTGATGTCAATATTCCGGGAAGTGGCCGACATTAAAACGGCTGACCAGCTTAATCTGCCTACTCCGGAGGTGGAGTACCATACGCTGGCTGCCAAACCTACCGAACACCAGCAAATTATGGTGCAAGAATTATCTAAAAGAGCCGAGGCAATCCATAATGGAAGAGTTGAGCCGGAAATAGATAATATGCTTAAAGTTACTTCTGATGGCAGAAAGTTGGGCTTAGACCAGCGAATAATCAATCCCAATCTTCCTGATGAGGAAAACACCAAGGTCAATATGTGCGTGGCGAACGTGCTGAAATACTGGCGTGAGGGCGAAAAGGACAAGCTGACGCAGCTGGTTTTCTGCGATATATCCACACCGCAGGCCGGTGTGAAATCCGATATAAACATAGACAATGAGCCTATTTTTAGCAATGTTTATGCGGATATTAAGCGCAAGCTAATTGTCGGCGGTATGCAGCAGGAACAGGTGGCGTTTATCCACGAGGCCAAAACAGATATTCAGAAAAAGGAACTGTTTGCTAAAGTACGCTCCGGTCAGGTTAGGGTTTTAATTGGCAGCACCGCCAAAATGGGAGCCGGAACCAATGTGCAGGACAGGCTTATTGCCAGCCACGATTTAGATTGCCCCTGGCGGCCACGAGATTTAATCCAGCGTGAGGGGCGTATTCGCCGGCAGGGCAATATGAATAAGCAGGTTCACGTTTGTCGTTATGTAACAGAGGCCACATTCGACGCTTATTTGTGGCAAACCATTGAGAATAAACAGAAATTTATCTCTCAGATTATGACTTCCAAAAGCCCTGTGCGCAGTTGTGAAGATGTGGACGAGGCTGCCCTCTCCTATGCCGAGATTAAAGCTTTATGCGCCGGTGATCCTCGTATTAAGGAGCGTATGGAATTAGACGTGGAAGTTAATAAGCTGAAAATTATGAAAGCCAGCCACCAAAGCCAGCAGTATCGCCTGCAAGACCGCCTGATTAAGTATTTCCCGGAGCAGATTGCCGCTAAAGAAGCGATTTTGGCTGCTTTGCAAAAAGACAAAACAACTGCAGAAAATAACCGGCAGCCCAAAGAGGGCTTTGTTGGTATGGAAATTGGCGGCGTAACATATCACGAGAAAGACAAAGCCGGAACAGCTTTGCTGGAAAAATGTAAAAGCTATGTCAGTCTGGAGGCAAGCAAAATTGGCAGTTACCGGGGCTTTAATATGTATCTCTCCAGAGAGGGTTTTCGGCAGGATTTAACGATAACCCTTAAAGGCGCTATGGAGCATAAGGTGGAGCTAGGCACAGATATTCGGGGCAATATTATCCGCCTGGATAATGCTTTAGCCCAGATAGATAAACGCATTGCCGATGTGCAGAATACTTTGGCTAATCTGCACCAGCAGCAGGAGGCGGCTAAAGCCGAGATTGGCAAACCCTTTGAATTTGAGGTCGAATTGAGCCAAAAAAACGCCCGGCTAATTGAATTGGATATGGAACTCAATATGGATATGCAGCCGTCGGAGCCGGAACAACAGCAGGAACAATCCGAGCCGCCAGAACCAACGGCGGAAATTAAGGAGCCGGAGCCAGCTTTAGCGCAAAGAGCCAGAACCTCAATTCTGGAGAGGCTGCGCCAACCCCTGCCACCCCGGCCGGAGATGACCGCTAAAGTTACTAAGCCAAAAAGTTACGCTATGGAGTTATAAAGAATTGGAGGAATTTCAATATATGAAAGATATAAATGAAATGAGTAATGAAGAATTAAATCAAGCCTTATCTGAAGAAATGCGAGCCGAACAGGATAAATTCCGGGAGTGGCTGGAAAGTCAGACGGCGGTGGAGGCGCTTAAACACGCCTATGAGTATATTATCCGGGAGGATATTCTTATAGCTTTAACTGATAGCGATTTGTCTCAAACGCAGGTTAAGGCACTGCTGCAAAATTCCTGTACTTTAGATGATATTTATAAGGATTGGGACAAACAGGAAACCGGCTTTATGCAGGATATTCGGGATACCATTGAAGAGCGGGCTAATATTTTTATTAAGCAGGAGCAGGAAAAGCTTATGCAGTATGCTAACGTGCCGGTATATAATCAGACATATGAATATGCTAAAATCCATAACGAATGCGATTGGTGCCTGCAATCACATCAGGCGGATGTGGCCTGCGGTCAGGCCATAGAGGCGGCTATAAATAAAAATTATTCGGGTAGTTCTTTGGATACGGACGAGGCAATACGAGAGGTTCTGCCTCGCTTTGGCAGGGAACGATTAAATTTTGTGCTGGCTAATATGGTGCGTAATCTGGCTTGGGACGGCAGAATTTCTGAAGCCAATAAGGAATGGGCTAAAAGCGTTCCAGCGCCGATAGATGAGAAACGCAGTCGGAAATTTATTGCTTTTAAGGTTCACCCCGGTTTGCTGAATTTGTTTGCGGATGATGTTAGAAAGCTGGAGCCAGCAGTTAGGCAGGAACAGGTAAAAACCAAACCCTCCATTTTGGAGAGATTACAGCAGCCCAAGCCGCCGATACAACCCTCTAAATCTACTCCCACTAAAAAGCGCAGAGAGCCGGAGTTATAATTTATGGCTGAAAAAAGAGAGCGTGAAGTGCAGCTTAAATTCCGGGTAACGCCGGAGGAAAGAGAGCTTATTGAGCATAAGATGGCTTTGCTGGGAACCAATAATATGGCGGCTTATCTGCGGAAAATGGCCATTGACGGATACATTGTTAATCTTGATTTGCCGGAGTTAAGGGAGTTAATTTCCCTGCTCCGGCACTCCTCTAATAATCTAAATCAGCTGACGAAAAGAGTTCACGAAACCGGGCGTTTTTATGATGCGGATTTAGAGGATTTGCGGCAAAGTTTTGAGCGCCTTTGGGATATGGCGGATAAGCTGTTAAAGGGGTTGGCAAAAATAAAGTGAAAAAAATTATAAACTATTATTTCATAAACAGAAAAAAAGTATTATAATTAAGTTAAAATATTAGCAGGATAAGGAGCAAATGTTTATGGAGATAATGGAATGGGTTTTTGAAAATCTAAATTACAAGAACAAGTCAGGTAAGATAGCCATATTTGTATTATATGTAATATACTTTTTCAATTTACTATTTATGGTTTTAACTCAACAAAAGATGGATTATGGTACATTTTTGGTACAGTTATTTTTTTTAATAATTATAACTATATGGATTTATATGGCACCTTATTTTTATAATGATATTTTAAGTTTGAAGAGTTTATTTACAAATAATGATGAATATAATAGTGAATATAACAAAATGAAAAATAAAATTTATCTATTTAAATTTAAGGACAACAGTTCTATTTGCAAAATAATAAAGCTAGTTTACATTATAATTGGAATTGTTATTCTATTATATGAACTTTATTATTTTTATATATATTATGAATGTCAATTAAATTTTAATAATTTTTTTGCGATTGTTTTAGTGGTAGTGTCATTTTTGTTAAATTTTTCAAGTTATTATTTAAGTTTAGAATTAACTTATCTTATAAGGAATATTTCCAAATTAAGCAATTTAAAATATAACATATTTATTCCATCTAGCACATATGAATTTGTAAAATTGAAAAAGAATGTTGATAATGCTTCAATCGTTTTTCTTATTATTGTTGTCCTTTATAATCTTTCTTATATAACTTTATTAATTGCTAGGACTAACCAAAACAATACATTAGAAATTTTATCTGCTTTATGCTTTCTAATATTTAGTATATTTAGTTGTTTTTATGCTACGGTATTACCAAAATATTACCTTTATCAGCTTTTTTTTAATTGGAAAGAATTATCATTAAAGAAGTTTCAAGAAAAACTTTATAATACAATGGAGAATAAAAGCTCTTATAAGCAAATTGAAAAAATAGTAAGAAAAATCAATCGATTGAATAATGATAAAGTAGAATTTGGCTTAGTAAGTAAATTTGGAACAATAGTTGGTTTAAGTACAATAATATATAATTTTATACAAATTTCTTCTTTGATAAAAGAAACGATAAATGGGTGGTGATGTATATACGGCAACGACAAGGTTTATTCCCCTGCACACAGGCAAAGGCCGTAAAGCTGGTAAAGCCATAAGTGAAATTATTGATTATGTGGAAAACCCGGAAAAGACGGATAACGGCAAACTTATCAGCAGCTATGAGTGCGACAGCCGAATTGCCGACGCTGAATTTGCTCTATCCCAAAGAATTTACCAAACCAAAAGCGGCAGGGAACAAAAAGAAAACGACGTTATAGCCTACCAGATAAGGCAGTCCTTTAAGCCGGGCGAGATAACCCCGGAGGAAGCCAACCGACTGGGCTATGAATTAGGAATGCGCTTTACCAAAGGACAACACGCCTTTATTGTCTGCACGCATATTGACCGCTGCCATATTCATAACCATATAATCTTTTGTTCTGCCAGTTTGGACTGCACAAAAAAGTTTACTAATTTTTGGAACAGCGGTAAAGCAATACGCAGATTAAGCGATATTATTTGTATCGAGAATGGCTATTCGGTTATTGAGGAACCAAAACGCCGCCGGGGTTTAAGTTACAACCGCTGGCAGGAGCAGCAGGGAATTGAAAATAAGACCTCGCATAGAGATATACTGCGGCAGGCCATAGATAAGGCTCTATCTCAAAAGCCCAAAGATTTTGACAAGCTGCTGAAGCTGTTGCAAACAGATAATATTGAGGTTAATAAGCGAGGCAAAAACTGGCGTTTGAAAGCGGCAGACTGGCAGCAGTTTGTCAGGTTAGACAGCCTGGGCGCTGGCTATGCCGAGGCTGAATTAGCAGCGGTTTTGGCTACCGGCCAAGCGATTAAACCAAAGGAAAAAATAAATCTGCTGGTAGATATTCAGCGGAAATTGGCCGAGGGTAAAGGCGGCGCTTATTCCCGTTGGGCCAGCGTATTCAACTTAAAGCAGATGGCAAAAACATACAACTATCTGAATGAAAATAACCTGCTCAGCTATGAGGAATTGGCTGTTAAAACTGCGGCGGCCAGCGAGCGTTACAATGAGTTATCCGGTCTGATCAAGATTGCGGAAAAACGAATGGCGGAGATTGCCGTCTTGAAAACGCATATTATCAATTACGCTAAAACCAGGGAAGTATATGTGGCGTATCGCCAGGCCGGCTATTCCAAAAAGTTTGCCTCCGAACACGAAAGCGCCTTGCTGCTGCATAAGGCGGCGAAGCAGTTTTTTGACGAGGCCGGTTTGAAAAAGCTGCCCACTGTTAAAAGCTTGCAGGCCGAATATTCCCGGCTGCTAACGGATAAGAAAGCGGCTTATGGAGAATACCGGCAGGCCAGAGAGGAAATGAAAGAGCTTTTAACAGTTAAGGCCAATGTGGATAGTTTGCTGGAGATAGACGCAAACAAAGAAAAAATAAATCAGCGAGAGCCGGAGGCAAATCGTTGAGTTGTTAGCGAAGCAATACCGATTTCTGGTCTGGCGCAAGCCGGACTAAAAGCGTTTCAACCAAAGGCTGAAATGCGCAGCCGCCCAAACAAAGTTTGGGTGTTCAAAGGGGTTCGGGGGCGCTGCCCCTAAAAAGCAAATAGCACATCTGTATTTACGGCAGATGTGCTATTTTTGTGTTTGGGTACCCAAACACAGTGCTTGCTAATCTTTTGTTAAAGAACTTTTAGGGCGTAATGCTAGTTACGATGTTTGAGTTTGGGAAGATATTGACTGCGCTCCTGCTGTGGACTATTGAGAGCGTCCATAGCCTTTTCAGCGGATAAGCTTAATGTAGTGATTAAGCTTTGAATGTTTGCCAGCCTTTCTGCAAATCTACCTTTTTCAATGCCTTTTTCAATACCTTTTTCAATACCAATATCAATACCTTTAGCAATACCCTTATCTTCTATTGCCTGACTAAGATTACACATAATTTCAAACTCTCCTTTCATTTCTTTGCTCATAATAACGCCAAATTTCTCCTGTAAAATTCTTTCTCGTTCTTCACTTTCTATTTCGGTGGAAAGAATAACTTCCAGTAATTCTAAAATACCCTCATGATTTTTATCTTCCCTGCGGCCAAGCCCAATTATGAAAACTGACAGCAAATCATAATGAGCCGGATCTTCTTTAGCGCTGCCAACCAGATTTTTCTCAGCTATATAATACTGATTTATTGTATTACGGCGTTCCTTTGTGGGATTTTTACAAACCCAAATAGATACCACTTTCTTTATCTGTTCATAATGTGATTTAGTAAATTCTCTGTTATATTGAGCTGAAATCATACGGCAGCAATAGAACAGACCACGCTTAGTCAAAGGATAACCGGGGTTCCATTGTGATTGAGCCTCCACATTCACAATCAATCTGGTTAAGCCATCTCTTTTAGGAGCTGTTGCATAGAAACGAATATCGTATACAATAGTTCCCTCTTTGGCCAAAGTATCTTCATTGGCTGCGCCGTTGATGAGAATATTCTCATCGGGCAATACTGGCGTTGTGCTTATCTCCGGCTCGCCCTCAATATATTTTTCGGCAATATCATTTACATTACAATCTTTATATTCTTCCATACAGCCTTTCATTATCCAAGCCAGAAAGATTTTGATAGATAATATTCTTTTGCAGGAAGAGTCAAAAAGAGTTTTCTGGTTATCTTTAGTTCTGCTGTTTTCTGCGTTATGGATATTCTGTTCCGTTGCAGTACGGATAATTTGAGCGATGGGCGTTTCAGTCTTCATTAGCGCTACTCCTTTGTATTTATTTTAGCACAAGGCAAGCAAAAAGTCTATATTTTTTTGATTGACTAGCTATTTGAAATTTTATCATAGCGCTAAGAGAATTGCCAGCTTGACGAACTCTTTGCCATGAAAATAGGTTATTAAAAATATAGCTTATGGCATATTATTTTTATTGTCCAAAACTGTTATAATATATATAGCTAAAAATAATTTTGTTGAAAACTATAATATAACAGGTGATTTTCAATGAAGTATAAATTGGATGAAGAGCTTAAACAAATATTGATTAGTAATATTGTGTTTTTCCGTGAAAAAATTGGTATAACTCAATATGAGTTAGCCGATATGATAGGCATTACACAACCGTATATGGCGCAAATTAAAAGCGGCGAAAAGGAAATGAGCATAACTGTTTTTAATAAGTTATCTAACGCTTTGGGCGTATCAATGAATTCCTTGTTTAGCACTAATAGAAATGATGTCTGCATAAAAAATATTAACGCAATGTTGGCTGGTCAAACAAAAGAAAATTTAGAATCAATGGAAAGAATGACCAGATTTTATCTGAAAGAATTAGAAAGAAAATAAGGCTAAAATAATGATTCTTGAAAGAGTTGGCAAAGCAAAGAAAACGTGATAAAATATAGTTAGGCTAAAATATTCAAAGAAATTATTAAATCAAAATGAGGAATAATTGAATGAAAGAATTGGAGCCAGAAAAGAAAAAATTTGTTGATAAATTATATAGAGAGCAGTATACATCTCTTTTAGATTATGCTAAAATATTTTTAGATGAGTCCAGTGCAGAGGAAGCTGTGCAAGATGTTTTTCGGGATGCTTGCGTAAAAATAGATAGTATTATGGCCAGTGAAAATCCAATAGGCTGGTTGGTTAACGCATTAAAGTTTTCTATCGGTAAAATTAAGCGAAAAAAAGAACAATATGCCAGAACGATAGTTTTAATGCCAGTATATCTTGACAGCGATGATAATGTGGAAACTAGTATTGAGGATATTCCTGATACTAATCCGCCAGATGAAGATGTTGATTTTTTGTATTCTGATTTATCAGTACATAAAGAGTTTCAGTTAATGAAGCAATATGCTGTTGAAGATAAATCCATTAAAGAGATAGCAGATGAGCAAGGTATAAGCATAAATGCCTGCAAACAGAAACTTTATAGGTGTAGATTGAAACTTAAAAAATTATGGGACAAACAAAATGAAAAAACTTAAAAAATAGCGTTACCTTTTCCATTTGTGATGGTGTATATATAATAGAGGGGAGGTTTAGATTATGTCAAAGGTCGAAGATAAAGGGCGTCAAAATTCAAAATACGATAAATTCGACAAGCTTGATACGGCTACTTTAGAGGCGATTCTGCGAGCTGATTTTGGCGCCCCAGAGGCTGAACAGCTGGCAGCGGAAGAAGTTTTGTATATTGCCAGTCTGGTTGCAGAACGTCGGAAATTTTCAAGGCCAGATATTGATAAAGCGCAGGAAGAATTTTATCAATATTATTATCCGTTGGATAGGCCGATATATGATTTTGGTGATGAAGAAGATGATTCTCAAAACAAAATTCAAACCGAAACGACGCAATATAAAAATGACAAGAAGGTGCTGCCGTTTTATAAAAAGGCTTGGCGCAAATTTGCCAGTGTAGCCGCTGTTTTGGTTTTATTTATGTTTGTCGGTACTGTTACGGCATATGCCTTGGGATATAATCCTTTTCCGGTCAGGCCGGTATGGGATGAAGAACATTTTTGGTTTGAGAAAGATGTGCCAACCTTTGAAATGTTGCAAGCTGTATCAAAATATGAAAATATAGATAATTTGATTCCCCAATGGCTACCTAATGGCTATAAATTTGAAAAGATAGAAACATCTGAAAATGATTCAAGGATCAGTCTTACTTCAAGCTATTATAAAGAAACAGAAAATAATACGGAAGTAATAAGTATTAGTTGTTTATATCTTAATGATTATAAAAATACTCTTTATGAAAAAGACGCATATGATGTTATTACTTATCCAGTGCATAATACAGATTATTACATTATGACAGATAAAGAATATTTAACAGTTGCCTGGAACAGCGGTAACACTGAATATTATATTACCGGCGAAATATCTGTCGACGATGCTAAAAAGATGATTGATTCTATTTATGATGATTAGGAGTGAAAAAAATGCGTAAAAAAATTGCCTTGTTGGCGTTGCTTTTATTTACTGTTTTTGGTATGGCAACAGTTGCTAATGCTGCTATTTATTCCAGTGATTACATAGCAGTTGCCCAATCTGATATTACTGCGAAACGTGATGGAAGTTTGGATATTAATTTTTCCATAAACGGTCGTAATGTGATGGAGCAGCTGGGCGTAAAAACTATTATTTTGCAGGAAAGAGCTAACTCAAACCAAAGCTGGAGCGAGGTTGAAACATTTACTTATGGTGATTATCCTAATATGATGGGTTATAAGACAAATTATCACGAATCTAAAGTAACTTATTATAATGCAATATCTGGATATGAATATCGTGCAAAGGTATATTTTTATGCAGAAAATGGTGGTTATGATTCCCGTGAGTATATTACAGTAGCCGTTAGAGCAAAATAGTAAAAATTTAAGAATTAAAATGCTTTGTAAGTTTGTATTCAGCTTGCAAAGCATTTTTACTATGTAAAGGTTGTTATTATTTTGTTAGAAATTTGCTGTTAATACTTTGAAATGAAGTATAGAAAAATTTTTGAAAAAATAAAAATATGCGTTACCTTTTGGGGTTTTCGTGGTGTATATATAATAGAGGGTAAAAATTACAAACAAATTATCGAAAACTAAACTGGACAAGTTTATACAGGAGAAAGGAGGATAGATTGTTTAGTTGTGGAGGGCCACTCTGTGTGGCGATTTAGTAAAAAAAGAAAATTGCTTGTAATTATACTTCCTCAAAAGAATAATACGGGATAGATGAGATATTTATGTTTTGAATAATTGGGAAAGAAAGTGAAGCCAATGGATAATTAAACTATATATTTTGGAGTTAGAGTTGTTGAAAAGTCTGTCATATTAAAGATTCAGGAGGAAATTAACAGCTATGCTTAAAAAAACTGTAGCATTACTTCTTTTAGTGTTAATTCAATTTGCCGTTTGTGCTTGTGCGGATAATAATACAGTTGCTAATACAGATGATAATACTGAAAGCAATAACCAACCAACCTTTACCTGTGAGTTAGATAGAGAGCAGGCAGAATTGGTACTGACCTATGCGGACGGTCATACCGTTCGGTTTCCCATGACTGATAAGTTATTTTTAGGTGGTTGGGATAATGAGGAGTATGACTATGTAGCCCATGGTTTAAGTTGGGCTGTTTACGAGGATATCTCTGCAGTATTTATTCCGGCTTCTTTTATGTTATCAGATAGAGACAGTGTTTTGGAGATTAGCCGGGATGCAGGCGAAACCTGGCAGGAGATGACGGTTCCGGCAGACAAGCATGATATTACTAAAAGTGTTATCGGTTTTACCTCACAAGATAATATTTGGTTACTGTTAGAAGGTGAATTGGGGGCAACTCAAGCCTGTTTGCGTTTTTATAAGTCCGAAGATGGTGGTAATACCTGGACGTATGAAGAGCTTGGGAAGCCGGTTATCGGAGGACAATTGGATTATATTGATTTTTTGTCTGAAGACGAGGGCTATCTTTCGGTTGCCGCCGGCATATTTGGGTCTGCTCCATTACTGTATAAGACGATTGACGGCGGTCAATCGTGGATTGAATGTACGGTAGAAACCAAGATAAAAGAAGGCGATTATTTTCGCATTGTCAATATTCGTTATAATGACAATATTCTTATAATGTATGGTCATCTGGCACATAATGGCGGTGAAATTACCCTGACTTCTGAAGATGGGCTGACTTGGATTCAACAATAAATTGCTGTGATAGTTAATTATAAAACAATATCAAATTTTATTTAACTTTACGTTTTAAAAAATATGAGGAGTGATTATTATGACAAAAGGTTTGGATACTGTTCGTCAGCTTAGTCAAAGCATGCTTAATGCGGTACCTGCAGATCGTGAATTTATTGGTCGCTATTATAGTAGAGAAAAACCGGAAAAAAGGCTAACTGTTGCTGAAGCCGAGCGCATTTGCGATTCTGGGCATTCTATTTTCAGTATATATCAAGATGCTAATAATTACGCATCAGCATTTCACACTGAAAATGGTCTCTATGATGCTGATTATGCCTGGAAATATGCCCAATCTGTTGGACAACCCACCAATACTCCCATTTATTTTGCAGTTGATTTTGATGTAGATGATCCTGCTCCCGGTGAAACCAAAAAGGATACCCTAAAGCGAATATACGATTATTTTAAAGCAATACAAGGCCAATTTGCTATTTGGAATAACAAAGGCGCCCTTAATTACAAAATTGGCGTATATGGTTGCGGCGAAATATGCCAGTATATAAAACAAGATTGTGGACTCGCAACCTACTCTTTCTTGGCAAGATCCAAAGGTTGGTCGGGATATGATGATTATAATTATCCGTCAAAGTACAATCTCAAGCAGATTGCTCTAGTTTCTTATGGCGGTGTGGATTTTGATACTGTTGAGAGCGGTAATGGTAGTTTCGGCAGTTGGAGAGTATAATAATAAAGAATATGTTATAGATAAGTATAACAATTATTCTTCAATTTTGTAGCCAAGTTGTAAAAATTATATTTATAAAATGAGCTGTAAAAGCAGCTTCTAAAAAGGCTTGGTATGTCGTATAAAGGCAGACCGAGCCTTTTTGTATAAAAGAGTAAAGAAATTGCCAAACAAGGTAGCAAATGCTCTGATGTATTTTTTTTGAAAAAAATAAAAATTTTGCGTTACCTTTTGGGGTTTTAGTGGTGTATATATTATAGAGGGTAAAATTTACCAATAATTTGCTGAAAACGGTAAGCTTTTCATGTGCGGATTGAAAATTTATAGCCAGAGGGAGGATAGAGGTCGTTTAACCGTTATGAATGGTGAATTGATTGGAGTTTGCTTCTCAAAAAAATAATTATGAAAGAGGTAACTAAAATGAAAAAATTCAGATTGTTGGGTTTGATTTTAACACTTTGTATGTGCTTTGCGATTGCAATGCCGGCGCTGGCGGTTGATATTGCGGATAATTCTAACGAGCAAATTCCATATAGAATGGAGCCGAGTACAGTTGTTTTATATGATTCGGATTGCAAAATGTTTGTAATAAATGATGGGGCTGATGCTCCCAAGCGTATGTATTCAAGAACTGCTAATCCGGCTAATGAATCTGTTGCGGGTATTGCAGAAGAAGAAGAAATAGTGGCTCAAATTCTGGAAGAATCTAAAAATTTATCTGATATTTATATGCCACATAATGATACTGTCAGACCTAATACTATGGTAATTTATGGCACAGATGGATATATAAATCACATTTATCCTATTACAGAAGAATACCTGAAAACGTATGCGTCAAGAAACTATCAAACAATAGATGCAGTAACTGAATTAGGAGCTAATATAGAATATGGTGTAATGACGCTTGATGATATCTATGTTGATGATTCTGTGTATCCTCCATTAAAACGAGGGAAACGTTTGGCTCCAAATAATTACATTATTGACGATAATAATAGTATTCGTATAACATCGAGTTATGTTATGGGTACTGGAAGATTGACCACTTTCAATGATCCTATAGGTGAAAACGGTGACAGTTATCCCAATAAGGCTGGTGATTGTGCTACAAGAAGAAATATAGATAATGCACCATTTCACCAAACTATCCATGTACGTAATTTAGATAATAACATTGAAAAATATATGCGCAAAAATGATAATGGTGATTTAGACTATGCCGTGTTAGACATTTTTAAGTGGGATGGAATCCTTATGGGAGAAAAATATTCTTCTACTTTCACATTTGAAAATGGTAGATACTACTATGAATTCTAATGATAATATTGCAACGAAAAAGATATTTTGCTTTACTTTTATTAAGCATATGCATATTAGTATGTGTGTTAATATATTTTTCTAATCAGAATAAAGTTGTTTATAAAGAATACATCTCCATTACAGAAACATATCAAAATAATAATGATGAGCTGATAACCAAATTGTCTGTATTCTTTCCTGATACAAAAGAAAGTGAAAATGTATTTGAGTTCCCTTATACTGCCCAGTATCCTTTGGGTGTTGTAGATTTAGCCGGTAATATGGTATATTTTTCTGCTGATGTTGATGGTGTTGGCGACCAAATATTTTCTTATAATTTAAGAACTAAGGAAACTGAACAACTAACTGATAATTTGTTTGCTATAAATTACATTATCCCAACCAGACATACTGTTTATTTTGCTGCCTGCAAATCAGGTACATCTAATGTGTGTCTAGGTGCATATGATAAACAGACTGGTGAAATAAAATATTGGGGCGATGATAAAGATACAAATATTGAAGATATTTGTATCGATGAAGCAAATAAGAAAATATACTTAATATCATATTCGGAAAAAGAAGATCGTTATAATTTACAACATCAGGATAATGGTTTTACCATTGCTAAGCATAGGGTAGTAGAATTAGATTTTGATTTGCAAACAAGTAGAGAATTGTGCAGTATGGATAATGAATGGATTAGAATGCTTGTATTAAACAATTATAAACTATTAATTATATTTGACCATCAATACAATAATTCTATTGTTCCGTCAGAAGCAATTTATTATGATTTACTGGATAATTCTCAAAATTCATTTTCTCTGCCACCGTACAGAATGCAGCAAGGTGGAGCTGCTTTCGCCGAAAATGGAGATATAATATATGTTACATCACAACTAGAAAACGGCGGTAAAAGAAATATTTACAGTTACAATCTGAAAACACAAGAGTATGTTTTATTATATGAGGCTCCAGAATTAGGCAAAGGTTTTATTAATAACTGGCAACTCATAAGTGAAGAATAGATTATGTAAGTTTATAACAGAATATGTAAACAGCTTTTAGGCCGGTGGTAATATTCATTTCCGTTAGCCAACCATTCCTGCCGGCCGCTAGGCTGTTTATCACTAATATAATATTGCATTAAGCAGTATTATAAAAAACCTGACAGAGAATACAGCATAGATATAATGCTACTGGAAAGGAAATAACAATGCCTATTCCGTTGAAAGAAAGCAATAAAATCAAAAATTTGCACTGGCTTTGCTGCCCAAACTGTGGTGTTGGAATCAGTATCGGGGTTTATCATCAAATTACACTGGTATTCTTCTCTTTTTATTGCTCAAAATGCCAAACAGAAAAATTAATCAATATAATAAGATTGCAAATAAATAAAATCTAAGAACCCGAATCGTAATATCAGAGGATTTGGGTTCTTTTTCTTTATGCGGTTTCGTATTTATCTTGGCTGTCGTTCGCCTCCTTATTTTCAAGGTTTCTAAATTATAGAAATTTTGAGATTAAGGAGATTTTTTTATGTATAACAAAAAGAGCGATTATGCTTTAAATAAAAAGAATAAAGAAGCCATTGTGAGCAGAAATGCTGCCGGCGAATTTATTAAGTTGACTAAAGAAGAGTTTGCCAGCGAGGAAGAATTTGCTCACTGGAAAGAATGGTCGGATAATGAATACCGTCAGGAATATAACTCTGAACAGAGTTATAAACGCCTAAAAAATAAGTTGCAAAAGCAGGCGGAAAATGAAGCCGGTTCTTTATCTGTTGAGCAGCTTTTGTTAAATGATTTAGCTGATGAGGAAAGAAAAGCTTTGGTAAACAAAATTAAATCTATTTTGACCGAAAAACAGTTTCGGCGTATATGGTTCTATTATGTCGATGGTATTTCTATGACAGAAATTGCCAAGCTAGATAATGTTTCCAAAGTAAGTATTCATTATTCCATTGAAGCAGCAAAAAAGAAAATTATTAAAAAGTTTTCTAAACTGCTTAATAAACAGCTATAAACAGATGCTATTTATAGAGGAATAAATTTCCTGATAAAAATTATTTTGAAATAAAACAGTTCTTTGACAGTTTAATATTTTATATTGCAGGCACAAAAGCTGCACCAGAGCGAAGCATAGTGCGCCGCCACGACTTCTATTTTGGAACGAGCGATAAGCACAAACTATGAAAATCAGTTTGGCAAACTGACCGCCATAACGGTGCGGTGTTGATAATGATACTTGCTCACGCCTACCCACAGACTTGTGGTAGAACCCTGCGCTGTTCGAGAACAACGGTAGCGTGGAGTTATGACAGCCCCGCCAGGGGCGGCCTGTAGTATAAACCCTCGTATGAGGGCAATATATTTCCCGAATGGGGCAATATAATCTCCCGTATTAAGGCGGTATAACAAATTTACTTGAATTATTATATAGTTTATGCCATATATTATACTGTTAATTTTTAATTAGGAGGCTGATTGTATGGCTGAAGAAAAAATACAATCTGAAAATAAGTTTTGTAAAAATATTTTTAGAACAGTAGATGGTAGAATATCTAAGGCAGATTTTACACAAAAGTGGATAGAACTTATAAATGCTCAAGAAAAAAATAAGATGATAATCACTCACCAATAAAGTAATAGTAAAACAAAGCTGTTTTCATCAATAATTATCACAGTTTAATAAAAAATAGATGCACAAAACTTATGGCTGTGGTATAATTATTACATGAAAACGGCTTGTTTTATCTCTAAGGAGAGATGAATTATGAAAGCAGCTATTTACTGTCGTTTATCTGAAGAGGATAAAAACAAGCAATTTGCAACTGATGACAGCAACAGTATTCAGAACCAAAAATCAATGTTACTGCAATATGCGATGGAACAGGGGTGGGATATTTATAATATTTACAGTGATGATGATTATGCTGGTGCAGATAGAAAACGTCCGGAGTTTAATAAACTTTTGTCTGATGCAGAGCAGCATAAATTTGATGTAGTGCTTTGCAAAACCCAATCTCGCTTTACCAGAGAGCTGGAATTGGTGGAAAAATATATTCACGGTTTGTTTCCAATTTGGGGAATACGCTTTGTCAGTATCGTTGATAATGCGGATACGGCAAACAAAGGCAATAAAAAATCTCGTCAGATAAATGGTCTTGTTAATGAATGGTATCTTGAGGATATGTCCGAAAATATTCGCAGTGTTTTGGATAACCGGCGAGCTAATGGTTTTCATATTGGTGCGTTTGCGCTTTACGGATATAAAAAGGATCCGGAACATAAAGGTCATTTAATCATTGATGATGAGGCTGCGGCTGTTGTTCGTGAGGTTTTTACTCTTTTTGCACAGGGTTATGGTAAAAATGCCATTGCCCGAATGTTGAACGATCGAGGTGTACCAAATCCAACAGAATATAAACGTCTGCAAGGTTTACGCTATCAGCAGCCTAAAACCAAAAATAGCACTCTATGGAAATATTTTGCGATTGCTAATATGTTACGCAATGAAATCTACATAGGTAATATGGTGCAGGGTAAATATGGCAGTGTTTCTTATAAAACCAAACAGAACAAACCAAGACCAAAAAGTGAATGGTTTGTGGTTGAGAGAACACACGAGCCGATTATTGACCGGGAGCTTTGGGAAAGGGTGCAGTTATTACAGCAGCAAAGAGCCAAGCCTTTTATCGTTGGGCAAATTGGCTTGTTTGCCAAAAAAGCACGTTGCGCTAACTGTGGCTATATTATGCGTTCTTCTAAAAGTCAGGGGAAATATTATTTGCAATGTCCGAACAGGCACGTTGCCAAAGATGCTTGCGAGGGTGCTTTTATTTCTGTTGACAGATTGGAGCAAATGGTTATTGATGAACTGAATCGTTTGGCGGCTGAATATCTTGATAAAGACGAATTGGCTATGAAGATTGAGTTTTGTAATAACTTGCAAGAACAGAAAAAAACCTTGCTTGCAGATAAATCTGTTTATGAGAAAAAACTTACGGAATATACCAAAGGCATTCAAGATCTTTATATGGACAAAGTTAAAGGCTTGATTAGCGATAGCGATTTTATTGTACTGTCAAAAAATATTTCTCAGGAAAAAGAAAGAATGCTGCAACTGGTGCAGGATGCACAAAATCGAATAATTGCTATTGATAATAAAATTGCCGCCGGTGATAATCGGCGTGAGTTGATTGAGCAATATACTAATCTGGAGCATTTGGATAGAAACATTGTTGATACGCTGATAGACTACATCACTGTGGATAAGCGCATTCAAGGAACCCGAAATGTGCCTATTGAAATTCATTGGGCATTTTAGCGCAAAGATTCACAAGACTTATATAAGCCATCGGTGCGCTTAAAAATCAAATAGGGTATATAAATGTATCAAATTGATTTTCAGGGGCCTTACAGGGCATTTTTGAACGGAGTTTGTTCTTACAATATCGTACCCAGAAAAAGCATGTACAAACGAGAATGCTCTATTTATGCGGCTTTGAGGCACTATTTGTTCTTAGGCAATCGTACCCTCTGCTGCCATATCCTCATGCAAATCGGTTATAATATCTCCTTTGGATTGGAAATAGGAAGCTGTGAACGGTACGCCGGCTGCTGAAGCAGGATAAATGCCTGTTGTGTGGTCAACGAAAAAGCTGTCAAAGCCTTGCTCTTTAATTTCTTCAATGCTTAAATCTTTGGTTAGCTGGAATACGATAGCGCTTATCATTTCCATGTGTGCCAACTCTTCAGTGCCAATATCTGTAAGCAGTCCGGCCACATCTCGATAGGGCACGCTATAACGCTGTGAAAGATAGCGTAAAGAGGCTGCCAACTCGCCGTCGGGGCCGCCGTATTGGCTGATGATAATTTTGGCAGCTTTAGCGTCGGGGTGTTTAATATTAACTGGGTATTGTAATTTTCTGTCATAATTCCACATAGCTGCTTATGCCTCCTTTTCCCATGGCCAGGGTTCTGCAATCCAGGTCCAGCCGTCATTGCTGTTGACGCCATAAACAGTTAAAGGACCAAATTTATCCTCATACTCACTGGTTAGAGCAGTCAAAAGGTTGTTGTAATACTTAAAGTATTCTAAGGCTCCCTCACAGGTGGGGTGAGTGTCCAGAAATAATTGAACGTCTTTTACCACGAAGGCAATGATTTGAATATCAAGTAATAACTGTTTTTTTTCATTCATTTTGGCCACGCTCCCTTGCTTTTTTTCCGTAAAATGGCAAATTTAAGTCCGGAAAAATTGTACCGTTGATGAAAGCGTCCTCTGGCCGATAAGTTTCCGCCCAGGGTTGAATAGGCACGCTGGCAATGCCCAGCTGGGTGCAGGTGGTTGGTTGTTGAGTCACTTTGCAGACCTCCTTAAAGTTTTTCTTATTTAGTATATTGGCCGTATATTGGTTTGGTGCAGCTGTTTATATTTTTAGTAAAAAATGATTGAGCATTAAATATTCAAAAAAATCAACTGTCACCAAAAAGTGATAGGCTTGGGTGAATGGCTTTATATTACGGGTATACTTATGTTACAAAAGCTGCATACTAAAATTAATTTGAATTATGGCGGCGGAGGTAACAATATGGCCTTGCATAAAGCGAATAAGATTTTTTTTGGCTCATCTTTAGCCAAAAATTTGGCGATAATTGAGCAGTATGTTGGCGAATATGCCGATTTAATTATTCGGCCATTGGAGGTTAACGGGCAGGCGATAGCCGCTTTAGTTTACTTTGACGGCATGACTGATAAAAACGCTGTGTGTGAGTTTATCACTAAGCCTTTGTTACTGCATCCGGAAATGTTGCCAGGAAAAGGTCCGGAGGAAATTGCGGCAGCCTGTTTGTATGTGGCGGATTGGCAAAGCGCTGATAATGACCAGGATTTTATGAACAACATTTTTTCTGGTGATTGTGGCATAATTTTTGCCGGTTTTTCTGGCGCGTTGACTACTGATTTAAAAGGTTTTGAACGGCGTGGTATCAGTGAACCACAAACTGAGATTGTAGTGCGCGGTTCAAGAGAAGGTTTTATTGAAAATATGAAAACCAATATGTCCATGCTGCGACGGCGAATTAAAACGCCTAACCTGTGTTTTGAAAATATGCAGCTGGGCACAGAAACAAACACCAACCTTTGCGTGGTTTATATTCGGGGGTTGGCTGACCCGGAATTGGTGCAGGAGGTTAAAGACCGGCTTAACAGCGTAAAAATTGACGGAATTTTAGAGAGCGGTTATCTGGAACAGCTGATTGAAGACGAACCTTTTTCACCATTTCCTACAGTTGCCAACAGTGAGAAGCCGGATAAGGTGGTGGCTAAACTGTTAGAGGGGCGCGTGGGCATTATGGTAGATGGCACCCCCTTTGTACTGACGGTGCCGACACTGTTTGTGGAAAGTTTTCAAAGTGCGGAGGATTATTATTCCCGGCCATACATGGTTAGTATGGTACGTTTTTTGCGCTTTTTTTCATTTTTAATTGCGGTTTATGCGCCGGCGCTTTATATTGCGATAACCGGTTTTCACATTGAATTAATACCGGCTAATTTGATGTTGAATATGTGGCAGGCTGCTGGCAGCACGCCACTTTCTGCTGGCTGGTCGGTTTTCTTTTATGCACTGGTTTACGAGGTGGTACGAGAAGGAGGAATTCGTTTGCCGCGGCCGGTTGGTGCTGCAATCAGTATCGTCGGTGGTCTGGTTATCGGTGATATGGCGGTGCAGGCCGGGCTGATTTCAGCGCCGGTGGTAATTATTGTGGCTTTTACCGCTATTGCTATGTTTGTGGTGGATGCTTTGACAGATGCGGCTACAGTTTTACGTTTTGCTTTTATTCTGCTTAGTTGGTGGCTGGGCTTTTGGGGGCTGCTGTTGGGTACTATGCTGCTTTTGTTGCATCTGGTTTCGCTGGAGTCATTTGGTGTGGCTTATTTTGCGCCGTTTGCGCCATTAATGCCTTATCAGCTGCGTGATACGTTTGTGCGCTTGCCTTTGTGGCTATTGGGACGGCGGCCGGATAATTTAACCATTGGCAGCAAATGGCGGCAGCGGCAATCTGTGCCGCCTACTACGGCGATTGACAGTGCGGAGGGTGAATAAATGCTGGCAGGCAAAAACAAGGCGATGTTGAGGATAGCTTGGTTGAATTGGCTGGTACTTTTTATTTTGCTGTTGGGATTGGGCGGCTGTGGTAATACCGATGTTTTGGACAGCGGAGATATGAAAGATGTGGAACTGGTAACGGCATTGGCGGTGGATAAGCCGGAGGGTGGAGCACAAATTTTGGCTACTGTGCAGCTGTTAAATCGGGATAAGGCGCTGGACAGACAATATGCTGCAAGCTATTATACTTTGGCGGCCATGGAGATAAATTTGCCGGCGGCAATCGGAGAGTTGTATCATTATGGAGCGCGGCAGATGAATTTCTCGCATACTACGGTGCTTTTGTTGGGTGAAGCGGCGGCAGACTGCGACTATTGGTTGGATTATGCCTTGCGTTCCTCGGAGATACGCCCGACGGTTTATCCTATAATCTGTCGGCAGCAAGCCGGGGAACTTATGGCTGGGGCGGCGGAGGATATCAGTCTGACCTATTTGCTGAATAATATTTTGGAGCCTTTGGGCAGTAGCCGTCCGGGAGCGGCTGCGATTACTCTGCAAAATTTTGTGGAAGAAATGATGCAGCCGGGTATAACACCTGCTTTGCCGTTAGTGGAGCAAAATGAGGCCGGAGTGGAATTTGCTGGTTTTGTATTGTATGATGATGCCGGACATGTGGCGGAGGTTTTGACAGCAGACGATGATGCGCAGGCCTGCGCCGGTTGGCTTTGGTTGCAGCGACCGAAATATTTGCGTGGTTATACGCTGGAATTGGACAATGATGTGGTTTTGCAGGTGGAAAGCGCTTCCGTACAGAAGCGGCTGCAAACGGGCGCCGATGTAGGAAAGCCTGATTTACAGTTTCGGCTGTCGCTGCGCGCTCAGGTTCTGAATAATCCGCAGGCATTGCCAGACGCTTATTTGCAGACATTAACCAGACAGCGTTTGCATGATTTGGCTGTTGCAGCGCTGGCCGCCAGTCGAAAATATAATCTGGATTTTATTGGTCTTGGTCGTGAAGTGTATCGGCAGCAACCAGAACTTTGGGAAGAAATGGCCGAACAGGATTATTTAAATTTGCTGACGGTTAGTTTGGAAATTGAAGCGGATATTGAATCTTAGATTGAATTATAAATAAATTTGGATAAATAAGAAGATGGGAGATAAGCGAATATGCAGGGTAAGATTGGCAAAATTGGCCGGGCAGAATTTTTTTCTCTGGCGTTGGTGCTGTGTTTGAACAGTTTAATGCTGTTGGGCAGCGCTGAAAAAACGGCTGCGCAACAAGCCTGGCTTTTAATTCTGTCGGCTATGCCGATTGGTTTGCTGCATTTGCTGCTGTTTTGGGGCTGGAACAGGCTTTATGCCGGACAAAGCTTTGGCGCTGCTCTGTATTATGCGTTTGGTCAGGCTGGCGGTAAAATAGTGCTTTTTGCTTACGCCTTGTTTTGGTTGTTGCTGACAGAATTATTTACGGGTTGTGTGGTGAGTTTTTGGGCTTCTCTGGGGGCGAATAATCTGCCGTTGTGGTTATATGCCGCTTTGTTTCTGCTGGCTGCGGCTTGTTTCGCGGCTACTGGCGGTACGGCTTTGGCTCGTGTGGCTTTGCTGGTGGTGGTGCCAGCGCTGATTTTAACGCTGGCCAATCTTTGGCTTACTGTTTGGGGGGCGGATTTTGGCAATTTTCTGCCAGTTTGGCGCAGTAATGTGGATAGTATAATAGATTATAGCTGGCAGGGGTTATTGTTTGGTATATTGATTTTTGGCAGTTTTTCTGCTCTGCTGCCGCATCTGGTGCATGTGCGTGCGGTTAAGCAGCGCTTGAGAACATTACTCTGGACGGTTATTCTGGCCTTGCTGCTTTGGCTGATTCTGGCTTTGGGCAGTCAGGTTGTTTTGGGTGCTTCGTTGATACTTTATGAGTTTCCGATTTTACAGGTTTTTCGTTTGGCGGAGTTTGGACATTGGTTTAGCCGTTTTGAAGTAATCGGTGCGGTTTTGCTTGTTATGTTGGCATTGCTGCGTGTTGCGGCTTTTTTATCGGCGGCAGTTTCTGGTCTTTGTGAACTTTGGGGCTTTTCAAATCAGCAGCGTGGTCGTATTTGGCTGGTTGCTTTGGGTTGTTGGCTGCTACTGATGTCCTTGTTCTGTATTATGCCGGATTATGCCGGCTGGCTTATTGGGCATAGTTGGCTGATTTGGCTGGTTGCTGTTTTTTCAATGCTGCTTCCTGTTTTGGCGCTGATTTTTGGGGTGTTTAAATTTAAAAAGGAACATCAAAATATTATTGTGAAACATGAACAATATTAGCTGATTTTGGGCGTGGAAAATTTGCTGCGCCCAAATGTTTTTTTTATATCAGCAGGAAAAAGGAAAATTATGTAGAATAATTATTATTATGAATTAAGTTATATACGGATTGCAACCTTAGAACATCTTTATAAGTTTATAAGCATTTTTAGCGTCGCTTGTCCGGTTTTTTGAAGACAGGCGAGTTATTTTTATTTTGGAGGGCAAAAGCTATGACTTATAAAAGCAAACTGGCCAGTGCGGAAGCCGATTTGCTGTGTGACGCAGTTCTGGCACTGCAAAACCGAGAAGAATGCTATCGCTTTTTTGATGATTTGCTGACAACAAATGAATTTATTTCTATGGGGCAGCGCATTGCGGTGGCTCGCATGTTATATGACGATGAAAAGTATATGGATATAACTTATAAAACCGGGGCTTCATCAGCAACTATCAGTCGGGTTAAGCGTTGTGTGAGTTATGGGGCCGACGGTTATAATGTTGTGTTGCATCGTCTGGCCAAAGCACAGAATGAAAATTCGGAAATAAATTCAGATAAACAGTCAGAATAAAAAGTTATAATAAGGCAAGCCGCGGATAAAAAAGTTATTGGCTGAAAAGGTGAGAAAATGGAAAAGAATATATTACAGGATTTGAATGAGATGCAGCGTTTGGCTGTGCAGACCACTGAGGGGCCGGTTTTGGTTTTAGCTGGCGCCGGCAGTGGCAAGACCAAGGCCCTGGTTACAAGGGCGGCCTATTTGCTGCAGGAAAAGGCCATTCGTCCGGGCGAACTTTTGGCCTTTACTTTCACCAATAAAGCCGCCAAAGAAATGTGCGAGCGTATGGAAAAGCTGACCGGTCTTTCGGTGCGCAATATGTGGGTTGGTACTTTTCATAGTATTTGTCTGCGTATTTTGCGCCGGGAAATTCAAAATCTTCCTTTTGATACGCAGTTTATCATTTATGATGACGCTGACCAACAAACGCTGATTAAACGTATTCTTAAAGAAATGGGCTTTGCCAAGGATAAGGAATATCACCCCCGGGCGGTTGCGGCTGAAATCAGCAAATGTAAAAACCAGTTGTTAACGCCAGATGATTATTTAAAAGAAATCGGCACAGAATGGGAAAATATGGTGGGCAGAATTTATGCATCTTATCAGCAGCGTCTTTTGGCCGCCAATGCTATGGATTTTGATGATTTGATTATGTATACGTTGCGCCTGTTTGAAGAACAGCCACAGGTTTTGGCCAAATATCAGCAGCGTTTTCGTTATATTATGGTTGACGAGTATCAGGACACCAACTATTCTCAGTACTATTTAATTCGTTTGTTGGCAGCTGGCAGCCAGAATATTTGTGCTGTTGGCGACCCGGACCAGAGCATTTACGGCTGGCGTGGGGCGGATATTGGCAATATCTTGAATTTTGAACAGGATTATAAGGATTGCAAGCTGATTAAACTTGAGCAGAATTATCGCAGCACCAAAAATATTTTGGATGCGGCTAATAGTTTGATTGCACATAATACCCAGCGCAAGCCCAAAGACCTTTGGACAGACGCTGAAGCTGGAGAATTGATTGAATATCAGGAATTACCCGATGACCGTTCAGAGGGTATGTTTGCGGTTGAAACGATTGCCATGATGCGCGAGCAGGGCTATGAATATAAGGATTTTGCGGTTGTGTATCGCACACATACACAGGCGCGTGTGTTGGAAGAAGCGCTTTTGAAATATGGCTATCCTTATCATGTTTATGGCGGCATGAAGTTTTACGAGCGTAAAGAAATTAAGGATACGCTGGCTTATTTGCGTTTGCTGGTTAATCCTGATGATAATTTGAGTTTGGCGCGTATTATTAATGAGCCAAAGCGCAGTATTGGTCTGGGCAGTTATCAGAAGCTGGAGGACGGCGCTGCGGAGTTGGGGCTTTCCGTGTTCCGGGTTTTAACAATGCCAGAGGTTTTGCAGACCTTATCACCAACCGCGCAGAAAAGTGTAGGTCGTTTTGTTGATTTGATTGCTCATCTGCGAGATTGGGCGCAGAAGCTGGATATTCCAGAACTTTTGGATATGGTTTGGTCTGAAACAGGTTATTTTGATTATCTGGAAAAGCAGGACCCAACTACGGCCGAAACCCGTATGGAAAATTTGCGTGAGTTTGCCGCCTCGGCGGTGGACTTTATGAATAATATGCAGGAGGCGCAGCAGTTGGCTGGCGATGATGAATTTGCCGATGCAGAAGATAATGCGCCGACTTTAGAGAATTTTTTGGCTCGTTTGGCTTTGATTACGGATACCGACAGTTATGACAGCGAAGACGGCAGTGTTACGCTGCTGACAATGCATGCCGCTAAGGGCTTGGAGTTCCCGGTGGTGTTTATGATTGGTCTGGAGGAGAAGATTTTTCCTCATGCCCGGGCGCTAACCGATGAGGACGACATGGAGGAGGAGCGCCGTTTATGTTATGTGGCGATGACGCGTGCTAAAAAGCGCCTGTTTATCACCAGAGCCATGCGCCGCAATCTTTTTGGTCAATATGTTAATCTGCCGCCCAGCCGTTTTGTGAATGAAATTCCGGCAGAACTGGTTAATATGCATACCTTAAGCTATAAACGACCGGAAGTTAAACGAGAGGCCGCGCCGCCCAGTACTTCTCTGTATGTCAGCCGGGCTAAACATAGCTTTGAACCGCAGTCAACATCACAGGTACAGTTGATTAATATTGGCGATAAGGTTCAGCACACCAAATTTGGCCTGGGCGTGGTAGTGAAAATTGACGGCAGTGGGGAAGACGCATCACTTTCCATTGCTTTCCCCGGCCAGGGTATCAAGGTTTTAATTCAGAAATATGCTCCCTTAAAGCTGGTTAAATAATTTCTGTAACAGAGAGGAATATGCATGCAATATCAGGAGAAACAGCAGGATTTGTTTGCCACGCCGCCAGAATATTATCTGGTGCATTGTATCAGTGCGGATTTTGCCATGGGCGCCGGTATCGCTGTGCAGTTTAATCGGCAGTTTTCCATGCGTGATAAGCTTAGGGCAGCTTTCCCGGATTATCTGGCTGATTGGCAGGTTCAGGGGCGTAGCTATGATTGTTTATTAGAGGAGCGAGTTTTTAATCTGATAACCAAAGAGCGATATTATCAGAAGCCAACTTACCAAAGCCTGGAGGGGGCGCTCAAGCTTATGCAGAAAATATGTCGGCAGCGGCATATTAGACTGTTGGCAATGCCGTTGATTGGCTGTGGTTTGGATAAGCTGCAATGGCCAGAGGTTTCTGCGATGATTAAGACGTTGTTTGCGCAAGATGATTTAGAGATATTGGTTTGTATAAAATAAATTGAGCATTTTTTCGGCGCATCTCTCATATGCCTAAATATAAGGGCAGGGGAGGTGCGCTTTTTTGGTTAATATAATCTGGCTGTTGCTGTTGCTGGCTGGTTTCGCTGCAGCGGCCTGGCAGGGTAATATTGGTATGGTAACACAGGCTGCTTTTGCCGGCGCGGCCAAGAGTGTTGATTTGATAGTATCGCTGGCCGGAGTTTTAATGCTTTGGCTGGGTGTTTTGGCTTTAATGGAAGCCAGTGGGCTTTTACAGAAGCTGGCCGGATTGCTTTCGCCATTGCTGCGCCATTTGTTTCCGGAACTTCCGGCAGATAGCCCGGCTTTCAGCGGCATTGTGCTGAACTTTTGCGCTAATCTGCTGGGTTTGGGTAATGCGGCCACACCTTTTGGTTTGCAGGCCATGCAGGAGTTACAACAGCTTAATCCAAAACCAGATACCGCTTCTGACAGTATGATAACCTTGCTTTTGCTGAATACCAGCGCCATAACTTTGTTGCCAACAACGGTTATTGCCTTGCGCAGTAGTGCCGGTTCGGCCAATCCCACCGAAATTTTACTGCTTTGCATATTATCTTCTGCTTTTGGTTTGTTGGTGGGACTGGTAGCGCATGCCGTTTTGCGGCGGCGTTGAGATTGCATAAGGGTTAAGGGGGCAAACAAAATGTCTGCTGTGGTTCTGGCACTTTCACAATGGGCAATACCGGTTTTTTTGATTTTTGCACCGATTTACGCACTTTTCAAGGGCGTTGATGTTTATAATGTGTTTTGTGACGGCGCAGCGAGAGGTCTTCGCTTATTGGTGCAAATTCTGCCGTTTTTGTTGGGTATGCTGGTAGCGATTGAAGTGTTTAACGCTAGTGGTGCTATGCAGTTGGCATTGGCACAGCTTCAGCCGATATGTAACCGCTTTGGTTTACCGGCAGATATTCTGCCTTTGGCTGTGTTGCGTTCGCTTTCTGGCAGCGGTGCCTTGGCTTGGTGCGCCCAGATTATTGAAACAAATGGTCCTGACAGCTTTATTGGCCGTTTGGCTGCTACAATGCAGGGTAGTACGGATACAACATTTTATGTGTTAACGGTTTATTTTGGTTCTGTGGGCGTTTTGCATCATCGTCATGCATTGGTGGTTGGTTTGCTGGCCGATTTGGCAGCTTTTGCGGCGGCTTTCTTCCTCTGCACACTTATATTTAAATAAAAGTTGATTTAAGGCATTTTCTTTGTTATAATGAATTAGCTATAATTAGTTTATGCTAATTTTTGGTAATTCATTTGGACAAGCAGGATAAAAATATGGAGGAAAGATTGCAGAAAATTCTGGCGCAGCACAATGTGGCGTCGCGCCGGGCGGCAGAACAGCTGATTTTGGCTGGGCGCTTAAAGATAAATGGTCGGATAGCTCAGTTGGGTGATAAGGCAGACCCGAGGCTTGATGAGATTTTGTTGGACAATCAGCCGTTACCACCATTGGCTCAGTTGCGTTATCTGTTGCTGTATAAACCGGCTGGTTATATTACCAGTGTGCATGATGAACGTGGTCGCCGAACAGTTATTGATTTGTTTAAGGCTTCGGCAGAAAATTTTAAGTCCCAGCGTTTATATCCGGTGGGACGGCTTGATTATGCCACCTCTGGCGCGTTGCTGTTAACCAATGATGGAGAATTGACCAATGCCCTGTTGCATCCCAAGGGAGAGATAACCAAGGTCTACCAGTGTTGTTTTCGGGGGCGGCTGACGGCGGACAAGCTGAGTCAACTGGAGCATGGTGTTAAGCTGGACGATGGCTGGACGGCTCCGGCCAGGGTACGCCGCATTAATGACGCTGTGGTAGAGTTGGCTATTCACGAGGGGCGTAATCGACAGGTACGGCGTATGATGGCGGCCGTTGGTCTTGAGGTTATCTGGCTGAATCGTATCAGTTTTGCTGGTTTGACGTTGCAGGGTCTTAAGCCAAGTCAGTGGCGAGAATTGACTGCATCGGAGATTGAGCGCTTGTTGGCAATTAAAGAGAGCATATCAAATAAATAAAAATATAAAATTGGGAGGCGAATTAAAATGACTGGAATTAAGAAAAAGGGCAATTCCACAGAAGAAAGAATGGAAATGGCAGCAGAAAGCGCGCGCGGCTATTTTCGACAGGGGCTAAACTGTGCTGAGTGCGTGGTTAAGGCTTTTATGGAGGTTTACGATACAGGTTTTCCGCCGGAAACAGTGGCTTTGTCCACTGGTTTTGGCGCTGGTTTGGGGCATACTCGTGAGGGTGTTTGTGGGGCTATTTCCGGCGCGGTTATGGCGCTGGGTATGGTAAAAGGCCGCCGCAATCCTATGGAGGGCGAGGATATGGCTGAACGTGTGACCAAATTGCAGCAGGAAGTTTATCCGCTTTTTGGCGATTTGGTGCGAGAAATTCAGGCGTCTAATGAAAATCGTCTGATTTGCCAGGATTTAACCAATCCCTTTGAAGATTTTGACTGCAAACCGCGTAAAAAATTCTGCATGCAGCTGATTGCCGATTGTGCGGCGTTGGCAGTTAAGCATGCCGATAAATAATAAAGTTAAGGAGTGTGAAAGTTATGGAAACAGAAAGAACTCGTTTGCAGCAGGGCATGGTGCAGGTTTATACTGGCGATGGTAAAGGCAAAAGCACAGCTTCTTTTGGGTTAGCATTGCGCGCAGCCGGCTGTAATATGCATGTGGTAATTATTCAGTTTATGAAAGTAAGTGGTCATTATGCCGAGGACGAGGGTATTCGTCGTTTGGGTGAAACTGTTGAACATTACTGTTTTGGTAACCCCGGTTGGGTAAAAAAAGGCGAGGGCACTGAGGCTGATTATGCGCAGGCCAAGGCTGGCATGGAAAAGGCGCGTGAGGCTTTACAAAATCCTGATGTAGATATTGTTATTTTAGATGAAATTAACAATGCGCTTTATTTTGAGTTGGTGACCGAAGAAGAAGTTTTGGACTTGATTAAAACCAAACTACCGAATATTGAACTGCTGCTGACGGGGCGCAACGCGCCTGATGCAATTATTGAGGCGGCAGATTTAGTGACAGAGATGCGTGAAGTTAAGCATTATTATACTAAAGGTGTGCCGGTGCGTCGGGGTATTGAATTTTAATGGATAAGCAATTATATTTTGATAATGATGAAGACGGTTTGAATATTTTAACAAGTCACCCTGTTTTTCGTCAGTTCTTTTCTGATGATTTGTATTATGATTGTGCGAACGAAGAAGCGCCGTTTGGTAATGACGAGGGCAGTGATACATTGTATGAATTGCAGGATTGTCTGCGCAATCGGCATACGGTGGATTTTGCTGATTTTCCGCGTTGGCTGATTGAAGAAGAATGGGAAATGACCTATTTGCCACCGCAAAGCGAGCAGACAGATGAGCAACTGTGGCAGCAGGCCGCCCAAACTATTGATGGTTTGCCGGGTGAGCAGGGACTTTTGTTGGTTGACCAGGTTATTTTAGCAACGGCCTTTGGGCAACTGAAAATAACCGGTCAGCTAGATGATAAATTGCAAAACATGGCTTTTCAATCACTGGACAGACAGGAAAAAATGTGTCGATTGTTTTGGAATTGGCAAAAGGCCGAACCTCCAAATTCGCTTGCCATTATGCGACGCGATTTAACGGCATATGCAAACAGTTGCCAGACTGCAAAATGTTGAGTCTGGGAGGTTGACTGAATGAGTACGGTTTTGGTGATTGGCGGTGGTGCGGCCGGTTGTATGGCTGCGATTACAGCAGCCAGGGCTGGCGCCTCTGTTACACTCTGGGAAAAAAATGATTTGCTGGGGCGCAAGCTGGCTATTACTGGCAAGGGACGTTGCAATGTTACTAATGCCGCGCCGGTTGATGAATTGATTGCCAATATTCCTGGTAACGGTCGTTTTATGCACAGTGCTTTTGCAGCTTTTGATAATCAGGCTGTTATGCAGTTTTTTGAAGAGTTAGGCGTGCCACTAAAAGTGGAACGAGGTCAACGCGTTTTTCCTCAGTCAGATAAGTCAGCAAATGTGATTGCCGCTTTGGAGGGTGAACTTAAGCGTTTGAGAGTAGATGTTTGCCTGAAAACCACTGTTAAAAAATTATTGCTGGCAAAAGAAAATGATGGCACCCAGTGTGTAGTAGGGGCTGTTTCGGCCAATGGTTTGAAAAAACAAGTCGATGCGGTTATTTTAGCGACTGGTGGTGCTACCTATCGGGCAACAGGCAGTAGTGGGGACGGTTATGCTTTGGCTGCGATGGTTGGACATACGATAATTGAGCCATTGCCAGCATTGGTGCCGCTGGTGGCGGCGGAAAGCTGGGTTGGGGAGTTGGCCGGCCTTTCTTTGCGCAATGTGGAATTTAGTCTATACAGAAACGGTCAGCCAAGCAAAAAGAATTTGCTAGTTAAGCTTTTTGGCGAACTTTTGTTTACACATTTTGGGCTTTCCGGTCCTGTGGTGTTGACCGCTTCTCGGCCGGCTGCATTGTTTTGGCGTGATAATCCCGGCCAGCCCTTGCTGGCGCAAATTAATTTGAAGCCGGCTTTAAACCTGGAACAGTTACAGGAGCGTTGGGATAGAGAAATGCAGAGCGGTTCTAAGCGACATTTGCATAATGTTCTGACAGAATGGTTGCCCAAGTCTTTGATTATGCCGTTTATTCAATTGACTGGTTTAACGCCGGATAAGCCGCTGAACACCTTGCAGCATCGTGAACGGCAGGCTTTATTGGCAACCATGCAGGCATTTCCGTTAATGTTGGTGGGTACTCGGCCGCTTAATGAGGGGATTGTAACCTGTGGCGGTGTGGCTGTGAAAGAGATTAACCCCAAAACTTTCGCCTCTAAACTGGCGGTTGGTTTATTTATTGTTGGTGAATTGCTTGATGTTGATGCTTTTACTGGCGGTTATAATTTGCAGGTAGCATTTAGCACTGGGCATGCCGCCGGAATGGCAGCGGCTTTATTATGACAATAATAAAAAGAAGTTGTCGGATATAAGACAACTCCTTTTAGTGAAAATTAAATCAACCAGCTGCTAAGTAGCTGGTTGATTTAATTTTTATTTACTTATTCAGCGGTGTAGGGCAACAGAGCCACAATGCGGCTGCGCTTGATAGCGTCAGTCAGCATACGCTGATGCTTGGCACAGTTGCCGGAAACACGACGAGGCA
This sequence comes from Bacillota bacterium, assembly GCA_021771915.1. Taxonomy (GTDB): domain Bacteria; phylum Bacillota; class Dehalobacteriia; order UBA4068; family UBA4997; genus Avidehalobacter. The sequence continues at coordinate 51,881 of JAETNY010000004.1, forward strand.
AAATCTTGCCGCGTTCGGTGATATAGTTACGCAAGCGTGCGGTGTCTTTGTAATCAATATATTGTGCTTTATCAACACAGAAACGGCAGACACGACGACGGCTGCGGCGGCCACGGTTGCCGCGGAAGGGACGTCTTTCCTCCCTGGCTTTTTCTTCAGCCATGAGTAATTCCTCCTTATATTATAGTCCTTTAGACTTTTTTTAATTTTTTGTTAAAATGGCAAATCATCGCTGGTTAAAGGCATATTATCCTCAAATGTTGCAGCGGCCACACTTGGGCTGGGCGGTTCATATGTGTTAGCACCGCGCGAACCGGCATTACCGCCATAACTGGAACTGCCGGTTTCATAGCTGTTGCCGCCCTCATTGCGAGAGGAAAGGAAACGAACATTATCAGCAATAACTTCAGTTACATAACGACGTTGGCCGTCATTGCCATCATAGGAACGTATTTGTAAACGGCCGTCCACTGCGGCTAACCGGCCTTTGGCCAGATACTGGGCGCAGTTTTCACCCTGTTTGTTCCAAACCACGATGTTAATAAAATCAGCTTCCCTGTTGCCGTCCTGATTGGTAAATGGTCTATCCACCGCCAGGGTGAAAGAGCAAACCGCATGGCCATTTGGCGTGAAACGCAACTCTGGGTCACGGGTTAATCTGCCAATTAAAACAATTCGGTTCAACATAAAAATTCTCCTCTATTCAGGCAAACGAGTGACAAGATAACGCAGCACGCTGTCAGCAATTCGGAAATTGCGTTCCAGTTCCTGCGGCAATTCCGGCCCGGCCTTGAAAGTTACTAAAACATAGTAGCCTTCGCGAAGTTTTTCGATTTCATAAGCAAGCTTTCTCTTGCCCCAAATATCGGTTTTAACAACTTCGCCGCCATTTGCCTGAATTAATGCGTTGAACTTTTCCACCGCAGCAGTATATTCTTCCTCGCTCATATCTGGGCGCAGAATATACAAAACCTCGTAATCACGCATTTCAGCACCTCCCTTCGGACATCTGGTCGCTATATATTATAGCGGCAGGGATTAAAATTCAATTCATGGTCTTATAAAAAACCATCTTTATAATTATAGCAGATGATTTCGGAAAAAACAAGCCCTAAAAACCAAAAATTCTCACAAAAAAATACTTGCAAATAAAACGAATGTTCGTTATAATATTTATGGAACATTTGTTTGTAATAATTGTTGGATTTTGTGCTGTGGGTGTGAGATGATGATTGCTAAAAACAAAACATATCTATGCATTGATTTGAAATCATTTTATGCTTCTGTTGAATGCGTGGAGCGAGGTCTTAATCCTATGACGACTAAGCTGGTGGTAGCAGACCCGGAGCGTGGCGAGAAAACTATTTGTTTGGCTGTAAGTCCTGCTTTAAAAGCTTTGGGCGTATCGAACCGTTGTCGGGTTTTTGAAATACCGCCCAGTTTAGATTATATTATGGCGCCGCCACGTATGCAGCTTTATATTAATTATGCGGCGGAGGTTTACGGTGTTTATTTGCAGTATATTGCCAAAGAGGATATCCATGTTTATTCAGTTGATGAAGCTTTTTTGGATATTACGCCTTATTTGCATACTTATGGTCTGACGGCACGGCAGTTGGCGCAGAAGCTGATGCAAAAGGTTTTGCAACGAACCGGGCTGCGAGCAACCTGTGGCATTGGTAGTAATTTATATCTGGCGAAGATTGCTCTGGATATCATGGCCAAGCATGCTTCTGATTTTATTGGTTGTCTTGATGAAAACAGCTATCAGGAGAAACTTTGGGAACACCGGCCATTGACAGATTTTTGGCGAATTGGTCGTGGTACGGCGCAGCGTCTGGCGCGTTATGGTATCAGTACCATGCGCCAGATTGCACAGGCTGACGAAATGTTGATTTATCGATTGTTTGGTATAGATGCAGAGTTGTTGATTGACCATGCCTGGGGCAGAGAGTCGACGACGATTGCTGATATTAAGGCTTATCGTCCTAAAAGCAACTGCCTTGGCAGTGGTCAGGTTTTGATGCGTGATTATTCCTTTACAGAAGCAAAGTTAATCGTTAAGGAAATGATAGATACATTATGTCTTGAATTGGTGGATAAGGAAATGGTTACTTCCCATATCAGCATGTATGTGGGTTACAGCAATAGTTTACATGCTGCTGCGGCTAAAGGTAATGCCAATTTATCAATGCCTGCTAATTCTGATTTGGTTTTAATTCCGGCGGCTTTGGCTTTATTTGAACGGATTGTGGATGTCAGTCAGCCAGTGCGGCGTATCAATATCAGCTTTAATAATTTGCTGCCGGAGGGCAATCAGCAGTTAAATTTGTTTAATAATATTGATGCTGTGCTGCAAAAAGAGCGAGTTGTGCAGCGTACTGTTTTGCACATCAAACAAAAATATGGCCGAAATAAGATTTTAAGAGGAATGAATTTTGCGCCTGGCGCTACCGGGAGAGAACGTAATCAGCAGATTGGAGGACATAAGAGTGGTGAATAAGCCAAAAAACTCAATGTCACCAGCAGAAAGAGCCAAGCAATTTATGCCTTTTGCGGCTGTTAAGGGACTTAATGCAGCGTTGCGTCGCAAAGAACAGGAAATGGGTTTGGTTTCGCCCAAGCTTTTGGCTGATGAGGCTGCGGCGGAATTGGACGCTAAACTGCGGCAGTTGCAAAAGGGCAGTCTTGTTGCAGTGACATATTTTGTCAACGGTCAATATTTGCAAAATAGCGGTCAGATACTGGTTTTGGATAAGATACATCGCTGCTTATTACTGTCTGGCGTTAGACCGTTGCAAATAGCTTTTGACGATATCATAGATATAAAATCAGCGATAGATTAATGTTGTGTGGGATAAATTTCCAGCCAGATTTCAGTATCATTTTCAATGATATAAGTATGCGTGTGGACAGCTTCCAGCAAATCTGCATAAAACCAGGCATTTTCAGGATTATCAGGCCAATTTTGATATATTGCAAGTTTGGTTATATCTGCCTGGCGGTTAAGCATATTGTTTAATATACTGACAGCCTCCGCCCGGTTGATTGGCTGGTTGGGAGCAAAGCTATTATCGGGATAGCCCTTAATCCAACCATGCATGGCTGCCTGCTTGATATAAGTTTCAGCCCAATGGTTGGCAATATCATAAAAATTGCTTGTTGGTATATTTGATGAATAATTATTGCCTAAATTTGAGTTTGGACTGTTTAAATTATTAAAACGTATTAACATTGTGATAAATTCAGCACGCGTTAGATTTTGATTAGGTCGCAGGGTTCCGTCTGCATAGCCCTGTATCAGTCCATTTTGTTGTAATATAGCCAATTCTGTATAATACCAGGCGTTTGTCTGCACGTCTTCTGCTATGCAATAAAGTGGCTCCGTTTTGGCCGGCTCCGGCAGCAAGCGATAAAGCATCACAACTGCTTCGGCGCGCGTAACATAATTTAGCGGCTTGATAGTGTTATCTTGGTAGCCTTGAATATATGCTTTGTGTATTAGGTTAGAAACCAGAATTTCAGGTTGTGCTATTTCGACAATATCTTCATTGTCAGAGTTATCGTTGGGAGAATTTATAACAGGCTTTTCTGAGGGAGGTGGAAGTTGCCATACTGCATATAGCGTTTGGCTTGGCTGATTTTGGGTTAAATGTAATTTATCGCCAGCCTGATAATCGCTTTGCAGGGCTTTGGGGTTTAGTGACCAGCCTGCAAAAATATAACCAGGACGCTGTGGTTGTTCCGCCGTAATTTCAAAGATATGGCTGGTCGCAGAACTGTATTGAACCTGCTCGGCTGGTGTGTTATTGCCGCCGTTGCTGTCATAGTACAGTCCATAGGCTGTTTGTGGTAAATCCAACGGCGGTTTTGGTTCGACAATTGGTGGTTTGTCCGGATTGGCAGGGTTAAACTGCCAAACAGCATAAAGTGTAAGTTTAGGTTTCTTGCTGCGCAGGATAATAATATCCTGGGGTTGATAAACTGGGTTTAAGGCATTTTGCTGTTTTGCCCAACCTAAAAAACGATAATTTGGACGTATGGGCGTTTCTTTGGGAATAACGAAAAGAAAGGTTTGGTCATAACTGGAAGCTGTTTGCGGAAATGGTGCATATTGACCACCGTTGGAGTTAAAGATTAAGCTATAATTATAAATGGGCGGAATTTCTGGTTCTGGTGTATAAACGACCGGAAAACATGGCAGGTTTTGGTTATTTTTGCGCCAAATATTGGCTTTATGGTCATAAATCAGTTCAATATTTTGTTCGGCGTTGACATTTGCAGCTAATTTATGTGCGCCATAGCTGACTTGATAAGCGTTAATATATGGTTGTGATTTGAATGTAAGCTGGCAGGTATAACAATTTTGTTCATTAATCTGCACAGGGCCGATTTGTAAGCCATCGGACATAATACCATATGTTATTGGATAATGTTCACGATGTTTATGTTCTGTTTCTATACATTTAACAGTAACCAGAAATGGGGTTTCCAAAATTTGCATTAAATCTGTGGTTGTGGGCTGACTGGGGGTAATGCAGGAAATATTAAAACTGGGCGCTGTAAAATCTGGTTGTAGTATCCATTTGGCATATTCTTCAACATAAAGCAAACTGAAACTTTGCGGTTGTTGACTGGTGCTGGCAATTTGGTGGCCGTTTAGCTGTTCATTATAGGCCTTTAAATATAAATCTGGTTTAACGCTGAAACAGGCAATAAAATGACCGTTAGTAGTTTGTGTAATATCATAGCTATAACTTTCTGACAGCAACGGCCAGCTGATAGTTTCATGACCGCTGGCTGAATTGGTGCAGATAAGTTTTACGGCCTGATTGCCTAAAAGCTGTTGTAAATCTGACAATGTTGGCGCTTGTGGTTGGTTGCGTTGCCAAACAGCATATAGAATTAAATGTTTTTTATTGGTAAACATGGTTTGGCCCGGCAGACAATCCGGTTTTTCGGCATATGGCGTAAAGGCCCAGCCCAAAAAGGTGTAATTGAGGCGCTCTGGCTTTTCTGTTGCCAGTTTAAATAAACAGTTAGCATTATTACCATAAGCAATTTGCATAATCGGTGGATTTTGGCCGCCATTGGCGTCATAAATCAGCGTATATTTAACTGAATCGGTCGTTGATGCTGGAAGCCAGACGGCAAAAAGTGTATTGTCAGTATTGTTTGTCAAAAAGTCGTCGCCGGGTTGATATTCTGCATACGCATCGTCCGCAATTATGTTCCAGCCTAAAAATACATAGCCATCGCGTTGCGGTTTTTGGTCGGAAATTTTGAATGTATAAGTTGAGGCCGTGGAATAGACCAGCTGGGTTTGTGGTGCATTGCTGCCGCCGTTAGCTTGGTAGGTTAAGATGTAAAGTTGCTCAGGTTCTGGTGTAATTTGTTGTTGCCAAACGGCGTAAAGTGAAAGTTCTTTAGTTATTATGGTTAGTTCGGTGTTAGGCCTAAAATCTGGCGTGATAGCATGTGGATTTTGGCTCCAGCCTAAAAAAATATAGCCGGGACGTTGGGGTGTTTGCGCTGGAATGGTGAAAGTATAGTATTGTTCATGAGTTCGGGCGATTTGTGCAGGCGGTGCGTCACTGCCGCCATTTGCATCAAAATACAGGCTGTAAATAAATTGAGGCTGTTCCTGCCAAACAGCATAAAGCATAGTAAAGGTTTTTACGGTTTGTATCTTCTCTCCAGGCTGATATTCAGGTCGTTCAGCGTTTGGTGATTTGGCCCAACCCAGAAAAATATAACCTGACCGTTGAGGAATTTTATCAGATAGTTGAAAAATACAGCCGCTGATGCCTGATTCAATGCTTTGGACGGCTGGTATATTTTCCGCATCATCGGCATTGTAAACCAGCGTATAAACTAATTTGGGTTGTTCCTGCCAAACGGCATAAAGAATATTTTGTTTATTAATAGTACTGAAAATATCGCCGGAAAAATATTCTGCCTCGGTGGCATCTGGGGTAAGACTCCAGCCAATAAAATCAAACCCGGGGCGATTTGGCTCTGAATCTGTGATTATGAATTGACAAAACAATACACCGTCAGGAGCAGTTTGGGCTGTAGGCGGATTGCTGCCACCATTAACATCATAAAACAGAATAAAAGTGGACTGTTCCGGACGCCATACAGCATATAATGCAAATACTTCGGCATTGGTTCTTAGATAGTCACCCGGTTGGTACTCTGCAATTTCAGCGTCTGGCTTGTGAGCCCAGCCAAAGAATGTATAGCCTGTGCGTTTGGGAATATCTCGTGGAATAATAAATTCTTGCATGTTTGTAAGCTGTTCTGTAAATATAATATCACTGCCATCATTGATATATAAAATTAAATGTTGAGTAGTCAGGGGGGAATCTGGCAGTGGGATAAGTTCCGCAGCGGCATGGTTGGTAAAAAGAAAAATCTGCGTTGAGAGAACGCAGATAAATAGGAATGAGCGGAGTTGTTTCATTATTTTTTTCCTCTATACTAATTTTTTAGATTAATTCGTTAAAATTTTCATTTTAAAATAGTTTGTTGTGTGATTTTGCATAGGCTATTTATTAATAAAATGTCTAATTTTATCTATTATAATATATTTTTTGTACATCTGCAAGTATTTTGGCGATTTTTAGCATTGGTGGTTTAAAAAATTTTTCAGCAAATTTATAAAATAAATATTTACTTAAGGCAAAAAAAAGTGTATAATTATAAGATGTAACCAGTAAAAAAGCGGTTGACAACAAAAAAAGAGAATTTAAGACTGAAAGAGGTGTGTGTATTGTCTTATACGCAAGAAATTTATGAGAGAGTTGTGCAGAAAAACCCACATGAGCCTGAATTTTGCCAGGCGGTGAAAGAGGTTCTGGATTCTATTGAAGTGGCAATCAGTGCTAATGAGGATAAATATCGCCGGGCTTCCCTGTTGGAAAGACTGGTGGAGCCGGAGCGAGCAGTTTCTTTCCGGGTGCCTTGGTATGATGACCAGAATGTGGTACATGTAAACCGTGGCTATCGTATTCAATTTAACAGTGCCATTGGTCCATATAAGGGTGGTTTGCGTTTTCACCCGTCAGTAAACCAGAGTATTCTGAAATTTTTAGGTTTTGAACAAATTTTTAAGAACTCGCTAACCGGTTTGCCTATTGGTGGTGGCAAAGGCGGTTCCGATTTTGACCCCAAAGGTAAATCTGACCGCGAGGTTATGCTTTTTTGCCAAAGCTTTATGACAGAGTTATTTAAACATATTGGGGCGGATTGCGACGTGCCAGCTGGTGATATTGGTGTAGGCAGCCGTGAAATCGGTTATCTTTATGGTCAGTATAAACGTCTGACCGGTCTTTATGAAGGCGTTTTGACAGGTAAAGGTATTGCTTACGGCGGTTCATTAGGTCGTACAGAAGCCACTGGCTATGGTCTTATTTATATGCTGGAGGAAATGTTAAGCCATGCAGGTGATAAGCTGGAGGGTAAAACCGCTTTGGTTTCTGGTTCTGGTAACGTGGCAATTTATGCTGTGGCCAAGGCTCAGGCTAAAGGTATGAAAGTAGTTGCCATGAGCGATTCAAATGGTTATATTTATGACCCTAATGGTATTCAGCTGGATATCGTTAAAGATATTAAAGAAGTGCGCCGTGGGCGTATTCGTGAGTATGCTGAACGTGTGGATTCCGCTACTTATACGGAGGGCAAAGGTATTTGGACTATTCCTTGTGAGATTGCTTTACCCTGCGCTACTCAGAATGAATTAGAATTGGCTGATGTGCAGACTTTGCAGGCCAATGGCTGTCGTGTAATTGCTGAGGGTGCTAACATGCCTACTACACGTGAAGCCACAGATTATGCTATTGAGAAAGGTATTATGTTTATGCCTGGCAAGGCGGCTAATGCTGGTGGTGTGGCCACATCTGCGTTGGAAATGGCTCAGAACAGCATGCGTTTAAGCTGGACGTTTGATGAGGTTGATAAACGTTTGCAAAACATTATGATTGATATTTATCATAAAACTGCTGATGCTGCGGCGCGTTATGGTCAGCCTAATAACTTTGTACTGGGTGCCAATATTGCTGGTTTTGAAAAAATTGCCAGTGCAATGCTGGCACAGGGTGTTTGTTAATTTGATAATAAAAAGGCGCTTTGTAAAGCGCCTTTTTATTATCTATTTTTGTTGCTTAAATTACGATAAAGTAGGGTAACAATTTGACCGCGTGTACAGGTCTGTTGCGGTTCAAATGTGGTGGGCGTAGTGCCTGTAGTAATATTTTGTTCCACTGCCCAGGCAACGGCTAGATTATAGGCTGTATTAACAGGAACGTCCGCAAAGTTGGAAACTGTTTCCGGGGTTGGGCTGCCTGCGGCCAGCCACATATAGTTGACTGTCATGGCGCGAGTGCATGGTGTGTCACCAGCAAAGCGGTTGCCGGCAACTATACCGTTTTCCACTGCCCAAAGCGCGGCATCATAATAGTAGTCACTTTTTTGCAAATCGCGAAAAGGATTGGGTATAGATGATTGAGGACTACCATAAGCACGCCAGAGTAGGGTAATAATTTGGGCTTTGTTACAGGTGTTATCCGGTTCAAAGCTGGTATCTGACGCTCCTTTTGTTATTCCTTTGGTTACTGCCCAAGCCACAGGTTGGGCAAAATAATCACTGCTTTGCACGTCAAGAAATGGTGTTTCAGTATATTCCGGTTGGATTGGCTCTGGATTTGGTTGGTCGGTTTGCGGTATCGCGGTATCAAATTCTCCAAGATTAAAAAATTCTACATCATAAGTTAAGGTAACTTTGCGCCCGTCAAGATATTGCAGGCCGCTGATGCTGATATTGTAGCTGCCCAGATATTCAGAAATATCATTTGGACGAAAAATAATGCAGTTGTTCATGCTATCTTTGGCTGTTTCAATCACATCTACATTAAAATACTTACCACTGTCAGCAGCTTTATAGTTATCACCAGCAAAATGCCATTTCTCACCGTCCATTGCGCGCGTTACATTTATATGTATAGCATAAATATCCGGAGTTTTAAATTTATCTGGATTTAAAATTATACTCCAAGGCGTATCAGCGCTAAAAATGTCGCTGGGGAAATTGCCTGAGGACGGCCAGGCAATATAATCATAGTTATAAGCAGCATTGTTGGTTGTTTCCTGACCCAAAGCAGGGTTAAGCAACCAACGACGATGCATAACTGTAGCTATATTTTCGGATTGAAAATCGGCAATCATTGCGTCTGGCCAGTCAGTAAACTGGTCAGCGCTATTTTTATCCAGTGTGACCGTTGGCAGACTGACAATTTGCCGCAGAGCATTCAGACGCGTTAAAGCTGCCTGCCAGGCATTGTTCTGATTTACAAAATCTTCAGCTGAAAAATCAAACTTGGGCGCTGCGGCCAGAATCTGCCGAATTTGTCCCTGACTTAACTTGCTAACGACTTGACAGCCGCTTCCCTTATGTAATACTTCATCAAGGTTAGGGGTTATGGTCTGTCCATTCTGATTTTGCTCGCTTGTATTTACATCGTCAGTATTTACTGCCTGCGGATTGGAACGTCGCCAGGCGGCAATCTGATATTCAGAAACAGCCGGCTGCATACGTAATTTAATAGTTTTGCCACATGATTTGCAGGTATAAGTATATTCTCCCTCATTAGTCAAACTGGGAATAACAGTAATACGTCCGTCCCAATAATGTTGCCCCTCCGGGCGATTTGGGCAGTCGTTCGGCCCCAAATCCTGAATAAAAAGTTCATCAATGCTATATGCACGATTATATTCTGGCTGTTCGTCAGCCCAGACCGGATTGATGTTAAAACAGAATAGACTGCTTAAAACCAGCAGCCAGGCAATTATTTGTAGATTAAAAAAATTTTTTTTCATTTTGCGGCTCCTCAACTTAATTTTTTTGGTTAAAACACAACTATAATCATAGATTAGCACGAAAAAAAGTATATGTCAACACTTTTGTGCAACTTTATGCATTTTAATTAAATACTTCGTTTCAGAAGTTACCATGACTGAGCAATGAGCATAAGAAATATCTTTATATTGATATGGTATAGTATAGTGGGGTGCAGCACAAAGCCGAATAAAACAAAAGCTGTCAAAATAAGACAGCTTTTGGTAATTATCAATATGGAGCGAGTGAAGGGAATCGAACCCTCGCTAAAAGCTTGGGAAGCTCTTGTTCTGCCATTAAACTACACTCGCACGGTGTTTGTATATTATATCACTTTGGCGAGAGTTTGTAAAGGGTTTTTTGCTAAGTTTTGGTTGTAAATTTTAATATAGAGGGTAGGGGCTGCTATTGCAAGCCGCCCCTACCCAGTTAGAGAAATTATTTGTCAATTTCAGGATATTGCAGCGCAGCAAACCCTTCCTTGCCAGTGCGTACCTGAATAACATTTTTTACATCATAAACAAAAATCTTGCCGTCGCCATATTTTCCAGTATAAAGTACCTGGGTGGCAGCATGCACAATATCTTCCACTGGTACTTTGCTTACTACAACTTCCACCTTAACTTTTGGTAGCAGTTTTGTTTCCATGGCGATGCCGCGGTAAAATTCAGTAGCACCTTTTTGCAGACCGCAGCCCATAACATTGGTGACAGTCATGCCCGTAACTCCAATGGCAGAAAGAGCATTTTTTAGAAGTTCAAAGTGGGTGCGTCGGGTGATTATAACTACTTTGCTGATATGCTGATTGTCAGCAGTAGAGTCAGGTGCGGTTGTAATAATTGGAACAGGCATATGGGCTACGTTGTTCTGGATATTTTCTTCGTCTTCATATATGTTATGTGTTACCGACATAAAATCTGCATAGGAGTTTACCAGTCCATGTTCAGTGATGTCCAAACCGGCAATTTCCTCGGCTGGAGTAACGCGCAGTCCAATCGTCTTATTGAGTATACTGAAGATGATGAACATACTTATAACTACCCAGGCAATTACGCTGATTACGCCCAACAGCTGCACACCTAAAAATCGAGCGCCGTGTCCATAAAGCAAGCCCTCGTCCAGCGATAAAAGACCAGGCAAGATAGTGCCGGCGGCTCCGCAGACTCCGTGTACGGAAATGGCGCCGACTGGGTCATCTATTTTCAAGACTTTATCAATAAATTCCACAGCCAGAACAACTAAAACACCGCAAATTGCGCCGATAACAGCTGCGCCCAGTGGTGAAACAACATCACAGCCAGCTGTGATACCTACCAGACCAGCTAAAGCGCCATTTAAGGTCATGGAAACGTCAGGTTTGCCATAGCGAACCCATGTAAGCAGCATGGTTGTCAGTGTGGCCATTGCCGCAGAAAGATTGGTCGTGACAAAAATCGACGAAGCGGCAATAGCACTGACATTGGAAGATATGGAAACGGTTGAGCAGCCGTTAAAGCCAAACCAGGCAAACCAGAGAATGAACACGCCCAAAGCGCCCAGAGTTAAACTATGACCAGGAATGGCGTGGCTTTTCCCGTTGCTGTCATATTTTCCGATACGTGGGCCAATCATTGCTGCGCCAACCAGTGCAGCCACGCCGCCTACCATATGTACGGCAGTAGAGCCAGCAAAATCATGAAACCCCAGCTGACTTAACCAGCCTCCGCCCCAAATCCAATGGCCGGAAATGGGATAGATGCAGGCGCTGATTAATAGTGAGTATAAACAATAGGTAACAAATTTAGTGCGTTCAGCCATTGCACCAGAAACGATTGTTGCAGCTGTGGCGCAGAATACGGTTTGAAAAATGATGAATGCAAATGATGTATAGCTGCCATCTGCACTGTAATCACCGCGTATTAAAAAATCTGGTGCACCAATAATGCCCATAATGTCTGTACCAAACATTAAACCAAAGCCTAACAGCCAGAAGACAATACTGCCGATTGCAAAATCCATAAAGTTTTTCATAATAATATTACCAGCATTTTTTGCTCTGGTAAAACCTGTTTCCACCATGGCAAAACCGGGCTGCATAAAAAATACCAACGCAGCGCCTAAAAGTACCCAAAGCGTATCCATACCAATAATTAAATCTTCCATTTTTAAATCACTCCTGTATTTTAAGGTTGATTAAGCTATATATAAAAAAGACGTGTATAATCAGGCGAAAACCTGAGTTAATACACGTCTTTGTGTTTTTTATTGTTTAATTTTTAATAGAACAGCAACTGGCTGTAAGTGGGGAAAGGCCAGTATTTGGCGGCGCAAAGCACCTCTAAACGGTCAGCGGCTGTACGCAATTCTTCCATTTTGGGCAAAATAACATCATGATAATAGATGGAGCGTTCCTCTGAACTGTCCATATCTGCCTTATTCAGCAAATCCTGTAACTCGGTAATGTAAAGAGAGAATAAATCATTATTAGCAGCAATTTCAGTTAAAAGTTTTTCTTCCGCTCCAGTAGAAATACCGCCGATTTGTTTTTTTGCCAACAAGGTATCAGCAATTTCTTTGCTATAAGTCAATACTGCTGGCATAATTTCTGTTTTGGCCATATCCAACATGGTTAAGGCTTCAATGTGTATAACTTTATAGTATTCTTCGATGATGCTTTCCATGCGTGCCTGCATCTCTTTACGGCTGTAAATTCCCTGCCGCGCAAACATGGCTACATTTTTTTCGTCCATATAATGCGGTAAAGCCTCTGGCGTAGATTTCAAATTCAGCAGGCCGCGGCTGGCTGCTTCATCAACCCATTCTGGTGCATAGTTGTTGCCATTAAAAATAATGCGTTTATGCGCCTGCAACTGATTTTTCAGCAGCTTTTGTAAGGCTTTATCAAATTCAGTAGCAGGAACAGCTTCCAACTCATCGGCAAACTGATTTAAAGAGTCGGCTACAATAGCGTTCAAAATGATATTGGGGCAGGCCAGTGAGAAGCCAGAGCCCAGCATGCGGAACTCAAATTTATTGCCAGTGAAAGCAAAAGGAGATGTGCGGTTACGGTCGGTGGTATCTTTAGGCAGCTTGGGCAAAGAACGCACGCCGGAATCCAGATAATCATCACCTGTTTTTTCATAAGCGGTGTTTTCAGCCAGAGATTTAAGCACGGCCTCCAATTCATCACCAACAAAAATTGATACAATAGCCGGCGGCGCTTCGTTAGCGCCCAAGCGGTGGTCATTGCCGGCGCTGGCTACAGAAATGCGCATCAAATCCTGATATTCGTCCACAGCTTTGATAATTGCCGTTAAAAAAGTGATAAACTGCATATTTTCATTGGGTGTTTTGCCAGGTTCCAATAGATTTTCACCCAAATCGGTTGCCATTGACCAGTTGTTATGTTTACCGGAGCCGTTTACGCCGTCAAAGGGTTTTTCATGCAACAGGCAGGTCAGTCCATGTTTGGAAGCTACCTTTTTCATTATTTCCATAACCAACTGATTGTTATCTGTTGCATTGTTGGTAGTGGAATAGATAGTAGCCAGTTCATGCTGGGCCGGCGCCACCTCATTGTGTCTGGTTTTGGCTAAAATTCCCAGTTTCCATAATTCCTCGTCCAAATCTTGCATAAAATTCATAACACGCGGACGGATAGCGCCAAAATAGTGGTCTTCCATTTCCTGACCCTTAGGCGGCATTGCACCAAATAAAGTGCGGCCAGTGAAACGTAAATCTTTACGTTGTTTAAACATTTCGGCATCTACCAGAAAATATTCCTGTTCCGGGCCAACTGTGGTATTAATGTGTGTTGCCTCGGTGTTGCCAAACAGGCGCAGAATACGCAAAGCCTGTTTGTTGATTGCTTCCATGGAGCGCAGCAGGGGAATTTTCTTGTCCAGAACTTCGCCGCCATAAGAACAGAAAGCGGTAGGAATACACAGGGTGTTGTCTTTAATAAAAGCGTAAGAGGTTGGGTCCCAGGCGGTATAGCCACGCGCTTCAAAAGTGGAACGCAGACCACCGGAGGGGAAAGAGGAGGCGTCCGGCTCACCCTGAATAAGGTTGCGTCCGGAAAATTCCATAATAACATTGCCGCCCTCGGTTGGTTCGATAAAACTGTCATGCTTTTCTGCGGTAACGCCAGTAAGCGGCTGGAACCAATGGGTATAGTGGGTTACACCCTTCTGGATTGCCCAATCTTTCATGGCTACTGCGACCGATTCGGCCAGAGATAAATCCAGCGCATTACCGGATTGAATTGTTTTTTTCAAAGCCTTGTAAACGGCTTTGGGCAGACGTTCCTTCATTACATTTTCATTAAAGACATTGCTGCCAAACAACTCAGGAACATTAGACATAAAATACACCTCCAAAGAAATTCGTTCAACATAATTTAAAAATAATTTTAATCAAAAAGGGCGCCACAGGTTAACTTCCTGCAGCGCCTTTGCTGAATACTCTAATATTATATGCCCTGCGGACGGATTTGTCAATAGGTTAATTCAACTTTTTTTGATAAATTTTTTAGTTATTCATAAAACGACTTAAAAATTCTTGAGTACGCGGATTTTTCGGTGTGCGGAAAATCTGCTGTGGCGGTCCGGCCTCAGCAATAACTCCTTCGTTCATGAATATAGTGTGCGTGCTGACGTCACGCGCAAAGGCCATTTCATGGGTTACAATAATCATGGTCATGCCCTCGTCAGCCAGGCTGCGGATAACGTCCAGAACCTCACCAACCATTTCTGGGTCCAGAGCAGAGGTGGGTTCGTCAAAAAGCAGTACCTCTGGCTGCATGGAAAGCGCTCGGGCAATAGCTACACGTTGCTTTTGCCCACCGGAAAGCTGTTTGGGTTTGGCTTTAATATAAGGCGCCATGCCGACTTTGGTTAAGTAATTCATTGCTACTTCCTGGGCATAGTCTTTGTTCTGTTTGAGAACCTGGGTGATGCCGATAGTACAATTATCCAGCACGGTCATATTATTAAACAGGTTAAAACTCTGAAACACCATACCTACCTTGGCGCGATATTTAGTTACATTGTTTTTCTTATCAAGAATATTGATACCATTATGCATAATTTCGCCGCCGGTTGGAGTTTCCAACACGTTAATACAGCGAAGCAGGGTGCTTTTGCCTGAACCGGAAGCGCCAATAATACTTGTGACGTCGCCGGGATAGATGGTGAAGTCAATATCTTTCAGCACCTGATGGCTGCCAAAGGATTTTTGCAGATGTTTAACCTCCAGAATGGGCTGTCTTTTTTCTAAGTTTTCTATCATGTTCATAACTCCTTAAAGGTGCTTGGTTGGCGCTGTGTTCATGCCGCTGGTATGTGCCAGTGTATCAGTAGTAGATAAATCATAGTTATCTGCACCGTCAATACGTTTTTCCAGCAGACGCAGCAACCGCGAGGAGATTACCGTCATCGTCAGATAGATAGCGCAGGCGATAACCATAGATTGAAAATAGGTATAATAGGTACCAGATACGGAGCGTGCTGTAAACATTAACTCAACTGTGGAGATAACGGAAAGCACAGAACTATCTTTGATATTAATAATGAAGTTATTGCCAATCTGTGGCATGATGTTGCGGATTGCCTGGGGTAGAATTACAAAAAGCATGGTTTGAAAGTGGTTCATGCCAATAGCTTTGGCTGCTTCGGTTTGACCGTTTTCTACGGAAAAAATACCACCGCGCATAGTTTCGGCCATATAAGCACCAGTGTTAATAGAAATAACAAAGAAGCCGGCAGCAATAACAGAGATTGGATAGCCGGCATATTGCAGACCATAATAGATTAAGCCGGCTTGCGCCATCATTGGTGTGCCCCGGAAAAATTCCACATAGACTGCAATAAAAAATTTGGCAAAGCGGACAACAACTTTTTTTAGAATGTTATCATTTTTCTCAAGGGGTATGGTTTGCACGATGCCACAGATAAAACCAATTAAGCAGCCAAATAAAGTACCTACTAAAGCCAAAATCAGAGTAAGTTTGGCGCCGTTCAGATAAGCAGAACCGTATTTTTCCAGCAAAAAGGCTATTTGGCCTATAAAACTATCAGGTAACATAAGCAAGAAAACCTCACATATAAATTTGTTTATGTAAGAACACACTTAAAAGGAGAAACATGGTTTGTTTCTCCTTTTAAATTTAATGTTAAAAGCAATTATTCGTTAGTTAACGGCTGAATAGCAATAGCCTGATTCATCATATCAGTGAAATCCTGCTCAGTCATGGGAGCCAGTGCTTCATTCAGCTTGTCCAGCAATTCGGTGTTGCCTTTTTTCACGGAAATACCAATATTAATATCTTCCTGAGAAGCCTCAAAATCCTGGTCTTCAGCCATATCCAGCAACACAAAATTGGGGTAAACCAGTTTTGCGGCCATAGCGGTGGGCTGGTCGGTAACAATCAGGTCAACAGAGCCGCTATCCAAAGCAACCAGCATCAAAGGCGCACTTTCCATAGCCGGCTGAATATTGGCATTCTCAATCTGAGGTAACATAACATCATACCATACAGTATTAAGCTGAGAGGTACATTTAGCACCAGCTAATTCAGCCACAGATGTAGCGTTGGCATATGGTGTGTTATCGCGAGTTACGGCAATAATGGAAGCATAGTAATAGGGAACAGTGAAGTCTACGGTTTGCAAACGTTCGGCTGTAATGGACTGGCCGGCAATTACGCAGTCAATAGTGCCGGACTGTACGGCAACCGGCAGGCTGTCCCAGTCGATTTTATGAATTTGCAACTCATAGCCCAACTCATCTGCCAGATATTTGGCCATCATAACATCATAACCGTTGGCATAGTTGGTGGAGTCAACAATCGGCACCGCGCCATTGCTGTCATCATTCTGTGTCCAGTTGTAGGGAGCGTAGCCGCACTCCATACCTACACGCAATACCTTGCCGGTTTCCTGGTCACCGGTATTATCGTTGGTGCCAGACTGATTGTCGTTTCCGCAGGCGCAAAGCCCGGTCAGCATGCCGCACAGCAACAGGGCAGCGCTGACTAAATAAACTAACTTTTTCATTTCTTTTAATTCAATCCTTTCTTTTTTTGTTTTTCTGTTGTGCTTTTTTATATTTTATATATATAATTGTAAATTGATATTGCATTGATGTCAAGAGAGTTATGCAGAAATTCTAAAAGAACTTTGTATAATTAATACTTATATTGCTAAATTGTATTTTTTTTGTTTTTCCTATGGTAATTTGCTTTTTTCTTTGCTATAATAAAGCATATAAAGAGCAGGCTTATACCATTTGTTTAAAACAGGCTTTTATTTTTAATAAGGAGGAGATTGTTATGAGTTTTATGGACAAAATGACTGACATGGTGAAAAACGCTGGGGGTGTGGCTCAGGATTTGGCCAAAAATGCCGGAGAGGCCGCGCAGGAATTGGCCAAAGCCGCCCAGGATAAGGCTGCCTATCTTAAGGAACTGCAAAGTCTGAAATCGGCTATTCGTGAGCAGGAGGGGCTGATTTTGGCTATTAAAACTTCTATTGCGGATAAAATTTTGGATACACAGGACGGCATGATTAGTCAGGAAGTGCAGGAACTTTGCAAAAAGGTTAAGGAAGCTAAGAGTATGATTACCGGCTTGAAAAATCAGATTGAAAGTCTGCGCGCCGCTGCTTCTGTTAAAAATCCGGAGGTAGAAAAAGAAATTAATAAAGCGATTGCAGAAATTGATCGTCAGAACGCTTTGGATATTGCTGCTGATGTGGAAGAGGCCGCTGCGGAAGCTGAAAAGGAATAAAGCCAATGTTTGGTTTTGGTAAAAAACAGACAGCGTCAAATTCAGTTGGTGCAGAAAGTGAAGCTTTGGATATCGTCTATCAAAAATATTGGCCCTGGTTGTGTCAATTTTTGTCTGAACAGCTTTCTGACGCTGTGGTGCGTCCAGCCGGGGAGTTGGCAGGTATGCCGACAGATAAAGAGATTTTAGAAGTGCCAAAAGCCGGTTTGTATTTCTGGGCTGATTTTTACCAGAAGAATAGTCAGCTTTTACAGCTGATTATGCATTGTCGGCAGAACGATTTTACTGATGATTTATCGGAAATACTGGTGGCTACTGGTGATAGTTTAGAAGAACTGACGCAGGGACTGGCTGAACAGGTTGACGGTATGGTGTTGAAGCCGTTGCTGAACGCTCTGCAAAATCAAGATGGTAAATGGGAAAGTCTGTACCTCCAGGGTAATGAGCATCGTTTTTATGCCTGTGAAAGCGATGTTTTGGGGCGCTGTAAGGCGCAGGAGGCATTTGTTAAACATGTGCCGCAGGGTAGTTTGTGGCAGCGTTTTAAGTCAGAAATTATACCTTATTTGGGCTGCAAAAAAAATTACTGGTTAAAACTATATCAAAGCAGCTTTGGTGATGAATTAAACTGTGAGTTAAGAATTAATGACCGTCTTATTCCTGAACTTTCTGAAATTTTAACGGACGAAGCCAGACGGTTTGAACTTACAGACTGGGATTTGAAACAGACTGTAATTTTGTTGCAGAACCCGGAAACCAGTCCGGTTTATCCATTTAGCGCTCAGGAGGTTCGCCAATATGCTTTGCAGGCTCTGCGCATGTTTGCGTCTGGTCAGGACAGTGAGGCTGTTTATCAAAAGCTTTGGCAGCAAAGCAATGATGTTTCTTTGGCCTGTGATTTGGCGCATTATCTGCCGGAAATCTGCTGTTTTAAATGTGTTCGGGAGGCTGATACGCCGGATAAAACATTTATTTTACGTTGTAATGACTGGGACGATGATATCCAGTTACGTGAAACACAGATTGGCTGCTATGATTGGTGCGAACAGGCTATCAATGAGTTTTTTGCTGTTGATAAACCTAGCCGGGATACTCTAATCAAGATTATTGGTTACGGTGCTACGGCCAAGGCCATGAGTGCGGCACTGCAAAATGGGTCACAAACTAAAAATATGCGTTTTAGTATGGTATTTTGGGTACCGGAAGATTACATATTACGTTAAATAAAAAAGCGGCGTTTCATATAGAAACGCCGCTTTTTTATTTAGGCCTGTTCAGCCAGACAAAGCCGTATTGCTTTGGCAATCTGGTCAGGGCAAGAAGTCGGCCGGTTGCCGCAGCGCGTGCCATTCAGCAGTTCCGCCGCTTCCTGAGCCGGGCGGTTCATTAATAGTTTGCTGATACCTTGTAAATTGCCGTTGCAGCCGCCAATAATTTCCAACTTGGTAATCAAGCCATCTTCAATTTCAATTTCAATCTGGCGTGAGCAGACGCCTTTGGGAATGTAAATCATTTTATTTAACCCTCCTTATTATTTTAATATTTAATGCTTGTTCTATCGTTATTTATTATATCATAGAATAAAACAAAACACAAACATTACCTGTAAAATTAGAATACCTGAAGACAAATATCGCTGGGCGATACAAAAAAATTTTATTTTTCCATAATTTTTTACAAAAAAATTGTTTTTAGGTATTGATTTTTTGCGTTAATGTTGTTATCTTAATATTAAAGACTATTATTGAAATGTCTTAAATATTATCAATGTATGAGATTTTTAGGGAGGTAATTTATTATGATGAGAATTACAGAAGAATGCATTGCCTGCGGCACCTGCCAGGGAGTTTGCCCGGCTGAAGCGGTTGTTACCAATGACGCTGGCGATGGCTTCAAAATCAACACTGATATTTGTCTGGAGTGCGGCGCTTGTGCGGCTGCCTGTCCGGTTGGCGCTATTGTTGAGGAATAATCAGAAAACATAAGACTGCCAGATTGCAGTGTTAAATAAAAGGCTTGGATTGTATATCACAATTTGAGCCTTTTTATTTTTTTAGGTTGTTTTGCGGTTTATTTTATGATATAATAATATAATTAGTATAATATGCTAAATATGAGGAATTGTTTGGGTGTGATTTTATGGACATGGCTTATATTGATGAATTTTCGTCACGTTTGGGGCTGACTTTCGATTCTGAACGCGTGCCGGAGCATGTTGCTATTGTGATGGACGGTAATGGACGCTGGGCTAAACAACGTGGGCTGGAGCGTAATATGGGACACCGGCGTGGCGTTGAAGCGCTGGAAAATATCGTTATTGGTTGTCGAAAGCTGGGAGTACGTTATTTGACGGTTTATGCTTTTTCCACTGAAAATTGGAGTCGACCTAAAGCGGAAATCGGCACTTTGATGAATTTGTTGAGTGAGTTTGCTGATAAAAAGTTGAACCGGCTCAAGGCTAATCAGGTAAAAGTGCAGGTTGTTGGTGATTTTGCCGGTCTGCCGATGTTGCAGCGGCTGGCGCTTAAGCATCTATTGGACGCTACGGCGCAGGAAAAAGAACTTGTTTTGAATTTGGCGTTGAATTATGGTGGTCGGGCGGATATTTTGCAGGCCCTTAAGCAAGCGGCTCGTCAGCTTACTCCAGAGGAAGTGCAAAACATGACTGAAGATGATTTTGCTGGTTTTTTGCAGACGGCTGGCCTGCCGGAGCCTGATTTATTAATCAGAACCAGCGGTGAACTGCGTTTGAGCAATTTTTTGTTGTGGCAGTTGGCTTATGCTGAATTTTATTTTACGGATACTCTGTGGCCTGATTTTGATGAAGCCGAACTTTTTCGGGCAATTTGCGCTTATCAGAGCCGCTCAAGGAGATTTGGGGCGCTGGCTGAAGCCTAAAGGGTATGTCATAAAAATAGGCTTAAAATAAACGGAGGGTTGCAAATGTTTATTGAGCGAGTAATAAGCAGTCTGGGCATTGTTTTGGTATTAGGCGCTGGTATGTTTCTTGGCGGCTGGGTTTGGCTGTTGCTGGTGACGCTGGTGATGATGGGTGCGCTTAAGGAATATGCGGATATGCTGATGACCAAAGGTTATAAAGTGCCATTGCCATTAATGATAATACTGGCGATACTGATGGTTGGCATGCAGAGTTATAATATTGGTATCATCAGTGAGTTGGCGCTGTTGATTGCTTTTATTTCCATGATTGTCTGGCTGGTTACCACGCAGGACGTTTTTGCTAACTTTGCTTTTGGTTTTATTGGTTATATGATGATTGTCTGGACGCTTTCTTTTCTGCTTTGTCTGGAAACGATGGGCGAGGGCTGGCGTTTAACACTGTTGGCCTTTTTGATTGTCTGGTCAACTGATGCTGGGGCATATTGTGTGGGTATACTTTTTGGGCGACACAAAATGGCTCCGGTTATTAGTCCCAAAAAAAGCTGGGAAGGCGCTATTGGCGGTGTTTTGTGCTGTTTGCTTGCCGTCAGTATTTATAATGAGTTGGTTTTGGATTATACCTGGCGTTTTGTTTTAGCTGCGGCGCTGATATGTTCATTTTTTGGTCAAATTGGTGATTTGCTGGAATCATGGCTTAAACGCTGGGCAGGGTTTAAGGACTCTGGTCATTTAATTCCCGGGCATGGAGGTTTGATGGACCGTTTTGATTCTTTGATGTTAGTGGCGCCGTTGTTGTATTATCTTTTGATTATCTATCATAGTATTAGTATCTATTTCTAATACTGTTTAGATACGTTTGCAGACGTGTCTGGCCGGTATTTTGGCTGGAGGCGACTATGCTGGCAGTGCTTATAACTCCTTTTTTGCTGGCTTTGCTTTTTTCTCTGATTTTGGAACCGCCGATTGCTTTGTTGACCAGACTCTATGGTAGCCGTAAATTGGCGGCGCTGTTAGTTTTTTTATCGTTTTTAACTTTGTTGCTGTTGGCGGCTGGTTTGGGTTTTTCTCATCTATTTGCAGAATTGCAAAAGTTGTTGTTGTATTTGACCGATTGGGAATTGGCTACTGATTGGTGGCGTGATGGTCTGGCCGGTTATCTGGCGGATTATGGTCTGGAGATGGCGGCTGGGCTGGCGCATTTGCTGCAGGCTACACCCTCGGCAATGGTTTCATTATTTGTGACGGTTTTTGCTACATATTATTTATGTGCTGAGCCTGATTTGCCGCTGAGGGCTTTAATATTGCTGGCGCCGGAAAATTGGCGCGGCCGTTTGGAACAGGTTTACCGGCGCGCTTTGACTGCTTTCAGTACCTATCTGCGCGCTCAGGCTATGGTTATGCTTACAAGTACGCTTTGGGCGATGTTGGGACTGTATCTGTTGGGCGTTGATTATGTATTATTGTTAGGTCTTTTAATTGGATTTTGTGATTTACTGCCGGTATTGGGGCCTGGTACCATACTGTTGCCTTGGGCGCTGTGGCAATGGGCGCAGGGAGATAGTCGGCTGGCTGGTGGACTTTTGTTGATTTATCTGGTGATTTTAGTCAGTCGGCAATTTGTGGAACCCAAGATTATGGCCGCTGGTTTGGGTTTGCACCCTTTGGCAGCTTTAGCGGCCGGCTTTTTAGGTTTAACATTGCTTGGTGCTTTTGGCTTATTGCTGGGGCCGCTGCTGGCCAGTTTGCTTTATTTTGTTTATAAGGAGTCTGGCGATAATGATAAAGAAACAAGCTTTTCTTAAATTTTTATTTTATAACATGGAGAAAATATATCTATGAAAAATATTGTAATTTGTGGAAGTACAGGTTCAATCGGCCGGCAGGCTTTAGATGTGTGCTCCTGGTTTCCATTAAGGCTGCGGCCGGTGGCTTTGGTTGGCGGCAGTAATATCCAGCTTTTGGCTGCACAGGTGCGTCAGTTTAAGCCGCAGGCGGTAGCGTTGGCTGATGAAAGTAAATATGCAGATTTTAAGGCGTTGTTGGCGGAAATTCCTAACTGTCGAACTGAAATTTTATTGGGCGAGGCCGGTGTGTTGCAAGCCGCGGCCTGGCCGGCAGCAGATATGCAGGTTGCGGCAATTTCCGGTCTGGCTGGTTTAATGCCAACTTTGCAAGGCATGGCGGCCGGTTTGGATATTGCTTTCGCAAATAAAGAGGTTTTGGTGGCGGCCGGCGAATTGGTAATGCAGCAGGTTGCTGAAAGTAACAGCTGTTTTTTGCCGGTGGATAGTGAACATTCAGCTATCTGGCAGTGTCTTAATTCGCCGGAAAAGCCATGGACGATTAACCGCGAAGTGTCAAGTTTGCTTTTAACCTGTTCTGGTGGGCCGTTCCGTAATGCTGACGCTGCAGAAATCGCTAATGCCGGCGTTACTGAAACGCTGCGGCACCCAACCTGGCAAATGGGCGCTAAAATTACAGTGGATTCTGCCACCTTGCTTAATAAAGGGTTAGAGGTTATTGAAGCGCATTGGCTGTTTAATATGCCTTATGAGCAGATTGAAGCAGTTATTCACCCGGAAAGTATTATTCATTCCATGGTACAGTATAGTGATGGTGCAGTAATGGCGCAGTTAAGCTATCCGGATATGCGTTTGCCTATACAGTATGCGCTGACTTATCCAGAGCGTTGGGCTAATCAGCTTAAACCGCTGAATTTTGCTGAATTGAGCAGCCTGACCTTTCAAAAGCCGGACGAAGAGCGTTTTCCATGTTTTCGGCTGGCCAGAGAAGCCGGTTTGGCAGGTGGCACGATGCCGGCAGTACTTTCCGGAGCCAATGAGGCTTTGGTTGGAGCGTTTTTGGCTGGTCGTATTCGTTTGGGTCAGATTGCCGATGGTTTGGCGGCTGCTTTGGCGGCGCATGATAATATTATAAAGCCTGATTTGGCGGCAATTTTACAGGCCGATAAATGGGCAAGGGATTTTGTGGCAAACTGGCTGACTTAATTGAAATTGAAATTTACAATGTACACAGTTTATTAAAAAAAGTTGCAAAAAATCTAAAAAAATCTGTATTGGCTATTTAAAAAATGCAGAAAATTTTATATAATAAATAGATGTTAATATTTTATGATTTGTGCCGATAAATTGTGATTTTAGTTGTAATTAATTATAGAGGAGGTATTGCATGAATATTGTTTATACTTTAATTATTTTATGTGTATTAGTTTTGGTGCATGAGTTTGGCCATTTTGCTGTGGCCAAAATGAACGGCATTTATGTGGAAGAATTTTCTATCGGTATGGGGCCTAAAGTTTTTAGTTGGGGCAAAGGAGAAACGGTTTATTCTATTCGTGCCTTTCCAATTGGCGGTTTTGTTAAGATGGTGGGTGAAGATGAGGCCAGTGATAATGAGCGCGCCTTTTGTAATAAAAGTATTCTATCTAGAATGGCTGTTACTTTTGCCGGGCCGGCGATGAACTTTGTTTTTGCTATCATTTTCTTCATGATTGCTTTTATGTATTTTGGTTCCCCGGCTTCTAACGGCTTGATTGGGCAGGTTTATCCTGATTACCCGGCGGCCGTAGCCGGACTGCAAGCTGGTGACGTGTTGGTAACGCTTGACGATACTAAAATTAATAACTGGAATGATATCAGTGCCTTTATGCAGAACACGCAGGTTGGGCAGCAGGTTGCTGTGGGCTATCAGCGTGATGGCGAACTTAACAGTGCTTCGGTTATGTTGATTGCTAATGAAGATGGCAATCCTGTTTTGGGTATTACGCAGGGTGTGGCAAAAGCTGATTTTTTTGCTTCAATTAAAAGAGGTTTTGCCACAACAGTGGAATTTACGGTTTTGATGTTATCTGCTCTTTGGCAGATGATTTCCGGTCAGATGGCTGTGGAAGTGGCCGGGCCGGTTGGCATGGTATCTATGGTTGGTGAATATGCTGATGTAGGCTTAATGTATCTTTTCCTGTTTGCCGGTGTTTTGAGCGTTAATTTGGGCGTAATGAATTTGCTGCCTATTCCTGCGCTTGATGGTTCCAGACTTGTTTTCCTGCTGGTGGAGGCTATCCGCCGCAAACCAATTGACCGAGATAAAGAAGCTATGGTTAATTTTGTCGGTTTTGTGCTGTTGATGACTTTGATGCTGGTAGTAACTTTCTGTGATATAGAAAGGCTTATTAAATAAAGTAAAAATATATTATAATTAAAGAGATATAACTATGATAGAACGCAAAAAAACCAAACAGGTTATGGTAGGCAATGTGCCGATTGGCGGTGGTGCGCCGGTTGTGATACAGTCTATGACTAATACTGATACGGCAGATGTGAGGGCTACGTTGTATCAGATTGAAGAATTAGCACAGGCTGGTTGCCAGCTGGTTCGGGTTACCGTGCCGGATAAGGCGGCGGCTGTTGCTTTGCCACAGTTGATAGAGGCCAGTCCGGTTCCTTTGATTGCTGATATTCATTTTGATTATCGGCTGGCATTGTCTGCACTGGAGGCTGGTATTGCTGGTCTGCGCTTAAATCCGGGAAATATTGGCGATAGTGAAAATGTTCGCCAGGTGGCTCGGGCCGCCAAAGAGGCAGGAGTGCCAATTCGTGTGGGTGTAAACAGCGGTTCGCTCTCTAAAGAGGTTTTAGCACGCCATGGCGGTGTGCAGGCGGCGGCGTTGGTGGAAAGCGCTATGCATGAAATTGAGCAGCTGGAAGCTGAGGATTTTACGGATATTGTGGTTTCGCTTAAGGCTTCTAATGTGCCGTTGATGCTGGAAGCATATCGCCAACTGGCTGGGCAGGTGGATTATCCTTTACATATTGGGGTAACGGAGGCCGGCACGCCGCGTCGCGGCAGCATTAAATCGGCGGTGGGCATTGGCGCTTTGCTGGCGCAGGGGCTTGGCGATACGTTGCGAGTTTCTTTAAGCGGTGACCCAGTGCAGGAAATATTTGTGGCGAAAGAAATTCTTCGCAGTCTGGGACTTTATATGCAGGGTGTGGAATATATAGTCTGTCCAACCTGTGGGCGTACCAAGATTGATTTGCCGGCTATTGCTGAAGAAATTGAGCGTCGTGTGGAAAGTTTATCAATAGATAAGCCGTTGAAGCTGGCTGTAATGGGTTGTGTTGTTAATGGCCCCGGCGAGGCCAGAGAAGCTGATTTTGGTTTGGCTGGTGGCAATGGAGAGGGTGTTTTATTTGCCAGGGGTCAGATTGTTGGAAAATATCCGGCGGAGCGGCTGGTGGACGAGTTTATGCATTTATTGCAGGATAATTTGCCTGATAATGTAATATAAAAGTTTTTATTAATATATGCAGGGGGAAAAGTAATGAAAGCAAGTAATATGTTTGCGCCGACTTTAAGGGAGGTGCCGGCAGACGCGGAAATAATCAGCCATAAGCTGATGTTGCGTGCTGGTATGATAAGAAAAACGGCTTCTGGTGTTTATACATATCTGCCGCTGGCTTGGCGTTCTATTCGGAAAATTGAAGAAATTGTTCGGCAGGAGATGGACGCTAAAGGAGGCCAGGAAGTTTTAATGCCGGCAGTGCAGCCGGCTGAAATCTGGCAGGAAAGCGGCCGTTGGAATGTTTATGGCGCTGAACTTTGGCGTGTGAAAGACCGTAATGGCCGGGATTTTTGTCTGGGGCCAACTCATGAAGAAATGATTAGCATGATTTTCCGTAATGATGTGCGTTCTTATAAACAGCTGCCTCAGCTTTGGTATCAAATTCAGACTAAATATCGTGATGAGCGCCGGCCGCGTTTTGGCTTGATGCGCAGTCGTGAATTTATTATGAAAGATTTGTATTCTTTTGATTTAGATGAAGCTGGTTTGGATAAAAGCTATAATTTGATGTATGACGCTTATAATCGAGTGTTTACACGTTGTGGTTTGAACTTCCGTCCGGTAGAGGCCGATAGCGGTGCGATTGGCGGTAAGGGCAGTCATGAGTTCATGGCTTTGGCGGATGCCGGGGAAAGTGCAATTTTGTATTGTGATACTTGCGATTGGGCGGCTACTGATGAGATTGCCGGCCGGGAACCATTGCCAGTTGAGCCGGAAGAAATGTTGCCGATGGAAAAGGTGGATACGCCGAGCTGTGGCACTGTGGAGGACGTGGCTAAATTTTTAAGTTTGCCAACTAATCGTATTGTTAAAACTATGTATTATAAAGCTGATGAACAGTTGGTGATTGTACTGGTACGCGGTGACCGCCGAATTAATGAGATTAAATTGCAGAGTTTGCTGGGCTGTAATGAACTGGAATTGGCGGATAATGCCAGTCTTTCCACCGGCGGCCAAAAAGTGGGCTATCTGGGGCCGGTTGGCGTTGATAAGATTAAAATTTATGCTGATAATGAAGTGCCGTTGATGTATAATGTGGTGGTTGGTGCTAATGACGGTGAGCGCCATTTGTTAAATGTTAATTATCAGCGCGGCGATTTCCGCATTGACCAGACGGCTGATTTACGTTATTTGGAGGAGGGCGAGCAGTGTCCGCATTGCCAGGGTCATGTTAAACTGGCGCGTGGCATTGAGGTTGGCCAGATTTTCAAACTGCATACCAAATACAGCGATAGCCTGCATGTTAATTATACCGCTGAGGACGGTCATGAGCGTCCGGTGGTTATGGGCTGTTATGGTATTGGTATCGGCCGCACTCTGGCTGCGGTTATTGAGCAGAGTCATGATGATGACGGTATTATCTGGCCTATGCCTGTGGCTCCATATCAGGCGGTGATTATTCCGGT
Source organism: Bacillota bacterium (assembly GCA_021771915.1). Taxonomy (GTDB): domain Bacteria; phylum Bacillota; class Dehalobacteriia; order UBA4068; family UBA4997; genus Avidehalobacter. The sequence goes on from JAETNY010000004.1 coordinate 79,210, forward strand.
CAATGACCGCGAGACGGAATTGGTAAATACAGCGGAAAATCTTTATACCGAACTTATTGCGGCTGGCGTGGAAGTGGTTTTGGACAATCGCCAGGAGCGAGCCGGCGTTAAATTTAAAGATGCTGATTTGATTGGTTATCCGGTTCGTATCACCGTCGGTGCTAAGGCTTTGGCACGCGGTAATGTTGAGGTTAGATTGCGTCAAAACGGTGAGATGCAGGAAGTTGCGGTGGCGGAAGTTAAAAGTTGGTTGCAGGATTACATTGCGGCAGAAATTGCTAAATGCAGTATAAATTAAAGGAGCCTATTTTGAAACAGACCTTGTTAAATCCCTTCTTGCAGGAGAGCCTTTTTGCGGTGCGTGGGCTTTTGCATAAAAACTGTCAGCCTTATATTGACCGGCTGGCTCCGGAGTATCAGCCGGCATTTGATTGGTTAAACCGTGATTTACTGCCCATTTTGATAATTTTGCCTAATACATTGGATAAAAATCATTGTTGCGTAAGTAACAATATTTGCAATTTGGCTCTGGCAATGGAAATTAGTTTTCTGGCAGGTCGTGTGCATGATTTAATGGCGATTGTCAGAAATAATCAGCCAGGGCAGGGGCGTTCAGATATGAGCGAGGCCAGTCGTGCTATCTTGGTGGGAGATTATCTTTACACTCTGGCGGCCAATAAGCTGGCGCAGTTCGGTTATAGTCAATGGCTGGAACGTATTGGGCGAACGCTTTGCCGACGTTCAGAAGCTAAATTGGCGCGCCTGCGTTGGCAAACGCGTCCTTATGTATCAGAAAAAGAAAGATTGGCCAACTTACATAAGGAACATGCGGAGGGCGTGGCTTTGGCTGCGGAAATGGCGGTGGCAAATACTGACTGGTCAGAAAATGAACGTCAGGCCTGGACGGAATTTGGTTTTTATGTGGGTCAGGCACAGGGGGTATTGTTAAACGAGCCAGGGCGTGATTGTTCTAAAGCTATATATCAGGCGGAAAAGGTTATCAGTATATTGCCGTTACAACTTCAGGCGTCAGCCAAGGCTGTTATTTTAAATCGGTTTGGGCAGGGTGCGAACCATTGGCGAAAGGAATATGAGCAAGCTGTTAAATAAAAAAAAGGGTAAATCTACCATCACTGGCAATAATAAATTACAGAAATTTGAAAAAAAATGGCAGAATGTTGTTAAACGGGAACTTGGCTATCTGGAAGACTATTTATGCGAAAGTGTTCGTTCTGATGATGTTATCTTGCAAACGGCAGCTTTGGGATTGATTGAGGCCGGGGGTAAACGTTTGCGTCCGGCGCTGGCTTATTTGGCCGCCAGACTTTGGGGAGCGGCTTTAGATGATTTACTGCCGCTGTTGGCTGCTTTGGAGTTAATTCATACCGGGAGTTTGGTGCATGATGATATTATTGATGTAGCCAGATTGAGGCGTGGGCGGCCGACTGTAAGTTATGTCCATGGTGATGCGGCAGCACTTTATGTTGGTGATTATTTGATTGGCCGGGCCATGGAGTTAATATCGGTTTATCATGAGGAGCGTTTGAATTTAAGCCTGAACCGTACAGTTTTGCAAATGTGTCAGGGTGAATTAAAGCAGGAGCGTGATTTTTTCCGGCAGCAGCAAACTTATCGTGATTATTTTAAGAGAATACGCTGCAAAACGGCACTATTGTTTGCTGGCAGCTGTGAGTGTGGGGCAATTTTGGCCGGCGCTGATACAGCTGGGGTGGACTCGCTTTGGCGTTGGGGTTATAATTTAGGCATGGCTTTTCAGATTATTGATGATATACTGGATTTATCTGCTGATGAAGTTGCTTTAGGCAAACCAACGGGCAATGACCTGCGGCAGGGTAATCTATCTTTGGCAGTGCTTTATGCCTTGCGCCTGTCGCCGCAGCAGGAAGCCGCAGAATTATCCAAACTGATTGAATGCCTGCATAATGGTAAGATGTCTGCTTTGGCGCCGGCGCTGGATTTGGTGCGTAAAAGTGGTGGTTTGGTCTATGCGGTGCAAACAGCAGAACGTTTTTTGTATAAATGTGAGCAGGAGCAAAGTCTTTGGCCGCAAAGTCGCGAGCGTCAAACGCTCGCTGATGTTTTGCTTTCCTTTCAGCAGCAGCTTAACCGTTTGGCAACCGTTAACTAAAAGTTTATTTAAAATATTAGGAGGAAAATAAATGGCAATCGAAAAATATTTGGAGCATTTACCTAAAATTGACCCAAAAAGCTATATTGCAAATTCCGCAGTGGTTATGGGTATGGTAGAGTTGGGCGAGGGCAGCAGTGTTTGGCCTAATGCTACTATGCGCGGTGATGTTAATTACATCAAAATGGGTAAGTTCAGCAATGTGCAGGATAATGCAGTTGTGCATGTGGCGGCTCAGCCTTGCCCAACCATTATTGGCAATCATGTAACTATTGGACACGGTGCTATTGTCCATGCCTGCATTATTGAGGATAACTGTCTTATTGGTATGGGAGCCACTGTTTTAGATGGTGCGGTGATTGGTCATGGTTCTATTGTTGGTGCTGGGGCTGTGGTGGCTCCCGGCAAGATTATTCCGCCCTATTCCAAAGTTATGGGTATTCCCGGAAAGGTAATGGCCACTATGACTGAGGATGATGAAGAAGAACGCATTAAACATGCTCGGCGTTATTGGAATTTGGCAACAGAATATATTGAGGGCGGCGAAAAATATCTGTTAGATGAGCCAATTATTCCAATTGAAACAGAGGAAGAATACAAAAAATATTTATAAACGGAGGTTGCGTTATGGCTTCTGAAAAAAATGCTGATAAGAATAACGATAAAAACACAGCGTTGGAGGCAGCGTTAAAACAGATTGAGAAAAGCTTTGGCAAAGGTTCAGTAATGAAATTAGGTGCTTCTTCGGCGCAGGGAGTGGATGTTATTCCTACCGGCTGTTTGCCGCTGGATATTGCGCTGGGCGTGGGTGGTATTCCGCGTGGCAGAATTATTGAGATATATGGGCCAGAATCCTCCGGTAAGACCACTCTGGCCTTACATATTGCAGCAGAGGCGCAAAAGATGGGCGGTATTGCTGCTTTTATTGATGCGGAGCATGCTCTTGACCCGGTTTATGCGCATAATTTGGGTATTGATTTGGACGAGTTGTTGGTTTCTCAGCCAGATAGTGGTGAGCAGGCCCTTGAAATTGCCGAAGCGCTGGTGCGCAGTGGGGCGGTTGATGTGGTTATCGTGGATTCGGTGGCTGCTTTGGTTCCGCGTGCGGAATTGGAGGGCGATATGGGCGATGCGCATGTTGGTTTGCAGGCCAGATTGATGAGTCAGGCTTTGCGTAAATTAACTGGTGCTGTTAATAAGAGTCGCACGGCTATTGTGTTTATTAACCAGCTACGCGAAAAAATTGGCGTGATGTTCGGTAACCCGGAAACTACCGCTGGTGGTCGGGCGCTGAAATATTATGCTACGGTGCGCATTGATATCCGCCGTACAGAAACACTGAAGCAGGGAACAGATATGGTGGGTAACCGTACCAAGGCCAAAGTGGTTAAAAATAAGGTGGCGCCGCCATTTAAGATTGCTGAATTTGATATTGTATTTGGCGAAGGGATTTCTCGTGCTGGTTCATTATTGGATTTGGGCGTTAACCTTGATATTATCAAAAAGAGCGGTTCTTGGTTTTCATATAAAGATGAAAAAATTGGTCAGGGACGAGAGAACGCTAAGAAGTATTTAAACAATAATCCGGAGATTTTTGCGGAATTGGAAACTAAGGTACGTGAATTATCTGTGACTTCTAACCGGATTTCTTTTGGCAGTACTGATGATGAAGCCAATAATGAGGCTATTAATGAGTCGGCAGAGGTTAACGAGGAGTAGTTTTCCACAAAATATAAACAACGGCTAAAAAGTGAAAAAAATTAAGGAATAGTGCAAAAACAGTGCACTATTCCTTTTTTTATTTTTTCAATAGGTACTTAAATGAACTTTTGTTCGGGGTGATTTTCGGCTTTTGCCTGTTGAAACTGTGGAAAATTAGGCAAATACATGCTTTTAGCTAAAAATTTTTGCTAAAACACCCTTTATGAAAAAAACTTTTTATAGTGTTTTTATGGCTCTGAGCCGAATTTATAGGTGTATGCCTTGCTTAAATCCACAAATTATATTGATTGAAGGGCTAAACACCCTTTTTTTGCTGTGTAAATGGTCAGTTTTTGTAGTTAAAAACAGGGGTAATGGGCTTGCTTTTTATAAAGAAAATGGTTAAAATTATGTTGTAGGTGTTAAAAAGTGGTTTAAAAGTGTTAGTAAGTGTTAAAAAGTGGTAGATGTAGTGGCAGAATAAAGCCCGTCCTCCGGGAGGTGAGAGCAAATGTCGTTCATGGGCACATATCAGAATAATGTGGACCCCAAGGGAAGAGTTAGTATTCCTGTGAAATACAGAGATGCTCTCGGTGAACGGTTTTTTGTGACCAAGGGCTTTGATAGCTGCATTGATATCTATACTGTTGACGAGTGGGAAAAATTTGCGGACAAGCTGCAAAAGCTTTCTGTTACCAAGCGTGATATGCGTAATTTTGTACGTTTTATCTTTGGTAACGCCACAGAAGTGGAGTTGGACAAGCAGGGACGTATTTTGCTGCCGGCAATGCTGCGTGAAACAGTTGGTATCGAAAAAGAAGTGATAGTTATGGGCGTAGGGAACAAGGTGGAAATTTGGGACAAAGCCAAGTGGGAAGAACATCAGCAAGTTATTTCCCAACATATCTCAGAGATTTCTGAAAATCTGGGTTCTTTTGATGTTGACTTTGATTTTTAAGCTTGGTAATTTGTGATCGATTTGCATGATTGGTGTTTCTATGTAGTGTGGCAGGTATGGAGTAAGTTTTCAGGATGTACAGAGGTGGATAATTGAACTTTAAGCATCAATCTGTTTTATTGAAAGAAACCATTGCCAGTTTAAATTTGCAATCTGGTGGGCTTTATGTAGATGGCACTTTGGGCGGTGGTGGTCATAGTCAGGCCATATTGGAGGCCACGGCGCCAGATGGTTGTTTGTTGGGGCTTGACCGTGATGATGATGCATTGGCGGCGGCTACGGCGCGTTTACAGGAGTTTGGTGAGCGTTTTAAGCCGATTAAAGCCAACTTTGCAGATATGGCGCAGGTTTTGGCGACAGAAAATATCAGCGAGGTTGATGGGGTTCTCTTAGACATTGGCGTTTCATCATATCAGTTAGATGAACCGACAAGAGGTTTTTCATATATGCAGGACGGCCCTTTGGATATGCGACTGGACAGGCGCGATGGCCAAACGGTGGCTGAATTGCTGGCTTTGATTGATGAAACAGAATTGGCGAACATAATTTATCGTTATGGTGAGGAAAAATTTTCAAGGCGGATTGCCAGACGAATTGTAGAGGAGCGAGAACGGCAGCCTTTAAGCAGCACTGTTCAGCTGGCAGAGTTGGTTGCTTCAGCTATACCGGCCGCTAAACGCCGGCAGGAAAAGCAACACCCGGCCAAGAGAACCTTCCAGGCTTTGCGTATTGCAGTTAATGATGAATTAGGCGCTTTGGAGAAAGGTTTGGCGGCTGCATTTGCAGCTTTGAGAAGTGGCGGCAGGTTATCTGTAATAACCTTTCATTCACTGGAAGACCGGATTGTTAAGACCTATTTTGCCAGTTTAGCCAGAGGTTGCGAATGTCCGCCGGAATTTCCGGTTTGTGTGTGCGGCAAAAAACCACAAGGGCGATTGCTTCAGCGTAAGCCGCAAACAGCTGCGGCAGAGGAGTTGGCCGATAATCCCCGGGCGCGTAGCGCCAAGTTGCGAACAATAGAAAAAATATAGCATAATAAAAGATTTAACATAAAAATTTCAGGTATTAAAGAGTTATAAAATTTATAATATTGTTTTTGTTAATTAGGATTTTAAGGAAAGCATGATAAATATGTTAAAAGTGCTTTCAGAAAGGACGTGACGTAAATTGCAAACAGCCTATAAATACCAACCAACTGAAGCCGAAATACGTCGGGCACAGTTTAAAGTTTATGAAGCTAATTCTGAAAGTGATAAAAGTATTATGCAGAAAAAACGCAAAAAACTGCGTTTTCGCCAGAGAGCACAAGTTCTGTTTTCGGTGTTTCTGATTTTTATGATGAGTATGGGTTATATGATGCTTAATACGCAGATTACCATGCTGGGTTATGAAATTAATAAAACAATGGCGGCTATTGATTCACTTTCCAATGATAATGCCAAGCTGTTGCTGGAGATTGAAACTGCAACCTCACCGGAAAAGGTTAACGCTTACGCGATGGAGCATTTTAACATGGTTGCGGCCACAGAAGATACCGTGGTTTATTATGAAGAAACTCCGAACTATGATTATCAGTTGGGTGCGAATGGTATGGCAATGGACCCGACGGTTTTGGGTTATGGTTCTGTTGAGGTTCTGGAGTCCAATACTGATAATAATTTTATAGATACGATTAGTTCGCTTTGGCGTTCGTTTACAGGTAATGATAGCGGTAATGATGACGGCGGCGGCAATGTTCAGGTAGGCATGAGTAATTAGTTTAATAAGAACTGGAGAATAAAGCCTGTTAATTTGCAATCGGGGCTTTATTCTCTGCTTTTAGGGGCATTTTTAGCAGGTCGGTTAAATAGTAATATAATATATGGTGCGTTAGGGGGGCTATTTTTGCAGAAAAGTCAATTCATGTTGAGAAAAAATCTGGTCGGTGTGTTTATGCTGCTGACTTTCTGTTTTGTTTTGGTTGGCGTTGGCCTGGGTTACCGCACTTTGGTGCAGGGGGCAGAATTGCAATCCAAGGCTGAAAATACGCGTACTCGTTCTGTTACAGTTCCGGCTAATCGCGGTACGATTTATGACCGCACAGGTTCAGTTCTGGCAGTCAGCGTCAGCACTGACTCGGTGGCGGTTAATCCCAGTCAGATAAAAGACGCTGATTTGCCAGGTGTGGCTGAAAAACTTTCGGCCATTTTAGAACTGGATTACAGCGCTGTTTATGAACGCCTTACCAAAAATTCTTATTTTGAATGGATTAAGCGCAGGGCTGATTTTGAAATGATTGATGAACTTAAAGCAGAGATGCAAAGTGATAAGGAGAGCAAAACAAAAACACTTTCTGGCGTTATGTTGGTTGAAGAAACGCAGCGCTATTATCCCAAGGTTACGCTAGCTGCTAATTTGCTAGGGTTTGCAGGTATCGACAACCAGGGGTTGGAGGGTATTGAGTATTCCTATGATGAAATTCTGAAAGGCGTAGACGGAAGTATCGTCACGGAATTTGACAGTAAAAATAATATTATTCAGCAGGCTATTCAGGAATATAATCAGCCGCAAGATGGTTATAATATATATCTGACGATTGATGAGAATATTCAGTATTTTGCCGAGCGTGAACTTGACAATTTAATGAACAGTGAAACTCCGCCCAAGGCGGCCGCTGTTTTGGCAATGGACCCTAAAACCGGAGCTATTCTGGCCTGGGCTAACCGGCCGACTTATGACCCCAATAATTATCAACAGTATGACAGCAGTTATCGGCGTAATATGCTGATTACCGACGTTTATGAGCCGGGCTCCACTTTTAAAATTATTACGGCCTCTGCGGCGCTTGACAGTGGTGCTGTTACAGTAAACGACCGTTTTTACGACCCCGGTTATGTTCAGGTTGGCTCGGCCAAAATCAGCTGCTGGCGTGATTATCGGCCGCATGGCAGCCAAAGCTTTGCTGAAATTATTCAAAATTCCTGCAATCCCTGCTTTGTTAATCTGGTACAGCGCATGGAGGAAAAACAAAAGGGCACTTTCTATAAATATATTGATGCTTTTGGCTTTGGACAGATTACTGGTCTGGGTTTGCAGGGTGAGTCCAAGGGGTTGGTTATCAATCCAGACAGAGTGACAACGCTGGATATGTCGACGATGTCTATTGGGCAGAGTATTGCTGTAACTCCTTTGCAGCTGGTAACGGCAGTTTCGGCTGTGGCCAATGGCGGTATTCTGTTACAGCCTCAGATTATTGACCATATTACGGATAAAGACGGCAACATGATACAGGAATTTGAGAAAAAAGAAGTACGCAGGGTGATTTCTGAAGATGTTGCGGATACCGTTTGCTTAATGTTGGAAAATGTTGTAACTAAAGGCACTGGTTCTCGGGCGTATGTGCCAGGTTATCGTGTGGGCGGCAAGAGTGGTACGGCACAAAAGCCGGGCGAGGGCGGTTATGTTGATGGCAAATATATTGCTTCTTTCTGTGCTATTGCGCCGGTTGACGACCCCAGAGTAGTAATGCTGGTAATTTTGGACGAACCAAGTAGCGAGTTGTATCAGGGCGGTCAGGTGGCAGCGCCGGTTTTACAGCTGATTATGGCGGATACCCTGCGTTATCTGGGTGTAGTTTCACAGTTGCAGGATATTAAAACTGAAAAGATTGATTTTAAGGCAGAGCAGTTAACATCAGTCCCCGATGTACGTGGGCTTACTGTGGAAGAAGCGCAAAAAGTTATTTCGGTGGCTGGTCTGAATTATCAAATAAATGGTAGTGGTACTTATATTGGCAGTCAAACCCCGGCTTCTTTCAGTCAGGTGGCGGTTGGTACAACAATTCTGTTGGATACTATTGGCAGCACAGATACGGATATGGTAACAGTGCCGGATTTAACCGGTCGATATGTGCGTGAGGTGGCTGAGATTCTGAACGCCATGGGGCTTAAGGTTAAAACTGAGGGCAGTGGTCAGGCGTATGAACAAAGCCCGGTGCCGGGAGTGCGTGTGAACCGAGGCGATGTAATAACGGTTTATTTCCATAATAATAATTCGGTTCTACCAGAGGATAATTTGGAGGAACCATACTAAATCATTTAATATTTTTCGGTAAAATAGTATATATTGCGTAAATTTAACAAAATAAGAAAAACTAAAGAGGAAATTAATAACAAAAGGGGAATTAATTATAGTTATAGTTTTTTAGAAAAAAAGGGCTTGCCGTAATTATTGTTTAAGGAGGCAGAAAATGAGATTAAGAGATATTGCATTTTATCTAAATTTAGACCCCGATAGCGTGCCGGATATCAACGTGAAAAATCTGCACTATGATTCTCGCACAGTGCAGCCGGAAGATGTTTTTATCGCGCTGATTGGCACCAATACTGACGGACATAATTATATTGAACATGCTGTTGCTAATGGCGCTGTGGCGGTTATTGCTGAGTATGCGCCTCAGAACGTGGCCGTGCATACGCCGGTTCTGGTGGTTAAGGATACCAGAGAGGTTATCTCTTTACTGGCCGAATTAGTGCATGATTTTCCAGACCGCAAGCTGGATATTGTCGGCGTGACGGGAACAAATGGCAAAACTACTACCACAAATTTGGTGCGCTATCTCTGGCAGCAGCGGCAGATTAAAGCCGGTTTGATTGGTACTATCTGCAATTATTGTGATGAGCGCCGCCTGCCGGCAGTTAACACCACGCCGGAGCCGTTGCATTTGGCAGAGTTGTTGGCGCAAATGGTGGAGGAGGAATGTACTCATCTGGTTATGGAGGTTTCCTCGCATGCTTTGAAGCAAAAGCGCGTTGACGCTTTGCAGTTCCGGGGAGCGGTTTTCACTAACTTGACGCAGGACCATTTGGATTATCATCGTACATTTGAAGATTATTTGGACGCTAAATTGCAGCTGTTTAGAATGTTGGGGCGTAATCAGGAAAAAACTTTTGCGGTGGTGAATATTGATGATCCACGCGCGGAGCATTTTTGCCGTGCAGCAGCCGAAAGTCAGGCTGAATGCTGGACGTACAGCATGGAGCAGTCGGCGACGCTGAAAGCTGAAAATTATCATCTGACTAGACATGGCGCTGAGTTTGATTTGCTTTATCAGGGAGAGCGTTTTGTTGCCAGGCTGCCGCTTTCCGGCAAGTTTAATGTTTATAACGCCATGGCGGCCTTGGGGGTATTGCTGGCAGAGGGCTATGCTTTGCCGGAGTTATTGGCTGATTTACAGAATGTGCCGCAGGTTCCTGGTCGCTTTGAAAAAATCGAGGAGGGGCAGGAGTTTGGCGTTGTTGTGGACTATGCGCATACGCCGGACGGTTTGGAAAATGTCTTAAAGACGGCAAGAGAGTTGGTTGCTGGTCGTTTGATTACTGTTTTTGGCTGCGGTGGCGACCGTGACCATGGCAAGCGTCCTCAAATGGGTGAATTGGCCGGCCGGTTAAGCGATTATGCGATTATTACTTCTGATAATCCGCGTACAGAAAATCCGTTAGCAATTATTGCCGATATTGAAGCTGGTATTAAACAGGTTAGCAGTGATTATGAAATTGAGGCAGACCGCCGTCTGGCAATTGGCAAGGCGCTGGCGTTGGCAGAGCCGCAGGATTTGGTATTGATTGCCGGCAAGGGGCATGAGGATTATCAGCTGGTTAATGGTCGTGTTCTGGATTTTGATGACCGTAAAGTGGCCAGAGAGTTTTTGCAGGCCAATAAATAATAAAGCTGGGGCGTTAAGCCCCGGCTAATTGTCGTTAATTTGAGATGTTTTAAGTTGGTTTATGCTATTCAGTTTGTGCGGAGGCTTGGTTTATGGAAAAAGCGATGATTGCTTTGGCTGCGGCTTTTGCGGTTGCGGTGTTGATTGGCCCGATTATGATTGCCGGGCTTAGAGTGCTGAAATTTGGACAAACCATTCGTGAGGACGGCCCAAAACGGCATTTGATGAAATCCGGCACGCCAACTATGGGTGGTGTGATTTTTCTACTGCCTTTTGTGCTGGTTTCTCTGTTTTTGGCTGATAAAACGCCGGTGGTCGGTCTGTTTGTGGGAACAGTAATTCTGTTTGGTTTGATTGGTTTTGTTGATGACGGTATTATTGTAATGCTGCATCGTTCCTTAGGGCTTACGGCCAGACAAAAGCTTGTTTTGCAATTTATCTTCGCTTTCGCTTTTATTTATCTGGCGGAAATGCTTTTGGGGCGTGGTACGGATATCATTTTTCCAATAACTGGCTATAAGTTGGAGTTGGGCTGGGTCTATTATCCGCTTTTGGCAACTTATATGGTTTTTATTGTCAATGCGGTAAACCTGACGGACGGTTTGGACGGTCTGGCCAGCGGTATCAGCTTTTTTGTGTTGCTGGGTTATTTGCTGATTTGTTTAACGGCAGTTTTGCAATCACCCGTTGTTGGTTTGGATTATCAGGCGTTAGCGATGTCGGCCGCGGCGTTGGCCGGCGGTTTGCTGGGCTTTTTGGTTTATAATAAATATCCGGCTAAGGTGTTTATGGGGGACACGGGTTCTCTGGCTTTGGGCGCTGCGGTTTTTGCTTTGGCTATACTCACTAAAACCGAGGTGGTTTTCCTGCTGTTGGGTTTGGTGTTCATTGTAGAGGCGCTGTCCGTGGTTATTCAGGTTTTCAGCTTTAAGGTTTTCGGTCGTCGTGTGTTCAAAATGAGCCCTTTACATCATCATTTTGAGATGTGTGGCTGGAGTGAGGTGCGCATTGTGCGTACATTTTGGCTGGTATCCGCTTTGACGGTGCTGCTTGGTCTGTTGGTTTTGGCGATAAGCTAGGCATAAAATATTTTATAAAAGAGTAAGCTTTAGGGAATGTATAAAGTAGGGAGAAATGCCAAATGTTAGAAATTTTGCAGGATTTGCGTGATAAGAAGGTGTTGGTGATTGGAGCCGGGTTATCCGGCCAGGCAGCAGCGGTTTTTTTGGCGGCTAAAGGAGCAGATGTAACTTTAACTGATAACAAAACTGTTGCTGATTTGAACGGTCTGGTTGCCATAGCCGGGGTGAACTTAAAGCTGGGCGGTATGCCGATTGGTACAGAAGCCGCCAGCTATCAGCTGGCAGTAATCAGCCCGGGGGTGCCGCTGGATATCCCAACTGTGCAGGCGCTGATGCAGGCCGGCGTGCCATTGCTGGGCGAGTTGGAATTAGCTTACCAGTTTAGTCATAATCCTTTTTTTGCTATAACAGGTACCAATGGCAAAACCACTACTACCACCCTGCTTGGCTACATATTGCAGCAGGCTGGGCGGCATTGTCTGATTGGCGGTAATATTGGTACGCCATTGGTTAATTCGGTGGAAAGTTTGCCAGCAGACGCCTGTATCGTGGCGGAACTTTCCAGTTTTCAACTGGAAACAGCGCAGGAATTCAAGGCGCATATTGGTGCTTTTTTGAACCTTACGCCAGACCACTTGTATCGGCATGGTACGATGTCTAACTATGGAGCGATAAAAGCCAAAATTTTTGCTAATCAAAGTCAGCAGGATTTTGCTGTTTTGAATTATGATGATGAACAGGTGCGTGCTTATGCGGACAATTTGAGCGGAACAGTGGTATTTTTCAGCAGAAAGGCGGACTTACCGCAGGGTATGCTTGCGCTTAATGGTCGTCTGCTTTGGCGTTGGCTTGGGCAGGAAATTGATTTGATGTCAGTTGACGAGGTTTTGATTAAAGGGCCGCATAATTTGGAAAATGCACTGGCTGCAGCAGCTATGACGTTGCTGGCTGGAGTGGAGCCAAGTCAGGTTTGTCAGGCGCTGCAAAGTTTTCCGGGTGTGGAACATCGTCAGGAACCATTGGGCGAGGTTAATGGCGTGCTTTATGTTAACGATTCCAAAGGCACTAATCCTGATTCCACAATTATGGCGTTGCGTGCCTGTATGAGGCCGACAGTGCTGATTTTGGGCGGTTATGAAAAAAATTCTGATTTTACGCCGCTGCTGCCTTTAATCAAGGAAAAGGTAAAGCAAATCATTTTGGTGGGGCAGACAGCGGATAGAATTGCAGAAACTCTGACACAGGGCGGTTTTACGGCTTATCAAAATGCCGGTATGGATTTTAGACGCTGTGTGGAAATGGCGGCGGCGGCGGCCGAGCCTGGCGATGAAGTTTTGCTTTCGCCAGCCAGCGCCAGTTGGGGTATGTTTAATAATTTTGAAGAACGCGGCTGTTATTTTAAGGAGTTAGTTAACCAAATGCGGACGAATAGGGCGTAACTTTAGATAATATTACAAATTCTGGTATAAACGGGCGTTCTTTAGCATAATTTTTAGACAGTTCGGTCTGGAATATGGGGAGGGCTTTTTGTTACAATATTAGTAAAGAATTATTGGCGCATTTTTTATTCTTTGAAATTTTACACCATATGGAGAGGAGGGCAAGGCTTGGCCAAAAAAAGAGGAAGAATTGATTACTGGCTGTTTTTGATTGTATTTATTCTGGTCTGCATTGGTTTGGTGATGGTGCTCTCGTCCAGCCAATATGTGGCGGCCAACGATAATGGCGACGCTTATTATTACCTTAAGCGGCAGCTAACTAACGGGGCGCTGGGTCTTGTGGCCATGTTTCTGGCTGTTAATCTTGATTATCGCGTTTACGGTCGTCTGCATATGCTCATCTTCTGGACCGGTGTGGTGCTGATGACGATTGGTATGTTTACCAGTCTAGGCGATACTGGTGGCGATGGCGAAGGCTCAAAGCGCTGGTTGGTGATTGCCGGCGTACGCTTTCAGCCCTCCGACGTGATGAAACTCTCCATGCTGGTGCAGGTGGCCTATATGCTCTCCATTCGCAAAAAGCCCTTCAAGAATTTTGTGCATGATTTTTTGCCTTACATTTTTTATACCGGCTTTTGCTGCGGTATAGTTGCGGTTATGGACTTGGGAACCGGTATTGTTATGGGTATTACATTGATGCTGATGTTCCTGATTGTAGGCGTACCCAAGAGGCATTTGCTGGCTTTAATGAGCGCGGCGCTTGGTGCTGTTGCCGTTTTGATTATCTGGAAACCGTATCGTATGCAACGATTAACCAGCTTTTTAGACCCATGGGCCGATTATTATGGTAATGGTTATCAGGTTATTCAATCACTGCTGGCCATTGGTTCCGGCGGTTTAATGGGCGTGGGACTGGGCAATGGCGGCGCTAAATGGTACTATTTGCCTGAGCGTCATACCGATTTTATTTTTTCTACCTTGGTGGAGGAGGGCGGTTTTCTGGCCGGGATAGTGGTTTTGCTTCTATTTTTGGCTTTCACATGGCGAGGGCTTACGATTGCGCTTAAGGTCAATGATTATTTTGGTAGTTTGCTGGCAACCGGTTTAACGCTGATAATTGGTGTGCAGGCGCTGGTAAATATCGCGATTGCGTTAAGTCTGATGCCTGTAACCGGTATTACACTTCCCTTTATCAGTTATGGCGGTACTTCGTTGGTTATTTCTCTGGCGGCGGTGGGTGTGCTGCTTAATATCTCGCGACATGCCAAGCTGGAAAAATAATCTGGAGTTTTTAACAAAACGTCCGATAATAAAAAAACCTTATATGGAAATGGGTTGATTATTATGAATGTTATGCTTAGTGGCGGTGGCACCGGCGGCCATATTTATCCGGCTTTGGCTGTGGCCGAAGCACTACGGCAACAATATCCTGACTCCACGTTGATTTATGTAGGTAATGCAGACGGCATGGAGCATACGTTGGCCGAAGAAGCTGGTTATCAGTTTATCCCGGTGAGCGTGGCCGGTTTTAAGAAACGTGGATTGTTGCATGTTCTGCCGGTTTTATATAAGAACTGGCAGGGGTTGCGACAGGCTAAAGAGCTTTTGCGTAAGTTTTGCCCAGATTTGGTTATCGGTACAGGCGGTTATGCCTGTGGACCGTTGCTTTTGGAGGCGGCGCGGCTGCATATTCCCACGCTTTTGCATGAGCAGAATGCTATTATGGGCAAAACCAATAAAATTTTAAGCCGTTATGTTAACAAAATTTGTCTGACCTTTCCGATTGCCGATTTGCCGGCAGCGATAACCGCCAAAACCGTACTGACTGGTTTGCCGGTTCGTCAGGCAATTTTGCAAACAGAAGCCGCAGCCGCCAGAAAATGGCTTGGTCTGGCAGATGATAAGCCGGTTTTGCTGTTAACAGGCGGCAGCCAGGGGGCTCGGCACCTAAATCAGGCCTTGGCGGAACTTTGGCCGGAACTTTTGGCGGCTGGTGTTCAGATTGTGCATATCACTGGCGAGAAGCTTTTTGCAGAAACGGCGGAGCAGGCTAAAAAGCTTGGTTTGTCGGTTATGACAGCTGAAGAAGCTGCTTCGGCAGAAACTTTTAAAGCGCAGAACGGTTTTTTGTTGTTACCTTATTTGCACCATATGGAGTATGCCATGTCGGCGGCAGATTTGGTTGTGGGTCGGGCGGGGGCTTCCTTTTTGGCTGAGGTTATGGCTCTGGGCAAGGCAACGGTTTTGGTGCCATATCCTTATGCGGCTGGTAATCATCAGGTTTATAATGCTCAGTCTATGGTGGAGGCCGGCGCGGCTTTGTTAATTGATGATGCGGCGCTTTCAGCCCAATCATTAAGAACTGCTTTACAAAAAGCGCTTTTTGATATAAAATTAAGGGATAATATGGCGGCTAATTCTGCCGCTTTGGGCAAACGCGATGCCGTAGCAAATATTATTCAGACGGCAACGGCATTGGCTAAACTTTAATTAGCCAGGGGTTAATTGGGGAGGAAAAAGTTTTGATAGATTTTAAGCATGTACATTTTGTGGCCATTGGCGGCATTGGTATGAGTGCGTTGGCGCGTATATTAAACGGCTGGGGTGTTAAGGTTTCCGGGTCTGACGTGGTGGACAGCGTTATGACCAGAGAACTGGCCGGTTTGGGCGTTAATGTCTTTCAGGGGCATGATGCGGCTAATTTGGCGGCTGATGTGGATTTGTTGGTTTATTCTTCAGTAATTCAACCGGATAATCCGGAATATGCTGAGGCTAAACGTCGTGGTTTGCGCATTATGTGTCGGGCGGAACTTTTGGCGGAGATGCTGAGAATGCGCAGTGGTATTGCCGTGGCCGGTGCGCATGGTAAGACTACCACCACTGGTATGATTGGCACGACGTTGTTGCATATGCGACAGGAACCCACTATTGTGGTGGGCGGTGTGCTTTCCACCATTAAAGCCAATTCCTGCTGGGGATTGGGCGAGTATATGGTGGCCGAGGCTGATGAAAGCGACGGCTCGTTTTTGCTGTTGCCGGCCAAGGTGGCGGTGGTGACTAATGTGGAAAATGACCACCTTGACCATTATGGCAGTATAGAAAATATAATTAAAGCTTTTGAGCAGTTTATTAATCAGCTGTCAGACGAGGGGTTTGCGGTTCTGGGTTTGGATTGCCCAATTCTCAAAGAGATGGTTAGCCGTGTAAACAGCCGCATTGTAAGCTTTGCGCTCAATGATGAAACGGCCGATTATACGGTTGGCGAGATTAACTATCAGGGATTTGGCAGTGTTTGTCAGGTTTTTTATCGGGGAGAACTGCTTGGTGATTTGCAACTGGCTGTGCCGGGTGAATATAATGTGGCCAATGCGCTGGCTGCGGTTGCTACGCTGCATAGTCTGGGCTTTGCCTTTGCCGATATTGCGGCTGGACTGGCTTCTTTTAATGGCACTGGCCGTCGTTTTGAGATGTTGGGTCAGGATGTTAAGCGCCAGATTACGGTTTTTGATGACTATGCACATCATCCCAGCGAAATTAAGGCCCTGCTGCAAGGCGCGAAACATTTGGCGCCCAAACGTCTGGTCGTGGTTTTTCAACCGCATAGATATTCGCGTACCCAACTTTTGTTCCGGGAATTTGCTTCAGCCTTTGACCAATCCGACGTTTTGGTATTGAATGAAATCTATCCGGCTTTTGAGCAGCCCATAGAGGGGGTAAATTCTCAGGTTTTGGCCAAGGCAGTGCGCAGTCGGGGCAAAAAGTTTCCGGTTTATTACGCCAAAACCGAGAAAGATGTTTTGCAAACCCTGGACAGAGTGGTGGAAAATGGCGATTTGGTGTTGATTGCCGGCGCCGGCAATATCCGTCATACTGGTGAAATGTATGCGGCACAGATTGAGAACAGTCATTAAATAAAATATTTAGTAATAAGGAAGATTTTGCATGGATTATGTTAAAAACACTTTGCTTAACAGTTCCTCTGCTGATTTAGCCGTCAAAATGGAGAATTTTGCTGCAAAATTTAGTGGTACAATACGCCAAAATGCGCCGATGTCTGAATATACATCATGGCGAATTGGTGGCGCAGCGGACTGGCTGCTGGAACCGGCTTCGTTTGATGACGTAATTATGGTGCTGGATTTTGCGCAGACTAATAATGTTCCTCTGACAATAATTGGCAGGGGTACTAATCTGCTGGTTTCTGATAATGGCATTGCCGGTCTGGTGCTGCGGATTGGTGAAGCCTTAAGTCAGGTGGATATCTGGCAGGAAGGGGAGGAATATCTTGTTAAGGCGCAGTGCGGTGCTTTGCTGGCTGCTTTAAGCCGACAAACGGCAGAAGCCGGTTTGAGTGGTTTGGAATGGGCCTGCGGTATTCCTGGTAATCTGGGCGGCGCTTTGATGATGAATGCCGGCGCCTATGGTTCGTCAATCGGTGAATATGTAACCGAAGTAGAAGCTGTGGCATATAATGACTCAGAAAATAGAAAAGCGGTTTTGCAAACGCTGCAAGGTTCTGCTTTGCGTTTTGGTTATCGTAGCGGTTGTCTGGCTCAGGATATGGTAGCTTTAAGCGTTACTTTACGTCTGCAATCTGGTGAACGGGAGGCAGCGTGCAAGCGTATCGGTGAGATTTTAACCTCTCGTCGGCAAAACCAGCCTTTGGAATATCCCTCGGCGGGCAGTGTTTTCCGCAATCCGGAAAATTCTCATGCCGGTTATTTGATTGAGCAGGCCGGTTGCAAAGGGCTGACTTACGGTGGTGCGCAGGTTTCTGAAAAACATGGTAATTTTATTATTAATTTAGGCGGAGCCACGGCTACCGATGTTTTACAGCTGATAGAACAGGTGCGGACGATTGTGGCGGAAAAAAGCGGCTATGTTTTGGAAACTGAGGTGCGCCTGTTGGGCAGAAAAGCCGAGTAAATATAGACCGGCGGCATAAAATTGGCTGATGGGATATGCCAAACATGGGAGGGCAGCCTGATGGATAAACTGTTGATTAATGGCGGCAGAAGGCTTGAGGGAGAGGTGCGGATAAGCGGTGCCAAAAATGCTGTTTTGCCGATTATGGCCGCCGCTCTGCTGACCAGCGGAACCTGTGTTATTAAAAATGTGCCGCGTCTTGATGATGTTTCGGTAATGCTTTCCGTTTTGCAGGAACTTTCTGTACGCAGCAGCTGGCATAAAGATGTTTTGCGTCTTGATTGTGCGCATGTTTCGCCAGTGGCACCCAGTCCGGAAATTTTAGGGCAAATTCGGGCTTCTAACTTAATATTAGGCCCACTTTTAGGGCGTTTCAAAGAGGCTGAAATTGGTGCCTGTGGAGGTTGTTCTATTGGTTGTCGGCCGATGAACCTGCACTTCGCGGCATTGGAGGCGTTAGGCTCTAAAATTCTGCCGCTGGAAACTGGTTATTTTGCTTTTGCCAAAAGTTTGCAAGGAAATGTTGTACATTTAGCTTTTCCCAGCGTTGGTGCAACGGAAAATCTGATAATGGCGGCAGTTTTGGCAGAGGGACGCACTGTTTTGCATAATGCCGCCGCCGAACCGGAAATTGTTGATTTGGCCGGCTTTATCAATACTATGGGTGGCAAAATAAGCGGCGCCGGCAGTAATGTGATTACGATTGACGGTGTTAAAAAGCTGAATGGCGCTGAATATACGGTGATGCCAGACCGAATTGAAACCGGTACGTTTCTGGTAGCAGGTGCGATGTGTGGCGGCAGTTTGCGTTTATCCGGGGCGCGCGCCGAGCATAATACCGCTTTGTTAGCTGCTATGCAGCAGGCTGGTATTAGCTGTACATATAGTATGCCAAATGTTAACGAAAGATTTGAGGAAGAAAGTTTTATTACTTTACATGGTGGCGGCCGACCTCGGCCTTTGCAGGTTGTTACAGCTTCTTATCCCGGTTTCCCCACTGATATGCAGCCGCAGCTAACGGCTATGCTAAGTTTGGCGCAGGGACGTTCTTCAATTTGTGAAAGTATTTTTGAAAACCGACTGGCTTTTGCTAAAGAATTGAAAAAAATGGGCGCCACTATACAAACTCAGGATAATTGTGCTATAATAGACGGAGTGGCAAAGCTGAACGGTGCGGTGGTTAAGGCTATGGATTTACGGGCCGGCGCTGCATTGGCATTGGCTGGTCTGGCAGCGCAAGGGCGCACAGTGATTGAGCAGGCTGCTTATATTGACCGCGGTTATGAAGATTTTGTGGGTAAATTAAGCAGCTTGGGGGCTGACATTACTCGATTGAGTAAGCAAAGTGAGCAGGGCAAACAGATAAAAAAAATTACCACGGCAAATAACTGTCGTTTGGTTGTTTAATTTTGGCAGGTGAAACATTGGGCAAGGTAGTTTCCTTTGAAGCAGAAGTTAATAAACGCAAAAAGCGTCGGCGTGTAGGCAGCCTGGCCTGGTTAGGCTGGGTTTGCCTGATGCTGATTGCGCTGACGCTTGGTTATGGCTTTGCGCAGTCTTCAATCTTTAATCTGCGCAGTATAGAGGTTAATGGTACAAGCCGTCTGTCCGATGAGGATATTATTAAGCTTTCCGGCTTTACATTGGGCGAACATATTTATGAAGCCAATATTAACAAGGCACAGACGATGATTAAAACTAATTTTTGGGTGGAACAGGTCAGTATTGAACGAAAGTTGCCGTCTACTTTGATAATTAATATTAAGGAGAGAGTACCGGTTGCGGCTATTATCATGCCGGAGTCTTTGTATATTGTTGATTTCAGCGGTACATTGCTGCTTAAACAAAAGCTTTTGGACGGCCTGACGGTTATTCCGATTGCTGGTGTTAGTAATATTGACCCTGATATGAAGTTGGGTACGGCGATGGAAAATGAAAGCGTAACGGTGGCATTGGCCGTTATTCGTCAGATGGACGAGCGTTCCTCATCGGTAATATCCGAGTTGGACGTAAGCAATTTGCAGAATATTGTGGCGCATTTAAGCTATGGTATGGATTGTTATTTAGGGGATAAAAGCAATTTTGCTGCAAAATTTGCGGTGGCAATGGATATTTTACAGAGTGAGCGTCAGAAAGGTTTGTTGGAGAGTGTAAATTACATTGATGTATCGTTGCCGGAGCAACCGGTTCTTGCATATTTGAACCCGGAGCCGGCAGATTTTGAGTCTGGATTTTAGTATAAAAAGGGTTACATGATAAAAAAAATTAAAAAAACCGGTGCTGATAGCAGGATTTAAGAAAAATGTGCCGAAATAATTCAAGATTAATTACGTTAACTGGCATTAGTTAGCATGCTTATATTTCTATATGTAAGATATTGGCTTAAGGTCAGCATCAAGAAGTTATCATCAGGTGGGTTATATTTTTAAGCTTTCTCTGCTTTTATGGCAATATATGACCCAGAAAGGGGTTAATGACTATGGAAAACCGGGAAACCGATTATCTGAATGACAACGCGAAAATTTTTGTGGTGGGTGTTGGCGGTGGCGGCAATAACGCCGTAAATCGTATGATAGACTGTGGTTTGGATACTGTGGAATTTTTAGCGCTGAATACAGACAGCCAGGCTTTGCAGATTTCTCGTGCCAAGCATAAGGTGCAGATTGGTCAAAAATTGACCAAGGGTCTGGGCGCTGGGGCTGACCCGGAGGTTGGCCGCAAGGCCGCCGAGGAAAGCCGGGAAGAAATTAAAGGTAAATTGCAAGGCGCTGATATGATATTTATTACAGCTGGTATGGGCGGTGGCACGGGCACTGGCGCAGCGCCGGTGGTTGCTGACTTGGCCAGAGAGTTGGGCGCGCTAACGGTGGGCGTGGTTACCAAACCATTTAGCTTTGAGGGTCGCAAACGTGCGCAGCAGGCTGAAATGGGTATTACGGATTTGAAAGAAAAGGTAGACGCGATTATCACGATACCTAATGATAAAATTTTGCAGATGATTGACAAAAAAACTTCAATGGCTGAAGCGTTTTCTTATGCTGACGAAGTGTTGCGACAGGGTGTGCAGGGTATTTCTGATTTGATTTCTAAATCGGCATTTATTAATGTGGACTTTGCCGATGTTAAGACGATTACCAAGAACGCTGGCACAACTATGATGGGTATTGGTATTTCCGATGGTGAAAACAAAGCCTTGGAGGCTGCACAGGCTGCTATTTCCAGCCAGCTGTTGGAAACAAGTATTGATGGCGCCAAGGGCATCTTATTCAACATCACCGGCGGCAGCAACTTGTCTATGATGGATATTAATGAAGCTTCTGATTTCATTTCCAGTGTGGCTGACCCAGATGCAAACATCATTATGGGTGCTGGATATGATGAATCTTTGGGCGAAGCTATTCGCGTAACGGTTGTGGCAACTGGTTTTGATGGCAAACCAAAAACCTCGCCGTTTGGTCTGCCGACTGGTGGCCTGAAAATGCCTGGTAACCGTGCTAACAACAATATGGGTGGAGGTCTTAGCCTGCCGACACGTCGTGAGCAGGAACCGCCTATGAATCAGGGACAAGCAGCATCTCCGGCGCAGCAAAATGCACCAGAGCCGCCGTCTTTCAAAGTGCCCTCTTTTGACGATGTGGAACTGCCGTCTTTTTTACGTAAATAATTAGTAATCATGTAATGTTTTATAGTAAAGCATAGGGCGGCTTTTCTTTACGAAAAGCCGTCTTTTCTGATAAAAATCAGAAAACGACAAAAGGGGAGGAGAATATGAAGTCTGAACAACAGGTTGCGACCAGCATTGATGAATTGTTGGCGCAAATTCATGAATATAATCCGGGCTTTGATGAAGAACGAGTGAAACAGGCTTATGAGTTGGCTGCGCGATTGCATAAAGACCAGGTACGTGATTCCGGTGAACCTTATATTATGCACCCCTTGGCAGTGGCCAGTATTCTGGCCGGGCTGCATATGGACGACACGACGATTATGGCCGGTTTAATGCATGATATAGTTGAAGATACTGAAATGACGCTTGACGACATCAATGAACTTTATGGGCCGGAAATGGTTTTGTTGCTGGACGGTGTAACTAAGCTTTCCAAGTTGGCTTTCCGTTCCAAACAGGAGCGTCAGGTGGAAAACTTGCGTAAAATGTTTCTGGCAATGAGCAAGGATATTCGCATTATTATTATCAAATTGGCTGACCGTCTGCATAATATGCGCACATTGTCTACACATCATTCAGAGTTGCGCAAGAAAGAAATTGCTCTGGAAACGCAGGAAATTTTTGCGCCCCTGGCACATCGTTTGGGTATTTATAAAATCAAATGGGAACTGGAGGATCTTTGCTTACGCTATTTGGAGCCGGAGGCTTATCAAAATCTGGTTGAGCAGATTACAATGCGCCGAGATGAGCGCGAGCAGCTGTTAAATCAAGTTGGCGAAACTATTCAAGAACATTTGCAGGAGGCCAATATCAAGGCTGAAATCAGCGGCCGGCCTAAAAATTTTTATTCGATTTATCGTAAAATGCAGCGGCAAAATAAAAATCTGAATGAAATCTATGATATTCACGCGGTGCGTGTACTGGTGGATACGATTAAAGATTGTTATGGCGCACTGGGCACGGTGCATACCCTTTGGAAACCAATGCCAGGACGTTTTAAGGATTATATTGCCATGCCTAAGGCTAATATGTATCAGAGCCTGCATACTACGGTTATTGGTCCTTCCGGTCAGCCGGTGGAAGTGCAAATCCGTACCTATGAAATGCATAAGGTGGCGGAATATGGTATTGCGGCACATTGGAAGTACAAAGAGGGCAAAGTTGGCATGGATAACACCAGCAATGCCCGGGATATGGATAATCGTCTAGCCTGGATGCGCCAGATGCTGGAGTGGCAGAAAGAAATAAGCGACGCCAAGGAATTTGTAGAAAATGTTAAAGGGGACTTATTCGGCGAAACCTCTGTTTTTGTTTTTACGCCGGCTGGTGATGTGGTAGAATTACCTTATGGGGCAACTCCGATTGACTTTGCCTATCGTATTCATACGCAGGTTGGTCATCAATGTGTAGGCGCTAAGGTTGACGGCCGTATTGTGCAGCTGGATACCACTTTAGCAAACGGCAATATTGTGGAGGTTTTAACCACTCGAGGCACCGGTCCCAGCCGTGATTGGCTGAAAATTGCCCGGACTACACAGGCAAAGAACAAAATTCGTCAGTGGTTCCGCCAGAAAGGCCGCGATGAATTTTCTGTACAAAAAGGCCGGACAATGCTGGAAAAAGAGGCCGAAAAGCAGAATATGGATTTAACAGCCATGTTCAAAAGTGACCGCATCAATGAAATCAGTAAAAAAGCCAATTTTGTTTCGGCTGAAGATATGTATGTAGCGTTGGCAGAGGGTGCAATAACGCCTATTGGTATTGTAAACCGGATAAAAGACGATAATAATTTGCGTAAAGCGCTTTTCTTGGAGCCAGATACACAAGGCGCCGCTAAAACTGCACCATCACCGATGAAGCTGCGTCCGTTTAGCGAGGGTAACGCTACGCATGATAAGGGCGTTTGGGTTAAAGGTGAAGCCGATTTGATGGTGCGCATTGCCAACTGTTGCCGTCCATTGCCCGGTGATGAAATTATCGGTTATATTACGCGCGGCCGGGGTGTATCCGTGCATAAGCTGGATTGTCCAAACATTAAATATTATCAGCGGCATGAATCAGAGCGTTTGGTCGACGTACAATGGGACAATGAGAATACCGGTGTTTTTCAAGCTGAAATTGGTTTGGCGGCAATGGACCGGGACGCGTTGGCTATGAATGTGATGTCGGCTATTGCAGAAACCAAAACACGCATTAATTCAATTAATTTTGATGTTGATGAAAATAAGGTATGCCATGGTATAGTGCGTATTGAAATTAATAATTTAAACCAGTTGGAATATATTATCAATAAACTGAAAAAAATTCGCGGAGTAACCGATGTTCATCGTCGGACTTTAGGCGATAATAATTTATAACAGGGAGATTAGTTTTTATGCGTGCGGTGGTGCAAAGAGTAACTTCGGCTCGGGTTTTGCTTCAGGAGCAGGACGGAAAAGTGGCAGGAGTAATCGGCCAGGGGTTGGTTGTTTTGTTGGGCGTTGGCAAAGAGGATAAGGCGGAAGACGTTCGTTGGTTGGCGGAAAAAATTGTTAATCTGCGAATTTTTGCTGACGCTGAGGGAAAAATGAATTTGAGCGTGCAGGATATAGGCGGCGAGATTTTAGCTGTTTCTCAGTTTACGCTTTACGGCGATTGCCGTCGTGGTCGTCGTCCTGGTTTTGACCAGGCTGCCGCACCATCTGTGGCCAATGAACTTTATCAACTGTTTGTGGCAGAACTGCAAAAGAACGTACCAGTGGCCTGCGGTGTTTTTCAAACCGATATGCTGGTGGAAATCAATAATGATGGGCCAGTGACTATGCTGCTGGACAGTCAAAAGCTGTTTTAAAATACAGGAGGTTAGCTAATTGATGATAGATTATAAATTGCCTGATGAAAATTTGCTGTTACAACGTCTGGAACTTGGTTCTATTGCCACAAACTGCTATATATTGGCGGATAAAGAGGCGCAGGAATTGGCAGTGATAGACCCGGCCGGGGATTTTGAAGTTTTATCAGCGGCGATAGAGCAAACTGGCTGCCGGGTTAAATATATTTTTAATACGCATGGCCATTGGGACCATATTGGCGCTAATGCCAAGCTGCATGCACAAACCGGCGCGCCAATTTTAATTCATGCCGCAGACGCGCCAATGCTGGAGCAGGGTTATGACCGCCTGTTTCAGGTGCGTGTTGAACCCTCAAAGGCTGATAAATTGCTGGAGGAAGGGCAGAGTTGGCCGCTTGGGCAGTATAATCTTGAAGTTTTAACAACACCCGGGCATACTAAGGGTGGTGTTTCACTGTTGGTGCCGGAAAGAATGGTTTTTTCTGGTGATACGCTTTTTCAGCTTTCGATTGGTCGTACTGATTTGCCCGGCGGCGATTATCAGGAATTGATTAACAGCGTTCGCAATAAGCTTTTTTCGTTGCCAGACGATTTACCGGTTTTTCCCGGGCATGGTGCTCATACCTTTATTGGTGAGGAAAAACAATATAATCCCTTTTTTAAATAGAATTTATGAATTTTACTGTTTGATTTATGGAGGATTGGTTATGCTGACCAAAAGGCCGCGAGGCACAAATGATTTTTTGCCGGAGGATACTGCTAAATGGCAATATATTGAAAAATTGCTGCGAGAAATTTGCCGTCAATTTGGCTATGCTGAATTGCGTACTCCGATTTTTGAGGAAACCGCTCTGTTTTTGCGTGGTGTTGGTGATACGACTGATATTGTGCAAAAAGAGATGTATACATTTGAGGATACTGGTGGCCGCAGTTTAACACTGCGGCCAGAGAACACAGCTTCGGCTGTGCGCGCTTATGTGGAAAATAAGCTTTTTGCCGGCCAGCAGCCGGTGCGTCTGTTTTATATGGGGCCAATGTTCCGATATGAGCGGCCGCAGGCAGGGCGTTTTCGTCAATTTCATCAGTTTGGCGTGGAATGTTTTGGTCCGGCTTCACCAGCGGCTGATGCGGAAGTTATAGCTTTGGCCTGGGAATTTTATCGCCGACTGGGTCTTAAAAATTTGGAATTAAATCTGAACAGCGTGGGCTGCCCCAACTGTCGGCCAGCTTATCGGCAGGCTTTGCAGGATTTCCTGCGTCCTCATCTGTTAGAACTTTGTCCAACCTGTCAGGAGCGTTTTGAAAAAAATCCGTTGCGCATTTTGGATTGTAAAAATCCGCAGTGTCAACAGTTTTTACAGGGAGCGCCAACCACGCTTGATGCGCTTTGTGATGAATGTCATGAGCATTTTGAGGCGGTGCAGTCTTATTTACATGCTGCGGCAATTCCTTATCGCTTAAATACCAAACTGGTGCGAGGTTTGGATTATTATACCAACACGGCTTTTGAAATACTACTTTCAGATATTGGTGCGCAAAGTGCGGTATGTGGCGGCGGCCGTTATAATGGTCTGGTAGAGGAATTGGGCGGCAAAGCAACGCCCGGTGTGGGTTTTGCCTTGGGTATGGAGCGTGTATTCAGTGCATTGACTGCCCAGAAACTGGCTCTGCCGGAGCAGCCTGGATTGGACGTATTTGTTGCCGTTTTGGACAAGCAGGCTCAGACTATGGCTTTTCAGCTGGCCTGTAATTTACGCCAGTCAGGTTTGGCTGCTGGATATGACACTATGGAGCGCAGCTTAAAAGCACAGTTTAAGTATGCAGACAGTCAAAGGGCTGCTTATACGCTGTTAGTTGGCGGTGAGGAACTGACCAGAGACAGTGTGGTACTGCGCGATATGCAGAGTAGTGAGCAGACGGAGCAGAGCATTAATGAAATCGTGGCTATACTCAAGGAAAAATTGGCAAAATAAGCAAAAAAATTTAATTTAGGCTTGTCTGCACGCAAAATTGTGATATAATATATTTATATATTTTGTTGCTGTTATTAGGAGGAAAAAATAAATGAGTGAGTCTTTGGCAGGGTTGCGCCGCAGTATGATGTGCGGTGAGGTTGGATTGGCACAGGTTGACACAGAGGTTACATTGATGGGCTGGGTACAGCGTCGGCGTGACCATGGTGGTTTGATTTTTATTGATTTACGTGACCGTACCGGTCTGGTGCAAATTGTTTTTGACCCGGAAAGCGGTGCCGATGCGTTCGGCAAGGCAGAGCGTGTGCGCAATGAATATGTGCTGGCTGCGATTGGCAAGGTGCGTCCGCGGCCGGAGGGAACTGTAAATCCCAATTTACCGACTGGTGAAGTTGAAGTTTATATCAGTGAAGTCAGGGTTCTGGCCGCGGCTAAAACACCACCGTTTGCGATTGAAGATGGCGTTGAAGTGGACGAGTTGGTGCGTCTGAAATATCGCTATCTGGATTTGCGCCGACCGGAAATGCAGGCTAATTTACAGTTGCGCCATAAGGTGGCTTTTGCTATGCGCGATTATCTGAACCGTAACGGTTTTTTGGAAATTGAAACGCCGGTTTTGGGTAAAAGCACACCGGAGGGTGCACGTGATTATCTGGTGCCAAGCCGCGTACACCCGGGCGCTTTTTATGCTTTGCCGCAATCACCACAGCTTTATAAGCAGCTGTTAATGGTTTCTGGTTTTGATAAATATTTCCAGATTGCTCGCTGTTTTCGTGATGAGGATTTGCGTGCAGACCGTCAGCCGGAGTTTACTCAGCTGGATTTGGAAATGTCATTTATTGACGAGGAAACTATTCAGGGCTTAATGGAGGGTTTGGTAGCAGAGATTTTTGAGCGTTCTATGGGAGTTAAACTGCAAACGCCTTTCCGGCGTTTAACCTGGCATGAAGCTATGGAAACTTATGGTTCTGATAAGCCAGACCTGCGTTTTGATTTGCCATTGATTGACGTTGCGGATTTGGTAGTGGACAGTAACTTTAAAGTTTTCGCTAATGTAGCGAAAGGTGGCGGTCGGGTTAAGGGTATCAACGCCAAAGGCTGCGCAAAATATTCACGTCGTGAGATTGACGCACTGACTGCTTATGTGGCCATTTATGGCGCTAAAGGTCTGGCTTGGCTGAAAGTTACAGAAAATGGTCTGGAATCTTCTATCAGTAAGTTCTTTACTGAAGAGCAGTTAGATGCGCTTTGTCAGCGTATGCAGGCCGAGCCTGGAGATTTGCTGCTGTTTGTGGCGGATAAACCGCTGATTGTGGCTGACGCGTTGGGGCATTTACGTTGTGAAATTGCCAAGCGCGAAAACTTGATTGATGAAAAAGAGTTTAATTTCTGCTGGGTAATCGAATTTCCACTGCTGGAATGGTCAGAGGAGGAAAAGCGCTTTACAGCGATGCATCACCCTTTCACCTGTCCAATGCTGGAGAACGTGGAATATCTGGATACTGACCCTGGTCGGGTTAGAGCGCGCGCCTATGATATGGTTCTTAATGGTATTGAACTGGGTGGCGGTTCTATCCGTATTCACAACATGGAGTTACAGGAAAAAATGTTAGAGTGTCTGGGCTTTTCCAAAGAAAGCGCACATGAGAATTTTGGCTTTTTGCTGGACGCTTTCGAGTTTGGTGTTCCGCCGCATGGTGGCATGGCTTTTGGTCTGGATCGCATGATTATGTTGATGACTGGGGCTGAAAGTATACGCGACGTTATTGCTTTCCCCAAAACGCAGAGCGCGTCTTGTATGCTGACACAGGCTCCGGGTGAGGTTACAGATAAACAACTTAAGGAATTGGCTATTCGGGTTAGCATGCAGGCCAAGGCAGAGAAACAAAAATAAAAAAATTACAAAAAAGTTAAAAATATTCCGTTTGGGTGATTGATTTTTTTCATTATTTAGGCTATAATGTTAACGATAGCGGAATATAATAAATTTGCCCGACAGTGTGCGAAGAGATGCTGATAAGTTTTGAGCCAACACTCAAAATATGGGAATCTTATATTTGTCTGTGGACTTAATGCCTCCATCGAGTGGACTAAGGAAGCAGCTTGCGGAATCCCACCTGCATATGCAGGTTCAAAACATTGGCATTAGACCGGCATTGTGGGGCATTTTTTAATTAACACTTAGTGATTGCCAAACTTTGGTTATTTGTTTGTTAATATTTTGCAAGGGGAGGAGTTTTTGTGGCTTTAACACGGGAACAGGCAAAAGAAAAAATAATTGTGGCTTTGGACGTGCCAACGCGTGCGCAGGCATTGGAATTGGTGGCAAAGCTTTATGACGATGTGGGAGCATTTAAAATTGGTATGCAGCTTTATAATGCTGAGGGCCCCAGGATTGTGCATGATATTCAAAAGCAGGGTGGTAAGGTTTTTATTGATTTGAAATTGCATGATATACCAAATACTGTGGCGGAAGCGACTAAGGTTTTAACCGGTTTACAAGCATTTATTATGACATTGCATGCCAGCGGTGGTAAAAAGATGTTGGCTGCGGCAGCGCAAAGCGCCAGAGAAAATGTGCCAGAGGGCGGACGCAAACCGTTGGTGGTTGCTGTAACTGTTTTAACCAGCTTGAGTCAGCAGGAATTTACAGATGAGATTGGCATTGAACGGCCAATTGCTGAGCAGGTTGTAAATTGGGCCAAGCTGGCGCAGGCTGCTGGTTTGGACGGCGTAGTGGCCTCGCCGCAGGAAATTGACGTTATACGCCAGGCTTGTGGCAAAGATTTTGTGATTATTACGCCTGGTATTCGTCCGCTTTGGGCGGCGGCCAATGACCAGAGCCGTATTATGATGCCCAAACAGGCCGTTGAAGCCGGCGCTGATTATCTGGTAATTGGCAGGCCGATTACTGCTCAACCAGACCAGGCGGAGGCTGCAAAAAGAATTGTAGCTGAAATTATGGAGGCTGAGATTTAATTATGTCTGATAATCGGCAGTTGTTGATTAGTGCTGAACGAGCCTTGGCAACAATGAAAGAGGTCAGAGATAAATTGTCAAAAGCCGGAGATTGGGGCGTTTGGGATATGTTTGGCGGCGGTTTATTCATCAGTTTTGTCAAGCATGACCTTTTAGATGATGCAAAAAAGTGTCTGCAAAATGCTCAACATGATTTGGATATTTTACGCGAGCAGTTAGATACAGCAGATTTGCAGCTTGATTGTAGTGATAGCTTAAAAACAATAGATATTTGGTTTGATAATATTATTGCCGATATAATGATGCAGGATAAAATTAAAGATTTAAAGCAACAAGTTGAGCAGACGATTTATCAATTACAAAATTTAATTGCCATATTAAAAGCATAGTAAAAAGCCGTCGTTTTATTAGGACGACGGCTTTTTAAGTGCTCTTACCTTAACCTAAGCCTGTGTGGTTTTTTTTCAGCTTTAAGACCGCATTTGGCTTGGGAGTACGTACAAATATAAACGACATGATTAGTGAAATTATACAAAACAGGGTGATAACTCCAAAGGAAATGTGTATGCCATAAAGATTGGCGGTGATATAATCTTCATTAGGACGCAGGCTGGCAAAGCTGGTCATGATTGCCACAAAGAAAGTGGTTCCGATTGAACCGGCCACCTGGCGCAATGTGTTGTTAATTGCGGTGCCATGCGCCATGCGTTTGTTGCTTAAGGTGTTTAAGCCCCAGGTTGTAATTGGCATCATGGCCATGGAAACACCTACCATACGCATGGTGTAAATCAGGCAAATCAGAGCAAACGGAGTGCCGGGGTGCATAAATACAAATGCGCCAGCTGATATGGTCAACATGGAAAGGCCGATAAGCACCAAACCGCGAGGGCCGTATTTGTCAAATATGCGGCCGGAAACTACATTCATGATAGCCATACAAATTGCACCAGGTAACATGGCTAAACCGGCCTGCATGGCACTGAACCCCTGAATGTTCTGCATGAAAATAGGCAGCATTACCGCGCCAGAAATTAATGCCGCATTGGTAATCATAGCGATAATTGTGGCAATAGTAAACTGACGATAACGCAGGATACGTAAATCCAGAAATGGTTCCTTAAGGGTAAACTGCCGTTTAACAAATATTGCTGAAGTCACAACGCCAATCACTATAAATAGCCAGGGCATTATATGTAAAAGACCAATATCGCCGGCGGCCGTGCAACCATAGAGAAAAGAAGCCAAACCGATGCTGGAAAGAATAACAGAAGCTAAATCCAGCTGCGGACGACTTGTTTCTATAACATTTTCCAGTACAAAGCCGGCTAAAATTACGTCCAAAGCAGCCAGCGCCGTGATGATGTAGAACATAATATGCCA
The DNA here is from genome assembly GCA_021771915.1 of Bacillota bacterium. Classification (GTDB taxonomy): domain Bacteria; phylum Bacillota; class Dehalobacteriia; order UBA4068; family UBA4997; genus Avidehalobacter. The sequence continues at coordinate 109,998 of JAETNY010000004.1, forward strand.
GCCCATTACATCAATAACCCAGCCGGCCAGGGTGGGGCCAATGGCCGGAGCCAGTGCCATAACCAGACCAATTACGCCCATAGCTGTGCCACGTTTGTTTAGTGGTACCAGAATTAACACAACTGTCTGACAAAGCGGCATCATGATGCCAGCGCCAGCAGCCTGGAAGAAACGACCTATTAGAATTACCGTGAAATTGGGAGAAATTGCACACAGCAGGCAGCCAAAGGCAAAAAGTGACATAGCGCCTATAAAAAGACGCCGTGTGGGAAAGCGATTGATAAAAAAAGCTGTAAGCGGAATCATAATGGCAGAAACCAAAATAAAACCAGTGGTTAACCATTGCGCCACATTTGTGCTGACGTTAGTTTCTTCCATAATTGTGGGAAGGGCAGGCGTTAGCACAGTTTCTGAAAACATGGTGATAAAGCCGCCAGAAACCAACAAGGCAATAATAAGAAGAACTTTCTTAAAATTTTGCTGATAATCGATTGTTGAAGATGATTTAGAAGAATTTTGTTTTGACATTATGTATTAAATTTGCCCTCCTTATATTTTTTATATTAATAGATAATTTATTATTGTAGCATATATTTTACTGTTTGTCAAGAATTTTTGCCAAAAAATATGATAAACATTGTTGAACATAAAAAGAGCAACAATGTTTATCATATCAAATTTATTTGTATAAAATTCTAATAGAATTAAGCAGGCAAAGCATGGATACGCCAGTATCTGCAAAAACCGCCAGCCACATGTTTGCATAGCCAAAAAGACCAAGCAGCATAACCAATGCTTTAATCGCCAGTGCAAAATATACGTTTTGCCAGGAAATGCGGTTGGTAGTTCTGGCAATATCAATAGACTGTGGGATAGCCGACATACTGGAGGTCATAAATACCACATCAGCGGCCTCAATGGCTGCATCAGCACCACTACCCATGGCTGCGCCCACGTCAGCTCCGGCCAGAACAGGTGCATCATTAATACCATCGCCAACAAACATCACACTACCATAATGATTGCGAATTTTGATTAGCTCATTAAGTTTATCCTGAGGCAACAGCTTGGCATGTACCTCGTCAATACCAGTTTGCCGGGCAATAAAATCAGCGCTGTCCTGGGCGTCACCTGTTAGCATGCTTGTAACAAGTCCCTGTTCTTTAATGCATTTAATTGCTGTTATGGCATCTTCTTTAATCGTATCGGCAATTAATAAATGGCCAATAAACTGATTGTTTAATGCAAATAAAACTTCGGTTCCATAACTTTGTTTTTGAAAAGCGCTGATATCAATATTGTTATTAGTCAAAAGCTTGCGATTACCGCAAAGCACCACACCTTGTGCAATTTCAGCCTTAATACCCAAACCAGCCAGTTCTTCAATCTTGACGGGCCTCTCAATTTGCAGCTTTTGAGCCTTGGCAGCGGCAATTATGCTACTGCCAATCGGGTGAGTAGAAGCCAGTTCACAGCTGGCCGCTAAACTTAGCAGTTGCGTTTGAGTTATTTGCGGATTGACCGAAACAATCTGCTGTAAAGTAAAATTACCTTTAGTGATAGTACCGGTTTTATCCATGACAACCGCTCGAACATTTTTTAAGGCCTCGATAGCAATACCACCTTTAAATAAAATACCTTTTTTTGAACCAGCGCCAATGCCGGAGAAAAAGGCCAGCGGTACGCTTAAAACCAGAGCGCAGGGGCAGCTTATTACCAAAAAGGTTAAAGCGGTTTTAAGCCAATAACTCCATTCAGCGCCAAGCAATAGTGGCGGCAAACAGGCCACAGCCACAGCTGCGAACACGACAACAGGCGTATAAACTCTGGCAAAACGGGTGATAAATTTGTCGATTTGCGGTTTGTTAGCAGCGGCGTTTTCTACAGAATCCAAAATTCTTGTGACCATAGATTCAGCCAAAACCTTTTCCACACGGATTTTCAACTGACCGGAAGTATTAATACAACCGGACGTAACCTCATCGCCGTAAGCGGCCTTTACCGGCACGGGTTCTCCTGTTATTGGCGAAGTATCAATACGGCTTTCGCCCTCGATGACCACGCCGTCCAGCGGAATACGGTCACCGGGGCGCACCAGCAGAATATCGCCCACATTTGCTTCGTCTGCCTCAATGACACGTATTTCCTCACCAACCAGCAGATTAACAACCTCTGGCCGCAAATCCACAGCGTCCATAATCTGGCTGCGGCTTTTAGCCACAGCACGTTCTTCAAAATATTCACCAACGCGATAAAACAGCATGACACCAACGGCCTCAGGGTACTCCTGAATACCAAATGCGCCCAAGGTTGCAATACTCATCAGAAAATTTTCATCAAAAACCTGACCTTTGAAAATATTACGCAAAGCTGTACTCAAAACTTTTTCGCCCAGGATAAGATAAGCCAGAATTAACACTATTAATGCAGCTTCTGACATGTTTTGCTGGCTCACGACCAGTCCGGCAATAAATAAACAAGCGCCAATAATAATAGTCAGCAAGGAGATTGTGCTTTCAGATAAGCCCTTTTTGTTCGCATTTCTGGCTAAAGTCGGCCGCGTATCTTTGGCTTTAATAACAATATCCGGCTCAAGCGAAGTACATATTTTATTGATTTGCTCCATTAATGCATCTGGATTTTTAGCTGTTAGTTTCAGTTGTTTGGTAGCAAAGGTTATAGTAGCGCTGGTAACATCGGGCAGAGCGTTTATTTGTTTCTCAATTTTGCTGGCACAGTTAGCGCAATCCAGATTTTCCAAAATATAAACCTTGGTATTCTGGCTGCCCGGGTTTTTGGCCTGACGTGGTACTACTTTGACATCTGACTCGATAGATGTGCAAATTTGCTGAATTTGTGGCAACAGCGTTTGATGATTATCGGCCGATAAGCGTAGTTGTTTAGTGGCAAAGGTAACTGTGCAGTATTTTACACCGGGCAGGTCTTTTATTTTGGCCTCCATTTTGGCTGCACAGTTAGCACAGCCCAAATTTTCTAAAATATAAACACGTTTTTCACAGCCGTCATCTGGCATTTGACAGGTGCAGTTTGCCAGGCTTTCACCACATACATCGCAATATTCTTCATGGGGGTGGCAAAGTTCACATTGGCAGTTTGCCGGGTGACCTGGGGTATGGGAATGCCAATCTTGATGATGATTGTGTTCATGTTCACAATTACACGCTTTATGGTCGTGTTCGTGGTGTTCGTGCGCATGGTGTTCATGATTACATTCACATGCTGTATGCTCATGGTTATGTTCATGTTCATGTTGTGACATTGTTAATCCTCCTTTGTTTTTTAATAATTTGAATACAAGTTCATATGAATATATGTTCATGTGATAATTATATCTTATACCAAAAAAGGATTTTTGTCAATATAAAACGGGTAAAAATTTGAGATTTTTTTACACATAAATATATTATAAAAATCTACTATTTAATAAAAGTTTAAACTTTGTTTATATTTTTTGGTTAAAATTATAATAATAAAAGTTATATTTATTGGGGAGGTGCGTAATATTGCTAAATATAGCAAAACGGCGCTTGTTTTGTGCAATTTTATGCTGTTTAACTTTTTTGTTACTGTCGGCTCCAGTTATGGCGGCGGATAACAATCTGGTTTATGAAGCAAAATTAGAGGGTGAAATTAGCCAACACATGGTTTCCTATCTTGAACGTGTACATCAAGAGGCTGCGGCCGCTGGGGCAGACGTGGTGCTTTTGGAGTTGGATACCTATGGTGGATATGTTGACGCGGCGGTTTCTTTGAAACAGATTATTATTGATTCGGATATTCCTACCTATTGTTATATAAACGATAAAGCAATTTCCGCTGGTTCTCTGATTGCTCTTTCTTGCGATAAAATTGCTATGAAAGCAGGCGGTTCCATGGGAGCTGCTGAACCGCGTGCTGGTAATAAAAAAGCTGATGAAAAAGTAGTTTCTTTCTGGACGGCGCAACTTACCGGTGCGGCTGAAAGTCATGGCCGTAATACCCAACTTGCTGCGGCAATGAGTGACTCACGTATAGTCATAGACGGCTTGTGTAAGTCTGGCCAGCTGCTTACATTAACATCAGCACAGGCCGTAGAGCATGGCATGGCTGATTATCTGGTTAACAGCAACACAGAGGCATTAAATGTTTTTGAAATTTCAGCAGTCAATCTGATTACTGTTGAATATAATTTTCAGGAGCGTGCTACACGCTTTTTAAATAATTCATTTGTTTCCACAGTTTTGCTGGCTTTGGGTATTGGTTGTCTGGTTTTAGAAGTTCTTTTTGCAGGCGTTGGTATTTTTGCTGCTTTAGGTGTAACCTCTTTGGCGTTATATTTTATTGGCGCACTGTTGTTAAGTTACACTGCCTGGATTGCGGTGGCTTTAGCGATAGCCGGTTTGGTGCTGCTGATTTTAGAAATATTTGTAGTGCCAGGGTTTGGTATCTGCGGTATTTTGGGTATTGGCAGTATTGTTGGTGCAGTCATTTGCGTAGCACCTAGCCTGACGGCTGCGATTATGCAGATTGGTCTGGCTTTGCTGGTCAGCATATTGCTGGTGTTTATCAGCTTTAAATGCGGCCGTACCCGGCGCGTTTGGAACCGCCTGATTTTAAAAGACTCCACATCTACAAAAAGCGGTTATGTCAGTCCGCCAGTTGGTATAAATGATTTGATAGGGGAAAGTGGTATGGCTTTAACCGATTTGCGTCCGTCCGGTGCTGCACTTTTGGCCGGCAAACGTACTGATGTTCTGACTGAGGGCAGTTTTGTTATGCGAGGCACCAAGGTGCGCGTTATAAAAGTGGAAGGCAGTAGTGTGGTGGTTGTTCCTGTTGAGGGTTCGGCAGAGGAATAGAACAAACTGCTGCGGATTTGGCTGCTATTTTCCGGAAATTTTATTGAATACAACAAAATGGCCTTGTCAAAATGAATAAAATCTGGTAAAATATAGCTTAAAATAATTTTAAGCTTCAAATAACTGAAATTACAGGTATTTTGTTGCAATTATTTTAATAATGTATAGCTGTAAAATTTTTTTGAGAATTGGAGGAATGAAAAATGCCATTTGCATTTGATTTTGCTGCTGTTGGCGCCGGTTTAATTGTATTTATTGCAGTTATTGTCCTTTTTGTCGTTTTGGCCTTTGTGCCGATTGGTTTATGGATTTCGGCTCTGGCTGCCGGCGTAAAAGTTGGTATTGTTGATTTAATTGGTATGCGTCTGCGGCGTGTTTCACCAGCCAAAATTGTTAACCCCCTGATTAAGGCGGAAAAAGCCGGTCTTGACGTTAAGGTTACTCAATTGGAGGCGCATTATCTGGCCGGCGGTAATGTTGACCGTGTTGTAAACGCTTTAATTGCGGCGGAGCGCGCTAATATTCCACTGGCTTTTGAACGGGCAGCGGCTATTGATTTGGCTGGCCGCGATGTTTTGCAGGCAGTGCAGATGAGTGTTAATCCCAAGGTTATTGAAACTCCGGTGGTAGCTGCTATGGCCAAAGACGGTATTGAGGTTCGCTCCAAAGCGCGAGTGACCGTGCGTGCTAACATTGACCGTTTGGTGGGTGGCGCAGGCGAGGAAACAATTATTGCTCGCGTAGGCGAGGGTATTGTTACCACAGTTGGCTCCAGTGGTTCGCATAAGGAGGTTTTGGAAAATCCGGATATGATTTCTAAAACTGTTTTAGCAAAAGGTTTGGATACTGGTACCGCATTTGAAATTTTGTCCATTGACGTGGCAGATGTGGACGTTGGGCGTAACATTGGCGCTAAATTACAGGCAGACCAGGCCGAGGCTGATAAACAGATTGCGCAGGCCAAAGCAGAAGAGCGCCGGGCGATGGCTGTGGCACAGGAGCAGGAAATGGTGGCAGAAATTCAAGCCATGCGCGCTAAGGTTGTAGAAGCGGAGGCGCAGGTGCCGTTGGCTATGGCGGAGGCTTTTCGTAATGGTAATTTAGGGGTTATGGATTATTATAATATGATGAATTTGCAGGCTGATACAAAAATGCGCGAGGGTATTTCCAATTCTGGCACTAAAAATCAGCAATAACAATAATTCAGTTCAAATATGGTTGCCGAAAGGAGTGGTAAGTTAAATGGAATCTTTGATAATTATTATAATTTTAGCTTTGTTTTCCTCTTTAGGCAATGGAAAAAAACGCAAGTCACGTTCCCAAAACGGGCAACAAATGCAAAATATGCAAGATTTGGCTCAACAGACCCAGCAGGCGCCGGACGACGTTTGTACTTATCCGATGCCGCAGTCCTCTTCTAATCGGCATAGAAGAACGGATAGTCGGCAAGCACGTTCGCAGAAGCCGGAATGTGGTTATTGTACCGGTGATATCGTTGTTGAAGCAAGCTTGCCGCATCATGCAGTACCTGTTGAACTTAAAGAGCCTGACAAACCTTGCGTCGATATTGCTGCTTTGCAAAAACACTGGGAACTTTCTGATTTGCAAAATGCGCTATTATGGCAGGAAATATTAGATAAACCGTTGGCAGTGCGCCGACGTGGTCTGAGATAATATTTCTTACGCATAAAATTAACCAGCCGCTATACTAAAGGGCGCGGCTGGTCGAAATGCTTCAAATAAAAATCCGGGCAGATTAGCCTTTGCTGCCCGGATTTCCGTATGCAGGGATTTACCCTTGATACTCAAAAGATTCGCAGTCAGTGCATTCCACCATGGTAGGGTTGCTTTCATGTGTGCCAACCCGGATTGCTTTCAGAGAGCAATAATTTTCATTGCCACAGTGATGTTTACATTCGCTGATTGTGCATTGAATGGACGGATTTTTGTTCATTGTTATTTCCTCCAAAAAAAGTTTGTGGCTTTCTGCCCAAGGTTAGTATGTACTACTGTTGAGCCTTTTATTAGCATTTTTTGCAGTTATAAAAAAATGCTTGAAAAATTATTTTTTTGCTTATAGAAGGGTTTGATAAACAAGTTTTATGTTAAAATATACATTATTAAAACAAGATGGCGCAGCCCGAGCCGGTTTGTTGGAAACCACGCATGGGGTTATTGAAACGCCAATTTTTATGCCGGTTGGAACCCAGGCCAGTGTTAAGGCCATGTCACCGCGCGATTTGAATGAAGTGGGCGCGCAAATTATTTTAAGCAATACTTATCATTTATATCTGCGCCCCGGCCATAATCTGGTAGCCGAGGCCGGCGGTCTGCACAGCTTTATGCACTGGAACAAACCAATCTTAACTGACAGCGGTGGTTTTCAGGTGTTTAGTCTGGCAAAACTGCGTGATATTGGTGAAGATGGCGTTGCTTTTCGCTCACATATTGATGGTTCAAAGCATTTTTTTACACCGGAGAAGGTTATGGAAATTGAACAGGCTTTAGGCTCCGATATTGCTATGGTCTTTGATGTTTGTTCACCATACCCGGCGCCTAAGGAGCAAATTTTGGCCGCTTTGGAAAAGACGACCCGTTGGGCGGAACGTTGTAAGAAATGCCATACCAGAGAAGACCAGGTGCTTTTCGGTATTGTGCAGGGTGGTTTGTTTAATGATTTGCGTCGTCGCAGCGCTCAGGAATTGATTGAGCTGGATTTTCCCGGTTATGGAATAGGCGGTTTGAGCGTAGGCGAACCCAAACCATTGATGTATGATTGTCTGGATAATTTGATGCCATTGATGCCGGTGCATAAACCGCGTTATTTGATGGGCGTAGGCAGCCCGGACTGTTTGGTTGAGGGCGTGGCGCGCGGCGTTGATATGTTTGATTGTGTATTGCCAACGCGTATTGCACGCAACGGCACGGTTTTTACCCGGCAAGGCAAGTTGGTTGTGCGTAATGCTGTTTATGCCAGAGATTTTTCTCCTCTGGAGGAGGGTTGTGATTGCTATGCCTGCCGTAATTTTAGTCGTGCTTATATTCGTCATTTGATTAAGGCGAATGAAATTTTTGGTTTACATTTAACAACAATTCATAACCTACATTTTTTGCTGAAATTAATGCGAGATATTCGTCAAAATATTTTGGCTGGAACATTTGCTGAATTTTATAAAGAATTTTTTGCTAACTGGCAGGAATAAATAAAAAACAAGCGAATTTTAATAAGGTTAAGCTTGGAAAAAATAGAAAAATTATATTAAAAAAGGAAGGTTAAAATTTAATGGACTCATTATACTCAATAGCATATTCAATCGGACCGTTTCTGATTATGATTTTGGTTTTCTATTTTCTGTTGATAAAACCTCAACAGAAAATGCAGAAACAGCGCCAGGATATGTTGAACAATTTGAAAGTTGATGATAAGATTGTTACGGTTGGCGGTATTATTGGTATAATTACCGAAGTCAATGAAAAATCTGTTTGGCTGGAAGTATCTGAAGACGTGGAGATTGAATTGAAAAAATCCGGTATTGCGGCTTTGGATAATGACAGCGATAAAACGCTGGAATAAACGCATACCATATTTACAATTTGTTGTTACTATTTTGTTTTTAGGAGGCATTTGGTTAAATGAAAAAAGGAGCTATCTGGCTTTGCCTGTTTGGTGCGGTATTAGCCGTGGCTGTGGCCTGTTCCTGGGGCTATCTTAAGGAAAACCTTAATTTAGGTTTGGATTTGCGCGGCGGTGCGGAAGTTGTTTTGCAGGCAGTTCCCGAGGATGGACAGACTGTCACGGCAGACGACATGGAGGCGTTGAAAGAAATTATGCGCAAACGCGTTGATAATATTGGCGTATCTGAACCGCTTATTCAGTTGGAGGGCAGTGACCGCATTATTGTGCAGTTGGCTGGTGTGGATAATCCCGATGAAGCTATCAGTATTTTAGGCCGAACAGCCAAGCTGGAATTTCGCGGTCCGCGCGGCGATGTTATTCTGACCGGCGCGGATTTGGCGGACGCTAAGGGTGTGCGTAATCCTGGCGCTACAAATCCACGTGAAGAAAATGTAATTTCTTTACAATTTTCTGATGAGGGCAGCAAAAAATTTGCTGATGCGACAGCCAGATATTTAAACCAGACTATCTCTATTTATATTGACGGCGAAGAAATTATGAGCCCCACTGTAAACCAGATTATCAGCACCGGACAAGCCCAAATTACCGGCGGCTATACTTTGGAACAGGCGGTATCTGAAGCAGCCGTTTTAAAAGGCGGCGCACTGCCGGTTGATGTGGAGGTTATGAGCAAACGTACAGTTGGCCCTTCTTTGGGTGCGGACTCTTTGCAGAAAAGCCTTTATGCCGGTTTAACTGGTATGCTTCTGCTGCTGGTTTTTATTATTCTGTATTATCGTCTGCCTGGCGTAGTGGCCGCGGTTTCGCTGGTGGTATATACTTTAATTTTAACTTGGCTGATTGCCTGGCTGAATATTACTCTGACATTGCCGGGCATAGCTGGCTTTGTGCTTAGTATTGGTATGGCCGTTGACGCTAATATCGTTATTTATGAACGTCTGCGTGAAGAAATTGCTAATGATAAGTCCCTGCCGGCTGCGGTTACGGCCTCTTTCCGGCGTGCGCTCTGGACAATTCTGGATTCCAACATCACAACCTTGATTGCGGCGGCTGTATTGTTCCAGTTCGGTACTGGGTCTATTCAGGGTTTTGCGGTAACATTGGCGGTTGGTATTGTGGTAAGTATGTTCTCGGCGCTGGTTGTTACGCATTATCTGTTAAAGTGGTGTGCAGATGTACCATCTTTTGCCAAGCATATTGGACTTTTTACAAGCGTGAAAGGGGGCGTTGGCCGTGCTTAAACTGCATATTGATGTGGTAAATAAACGTAAGCTTTGGTATGCTATATCAGCAGTTTTGCTGTTGGTTGGTCTGGCCTCGCTGCTTTTCCGCGGTTTAAATCTGGGTATTGATTTCACCGGCGGTAATATTATGCAGCTGCAATTCTCCCAAAATGTGGCGGCTGAAGATTTGCGCGCGCTTGTTTCAAGTTATGTGGAAACAACACCTAGTATTCAGGCCAGTGAGGATAATATATTTTTAATCCGCACAGAAGATATGTCTGAAGAAACCAGTACTGTATTGCTGGAGCAAATTAATACCGAACTTTCTTCTTATGATATTTTGCGCAATGAACGAATTGGCCCGGTTATCGGCGCTGAATTGATTGCTAATGCCTGGTGGGCTTTGCTGCTGGCTTTGGCTTTGATGTTGCTTTATATTACTATTCGTTTTCGTTTTAATTTTGCAGTTTCAGCTATCGTACCGTTAATGCATGATGCTTTGATGGTGGTTGGTATTTTTTCCATACTGCAAATTGAAGTAGACAGTACCTTTGTTGCTGCTATTTTAACCGTGCTTGGTTATTCTATTAACAGCACAATCGTTATTTTTGACCGTATTCGTGAAAACAGAGAACTTCATTCCAAACAAGGCTTTACAGATTTAATTAATGAAAGTATTAACCAGACGCTGGGGCGTTCTATTAATACTTCTGTCGCGGTTTTGCTTTTGGTACTCTGTTTGTTCCTGTTTGGCGGTGATACTACCAAGGCCTTTTCTCTGGCTCTGGTTATCGGTGTATTTGCCGGTGCTTATTCTTCTGTGTTTATTGCCGGCTCAATTTTGGCCGATTTAACTAAGCTGCGCGGTGTTGATAAAAATGAAATCCGGGCAGCCAAAAAAGGCAAAAAAAATGATGAAAAAATTCTGGTTTAACTTTGCAGGTTTAAACCGGGTTGATTAATCGTAGGGCTTTCGCTGTTTATTGTCAATGACATTTTGCGGCGAAAGTTCTATTAATATGGAAAACAGACTGGAATATTTTTACTTAATTGCTTTTATTAAAGTCACAATTTTTCCTTGTGTTGATTAGGCATAGCATCGAATAAATATGTAATTATTGCAACTCCTTTTCAGCATTGTGTAATCATGTAAAATGGTGTGTTCGTATTGATTTAAATAGTCTTATGCATGAATCCGATATAAATCAATCAAATTAAATGTAATGAATGAGTATACACCCCAATTTTTGGAAATAGGTGTTATGAACACAAACAGAAATTGAGACTTATTAAAAATTAAAGAAAGGTTGGATACGTTGGGAAAGAAAAAATGGTTTTTGCGTGGCTGCCGGGTTGAGGCGTCCCAAATAAGCCAAACCGCCAAAGACTGCGGCATTTCCATGACCGCGGCGCGTTTGCTGGCTGTGCGTGGTTTGGTTGAGCCATCGGATATTGATACATATTTTGAGCCCACTCTGGATATTTTGCACCCACCGGAACTACTTAAGGATTTAGGTAAGGCCTGTGAATTGTTGTTGCAAGCCGTGCGTGCTGGTAAAAAAATTGCGGTGTTTGGTGATTATGATGCAGACGGCATAACATCTACCAGCATTATGACATTGGTATTGCGTCGGCTGGGCGGAAATGTTGTGTATTATATACCACGGCGTGACAGTGAGGGCTATGGCTTAAATAATGAAGCTGTAAAAAAGTTGGCTGATGACGGAGTTGAACTTTTACTGACTTTAGATAATGGCATTGCAGCCTTTGAGCAGGTAAAACTGGCCAGGGAGTTAGGTCTTACAGTGATTGTGGCCGACCATCATGAGGTACCATTTGATATCGGTCCGGAGGGTACTATTTACAAGCTTCCGCCAGCTGATGCGGTTATTGACCCAAAACAGCATGATTGTCCATATCCTTTTAAGTCAGTTTGTGCTGGTATGCTGGCTTATAAAATGGCCGAGCGTTTATATGAACTTGGTGGTCTGGAATGGCAGCAAGACTATCTTGAATATTTGGTTTTTGCGGCTATTGCCACGGTTTGCGATATTATGGATTTAGTGGACGAAAACCGTTCGCTGGTTAAATATGCTTTGGCTCATTTGCCAGAAACGCCTAATCTGGGTTTGCGTGCGCTTTTGGAAGTTAACGGTCTAAACCCAATGCAAATTACATCTTATCATATAGGATTTGTAATCGGACCCTGCATTAACGCCAGTGGTCGTCTGCAAACAGCTGATTTGGCCGTGAACCTTTTTCTGAGTAATGATTATGCGCAGGCGCAGAAACTGGCACAAACACTGCTGGAACTTAATGAGCGTCGCAAACAGCTTTCCGCAGAGGGCGTAGATAAGGTTTGCGCTACGATTGAAGCCAGTGGTTTTGCGGAAGATAAGGTTATTTTGGTGCACCAACCAGATTTGCCTGAAAGTGTGGCCGGCATTGTGGCTGGGCGCATAAAAGAGATATTTGACCGACCGACGTTTATATTGGCTGGTCAGGGAGAACTGGTAAAAGGTTCAGGCCGTTCGGTTGACGGTTATAATATGTTTAATGCGTTGGTGGAGTGCGGCGACTTGCTGGCAATGTATGGTGGACATTATATGGCTACCGGTTTAACAATAAACCGTAATAATATTGCGGAATTGCGCCGGCGTTTAAATCAAAATTGTCAACTTACAATTGAAGAAATGCAGCCGATGATTTATATTGATATGGCGTATCCGGTGGAGCGCGCATTGTCTGGTATGAGTTTCGCGCAGCTGATAGCGTCGATGGCACCGTTTGGGCATGGCAATCAAGCGCCTTTGTTTGGTGACCGTGATTTAGAAGTTCGGCGTATCCAGCTTTTGGGAGCGGAAAAACAGATTATTCGTTTTTATTTTGCTGACCGTTGTCGCCAAGGATTAAATTGCGCTATTTCTTTTCGCAAAAAAGCGGAATTTGAAGAAATGGTTCTGGCGCAGGGCGGAGATGAAATGTGGCAGCGTTTATTGCGCGGTCAAACGGTTAATTTAGCGGTGGATATTGTTTACAGTATTGAGATTAATGAATTTCATAACACTAAGAGTGTGCAGCTGCAAATTAAGGATTTGCGTCTGCATCAAAATAAGTAATGGTAAATGTTAAACAGTTAAAATATAGATAATAGGTAGAGATATGCAAACAAAAGAAAATATGCAATATTTTATCAAAACATTTGGCTGCCAGATGAATGAGCATGATTCGGAGATTATTGCCGGTATTCTGGATAGCGCTGGTTATCAACCGGCAAGCGATATATCTGCGGCTGACGTTATTATAATTAATACCTGTTGTATTCGAGAAAGTGCGGAAAATAAAATTTGGGGTTATATTGGCAATTTGAAGGCCTGTAAGTATCGGAAGCCGGGGGTTATTTTAGCGGCGGTGGGCTGTATGATGCAGCAGAAAACGCTGGGCGAATTACTGCAAAGGCAGGGCCGGCATTTGGATATTGTATTGGGAACCTATCAACAGCACCGCCTGCCGGAGTATATTACCAGAGTTTTGGCTGGTGAAGGGCCGATTGTAGATATTTCTGAGGATAACAGTGATTTTCCAGATGAATTGCCTAGCCGGCGGCAAAGTAGTTTTGCGGCTCAGGTAAACATTATTTATGGTTGCAATAATTTTTGCTCTTATTGTATTGTACCCTATGTACGTGGTCGTGAACGCAGCCGAGATTTTGCGGCAATTATGGCAGAGTTGTGCAGTCTGGCTGCTTCTGGTATTAAAGAAGTTATGCTTCTAGGGCAGAATGTAAACTCTTATGGCAAGGATTGGCGGCGCCAGGGCAGAACGGACGCACCGGATTTTGCGGATTTGCTTAGAGAGGCTTGTTCTGTGGACGGCTTGGAACGTATTCGCTATATGAGTTCGCACCCACGTGATTTTTCATTAGATTTGGTGGATACGATAAGTGATTTACCCAAAATCCGCGATTATTATCATTTACCGCTGCAATCTGGTTGTGATAAAATCCTTAAAGCCATGAACCGTGGTTATAATACAGACGATTATTTGGCAATTATTGAGCGTATTCGGCAAAAAACACCAACAGCGGCGATAACCACCGATTTGATTGTCGGTTTTCCAGGAGAAACTGAAGCAGATTTTCAGCAGACGCTTGATTTTGTGAATAAATGTCGTTTTGATGCAGCTTATACGTTCTTATATTCGCCACGCTCTGGCACGCCAGCTGCAACTATGGCGGAACAGGTGCCTTTAAATATAAAAAAGAAGCGCCTGCAAAGATTAACCATGCTGCAAAACCAAATAAGCCTGGAATTAAATCAGTCCTATCTGGGGCGAAAAGTTCAGGTGTTAGTTGAAGGCTTAAGCAAAAATAATTCTGACTTTTATACTGGGCGCACGGCCAGTAACAAAATTGTTATTTTTAAAGGACAGCCGGAGCAGATTGGCCAAATTGTAGATTTAACCATTAGCGGTGCTAAAACCTGGCATTTAGAGGCTCTATAATCGTAAAATGAAAATATGCTATAAATTGTCTGCAAAAAAAATACTTTTAGTATTGTAATTTTAGGGGGAATAGCTATATGGCATTGCAAACTCCGCTTTTTGGTTGCGGCGGCAATAGCGATAGCTTTTATGCAGCCGGATTTAAGAGTTCATTAAACGCCTGTGAGTATCTGTATGGCATGGGGCTTTCAGCTTATGAATATGAATGTACGCATGGGGTCCGACTTAGCAATGCTTTTTGTGCTTCTCTGGGCAAAACAGCTCGTGATTTTGCAATACATTTAAGTATTCATGCTCCTTATTATATTAATTTAGCCAGCGAAGATATGGTAATCAGGCAGAAGAGTATTCTGCATATATTGAAAACACTGCGCGCGGCGGAACAGATGGGTGCGGAAAGAGTTGTTTTTCACCCTGGAACGCAAGGAGAATTAACGCGTGAGCAGGCTATGGAAAATGCTGAAAATTTGCTGGAAGAAATTATTTTTCAAGCTAGACGAGATGAGTTATTAAACGGCGTTTTGCTTTGCCCCGAAACCATGGGAAAGCCAGGACAGTTGGGTACTTTAGGCGAGGTTCTGCGGCTTTGTGAGGTAGCGGATTGTGTGCGGCCGACTGTGGATTTTGCACATATTCATGCTTTGACCGGCGGCCGACTGACCTCTACTCGGGAATTTGAACGTCTATTGTTGAAAATTGCCCGGCGATTGGGTGAAGAAGCTGTCCGGTTGCTGCATATACATTTTTCACCGATAGAATTCGGTAAGCAAGGGGAAATAAGACATCGTTCTTTGCTGGATAAGGGGTATGGGCCGGAATTTGAGTTTTTAGCGCCGCTTTTAGTGGAAAATAAACTAACACCGACTATAATTTGTGAAAGTGCCGGTCGACAAGCCGAAGACGCTGTAATCTTTCAGGGTATATACACCAGTATGCAGGAAAATATGCGTTAATTTAGGGCGTTGTATAAACAGAATATTGCAAAAAAACTAAAAAAAGGCGGTTAAATTCATTTTTTTAGCAGGAATTTTCTGTATAAACAGCGAAAACTTTTTGAAAGTAAGAAAAAGGGAAGTAAAAAAGCTTGTATAAAAGAAAGGGGATAAAAAATTGTCTAAATTAAGCTTTTTCCTGCGGCGCTTTCATTCTTTGATAGCCCTGATACCACTGGGTATCTTCGTATTTGTTCATTTTATGCTTAACAGCTCAATTTTCCTGGGTAATGAAGCATATATGAACATGGTTAATTTCATGAAACATGCGCCGTTTGTTATTGTTTTGGAACTTGTGCTTATTGCCATTCCGCTTATTTTTCACGGTCTTTACGGCATTTATATTGTATATTTAGCTAAAAATAATGCTTTGCAATATAAATATTATCGTAATGTCGCTTTTTATTTGCAAAGAATTACCTCTCTGATTATGCTTGCCTTTCTGGTTTGGCATGTTTACACCCTGCGTATTGCCGGTGGGGGCACAGAAGATGTTTATGGTATATTAATTTCAACGTTGCAAAACCCTGTTGGCTTTATTCTTTATGTTGTTGGTATTGTGGCCTCTATTTATCATCTTACTAACGGTATTTTTACATTCTGTATCACTTGGGGTATTTGCGTGGGCGATAGAGCGCAAAAGTTTTTTGCAACCTGTGCCATTCTGCTTTTTGTGGTAATGTCTATTTGGGCTGTTGGTATTTTGCTGGCATTGGCGGCAGCGTAGAGTTAAGGGGGAATATATTATGGCAAAAACAAAAGCAGTGGTTGTTGGCGGCGGTTTGGCCGGTCTGATGGCCACATTAAAAATAACAGAAAAAAATATTCCTGTTGATTTAATTTCTCTGGTGCCGGTTAAGCGTTCTCACTCGGTTTGCGCACAGGGTGGTGTTAATGCGGCTTTGGATACTAAAGGCGAGCATGACAGCATTGACCAGCATTTTTATGATACAGTTTATGGCGGCGATTTTCTGGCTAATCAGACGCCAGTACGTGGTTTGGTGGAAAATGCGCCGGGGTTGATTTATGCTATGGACCGAATGGGTGTAATGTTTACGCGTACCAGCGAGGGCCTGCTTGATTTGCGGCGGTTTGGCGGCGTAAAAAATCATCGTACCGCTTTTGCCGGCGCTACCACTGGCCAGCAGCTGCTTTACGCGCTGGACGAGCAAGTTCGTTATAAAGAGGTCTTGGGTCTGGTTAATAAATTTGAAAACTGGGAAATGATTGATTTGCTGATTGATGATAATGAAGTCTGCAAAGGTGTTGTTGCCCAGAATTTAGCTACCATGGAGATTAAGGAATTTGTAGCAGACGCTGTGGTGATTGCCACAGGTGGCGCCGGTATGATATATGGTCGTTCCACTAACTCCATTATCAATACTGGTTCGGCAGCGGCGATTTTATATCAGCATGGCATTCCTTTTGCAAATGGCGAGTTTGTGCAAATTCACCCAACAGCTATGCCCGGTGATGATAAATTGCGCCTGATGTCTGAGTCGGCACGTGGCGACGGCGCACGTATCTGGACCTATAAAGACGGCAAACCGTGGTATTTCCTGGAAGAAAGATATCCCTCATATGGTAATTTGGTGCCGCGTGATATTGCTGCCCGGGAGATTTATGATGTTTGCGTAAATATGGGCTTGGGCGTGGACGGCAAAAACATGGTTTATTTAGATTTAAGTCATTTACCAACGGACTTTTTGAATAAGCGCCTGAAAGGTATTATGGATATTTATGAAACTTTCTATGGCGATGACCCACGCAAAGTGCCGATGAAGATTTTTCCGGCGGTGCATTATTTTATGGGTGGTATTCATGTTAACTGGGAGCATCAAACTCGTATTCCTGGTTTGTTTGCAGCCGGTGAATGTGATTATATGTATCATGGCGCTAACCGTTTGGGTGCTAACTCACTGCTTTCCGCTATGCATAGTGGCACAGTTGCCGGCCCGGCTGTGGTTAAATATATTAATGGATTAAAAGCTACTGCTGCGGAAACTATTGGTAATTTGGCCGAACAGGTTGTAAAGAAACAGCAAAATGAGCATGAAAAGCTGATGAAGATGGAAGGCAATGAAAACCCCTATAAACTGCATGATGAAATGAGCGATATTATGTATCGCAATGCAACTATTGTACGTATCAACAAGGATTTGCGAGAAACCGACGTTAAACTGCAAGAATTTCAGCAACGCTGGAAAAATATCAATGTTACTGATATGGGCGGTTATTCCAACCAGACTGTTATGTATGTGCGTCAGCTGCGTGGCATGATGGATTTGGCAAGGGTAATAGTGGGCGGCGCTTTGCGGCGTGATGAAAGTCGTGGTTCACATTATAAACCGGAATTTCCAAAACGTGATGATGAGAACTTCCTGAAGACAACGCTGGCTACTTATAAAAACGGTAATCCAGAGTTTAGCTGGGAAGAAGTTGATATCAGTTTGTTAAAACCTGTCGAAAGAAAATATTAAGGAGGGGAATGTTGTGGTTAACTTAAAAGATGTGCAGTATATTAAATTGAAGATTAAGCGCCGTAACAGTCCGCAAGAGGCTTCTTATTGGCAGGATTTTCAAATTCCATATCGTCCAAATATGAATATTGTTTCTGTTTTGATGGAAATTCGCAAAAATCCAGTTACCGCTGATGGTCAGAAAGTAAACCCAGTGGTTTGGGAATGTAACTGTTTGGAGGAAGTTTGCGGCGCTTGCACCATGCTGATTAACGGTGTACCGCGTCAGGCTTGCGCTGCTTTGACTGATAAGTTGATTGAAAAATATGGTGACCGTCCTATTCAGCTGGAGCCTTTAACTAAATTTCCGGTTATTCGCGATTTGATGATTGACCGTAATAAAATGTTTGATAACTTGAAACGAGTGCGCGCATGGGTGCAAGTTGACGGCTCCTGGACGATTGGCCGCGGCCCACGTTTGGCTGAAAAAGACCAGCGTATCGCTTATGAGATTTCTCACTGCATGACCTGTGGCTGTTGTTTGGAGGCTTGCCCCAATTATAACGCTAAATCTGATTTTGTTGGACCGAATGCTATTGCTCAGGTTCGTATGTTCAATCTGCATGCAATTGGTCGTATGCAGGCCGATGAACGCCTGGAAGCTTTAACCGATAAGGGCGGTTTACAGGATTGCGGCAATTCCCAGAACTGTAAACAGGTTTGTCCCAAGCATATTAATCTAACTGCCCATATTGCAGCAATGAATCGTGCTGCTAATGCGTATGTTTTGCGCAGTTTTCTGGATAAATAAGCAGGAGCAAACAAAATGAATACGTTGATTAATTCTATTCAAACTGTTCAAAGCAATAGTTTACCTGCAAAATCTGTATATAATAATTCAACTTCAAAGACATTTTTGGATATGGCAACGGAGCTTTCTGATTCTTATACAGCTAAAGCGGAAACAGTTAATTTGCAGGAGATGCTAACGCAAGAATATCCTAATTTGGTTTATCATGTTTTTGATGCCAGTAGTAGTTATTGGCAAACAAGAAATGATTATCCGCATTATTTGTTATATCAGTCTGGAGATAAAGCGGCAGAAACTTTGGAAAATTGGCAGCCAACTGGCTCAAATCCTTTTTATGGTTCTGTTGACGGCAGGTTTATTGCTTCAAAGGAGATTCTGGCTTTAAGCAAAGTGCCGCCGGGCAGTAAGGCTGTGGTTATTCACCCTGCTGTTCAGGAGCGCATGGAGCAAAACCCAGAATATGCTTATGAAATTATGGCCAAAATTGATAC
The DNA here is from genome assembly GCA_021771915.1 of Bacillota bacterium. Taxonomy (GTDB): domain Bacteria; phylum Bacillota; class Dehalobacteriia; order UBA4068; family UBA4997; genus Avidehalobacter. The sequence goes on from JAETNY010000004.1 coordinate 128,973, forward strand.
TTGGTTTACTTTTGATGCTGCTCGTAATGAAGCAATTTTGCCAGGTACTTCGCTCGGTATATCACAGGCTGTTGCTATTGGTGAGGACGGAAATATTGTTAATGCTGTATCTTCCAGTCAACCTCGTTTCAGCTTCTCTCAAGGTAGCGATGAAATGATTCAGGCTTATTATCTGCGTATGGCTAAAAGAGCAGAGTTTATGGAATATTTGCATAAAGAACAGTTAGAAAACAGTATTTGGTTAGCTAATTTGCAGAAAACAGCAAATTCTCGTTTGCAAATTCTTGATTTGCTGCAAAATAAGGATTTGCAGCAGGTTTTTGGTGATATAATCGCTGGTATGCCAACAGAAGCAGTTCTGGCTTTAACTCAGGAACAAATTTTTGGTACAAAATAATATAAAAGCGGCTTTGGTAAATCCAAAGTCGCTTTTTGTATGAACACTTATTGACTGGTAATGTCACTTTAGTAAACGCAGACAGCGACACAAAGTTAGTCCCAAAACTATTTTAACTTAATATCTTCGGCTTAACTTATAGTATGTTATCAGGTAAATTAAAATCTGCAAAATAAAGTAGAGTCCCAAATAAATTATAAACAGGCGATTGCTTATTACAATATCTAAAGCGTTTAATATTGAAAAAATAAAAATTGAAATGCTGCCTATCAATAAGCCGAACAAAAAAGTAATACGTCCAGATTTATCTCGCAATTTTACTTGTAATTCATCATGCAGCATAATTTTTTCCTGGGATATTTTTTCCTGATATCTAGGTATATTTTTAGGTCTGGTCCAGTAAAAGAATTTTATAATCATTATCAGACCAGGTGTAATCAAAGCAAAAGCAAAGCCAAAAAGTAGGGCATTAAGTTTACTTTCTACTTGGCTAATAGAATAAATTGCTAAAATAATGCCTAAAAATACGTAAATAATACCAATTTTTAAATTATTTTTGCTCATTTTTTACTCCTTTATTTTTTCATGTATAAATATTTCCTCGATACTTTTGCCGAAAAAATCTGCTATCACAAAGGCCAACTCCAAAGAGGGATTATATTTGCCATTTTCAATAGAACTTACAGTCTGACGGGAAACTTTGATGGCCCTGGCAAAAGCCTCCTGATTTAGGCCCAGTTTTTTCCGCATTTCCTCAACGCGATTTTCCACGGGAAACCTCCTTTCTTATAAATAATTTAATTACCGTCAAGTTTCCTTTACATTTGTATTCTAGCATAATAAAAGAATTTTGTCAAGGAAACTTTACATATTTTTATTATAAAAAATACCTTTTCAAAATGTCAAAAGTTATTGACATTTTTTTGTTTTGGCTATATAATAAAAAGTAAAGAGTTCTTTACTTTTAGAAAGGATAAAATGTCATGAAACAAATTTTACAGAGGTTAGGCTTCCGCAAAATAGATGAAATGGAGCAATATATCATTTTTAAGTCGCAACGCAATGCCTACCTGTTTTTGATTGCTGTTCTTTTTATTTGGTCACTATATGAGAGCTATAAGGTTTATGTATATCACGGCAGATTAAATCTATTTCCTTGTTTGCTTTTGGTAACAGCATGTTTAATTCAAACTTTTTCCCAGCTTATATTAATGCATAATGCTGTAAAAGATGATGATGAGTCTTTTATGAATGGGCCATTAGTAAAAATTATCGTATTATCCTGTGCGGTGTTTAGTATTCTGGCTGCTATTGTTGCCTCATTTCTGTTTATGGGTGTTAGGGCATGATAAATAAAATAAAAGAATTGCGTAAAATCAAGGGATATCGCCAGGAGGATTTAGCCAAAGCGCTGAATGTTTCGCGACAGACAATTATTGCTATTGAAAATAATAAATATAATCCAACGCTGGAGTTGGCAATGAAACTGGCCCGTTATCTGGAAACAACTGTGGAAGAACTTTTTAGATTGGAGGATTGAAAATGGAAAAAAGGATAAAAAATATGTTGCCATATCTGGGCATTTTAGCTGTTGATTTTTATTTATTGCCTTTTTTTATGCAAAACACCGGAGCCGCTATGCTTATTATGTTGTGCATTATGCCGCTTATTGCTTTATTAGTTGGTCTGCTGTATGGAGTACGGCATGGTTTTAATATCTGGCTTGCCGCAGCTGCTTTTCTATTGTTTATACCCACACTTTTTATTCATTATAATCTTTCGGCTTGGGTGTATGCACCGCTTTATGCTGTTATTATACTGCTTGGTAACGGGATAGGCAGAGCATTTTATGGCAAAAAATAATTGCCGTCCCTTTTCAAAACAGAAACGGCATGTTATTAAATGAAATAAATATACCATCATTAGAAAATGATGGTATATTTATTTTTTGAAATTATGGCCGGCAGGTACCACATGGAGAGTATCCCTGCATAATCAATTCGTCACGCGTACCGGTAAAACTTTGCTGGTTAAGACTATTGCCACCTTTTAAGCCAGAACAGTTGGGTTTATGAAAACGCAGACTGTTGGTGTTCAAAATATAGGTTTGCTGACCAGTTGCATAATTATAACCGTCATTAGCCGGGCCGAGAGGTGTAAAGGTAACTGTTTTGCCGTCACTTTGGGCGATAATTGTTCCCTGTAAATCGGTACGGTAAACGGCAATGCCTGCTTCATGCAGCTTAACCATAGTTTCCTGATGGGGGTGGCCATAAGTGTTGCCGGTTTCACAGGAAATAACGGCGTATTCCGGGTTCACTATACGCAGAAAATCGTCACTGGTTGAAGTGCTGCTACCGTGGTGGCCAACCTTTAATACTGTGCTTTGCAAATTACGACCAGAATTAAGCATGGCCTGTTCAGAAAGAACCTCGGCGTCGCCAGTGAATAAAAATGAAGTTTCTCCGTAAACCACACGCATAACAATAGAGGTATTGTTGGTATCCTCATAGTCTTCAAGAGGTGCCAAAACGGTAACCTCTGCTTCGCCCAGCGTTAGCTTGTCGCCGGGGCTGGGAATAGTAATTTGCTTATTTTGGGCTTGCACATATTTAACATAATCACGGAAAGCTTTGGTATCATATTCCGCAACCGGGGCAAAAGCATAGTCAATCGTAGCTTCATTCAGCGCGCCGGCCAAACCGCCAACATGGTCTTCATGCGCATGTGTGTTAACTATGTATTTTAAGTGATTGACATTATATTTTTGTAAATAGGCATAAATTAAATCAGAGTCTGCCACATTGCCGCCGTCAATCAACATAGCTTCATCGCCGCAAAGCAACAATGCACAATCAGCCTGTCCAACATCAATAAAATGTACGGCAAGTCCATCGGTATGCACCGGCATATTAACCGGTTCTTTTTGTAAATCAGCCAGAACATAAGCCAGCACCAACAGAAGCAGGAAAATAATAATACTTTGAGGAGAGCGTTTAGATTTACTCAAGTATAACACCTCGCTTTTACTTTAATACGTTATATATAATAGCATTTTTAACCGGTCTATGTAAAGACTCAAGCGGAATTTTTTGGTATTTTGTAAAAAAAACTGGTTATATAAATTTTTTTATTTTTAGGGCTTGACATAAAGCGTTATATCGTATATACTGTTTATAAACAATATATACAGCAAGCACAGTATGCTCAGTATATAGTATGAGTATAAGGCATGTTGTTTAGTGTATGATGTGCATGGCTTGTGGAGCGCTAAAAAAAATCAGGAAAGCGAGGTGATTTTAATTAATGGATATCATAATCTCCAATGCTGTGAATCAGCCGATTTATGAGCAGATTTATACCCAGATTAAAAACCAGATTATTTCTGGCAAACTGGCGGAAGATGAAATGCTGACATCTATTCGGGCACTGGCCAAGGATTTACGGATTTCTGTTATCACCACAAAACGCGCTTATGACGAGCTTGAAAAAGAGGGTTTTATTTATGCACGTTCAGGCAAAGGTTTTTTTGTTGCCAAAAAGGATTTGAAGCTGGTGCGAGAGGGCAATCTAAAGCTTATTGAGGAATACTTACAGAAAATTAGTGCGCTGGCTGAGGCATGTAGCCTTGAAGAAGATGAGATAATAGAAATGTATAGGGTGATTAAAGAACAGGGCTAATCTTTTGTAGTCTATGATTAAAAATTGAATAACAGGAGTTGGGTAAGAATGGGTGATAGTTTTTGTGTAGCTCTAATTCCGGCTTATGAGCCAGATAATCTGCTTTTGGATTTACTTCATGATTTGCGTGTGGCGGGTATTAAAGCCGTGGTGGTTGATGATGGCAGTGGGCCGGACTTTGCCGGGATATTTAAGCAGGCTTGTGAGTTAGCCACTGTGTTGAGTTATGAGCAAAATCAGGGCAAAGGGCATGCCCTTAAGTTTGGTTTGAATTATATTAATGAGCATATTCAGGGTCGATATGTGGTAGTCACCTTGGATGCTGATGGTCAGCATAGAGTGGAAGATGCTGAACGAGTTTGTGACGCTGCCCAACGTCAGCCGGGAACATTGGTTTTAGGCAGCCGTAAACAGGGTAATGGTTCACCACTACGCAGTCGTTTGGGCAATTTTGTAACGCGCAAGGTGTATAGCTTAAGTACTGGACATACTGTCTATGATACGCAAACCGGGCTTCGGGCTTTTGACGCCCAGCTGTTGCCGTTTCTGCTGCAAGTACCTGGTGAGCGTTATGAATATGAAATGAATGTGCTTTTGGCCGCAGTACGTGAGGGTATAAATATTGAAGAGGTTACAATCAGCACCATTTATCTGGAGGATAATTGTCGCTCCCATTTTTCAGCGGTTCGCGACTCATGGCGTGTTTTTAAGGAAATATTAAAATTTTCCGCCATATCTTTGATTAGCTGTTGCGTTGATTATTTGGCCTATATTCTGCTGCTGATGATAAGCGGTAACCAGCTGGCTTTTGCTAACATCAGCGCTCGCTTTATAAGTGCTGGCTTAAATTTCAGCTTAAACCGCAAATATATTTTCAAAAGTGAGGGACGTTTGTGGCAATCTGCATTTCAATATTTTTTGCTGGCCTCATTCATTTTGTTAAGTAACACATTGGTATTAAGTATGCTAGTAAACTATGGCGTTAATGAATATTTTGCTAAACTGATAACCGAAATTATGTTTTTCAGCATGAGTTGGCTGGTGCAACGGTTTATTATTTTCCGCAAAAAAAGACCTATGGGAAGCTGCATTATTAATTAAGTAATTATATAGGAGGAAATTAAGGTATGTGTGTAAATGGCGAAAATGCGATTGAAGTACAGGGCTTATGCAAATATTATAATTCATTCGCTTTGCAGGATGTTAGTTTTCAGCTGCCCAGCGGCAGTATTCTGGGGCTGGTTGGAGAAAATGGAGCCGGCAAAACCACATTAATTAAGCTGCTGTTAAACGCAATTAAGCCAGACGCTGGTCGGGCTATAATTTTGGGACAGGATAACCAAAAGCCGGATTTTGTGCAGTTGAAGCAGGATATTGGCGTGGTGCTTGATGAAGCCTATTTTCCCACCGTATTGAATGTTAAACAGGTTAACAAAATAATGCAGCACACATATGTTAATTGGGATAAAGAGCTTTTTGCGCGGTTGTTAAATCAGTTTTCATTGCCACAGGATAAAAAGTTTAGCGAGTTTTCACGCGGCATGAAAATGAAGCTGGCGATTGCCGTAGCAATGGCGCATCACCCCAGACTTTTAGTGCTGGACGAAGCTACTGGTGGTCTGGACCCTATGGTGCGCGATGAAATTTTAGATATTTTTATGGACTTTACACGCGAAGAAAACCATTCAGTTTTATTATCCTCACATATTGTCAGCGATTTGGAAAAGATTTGTGATTATGTGGCTTTTCTGCATAAAGGCCGATTACAGTTCTGTGAGGAAAAGGATTGCCTGCTGGAGGAATATGCACTGGTGAAGCTAAGTCAGACCGATTTTGCGGATTTGCCGGAGGAGGCCGTTTTAAGCCGGCGAAATTCTGCCTATGGTATTGAGGCGTTGGTGCATAAGCCGCAGATTTCTGATATTTTTATAACTGAACATACCAGTCTTGAGGATATAATTTTATTCATGGCCAAAGGGGATAGAAAATAATGCGTGCGTTAATGTTAAAAGATATTTATGTTCTGTTGCGACAATTAAAATTATTTGTAATCGTTATGGTGATATTTGCCCTGGCCTTTCAGGAAAATGCAGTCAGCTTTATCATCTTTTATGCTGCTATGTTAACGGTTAGCAGTATGGCCTATGATGAACAATCTAAATGGCCGCAGCTGGCAATGATGCTGCCTTATTCAATACGCGATATTGTTTTAAGCAAATATTTATTAGGCTGGTTAATGATTGGCGGCATGACATTGCTTTCAATGTTGCAGATTTTCATTGACATAGAGTATGTTTGGGTTTCGCTGGTTGTGGCTTGTGTAGCGATGTCTTTTATGGCTGTTATTCTGCCGCTGGTTTTCTGGCTGGGTACAGAAAAGGGACGTATGCTGATGATTGCGATGATGGCCGCTGTTTTTGGTGTGGTTAGCGCTATTGGTTATATTAGCATTGTTTATGGCCTTAATTTGCCTACTGATAATTATATAGTTTTATTAATAGCTTGCCTGTTTGGTGTAGTGCTGTTAAATGCAGGTTCGGTTATGCTTTCCATTAAGCTGTATAAACGCCGTTTGTTGCATGATTAATGGTTAAAACCGGTTTTGTTTGATTAGTGTGATAGGAGATTTTACAAAATGCTAAGATATTTTTTACCTGTATTTGCTGACGTTGTACCATCTGCGGTAATTTTATTGCTTGGTCTGCTGATTTGGTTTTATTTTGCCAAAAAAAACGGCAAAACTTATACTCTCGCTCAAAAGCTGGGTATCGTTTTGTTTATTGTGTATTTGTTGGCTGTCTGTTCCAAAGTAGGTATTCCTTCTATTAAATATATGCACCTTGATTTCAGCATTAATCTGCTGCCGCTGGTGGACATGCTGGAGGAACCTGTGCGCAGCACAATACTCAATCTGCTGAATGTATTAATGTTTGTACCGTTGGGTTTGCTGTTGCCAGCCGTCTGGCCATATTACCGTTCCTGGCGGCGTATGATTTTAACTGGTTTTAGCTTTTCTCTTTCCATTGAGTTATTGCAGCTTTTCAGTTGGCGCTTAACGGATATTGACGATTTGCTGACTAATACTCTTGGTGCAGTTTTAGGATATGGTCTTTTCCGGCTTATTTACCTGCTGTTAAAGAAAGAACCGCCAGCAATAGGAGGAGATATCAACTGGGAGCCCTGGTTGATTTGGCTGGCCTGTTTGTTTATAACTATTTTGGTTGTACCATTTTTACCAGAGGCGGTTCGTAATTGGTTTTTATACACACCGTTTTGGCAGGGTACACATTGAAATATTAATATGCACTTAAAAATCCGGTTTAAACCGGATTTTTTTTGTAAAAAATTAAATAACATATAGAACTTTTTCTGGAATAATGTTATAATAGGTATAAATTGAAATTTTACTTCTTTGTAAGGAGCGTGTTTCAGGTGAAAAAGAGGGCTTTATTAGGCATAATTTGCTTTTTAATGCTGTTTTTTCCTGGTTGTGGCATATGGGGGCAGGAGGATAATCAGGTAATAGCCAAGCCGGAAAATGTGGAACTTCTGGTTTGGGGTGCGGAGGAAGATAAGGAACTTTTACAGCAGATTTTTGCCAGCTTTCAGACAGAATATCAGGGGCAGGCCATTTTTTCTATAACTTATGCCCCTATGAGTGAGTCAAAATGTAAGGATACGCTGCTAGCCAACTTGGAGCAGGGAGCCGACGTCTTTACTTTTGCTGATGACCAGCTAAATGCTTTGGCCGCCGCTGGAGCATTAGAACCGTTGCTTGAACCACAGCCAATAAAAGAAGCCAATTTAACCAATGCTGTGGAAGCCGCATCAGTTGGCGATATACTTTATGCGTATCCTTTAACAGCTGACAATGGTTATTTTCTTTACTATGATAAGCGCTATTTTAATGAAGAAGATGTAAAAACTCTTGACGGAATGTTAGCCATTGCCGCCAGAAACAATAAAAAACTGACTATGGACTGGTCTTCGGCCTGGTACGTTTATGCTTTCTTTGGTAACACTGGTCTGGAAGTTGGCTTAAACCCGGACGGTATCACCAATTTTTGCACCTGGAACCAAACCGGCGGCGATATCACTGGTGTTGATGTTGCACAGGCTATGTTGAATATTGCCAGAAGTGGCGGTTTTGCCAATCGGACAGATACACAGTTTGTAGATGGTGTGCGTAATGGCTCGGTAATTGCAGGTGTTAGCGGTGTTTGGAATGCCGTAATTCTGGAAGATATTTGGGGTGAATATACCGGAGCGGCCAAGCTGCCAACATTTACCTGTGCTGGTCGTCAGATACAAATGGCTTCTTTTTCTGGCTGCAAGCTGGTTGGCGTAAACGCTTATTCGGCTCATAAGGAATGGGCTGATAAATTGGCGGCCTGGATTGCAAATGAGCAAAATCAACGTCTGCGTTTTACAATGCGAGGACAGGGGCCGGCCAATATTCAAGCTGCCGCTTCTGCTGAGGTTCAAAATTCTCCGGCTATTGCTGCATTGCTGGAGCAGGCAGAATTTTCCCAGCTGCAAAGAGTAGGCGGCAAATTTTGGGATCCCGTTACCTTATTTGCGCAAAATATAGCGTCTAATAACCGTACAGGTGAGGATTTACAGAAGCAGCTGGACAAAATGGTGGAAGCCATAACCCAGCGATAATTTTGTTAATATACAAAATATAAATGGCAATAAGAGGCAATTAACTATGAAAAGCAATTTTAATGATAAACTTACTATTCAGCAGCGTCTGATTTTGCCCATCATTTTATTGGGCGTTGTGGCGTTAATCTCCAATATTTTAGCTATTTTCAGTATTAATAATGTTAATTCCAATGCGAAAAACATTGTTGAAAATTATATGGTTGGGGAAGAGAAGCTTAGTGAAATACGTTATTTAATTTTGGATATTCATAAGATGGCGCTTTCTCATATTGTCGCTACCGATTATGATACCATGATAAAAGTTGTAGGGGATATCAAGGAAGATGAAGCCCAGTTAGATATTATCATTGCAGAGTATGCTGAGTATGTTTCAGAGAAAGACGGAGATTTGTATGACCAGCTTCTGGCCAATTATGATGCTTTCAAGCATTCTCTGGTATTCCTTTTGGGCGCCAGTGCGGACAGTCGCACACAAGAGGCCTATGCCTTTGCTAATGGTGATGTAGCCGCTTATGGCACTGCTGCGGCTAATAATATAAATCAGTTAAACGTTTCAACCAAGGCGCAGGCAGATAAAGCGCGGCAGCATCTGCAATTTGTTTACATAACATCTATTTTGATTGGTTTGCTGGCCATGCTGCTTGGTATAGTTCTGGTTTGGGCGGCTATTAAAATAATTCTTAAATATGTAATAACGCCTATTCGGGGTACTATATCAACTTTACAGGGCAGTTCAGAGCGTATTAATGATTTGGTAGGCGAGGTACGCAAGCGTACTAAAACATCAAACAAAAGCGCAGCAGATTTATCAAACCTGGCGGAAAAGCTTTCTGCCACTATACATGAAGTTGCAGATAACACTGCTAATATTAATAGCAATGCAGTTGACGTTAAAGGAGAAGTTAACAATATCGCGGAGGAATGTGCAGCTTTAGCTGAGTATTCTTTAGCCATGAAAGAACGTGCCAGCAATATGGAGGCCGCAGCGCAAAATAATATGGAAATTATCCAGTCTAAAGTGGCTGAAATTTTGCAGGTGCTTAGTCAGGCAATCGAGGAAAGTCATAGCGTTGACCAGGTTAATCTTTTATCTAAAGATATTATGCAGATTGCCGACACAACTAATTTGATTGCTATTAACGCTTCTATTGAAGCCTCGCGCGCCGGTCATACGGGCAAAGGGTTTGCTATTGTGGCCACCGAAATTCGCAAACTGTCTGATTCATGTGGTGAAACGGCCAGACATATTCAGTCAACTAATAAGATTGTAACCAGTGCTGTTTATAATCTGGCTCAAAATGCACAAGAGTTGGTTGATTATCTGAACCAATCAATTTTAACCGAATTTCAGCAATTTGTTTATTCTGGCAAACAATATAAAAATGATGCGGCATATGTGCAAAGTTCCATGGAGTCATTTAACAGACAAACGGAAAGTCTGCGTAATTCTATGGCAGAAATTGCTGCCTCACTGACAACTATCAGCCGGGCAATTAATGAGGGCGCCTCTGGTATTGCCGGAGTGGCTGGCAGTACACGTGGTTTGGTAGAGGATATGGGTGATATTGCTGGTCGTATGGATACAAATATGGAAATTGTAGCAGATTTACACAAACAAACCGAAGTATTTGCCAACTTATAATAAATAAAACAGCAGTGAGTCATCGTTTATTAAAGAAACAATGGCTCACTGCTTATAATTATAATATAAAAAAGACTGATGATTTATTTCATCAGTCTTTTTTATATTATAATTGGTGCCGAAGGTGGGACTTGAACCCACACGTTGTTGCCAACATCGGATTTTGAGTCCGACGCGTCTGCCAATTCCACCACTTCGGCATGTTTACCAAGCGATTATTATTATACATCATTACTTAGACAAATGCAAGCCTTTTTGGAAAATTTTTTTAATTTTTTTAAAAAAATTTTATTAAATTAATATTTCCTGTAATAAGCTGGATTTTTTTGCAGGAAAAAGTCTGTCAATGCCGAAATAAAACTATGGTTTTATACGTATTTTTATATATAGCCAATCTTTTATTAATTATAATTACTTTTAACATAGAAAGGGGGTAATTTTTTGAGCAACCAGCAAGACGCCATTATCAAAGTTAAAAATCTGAAAAAAGTTTATACCATTGGTTCAGAGCGTGTTATAGCTTTAGCTGGTATTGATATGACCATTAAGCGAGGAGAAATTTGCTGTCTTTTTGGTCCCTCTGGTTCAGGAAAATCTACATTATTAAATATGTTGGCTGGTCTGGAAAAACCTACAACTGGTCAAATCAGTATCAATAATGCCAGAATAGATAAAATGAATGAAAAACAGCTGGCTAATTTTCGACGTACTAATTTTGGCTTTGTTTTTCAATCTTATAATCTGCTGCCTGCCTTAACAGCTTTGGAAAATGTGGAAATGCCAATGATTTTCCGTGGTGTCAGTCATGAGTTGCGTCGTAAACAGGCATTGAAAATGCTGCAATATGTTGGCCTGAAAGACCGGGTTAAACATAGACCGACCCAGATGAGCGGCGGTCAGCAGCAGCGTGTGGGCATTGCTCGAGCTTTTGTGGCTCACCCTCCTGTAATTTTTGCAGATGAGCCAACCGGCAACCTAGATACGCATACTACCTATGAGGTTATGGATATGATGTCTAAAATGGTTAAAGAACGCAATTCTACCATGATTATTGTTACACATGATAACGAAATTGCTGAATACGGCGACCATATAATTAAAATTCGTGATGGTAAAATTTTGGAGGAAAGCTGGCGTGATGAGGCAACAGCAACATAATAAGCCCTTTAAGGTATAAAATAAGGCGAAAATGTAATAGTTTATAGTTTCTCCAATATTTCAATATCTTATAGTTATTTATAAAGGATGGAAATGATTATGAATTTGAAAAGATTTGCAGTCTGTTTTCTAACTCTGATTTGCATGCTTTATGCTATGCCAGCTTTTGCTGGTGATGTTTGGGGTGAAGAGGATAGACCAGATTTCACAATGTATGTTGACAGTTCGGTTATTACTCCCGGCAAAGAGTCAACGGTTACAATTACTTTTAATAATACCAGTAATTACAATGCATTTTATGCTTATGCACTTTTAACAGCCAGCGAAGATAACACCAAAATTTTTGGTGATGACGGCGGCAACTACATATCACGTGATGTCGGCACTTTGAAACGCAATGGCAATACCAGTGTAAATTTTGTTTTTACACCTTCCAAGGATTTGAAATCCGGCAGTTATGATATGAAAGTTACATTGGTTTATAAAACCAGACAGGGTTTTGTGCATACTAAGGAAAGCACAATGAGGCTGACCGTGGATTCCGGAACGCCGGTGGATTTAACAATTCCGGAAAGTTCAGTTTCCGGAGAAAATGGAAAAGCAGTTTATGGTCAGCCTTTTCAGCTGGACGTGGCGCTTGCCAATAATGGTCAGACCATTGCCAGAGATGTTCATGTAACTCTGAATAATCTGAGTGCGGAAACTATTTTCCAGACCGGCATTTATGATGCGCCAACTTTTCAGGCCATTAAAGGCTATGAAGTGCAGCATTTAACATTCTATTTAATGACTAATGAAGATATCAAAACAGGCTATTATCCAGTTGAGTTAAAGCTTACATATAAGGAAAACGGCGAGGCTAAAGAAAAAGTTTTAAGCGTTTATGTTGACGTGGAAGGCTCGCCGGACACGGAAGATGAGGACAGTAAAATTTCTGTACCCCGTGTTATTTTGTCTGATTATTCGCTCAACCCGTCCACGGTTAATATGGGTGAAAATTTTACTTTCTCTTTCACCATTCAGAATACCAGTACGGAACGCACTGTAAAAAATTTGCAGGTTTCTTTAACCTCATCAGAAGGTACAGTTATGCCAGCCAGTGGCAGTAACAGTTTTTACGTGGCAGAAATTGCCCCTAATGAAACTAAAACCCTAAGCTTGCAAATGACCACTAAATATGATACAGAAAAGACAACTTATCCGCTGGCGCTTAATTTTAACTATGAAGACAGCAAAGCAAACCCATACACTTCAACAGTAGATTTAACTATACCAGTTTTTTTGCCAACTAAATTTACGCTGCAAAATCAAAATTATCCGGAAACCGGTATTGTAGGTCAGGGCAATTATCTTAGCCTGGAATATATCAATAAGGGCAAAGGCACTATCTATAATTTAACGGCCAGTATTGAGGGTAATGTACAAACAGATGTTGGTTCCAGCAGCTATATCGGTAATGTGGAAAGCGGCCGTTCTGACTCTTTGGAAATTATGATTACACCTATGGAAGCTGGTGTGCAGAACTGCAAACTGGTTTTCACTTATGAAGATGCAGCCGGTAATCAGCTGCGCACTGAAGAACCATTTGTGATGACGGTTGAGGAAGCGCCGCAGATAGAAGACCCAGGCATGATGGACCCAGGTATGGAAATACCAGTGGAAGATGAAAGTGGGATGCCCGGTTGGCTGCTGCCGGTTGTTGGTGTGGTTGTTCTTATTGCTGCTGCCACAGCGTTTGTTGTCATCAACAAAAAACGCAAGGCCAAGAAGCTGGCAGAGGAGGAAGCTCTGTTTGCCAGTGAAAATGACCAGTAATAACCGGCCATGAATTTTTGGGATATATTGAAGATGGCCGGCGGCAATTTTTTACGCCGCAAAGCCAGAACTATGCTCACCGTGGCTGGTGTAGTCATTGGCACTATGGCAGTAGTGATTATGATTTCTATTGGCCAGGGCTTGGAGCAGGGCTATACAGAACAACTAAAATCCTGGGGCAGTTTAACACAGGTACAGGTTAATCGCAGTTGGGGTGGTTCTGATGAGGAACAGAAATATTTAGACGATGAACTGATTACTTCGCTTGACAAGATTGAACATGTGGTGGCCTCTTTGCCCACAACTCGACGTTATGCCGGCTTGGTGCGTGGTCGAACAATTTGCGAAAACTCATTTATTGGCGTAGATATGACCAAGCTGCAATATTATAAATTAACTTTAGACAATGGCGAACCGGTAACCAGTGAAATGCTAGAGAACAACGGTTATGTTATGGGCTATAATACAGTATTTGATTTTTATAACCCCAAAAAAGGTTGGACGGAAGATAACTCGGCCTATGATGACGAAGGCAACCCCAAACCATTGCCTTTTGACCCAACCAATGATGATACGCGTATTAAAATGGTTTTTGATACTTCTTATTACTGGGGAGGCGGCGGTAATAAACCCAAAGGGTATGATATATATTGTAATGGTGTATTAAAGCAGGGCGGTGAATATAATTATTCCATTATTATGGATATGAAAACCCTGGATACTCTTTACAAAAAATATCTGAAAGATAGTCGTGTTAAAGAAAATGACCGCGATAATGATGCAAATAAGAATAAATATGATACAGTTTATGTTGAAGTTGATAACATGAACAATGTCACTGCTGTGCAAAAAGAAATTGACGCTATGGGCTATAATACTTGGAGCGCCACAGAACTTTTGGAAAATGTTAAAGAACAAATGGCCATGATTCAGGCAGTTTTGGGTGGTATTGGCGCAATTTCTTTCCTGGTTGCAGCTATTGGTATCAGCAACACCATGGTAATGTCTACCTATGAACGCACACGAGAAATTGGTATTATGAAAGTTTTGGGCTGCAAGTTATCCAATATTATGACATTATTCCTGCTGGAAGCAGCAATTATTGGTTTATGCGGCGGCATTTTGGGTATTGGTTTCAGCTATGGTGTATCAGCCATACTTAATTATTTTTCAGCCAGCGGCGCCTTATCTGGTATTGGCGCTGGTGATGGCATGCCGATTTCAGTTATTCCGCTTTGGCTGGCAATCTGCGGTGCTATTTTCTCTACGCTGATTGGTTTGATTTCCGGTTTTTATCCGGCGCTGCGCGCCACACGCCTGTCTGCGCTGGAAGCTATAAAAAATGAGTAATTTAGATATTGCATAAAAGTATTAAGTATGTTAAAATAAACATTCAATAACATATATTTTATTAAGATTTTTGGAGGAAAAAGTATGCGTGCAATTATTACGGTTCTTGGTAAGGATAACCTGGGTATTATTTATAATGTGACCAAAATCGTTTCAGAACATCAGGCCAATATATTAGATATATCACAGACCATTATGAGCGAGGATATTTTTGCCATGTTTATGTTGGTTGATGTGGCCAAGCTGGACAGTGATTATAAAACGATGGCAGCAGAACTGAAAGCTTTCGGCGATGCTAACGGTTATGCTATTCATGTGCAGCGTGAAGATGTTTTCAATGCTATGCACAGCATATAAGGAGGCCGCCAAATGACCAAGCTTGCACATTCTGATATTTTAGAAACAATTAAAATGGTAGACGACCAACATCTGGACGTTCGTACGATTACGATGGGTATATCTTTGCTGGACTGTCTCAGTGATAACATTGATACTGTTTGTCGTAAAATTTATGATAAAATAACCAGTAAAGCCTCCAATTTGGTGCGAACAGGTGAGGATATTGAATTGGAATTTGGTATTCCAATCGTTAACAAACGTATTTCTGTTACACCAATTTCACTGCTGGCCAATCCTTTTACCTCACAGGATTGCGTAAAAATAGCCCAGACTCTTGATAAAGCAGCCCAAAGCACTGGTGTTAACTTTTTAGGCGGTTTTTCTGCATTGGTGCATAAGGGCTATACCAAAGGCGATAAGGTTCTGATTGAAGCAATTCCCGAAGCTTTGGCCTGCACGGAACTGGTTTGTGGTTCCGTTAATATTGGTACCACTAAAGCTGGTATGAATATGGACGCCATACGCCAAATGGGCGAGATTGTCAAGACATTAGCAGAGCGTACAGCTGACCGTGCTGGTTTTGGTTGTGCAAAACTTGTAGTTTTTTGCAATGCGCCAGAAGACAATCCTTTTATGGCTGGCGCTTTTCATGGCATTGGTGAGCCGGAAACTGTTATCAATGTTGGGGTATCCGGCCCCGGCGTGGTAAAATATGCGCTGGAAAAAATTAAAGGCCAGGATTTCGGTGTAGTAGCGGAAATTATTAAGAAAACTGCTTTCAAAGTCACCCGTATGGGACAGTTGGTAGCACAGGAGGCAAGCCGTCGCTTAAATACTCAATTTGGTATTGTTGACCTTTCTCTGGCTCCAACTCCGGCTGTTGGAGATAGTGTAGCTACGATTCTGGAAGAAATGGGGCTGGAGTGCTGCGGCACACACGGCACAACAGCAGCATTAGCCTTGTTAAATGACGCCGTAAAAAAGGGCGGCGTTATGGCCAGTTCTTATGTGGGTGGTCTTTCCGGAGCTTTTATTCCGGTCAGTGAGGACGCAGGCATGATTGCTGCCGCTGCTTCTGGTGTTTTAACATTGGATAAACTGGAGGCTATGACATGTGTTTGTTCAGTTGGCTTGGACATGATTGTGGTTCCTGGCGATACTCCAGCCGCGACAATTTCGGCAATTATTGCCGATGAAGCAGCGATTGGCATGATTAATCAAAAAACTACTGCTGTACGTATTATTCCGGCACCTGGCAAAAAGGTGGGCGATGTTGTGGAATTTGGCGGTCTGCTTGGTTCAGGTCCGGTGCAGCCTGTACACCCGGAAAGCAGCGCAGAGTTTGTGCAGCGTGGTGGACGTATTCCAGCGCCAATTCATAGTCTGCGTAACTAATTTTTATAAAATTATAAAAGGGGATTTTATATGCCCAAAACAGCATGGATTTTTTCATATAAGCTTAAAAAAAATGTTAGCGCGGAACAATTTACTGCATTGACCAAACAATTGCATGATGAAGTTATTTCTAAGGCAAGTGGCTTTATTTCCTGGGAGCATTACCTGCAAACCAGTAATAAAATGTGGACCGATTTTGTGCTTTGGGAAACAGAAGAAGACGCCCAAAATGCAATGACGGTAGGGCAGGGTAAAGAAATAACAGAGCAGTTTTATGCCTGTATTCAAATGAATACCTGTCGGACTTTGGTTTCACAATTTGTAAAAAAATATTAATTATTTTATTTATAAAAACAACCGTGCTTTGCCATTTTTATATGGCATGCACGGTTACTTTATTATCAAGAATGTCTTTTGTTAATAAATGGTATCTTATCTTTCAGACACCAATCGGGCAATTCAGAAATCAACAAACCAGCTAAGGCCAGTATCACCCCACAAGTCATTGGAGTTGTTAACTGCTCATGCAGAATAATAATTGAACCACATAGGGTTATAACCGGGTTTAGATAAATATAAATACTAGTTTTAACAGCGCCAAGCAGCTTAACCGCAAAGTTCCAGGTCACAAAGCAAAGCGCAGAAGCACCCAAACCAAGAAAAAGCAGGTTTAA
This sequence comes from Bacillota bacterium, assembly GCA_021771915.1. Taxonomy (GTDB): domain Bacteria; phylum Bacillota; class Dehalobacteriia; order UBA4068; family UBA4997; genus Avidehalobacter. The sequence goes on from JAETNY010000004.1 coordinate 146,092, forward strand.
TAGGTATGTAAAGTCACGTAATGGAAGTAAAGAAATTTGCTTGTCCGTTAGCATTAGGATAGGCAAAATAAACATTAAACCATAAAAAAAGATACGTCTGGTTGTTAAAATCAAATTAAAGCCGAAGCTGTCAATCTTTTTTACAAGCTGTGAATAAAGGGCCCAGACAAATGCAGCAGCTAAAGCCAAAAAATCGCCTAATGGGTTTAAATGCAAAGTGGAACCGCTGGCACTTAATAATGCAATTCCCAGCATCGCAACCACAAAACCAAGCAGAAAATTAAAGCGGATATGTCCATCGTCCTGCCTCAGCCAATGACTGACCAGCAGTGTAAAAAAGGGCGCGGCTGAAATAATCACGCTTACGTTAGCGGCTTGAGTATAGGTTAAAGCAACATTTTCCAGCAGATAATAAAGTGTAATGCCACAAATTCCGGCTGTCATAAATGTCAATTCTTGCCGCCAGGTAGTATTATGTAACATTTGCGGTTTAATCAACCAAAGTGCTATAAAGCCGATAACAAAACGTAGAAATAAAATAATAACCGGTGGCCAGACTTGCAACAATATCTTGGTTGAAATAAAAGTCATACCCCAGAGAAAAATAGTAAATATAGCTGTTAAATGACCGTTTAAGCTGCTATTTTGCAATTAATTCACTTCTTTCAATATAAATTTCATTTGCTTTATTAGCTTTTTTGTGCTATACTTAAAATATTATAACACATTTTTCATTTTATGGCTTGTAAAATATCTTTATAATTTAATTGTATATTGTGAACTTGATTTAAGATTTTCATTAATTTTCTGGTTAAGCTATACCAAGAAAGGAGCGATAAAAAATGTCGGTTATTACAATAAATCAAAGTAATTTTAATCAGCAGGTGGAGCAAAGCGACCAAACGGTACTGCTGGATTTTTGGGCACCATGGTGTGGTTATTGCCACATGTTAGCGCCGGTTTTGGAGGAATTGGAGGCTGATTGGCAGGCCGCAGGCCGTCAACTGGTCATCGGCAAAATTAATACTGATGAGGAACCAGAATTGGCCGAAGCTTTTGAAATTGACGGACTGCCAACGCTTATTGTATTTAAGCAGGGCAAACTTTATCAGCGAGCCAGCGGCTTCAGACCAAAGGCTGCTGTGGAAGCTTTATTGGATTAAAAAATTATAAATCTAAAGGTTAAAACAAACGCAGACTGATTTTATTTTTCAGTCTGCGTTTTAACATATGCCGTTAAAATTTTTAAGTCGATGGTAATTTTAGTAAAAAGTTTATTATCATTCGCTTGTGTAAGCGGTGAATGATTAAAGGAAAGGGGACTCATCTGCAAAAAAGCAGCGGCTAAATCCGGAGTAATCATTTGCTGATAGGTTACAGAGGTTTCCTGTGCTTGCGGAAATGTCTGTTGCCAAAGTTTGGCTGCCTGCTGTTCCTCCAACGCCGCCTGAGCAGGAATATTAAGATAATCGCGTACTTCTGCCAGATACTGGGAACCAGGTATCACCTTGATTAGCAAACCACCTGGCTTTAATACGCGCTTAAATTCATGATAGTTGGCAGGAGATAGCAAATTTAAAATAACGTCCATACTGTCATCAGGCAGAGGTAAATTAGCCAAATCAGCTATTAAACAATATAGGCCTGATTGCCGATAAGTTTTGGCGGCCATTTGTAAGGCGCTTCTGGCCAAATCCAGCGCCAGAACTTCCGCTGATTGTATTTGTTGCTGTAAATTAGCTGCAAAATAACCCTCACCGCAACCAGCATCTAAAATTGAAAGCGTTCTTTCTGCAGACATGGTATGCTGATAATCGGTGCAGATATTCAACAATTTTTGCAGTAACGGTGAATATAAACCGGCGGCAAAAACCTGTCGGCGCGCATTAAAAAGCGCTGCATTGTATTTGTTGGTTATCTGGTTCCTCTGCGGCGCTAAATTAAGATAGTTTTGAGCAGATAAATCAAAACAATGTCCCAACACGCATTTAAAGCTGTTAGCTGTTAATTGCAGGGGTTGGTGACAGATAGGGCAGATTAATTTGTTATGCAGTGCTGCAAAGTGATTATGTACTGCTGCAATTTTGCCAGCTGCTGCACTCATGACAAGCAATTCAGCAGCATTTTAACCGCGTGTTTGCCAAGCTTCTTGCTGCAATTAACAGCAACTGTGCATAGTTCAAGCAAACAACAATATTTGTCAATCATGGAAACAAGATATGTTTCTTTATAGTGTGTATGGTGTTGCGGACACATTGGCCACATATGATTAAGAATAATATCCTCCTCTTTAGGGCTTAAATCCGTTAGCTGGCGTGCATTTTCCAGCGCCTGCTGGGGGTGTTCATAAATATGCTCATTTTTGGTATATTCAGCATCACGAAAATTATAATAAAACAGGTCATGCAGCAGACCAGAACGAGCCACGGCAGCGGCGTCCAGCCGGAAAAGCTTTGCCAAACGAAATGCATACCAGGATACATTAAAAGAATGTTGCTGACGGTTCATTTTATGATGACGATAACTGGCCAGTGCGGCAAATTCTGATGAATACAGCAACTGTTCAATTAATGAAAGATATTCAACAGCAACGCGTCTTTCTGAATGTCTGATATCAACTCTAGAAGCTGTGGCTTTGGTTATTGGCATATTATAATCTCTCCTATACTTATTTTATGTTGCAAAAAACTCAGTTGCAGGAATTGGCATATATGTGTTTATCTAATTTTACTTGGTCTTTATAGTATAATATAAAGTTATAAAAAAAGCAATCAGAAAAGTCTAAAAAACAACTTGTTTTCATAAAGTTTAATATAAAAAATCAGCTTGGGGGCAATTCAAATGGCAAATAATAACATTAGCAAGCAACAGACAAAGCAAAACAACAATAAAGAATTTTTATCAGTCAGAGAAGTGGCCGCGATGAGCGGTTATAGTTACGGCACAGTAAAGCGCGCGATTGAGCAGGGCAAATTGAGTGCATATCGTATTGGACGCAAATTCTTTATTGACGTGGAAACTGCCGAGGCATACTGCCAGAATTTTCATAAACAAAAAGCCATAAATGGTTATACAATTCGTGAATTGATGAACAAACTTTCTTTAAGTTATGCCTTTGTGAGTGAGTTGATTAAAAGTGGGGAACTTAAAAGCAACAAAATTGGCAGACAATATATAGTCAGTGAAAATGATTTTCAGGATTTTATGCAAAAAAAACGTCTTTAATATTACATATAAATAATAGCATGAAGCAGCAGGAAAATAGGCATATTCTGGCGAAATATTGGTCTGATATTAAATTATGTGAGGGGTGAGCCTGTGCTTTTAGATGCATTTGAAAGAGAGCAACACATTCTGGTACCGGAAGCTGCGCATGCCCAAAACAGTTTAGGGCGTATTGTACCAGAGCAGGAATTTCCTGTGCGCACCTGTTTTCAGCGTGACCGTGACCGGATTATTCACTGCAAAAGCTTTCGACGCCTGAAAGATAAGACACAGGTTTTTATCGCTCCTGATGATGACCATTATCGTACAAGATTAACGCACACCTTGGAGGTTATGCAAATTGCACGCACCATATCTCGAGCGCTGGGCTTAAATGAGGATTTAACTGAAGCAATTGCTTTGGGACATGATTTGGGCCATACGCCGTTTGGTCATGCCGGTGAGCGTGCTTTGGATAAAATTTTTGGTGGCTTCCATCATAATGAACAAAGTTTGCGCGTGGTTGATGTGTTGGAAAAAGACGGCCGTGGTTTAAACTTAACAATGGAAGTGCGCGATGGTATATTAAATCATAGCGGCCGCCGCAAAACTATAACTTTAGAAGCGGAAGTTGTGCAACTGGCTGACCGTATGGCTTATGTAAATCATGATATTGACGATGCACTACGCGCTGGTTTGATTACCAATGCCCAACTGCCGCAAATGCCAGTAGCCGTTTTGGGCGCTACAATCAGTAAACGCATTAACGCCATGATATTTTCGGTTTTAGAAGCCTCGCAGGATTTGCGTGGTATTCGTATGAACCAACGAGAATGGCAGGCAATGGACGAGTTGCGTAATTTTTTGTTTGAAAAAGTTTATCGTACACCAGCAACTATCCAACAGGAAAACAAAATTACCGAACAGCTTAAATTAACATTTGATTATCTGTTAAATCACCCGGATATATTGCCGTCTGGTTTGCGTCAGCAAAACAAATCTTCTTCTTTGAGTCGGGCTGTTTGCGATTATATTGCTGGTATGACGGATTATTTTGCTCTTAGACTGTTTAATCAGCTTGGATTTTAATCTTTGGTATATTTTTCCGCCGTAGTGGGCATATTTTAAGCAGATTATAAGTTGATTGCTGTCAAAAAAAGGGAATTTCCTTTCTTTGGCGAATATTTTTTAGACAAATAAATTTATTTTATAATATATTATTTTCAATAATTTGTAGAAGTGAATTTTTTCATGCTTGTTTTGAGGTAGATAGTCGTGGCAAGAATGATTCCGGAGGATTTTGTTGCAGAGGTCAGCCGTCGCCTTGACATTGTTGATGTGGTGGGGGCTTATGTTACTTTGCGTAAACAAGGGCGAAATTTAATAGGACTTTGTCCTTTTCATAATGAAAAAACGCCCTCCTTTAGTGTTTCTCCAGAAAAACAGATTTTTTATTGCTTCGGCTGTCATAAAGGAGGTAACGCCTTAAAATTTTTAATGGCGATTGACGGGCTTAGTTTTCCGGAGGCAATTGCTAAAGCTGCCGCTATGGTAGGTTTGGAAATGCCACAGGAGCAACTTTCTCCTCAGGATAACGAGGCTATGCAACATCGCCGACAATATTTTAAGTTGATGTCAGATGCTGCAGAATGGTATCAAAAACGGCTGTGGCAGTCTGGCACTAATAATGCCAAAGCGTATCTACAAAAACGCGGCTTAAGACCTGAATTGGCTCAACAGTTTAAATTGGGTTTTGCTGATAACTGGGACGGAGTAGCGCATTACCTGCTTAAAACAGGTTATAGTCTGACTGATATTCAGGAGGCCGGTCTGGCATCATCAGGCAGCAAAAACGGCTATTTTGATAAGTTTCATCATCGCCTGATTTTTCCTATTTTGGATTACCGCGGTCAGGTTATAGCTTTTGGCGGCCGAATTCTGGGAGAGGGTCAGCCCAAATATTTAAATTCTCAAGAAACAAAATATTTTCATAAATCACAAAATCTCTATGGCTTATTTCAGGCCGCAGCCAGTATTCGTAGAAATGATGAAGTTGTTTTGATGGAAGGCTATATGGACGTGTTAACGGCGCACCAATTTGGCGTGGACAATGCCGTGGCATCATTGGGTACAGCTTTTAATATAGAGCATGCACGTCTTTTAAAGCGTTATACCACCAAAATTTTGTTGGTCTATGACGGAGATGCGGCTGGTTTGAATGCTGCGGATAAAGCGATTGATATTCTTCACGAAAATGGTTTTGCTGTGCGTTTGTTGGTTTTGCCGGAAGAAATGGATCCAGATGATTTTCTCAAGCGTTTTGGCAAGCCTGGTTGGGACAAGCTTGTAACAGAACAGGCTGCTGATTTTTGGCAATATCGCTTAAACAAAGCTTTGCGTGAGCATAATCCTGGCGCAGTGAACGGCAAGGTGGCTGTTATGCAGAATTTGAAGCCTTATTTGAATAACTGTGATGATGCAGTGGAGTTAGAAAGCGTGATTAATCTTCTTAGCAAAGCTATTGGTGTAGCGCCAGAAACAATTTATAGTGAGTTACGGCCTAAAACCACTGTTAACAACCTAAGGCGACGTCCGGCCAGTTCAACAGCCCGGCAGCCGTCCATAATTACGGCCAATGTTATTGACCGCAAGCAAGCTAATTTGCTACTGTTCATGTTATATGATAAAAAAATTTTTGAACATGTTCTAACGGAATTAGGAGAAAATTTTGTAGAAAGTTCACCTTTGCAGGAATTATTGAGTTTGGTACAGAATATAAAAGACAAATATGATTGGCAACCAGCCAGCTTGTTTTCATATTTACAGGAGGGTGAAGCTTATCAGCTGCTTCTGCGTATGGTACAGGTTAATTTGGACAAGGAACGTCTATCCGGTTTGGCAGCTGGTTGCATTAATGCAATAAAAATAGAGCATCTGCAAAAGCAGATTAACGATAAAAAAGAGCAACTAAAAAATATAAGTACTTTGCAAAGTTCTTCCGGAGCTGCGCAAGGACATAAGGACACTATCAATTTATTGGCAGAAGTCGCCGATTTGGAAAAACAAATCAGAATTTTGCGAAGCGACAATTAAAATTTTTTTGGTTATTATTTTGGATTTTAGATATTTAGTAGGACTTGTTTTACGAATTTGGAAAAGGGGTTTAGCCATTGACAGCAACTAATAAAACCAAGCTGACCAGTCAGATGGAACAGCAAAAATCTGATACGGCAACGATTAAGTCAAATAAAAAAGAGCTTGCCCGGAAATTGGGGGAACTCTTAAAAAATCGTGCAGAAATATCCTATGGAGAACTTTTATCAGTTTTTGCTGATTCGGAGCTTTCTGTCCAGGATATGGAGGATATTTACGATATTCTGGCTCAACATGGTATTGAGTTGACTAATGAAACAGAGCTTGATGATGAAGAACCTAACGACGAGCAGATTAAAGAGCTGGAACGCGAGCAGGAACAAGAGGACAATTTGGCCGATTTAGATTTCTCCGTGCCTGATGGCGTGGCTATTGATGACCCTGTACGTATGTATCTGAAAGAAATTGGTCGGGTACCCTTGCTCTCTGCGCAGGACGAGGTGGATTTGGCTCGCTGTATGGAGGAGGGCAATGAAACTGCCAAGCGCAACTTAATTGAGTCAAACCTGCGTTTGGTTGTAAGCATTGCAAAGCGTTATGTTGGACGCGGTATGTTGTTTTTGGACTTAATCCAAGAGGGTAATTTGGGTTTGATTAAGGCCGTAGAAAAATTTGATTATCGCAAAGGTTATAAATTTAGTACGTATGCAACATGGTGGATTAGGCAGGCTATAACCAGGGCGATTGCAGACCAGGCCAGAACCATTCGTATCCCTGTTCATATGGTGGAAACCATCAATCGTTTGAACCGTGTGCAGCGTGCATTAATTCAGGAATTGGGTCGGGACCCTCTGCCGGAAGAAATTGCCCGGCGCATGGGTGTTAGCGTGGAACGTGTGCGCGAGATTTCCAAAATATCTCAGGAACCAGTTTCTCTGGAAACGCCTATTGGTGAAGAAGAAGACAGCCATTTGGGAGATTTTATTGAGGACGAGGAAGCTTTGGCGCCTGCCGAGGCCGCGTCTTTCTTCCTGTTGCGTGAACAGCTGGACGAAGTTTTGGACACCCTGACGCCGCGTGAAAAGAAAGTTTTACAGTTGCGCTTTGGTTTGAACGACGGCCGTTCTCGCACATTGGAAGAAGTAGGCAACGTTTTTGGTGTTACTCGTGAACGTATTCGCCAGATTGAAGCTAAGGCTTTGCGCAAACTGCGCCACCCAAGCCGCAGCAAAAAACTTAAAGATTATTTAGACTAATCAATGGTTTTTTGCGGTTGTGTTTCTGTGTTTTGGAAAAAAATTTCTATGCATGTGTGGATTAGAGTATGTCTGCGCGCGCATTTTTGTTGTCTTGGCGGCTGAAAGGCCATAGGAGCGATTCATTTGCCGCTCCTATGGCTTGATGGCCGTCGGTGCTTTATAATGTTAAAGAAAAGCCAAACCGCCACTCGGTAAAAGTGACGATTTTTTGTTAAAATAGAACATTAAATTTAGCACGCAGTTTATCAGCAACTCCTTTTTTATTATACAACCGGCTTTGATTTCTATCAAGCACAATAAAACCACAAAAAAACAAGCCCCAGCCATTAGGCCAGGGCTTGTTTTTTTGCACAATCAAACGATTAAGTTCGATTATTTCTCCAATTTCATGGAACCGGTCTTGTTGAAACGAACGTGCCAGGACAAAGCTTCTTCCAGAATATGAGGAGTATGAGCCTTGCCGTCCGGACAAGCTTCCAAAGCGCGATTGTAGTAATCCAACAGCATCGGCTTGTAGTCCGGGTGAGCGCAGTTGTTGATGATAGCCAAAGCGCGTTCTCTGGGAGCCAGGTTGCGCAGGTCAGCAACGCCCTGCTCGGTAACGATAACATTAACATCATGCTCAGTGTGGTCAATATGAGAGCACATCGGCACGATGCTGGAAATGTCGCCGCCCTTAGCAGTAGAAGCAGTCATGAAGATGGAGATATAAGCAGCGCGAGTGAAGTCGCCAGAGCCACCGATACCGTTCATCATTCTGGTGCCCATGATATGGGTGGAGTTTACATGACCATAGATGTCAACCTCGATAGCAGTGTTCATGGAGATAACACCGATACGACGAGCAACCTCGGGGTTGTTGGAGATTTCCTGCGGACGCAGAACGATAGTCTTCTTATAACGCTCAACATCAGCTTTGAAGCGTTTCAGACCATCATCGGAGGGGGTCAGAGAGGTGCCGGATACTGCAACAAATTTGCCGCAGTCAATCAAATCCAGAGCGCCGTCCTGAATAACTTCAGAATAGAAAGTCAGGCCCTCCAAATCGGATTTAGCAAAGCCAGCCAAAACAGCGTTAGCAACACCGCCTACACCAGACTGCAAGGGCAGCAGGTTCTTCGGCAAACGGCCAGCAGCAACTTCCTGGTCAAAGAATTTTACGATATTGTCAGCCATAGCCTGCTCAGTTTCAGTAACTGCCGGCAGAGGACGAACTTTATCAGTAATATCTGTAACCACGATAGCGTCGATACGGTCAGCGCCGCATTCAATGTAGGTTGTGCCGATTCTGTCACCGGTGCTGTAAATCGGAATTTCTTTTCTGTCCGGCGGATCCAGCGGAATGTAGATATCATGCATGCCTTCCATTTCTTCCGGCTGGGAAGTGTTCAACTCAACAATAACCTTTTTAGCTACCTTAACAAAGGTGGGAGCGGAACCAACAGAAGTTGTAGGCACGATATGGCCTTCTTCAGTGATTGCGCAGGCTTCAACCAAAGCGATGTCGATATCGCCCAGGAAACCATAACGAGCATACTGAGTGGCCAGGGAAAGGTGCTGGTCGTTGTAAAGAACGCCATTTTCACCCTTAGTGTTCAAGGCATTGCGCATATCATTGTTGGTCTGATACGGGCTTCTGGCTTTGATAGCGCCAACAGCGGCCAAACCGTCCAACTCAGGGCCAACAGAAGCGCCAGTCAGAATGTTTACCTTGATTTTCTCACCAGCTTTAACTCTTTCTGCCAAAGCCAGGGGAACTGCCTTCGGATAACCAGAGGGAGTAAAACCGGAACAACCAATGGTATCGCCGTCCTTAATCAATTTTGCTGCTTCCTCAGCTGTAACCACTTTATCCAAAAGTGCTTTACATCTGATTCTGTGTTCATAGCTCATAACACATACCTCCATTAAATAAAATAAATAAGTTTTACAGTGCAACAGCAAGTTTTTGCTGCACCATATTACATCAATTATAATTATACATTATACGTTTGGAAAAATAAAGCCTTTTTAACAAAAATATAATAAAAATATTATCTACAAAAAATCTCTGGTATTATTCGTCTGAATGTGCTATAATAAATTATTATTCCTAAAATATAGTATTATAATGATAAAAAATACAATGGAGCAACGATTATGAATGAAAATATTCAACCAAATCAACAAATTTTTCTGAAAAATGCTTCTTATTACACACCAGATGGCTTTAAGTCGGGGAATATTCTGGTAGAAAATGGAAAAATTACTGAAATCTATACCGAGATGCCCGATTTGACCGGTATTGACCAGCCCGTGCTGCTTTATGATGTAAAAGATAAAAAAGTTTTACCAGGAGCGATTGACACACATGTACATGTACGTGAGCCAGGCTGGCCCGAGCGTGAAGACTTTTTCTCTGGTACGGCGGCGGCGTTGGCTGGTGGAATAACCACCATTTGTCAAATGCCAAATACTCAGCCCACGCCTCATGATTTGTCCAGTCTAGCAGAAATGCAGCAGGCCGCCAAACCAAAGCTTTTATGCGATATGGCTGTTTATGCCGCAGCCGGTTATGATAATCGAGAACAGCTGGCCGCTTTAGCGCAAGAAGGTATTTGCGGTTTTAAAACTTTCCTGCAATTCAGTAACAGCAACATCAAAGCACCAAAGTATATTACCGTACACAATCGACAGGAACTGGAAGAACTTTTAGCAGCCTCTGCCAAAACCGGACTGCGCCACTTCTTTCACTGTGAAGATTATGACCTTATTACTCGTCTGGAAGCCGCGGCTCACCAATGCGGCGCGGAGGGTTATGCTTTTCATTATCAAACCAGACCAGACTCCACAGAACTAAAAGCTGTACAACAGGTTTTACATGCAGCTCGCAAAACTGGAGCCAAGGTAGGTATTGCTCATGTTTCCACGGTGGCCGCCGCCGAAGCAATTCGTCAGGCTAAAGCCAATGGTCTGGACGTTACCTGTGAAGTTTGTTTTCATCATCTGTTTTTTGATGATAGCTGGCTTGACCGCTTTGGACCTTGGGCAAAGTGTAATCCGCCCCTGCGTTCGACCGCTAATGTAGCCGGGCTTTGGCCTTATCTGTCAGACGGAACCGTAGATTATATCGGCAGCGACCATGCACCCCACCTAACAGAAGCTAAAGAACAGGGTAAAGAGCAGATTTGGCTAGCTCCCTCCGGTATTGCACATATTGAATTGTTATTGCCAATGTTGCTTAATGCCGTAAATGAGCAAAAAATCACTTTAGAGCGCATGACGGAACTTTGCTGTGTTAATGGTTATAAGCAAATGGGTTTGTATCCGCAAAAAGGTCAGATTGCTATTGGTGCTGACGCTGATTTTACAATAATTGATTTAACCAAAGAATGGCAATTCTCAGCTGATAAACTGCAAACCAAAGCACGCCAGAATGCTCATTTATTTGATGGTTTACAGTTGCATGGCGCAGTGGAAGCAACAATTGTCCGTGGTCAGCTGCAATATGCGGCTGGGCGAGTAGATTATCAAACCGTAGGCTATGGACAGATATTGAACTGCCACCAAAAGTGGGAGTAGGAATAACTTATAGAAAGGAAGTTATAAAATGAACCAGGTGCAAATGAATGCGGCCAAGGAGGAAATGCTTAATTGGCTGGCGCACCCACAAGAGCTTGGCGCAGAACCAGCTGAACTGGAATGCGCTGGTGAATTTGATTTGCATGATTTGCATTATTACATATTCAAATACAAAAAAAGCGTGTCAGACAAATGGCTGTTAGGCGTATGTGGCGGTTATGCTGGAAATGAACTGGAGCATTGTGGTCACGTATTTAGTGAAATGGAAGAATATAATACCGATACCGCTGAACAACAGGCCATAGATTTAGTAGAAACTATCCGTAATTACTGGATTGAACAGGCCAAACAAGTTGAAGAACATAAGAAAAAAGCTGGAAACTTTGTCAGCTTTGTTTTGCTGGAAAAACCGGAATGGGATAAGGCTGCTTTGCAGCAAATCCTGCAAGATGAATGGGGAATTATTGACGCTGAACCAGAGTCTGCTGAAAATGATGATGAAAATTCTTTAATTATTAATTATCAGGGGGCAATGCTGAATATAGCCCTGATGCCAGGGCCAATACCTGGTAATGAAGCAACCGAAGCCGCAGCCGAAAATTATATGTGGCAAGCCGCTGTGCAGCAAACCAGCCAGCATACAGGGCATTTGCTGGTGGCCGTGTTGGGAATTGGTCAATCGATTATTGAAAACGGTGAAATGTTAGTAAAACTGACCGCAGCCGCATGTAAACAACCTGGAGCACTGGGCGTTTATGCTAACGGTGTTGTTTATCCGCCGGACTATTACCAGCATTTTGCCGGCATGCTAAAGGAAAATTTGTTTCCTATCTATAATCTGGTCTGGTTTGGACTTTATAAAAGTAAAAAAGGTTTTTGCGCCTATACTAACGGTCTGCAAAACTTTGGTTTTGATGAAATTGAAGTGCTGGACAGCAGTGCCAATCCGAATGAATTGCACGATTTTTTATCAGATATTGCCAATTACGTGATTACGCAAAATGTTTTGCTACAAGATGGTGAAACAATCGGCTTTTCAGACGAAGAAAAGTTGCCAATCAGCAAAAATCGTGGTGTAGCAGTGCCAGGAGAAAGTTTAAAAATTGCCTTTAAACCGTGTGTCAGAAAAAGCAATTAAGCAATAAATTCAAACGATTGTATAAGAAATAGCAAAAATCTGAATATAATATAAATTAAGAAGAATTATTTTATGCAGGAGGAAATAGAACAATGTGTGATTTACCCAAAACCTACGACCACCATGAGGTGGAGCAAAAATGGTATGCTTTCTGGGAACAGAATGGTTTTTTTAGCCATAAGCGTAACGCTGGTGAAAATTCGGAATGTTTTTCTGTGGTTATGCCGCCGCCAAATGTAACTGGTCAGCTGCATTTAGGCCATGCCATGGATAACACCATGCAGGATATTCTGACACGCTGGCATCGCATGCAGGGACATCAAACACTTTGGGTGCCTGGCTGCGACCACGCTGGCATTGCCACGCAGGCCAAGGTGGAGGAGCATTTGGCCAAAGACGGCGTCAGCAAATATGATTTAGGGCGAGACGCTTTTGTCGATAAGGTCTGGGAATGGAAACATCAATATCATGAGCGCATTGTAAAACAGCTGAAAATGCTGGGCTCCTCCTGTGATTGGGAACAAGAACGTTTTACTCTGGACGAAGGCTGTAATGATGCTGTAAATGAGGTTTTTGTTCGCCTTTATAATGAGGGTCTAATTTATCGTGGAACTTACATTATTAATTGGTGTCCGCATTGCCATACGACAATCTCTGATATTGAGGTGGAACACAATGAGCATGCCGGTCATCTATGGCATTTTCGCTATCCGCTGACCGATGGCTCCGGCTATATTACCATAGCTACTACACGACCGGAAACTATGCTGGGCGATACGGCTGTGGCCGTACACCCGGAAGATGAGCGCTATACCAATCTTGTCGGCAAAACCATAATGCTGCCGCTGGTTAATCGGGAAATTCCAATTATTGCTGACTCTTATGTTGATAAGGAATATGGTACGGGCGCTGTAAAAATTACGCCAGCCCATGACCCGAATGATTTTGAAATGGGATTGCGTCATAATCTTCCGCAAATTACAGTAATTGGCAAAGACGCAAAAATGAATGAGCAAGCCGGAGAATATGTCGGCATGGACCGTTATGAGTGTCGCAAAGCTGTGGTTGACGCCATGAATAAGCTGGGACTTTTAGAAAAAATTGAAGATATCACCCATGCAGTGGGCGAATGTTACCGTTGCGGCAGTATTATTGAACCTTTGATTTCACCGCAATGGTTTGTAAAAATGGAGCCTTTGGCCAAACCAGCGATTGAAGCGGTAAAAACCGGAGATATTCGTTTTGTGCCGGCACGTTTTGCCAAAATTTATCTGGGCTGGCTGGAAAATATTCGCGATTGGTGTATTTCCCGACAGCTTTGGTGGGGACACCGTATACCGGTTTGGTATTGTGATGACTGTGGTGAGATTATCTGCCAAAAGGACGAGCCGCATACTTGTCCTAAATGTAATAGTGAGCATCTGCACCGTGATGAGGACGTTTTAGATACCTGGTTTTCCTCTGGCCTTTGGCCATTTGAAACTCTGGGCTGGCCGGATATGCAGAAAATGGAACCTCTTAAAAAATTCTATCCAACTTCAGTACTGGTTACAGGTCGGGATATTATCTTCTTCTGGGTTGCACGTATGATATTCACCGGTTTGCATTTTATGGGAGAAAAGCCCTTTAGCGACGTTTTCATTCATGGTCTGATTTTGGACGCTCAGGGACGTAAAATGAGCAAATCATTGGGTAATGGTATCGATCCGATTGAAATTATCGAAAAATATGGCGCGGACCCTCTACGTTTTATGTTGGTTACCGGCAACACACCTGGTAATGATTTGCGTTTTCAAATGGAGCGTTTAGAGGCCAGCCGCAACTTTGTTAATAAAATCTGGAATGCCAGCCGCTTTGTATTGATGAACCTGGAAGATTATCAGGACAATGCTGCTGAACTGCGTTATTCTCTGGCTGATAAATGGATTTTGTCCGAATTAAAACAGGCTGTGGCCGGTGTATCTGCCAACCTTGGCAAATATGAACTAGGCGAGGCCGCCAGACAAATTTATGACTTTACCTGGGATTGCTTCTGTGATTGGTATATTGAGATGTCAAAACCGCGCCTTTATGGCACTGACCCTGTGGAGCGACACACAGCCCAAACAGTGCTGGTGCAGGTTCTTAAGAGCATTTTGCAGCTTCTGCACCCTTTTATGCCATTTATCACTGAAGAAATTTGGCAGGCATTGCCACATGAAAGTGAAAGTATTATGGTATCGGCCTGGCCGCAAGCAGATAAAATGCCGGAATATCCGGAAGAGGCTTCTGTGCTGGCACTGGATATGGAGGCGGTTAGGGCAATCCGTAATATTCGAGCAGAAATGAATGTACCGTTGGGCAAAAAAATTGAGTTGATTTTTGCCGCTGACACAGCTGCCGACGGTTTGCGTCAGGGAGAAATTTATATTAAAGCGCTTTGCGGCGCGGACAAGTTCAGTGTCTTGCCACCAAACAGTCCTGAATTAGCTGATGTGCAAGCACAGGCAGCTGTTGCACATGTACGTGGCATAGATATCTATTTACCATTAAAAGGTTTGATTGACCTGGCCAAAGAAACAACACGTCTGCAAAAAGAGGTTGCCAATATGGATAAGGAAATTAAACGCCTGGAAGGCAAGCTGAACAATCAAGGATTTTTAAGCAAGGCACCGGCCGATGTTGTTGAAGGCGAGCGAGTTAAGCTGACTGATTACAGTGAGAAAAAGGCCAGTCTTTTAGAACGCCTAAAACAGCTGGAAAATATTTAATTGAAAATATAATAGCATAACTGATAATCTTTTGGTATAAATAAGCTTCTAAGCAATAAAAGAAGCTTATTTATGCCGGTTTATGCCAAAAAATAGTTTTTTATCTGCTAAAAAGCACTTTTTTGCTACTAAAAGCAGGGAAATGAATACTATTGTCGAATAAAAAAATATCTATGATTATACATATTGGTGTGTGTTTGGGCGGTGATGTTTAAATGATTGATATGGCTAATGTGTTTAAAACATATGACCGAGGAAATTTGGCTCTGAAAGATATTACCTTACATGTTGATAATGGTGAATTTGTTTATTTAACCGGCCAGAGTGGTGCTGGTAAAAGTACGCTGATTAAACTTTTGTTCAGAGAGGTTTTGCCGGATTCTGGGCAAATTTTTATTGCCGGACGTAGTATTATTCGTTTAAATAACCGGGAAACTGTTAAGCTGCGTCGTAACACTGGCGTGGTCTTTCAGGATTTTCGTCTAATGGAGAACAAAACTGTATTTGAAAATGTGGCATTTGCACTTAAGGTTCTGGAATATCCTTGGAATGAGGTTAAAGAGATTGTCCCCAAGGTTTTGGAGCGCTTAAAAATTGCGGACAAGGCAACAGCTTTTCCGCGTCAGCTTTCCGGCGGCGAACAGCAGCGTGTAGCTTTTGCGCGCGCGGTTATCAATAATCCGCCGATTATTCTGGCCGACGAGCCGACCGGTAATCTGGACCCTGACACATCTGATGAGTTAATGGGTTTGTTCCAGGAATTTAATAACGAGGGCGCAACTGTGATTATGGCAACACACGATAAACGCATTGTTAATGATACGCATAAAAGAGTTATCGCCTTGCGCAAGGGTGAAATTATAGGGGACCATATAGGGGGGTGGCTGCTTTGAAGCTTACTGGTTTGCGTTATATTCTGCCGGAACCTTTTATTTCGTTACGGCGCAATGTTGGCATGACGGTAGCTGCGGTTATGACCGTTATTTTAACGCTTTACCTGTGCGGTATTTTTGCCTTGCTGGTTTCTAATATTAATCGCAATGCTGAAGTTATGGAAGCAGCAGTAGAGATTAAGGTTTTTATTGAAGATGGTATTAATCAGGAACAAATGGACCATCTTTCAGCGCAGGTTCGTTCTCTTGACGGAGTTGCCAGCATTAAATTTGTCAGTCGTGCCGAGGGTTTGGAGCAAATGTCGTCCAAATTTGGCAACAGCGAAGAGATTTTGGCTGCCATTGACACCAATCCTCTGCCAAACTCTTATACGCTTAAAGCAGCATCACCAGAACTGGTAACCAGCATTGCCGAGAAGGTAGAGAAACTGCCCAATGTTTTGGCGGTACGTTATGGCCAGGGTTCCATTGAAAAAATGTTTATTTTCATGAATTGGATACGAACATTAGGCATTGGCTTAATGGTTTTGTTGGGTTTTTCTGCTATTATTCTGATTTCAATGAATATTCGTCTTTCAGTAGAAGCGCGCAAAGAAGAAATTCAGGTAATGAAATATGTGGGCGCCAGCAACTCATTTATTATCTGGCCATTCATTCTTGAGGGTATGTTGCTGGGGCTTTTAGGCGGCGGTTTGGCCTGCATACTGGTGTTACTTTCTTATAATGCCGTATTGAATTTGATTTTGAACAGCCTGAACTTCCTTACTTTTGTTTCTCTGGGCGAAATTGCATTTTTACTGACCAGCGGTATGCTGTTGATAGGTCTGTTATTGGGCGCGGTTGGTTCGGCTATTGCCGTTCGTAAACACGTCAATGTATAAATGCATATAATTATTACAATAAAGAATATAATACAAATTTTGTTATATAATTATTGGGGAAAATTGTTGATAAACTAGTTGTAAACAAGGGGTTTTGTCTATGCTGAAAAAATGTAAATTTCAAATTGTTTTAGCATTATTTCTGGCTTTTACCATAATTGGGCAAAGTATTTATGCGGAGCCGCCGCGGAAAGTGGAGGCTGACGCGTTAAGCGATTATCAAGCGCAGCAGCGTGAAATTCAAAATGAAATTTCTGCTTTGCGCAACGAATTGGCTGGCGCCAAATCAGAATTAAATAAGTTCCAATCAGAGCTGGCAGCTGTTGACGCTCAGGTTCAGGAAAATGAACGCTTGTTGGCCGCCCTGCAAAAACAGCTGTCCGCAGCAGAAAAAGAGTTGGATAAAGCTAATAAAGAGTTGGAAGAATCCCAGGAAACACTGGCTATTCAGCTGGACGGTTTCAAAACCAGACTGCGTGAAAATTATATTAATGGTGACGTTAGCTTGATGGACGTAATCTTTGATGCCACCAGCATGGAAGATTTTATTTCCCGTTCCTATTACATGGAGCGTATTTTGATTTATGACAGCAATATGATTGACACGATTAATCAACAAATTGAGGTTATTCAGGAAAAAAGAGAATTACAGCAGCAGAAGGTGGCTAATCTGGATACCATGACCGCTGACCAAAAAGCGCTAGTGGCCAAGCTTGAAGCCGCTCAGGAAGAAAAAGAAAAGTTGGTGGCTGCAGCTAAAGATAGCGTTGATGATGTAAATTCAGCGATTGCCACCCGGCAGAAAGAGTCGGCTGCGCTGACTAAATTAATTCAATCTATGCAAACTTCTGGCGGTGGAACCGGCACTGGTGTTATGGCCTGGCCGTTACGAGGTTACAGCAGCGTAAGTTCCAATTATGGTTATCGTACACTGCGCGGCAAAAGCAATTTACATACAGGTATTGATTTGCCGGCTCCCTCAGGAACCCCGATTTATGCCGCAGACAGCGGTAAGGTTATTCTGGCCAGATATTACGGTAGTTATGGCAACTGCGTAATTATTGACCATGGCAATAACATCGCCACTTTATATGCACATCAGTCACGCCTTGGCACCAGTGTTGGCACCAGCGTGAGCAAGGGAGATGTAATCGGGTATGTTGGTACAACCGGTAATTCAACCGGCAACCATTTACATTTTGAAGTGCGTAAAAACGGTAGTCATGTTTCACCCTGGAATTATGTATCTAAACCGTAATATTTTTACAACTTTTGCTATATATTAAAAAGACTGTATTTTACCAAAATACAAATTACGATATAAGAGGTAATTTTTGCTAAATGAAGCTAAATTTTATTAACATCTTTCTTGGTATTTTATCGGCATTAACGCTGGTAGTAGTTTTGGCGCTGTTTGGTTTTTTGCCAAGCCCAGCATCAAAACCGTTAAATTTACCCAGCGCATCAACCGCTGGTTCTGTTGACGCCGCAGCTGGTGCTGGTCTGGCTTTGGCTGCCGTGCAAAATCAACGGGAAATTCAGCATGATAATTATGCCATATATTATACCCAAGAGGAATATGATAAATTATATCGTTCCGTTACAGGTTCATATAGCGGTATTGGTATTTATATTTACCCTGATAATGAAACCGGGCGCGCCCTGGTTTATGGCGTAATGCGCAATGGCCCGGCTTATAAGGCCGGCATACTGCCCGGAGATGTCTTTCTGCAACTGAATGACACTGATTTAACCACCATGGATTACTCCGAAGTGGCTGATTTGTTGGTGGCAAATCCTGTTGGAACTCGGCTTAAACTGCTTTTGGAGCGTCAAACTGCTGACGGCCAGACAAAAAATGTTACCATTAATGTTGAAACAGCAAAAGTTGATATTCCCACATTGGATTATGACATGCTCACAGAAACGATTGGTTTAATTAAAATTGAAAGCTTCAATATGACAACGGGTGACCAATTTGCTGAAGCTTTTACAGAATTGCAGGGAAAGGGCATGCAGGGGTTAATTTTAGATTTACGGAACAATGGC
Source organism: Bacillota bacterium (assembly GCA_021771915.1). Taxonomy (GTDB): domain Bacteria; phylum Bacillota; class Dehalobacteriia; order UBA4068; family UBA4997; genus Avidehalobacter. The sequence goes on from JAETNY010000004.1 coordinate 164,920, forward strand.
GGCGGTGAAATTGGTGCGGCTTTGAAAGTTTGCGATTATTTTGTTCCGAAAGCTGAACCGTTAATGTATATGACTGATTCCAGCGGTATATATTGCTATTCTGCTGAAAAGGATAATGTGGATTTACCCTTGGTGATTTTGCAAAATACTCATTCCGCCAGTGCTTCCGAGATATTGATTGGTGCAGTGCATGATAATGAAACCGGTATTACCATTGGTGAAACTTCTTATGGCAAAGGTATTGTGCAGGACTTAAAACGCCTAAACAGCGGCGCTGGCCTGCGTTTTACATCAGCTAAATATAGTACATCTCATCAAAACGATATTCATGAACAGGGGATTGCGCCAGATATTTATTTCCCCTTACCTGAAGACGTCAATCCTTTACTAACTTACACCATGAACGCCGAGCAAGACCCACAGCTGGCCAAAGCGCTTGAAGTAATGCGCGAGCAGCTGGGGGAGGATTTAACAAGTGATAAGGAATTGAACAACAGCGAAAACGACAGCAACAATTCAGAAAACAGTGATACAGAAAATGGTATGGAAAATGAAAAGATAAACCAGTAGCGTGTTTTGGTTTATGAAACGGAGGCAGCTTGTGATGAAAAAATTTTTTCTATCTCTGCTCACATTGTGCCTGCTAACTGCTTTGGCAGCCTGCGCCGCACCAGAAAATAACGAAGCGCTTTTAGAACTTAATGAAACAAGCGATTTTGGTGGTATAAAAATTGGTATGACTGCAACAGCCATGCAGGAGAAGCTGGGCGAAGCTGATGCTGTTAACCCCACCAATTCTGGTACAGAATATACCTATCATGAACTGGATTTATCTCTTGTTGTGGACGATGAGCAATTAATTCGCCGTTTAGCCAGTAAAAATGCTGACTTAAATATTCACTCTATCAAAGTTGGTGATGAATTAACAGCGGCCAGCCAAATTTTAATTGATAATGGCTATACACGCGATGCGGCTTCTGGCTGGCGTTATAATAATAATGAAATTCAAATAATACTATTGACTATTGATGACCAAACCGTAGTTGGTTTTTCTGCGGAGTGGCTGACAAATTAACATTAAAACGCCGTCATTTTCCAAGAGAATGACGGCGCGCTTGTGTAATTGGATAGTTTTATTAATAAATTTGAAATTCCAGTGGTATTCGTTCCGTAAATATTTTTTGTAAATATTCCAAAGAAAAATTGCTATAACTGCGGTGTACACCATGTGCCTTGGCCTGCTCCGGCGTATATGCGCTCAATGGATAAACTGTTATATTTTTATAAGAACCCGTATAATCGGTAACCAGAGGTATAACGCCAATTTCTTTAAAGCTTATGCTTTTATCTAATAAGTCATAACTCATTTCAATTTTAGCCATACCGCCCAGCATGGTGTCAGGCCGGTTTTGAGCGGAAATAAAATTACCCAGAGAATAAAACACCGGAACCTGCCTGCTATTTTGTTCACTGGCATTAACCGTAAGCATTTCCACACCCTGCAAAACATGAGGGTGAGAACCAATAATTATATCTGCACCATTATCCGCCAGCAGTTGGGCTATGCGCTTTTGCTCCGTATTAGCATTTGCCTGATATTCCTGTCCCCAGTGAATACTAACAATAACAATATCCGCTGCCGCTTTGGCTTCCGCCAACTCTTGCTTCATCAAATCATCATTGATATACTTAACAATGCCGCTGCTTGAAGATGGCAACTTAAGACCATTTGTACCATAGGTATAAGCCAACAAAGCTACTTTCAGGTTTTTAACTTCCAGAATTTGCAGCTGGTCATCAGATTCATCAGCTGCAATCCCAGCCATAATTACCGGCTTTTGCAAACTGCGTGAACGCCAAAACTCTATGGTATTAAAAAATCCCTGTTGCCGAGCATCTAAAACATGATTGTTGGCATGACTAATCATATTAAATCCCAGTTCGATAAGCTGGTCGCCCAACTCCTGCGGTGAATTAAACATTGGATAAGATGACAGGCCCAGCTGCGTTCCGCCAAGAGGCGTTTCCTGATTAATCAGCGCCAGGTCTGCCTGTTCCAGATAGGGAATCATATACTGATAGGCTGGCCGAAAATCAAAACTGCCGTCGGTTGTGCGTTCACGTGCCTGCCGATATATGGGACCATGAATTAAATTATCTCCAACGGCAATCAGGTTCAACTGAATAGCGGTATCATTAGCCAAATCATCAGATATTGGCTGAAGTGGAATAGCGTTAGCATTCACTGATTGACAAGCACCCAAACTTAACATTATGACAACAGCCAACATCATCTGAATAAGTCGGATAATAAGTTTATAAGGCGAAGCAATAATGTGTTGCCTTTCTTGGGCAAAGAAACAGCGCTTATTTTGTGGTTTCATAATTCAAATACCTCTTTTATTTTAACTTAAATTATATTATAACACTATTTTGGCTTAATCACAACCATATAATTATGCCGTTTTGATGCCAAATTAATAGATAATAAAGAAAGGGGAGTTATTCAAAACTCATTAAGCGTTGGGATTGAATTAAGGGGGAATTATTATGATTAAGGTTTTGATTGTTGAAGATGAAAAAGCGATTTCTAATTTAATTCGCCTGAGTCTGAGCAAGGAAGGCTATGTCTGCACCTGCGCTTTTGACGGTTTAACTGCTGTGGATTTATTGGAAAGCAATATCTATGATTTAATTTTGCTGGACGTTATGCTGCCTCATGTTGATGGTTTTGAACTTATTGAATATATTCGGCCGCTGGAAATACCGGTTATTTTTATTACCGCCAAGGATTCGGTATTAGATAGAGTTAAGGGGCTGCGTTTAGGAGCTGAAGATTACATTATCAAGCCTTTTGAAATTATAGAATTACTGGCCAGAATAGATGTGGTAATGCGTCGTTATCAAAAATGTGATATGGTTTTGCAAATTGACGGCTTGAAGATTGACACACGCTCCATGCAGGTTTGGCGCGATGGCAGGGAAATAAATCTGACTAAAACAGAATATGAAATGCTGCTTTTATTTGCACGCAATCCACGCCGCGCCATGTACCGCGAAACTATTTATGAGCGCGTGTGGGGTGGGGAGTATCCATTTGGTAGCAAGGTGGTGGATTTACATGTGCAGCGTATGCGCAAAAAAGTGGGTTGGGAACAAATCTTAAAAGCGGTCAATAAAGTTGGCTACCGCCTGGAAGTTCCCGAGTAATCGTCATGAAATTTCGCTTTAAAATAACTCTTTGTATGTTAGCGCTATTATCCATATCATTTGGCACAGGCGCCAGTCTGATAATTTATGAGTCATTTCAGGACTCACTTGAGCGCGAACAGGAAACGGCTTTTAGTGTTTATCGTATGGTATGGAGTACATTGCAAATAGTAAATGACTTAAATCCGTATCTGGACCAGAATACAATTAATCAAACTCTGGAACAGTTGGGTAAACAAAAACGAACCGCCTGGACAGCTCTGCGCCTAAGCACAGAAAAAGAGGTTATTTATCAATCCGCAGATTTTGATTTTCCTATGCTTTCTACACCTGAACCAGCCCCAGGTGACTGTCAGTTCTTTACGGCATTGGGTTTAGACGGCACCCATTATTTAATACTGTATGGAGCTGCCAACAGTAACGATACAGTTTTATATTTATATATGGTACAGGATATTTCCAATCTATATACCATGCGCCAAATCCAGCAAAATACTTATTTGCAGATATTTATAATTCTGTTAATGCTTTGCGCTGTGTTAGCTTACACGGTTTCCCGGCTCTTAACCGCACCTTTGCAAAAATTATCAATGGTTTCCCGTAAAATTGCTTCTGGCAAACTCTCCAGCCGTGTTAATATAGCTTCTAATGATGAGGTTGGGGCAGTAGCTGAAGATTTTAACGCCATGGCTCAACAAATGGAGGAAACAATCAGCGAATTAAACAATGCCATTGCCAGTCAGGAGCGTTTTGTAGGTAGCTTTGCGCATGAAATGAAAACGCCAATGACCTCATTGATTGGTTATGCCGAACTTCTGCGCAGCGGCGTTCTGACGCCAGACGAACAGGCCGAAGCCGCTTATTATATATACGCCGAAGGCAAACGCTTAGAAAATCTATCACGCAAGCTGCTTGATTTGCTGGTATTAAAACACAAGAACTTGCCGCTGATTAAAATTCGGCCTGCTGATTTAATCGAAGGACTGATTGAGAGATTACAGCCAATTTGTACCAGAAGAAATATCAGTTTGTCCTGTGACTGCCAGAAAGGCACATGCTATTTAGAGCCGGATTTAGTTTGGTCGTTATTATTAAATCTGGCTGATAATGCACAAAAAGCCATGCCCCAGGGTGGGCATATTCATTTGCGCCTGCAAATGTTGCCAGATGGCTGCCGTATCTATGTTTTTGATAATGGACAGGGTATTCCGGAAACAGCGCTGGCACATTTAACAGAAGCATTTTATCGCGCTGACAAGGCTCGTTCTCGCGAACAGGGCGGTTTTGGTCTGGGTCTGGCTTTATGTCAAGAAATTGTGGCGCTGCATAACGGCCAGCTTAAATTTACTAACAGACCAGAGGGCGGAGCCTGTGTTATTGCAGAATTAAGAGGAGGGCGGCCATGAACCAAAATAAAAATTTAAGAACAATGCTGCTGCCTTTTTTGACTTTGCTGCTAATTATCAGCGGTGCGACAATGCCATTTGCCGTTGCTCGCTTGCAGGACTTACAGACCGAAAAAATAACTGATATTCGGCAATTCAGCTCGGTTAATCTCACTTTACAGCAAAATTCAGCCATTAGCCACGTTTTACAGTTAATTAATAGCGCTGACTATTCCTGGTTAGATTACAGAGGTTCCACCAGGTTAACTTCAGACGAGGTGACGTCTATTTTACAAACCGAAATGCTTGAAATGTCTGCCAACGGACTGATAAATAATATTGACTATTCAGATGCCGACCTGCAACCGCGCCTTGCTCTAATTACCATGGCTGAAAACTCGGCCATAATCTGGGTGTGCAATTTTTATTATAATGAGAACAGAAATTATTTTGCCATAATTGACGATACCAGCGCTAAAATTGTTATGCTTTGGACTGATAGCCCAAGCATAAGCATTGAACCAATGGAGTCAAAGAAACTTTTTATAGTAACAAAAAGCATGAACGGGCAGGACGACACCTTTATGCTGGTTGATGAAAATATAGATTACCAGCAAAAGGTTTTAGTTATAGACGACAAACAAATAGCATATGAATATGCTGAACCAGAGGAAAGCATATATGAAACTGAAAATCTTACAGAAGATAAATTTCCGCTGTTGATTAAGTGGCGCAGCTTTTGTGAGGATTATTATAATATTAAGATTGAGGAAGTAGAAAAAAATTATTCCAGAGATTATATTCAATATGTAATGAAATATCGGCTTGATGAGCAAGATGTATGGTATGAACTGCCAATTACCATTTATCCTGATTACACAATTTTAAATTAAATACAAGCGCCGTCATTTTCAAGATAAATGATGGCGCTTGTATTGCTTGGTTTAAGCTTTTTACATATCAGCCTTAACCGTAGAGGTTTCTGTTTCAAATTCTTTATCCCAAAGAATATTTTCTGTGGGCAAATCAATTTGCAGATTGTTGACTGCCTTGGTAGTTTTTTTAATGGAAAATAAAACATCACTAGGCTCACCGTAATATTCTTCATTAAAAACAATGCTTATTTTCTCATCTAAGGTATAGCTGTCTGCCGAAGTTTTAGCCAAATGATAATTTATCAGAAAATCCATCGGGCACTCAACAGTTAATTCAGTTCTAACAGTTTCTAAAACGGCTAAACGCTCCTGCATGGAAATTTCCTTAACAGCCACAATCAATTCCTGAGCAAGTTCAGTTGCTTCAGCTCGTTCATTTTCAGAAAAGAAATCGCTGCTGTTGATATAATACAGAAAAGCCTGAGCAATTTGTTCAAAATTATCCAAAGTATAGACGATAAATTCATTAATCAAATCGGCCAAACCGGCATTATCCAGTTCCAGTTTAAAACTGTTGCCTTTGGCTTCCATGGCTTTAATTGAAAATCCAGAATAGGCCTGGCCAACCGTATCGCGAAATTTTTCAACCTCTTTAAAAAACATTTGCAATTCCGCATCAGACCAGTCACCATAAATCGTAAATCTGGAAAAATCAGCACCCATATCATCATCTAAAGAACAAGCCAGCCAATCATACCCATCAAGTTTGGCCTTGACCTCATCATAATTATTTTCCTCAAAAATCTGACATAATGTGAGAAAATCCTCTGCTTTAACATAAAAATTATCATTACCAAGATAAAATGTAAGGTATAATGGCTCTTCATAGCAGGAAAAATCGAACTCCAAATGTATGCCATACACGTTGGTTTCACTATTACTGTCAATGTGATATTTTATGGTAGCGTCCTGCAACAAATCCACCGGCAAACCTTCCTGCTCAAAATCTTCTTCCATAGGCCGGTCATGAATACTGATATAAACTTCGCCATCGGATGTCCATTTGGACAAACTGTTAATTTCCAACAATAAATCAGTAAGCGTTTGTGTTTGCTGAGCACAGGCTGCCGTTAAGGTCAGCGCTATTATCACAAGCAAAACGCCGGCAATCTGCCAAAATCTTTTCTTCATCAACTATCCCCTCCTCAAAAATAAATAAATTTTTTATATAATTTCAACATATAATATTGAAATCCTTTATTGTTTACGATAAAATTAGATTATAAATAGTAATTTTAACCAAAATACAAGGAGGAAAAAAATATGTTTACTCAAGAACAGGTTTTAGAAATTTTTGCACGTACTGGCGTGCTTCTGGAAGGACATTTTCGTCTGACCTCTGGCCTGCATGCCGCCAAATATCTGCAATGCGCTCAACTGCTGCAATATCCGCATGAGGCTGGCCCACTTTGTGAGCAGTTGGCCAGTTATTTCAAAGACGCTGGCGCCACTGTGGTGGCAGGGCCAGCCACAGGCGGTATCATCTTGGCTTATGAAGTGGCCAAGGCTTTGGGTGTTAAAAACATCTTTGGTGAACGTGAAAACGGAGTAATGACTTTCCGTCGTGGGTTTAAAGTTGAGCCAACTGATAAGGTTCTGGTGCTGGAGGACGTTGTAACCACAGGCGGTTCTGTTAAAGAGTTAATTGCCTGCGTTAAAGAAGCTGGGGCAGAGGTTGTTGGTGTTGCCTCTCTGGTGAACCGTAGCGGTGGCCGGGTTGATTTTGGCGTTCCATTTAAATCTCTGGTTAATCTGGATATTACCACCTATCAGCCAGAAGACTGTCCGATGTGCAAAGAGGGTAGTGTGGCCTATAAACCTGGCTCAAGACAGGTTTAAACTATAATTAAGCAAAATCCACCGCTGTTTTTATATCAAAATGGCGGTGGATTGTTTTATTAAATCTTGGTTACTTAAATCAACTGGTCAGCGCTCAACATTGCAAAACTATACACCAGTAAAACGGGCATTTTGCCAATCAGGATACACAATAAAAATTGCAGCCAGGTTATATTGGCAATACCAGCCAGCATACATAAAGCGTCATCAGGCGCAAAAGGCAGCAGAATGGCAATCGCAAAAAAACGAGGGAAGATTTTGCCATTATCCAGCCAGCGAAAATATTTATGCCAAACCTCTTGGCTTACTTTGGAACGTACAAACGCCTGACCATAATGTCTGGCCAATGCAAAGCTGGTGATTGAACCAATGGCAATGCCAATATAATTAAGCCAAAAACCCGGCCAGGGACCAAAACAAACCACACCAGCCGTTTGTACAACGCCGCCAGGAATAAACGGAATGATGATTTGCAGAAAATGCAGCGAAATAAAAGCCAATGGCCCCAGAAAGCCAGCTTTCTCAATATAAGAACGCAATGTCGCAATATCCTTAAAGATACCGCACTTCCAACCATATATGCAAAGCACGACAACGATAATTAAACCCAGCAGCACCAGCATATTAATTTGTTTTTTGGATATTTTGTGTTTAATTTTTATTTTACTTTTCATACAACCTCTTTTTATAAAACAAAAACTTGAACTATACGAATATATTATACAAATTTATTTTATACTATATTTAAACGAATTTGTCTATTAGCAGCCTTATTTTTTTTCAGAAGTCGTTTCTGTTGTTTCACCCATAATTTGCGCCAGAGAACTGTTTAAAAAAGCTTCCTTTAAGCTGGCATTGGAAACATGCGTATAAATTTGTGTAGTCTGTAAGCTTTCATGACCCAAAGCCTGTTGAATTACACGAATATCAACATTAGCATTTAACATATTAGTAGCCGCTGTATGACGCAATTTATGCGGCGTTAAACGGCTGGCGTCCAAATTGGCCTTGACGAAATATTTTTTTACCATTCTTTCAATAGCCCGATGAGAAAGTCGCTGACCTTTTTGGCTGATAAACAGGGCTTTTTCCTGTTCGTCCTTGGGTTTTAAGCGCTGTTCCAGATAGTCGTGATAGGCCTGCACACAAATTTCAGGCAGATAAATCGTGCGCTGTTTATTGCCTTTACCGGTCACCACTAAAATTAAATTTTCCTGTTCATATTCAATATTTTTACGAATATCAGTCAGATTGATACCAACCAACTCATCAATACGTAAACCACAACACATAAACAAAGCAACAATCAGATAATCACGCGCAGCATTTTTATCATTTGTTTGCTTAATCGTTGATAAAAGTTCCACACATTCAGTTTCTGTTAAAAAAACCGGTAGTTTGCGCTTAAAAACCGGCGATTCTACCATTTCACAGGGGTTGTCCTCTAAACGAAATGTTTTGTAGCACATGTAATCAAAATAGGCTCTGACAGCAGATAATTTACGTGCACGAGTTGGAGCAGATAAACCTTTATTGCTCAAAAAATAAAGATAATCAGCAATATTGATGCGGTCAATATCACGTACATCATTGATATTCAGCTGCATATAAGCTTGGAGTTCTGCCTCGGTAAAAGCGTTAGTTTCTGATTTTTTCCTGTTTTTGCTGTTCAGATAAAAAATGAAAAAACCGCGCAAGTCCACTGAATATTCATATGTTGTGTTACGTGACTTATTTTTTATACCAATCATATAACTTAAAAATTCCTGTACAACTGGCGGCGCTTCAACTGGCTGCTTATGATAATTGGTCATACCAAAAAAAACCTCCAAATGTTTATTAGTTTGATTTTTCATAAAACTTTTGCTTAATTTCTTAAACCTATATATAATTCACATAACATTATATACCTATACCGCAAAAATGTCAATAACGCCGCAAAATATTCATTTTGCGGCGTTATATATATGGCTTTATTCAGGCATTATTTTCCCCTATGTTTGGCTTTTTTCTTAGCTTGTCGCAAAATAAATTTATGTTCTTGTTCTGCAGCAAGCATTTGCTTAGTTTTAATTTGACGCTCTTTTTTATTTTCATCATGTTGCTGCTGCAAAGCTTGTTGAGCCTTGGTGCTGATAGTTTTAACTTGCAGCTGTTTTTGAATATCACGCTGAATTCTTTTAGGATTTTGACGCTTAACATCGGTAATCGACAAATTATCAGCAACCGCAAAACACAAATTAGACCAATTATGCAGCAAAAAGTTATAAACCTCGGTTTCTTTAGGTTCCGCACCAAAAGTTATTTTACAAACCTCATACTGATTAGCAAAGCTGCGCTCATATAAACCAATCCAAAACGGCGGCTCAAATAAGACTGTTAAAGTGCTTTGTACTAACATCATTCAACCTCAAAATCTGTGATAAACTGTGTTAACCAAACGAGCAAAGATTTATATAACTGCTGCTGTTGCTGGAAAATTGCCAGGCCAGCCATAGGAATATCCGGATATTCGGCAGCAGTTTTTTTATTCATATCAGCCGAATTAATAATATTTTGCTGCAATTTATTCAATAAAAGCCTGGCATCTGTTTGCGATATTTTATCCAAATTTGTTATAACAATATTAAAATCAAACAAAAATGCAATTTGTTGCTCAACGTATTGTGTCATCAATTGCATAAAATAACCGCGCCCCTGGTCTGTAATACTATAAACTGGCCGTTCAACTCCTTTTTCCCCCAACAGCTGCTCACTTTGCAAATAACCCTTATTCTCCAGTCTATGTACATTTTGATAAATCGTCGGCGTGGCAATTTTACTCCAACGAGAAAATTGATGATATTGCACATCTTTTTGCAATTCATATGCACTGCGCGGCTGCTCGATAATCATACCTAATATCGCCAAATCTATTGCAGACATTATTAAAAAAACCCCCTTTCATTTTTACTATGATACATAATACTATGCCCTATAGTAAAAGTCAAGTGCTTTTTATGAAAACGAATATATGTTTGGAAAAACTTGACGTTTTCTTCTAAATAATATATAATTATAAATAGATAAAAAAAATTTTCAGGAGGAATAAAACCATGGCATATGCCTTACAGTCAGTGACTATTCGTACTAATAATACCCCAGATGGTATGCGTAAAATTACAGAAATATGGCAGGATGTTACCAGTGGTAAACTGCCGATTTTATTTGATAGTGAGCATAATTTTCAAACCGGTATTTCCCCTGTTTCATGTTATAGTAATTATGCTGCTGATGAAAATGGTGATTATGATTTAAGCATATTAGGCGTTATGCCTGATTTTTTTTCACAAATGGAAGACAAAGTCTGCCAAGGGTTATATAAAAAATATGATATAACTCTACCTGGTGCTACTTTGGAAACATGTACGCAAAAAGCATGGGAAACTGTTTGGAATGAGCAGGCCAATGCTAAGATTAATCGTGCATTTACCCAGGATTTCGAAAGCAGCGTGCCAGCTAAATACACCAAGGACCAGCAGCCTCATTGTTATCTGTATATTGCCGTAAAACAGGAGGGTTAACATGGCTAACAATTTGATTATCACTATTGCACGAGAATACGGTTCCGGTGGCCGCTTGATTGGCCAGAAGCTGGCGGAACTTTTGGATATACCCTTTTACGACAAAGAAATTATTTCTCTGGCCGCAGAACAAAGCGGCCTGAGTGAGGAGTTTATGCATCAGCATGACCAGAAAAAAAAGCCATTGAGTTTTATGCACAATATCTACCTTAACAATAAATCCCTGCCGATAAATGAACAGGTTTTTCAGGCACAATGCCAGGTAATTCGTGATGTAGCGAAAAAAGGTTCCTGCGTTATTGTTGGACGCTGTGCCGACCATGTTCTGTCAGAAAATCCCCTTTGTATCAAGGTCTTTATTCAGGCGCCGGAAGCTGAAAAAAACAGGCGTATTATGGAGAAATATCAGGAAACAACTGATACCCCATCTGCCTATGCTGCCAAGATTGATAAAGAACGCGCTGCTCATTATAATTTTTTCACTCTGGAAAAATGGGGTGACCGCCGAAACTATCATTTAATTGTCAACAGCACGATTGGTATTGACGCCTCTGCCTTGTTGATTAAACAATATGCTGAAGGTTTTATGCAACAATATCTAGCTAAATTTTCTAATTCAAAATAAAAGGTTCTGAAATAATAAAATGAGTACTATAAATAACTTACCTGAAAATAATGTTGGACTAAACACCAACTCACCATCACAAAAGACCAAGAATAATAATGAAAATAAAATGGGAAACATGCCCGTAAATCGTCTGTTATTGAGCATGGCCATTCCGATGATTATTTCCATGATGGTACAAGCACTATATAATATTATTGACAGTATCTGGGTTTCAAATATTAATCAGGACGCTTTAACGGCTATCAGCCTGGCGTTTCCTATGCAAAATTTAATGATTTCAATTGGCGTTGGCACTGGTGTTGGTGTTAATGCCCTGCTTTCTAAAAGCCTGGGTGAAAAAAATCATAAAATGGTTAACCAAACCATGGGGAATGGTCTTTTTTTGTCAGTACTTAGCGGCGTGTTTTGCATGCTGATTGCCTTGGTGGCCAGCCGTACCTTTTTTACTGTGCAAACGGATATTGTACCTATTATTGATTATGGCTCTGAATATTTGTTTATCTGTATGTTTTTTTGTATTCCTGCATTTGGCCAAATCTTCTTTGAGCGCCTTTTGGTTTCCACTGGCAAGACCTTATACAGCATGATAACCCAGATGTCTGGCGCCGTACTAAATATTGTTTTAGACCCAATTTTAATTTTTGGTTATGGCCCTGCGCCAGAATTAGGTATGAAAGGCGCGGCTATTGCAACGGTTACAGCACAATTTTGCGCCATGCTACTGGCTATCTTCTTCAATCTAAAATATAACCATGAAATTCATTTCTCTTCTCTGCACAATTTTCACCCCAACTGGAATATTATCAAAAGAATTTACATGGTCGCATTACCCTCTATCATTATGATGTCAATTACTTCCATAATGATTTTTGGCTTCAACAAGATATTAATGGGCTTTACAGATGCAGCAGCCACCGTACTTGGCATTTACTTTAAGCTACAAAGCTTTGTTTTCATGCCAATTTTTGGCCTGAACAATGGTATGGTACCAATTATCGCTTACAATTATGGCGCCAGAAAGCCAGAACGCATGGTGAGAACAATTCGACTAAGCATAGTATATGCCATTGGTATCATGATAGTTGGTATGAGTATTTTTAATATCTTCCCCAAAGAATTATTGCTTATTTTTAATGCAACTGAAGAAGTTTTAGAAATTGGCATACCGGCCCTCCGCATAATTTCATTAAGCTTTTTACTGGCTGGTTTCTGTATAGTCGTTGGTTCGGTTTTTCAGGCTTTGGAAAACGGCCTGCTCAGTATGCTTATCTCCGTTTGTCGCCAACTACTGGTTTTACTGCCCTGCGCTTATCTGCTGGCTCAAATCGGCAACCTGAATATTGTCTGGTTCGCTTTCCCGATTGCCGAGATTATCTCGTTGCTGCTTAGTTCCATTGGCATGCTCTATATCTATCGTTTAAAAATCAAACCATTAAAAAAATAATTTTTTTCTACAAAAATGAAAAAAACTATTGACAAATTTCATAAATCGTGTTTTAATATAATTTATAAATAAACCGATGATACGGAGATAAAACTAATAGCGCACTCACAGAGAGTCATCGTTGCTGAGAGTATGGCAGAAAGCGGATTAGACAAATGGACCGTGGAGGGACTGATGAACTGCCCTTTGGCAAAGTAGTCCAGTACGGGCGCTCCCGTTACAGAGCAAGGGGTTTGTTGGAACCCTTATTAAGCTGGTCAGGCAATGCCTGGCAATTAAGGTGGCACCGCAGGTAATGACCTGTCCTTAAATTTTATTTTAAGGATAGGTCTTTTTATATTATCTGATTATTTTAATAAATTATGAAAAGAGGTAACAATGATGAAAAAACTATTTTCCCTATTAACTGCTTTAATGCTTTTAACAGTGTTAGCAGCCTGTGGTAACGACACAACTCAATCCGGCAACAACGGAACCAACAACAATGATGAACAAAAAACAACCTATACTGTTGGTTTATTGCAACAGGTTGAGCACCCCTCTCTGGACGAAATTCGTACGGCAATCGTTGACGAAATTGCTGCTCGTGGCTATGCCGATGTAATTAAAATTGATTATGTAAACGGTCAAAATGATGCCAGCAACATGAATACCATTGTTCAAAAATTTATTGCTAATAAAGTTGATGCTATCATTCCGATTGCAACCAACGCAGCACAAAGCACAGCCAGCGCCACATCAGAAATTCCGATTATCTTCTCTGCGGTCACTGACCCGGTAGCGGCCGGTCTGGTTAACGATTTGAACAAACCAGATGGCAATATCACTGGCGTATCTGATTATATTGATGTTAGCGCTATTTTTACTCTGGCTGAGGAGTTAACACCAGAAGTACAGTCTTATGGTTTGCTTTACAATATGGGCGAAGTAAATTCGGTTTCTGTAATCAATGAAGTTAAAGAATATTTAGAAGCCAAAGGTATTCCTTTTGAAGAAGCCTTTGTTACCAACATCGGCGAGGTAACCACGGCAGTACAGTCTTTGGTCGGCAAGGTTGACGCTTTATTTATCCCCATCGATAACACCGTAGCCGCGGCTATGAGCAATGTAGCTGAAATTGCTAACGCCAATCAAATACCGATTTATGTTGCCGCCGATTCATTGGTGCATGACGGCGGTCTGGCCACAGCAGGTATTAACTATACCCAGCTGGGCAAACAAACTGCTGATATGCTGATTAGAATTTTAATTGACGGCGAAGCTATTGCCGATAATCCGGTAGAGGTTATGGAAGAATGTGCAGTTACCGTAAATCAGGAAACTGCTGTTGCTATCGGCGTTGATGTAAGTAAATATACTGAATAATTATGAAATAAGGTTTTTAATATGAGTTTAACACTTTTACAAGGCACATTGGAACAGGGTTTAATATATAGCCTGGTAGCATTAGGACTGTTTCTCTCTTTCCGCATTTTGAATATTGCAGATTTAACAGTTGACGGCGGCTTTACTCTGGGCTGCGCAACCGGTGCTGTTGCCACATTAGCCGGCCACCCATTTCTGGGCTTATGGCTGGCCCTGGGCGCCGGCGCTTTAGCCGGTTTGGTAACCGCTTTGTTGCAAACCAAACTTAAAGTTCAGCCAATTTTGGCTGGTATTATTACCATGACAGCCCTCTACTCTATCAATTTAATGATTATGGGTAATCGTGCTAACTTGCCGCTTTTAAAATGTGAAACTATTTATACCCTGCTCGCCCCCTATTTGCCAGCTAGTTATGACAAATTGATTGTTATAGGCTGCATTGTGGCAGTCGTGGTAATCCTGCTTTACGTTTTTTTGAAAAGCGGCACAGGTCTGGCTGTACGCGCAACTGGCGACAATCCTGATTTGGTACGTTCTTCATCTATCAATCCTAGTTTCACCATCACAATCGGTCTTTGTCTGGCCAATGCCATGGTTGCACTTTCCGGCGCAATGCTGGCGCAATATCAACTTTTTTCAGACATCACCAATGGTACTGGTATGGTAGTAATTGGTCTGGCTTCTCTGATTATGGGCGAAGCAATTATCGGTCGCGGCAGCATGCAGCGTTGTCTGTTTAGTACACTAATTGGCTCTATTATTTATCGGCTGATTATTGCTGTGGCTATTACTTCCTCTCTGGCCGCCTCCAACTTAAAATTAATCTCAGCGGTTATTGTGGCAATTTCTATTTCCTGGCCGGCAATTAAAGAGAAAATAGAGTTTTTTAAACTAAAACAGGCCAGCAAAAAACAAATGCCTTAAAAGGAAGTGTTAAAAATGCTTGAACTGCAAAATATCAATAAAACATTTAATAAAGGAACACCCAATGCCAAACAGGCCTTAAACAATCTTTCAATTCATTTATATCCGGGCGATTTTGTCAGCGTTATTGGTAGTAATGGCGCCGGTAAAAGTACGGTTTTTAACGCTATTGGCGGCAGTTTTCTATTGGACTCCGGTCATATCCTGCTGGAAAAAAAGGACATAACCTTTTTGCCAGAACATAAAAGAGCCCAACAAATTGGTCGTTTGTTTCAAGACCCCTTGCGCGGCACTGCTCCAAATATGACTATCGAGGAAAACCTGGCTTTGGTATACCTGCGCGCTAATAAACACCGTACAATTTTTGGTATAACCAATAAGGAAAGAGATTTTTTTCGCAGTAAATTGGCTGAATTAAACCTGGGACTTGAAGACAGACTCAAAATCAAGGTGGGTTTGCTTTCCGGCGGTCAGCGGCAGGCTCTAACCCTATTAATGGCTACAATGATTACGCCTAAGCTTTTGCTTTTAGATGAACACACCGCGGCTTTGGACCCAGCAACAGCGGATAAGGTTTTGGAACTTACAGCTAAAATTGTTGCTGCTGGCAATATAACCACTATGATGATTACTCACAACATCGCTTCGTCGCTTAATTTGGGTAATCGCACAATAATGATGAATAATGGTCAAATCATTTTAGATATCAGCGGCGAGCAACGTAAACAAATCACAGTACCACAGCTTTTGGAACTTTTTAAGGAAAAAAGCCAAACCGTTTTGGACGACGACCGCATTTTGCTGGCTTAAACCAGCCGAACCAATCATAAGGAGGTATTATTATGCTGACTAAATGTATGGAAAATGTACGCACAACAACACCATTAATTCATGCAATTACCAACTATGTAACAGTAAATGATTGTGCTAACGCCCTTTTAGCTTGTGGCGCTTCGCCTATTATGGCCGACGACCAGGCAGAAGTGGAAGAAATTACAGCCTTATGCGCCGCCACTGTTATTAATATTGGCACATTAAATCAACGTACTATCTCGGCAATGCAGCTGGCGGCAGCCAAAGCTAACCAGCTAAACCATTGCCTGGTTCTAGACCCGGTTGGCGTTGGCGCTTCCCGACTGCGTACACAAACAGCTCAACAGCTGCTGGCAAACAATCATTTTACAGCAATTCGCGGTAATGTTTCAGAAATAAAAAGTTTGGCTTTAGGTACAGGCAGCACTCAAGGTGTTGACGCCAACATTGCAGATGCAATTACAGAAACCAATTTGCCGGAAGCCATTAATTTTATTCGTGCTTTCAGCAAACGCACTGGCGCTATTATCATAGTAAGTGGCGCTTGGGATATTGTTTCTGACGCCGAAAACAGTTATATCATCAAAAATGGCAATCCACTTATGAGTAAAATCACTGGCAGCGGTTGTATGTCAACCTGTATAATTGCCGCCTATTTGGCGGCTAATCCACAAAACATGCTGCAAGCAACTATTACCGCCGTTAGTTTAATGGGTTTGGCTGGTGAAAAAGCAGCTGCCATCAGTTCAGGTACTGGCAGTTTACGCAATAATATTTTAGATGGTTTGAGTTCTATAGACACTGAACAGCTGAAGGTTGGTGCTCAAATTGACAAATTCTAAACTTAAACAACAACTGCGTCTATATGCTGTTACAGATAATAGATGGACTGGCCGACAAACTTTAATGCAACAGATTGAAGCAGCGCTTCAGGGTGGTATAACCATGTTACAGCTGCGCGAAAAGCAAATGAACTCGTTAGACTTTCTGGCTGAAGCCAAGCTTGTCAAAAATTTATCTGATATATATAATGTACCCCTGATAATTAATGATAATTTAGATGTGGCATGCCAAAGTGACGCAGCTGGTTTACATATCGGCCAAGATGACGGCTCAATCGCAGTTGCACGCCAAAAGTTGGGTGATAATAAAATTTTAGGTGTTTCCGCCCAAACAGTTGAACAGGCACAAGCAGCTGAAGCTGCCGGCGCCGATTATTTGGGAGTTGGTGCAATCTTTACAACCAATACCAAAGATGATGCCCTGACACTTAATCTGGAAACACTTAAAGCAATCTGTCAGGCAGTTAAAATACCTGTTGTTGCTATTGGCGGCATTACTGCACAAAATATTCATATTCTGTTAGACTCCGGCATTGTAGGGGT
Organism: Bacillota bacterium; assembly: GCA_021771915.1. GTDB lineage: Bacteria > Bacillota > Dehalobacteriia > UBA4068 > UBA4997 > Avidehalobacter. Next base: position 182,411 of record JAETNY010000004.1, read on the forward strand.
TGCCGTTGTTTCAGCTATTTTTGCCCAGGCTGATATAACCACTGCCTGCCAAACTCTTTTGCATATATTGGAAAAAATATGATTTACTAATTTATCCATAGCAAAAGCGCACCGCTCAATTGGAAGCAGTGCGCTTTTGTTATGGTGTGAACCATTTTGACCTGTCGCACCCTTTGGTAATGACTGGCCAATTTAGTTAATAAAAATTATTCAATATTAACAACTTCATATCCGGCATCTTCAACAGCCTGACGCAAAACGCTATCCTCAACAGCTTTAGCCAGCTGCACATTGGCTGTTTTGTTAGCCAAATCTACTATGGCCGTTACACCGTCAATTTGATTTAAAGCCTGCTCCACACGCCCTGAGCAATGACTGCAAGACATACCTTCAATATGCATAGTTTTTACCATTTTTTCACCTCCAATCAATGCATGAACACCTATTTGTACATTTACAGCATTAGCTGGTAAAATATCAGCTTTAGTTTTCGTATGCTCTGTAAAACCTGGCTTAAAATTGCGCAGGCGCAGTGCATTTGTTACCACACACAAAGAACTGCAACTCATAGCCGCTGCCGCAAACATAGGATTGAGTTTCCAGCCCAAAACCGAAATGAAAACGCCGGCCGCCAAAGGAATACCAATACAATTATAAATAAATGCCCAGAAAAGATTTTCTTTAATATTAAGCACTACCCTCTTGCTTAACTGAAAAGCTGTTACAACATCAAGCAAAGAATTTTTCATCAAAACAACATCAGCTGCTTCAATCGCAATATCACTGCCTGCACCAATCGCAATACCAACATCAGCCGCCGCCAAAGCCGGAGCATCATTAATACCATCGCCCACCATTGCTACTCTGGCCGAATGGCTTTGCAGCTGCCGCACAGCCAATTCCTTTTCTGCCGGCAAAACCTCTGCAATTACTTCTTTAATACCCACCTGTCTGGCAATTGATTTTGCGGTAATAGCATTATCACCAGTTAATAAGCAAACATCTACACCAAGCTTATTCTGTAATTCCCAAATAGCCTGCTGACTTTGCGGTTTTACTACGTCAGCCACTGTCAAAATGCCCAAAAGCTGACCGGCACTGCCAAAATATAAATTAGTTTTACCCAAAGCGGCCAGGTTATCTACAGTTTGCTGCCAATCACCAAGAGAAATATTTTGTTCCTGCAACATATGATAATTACCTACAAAATAAGTCTGGCCTGCAATTTCACCAATTATACCGCCGCCAGGTACCGCTCGATAATTATCAACTGACTGAAACTCAATCTGTCTGGCAACACATTCGGTAACGATTGCATAAGCCAAAGGGTGTTCACTTTGTTTTTCCAGAGAACCAGCTAACTGCAAAAGCTCAGTTTCCCCAATGGCACAGGTTATAATATCTGTCACCACAGGTTTACCCTCGGTTACGGTGCCGGTTTTATCCAGCAAAATTTTATTTACATTTTGTAATGCTTCCAAAGACTCAGCTGATTTTAACAAAATACCATATTCTGCCCCTTTGCCTGTACCAACCATAATAGCAGTTGGTGTGGCCAAACCCAAAGCACATGGACAGGAAATTACCAAAACGGCAATGCCGGTAGAAATAGCAAAGCCTAAACTGGCATCAAGCAACAACCAAATTATAGCTGTACACAAGGCAATAGAAATTACAACTGGCACAAACACACCAGCAATTTTATCAGCCAGTTTGGAAATATGCGCTTTAGAAGAATTTGCTTCTTCCACCAGATTAATTATTTGCGCTAAGGTTGTATCTCGACCTATTTTTTCGGCTTGCATTTTAAAATAACCAGCTCGGTTAATTGTAGCACCAATAACTTTAGAGCGAACGGTTTTCTCAACGGGTAAACTTTCACCAGTCAACATACTTTCATCAACTGAACCATGACCATCAATAATCACACCATCAACAGGAATAGCTGCACCAGCCTTTACAATCAAAATATCACCAATCTGCAAATCAGCAACCGGAACTTCCAACTCCTGACCATCTTTTTCCAACAAAGCATTTTGCGGAGTCAGTTTCATCAGCTTTGTTATTGCGTCCGAAGTTTTATACTTTGAATGATTTTCCAGATATTTTCCCACTGTAACCAAGGTTAATATCATTGCCGCGGACTCAAAATATAAATCCATTGCTAAATCCTGTAATAAAATCTGATTATCAGCTAAATAGGCCAAAACAATCTGCCCAATCACAAATAATCCATACACCATTGCAGCACCGGAACCAATCCCAATCAATGAATCCATGTTAGGACTGCCATGTTGTAAAGCAGAAAAACCATTAGTAAAATATTTATAATTAAAGCAAATTACTGGTATAGTAAGTAACAATTCGATGATAGCCAAATACAGCGTGTTATGCAAAAAGCTGGGTAATGGCCAACCAAACATATGCCCCATAGCAATATAAAACAATGGCAGCGTAAACAAAAGAGAAAAAAGCAAACGCGATTTTGTTTTTTGCGCTTCAACACTATATTGATTTTTATTAACAAAATCATTCTCAGCCTGCAAAGCAGCAGCATACCCGGCCTTTTCAACTACCTGACAAATTTGCTCAGGATTGGTATTTTTAGTTTCATAAGTCACTGCCATGTTGTTTTGCAGCAAATTAACATTAACCGTCAAAACGCCATTTTGCGCCTTCACAGCTTTTTCAATATGAGCCGAGCAGGCAGAACAGGACATACCTAAAACATCAAATTTTGCTTTTACAACTGACATATTATTTGTCCTTTCTAAAATAACTCAATTATTAATATGTTACTTTTGCCTAAACTTATGCAGTTTAAGACATTTATCAACATATCATATGAGTTCTCATTCATTTGTTGGTAATATCATACACTTTTCCTAGGTATTTGTCAATAGATATTGGAAAAATTTTACAGGCAATATCAAAGCATATATTGATATTATTAAGATTAAATGATATAATAAATAAACACAAACAGGCTAATTATTTTGAAGGAGTAAAACATAAATGAAAAAAATAAGTCTAATTTTTATATTAATGTTAATGTTTATTGTTTCTGGTTGCAGTAATTCAGATAATAATGTTAAACATCAAGCAAGCAATTTAATTATTACAAATTATTCAACCTATGAAATTTCTACCATAACTATAAGCCATTCAGACAAAGTTGTTGCGGTATCAACAGAACCGATTAAGGATACGCAATTATGCTATTTTAACTTAGAAAAAAATGACGAATATGAGTACAATATCTCCTTTGTAGACAACAACAATGAAGAACATTCTCAAGAATTTAAAGATGACTTTACCGGCGAGAACCCAATTTTAATCGCTATAAAGTATGAAAATGAACAATGGCTAATTGATTATGACAACTAAACTAGCACATAAAATAAAAAATCCTGGTAAAATATATCCAGGATTTTTTATTTTTTTATTCAACAGGTTTTTTCAGTTCAAATTCAATCTTATCAATAAGCTTTTGTGCAGCCATGGTTGCCGAAATCTGGTCAGCTCGGATAAGCTTTTCAGTTTCGTTCATTGCCTCAATCACATTAAGATTATTAAATACCAGATTATGAACATGTTCTTCAGTCATATGGTTAACCCATTCAAGGGTCTGGTCTTTGCGACGTTTTTCCAAACGACCAGAATCAACCATCATCTTATTGAACTCCTCAATAACCTGCCACATTTCCATAACGCCCTCGCCTGTATAAGCAGAACAAGTATAAGCTTTAGTAACCCAGCCTTCTGTTGCCGGGCGCAAATAATGTAAAAACTGTTAATAATCAGCACGAGCCACAAGAGACTTAGGTTTGTTATCACCATCAGCTTTGTTTACCAGAATAGCGTCAGCAATTTCCATAATGCCTTTTTTAATGCCCTGCAAATCATCACCGGCACCAGTCAAAGCCACCATCAAGAAGAAATCAACCATTGAACGAACAGTGGTTTCACTCTGCCCTACACCAACAGTTTCTACAAGAATTGTATCATAACCAAACGCCTCGCAAAGCAACATTGTTTCACGACTTTTTCTGGTTACACCACCCAATGTACCGCCGGAAGGAGATGGACGAATAAAAGCATTCGGCTGTTTAGATAAGGTTTCCATTCTGGTCTTATCACCCAAAATACTACCTTTAGTTATAGAACTACTGGGGTCAACTGCCAAAACAGCAACATTTTTGCCTTGTTCACACAATCTGGAACCTAAAGCTTCAATAAAGGTACTTTTGCCGGCGCCTGGCACACCTGTGATGCCAACACGGATAGATTTACCCGTGTACGGAAGAATGCCCTTAATAATTTCCTGACCAATTTCAAAATGCTTGGGAGCATTACTTTCAATAATCGTAATTGCCTTAGAAAGCAACATACGGTTCTTGTTAATAATACCATCAATAAGTTCTTCAGCCGTATAATTTTTAGGTTTATGAATAGGTGCTTTAGGTTTGGCATCCTTAGCATTTACGCCAGTCATAACAAAGCCGGGATATTGCTCTTTTGAGCCACCCTCAGGAATCCACTCTGGTTTGTAGACATCATAGTTGTTTTCATTAGCCATATAAGTACCCTCCTTTATTTTTATATTTATACCAGAACAGGATTGAGCAAAGCCCAATCCTATCCCAGTATAGTTAAGAGAATTTAGTAAAACTAATCAGCTGATAAAACTAAAATTAGCCATCCAATCTCTCATTCAATTTAATCAAAATCTCTCTAGCGCAAGCCGGAATCTCAGAGCCAGGGCCAAAGATAGCAGCAGCACCAGCGTCATACAGGAACTGATAATCCTGAGCCGGGATAACGCCACCAGCAATAACCATGATATCGCCACGGCCACGTTTCTCCAACTCTTCAATCAACTGCGGCAACAAAGTCTTGTGACCAGCAGCCAAAGAGGACATACCAACAACATGAACATCGTTGTCAACAGCGTCCTGAGCAGATTCAGCAGGAGTCTGGAACAAGGGACCCATGTCAACGTCAAAGCCCATATCTGCGTAAGCAGTAGCAACAACTTTGGCACCACGGTCATGGCCGTCCTGACCCATCTTAGCGATGAAGATACGAGGACGACGGCCATGTTTCTTCTCGAACTCATCAGCCATTTCCTGAACTTCTTTGATAACGTCAGCGTCGCTGTATTCAGAGCTATATACACCAGAAATAGTGCGGATAATAGCTTTATGACGACCGCAAACTTTCTCAACAGCGTCAGAAATTTCGCCTAAAGAAGCACGTACACGTGCAGCATTCAGAGCCAACTCCAGCAGGTTGCCTTCGCCAGTTTCCATAGAATTGGTGATAGCTTCCAAAGCCTGGTCAACATCAGCCTGGTTGCGGTTAGCACGCAGTTTTTCCAAACGAGCAATCTGAGCAGCACGTACTGCGCTGTTATCAACGTCCAGAACATCCAACGGATCCTCATGGTCCAGTTTGTATTCGTTCAAACCAATAATCTTTTCATTGCCGGAGTCGATACGAGCCTGACGGCGAGCAGCGGCTTCTTCAATTCTCATCTTCGGCAGACCAGTTTCGATAGCTTTTGCCATGCCACCCAACTCCTCAACTTCCTGAATATGAGCCCAACCACGACGAATCAACTGCTGAGTCAAAGCTTCTACATAGTAGGAGCCGCCCCACGGATCGATAACTTTGCAAACTTTAGTTTCGTCCTGAATGTACAGCTGAGTGTTACGAGCAATACGAGCAGAGAAATCAGTCGGCAAAGCAATAGCTTCGTCCAAAGCATTGGTATGCAAGGACTGAGTATGACCCAAAGCAGCACCCATAGCTTCAACACAAGTACGAGCTACGTTGTTGAAAGGATCCTGTTCGGTCAAAGACCAACCAGACGTCTGGCTATGAGTACGCAGAGCCAAAGACTTCGGATTTTTCGGGCCAAATGTGTTAACAATCTTAGCCCACAAAGTACGAGCAGCACGCATTTTAGCTACTTCCATGAAGTAGTTCTTGCCAATCGCCCAGAAGAAAGACAGACGAGGAGCAAATGCGTCAACGGTCAAACCAGCATTAATACCAGTACGGATATAATCCCAGCCGTCAGCCAGAGTGTAAGCCATTTCAATATCGTTGGTAGCACCAGCTTCCTGCATATGATAGCCGGAAATTGAAATGCTGTTGAACTTAGGCATATTCTGGGAAGTGAAAGCGAAGATATCGCCAATAATTCTCATAGAAGGCGCCGGCGGATAAATATAGGTGTTACGAACCATGAACTCTTTCAAAATATCATTCTGGATAGTACCAGCCAATACTTTCTGCGGAACACCCTGCTCCTCAGCAGCCAAGATATAGAAAGCCAGAACAGGCAAAACAGCACCGTTCATGGTCATAGATACAGACATCTGATCCAACGGAATACCGGAGAACAGAATTTCCATATCCAAAATAGAGTCTACCGCTACGCCAGCTTTGCCAACGTCACCTACAACACGCTCGTTGTCGGAGTCATAACCGCGGTGAGTTGCCAAGTCAAATGCGATTGACAAACCTTTCTGACCAGCGGCCAAGTTACGACGATAGAAAGCGTTGGATTCCTCAGCAGTAGAGAAGCCAGCGTACTGACGAACTGTCCAAGGACGAACAACATACATTGTGGGATAGGGGCCACGCAGGTTCGGAGCGATACCAGCCATAAATTCAATCTGGTTGCAGTCTGCGTAATCCTCTTTGGTGTACAAGGGTTTTACATCAATTTGTTCCATTGTGCGGTTGCACAATTCCTCAACAGTTTTGCCTGTCTGTGCTTCAATCTGCTTTTTCCAAGCATCATAACTTGCAGTGGACATTAGCAAATCCCCCTTTCTTCTTGGATACCTTTCAAGATCTCATAGCAATTTGCGCCAACATGAACATACATGTCAACACCAGCAGCATCAAAAGCGTCTTTGTTCTCACCAGGAGCACCAGCCACAGCAACCTTCATTTCAGGTTTTGCAGCTTTGATAGCTTTAGCGATAGCAGGAACGATTTCCGGATATACATCGTCAGTGCCGCAGATAATAGCAACATCAGCGCCGGACTCAATAGCAGCTTTAGCAGCTTCATCAGCAGTCGGGAAACCATCATTGCCAATTACGTTGAAGTTAGCAACTTCAAAGAAACCTCTGCTGAAATCTGCACGAGCTTTATGCTTCGGAATCGGGCCATAGTTGGTCAGGAATACCTTAACCTCTTTGCCCTCAGCAGCAGCTTTCTCAGTAGCCATACGCATAGCTTCAAACTGTTCAACCCAGCGATGTTTGCCTATAACCGGAGCGGTAACAGCCTCACCTTTGTTCAATGCAGCACGAGCATCAGCCAGAGCGGTCTTGCCAGCAGCTTCAGCAGCAGCTTTAGCAGCATTCTGAGCAGTCAAATCTTTCTCAATCAATTTCTCGATGGTGTTAGCATACATGTTGTTACCAACAGCAACGTCTTTTCTAACCTGCAAATTCTTAAAGCGTTCCTGCAGAACAGCCTCAACCGCAGCCTGAACCTTGCCAGCTTTAACAGCCTCAACAATGCCCTCAGCAGTAACTTCTGCATACAAAGCTTTAACAGCATCAATAACCTGTGCAGTCAAAGTTTCTACATAGAAAGAACCGCCAGCCGGGTCGATAGTAGCAGTGATGTTAAATTCTTCTTTGAACAACAGCTGCTGATTGCGTGCAAAACGCAAAGACTGAGTATCAGCAGGCCCAATAGGTTCATCGAAAGGAGCAATCTGCAAACCGTCGATACCGCCAACAACAGCAGAGAAAGCCTCAGTTGTGGTACGCAACAAGTTTACATAAGGATCATATACAGTCTTAGTGAAAGCAGAAGTACGAGCAAAGATATCAATCTTCTGAGATTCTTCATTGCCGCCCAACTCTTTAACAATCTGAGCCCACGCAACTTTAGCAGCACGCAGTCTTGCGATTTCCATAAAGAAGTTGGAGCCAATAGCAAATGTGAAACGAACCTGCTGCGCAGCAGTATCAACAGCAATGCCTCTTTCCTGCAAAGCTTTGATATAGTAAGCAGCAGTGGCAAAAGCGTAAGCAGTTTCCTGAACTGCACTTGCGCCGCCATTACCATACACAGTGCCGTCAATGTTTATAACTTTCAAACCGGGAGTAGCAGCCTTAACGGTTTCAGCCATTTCATCCAACAGCTGTTCCAAAGAGCAAGGCAGTTTACCGTCAGTCAGCAGAGCAGCCAGTGGATCAGCGCCAACACAGCCAGTGGGCTGCAAGCCTGCTGCTTTGAACAAATCCAACAGGGGTTTGGCGGAAGCACCAGCAGCAACCTGCACAGGAACGGAAGCCAAATCAATGCCTGCGAATGCAGCTTTCAAATCCTCCGCATCCTGAATGGCCAAGCCGCAGCATTCATCAGCAGCTTTATAAGCAACGCCTTGTCTAGTAGCTTTTGCCAATTTAACAGTCAGGCCAGTGCAGCCTTTTTCCAGTTCAAATTTAGCAAGAGTATTGAACTCAGCCGGAGCAACCGCATCCAAACCTTGAGAAATCTTCCAGGGATTGGTGAGATAACCTCCAACTTTGGTGCCTCTGAGGTAATCAGCAGTGCCAGGCATTGTTTGAGCCTGAGCATTATTTTCTACATCTGCCAGAGTGTAGATAGGCTGCAGAGTGATACCTTCATAGGTTTTGGTGTACATTTTTTTGTCGAAAGGCGCACCTTTTAAAGCAGCGATTGCAGCTTCTTTCCATTCTTCATAAGTAGGAATTTTGAATTCATCAAAAGAAACCGCAGGCAATGTTGTGTTTTTTTCGTTTTCCATGTTTAACTTCCTTTCTGTAAAATTAGTTCATATACCATCTGCGTGATAGCTTGACCAAACTCCTTCCAATCTAAGAGTCTGAACAATGCAAACAAAACACTGTATGCAGAGAACCATACAAACAGCAACCATTCACAGGCTGCTTCTTCGGCCCTATGTCGGCATCATAATGACCAAATTTTTCCCGATAACAGAAACCATGCCGATTGCGCTTTGCATAACCCATCTGCCCCAGCACCTGTTATCACACAGATTGTAATCAAATTAATTTAAGCATTTTTAATGCTTGCAATTATTATTGCCTGATTTAATTATATAACACATAAGAGTAATTGTCAATAAATGCCTGCTATTGATAATTTGTAAAAAACGCTTTGTTTATGCGGTTTTTCTTGCAAAAACCCTAAAAAAATTTTTTAGGGTTTTGTTTAATCAAGAATTACCTTTCAGCAAGCAATCCATTAAGCAAAAACCATGATTACTAACAAAAAAATGATTCTATCCAAAAATATGCTTTTTTTCCAACAAATCTCTTTATTATTTATTATAATACAACAAAAGAAAATAGTCCAGTAAAATTTCAAAATTTTTTAGCTTTTATTTTTCTTTTTTGTTTGATGATATTATTCTTCATTAAATATAGCTTTTCCTGCAAAATTTGCTAAATTATATTTTTTTCTAATGCAAATATTAGCATATATGGATATTTTTCATATATTTTATGCAAAAAACAGATTTATATCTTGCAAAAAACTCATTGATGTTATATAATAATAAAATAAAGCATTATTTTAATAAGTTTTTTATGGAGGCGTATTTATGGATTTTGTTGTTCTAATTTGTTTTGTCCTATATCTGGCGCTGCTTTTAGCCGTGGGTGTGTATTCTTACACGCGTTCTTCAACCTTTTCAGAATACATTCTGGGTGACCGTGGACTTGGCAAATGGACCACTGCCCTATCCGCTCAAGCTTCAGATATGAGCGGCTGGCTGCTCATGGGTTTACCAGGCGCACTTTATTTAAGTGGTCTTTGTGAAGCCTGGATTGCAATTGGTCTTGGTATTGGTACTTATCTGAATTGGCGTTTTATTGCATATAGATTGCGAGTTTTTTCGGAATCAATGAATAACGCACTGACCATGCCAGAATATTTGAGTAATCGTTTTAATGATAAAAAGAATGTTTTAAAAACCGTTACAGCTATCTTTATCACAATTTTCTTTCTATTATATACAGCCTCGGCAATTGTAGCAGGCGCCAAGTTGTTTTCCACCGTTTTTAACTTTACATACTTGCAGGCATTGCTGGTTGGCTGGGCGCTGATTATGTTTTACACATTAATTGGCGGTTTCTTTGCTGTTTGTTGGACAGACTTTATTCAGGGTTCTTTAATGTTTTTGGCACTGCTTGTTGTTCCAGCCACAATGTTTGTCATGCTTGGCAACTGGAGCGATATCAGCACGCTTTTAGCCGATGCAGGCCCCTCTTATTTGAAATTCAGCGGTCGCGAATCCGGTTTTGATATCAAATCTATTGCTTCTAATCTGGCTTGGGGGTTGGGTTATTTTGGTATGCCGCATATTGTGGTTCGCTTTATGGCAATTAAAAACCCTCGTGAACTAAAACAATCCAGAATTATTGCTACGATTTGGGTAGCGGTAACTTTAACCGCCGCAATTTTTGTTGGTATTTTGGGTCATGCCTTTGTGAACAAATACGGTCTGGACTTTTCAACTGGTGACGCCGAGTCTATTTTCCTCGTAGTTATTGATTACATTTTCCCGTCTGCTATTGCCGGCTTTTTATTGGCCGCCGTACTTTCAGCTACCATGTCAACAGCCGATAGCCAGCTGTTAGTAAGCGCATCTTCCATCTCTAACGATTTGATTAAGAGTTTTAATAAAAATGTTTCTGAAAAATCTCTGCTTTGGATAAGTCGTTTATCCGTTCTGGCTATCGCTTTGCTTGCGCTGGTCATTGCCTTAGACCCCAATAATAGCGTAATGAATTTGGTATCCAACGGCTGGGCCGGTTTGGGTGGTGCCTTCTCTGCAATTATGATTTTCTCGCTGTTTTGGCGCAAAACCAGTTTTAAAGGCGCAGTAAGCGGCATTATTGTTGGCGGCGGTACTGTAATTCTTTGGTTGATTTTTGGTGCAAACACCGGCATTTATGCCTTATTGCCTGGTTTTATCCTTTCATCTCTGACCATTATTGCAGTTAGTCTGCTGATGCCTGATAAAGAAGCAGAAAAAATATTCGATAATGCCATTAAAAATTTATAATACCCTAAAAACTTCATATATTAACAAGGAACAGTTATCAATTCGATAGCTGTTCCTTGTTATTGTACAAACTTAACGGTCTACAAAGTTCTTTAATGACACAATGCAACAACAGGCTCCATTTTGGCTGCCTGATTAGCTGGATAAGTACCAGATATAATACCCAAAGCAACAGAAACCAGCAATGAAACCAAAATCGGGCCTAAAGGCACACCGACCAAATTAACTGGCAGTTGGATTAAATTACAAACCAGATAACTTGAAATCAAACCCAAGAAAATTCCCAACAGGCCACCAATAATTCCAGTGCAGCCACTTTCCAGCAAAAACTGCCGGCGGATATCCTTATTATTTGCTCCAAATGTCTTGCGAATAGCAATCTCCTTTGTACGCGAACTAACAACTGCTAGCATCATATTCATAATCCCCACACAACCTATCAATAAGACAATAACAACAAAAAGCAATGATTGACTCAAAGTCATATAAATACCAGCAACAGAGTTCTCCTGCTCTCGGCTTAAAGCATGCACATAGGTAATCTGATTATCACCATAAGCCTTTTCAAGATTATCCCAGATAGACTGACGCAGTAACTTTACATTCTCCATAGAACTGGCTTTTATATAATAATCACTTTTATAATAATTGCCGCTGGAATAACTCACAAAACCACTACCTGCTAATTTACGCGCATTGGTAAAAGGAATATAGGCAACCTTATTCCAGTCCTCGCCCACCACAGGAACCGCCTGAAGCACGCCAATTACGGTATAATTTTCACCACGTATCTTAATCTTACTACCCAAAGCATTATTATCCAGCACTTTTTCAGCTACATAATTGCCCACCACACAAACTTTCTGTTCCCGTTCAATATCCATAGTTTGCAAAAAACGGCCTTCAGCCAACTGCAATACCGGCATCGTTGCCAAATATTCATCGCTTACACCAATAATACCAGTT
>JAETNY010000023.1 GCA_021771915.1 Bacillota bacterium
CTGTAAAACTTCCCGCTTTCTCCGAGCCTAACACCAACTCGTCTATTTGCTCTAACAGTGTATTCATCTCAAACAAATACGCTTCCAGCATATCATTATCCATTCTTCAGTCCACCTTTCTTAAATGAACACTTGACTTTTTCGTCTGTTTCACTTCTGAATGAAATAAAGCAATTTAACAATTCCACTAAATTATTCAGAAGCAATGCAGACAAAGCAGAGTTAATTACTCTGCATTTGTCGGCGCTACCGGTGCGGCCTGCGCACCTGCTTCCGGCGCCGCGGCTTCACCTGCCTCACCCTCCGGGTCTTCCTGGTCTGGCACCGGGCTGGTTAATTGCTGCCAAGTACTTTCCACCATATCCATACAATTAAAATAGAGGTTAGTCAAACGGTTGCTGGGAATACCCAATTCCTCAGCCAACTCATTAATCTGTCCCCAATCAGCTCGCTCATAACTCAAAACCAGTTTATAAAGCTTACCGCAACGCCCCTCATGGTGCAATAACGCTTCCCGAATTTCATCTGGCAGCGGCACCTGTGCCAAAATTTCTTCCAGAGGTGCGTCAATCAGATAATTCAGGGTAGAGAACATACCCATCAAATAAGCGTCACCCTTACTGATTGGCATATTTTGCGCCCATTCCATCAACTCGCTGCAAAAGCTGGCACGCATAAAGGAAAGTTTCAAAAATTCCTCGGAAGCCGGGTCAATTTCATTTTGCTCATTGCTGGCGCTCAACAAATAAACCCATTGCTTAAGCTGACCAATACCCAGCGTCATAACCGCCTGACGAATAGTAGTTACACGATTGCGCATCGCATAATAAGCAGAATTGGCAATGCGCAGCAAACCATAAGTCAGAGTGGCGTCCATGGAAATAATGTTCTCAATTTCTTCCACATCAGGCATTTCCCGGGTTACAGCCACCATAAGACGGAAGAAGTTACCTTCCAGATAACCGCTGCTATGCGCACGAGTGGCAAGTGTTTCCGCAACATATGAGCCCTCAAGCGCGTCAACATTCAAGTCCAGCGCTTTTTCATACAAGTCCTCATTAATAATTTCTGTTGCCACAACCAACTTACCCATTTTATGCGCCAACTCTATCACATTATAAAGCATAGCGTCGCTGGTTGTGCGGAAATTCAGTTTTATGTAATCAATATCACCCATTAAAGAGATATATCTCGGCACAAACTGAAATTCATTCACCGCAATCTTATAACCCTCTTTGGCATATTGCTGCACAAAATGCATAGCCAAAGGGTGTATGATTACGCTATCATCAATTTGAATTACCAAACTGGTTTTTTCAAAAAGTCGCGGCGCTTTTTTCATCAAAAGGGTAGTATTGAAAGTCATAAAATTAAGTGAACCCTTTAGTGATTTATCCGCATTTTGTGTCAGAACATTATAAACAGTATCCGCCACTGCAAAATCCCGGGAACCAGACTGTGCTTCTTCAATACCATAAGCCTGGTTTTCACCGTGATACATAATTTCATAACCAATGATTTGCTTGGCAGTATTTTTAATCGGCTGCCGCACAATATATTTACTTCCCATTAATCAGCGCTCCTTACTATTATGCTTTTGGCTTATCGGCTCCTAGCTAACAGATTATCCATAACAGAAACCAGATGACCAATTTCCGGTTTGCTCATCTGCTCATTTGCGCCTAACTCCTTGCCCTTAATCCGCATCTCATCAGTAATCAGAGATGAGAAGATAATTAACGGTATGCGCTTCAACTCAAAGTCATCTTTAACCAGCTTAGTCAAACGATGACCGTCCATCTGCGGCATCTCAATATCTGTAATAATCAAAGCCGCTTCTTCATCAATCCGGTTACGTTCCTTAATACCCAGCAGGTGTTCCCAAAGGTCACGTCCATTGCTGAACATGGTCAGATTGGTATAGCCGGCCTTAATCAGAGAATCCTTAATCATTCGAGAAAGCAGAATAGAATCTTCTGCAATCAAAATAGCGCTGCTATCCCTTTCACGCGGCCCAAGGCTGTCGATTTCTGATATCTGGATTGAGGACTCCGGCGCAATCTCCGCCACAATTTTCTCAAAATCCAGAATTGTTACCAAATCATCACCACACTGCGCAATACCAGTGGCCACACTATCATCACCGCTGCTGATAGTCTTATCCGGCTTTTGAATATCCGTCCAGGAAATACGACGAATACCCACAACAGTATGGACGCGGAACGCGATACTCATATTGTTAAAACTGGTAACAATAAAAATATCCTTGGGATTAAGCTGATTATTCTCCACACCCAAATATTTGGGCAGATTAATAACCGTAATCACCAAATCCCGGGGTTTAAAAATCCCCTCCACCGCCGGGTGAGTATGCGGCATAAATTTAACCGGCTCACAAAGCATAATCTCTAGCACTTTGGCCACATTAATGCCATACAGAACATTTGAAATTGTAAACTCCATAACTTCAATTTCATTTGTGCCGGACTCCAATAGAATTTCGTTTTTTTCTGCGCCCATAAAGACACACCCTCCTCACTAAATCGTCTTAAGTGGTTTGCCGTAAGACTGTATTATTGCCTGACCAGTGTCGGCATCGAACGTGAGCGTTCTGGCCACTGAGCCACCAACATCTTCAGCCAATAAACGGATTCCTTCCATTTTCAAAATAGCGTGAACGCTTTCAATGTTGCGCTGGCCAATATTACCCAATGAGCCTTTGCCAGATACTTCAAACATTTTAGCGCCCCCGGCCGCCTTGGCAGTTATCCTGCTTTTCATGGCGCCTTTCAGCTGCATGGCTTTCAAAGTTTCCCTAATGCCGGTATCTGCATACTTCAACGGGTTTTTACGCCCGGTTTCCATATTCAGAGGTAACATAATATGCACCAACGCCGCCAACTTAAGTTTTGAATCATAAAGACAAATCCCAATGCAGGAACCAAGCGCATATGTGATGATTTTGCCACCACTAATGATTTTCATGTCAGCAATGCCGACGACCACAGGCTTAGAGCCATTAATCATTCTCAACCCCCAGCTTTCTCAATAGATAATTCAAAGAACGAACATCTGGCGAGAGCAGCAAACGGCAGGGAACCTTGTGGTTGTTAATCATAAAATTTGAACCAATCGTCATCAAATAATCGGTCTGGCCGCCGTACTCTGCCATGGGAACCGCTAATATTGCACCCTGCATGTCAACCGTCATGCTTGGCACAGACAACTCCACCGATATACCGGCCAGGCCGGAAAGTGCATTTATAAAGGTGGAAATCATAATGTTACCTATTTCAATTAAAGCTGACCGCTCCAAATCTTCCATTTGCTCATAGCTGGTCAGTTCCTTATCAAGCATATGGCTCATAATCAGGTTGACGAACTCCAACGGCTGCACAGAAAGCATAATACCATTAATTTCGCCGCTGATACCAACCAACACGCCGGCCGTAATGGCCTCTGGGCCGCCAATCCAATCAATGGCTTCATTATAGCCCATAATGCGCACCTCCGGCAGAGTTATGCGCACTTCACAGCCCAACATTTGTGATAATGAGGTGGCCGCGTTGCCGGTGCCAATGCTGCCAATTTCCCGTAGGGTGTCAATTTCAATATCGCTTAATTCATCATAATTTTTAACTTTCATAGCCATAATAACATCTCCTCAAGGGTTAATTGGTCACAATATTTAACGTAAATTATTTACGGTTGTTTCTATTTCATCAGAGGCTGAAATCATTTTCAGTGAATAGGAAAAAGAACGCTGCGCCTCAATCAGTTTGGTTAACTCATAAGCCAAATCCACATTGGAAGACTGCAAATGCTTCCAAACCACCTTGCCATCGCCCAGCATCGGCTCGCCGTTTTTTGCAACCGGCACAAAACGATTTTCACCAACATGCTGCATACCATTGGTATTTTCAAAATCAAAAACACCCACCGGCTGCTGAACGTTTTCGTCCTCAACTTCAATCAAACGACCCTCATTGCTAAGTACAAAACGGCCAAAACCATCAGAAAGATACCAAACTGCTCTTTCCGTTATCTCATTGCCGTCAGCATCTACCGGGCGCTCCTCGCCCTCCTCATAAGGAACCATAAACTGGGAAAGCATAAAAGAACCGTCCCGGGTGTAAGAATACTCGTCTGTGGCCGGATCCCAAAGGCAGAAGAAGCCATTACCGGCAATCGCATAGTCCTGATTGCGACCGGTATCCGGCAAAGCCTGCCCGGAAAAATTAGTTTCCGCCCCAGACATCACCGTACCAGAGCCTCTTTGCAGGCGAGCACCGTCCACGCCGTTCATAAAATCATACATCAAAGCTGTAAACACTGGCCTTTTGGCACAAAAACCAACCGTATTGATATTGGCGATATTGTTGCCCAAAACCCCCATGCGTTTCTGCTGCTGTTCCGCCCCCACGGCGGCTGTGTAAAATGACATATTCATAATTTGTCTGCTCCTTTGTATAGCTTAAACAGCCAGCTTAAAACTGCTTTATAAAATATCTTACAATTTTTATCACATTTATGCGTTTTTATTTATGCGTTTTTATATGTTTACATCCTGCCCAAGTCCGTGGCAGATTTAACCATAACTTCGTCGTAAATTTTGGAAAGCTGCGCCGCGCTCTGATAGGCGCGCTGGGCGCTTATCATACGCGTAATCTGCTGCACCCAGTCAACATTGGCACGCTCCACCATGCCGTTACGCACACGTGCATTTTCAGACAACTGCGCTTCACCGTCCGCTTCAAAAAGCCCCATGGCATTTTTCGGCGGCGCGGCGTCCTCGCCAAAGGTATATACACCTATTCTGGCCATAAAATCGCCATATTGCGAATTAATAGTGCCATCAGTTGTAACATTCAGCTTATCTGTCATCAAAAAGATAGGCACGCCTTCGGTATCTAAAATCCGGCCAAAACCGGGCAATGTCAAATAACCCTCGTCATCTAAAGTAAAATTACCGGCACGCGTATAGAAGCGCTGGTTATCGCCAGTCATTACAGCAAAATAACCATCGCCCTCAATGGCAAAATCCAAGGCGTTACCGGTAATATCAAAACCCTCTTGAGAATAATCTGTGTAAAGCTGACTGGGCGCAGTAATGTAGCTTTGGTTGCCCAAATCAACATATTGCTTATCTTTATTACCAACCCTGGTCCACATAACATCATCAAAAGTTACGGCCGTAAAGGTATCTGTCTTATAACCACTGGTAGACACATTAGCCATATTATTGGAAATAACATTCAAATTACGGCCATGCGTTAACATTGCAGAGGTAAGATTATAAAATCCTTTATACATTTTTTATTATCCTCTCATTTTTAACTCTTGAATATCTCTTTCACAAAAAAAGTCGCTTATATAATATTAAACATTTTTTCTTTTATTCCTGCATATTCTGACAACTTATTGAATTTCAAGTTATTCCTGTATATATTCAGCCATTTTATCGCGTAATTTCCGCAACGCCTTGGTATGAATTTGTGAAACTCTGACCGGGCTGACCTCCAAAATCGCCGCTATCTCTACTCGTTTCAAATCATGCTCATGATACAGTGAAAGTACAAGCTGTTCTTTTTCCTCCAAAGACTCAATTGCAACCGCCAACTGCTGCACCAGCTCATTGTGCTGCAATTCATCTTCCGGATTAGTGGTTCGGCCTTGCACCCAATGTTCACAATTTTTATCTAAAACTTCCTCCAGAGAAATAATGTTGCGTGTAAAGGAAATCGCCAGCGCCCGTCGATACTGTGCCAAACTCAGGTTCAGATAATCCGCAACTTCCTGCTCGGAAGGGTCGCGCCCCAACTGATTGGTCAACTCCAGCGCGGCCTGTTCAATCTGCTGTACCCTCTTGCGTACAGACGCGGCCACCCAATCCTGTTTTTTTGCATAATCAATTATCATACCCCGAATTCGGATAGAAGCATAAGTGGAAAAGCCGCCCTTGGCCGGGTCATACTTCTCAACTGTATCGGCCAATGTAATAAGCCCTTCATTTATTATATCGTCAAGCTGGGCAAAATTGGCATACACATCTTGCAGACGCAAAGCAATACTTTTTATCATACCACTGTATCGCAGAACAATTTCCCACTTAATATCTTCACGCCGTGTCTGAAAAAATTCCTGAAACAACTCCTCCATGCTGAGATTAGCCAAATCATCAGAAGCGTCCGCACTCATAAGCCCACCGCCTTTTTACCAGGCGCCGCCGATTGAATGGAGATATTACCCAGCGCCTGAATTTGCGCCGAACCCACAATTTCATTAAAAGCCAGCACACACAGATTGGGGAAATACTGCCGCAGCAAACGGCTCATATAAATACGAATAACCTGGCTGGTCAACAAAACCGGCGTGCTGCCCAAATCCGCAAATTTTGGTATGGTTTCCGCAATTTGTGAAATTATTGGCTGCAAAAGTTCCGGCCCCATGGAAAGATAAATGCCATGCTCGTTCTTTGTCAAAGATGCAACCACCCGACGCTCCACATCAGAATCCAGCGTGATAACGCGCAGCTGGCCATTATCACAGAAACGTCTGGTAATTGTGCGGCTCAAAGCGCCGCGCACACTTTCAGTAATCAAATCCGGGTCGCGCGTGGAATTCATTGCATCTACAATAGTTTCCACAATCGTTACCATATCGCGAATGGGAATGCCCTCCATCAAAAGGTTACGCAGAATTTTTTCCAAAAGTGCATAGGAAACGATTGCCGGACAAGCTTCCTCGACCAACTCCGGCGCCGTTTTCTTCATGTTATCCACCAGCTGTATCGTCTCAGAACGCGTCAGCAACTCATAGGCATGCTGTTTAATCGTTTCAGAAAGGTGCGTTAACATTACGGAAAGTGGATCAATTACCGTGTAGCCATAAATCTCGGCCATTTCCTTATTTTCTGGCAAAATCCAGCGTGAGGGTATGCCATAAGCCGGTTCAATCGTTTCAATACCGTCAATTTCGCCCAGGGGGTTGGCCGGCTCCAAAGCTAAATAATAATCAACCAAAATTTCGCCCTTGGTAACTTCCTCGCCCTTAATACGAATTATATATTGATTGGTGCCCAGCATGGAACCGTCATGCAGACGAACCGTGGGAATAACAAAACCCATTTCCTGCGCATATTGCCGCCGAAAAATAACAATACGGTTAATCAGCTTGCCGCCGCTGCTCTCATCAACCAGCGGTATCAGACTATAACCAACCTCCATTTCAATCGGTTCTACACGCAACAACGAATAAACATTGCTGATATCCTTGTAATAGTCCGTTTCGGTCGGCGGTTCAGGTGGCGGCGCCTCCGCCTCGGCCTGCATTTCAGCCGCCTGCATCGCCACCTGCATTTTCATGCCGCGGTTGACGTATGAACCCAGACCAAACAGTATAACTGCGACAATCAAAAGCGGAATATGCGGAGTGTTTGGCATTACCGCCAAAAATATCAATGCCGCCCCGGCCACCATAATAGCCCGGGGCTGTGAGCCAAACTGCCGCAAAACGTCTGTATTCAAACTGCTCTCTGAAACAGAACGGGTAACAATCATGCCGGTTGCCGTAGAAATCATCAGGGCCGGCAGCTGAGAAACCAGACCGTCACCAATCGTAGCCGTGGAATAAACCTGCAAAACAGTGCCAAAATCACTTCCGCCCTGCACCATACCGATAATAATACCGGCAACCAGGTTAATAAGCGTGATAATGATGGACATAATAGCGTCGCCCTTAACAATTTTGGTTGCACCGTCCATAGCACCGTAAAAATCGGCTTCCTTCTGGATTTTTTCCCGGCGCTGACGCGCACCCTGCTCGTCAATCAGTCCCGTATTCAAATCCGCGTCAATAGCCATCTGTTTACCAGGCATTGCGTCCAATGTAAAACGGGCGGCAACCTCGGCCACGCGTTCCGCGCCTTTGGTAATAACAATAAACTGCACTAAAACAATAATGATAAAGATAATAATACCAATAACCACATTGCCGCCGGTAATCAGCGTACCAAATGATAAAATAACATCACCGGCATAGCCGCCCCTTGAAAGAATTAAACGCGTAGACGATACGTTCATACCTAGTCGGAAAAGTGTTGTTATTAATAGCAGCGAGGGAAAAATTGAAAATTCCAGCGCTTCACTAATGTTCATCGTCACCAACAAAATCATAATCGAAAGTGAGATATTGATAACCAGCAACACGTCCAGCAACATCGGCGGTAATGGCAAAATCAGGAAAAGCACAATGATAACGACAAACAGCGAAATAGCATTATTGATTAGTCGCTTCATTATGTTTCCCCCTCTGTTTAAGATATTGACAATACAGAGTTAATCTGTACTATTTTTTTTACTTAATTTCTCCTATTTTATATAATGCCTGACTTTTTAACCGGCCGACACTGCCAGAGACAAAGCCGCCTCCAATTCATTCAGCATGAGCGATTCCACGCCCAACAGAAATTCACTGAACGGCGATATCATCAACAACAGCATAACCAGACCAATTAAAACTTTTAATTCAATATTAATCGCAAATACGTTAATTTGCGGAATTACTTTCATTAATATACCCATGCCAACCTGGCCCATCAGTTCCATGGCCAAAATTGGCAGACAAAGCTTAACGGAAAGCAATGCGCACTCGGCAAAAAGCGTCACGGCTTTATTAGCCACCGCCTCGCCAAAAGCTGCCTGACCAAACGGAACCAAATCACCAGAAGTCAACATAATACGCAACAGTGTTTGATGCCCATTAGCCACCAAAAACAACAGCAACATCATCAAATTAAGCAGATTAGCCGTCGTTGTTCGTTGTGACTGCGTACTGGAATCATAGGTACTGGCCATGCTCATGCCCATTTGTGTATCAATAACCTCACCGGCCTGTTCCGGAATATAGAAGAAAAAGTGCATAATAACCGCCAAAAGAAAACCTATGCTAAGTTCCAAAAAGGCGCGCACTGAAAATTCTATTATGGTATTCGGTACTGGCACCTGTTCTCCCTGATAGGCTGAAGCCACCACTACCGTCAGCAGCATGGCAAAACCAGCTTTATAAACGCCCGGCAGATTAGTGCGCCCAAAAAGTGGGTTTAGCATCACGAAACCAGACATTCGCATCAGAATGTATAAAAAGAGCGTCAAGCTTCCCCAGTCCACCATTGCTTACAGCGCCCTCATAAGTTCAAATAATTTCAACGAAAATTCCTGCAAGGTCGTCAACATCCAACTGCCGCCAACCATCATGAAAAGCACCACCACCAGCAACTTAAACACAAAAGCAATCGTCTGTTCATGAATTTGCGTAACAGCCTGCAAAATGGCTGTAAAAACGCCAACCGTCATACTCATCAGCAAAAGCGGAGCACCCAAACGTATAGCCACGCCCACACCATCGCGAAAAATATCCGCAACCTGTGCCACGTCCATTTATTTTCCTCCTTGTCTGTAAACTAAGGGCAACGCTAACGGAAACCCTGAACCAAAGTGGAAAACACCAATTCCCAACCATTAAGCGTAATAAACAGCAAAAGCTTGAAAGGTGTGGAAATCATTGATGGCGGCAGCATAATCATGCCCATCGACATCAATGTGGAAGAAACAATAATATCAATCAGCAAGAACGGAATATAAAGATAGAAACCAATCTGGAAAGCCGTCTTCAACTCACTGGTTACAAAAGCAGGCGTAACCACCGTCAGCGGCAGTTCCATAATCGCTTCTTCTTCGGTGGGCATCGTTATGCCGGCCAGTTCACAATACATTTGCAAGGAACTCGGCTCGGTCTGGTGCAACATAAAATCTTTCATCGGCACCACGGCCCGGGTAAAAAATTCTTCCTGCGTGATTTCTTCATTTATATAGGGAGTGTAAGCCTGCGTTTGAATTTCTCCGATTGTCGGCCCCATTGTAAACAAAGTCAAAAACAGAGCAATGCCAATCAACACCATATTAGGCGGTGTTTGCTGTGTACCAATAGCGCTGCGCAGAAAAGAAAGTGTGACAACGTACCGTGTGAATGAGGTCATCATCACAACTATGAAAGGCAACAGGCTAATAAGCGTAATCAGGAAAATAAATTCCAACGCCTGTAAACCGTCGCCATTTATATTGATAAAGCTACCCAACGTCCGCTCACGCTCATTTCTTTGTAGACATATGCAACAGCTTACGGAAATCTGCTGTGGTTCCCTCTGGTGGTTGCCGCAGCCAGGGTTCTGCTTCTGCTTCGGTCAATTCAGCAAGCAAACTAACGCCGCCCTGAGCCGTACCCAGCAATAGACAGCGATTATGCAGACGTACCAAAAGCAAACGCTCACCACGGCTAACCGGAATTTGCCGCAGCACACAAAGTTCATTGGCATTTTGCCCGGCCATAAGCCCCGGCAAGCCGGTCACCCCCTGGCGAGCAATTAGACTGGTTACCCACCAGGCCATAACCAATATAACGATTACTGCCAGCAGCATACCCAGAACAGAACCAATTTCACCAAGCATCTTACGGATTGCCTACAATAGAGGTTACAGTTTTCAAAATTCTCTCCGGCTTAAAGGGCTTAACAATAAAATCCTTGGCGCCGGACTGAATAGCTTCAATAACCATAGCCTCCTGGCCCATAGCGGAACACATAACCACATTGGCGCTGCCATTTTTAGCGCGGATTGCTTTCAAAGCCTCCAGACCGTCCATATTAGGCATGGTAATATCCATAATCACCAAATCCGGGCTGATTTCAGAGTATTTCTCCACCGCATCAGCACCATCAACCGCCTCATAAAGGTCATTGTACCCATTTTTGCTTAAGGTATCCCTAACAACCTTACGCATAAAAGCTGCATCATCAACCAATAAAATTTTTGCCATCGTTAATCGTCCTCGTTTCTTTGATTTTCAGAAAGCTTAAAATTTAGTGTAAAATAACCAGCATAGCTGAATTATTGAAAACATTTTAACCTTATATTTAATTAAAACTTTAACTACCTATTTAATATATT
This sequence comes from Bacillota bacterium, assembly GCA_021771915.1. Lineage (GTDB taxonomy): Bacteria > Bacillota > Dehalobacteriia > UBA4068 > UBA4997 > Avidehalobacter. The sequence continues at coordinate 11,004 of JAETNY010000023.1, forward strand.
ATTTGCCACCGGTAAAATCTTCCAGTTCCGGTTTGCGCACAATCTCGCCAATGCGTATGCCAAAGTTATCATCAATTACGACAACCTCACCACGCGCTATACATTTGCCGTTTACGAACAAATCCACCTGGTCGCCGGCCAGCTTATCCAGAATAACCAGCGAACCCTTGGCAAAGGACAAAATATCCTGAACCTTTTTACGCGTACGGCCAATTTCCACGGTAACCTCCAGCGGCACACCCATAATCAAATCCAAATTTTGCGCCTGTTCCTCGCCCAGCTGGTCTGCACCAGCCAAATGCGGCATTGCCGGCTGCTGTGTATTGATAACCTTGGGGTCTGGCGTGGCTGCTACTGGAGCAGTCTGCTGCGGTGGTTGCTGCATCTGATACATTGGCATCATCATTTGCATCATCTGCATCATCTGCGCCATTTGTTCCGGCGACATCAAACCCGGAGCCGCAGCAGGCGCAGCTGCCGGTGGCGCTGCAACTGGCTGAACTGCTGCCGGTGCAGGGGCGGCCGGTGCTGGTGTTGGCGCCGCTGCCGGTGTTGGTTCCGGCGGAGCAGGTGGCGCAGCCGGTATGCCACCAGCCAGCATTTTTTCAATTTCTTCCTGAGAAAGCGTCCTGTTACTATCATGCACTTCCGGCTCTGGCTCTGGTTCCGGAGCAGGCGGTGCGGAAGAAACCCCACCAGCCAG
>JAETNY010000005.1 GCA_021771915.1 Bacillota bacterium
TTCTTCATAAGCGCAGGGCAATAAGCCGTCCTCATTAAAAGCCAAAATTTCCGTACCCGGCAGACCCAAAAGTATCGGTGAATGAGTTGCGATAAAAAACTGCGAACCGGCCGCCACACAGTTATAAATATCAACCAACAAAGTCAGCTGCCGCTGCGCTGACAGCGCTGCTTCCGGCTCGTCCAGAAAATACAGGCCGTGCGGCCGAAAATGCTTTTGTGCCACCGCCAGAAAACTTTCTCCATGCGATTTTTCATGATATCTTTCCGATGCCATACTTTCCGATGCCGTATAAGCTTCTTCCTGCGTCGCCACATTATAAAAGCTTTCTGCACGCAGAAAATAACCCCATTTCGGCAGCCGACAGCCGCGCACCAGACGCAGAGCCCTGTAAAGTTCAGAATGTGAAGCATAGGTGCTAAAAGCATAGTTTTTAGTACCGCCCTCCGGGTTAAAACCGGACGCAATCGCCATTGCCTCCAATAAAGTAGATTTGCCGCTGCCATTTTCGCCCACCATAAATGTCACCGGCCGCCGAAATTGCAGCGCCGACAAACCACTGATTGTCGGAATATCCCACAAATAACTATTTGCTTCAATTTTAGACCATTCAACAGTAAATCCCTGCACAAAAAGTTCATTCATAAGCCTTTTATTCTCCGCTCGGCCGCAGGAAATCCGCCAACGCCGTTTCCACCTCGTCCGCCGTGTTCAGCGTATTCAAGCGGCCGCGCACCGCCGCCGCGCCGGGCAAACCCTTAATATAAAACGGTAAATGACTGCGCATCACCCGAACCCCCATGTATTCTCCCTGCAATTCCACCTGTCGACGCAAATGCCGCCGCACCATTTGAAAAATTTCAGTCCGGTCAGGCGCCGGCAAGGCTGGCAGACCGGCAAAATACCGCGCCAAATCTCGTACCAGCCAGGGATTACCTAAAAGACCGCGCCCAATCATCAGGCCTGCGCAATGCGTATTCTGCATACGCTCCACGCCCAGCGCCAATGTGTCAATATCACCATTGCCAATCACCGGCACCGGTAAAATATCCGCAGCTTCGGCAATCAGCTGCCAATCCGCCCGGCCGGCATAAAACTGCTCACGCGTGCGGCCATGAATAGCCAGCACCGACGCTCCGGCCTGCACCAGACGTTGCGCCAATTCCAGCACATTTTTGCTGCTGTCGTCCCAGCCCAGCCGCATTTTAACGCTGACCGGCAATCTATCGCCAACCGCGCCCACCACTGCTCGCACCAGCTGCACCGCCAATCCCGGCTGCTGCATCAGACGGCTGCCCTCGCCGTTTTTAACAATCTTTGGCGCCGGACAGCCCATGTTGATATCCAACATAAACAGCTGACCAGTCGGCCGCATTTTCTGCTCAATAATCTGCGCCGCGCGCGCCATACATTCCGGCGAAGAGCCGCAAAGCTGTACCACCAGCGGCCCTTGCTCCGTGCTCACCGGCAACATGGCCAGCGTTTTCTGATTATTATAGCAAAGCGCCATATCGCTAATCATTTCCGTATAGATAAGCCCAGCGCCCTGCTCGCGCAGGATTTCCCGAAAAGCCTGGTCGGTCAGCCCGGCCATCGGCGCGGTCACCACCGGGTTTTGCGCCAAGAACTCGCGCACCGCCGCCTTATTCATCAATCGCGCTCCGGTTCATATCATAGAGTATCTTCAAACCGTCCAGCGTCAGCATGCTGTCCACTACGTCCACAGTTTCCGCCACTTTGGCAATGGTGGCGGACAAGCCGCCAGTGAAAATAACCTTAACCGTACCGCCCATTTCCATTTTCAGCCGGCGCACAATGCCGTCCAGCAGGCCGGCAAAACCGTAAACCAAACCGGATTGCAGCGCCTGCACGGTGTTAGTGGCCAGCGCCCTGCTGGGCACGTCAAACTCCACCCGGGGCAGGCGCGCCGTGGAATTGCAAAGCGCATCAGCCGAAACCGATAGCCCCGGCGCAATCACACCGCCCAGAAACTCACCGGCCGCAGAAACACAATCAAAGGTTGTGGCCGTACCAAGGTCAATAATAATCAGTGAATTGCCATACTTTGCCCGACCGGCCACACTGTTTACAATGCGGTCCGGGCCAATTTCCCGAGGATTATCCAGACAAATCGGCAAATCGGTGCGGATATCCAACGAAACAATCAACGGCGCAACATGCAGATATTTGCGGCAAAGCTTCTGCCAAACGTCAACCAACGGCGGCACAGTACTGGAAATAGCCGCCGCCGTCAGCTTGTCCAGCTGTAAACCATCTGCTTGCAGCATCGCCAGCAACAGCACCGCATATTCGTCCTCCGTTTTTTTGCGGTCACTGGCCAGCCGCCAATGATACAGACATTCTGAACCGTTTCTGTCGTAAATACCCAAAACGGTGTGTGTGTTGCCAATATCTACAACTAACAGCATAAAAAACACTCCTAACTATATGGCTTAAAAATCTGTATAGCTTAAAATTTATTCAGACCCCGGCTTTGCAGCATTTTGGCCGCCAACACCGCCGCGGCAATTTTTATTGGCTCAAAGAAAATGTAGGGAATACCCCCCAGCGCAAAAGCCGCACCATAGCTATCCAGCGCCAGCAGCATCTTCAGCTGCACCGCGCCGAAAAGATAGACAAAGGCCAGCCCCACCACGCAGGCCAGAATACTGCGCAGCCAGGGAAACGACTGCCCCGGCTGGCTATGCCCGGCAATCAGAGAAATAAGCGCCGCCGAAACCACAAACCCATAAAGATAGCCGCCCGTCGGCCCCAACAGCGTGCCGAAGCCGCCCTTGAAGTTAGCGAAAAACGGCAGGCCAATACCGCCGGCCAGAATGTAAACCGCAATCGTCAGCGCTGCATATTTGGGAGAAAGCAGCAGGGCAATCAGCATAACCGCCGCCGTCTGCGCCGTAATCGGCACGTTGCCCACCGGCACCGCCAGCTGGGAGCAAACCGCCAGCACCGCCACTAACACCGCCATAGTGGCTAATCTTCTAACTTTATCACTCATTTTTTTGTACTTCCTAACTATTAATCTCTAAAAATAACGACTAATCAAAAGCGTTCAAGAATGGTGTAAACGCAAGGAATAAAGATACTCAATGCAGTGGGTGTATGTAATACGCCGACAAATTGAGCAGCTTCAGGCAAAGAAAACGTCGCCGGTAACCAGGGTGAACTCGCCGCCATCCTCACGCTTAACCAGCAGCGAGCCGTCCTCTTTCATATCCAGCGCTTCACCAAAAAATGTTTCATTCAGAGTAGAAATCTTGACGCGCCTGCCCAGCGTAATATTGTTAGCCAACCAAACCCGACGAATTTCTGCAAAACCCTGCTCATATAATATAGTGTAATATTTTTCCAAATGATTAAGCAATTCCGCCGCCACCTGGGCTCTGATTACCGGTCTGTCTGGCTCCGCCAGCGCCAAAGAAGTGGCCACGTCCTGAATTTCCGGCGGCAAATCCTTATTCAGGCAGTTAATGCCAATGCCAACCACCACCCATTCCACACTTTCCATGGAACCGTGCATTTCCGTCAGCATACCGCATATTTTACGACCGTCAATATAAATATCATTCGGCCATTTAATGCCGGCCTGATAACCCAATGCCTGCAAAGCGGCGCAGGTGGCAACAGCCGTCGTTAAAGAAATCTGCGGCGCGCGCTCCGGCTCCAGCCGGGGGCGCAAAACCAGACTCAACCAAAGGCCCGTGCCGCTGGGACTGCTCCAGGCTCGACCCAGGCGGCCGCGTCCCTGCGTCTGCAAATCCGCCACCACCACCGCGCCGTTAACAGCGCCCTGCTCCGCCCAGCTTTTGGCCGCAATGTTGGTGGAGTCCACCTCCGCCAGATATTTATATTCCCGGCCCAACCATTCCGTCTGCAAATAAGGCAAAACTTCTTCCTGACGCACGCCGTTGGGCAAAAGACGATAACCGCGGTTACGCACTGCCTCAATCGTATATCCCTCGTTTTGCAGACCCTTAACATGTTTCCAGACGGCCGCCCGGGATACGCCCAGCTTATCGCTCAAAGCCTCGCCGGAAATAAAATCGCCGGCCTCCAGCAGCAAGCGGAAAACATCATCACGCTTAACCAATTATATCACCCCAAATACGGTTTTTTTACTACAATTCATTATAAACCGATATTATGGAATTGTCAACCTTTTGGCAAACTAAAAGGGCGAGATAAAAATCTCGCCCTTGGCAATCGACAAACGGTTTCCAACCGGCCTTGCCGGCTGGATAGGTTCACACTAAACTCTTGCTGCGCCTGCGGCTTGCAAATCGTTAAGTGTTCCCTGGCGGTTTCCAACCGGCTGCGCCGGCTGGATAGGTTCACACTAAACTCTTGCTGCGCCTGCGGCTTGCAAATCGTTAAGTGTTCACCTACATCCCCAGCAGCCGCTTTGCACAGAGGTGCAGTTGCATTTCCGGCAGCCGCAATCCTCATCTTCGTCGCCGGCCACTCCTCTTTTACATTTATTAACCCTGGCCGGGTTGCCCTTGCAGCTTCTCTGTTTGTGCGGTTTATGGCCGCAAGTGCAGGGGCAGGTATCGTCGTCCATGCAGCAATAGGTGATGCAATCCTCATCGTCCTCGTCTTCTTCAGACTCAACGCCCTTGGAAGAACAGTTGCAGCAGGGAACATAGAACGGTATGCAGCCGCATCCCATCATGCAGCCCTTTTTCTTTTTATCGTCATCATCGCCGCAGCCACACCCACAGCAGCAGCCACAGGGCATACAAGGCATGCAGCAGCAGCAATCATCTGTATCGCCGGCCACGTCGCGGCAAGCACATTCCTGAGCAAATTTATAAAGTTCTGCCAGACGTTCCGCATGCCGACGCGAATCTCTAATCATGCTGAGCAAAACCTCTCGCTGCTGCATATCCGTCAGATAATAAGCCAGGTTTTCATAATCATTGCTCAACTGCATTTCATTATAAATAGCCACTTTAAGCCCCTTGCAGAAGCCTTTTGGTTCTTCAATACAAACCTCGCCAATGCAATAGCACTTACAAGTCAGCTCACGCAGAATTTGCTGAAGCAGGGCATAATGCCGGCGCTGGTCCATGCTGAACTGGCGAAACATCTCTTTATCCACCTCACACTGGGCGGTGTTCACCATGCAGCAATAGAACAACTCTGCCTCTCTGGCGCGCAGCATCACATCTTCAAAAATATCTTCCACGCCAAGCGTTCCATTGGAACACTCACAATCGTGGTAAAACGGAACATCACTACAAGTACATAATCTTCTGGCCATAATATGGACCTCCTTTTTCTCTCTATGGAGTATTCATAATATAGCCTATTCCGCCGACTCAAATCGGTGCTTGTACAACTTCTATCTTCAGCTTGCTCAATAATTTTAACAACACCGGCCGCATATCCGCCGTTACCCAGCAGCAAAGCAGCGCACGCTGCGCGTCCAGCGTGCTGACCAGCGCCAGATTATCATAGCCCTCAATAATTTTGTTCAGCCAGTCAATTTTGGCCGGCGGCACCTGCACATAAACCAATTCCTGCGCATGGCGTGCCAGCATCTCCGGAGTTATATCACTCATCAGCCGCCTCCTTGGTTTTGGCTGCTCTCTGCGGCCGCCGCAGAATACTGCCCGGCGGCAGGGCAAACGGACAGGCCAGCCAGGCATGTTGCTTGGCGTGCGGCAGACAGTCCAACTCCGCCCCGTCCTCGCTCCAGATAGCGCTTAAAGTCAGCCGGCGCACCGGCCCCTGCGGCTGAATAAACTCCACTTCATCACCCAGCCGCAAATGATTGCGCTGCTCAATATGCAGCCGCTGCCGCTCCGCGTCATAATCCAGCACCAAACCGGCAAAATCATAAACACGCTGGCTGTAACTGTTATCATAATCATAAGCGTCCGCACCCGGCGCTCCCGGAGCAGTCGCCAGACCAGCGGCCTGCGGCTCCGCCAGCGCAAAGCCTGTGAAATACTGGCGCTGGCTCAGTTTATCCAACTCAACGCCCCATTCCTGCGCGGCAATCTGCGGCTGCCAAAGCTTTTGCAAAGCCGCCGCGTCCAATTTGAAATCATGCCGCTGCCAAATCTCCCAACAAGCGTCCAACGCGTGCCGATAAACCCGGGTAACATTGGCCACATAATATGCGCTTTTCATGCGCCCCTCTATTTTCAGACTGGCCGCACCAGACAGTAAAATTTCCGGCAACAGTTCCAGCAGACGCAAATCCTTACTATTAAAAATGTAAGAACCCCATTTATCCTGTTCAATCGGCATATACTGCCCGGGACGTTTGGCCTCCTCCAGCCGATACTGCCAGCGGCAGGGCTGCGCACAATCACCCAAATTAGCGCCGCGGCCGCACAAAAAGCTGGATAACAGGCAACGTCCGGAATACGCCATGCATACCGCGCCATGAACAAAAATTTCCAACTCAATCGGCACCGCCCGGGCAATCTGACCACATTCCGCCAGGCTAACCTCTCTGGCCAGCACCACCCGGCTGGCGCCCTGCTCCAGCCAAAACTGCGCCGTCTGGCTGTTGCTGCTGGCCGCCTGCGTGCTGATATGTCGCTCCACGCCCGGCGCCAACTCCCCGGCTAGCCGGAAAATGCCGGGGTCGGCAATAATAAACGCGTCCACACCCCACTCCGCCGCCTGCGGCAAAAGCTGGCGCAAAGCCGGCAAGTGCTGCTCATGCGCATAAACATTAACCGCCAGATAAACCTTAACCCCACTGGCATGGGCAAAATCCACCGCCGCCGCCAGTTCAGCCGCGTCAAAATTATGCGCCTGCGCGCGCAGGCTGAAATCGCTGGCGCCCAGATAAACTGCGTCCGCACCATATAACACAGCCAGGCGCAGCTTTTCCATGTCACCGGCAGGAGCCAGCAACTCTGGCTTGCTTATTGACATTTTTGTAACGTCCTGTTTAACGTCCATTCGCTAAATGCTCCTCATAAGTTTTGGCAAAATTATGTCCACCGCTGCCGTCTTCCTTGGTGCGGTAATAATAGTACTCGGTTTCCGCCGGCTCCAGCGCCGCGTCAATACAGGACAGACCCGGCGAGCAGATAGCGCCCACCGGCAATCCCTCGTACAAATAGGTATTATAAGGACTTTCAATTTCCAAATCCTTATATAACAGCCGCTCCTTCTGCTCGCCCAGCGCATACTGCACCGTAGCATCAATTTGCAGCTTCTGCCCCACCGCCAGCCGGTTATAAATAACGCTGGCAATCAACGGCCGCTCGTCTGCCACGCGCGCCTCTCGCTCAATCAGCGAGGCCAGAGTTACAATCTCCTTGGCGCTCATACCCAGCTTATTTGCCTTGCGCTGGCGCTCGCTGTCCCAGATTTTATTAAACTGCGCCAGCTGCATCTTCACCAAATCTTCGGCCTGCCAGGTCACCAGCACATTATAGGTTTCCGGGAACAAAAAGCCCTCCAGCCGGTTATAATCCTCACCGTCCGGAATATAGTCATAGGGCAGTTCCATTTCCGCACAGCAGCGCAGAAAATCCTCCGCCGTACACAGGCCGGATTTTTCCCAGATATCGGCAATCTGCGGCACCGTTTTGCCCTCTGGTATCGTCACATTAACCGTGTTGTTATCGTTGCGGCCTTTTTTCAGTTCTGACAAAATCTGCGCATAACTGACCTCACCAGAAAAAACATAAGTACCAGGGCGCAAATCACCCTCCGCCTTTTCACTGCGCACATAAAGCAGGAAAGAGGGGACGTTCTTAACCAGCCCGTTATCCGCCAGCCGCCGCGCCATCGCGCCGCTGCCCATGCCTTCGTCAATCACAACCGTAACCGGCTCCGCCAGCCGCACCGTGCCCGGCAGAATATAAGAAGCCAGGCCAAAGCCAGCCGCCAGCAACAGCGCCAAAAACAGCAGCAGCGCCGGCCCCTTTTTCAGTTTTTTCTTTTTTGCAGTCTGTCTACTCAAAATAATCCACTCCCTTTTTACAAAATATACCACTATCCAAAAAACTCGTCAGTTTATATTCTAACATTATTCAACAAATTTTACAAGCCATTTTACCGGTATAAGGCAGGATAAATTTGCTAAACAGAGAATAAAACAAAAGAGAACAAAAATAAATAATTATTGCGCAAATAGGGAGTGATAATCATGGCATTAGTAAATACCAGGGATATGTTTAAAAAAGCCTATGCCGGCGGTTATGCGGTGGGTGCTTTCAACGTCAACAATATGGAGATTATTCAGGGCATCACTGAAGCCGCCCAGGAAACAAAATCGCCGCTGATTTTGCAGGTTAGCGCCGGCGCACGCAAATATGCCAAGCATATTTATCTGGTGAAGCTGGTGGAGGCCGCCATTGAGGACTGCGGACTGGATTTGGCTCTGCATCTGGACCACGGCGAGGATTTTGCTATCTGCAAAGCCTGCATTGACGGCGGTTTTACCTCCGTGATGATTGACGGCTCCAAGCACAGCTTTGAGGACAACATCGCCCTGACCAAACAGGTTGTAGATTACGCCCATCAGTTCAACGTAACCGTGGAGGGCGAGTTGGGGCGTCTGGCCGGCGTGGAGGACGACGTTAACGTCAGCGAAGCCGACAGCTCCTATACCGACCCAGCGCAGGTGGAAGAATTTGTCAGCCGCACCGGCGTAGACTCGCTGGCTATCGCCATTGGCACCAGCCACGGCGCTTATAAATTCAAACCAGGCACCAAACCCCAGCTGCGTTTTGATATTCTGGCAGAGGTGGAACGCCGCCTGCCTGGCTTCCCGATTGTTTTGCATGGCGCTTCCTCCGTTATGCAGGAATATGTCGCCAAGGTTAACCAGTTTGGCGGCGCTATGCCAGACGCTATCGGTGTGCCGGAGGATATGCTGCGCAAGGCCGCCAGCATGGCCGTCTGCAAAATCAATATCGACTCCGATTTGCGCCTGGCTCTGACGGCCGCGGTGCGTGAACATCTGGCCACCAATCCAGACCACTTTGACCCCAGACAATACCTCACCCCGGCTCGTGCGGCCATTAAAGAGGTTGTGGCGCACAAAATGCGCGAAGTTCTGGGCTGCGCGGGGCAAGCCTAATGCGAATAGCCCTTTTTGCCGAAACTTATCTGCCCAACGTCAGCGGCGTGGTGACCCATGTCCACGCTCTGCGCGTTGGTCTGGAGCGCCTTGGGCATGAAGTGCTGGTGGTCTGCGGCGATAACAGCTATGGCCGGCATCTGCTTAAGGACAATGTGCTTTACTGCCCCGGCTTTGTATCAGAAAAATTTTATGGCTACACCCTCTCCACCCCCTGGAGCAAGCAGCGCGCCAAATATATCAGCGATTTTGCGCCGGATATCATTCACCTGCACACAGAATTTGGTATCGGCATGTTTGGCATGCACTGGGCGCTCAGTCATAACCTGCCGCTGGTCTATACCCTGCATACCATGTATGATGATTACGTTTATTATGTGGCGCCGCACCCCTTTATCCCGGCGGCGCGCAGTCTTTCACACAAATTCTTTGCGCGCTATATTAAAGCGGCCGATGCAATTACCGGCCCCTCGCAGAAATGTCAGGATTATGTAGACGCGCTGGGTCTGAAGCGTCATGTGCATATTATCCCCAACCCGGTTGAGTTGGATAAATTTGACCCGGCCAATATTGACCCGGCCGCCATTCAGGCCGTACGCACCCAGAACAATCTGCCGGAAGACTGCCAGTATGTGCTGTTTGTCGGCCGGCTGGGCCGGGAAAAAAGCGCTGATGATTTGATAAAATGCTGGGCGGCCGCCGTGCAGCCGGAAGATAAGCTTAAGCTGCTAATCGTCGGCGAGGGGCCGGTGCGCGCTGAATTGCAGCAGCTAACCACGGATTTGGGCGCTGATGACCGCATCATTCTGCCCGGCAAGGTGGAGCACGACGATATACCGCCCTATCTAGCGCTGGGCAGTCTATATGCCACTGCCTCTCTTTCCGATACCAATTCCATTTCCATGCTGGAGGGCATGGCCTGCGGTCTGCCGGTGCTGCAAAAAGACGACCCCATCAACGCCGACCAAATTCAGGAGGGTGTAAACGGTTTTGTGTTCCGGGACGCAGCGGAACTGAAGCAAAAGCTGGCCGCCTGGCAGGCGCTTCCCCCGGCGGAAAAGGCGGCTTTAAGCGCCAGTACGCGCCGGTCCGTGGCCGACCAGGGTTATGAAACGCTGGCCAAACGCCTGCTGGCCGTCTATGCAGAAGCCATTAATGTGCAAAAGCAATCTCCACATAACGGCATGCGGCTGAAAATCACCCGTCAGCTGAAAACGGCCAAAAACGCCATGGGGCGCTTCTATAAATTCCCAAATCTGTTCAACCAGCGAAAGGACTGATTTTATTCCGCCCCAACATTTGCCGACAGGCCGGTTAATATGCTATAATCGACCAGTCGCTACCATAAATGGTGCAACTGGTCAAAATGGTTTACACTAAGCGCTGTCTGCGTCCACTAAAGTGGCCTTGCAATCACTAAGTGTTCACACAAAAAGCCCTCGGAAATATTCCGGGGGCTTTCTGTTTTAAATCTGTTCTTTAATTTTCTGACATTTCCTCCAAAGTCAGCGCCACATCTTCCCATTCAGCCATGGTGTTATCCAGCTGCTGCTGCACCTCTTGCAGCTGATTATGCAGCGCCGCGGCCTGCTGATAATCGCTGGCCAACTCTGGAGCAGCCAACTGCGCCTCCAAATCCGCTTTTTGCGCCTCGCCGTCAGAAATCGCCTGTTCCAGACGCTGCAAGCGGTTTTGCATTTTACGCAGGTTAGCCGCCTGCTCCTTGCGCGCCTGATAAGACTGCCGCCCCGGCGCAGCGTTGTTATTAGCCTTTTCGGTTTTGCTTGCAGCCGACTCCGCGTTGGCCAAAACGCCCATTTGACCGCGCTTTTCCAGATAATATTCCCAGCCGCCGCAATATTCCGTCAGGCGGCCGTTTTCCAACACCGCCACCTTTTCCGCCAACCCGTTAATAAAATAACGGTCATGCGAGATAGCCAGAATAGCGCCGTCATAATTGCGCAAAGCCTGCTCCAGCGCTTCACGCCCGGCAATATCCAAATGATTGGTCGGTTCGTCCAGCAGCAGCAGATTCGGCCGCCCCAGCAAAATTTTCAATAACCCCAGCCGCGCCTTTTCACCGCCGGAAAGTACGTTGCAGGGCTTATCCAAATCCTCGGCAAAGAACAGAAATGCCGCCAGCGCCGTGCGCAGTTCGGTTTCCGTCAGCCGCGGATAATGATTACGCAGATAAGCCAATAAACCGTCGGAACTGTCGTCCAGCTTCTGCACCTGGTCATAATAGCCTATTTTCAGCCCCATGCCCTGAAAGACTGCGCCGCTGTCCGGCGGCAGCTGTTGCAGCAACACCCGAAACAGCGTTGTTTTGCCCACGCCGTTGGGACCCAGCAGAAATACACGCTCGCCCTTATGCAGCGCAAAATCCAGCTGCTGCAAAATCTGCTTTTCACCAAAGGCCAGACTGACCTGCTCCGCGCGCAGCAAATCCTGACCGGAGGCCGGCGCCGCCTTAAAGCGAAAATTCAACTCGGCCGGCGGCTGGTCCACCGCCACCAGCTGCTGCTCCAGCTTGGCCAGCGCTTTTTCCTTGCTGTGCGCCATAATCAGCGTTCTTTCCCGATTCCATTGCTTCTGCTGCTGAATAATCCCTTTCATACGCTCAATTTCCCGCTGCAAATTGGCGTTATGGCGCAGGGCCGCTTCATTATCGGCCTGACTCTGCCGCTTAAAAGCAGAAAAGTTGCCTTTATAAAGCTTCAAATGATGATTAAACAGGTGCATTGTCTGCTCAGTGGTAGCGTCCAGAAAATAGCGGTCATGTGAAATAACAATATAGGCTTTGTTCAGAGTGCGCAAAAAATCCTCCAGCCATTCCAGCGCCGTCACGTCCAAGTGATTAGTCGGCTCGTCCAGCAGCAGCAAATCAGCGTCGGACAGCAGCAGCTTGGCCAAAGCCAGCTTGGCTCTCTGGCCGCCGGAAAGTTCCAGCAGCCGGCGCGAGAAATCGCTCTCTTTAAAGCCCAAACCCAGCAGCGCTCCCTTAATGCGGCTTTGATAGGTTAGCCCACCCCGTTCCATGTAGGCCTCGTTCATGGTAAATTGCTGCTGCAAAAGCCGGTTCTGCTCGTCGGGGTCTGCCGCCAGCCCCGGCGCCTGCAGCTGCCGGTTCACCAAATCCAGCTGCTTTTCCAGCTGTTGCAGGGGCGCAAACAGCCCCAGCAATTCCTGCCAGATGCTATGTTCATGGTGTTTTAATTCCTGCTCCATAACGCCTATTCTCAAACCTTTGGGTATGATAATCTCTCCGCCCGTCGGCTCCAGCTGACCGGATATAAGCCGAAAAAGACTGGTTTTGCCAGCGCCGTTGGCTCCCACCAGTCCGGTTTTGCTTTTTTCCGCCAGCGTCAGCGAGCAATCCACCAGTACTGGCCGTTCCAGATAGGCCAGTGATAATTTATTTAAGGCAAGTATTGACATTGTCAAATGCTCCTAACTGCAAAATTTTTATATTATTATAACATATATCTGTAAGATTTGTATAGCTTTACGCCGCCATTCTATGTTATAATAGTATAATTATATATTATACTTATTTTTAATCAGAAGTCAAATATAGCCATTATTTTTTCCAAAGCGAGGTAAAATATGACTAACCAACAGGAGTTAGAATTATATCAGATAAAAATGCTGTTTAACCAGCCAGCCGCCGCCGCCTTTCCGGAATGGCTGCAACCCCGGCAGACCAAAGCCGTTCAGCATTTTCACCAAAGCCTGCCGCAATATCAGCCCACGCCGCTTTTGACGCTGCCCCGGCTGGCCGCAGAGGGCGGCGTGCAGGCCGTTTTAATTAAGAATGAAGCGGAGCGCTTTGGCCTGAATGCTTTCAAAGCGCTGGGCAGCAGCTGGGCGATTGCCCGGCTTTTGGCCGAAAGGCTGGGCTTAAATCCGGAAACAGTATGTCTGGCCGATTTAACCCAGCCGGAAATCCAATCCCGGCTGGCCGCGGAAAAAATCACTTTCTGCACCGCCACCGACGGCAACCATGGACGCGGCGTGGCCTGGACCGCCAGCCTTTTAAACTGCCCCTGCCATATATATCTGCCGGCCGGCGCAGAGCCGGAGCGCGTACAGGCTATCGCCCAGCTGGGTGCAGAGGTTATCACCACCGAACTTTCCTATGACGATACGGCAGCGCTGGCGCGAGAACAGGCGAATACCCATGGCTGGCTGCTGGTGCAGGATACCACCCTGCCCGGTTACACGGAAATTCCCAAACTGATTATTCAGGGCTATTCCACCATGGCCACCGAAATTATGGCGCAGCTGCAACAGCAGGAACTGCCAACCCCCACACATATTTTTCTGCAAGCCGGGGTTGGCTCCATGGCCGGAGGCATGCTGGCTTTTCTGGCGCAGGCCATGGCTCAAAGCGCGCAGCCACACCCCAAATTCATAATTCTGGAGCCCAAACAGGTTAACTGCTGTTATCTGGCGGCGCAAAGCGGCAACCCGGCCGCCAGCGTGCCGGGCGTACAGCAGACCATTATGGCCGGACTGAACTGCGGTACCCCCTGTTCAGTGGTTATGCCGCTGCTGCAGGCGCAGGCTGATTGCTTTATGGCCTGCCCGGATTTTGTCGCCGCGCACGGTATGCGTCTGGCAAACAGTACGCAGGCGGCGCCTTTTATCTCCGGTGAATCCGGCGCAGTGGCGCTGGGCGCTATTGACCTGCTCTTGCAGCGGCCGGAAATGGCGCAGGCACGGCAAATTTTGAATATCAACACCAATTCTGTAATGCTGGGTATCAACACGGAGGGGGCAATGGCGCCAAGCGTCTGGCAGAAAATTGTCAAAGAAGGCGCCTGCCCTCTGCCTTAATAAGGAGTTTATGCTAACATGTTAGAATTAATAAATGTTCAGACGGCCAAACCGCAATATTTGCGCCGCCTGAAAAGATTATACAAACAAGCCTTTCCCTGGTATGAGCGCAAGCCCTGGCAGCTGCTTCGCCAAACCGCCGCCCGGAGGCGAGCGGAAATGCTGGCCGTGCGCGATAGTCAGCACAATTTTTGCGGCCTGGCCATCTGCCTTTTCTGGCAGGATATCGTACTGCTGGATTATTTGGCGGTGGAGCCCAAACAGCGCAGCCATGGAATTGGCGCGCAAATTATACCGCTGCTTTTGCAGCGGTATCCGCAAAAAAGGCTGTTGCTGGAAAGCGAACGTCCCGGCGCGCCTTATACCAATCTGGCGGACTGCCGCCGCCGGTTAGCCTTTTATCAAAAATGCGGCTTACAAAATACCGGGCTGACGGTTCGCCTGTATATCAGCGAATATTTACTACTTTGGTCGCCCGGCGCCGAAGCCAACGCGCAGCCGCCCGGTTTTGCCGATTATCAGAACCTTTATAATGGACTTTTCGGTGAATTGACCGCATGGCGCTTAAATATTCGGGAATTATAAACGGAGGAATAAAAAATTGCCCCAAATAAATTTCAAACCGATAACGCTGGCCGATAAGCCGGCTATCAATGCGCTGCTAGCGCAAATTCACCCCATAATTGTGGAACAGTCTTTTAACACGCTTTTTCCCTGGCAGCAGCCCCATGCCTATCATTGGGCGCAGTTTGAAAACTGGCTGCTTATCCGCACCACCTATCAGGGGCGGACTTCCTTTCTGCCGCCGCTGGGGCCGGCCGAGGGCTACCAAAGGCCGCTGGAGGCGCTGGCCGCATATGCCGCAGAACTTGGTCTGCCGCAGATTTTTACTGAGGTTACCCAGACCTGGCGCGATTTGATTATGCAGCATCAGCCGGGGCATTTTCAGATTTTCAGCGACCGCAACGCCGCCAATTATGTTTATCGAATTGACGACCTGACCAATTTAAGTGGCAAAAAATATCATGCCCAAAAAAATATGCTTAATCATTTTAAGCGCAACTATCCAGAATATCAATTTAAACCGCTGACGGCGGCGCTGTTGCCGGCCTGCCGTCAGGCGCTGGATTTCTGGTGTGCTTCCCGACAGAATAATAACACCAGTTTTCCCACGCTTTTGCAGGAAAGCCGCGCTATTAACCAGATGTTTGCCCATTGGGCAGACCTGGATATTTACGGCGCCTGTATATTGCTGCAAGGACAGGTGCAGGCCTTTGCGATTGCAGAAATCTTGAATGAGGATACCGTGGCCGTGCTTATCGAAAAAGCCAACAGCCAAATCAAGGGGCTTTACAGCGCTATTAATCAGATGTTTCTGGCGGAATACTGGCAGGATTTTACTTATGTCAACCGCGCCGAGGACTTGGGGCTGGCCAACCTGCGCCGCACCAAAATGTCCTATCTGCCGGCGCGGCTGGAAATGAAATATATACTCTGGCCCAGCGGCTGGCACAACGCTAAATAAGGGAGGAATACAATATGTCAATCAGGCACCCCCAGCCTGGGGATATTCCCGGACTGCAAAAACTTTGGGCGGCCAGCTTTCCGGAAGACCGCGACGGCAAATTTATTCCCTGGTATTTTCAAAACCGTTTTCAGCCGGAAAACTGCTGGCTGCTGGAACAGGACGGCGAAATTGCCGCCATGTGCTTTGCGCCGGAAATTCAAATGCAGCTGACTGACGGCAAAACGACGCTGGCCGTTCCCTATATTCAGGGCGTGGCCACCGCCGAACAGCAGCGGCGCAAGGGCTTTTGCCGCCGGCTTTTGGCTATGGCAGAGGCCGATTTGGCCGCGCGCGGCTATCCCTTTTGCCTGCTCAAGCCATTTGACCCGTCTTTTTATCAACCACTGGGCTATCGTTTTTTCTCTTATATTCGCCGCTATAATCTGCGGCTGGACGAGCATTTTCTGGCGCCCCTCCCAACGGATAAACAGCCCTGCCGGCTGGAGCATTATCTGCGCCCGGAAGCTGCGGCCGAGCCGGCGGCGGAAATTTATCAGCAATGGTGCAGGCTGGGCGTGCCGCGCGCCTTTGCCATGCGCCGCCTGGCAGACTTTACCCTGCTTTTAGCCGACCATCAGCATGACCACGGCCAGCTGCTGCTGGCCAAAAGCCGTCAGAATGAGCCGCTGGCCTATGTGCTTTATACCGCCACCGCCGACGGCCTTTTTATCCGGGAATTAGCATTCAAGCGCCCAGAGCCGGCGCGCTGGCTTTTAACAGCGCTGGCCGCTGATTACCGGGAGGACACGCCGGCGGCTGTAATTATCATGCCGGATAATCCGGCCTGCTGCACGCCGCTGCCGCAAACGCTGAGCGGCTGGCAGGTTTTGCCGTTTGCCATGCTAAAACGCTTGACTAAACCGGCGCAGGAGTGCTACAATAGTATAAAGAACGCTTATTTTTATGAATACTTTTAATCCTCAATATTTGATAGTGTTTTTTCATCAGGAGATATAAATATATGCCCCAAAAAAAACGCCTGCGTTTGCCCATACTGCGCCAGAAACGTCAACAGCGCCAAGCGCGCCGGACTGTTCCGCGCAAACCGCCGCGCCGTCTGCGTCAGGAAATTGTTTTAATGCTCTGCACCGCCCTTATTTTCATTCTTGGCGGTATTCTGGTTGGGCCGACCTTGCTGTCTAATCCGCAAAAAGAAATTGAAAATATGTATATTTACCAGAGAATGGTTAATACCAGCAATATCAGCGAACTTTTAGACCAAAAAAATATCAACCTGGGCGAATCGGCCAAAATCAAATCATTGCTGCGCGATTCTCTGCCGGCCGGCATCTTTTTAAGCAGCTTCGATATCACGCTGAACAAGCTGACCATAACCTATGATTTAACGGAAGTTTCCGGCAGCACCCAGGAAAGCTATGACGAATTCTGGACAGCCGATAATACCGAACAGATTATTATGTATAACACGGCGGCGCTTTTTGTTCTGGTGCGCAATCTGGAGATTGTGGAAATCAATGTTAAAGGCTATTCTTTTCCCACCTGTATTTTCACAGCCGAGCAGGCGGCCGATGTATTTAATCTGGAAACTCTTTCCCAAATCAGCACCGCCGTGGAATGGCAACAGGAACTTATCGTCAACGGCGTTTATGACAGCGAAACGCGCGCCGCTTTTTTTGCCATTTATCCCTTAACCCGGCCGGCCGGCCCAATCGCCTGACAGGAGGTTTAATCATGCCAGAAAATTCCAATCCATTTTTTACCGATTTGCCAGAAGCTGATTTTGCCATCAACTTCCGGCGCGCTATCAGTCAGGAATTGCTGCAACATTGCAGCGCCCAGGGGCTTACGCCCGGCCGTCTGGCGCAAAAGGCCAACATGCCCTTAAGCACCCTGAACAGCGTGCTGCACGGCGTTAGCGCCAACTCTGGCATTTTAACTCTGCTCAACGTCTGCCAGGGGCTGGGGCTGGAACTGGACGAACTTATCGCCACAGCCTGCAACGCCGCCCGAGCCGCCCAGCATAAAAACGGCCAATAATTCATATATTTCAGGTATAGGCACTAAAAAGGAGAAAAAAATGACAAATAATCTTACACTAAAATTCAGTAAAATGCATGGCTGCGGCAATGATTTTATTATGCTGAACGGTTTTAGCCAAAATTTGCCCACTGATATGGGACAGCTGGCTATCCAGCTTTGCGACCGTCATTTTGGCATTGGCGCCGACGGTATTCTGGCGCTTTACCCCACTGCCGCCGCTGATTTTGAAATGCGGCTTTTTCAGCCAGACGGCTCAGAAGCAGAAATGTGCGGCAACGGTATCCGCTGTGCGGCGCTTTTTGCCCGGCAGCAGGGTATTGTCAGCCATAACGATTTAACTGTGCAAACGCTGGCCGGCCTGATTAAACCCAGCATCAACCCGGCCGACGGCCAGGTGCGTGTGGATATGGGACTGCCGCGCCTGACGCCGGCAGAAATTCCCTGTCTTATTGAAAACAATAACGCCCCTCTTTTGAACCAGCCGCTGGAGGTTCTGGGTCGGGAGTTTAAATTCTGCGCCGTTTCCATGGGCAATCCGCATGCCATAATCTTTCTGGACTCTGCGCCGCAAAATCTGGCCGTAGAAAAATACGGCCCTCTGCTGGAGCATAACGCCATTTTTCCCGCCCGAGCCAACATTGAATTTGCCCAGGTTCTTGACGAACATAATATAGAAGTACGCGTCTGGGAGCGCGGCGTTGGCGAAACACTGGCCTGCGGCACCGGCGCCTGCGCCACGGCGGTGGCAGCGTTGTTGACTGACCGCGCCCAAAGCCCGGTTAACATAAAATTGCCCGGCGGCACGCTGCAAATTGAATGGCATAACGGTCAGTCCGTTTATATGACAGGCCCGGCGCAGGAGGTTTATCAGGGCGAGTTTAGCCTGACCCCGGCCGGCGAGGCGGCAAATTGAGCCGCCCCCGTTTAGGTCTGGCTCTGGGCGGCGGCGGTATCCGCGGCATGGCGCATATCGGCCTGATTGAACAGCTGGATAAGCATGGTATCCGCGCTGATATGGTCGCCGGCACATCTATCGGCGCCTGCATGGCCGCGCTTTATGCCTGCAATTACAAAGGCAGTTTTATGGCCAGCTTTATGCAAAATGTTAACCTGAAACTGATTTTGCCGCTCTCACCCTCGCTGGGCGGTCTGGTGAACGGCAAAAACTATGCAGAATTTGTCCGTTTGCTTACTAAAGGGCGAAATATTGAGGATTGCCCTATCCCCCTGCGCATTGTGGCCACAGATTTGGAAGAAAGCCGCATGGAGGTTTTTGCCGACGGCCCAATTTGGCGCGCCGTGCATGCTTCCTCCGCAGTGCCGGGCGTTTTCACGCCGGTTAAATATCGCGGCAAGGTTTATGTGGACGGTTGTCTGGTGGATAACTGCCCCTGTCAGGTTTTGCGCGAGATGGGCGCAGATATTGTGGTCGCCGTAGATTTGGACTCGCTGAAATATAATCACAGCTCCGTCAAACGGAACAACCTGATTGACGTGCTGCAACATTCTATAAACGTTATGGGGCGCAAAAATAATAGCGTTGAGCAGGCCGATATTGTTTTGCAGCCCATGAATACCAACATCTATTCCATGGACTTGAGCAAGGCCAATTATGCACTGGAATGTGGGCGCAAGGAAGCCGCCGAGCGCATTGATGAAATTCTGGCTCTTTTGGCTAAATAATTTTTCATTGCTGCGCTATTTCTTTAAATGAGGTGTTAAATATGAATAACAGTCTGGCTTACAAAGAGGATATCTGGGAAGAACTTATCAACGGTCAGACCGTGTTGGTGTCGCCCCGGCCAATCTGGAGCCATATTTCAGCGGCCGCCAATATTTTCTATATCTTCAGAAAATTCCTTTTTGGGCGCAAATGCACACCTATCCCCGATGGCATGGAGGTTTACCTGGACGAAAAAAACCGCTTTATTCCGGATATGATGGTGGTCTGCGACCCGGAAAAAATTCACCAGAACGGCGTTTATGGCGCTCCGGATTTGGTGGCAGAGGTACTCTCCCCCAGCACCATGAAGCGCGATAAAGGCGATAAAAAAACAGCCTATGAACAGGCCGGGGTCAGGGAATATTGGATTGTCAGCACGGAGGAAAAGTCCATTGAACAGTATTTGCTGATTGACGGTCGGTTTGTGCTGCATGAGGTTTATGCCGTTTATCCCGATTATCTGCTGGAAAAAATGACCGACGAAGAAAAAGCAGAGATTATCACCGAATTTAAATGCAGCCTCTATGATGATTTGCTTATCAAACTGGAGGACGTTTTTGAGCGCGTTAATTAGTTTGTTAATTTAAGCCCCAGCCTGTTGGCTGGGGCTTATAGTTTTCGTTATGCGGCTGCAATTAAATATGCGCCTACCAAAAACAAAACGTCTTTATTCTCGCCTAAAGGTTAAGAAAATTCCAACAACCGCGGCAATAAAGATAAACGGCGCAACTCTGACAAAAAGCCATTCAAATGAATGAAAGACTACTCCAATAAAAGCGGTTTCCGGGCTGCCGTAATCCCAAGCCAGATAAGGGCTGCTTATTATTATCAGAACCGCATAAATTATTACGATAAGCGCACACAATGAGCCAAGCAGCCATTGAAGAAGTTTTATTCTTGTAGTTTTTCTTTGTGCCAGCTGCAAGTTTATCACCTCCAATTTTTCAGAAATCGCTTTTAGGTTATCAGGCTCCGTTTCAACAACCGTTTCGCCAATCAATGTGCTTACGGGCGTTTCCAACACTTCCGATATACAGACTAACATATCAGAATCGGGAACTGACAATCCCTGCTCCCATTTGGAAACTGTCTGTCGTACCACGTTCAGCTTCACAGCAAGTTCCTGTTGTGAAAGTCCTTTTGATTTTCTAATTGCTTTAATGTTTTCTCTAAGCATTATGGCTAACCTCCTTTCTCTCAATCCTCACCACAATTATATGCCAAACTGCCCGTTGCCGCAAGCAACGCATTTTAACATTCTGGCCTAACGGCAATTTTTGTTATTCATCAACATAATAAAAACGCAAAGCCCGGCTTTTTTAGCCAGGGCTTTGCTGTGTATTTCCGTTATCCTCAGTTTTTTGCCGCACCAGCTGTTTAATATGCTTACGCAAATCACCGCGCAAATGCTGACAGCGTGCAATATCATATTTACATTCTTTCGGCTCCTGCTGATAAACGCTCAAGGCCTGATTATACAATTCCAGCGCTTCACTCAACGCCGGCAAATCATCGCACAAACTGTTATCCTTACCGACCAGATTAATGGCCTGCTGCACCAGCCGTATACCCCGGGAGCGCACGCCGTCCAGGCCGACAAACTCGCATATTTTATTCATCTTGCCATAAGCCTGCTGGCTTTTTGGCTCATTTTTTTGCGCAGCATAAAAATTACCCAAAGACTGGTAAAAAATTTTGGTTATGTCCAACATTTCTTCCAGCTTTTTCTGCAAAATCACTTCTGCTTTTTGATAAAAGCGCTCGCCCTCGTCCCACTTATGCAGTTCCTCACAGCAACGCCCGGCCAGTTTATACATATCCGCCAATTCCAGCGTATCCCTCTGCACATGCTCCAGATTTTCAAGCAGCGGCCGCGCCAGCTTCAGGGCATGGGTAAAATCCTGCTTTTGAAAAAACGCCTGCTTAAAACATTCCTTTAATTCCCAATGCTGCATACGCCGCGTAAGGTTATATACACGCTGCGGCGGCTGGTCAGGCAGACGGCTAACCGCCCAAAGTTCGTCGCTTTCATCGTCCCAGCAAATAAAGCACGGCGGCAAATTATCGGCAGCCAACAGCAGCCAAAGTTCCGGCGGCACATCGGTATTGCCTTCCCGACTGCCGACAAGATAAATGGCTTTGCGCAAATTCCCAATAACCAGCTGAACCAGAAAATCACGCAGACGCATCTGCGCCGGAACAAAATCGCTCCCGGCAGGCCGTGGGCATTCATCGTCCATAGCTTCCGAATCGTCATAATATTGGCAGTTCGCATAAAACAATTCCGGATTGGCCTCAGCAAAATCAATACGCCGAAAGGCCAGCAGCATATAAGAATCCCAGCAGCCAAAAATCACCAAATCCTCATCTGTAATATTCATCAGCCCGGGATTTGGAAAACAGTAGCTGTTAGCGTTGGTATTTACGGCAAGGCGACCATAGCCCAGTAAAAACTCCTGCAACATCGGCGGCAGAAACAGCTTGCGTTTTTTCTCCGCACTGATTATATCCCCTCGCCAAACGCCCAGCCTTTCACCGCCATAATAAATCTGCAATGCTTTTAATGGCTCAATATCAACATGCAGCAAAAGCAAGCACTTCTTTCATTATTATATTAAACCCTGCACCAGAATAACCAAAATCAGCACCGGCAGCAAGAACTGGAAATAATACTTAAATCTGTGCGACATCTTCAGACCCTCGCCGGTGTTGGCCTCGGCCATGTATTTGTCAAAACCCCAGCCCCATTTACTCACGCAGAACAGCAAATAAACCAACGAGCCCAGCGGCAGCAGCAGATTGCTGACCAGAAAATCCTCGCTGTCCAGAACATCGCGTCCGCCAATCAAATGCAGATTGCTCCACAAATTATAACCCAGCACGCAGGGCAGACTGGCCACAAAAACGAAAATCATGTTAACCAATACCGACTTCCGCCGGCTCCAACCCAGATTATCCATACAGCTGGCCAGCAGATTTTCAAACACAGCGATAACCGTGGAAAAGCTGGCGAAACTCATAAACAGGAAGAAAAGCGAGCCCCAAAACTGACCACCGGCCATATGCGCAAAAACCTTGGGCAGAGTAATAAAGATAAGCGATGGGCCGGCGTCTGGCTGCACGCTGAAGCTGAAACAGGCCGGAAAAATAATCAGGCCGGCCATCAAAGCCACAAAGGTATCCAGACCACAAATACGCACCGCCTCACTAACCAGCGTGTTGGATTTTGACATGTAACTACCGAAAATCTCCATGGCCGCAATACCCAGACTTAATGTGAAAAACGCCTGGTTCATTGCCGCCGTGATTACACTGCCCAAACCAACCTCAGCCGCGCGCTGAAAATCAGGCAACAGGTAAAATTTAACGCCCTCCAAAGCGCCCGGCAACACCAGGCTATGCAGCGCCAGCAATACAATCAGCGCCAGCAGACCAATCATCATCACCTTGGTTATCCGCTCCAGCCCCTTGCGCAGCCCCAGACTACATACCAAAAAGCCCAGCAGCACTGTCAAACCCATAAAAATAGTCATCTCGCCGGGATTGCGCAACATCGCCCCAAAAGCGGCGTCTAACTCACTGTCCTGCAAACCGTTCAAACTGCCGGATACAAACTTAAAGAAATAACCCAGCATCCAACCGGCAACGGTGGTATAATACATCATCAACAAATAGCAGCCCAACAGACAGAACCAGCCATGTATATGCCATTTGCTGCCAGACGGCTCCAGCGCCTTATAAGCCAAAACAGCGCTCTTGCGGCTGGCGCGACCCACGGCCAACTCCATTGTCAACACCGGCACGCCCATAATCAGCAAAAACAGCAGGTAAAACAACACAAACACGCCGCCGCCGTTTTGCCCGGCCACATAAGGAAACTTCCACACATTGCCAATACCGATAGCACAGCCGGCGCTAACCAGCAAAAAGCCCAGTCGGGATTGAAAACTCTCTCTCTTCATCAAAACATACCCCTTTAATTTCTTCTGTTAAAAGCAGACCTCCAACCAGCGTCAGGTAAGCCGGCATTTCACCTTTTTCTATCCAAACCAGCGGTTGCTTAAAATAAAGTTCCGCCGTCTTGCCAACATCTCCGCCCAGAGCCTCCAAAGAATAGCGCATGCGCTCCGGCTTCCGGCAGGGCTGACCCTGTGGCCGGCTGCACCCCTCCTCACAAAGCCTGCAACTGCCGGCAGATAAAACCCAAGCGCCGGTATTTTGCTTCTCCAGATTCAAAAGCGCATCATGCAACCGGTTTTTTTCCTGCTGCAAGCCAGCCAAAAGCTGCTCAAGCGTGGTTCCCGGCAATGGCGTTAAAACACAGTTCACCAGCCACAGGCTTTTAAATCGCCGCCAAATATCCATTAGCGCAAAGTCAAAGGTCGGGCAGGACCAACGCCGATTATAATTCTCACACTGCTGGCAATAACCCAGAAATTTGTCAACATCAACACATTCCTGCAGATATTCCGCCACCGGAACCTGCGCCTGTTGATGCTGCACCTTATAAAGAACTGATTTGACCATTAAATCATCGTCCCCTTCCCCAAAAATTGTCTAAACATTGTAATTATATCATATTTATACACGGTTTGGCAAGTTTTTCAGAAGAAACAAAACTTTTTTAAGCATAGTAAAAGAGAGTCAAGGTAATTTAACCCTGACCCTCTTTTATAGTAATTAAAAATCTGGTGGAGGTGGCGGGATTTGAACCCGCGTCCGTAAGAGAACCCATCAAACCTTCTACGAGCGTAGTTTGTTGTTAAAATCTCGCCGCCTGATACACCACAAACAAAGTATCAAGGCCGCCAGCCCTAAAAGTTTCCCCCGGTCGCCGCCGGGCAGGCCGCGCCGGAGTAGCTTGCATAGGTGACCTCTTTGCCGCAGCCGGCAAGCTGGGCTTTGGCAGAGGTAGCAATTAAGCTGCTAAAGCGTAGTTTCTGTTGCCATTTAAAAATGACGATTGCCATAGTTTAACGGGCTGATGACGTCCCCGGCTCGCTTATCTGACCAATCCTTCCCACGTCGAATCCAGAAAACACCCCCAAAATTTTTCTTATCATATATAATTACAATTATTATAACCAAAAACCTCCAAATTTTTGCTTATAACTTTTCTGCTTTTTTCGATTTTTATAATTAAAAATCGCGGCTGCGCTCTTTTAATGTGCGCTCAATCTGGCGCTTGCTGTCGCGCTCCGCCAGCGTATCGCGCTTATCATAAAGCTTTTTGCCGCGCGCCAGCGCCAACTCCACCTTGACCAGCGCGCCGCTGAAATACAAACGCACCGGCACCAGCGTCAGACCCTTTTCTCGCACGGCGGCATAAAGCCGGGCAATTTCAGATTTATGCAGCAGCAGCCGGCGCGGCCGCTTTTCCTCATGATTATTAATATTGCCAAAGGCATAGGCGCTGATATGCAGGTTATAAAGCCAAAGCTGGCCGTTTTCAATGCGCGCATAAGCGTCCTGCAAGCTGCCCTTGCCGGCACGTAGTGATTTAACCTCCGTGCCGCGCAATTCTATGCCTGCCTCATATTTTTCCAGAAACATAAATTCGTGCCGTGCTTTGCGGTTGTCGATAATTGTTTTGCCGCTCATGCCAAAACCTCCTCAAAGGTGATACGCCGCTCCAGCAAATCCACCGCTGTCAGGCGCACCCGCACATCATCGCCCAGCGAATAGCTGTGTTTTTTGCCGCGCAGCAGCATAATCGGTTCAATATATTGATATTCGTCGGTTGGCAGATTTAGCAGCGGAATATGCCCCTCAACACCATTTGGCAAAGCCACATACAACCCCTTGCCTGTAAGCCCGGATACTTTGGCCGCAAAACATTGGCCGATTTTATCCTGCATAAACAGGCAGCATTTCATTTTCACTGCCGCGCGCTCAATTTCCTCAGCCGCCAGTTCGCGCTCCGACGATTGCCGGGCGGCGGCTTCAACATAAGCCAAAACCTTAGAGGGATTAGTCGGCAGCAAATTTTTATTCTCGCCGCCATTAAGCGTCTGCTTGATGACGCGATGCACCAGCAAATCCGGATAACGCCGAATTGGCGAGGTAAAATGACAATAATATTTGGCCGCCAGACCAAAATGGTCGCTGCGCTTGGCGGCATAAGCGGCATGACTCATACTGCGCAAGGCCAGCAGCTGCACAAAATCCGCCGTGGGCAAGCCCTCAACCTGACTTAACAGCTTCTGCACTTCTTTGGGCTTTAAATCCGCCGCGGCCGGCAGCGGCTCCAGAGAAAGCGCCAGCAAAGCCTCATTCAAAAGCGCCAAACGCTCCTCGGTCGGCCCCTCATGCACGCGATAAACCAATGGCTGATGCAAACGCCAAAAATGCTCGGCCACTGTTTCATTGGCGGAAAGCATGGCCTGCTCAATCATCTTCTCCGCCAGCCGGCTGCTACGCTTACCCACATCGGCAACACGCCCCTGCGCGTCCAGATAAACCTTAAGTTCCGGGAACTCAAAATCCAGCGCACCACGCCGGCGCCGTTTAGCCGCCAGCACACGCTGCAAAGCCGCCAAATCCTGCAACATCGGCAAAACCGCCGCCAGCTTGGCCTGCGCCGCCGCGTCCTGCTCCAGCAACGCCGCATTCACAGTATCATAATCCAAACGCTGTTTAACCCGAATAACGCTTTGATAAATATCATGGTTAACCAGTCTGCCGCGCGGTGTGTATTCCATATCACAAGCCAACGCCAGCCTGTCCTGACCGGCGTTTAAGCTGCAAATGCCGTTGGAAAGTTCCTTGGGCAGCATCGGCAGCACCCGGTCCGGCAGATAAATGCTGGTGGCGCGCGCAAAAGCCTCCTGCTCCAAAGCGGAGCGCAGCGGAACATAATGCGATACGTCGGCAATATGCACGCTCAACAGGTAATTGCCGTTATCCAGCCGCCGACAGTAAACTGCATCGTCAAAATCACGGCTGTCCACGCCGTCAATCGTTACCAGCGGCAAGTCCCGGCAATCACGCCGGCCGGCGCCCCAATCCTGCGGCTCAACCTGCTGCGGCGCAGCGGCAGCCTCCTGCAAAACATCTTCCGGAAAATCACCCGGCGCGCCAAACTGCCGCATAATCAGCAACATATCCTCACCGGAGCCGTCCACCAGCTTTTCAGCGTCCACACGCTGCAAAACTTTCAGCACCCGGCCGGCAATACGACTCTCTTTGGTAACCTTACTTTCGTCAAGCCCACCCATGACCGCAATTTCCACCCAATCCGAGCCCTGCGCCGGGCCTACCAAATCCCGGGGGATAAAAATATCCGGCCAGCCCGGACGATGTGTGCGGACAAAACCATAGCCGGCCTGCGCCGCCATGAAATAACCCTGCATAACATGACCGGCGCGCTTCGCTTGTTTCTGTAATATTTTCTCCTTTTGCAGCTTCTCCCATTTGCGCATTCTTTCCCGACTGGCTCTGCCGCGTGAACGTCTTTTTTTCATATTTGTTTCACTCCCTCCGGCGTTGCCAACCAAGTTTTGCTGGCCGCCAGCGCTTCGTCCATCAACTCTTTAACCGGCAGTTTTTCCTCCATCGCCAGCGCCTCGGCCAGCCGCGGCTTAATCTTGGGGTGCGCCGGCAAAAATACCGTGCAGCAATCCTCATAAGGGCGGATAGAAATATCATAGGTGCCAATCTGTTTGGCGCGCTCCATGATTTCCTCTTTGTCAAAACCCACCAGCGGCCGCAAAACCGGCATCTTGGTAACATCATTGATAACATACATGCTTTCCAGCGTCTGGCTGGCCACCTGCCCCACGCTCTCGCCGGTATAGATGCCAAGGCCAGCCGTACTGCGCGCAATGCGTTCCGCCAGCCGGAACATAAAGCGGCGCATAATCGTAATGCCGTATTCTTCCGGACAGGCGGCGTGAATAGCCTTTTGAATTTCCGTAAAATGCACACAATGCACTTTCAGTTCGCCATTCTGCCAGGGCGCCAACACCCTGGCCAAATCAAAGACCTTTTCCTGCGCGCGTTCGCTGGTGAAAGGAAAACTTTCAAAATGCACCGCCTGTACAGTCACGCCGCGTTTCATCGCCAGCCAGGCCGCCACGGGGCTGTCAATACCGCCAGAAAGCATCACCACCGCCCGGCCGCCGGTGCCAACCGGCATACCCTTAGCGCCCGGCCAGCTGCCACAGTAAACATAGGCCGCTTCATCGCGCACCTCCACCTGCAAAATATGCTCCGGCTTATGCATTTGCGCCGTAAATTTATCGCCAGTCTGGTCAAAGATATAATTGCCCACCTCCCGGCTAATCTCCGGCGAGATGAACGGGAAACTTTTATCCGCCCGACGGCTTTCCACTTTAAACTCGCCGCCCTCCGGCAGAGTTTGCTCCAAAACGCGCAAGGCGGTTTTCTGAATAACCGGCAATTCCTTGGTACTGGTCTGCACCGGACAGATTGCATAAATACCAAAAACCCGGCTTAAGAGCCGGCGCAGCAGGGGGAGTTCCGTATCAGCCAGCAGCGGCACCATAATCCGCCCCCGGGTATTGCGCACCTGCCGCGGCGGCAGTGCCGGCTCAGCGGCCAGCGCTCGCTCAATATTCTGCACCAGCTGCCGGATAAACAAGTTTTTATTTTTGCCTTTTAAGCCCAGTTCACCATATTTTATCATTAAAAGCGGCTGCATTTTGCTCATGCTCCTAACCTCTGTTTCTTCCAAAATTGCCACACATCAAATTATGCCGCGCAAATCCTGCACAGCCTGACAAACCAGCTGAGAGGCGCGCTCGGCCTCGTCCACCGTGTTCAAATGCGAGAAACTGAAACGCACCGTGCCCTCAATCAAATTGCGGCGCATACGCATGGCGCGCAACACATGACTCAATGTATCCTTACGGGAGGAGCAGGCCGCACCGGCCGCAACCAGCAGACCCTTTTCCTCCAGCATATGCAGCAAAACCTCGCTTTTAACGCCGTCAAAGGCCACGCTTAGAATATGCGGCAAAAGGTCTGCGCCCTCGCCATTAACACGCCAGCCGGATAAATCCTTTAAACCCTGCAAAAAAACGGCGCGCACCTGTTTTACCTGCTCAAGCCGCGTCCCCATCTGCTCTCTGGCCAATTTGGCCGCCAGCCCCAGCGCGCAAATGCCCGGCGTGTTCTCCGTGCCGGAACGCCAGCCGGCCTCCTGACCGCCGCCGTTAATGAAAGGCGGAATACGCAGTCCCGGACGTACATAAATAAAACCAACTCCCTTGGGAGCATGCAGCTTATGACCGCTGGCCGTCAACAAATCCACGCCCAACTCGCCCACGTCAATCGGCATTTTACCCAGCGCCTGTGAGGCGTCCACATGCAGCAATACCTGACTGCGCTTGGCGTCAATCGCCCGGCGCAGTTCCGGAATTTGCTGAATGGTGCCGACTTCATTATTCACCAGCATAATGCTGGCCATAATGGTATCAGAACGCATCATATTCTGCAAAACAGTGGGGTTCAGGCGGCCGTTGGTATCCACCGGCACCAAATCAAAGTCATAGCCCAACTCCAGCATAGCGCGCACCGTCTGAATAACTGATTGATGCTCCAGCGCGGAAACAACCATATGCTTGCCGCGCCGCGCCCGGGCTTTCATACCGCCGCGCAGCGCCATGTTGTTGGCTTCTGTGGCGCCAGAGGTAAAAATAATGTCCTGCGGCTGCGCGCCAATCAAAGCGGCAACTTGTTCTCTGGCCTCCTTAACCGCGCGTTCCGCCTGCAAACCGCGCCCATACATGGCCGAAGGATTACCATAATCCTCACACATCATGCGTACCGCTATGTCTGCAATCTCCGGCAAAACCTGCGTGGTGGCAGCGTTATCAAAATAAATTTCCTGCATAATTAAACCCTAATTTCTTTATTTTATATTTTTTTAAAATTTTAAGCATTTTTATCGCTTTATTCCGGCTTCAAATAAAACAACGCCACACAGCCGGGACCAAGATGCGTACCCACCGTGGGACCAATCTGCGAGAAAATAACCTCGCCCAGCTGCATTTCCTGCTGAAGCTGCTCAAGCAGCCGACGCGCGCTTTCCTCCTGCATAATATAGCTGACAAAAAGCGTGGTGCTGCGAAAATCCAGACCGTCCTGCTGCACGCGCGCCGCAAGCCAGGCCAACGCTTTAGCCATGCCGCGCACTTTCTGCGCCACTTCCAGCGAGCCGTCCTGACAGACGTTGATAATCGGCTTGATATTCAACGCCGTGGCCACGGTGGCCGCCGTAGCGCTGATGCGTCCGCCTTTGGCCAGATAAGTCAGGTTGTTAATCGCACCATAACCCTGCGAACGGGCAATCAACCCCGGCAGGGCGGCCTTTAACTGCTCAAAATCACAACCCTCCGCCGCCAGCCGCGCCGCCGCCAAAACAATCGCGCCCTCGCCCAGCGTGGCGCTTTGCGAGTTAAACACCGCCACCTTATCCGGCGGATAATCCGCAAACAACAAACGCAGGCTGTCATAACAGCCGGAAAGGGGCTGCGCAATCGTAATAATCAAAACCTGATTACCGGCGGCCAATTCTTCATCAACCACGCTCTGATAACGGCCAATCGCCGGATAAGAGGTTGTGGGAATTTCCCGGCCGCCCACCAAACGCTCATAAAAAGCCTCCGTAGAAATTTCCGTCTGGTCGTCATAGGTTGCCTCGCCAAAGCTGATATGCATGGGCATTATCACAATACCATACTGCGCAACCAACTCCGCCGGCAAATCACAGGCACTATCAGCAATAATTCTTATCATTAGGCTCTCCCCATTTCCTCGCTGCGCTGCGCACAAGCCCGGCAGGCATTCTCCACCAACCGGGGCAGGGCGCTATCCTCTGCAAAAACCTGCAAAGCGGCCGCCGTTGTTCCGCCTTTAGAAGTCACCTGCTGACGCAATTCCGACAACGGCACATCAGACCGCGCCTCCAACAGCCGGCCAACGCCAATCGCCGTCTGCCGCGCCAGAGCCTGCGCCGTCTGGCTGGACAAACCCAAAGCTTCTCCCGCCGCCGCCAAGGCCTCGGTAAAATAATAATAGTAGGCCGGCCCACTGCCGGAAAGCGCTGTTAAGGCATGAACCTCACTTTCCTCCAGCCAAAGATACTCGCCCACCGCTGCAAAAACCTGCTCGGCCAGCTTTTTATCCGCTGCACCGGCCAGCGGCCCGGCCATCAGACCGGTAATCGCCGCCCCCACAGCGGCGGAAGTGTTAGGCATCGCGCGCACCATCGCCAATCCGGCCGGCAGGCGCTTTTCATACCAGGCCAGCGGCAGGCCGGCCGCAATCGTCAAAATCAGCTGTCCGGGCTTGAGCAGCGGCGCCAAATCCGCCGCCAAATCCGCCATGTTCTGCGGCTTAACCGCCAACAGCAGAACATCTGCCTGCGCCGCTTCGGCCAGCGTCAGCGCCGCCTGACCGCCAACTTCAGCCGCTAACTCCTGCGCTTTTTCAGCATTAACATCATAAAAGCCAAGGCGCAGGGGAACATGCGAACAGGCCGCCAGCCCCCGGCCGATTGCCGCCGCCATGTTACCGCTGCCTAGAAAATATAACAGTTTTTTTTCTTTGCCATTATTTGGCTCAACCAAATCCTGCTCTGATAAAGTCTGTGCCATTACAGTTTGTTCCATACGCACCAAATTCCTCCTCGCTATACACTTTTTTACTGACTAACCCGGTTAAACGCGTCTAAAGAATGTAACACCGCCAAAGGCTGGTCAATTTCCAGACCGCTGGGCAGATAATCCAGCATCTGGCCGTCTGACAGCAGCTGCACGCTGTTAATCTGCCGGTAAGGCGCCAGAGTAGCCATAAGACTATCTAATAACAGTCTTTCCTGCGCCGTACTGGCAATCTGCGCCAAACCGGCGCTGAAATTCAGCGTCAGCATATCGTCCTGCAAGCTGACGTTTAACAGCTGCAAACCCTCCACCAGCGCCAACGAGGAATATACGCCGCTGCCCTCCGGCGGCTGACCGGCCCAAGCGTTCAGCAGCGCGGCAAAAAAATCAGCCTGCTGCTCCGCAGAATAATCGGCGGCCTGAATTGGCAGGGACAACGGCACCAGATACATGGCCTGTCCATCAACAAAATAAACATACGCGCCGGAGGCTCCGCCTCCATAATCATTAACGGCCAGCGCCTGATACGGCTCCTCCAGCAGCGACTGGTCGTTATAATAAAGATGCAGCGCCGCCGTGGTGCCGTCCTGTTCCAGCAGTTCCATATTTACCGTGCTCCAAAAAGCCTGCAAATTAATATCCGCCAAAGTCAGCGGCACATCGCCCGTCAGGTGAATATTAACTACGCCCTCGGAAAAATACAAATCCTTCATTTTAACGCCCTGCGGAATAACCGGCTCCACAAAAGCGTCCGGCGGCCCGGCCAGCAGTTTCTCCAAAGCCACCCAAATAGTATCGCGGCTGGACTTAATCCCAAAAACCAGCGGCACCAGCAAATCGCAATCCGGGGCCTTAAAAAAAGCCGTTACGGCAGTTTGCGGCTGTTTGGAGATTAAATCCGGCGTTAAATCGCCGCGGCCTGGATTTTCCACTTGCCGCTGCTGACAGCCGGCCAGACAGCAAATAATCAGGATAAACAACCCAACCGCCAGCCAGCTTTTATGTTTACAACAAATTTTCATACGCATATCCTCTTAAAAAATCTAAAATACAAATTTGCAGGCATTTTTCGGCAATACCAGCATACTATTAGTTATCTTATCTTTATATTATATCATATAAAAACTGATAACGCAAGCCGCAGAAAGGAGCCAAAATGAACTTTAATGCAAACTTTCAAAAACGTAAACTTCTCCGCCAGCTGATAACCCTGCTTTGTCTGGCGTTGCTGCTGCTGGCCGGCTGGCACTGGCTGAACAGCCGCCAGAATAACGACTTGTCATTTCTGCTGCCTATCTATCAGGACGGGCAGGAAATTCACCCGTCCGCTATAATCAGCGAGGACGGTCAGGTGCTGCTGCCAGTGCGCGCCATTGCCGAGCAAAACGGATGGCTCTGCCAAAGCAATGAACTTAAAAGTGAGCAAACACCGATAAGCTGCGGTTCTCTGCTGCTGCTGAATGAAAATCCGGCTGCACCGCAGGCCGCCGATGCAGCCGCCGCCAGCGCTCCGGCTCTGGTTATCTGCTGGTATGGCAATTTGGAGGAACCGCCGGCCAATATCGGCGTTTGGCTGAACGGTCAGCTGTTAGCACTCTCCGCCCCGGGCCGTTTTTATCAAAATGAACTGTATCTACCAGAGGATTTTTTCGCCGCCGCATTTAACCTGACCTTAAAGCTGGACGATAACGGCCGCGCCAATCTGCTGCACCCCAACGAAGCGCCCCAGAGTGCGCCGCAGGCCTGAAAAACAGCCGGTAAAATTTACTAAAAAAACCTCTTTTTTATTACGGATATTTCTTTAAAAAGACTTGACAAAAAGCGGATTATTGCTTATAATAATTATGGTGCAGGGATAAAGTTAAGAATTTCTGCATACAATAAGGCCGTACACGGCTTTGCATGTATGTTTTACCTCCGCGAACGACGGGGTAGTAAAAATGTAGAATATCGTTCACGTGTATGTTGGATCCCTCCTGGTTTGCTTACCATGGAGGGCTTTCTGTTTATTGAGGGGGTATAGCCATGCGAATTATCACCATTGATAAAAATGTGGCTGACGCCATGCACCAGCTGGATTCTGAAGTTCTTTTGAACAAACAGGGACGGCCGTGTCTGCTGGTTTTAAAGCTGCGCTATAATGGGCGCAAACAGGATTTTGCCGTGCCTTTCCGCTCCAACATACCGCCAGCCGAGCAGAAAGACAATTATTTTGCCCTGCCGCCGCGCCATACCACGCGCCCCCGGCATCGACACGGTTTACATTTTTGCAAAATTTTTCCCATTCGCAAAAAATACATACAAAAATTTTATATCGACAACAATCCGGGCATGCAAAGGGCGGAAAAGATTATCCAGAAAAATGAAAAACAGATTATCAATCAGGCACAGGCCTATCTGGACAAATATAGTCTGGGACTGCGTTCCCCCTACGCCACTAATATAGATTTACTGCTGCAATATCTGGAAGATTTGGAACAGGAAAAAGTAGCTTAGTGAACACTTAATGAAATCGAGCCGCAGGCGATGATTGAATTTAGTGTGAACTAATCCAGACGGCGCAGCCGGTTGGAACACTTAATGAAATCGAGCCGCAGGCGATGATTGAATTTAGTGTGAACTAATCCAGACGGCGCAGCCGGTTGGAACACTTAATGAAATCGAGCCGCAGGCGATGATTGAATTTTTATTTTTTCAGTTCGTCCAGCGTTAAAGAAAAGGACGGCACAAAATGCTCCATAAAATACGCCACCTCTGGCCGGGCGGCGTATTTTTGCATTTTCTCGGCCGACGCCTTATAAGCCACGCCAAACTCCTGATTGCCGCAGTTTAACTCCTCGGCGCATTTCAAATAGGCGCAAAGTTTATCGGCAATATGCACCAGTTCTTCCTCCTCAGACGGCTCCGGCTGCAAAACAGCTTGAAAATCCGCTTGCAACTCCAAAGGCAGCTTATGCGCCAACTCGTCCACCGCCGCCGCCTCCAGCGCATGAAAAACCCTTTCTATATCGCCGTTGGCATATTTAACCGGCGTGGGCAAATCACCGGTAACGGTTTCGCTGACATCATGATAAAGCGCCAGCACGGCCACGCGTCCCTCGTCCAAACTGCCGCCAAAAAGCCGGTTTTTAATCACCGCCAGCGCGTGCGCCACCACGGCCACCTGCCAGCTGTGTTCCTGCGTGTTTTCTTCATAGGTGTTGCGCATCAGCCCCCAGCGCTTAATCAAATGCAGCCGGCTGATATATGCAAAAAAATGAAACATTTTTGTCCCTTTCCAATCATGCGATATATTGATATATAGTAATTATAGCAAATTTTTTGCTTTTTAGCAAATTAAATCTTTGATATTTTCTTAAAAATATTGTAATAAGCAGATTTATAATTTATAATATATGAAGAAGATTTTCAAAAAACGCTTTTAGGGGGATATTATTATGGCCAATGTTTTAACTCGTTTTGCCGATATTATGTCGGCCAATATCAATTCTGTATTAAGCAAGGCCGAGGCTAAAAATGCCGATAAGCTGTTGGAAAAATATATTGCGGACGCACGGCGTGACCTGGAGCAGTTGAAGAGCGAAACCGCCGCCGTTATCGCCGAGGAAATGGCGCAGGGGCGCAAACTGGCCGACTGCGAGGCGAATATCAGCAAGTATACGCAGTATGCCGAGGCCGCAGTACGCGCCGGCAACGACGACGACGCACGCAAATTTCTGACCTATAAACAGCAGGAAAGCGCCAAACTGGCCGATTTGCAGGCCAGCTATGCCGCCGCCAAGGAAAACTCTGAAAAAATGCGGCTGATGAGCAAAAAGCTGACCGAGGAAATCAACGCGGCCGGCAGCAAAATGGCCGAATTAAAGGCCAAAATGAGCATGGCGCAAAGCCAGGAAAAAATGCAGCAGCTTAATCAGCGCATCGGCGGCGCCGGCAGCAGTCTGAATAATATGGACGGCCTTTTTGACGCGGTACAGAAGCGCATTGATAAAATCGACGCGCAGGCGCAGCTTAATCAGGATTTGGACCCGGAAGCAGAACGTCGGGAACTGGAGCGCAAATATGCTGCCGGCGGCGGCGCAACTGGCGGTAATTCAGTTGATGATGAGCTGGCCAAACTCAAGGCCATGATGAACCAGTAAAAAATCATGCCAGAACAGCATAATCAAACCCCACGCAGTTATATCTGCGCCAACTGCGGCGGCGGCATACGCTATGATATCAGCAAGCAGCAGCTGGTCTGCTCCAGCTGCGGAACGCCTGCGCCTTTTCAGCTGAACACCACGCCGCCCACAGAGCACCCTTATGTCGAGCAGGCTATCAGCGCCAGCCGAAATGTGCCGCAGGCCGAAACCATGGAGATAACCTGTCAGAACTGCGGCGCGCAGGTTATGTTCAGCGAACATCAAACAGCCACCAGCTGCCCCATGTGCGGCTCAGCGCATGTGGCGGCAGCCAAACAGGCGGAAGGACTGCCCCCAGACGGCATTATTCCTTTTAAGGTTGACCAGTATCAGGCGCAGGAGGCTTTTCGCAAATGGGTGCGCAGCCGTTGGTTCGCCCCAAACAGCCTGAAAAAATCCTATCAGGAGGGCAGGCTGACCCCGGTTTATCTGCCTTATTGGACGTTTGACGCGCAGGCGCAGGCCAATTATCAGGGGCGCGGCGGCCGGGTGCGCCGAGTACGCCGGGGCAAACAAAGCTACACCACTATTGACTGGTATCCGGTCAGCGGTACGGTGCGAGAGAGTTTTGATGATATTCAAATCTGCGCCTCTGCCAACGCTCAACGAAAATTGGCCGCTCAAATTCAGCCTTTTGGCACCAGTCATGGCTGCCTGCCCTATGATGTGGCTTATCTGGCCGGCGCGCAGGCCGAGCATTACGCCATTGACCTGGACGAAGGCTATATTCGAGCGCAGGGGCAAATGGAGGCGACGCTTAACTCTGCCGCCACCAACCAAATTCTCTCGCGCGGCTTTCAACAGGCGCATATCACACGCCTGAACCCCAGCTACACCCATGTTACATATAAGCATGTGCTGCTGCCGGTCTGGCTGGCCGCGTTTACCCAGGGCGGCAAAAGCTGGCACTATGCCATTAATGGTGAAACCGGCAAGGTCAGCGGTCAGCGCCCCTATTCCGCCGTCAAAATCGGCGCAGTGGTGGCGTTAATTGTACTACTCTGTCTGCTGCTGATTTTACTTTTCGGCGAGAACTCATACGCCGCAGCTTTAGCTGATTTCACCACCAATGAATTTTCGATATTATCAGCAATATCACCGATACATCAAACAGGAGGAACCGCAAATGGGATTTTTTGGACAGGGCCGCTCCACGGTTGAGTGGCAGGAAACCCGGCCGGATTTGCTGTTTTATAAATGGAAAGAGGACGAACTCAAAAAAGGCTCCAAGCTGATTATCCGCCCCGGGCAAAAGGCCATTTTTTACGCCAACGGCCGGGTGGAAGGCGTTTTTGAGGAGCCAGGAACTTATGACATATACAGCGAAATTGTACCGTTTTTATCCAGTCTGAAGGGTATTTTGCAGCTGCGCAGCGATACCGGCCTGCGCGCCGAGGTCTATTTCGTCAACGCCAAGGAAATGCTGTTAAAATGGGGCACCCGGCAGCGCATTATGATTCCCACCGACGCTGCGCCGGGCGGCGTTCCGGTTGGCATGAACGGCAATCTGGTAATCGAGTTTAAGGATTACCTGAAATTTATTGAGCGGATTGCCGGCATCAAACAAACCTACTCGCTGAACGATATTTCCGAGCGTATTATAGGCGAGTTGAACCCGGTTTTGACTGAAGCCATCTTAAACGGCCAGAACCAGATTGGCATTAATGTGCTGGTTGGCCTGCAACAGAATAACCGCGCTCTGGCGCGGCGTATCCAACAGGAACTGGACATGGAACTGCTGGATATCGGCTTTGGCGTGCGTGATTTTAATATTATCGGTATTAATTATCCGGAGAATGTGCAGCGCATGGCGGAACGCGTGGCGGCGCAGGCTTTTGTCGGCGATGTTGGCCGTTATGCGGCTATTAATATGGCCGACGGACTGGCTAACAGTCAGGGCGGCAATGTGGCCGGACTGGCCGCCCAGTTTGCCATGGGCAACCAGCTGGCGCAGCAGATGAACGGCGCAATTAACAATAATCAGCAACCACAGCAGCAGCCGGCCGGCGACCGTTTTTGTCCCCACTGCCGCAAGATGGTGGCCTCCAAATTCTGCCCGGACTGCGGTACCCAGACCGTATGAGCCAGCGTGATAATATGAGCGAAAAGAAAATTGCCACGCCCAGCGTTACCCGGAATTTAATGCAGGCGCATACAATCCGCGCCAAAAAAAGTCTGGGACAGAATTTTATCATTGAGCCGCAGGTCATTGACAATATCGTAACGGCCGCCGGCTGCGACAAACAGGATTTGGTGCTGGAAATCGGCCCTGGTCTGGGCAGTCTGACCCAGGCGCTGTCCAATGCCGCCGGGCAGGTAATCGCGCTGGAAATTGACCAAAGCCTGATACCGGCATTGGAGCAAAGTCTGGCCGCCTGCGCCAATGTACGGCTGCTGCACGCCGACGCCATGACCGCCGACCTGCCCCGGATTTTAGCGGAGGCTTATCAGGCCAGCCCCAACCTGCGCCCCGGCTTTATGGCTGTTGCCAACCTGCCATATTACATCACCACGCCGCTGCTGCTGCGCTTTTTGCAGCAGCCGGATTTACCTTGGCGGCGGCTGGTGTTTATGGTGCAGAAAGAACTGGCCGAGCGCATGCAGGCCGAACCCGGGAGCAAAGATTATGGCGCGCTTTCACTGGCCGTGCAATATCGGGCAAAGGCGCGGCTGGCTTTCAGCGTGCCGCCCAGCGTCTTTTTGCCGCGCCCCAAGGTGGCCAGCGCCGTTATCGTGCTGGAGCGTCTGGCTGCACCCTGCGTGCAGCCGGCTGATGAGAATTTATTTTTCGCGGTTATCCGCGCCGGCTTTAATCAGCGGCGTAAAACCCTGCCCAACTCCTTAAGTTCCGTTTTGCAGCTGCCCAAAGAACAGGTTAACGCCGCTTTGGCCGCCGCCGGCGTCGCCCCGGAACGCCGCGCCGAAACGCTTACCATGGCAGAGTTTGCCCGGCTGGCCGATGAAATAAAAAATATAAGCGGTTAATCTGAATAGTCATATTTTTTATAAAAAAACCGTCACTATTTCAATTAGTGGCGGTTTTTATCTATAATTTCAATTCCGGCAATTTCATATTTCCGCAAGAAATATTAAGACAAATATAACTTTTTTCTGTTATAATGGCTCAAAAGGAGGTTTGCTTATGCCTAATCAATCCGCGCAAATTGTAGCCAACGCACTCAATTATATTGAACGGCAACTGAGCGCAGAACCGCGCCATGATTTTGCCGCCAAACTGGATTTGAGCAATATTGCCGGCGCAACCGGTTATTCCAAATTTCATCTACACCGTTTGTTCAGCGTCAACACCGGCCAGACCATGCATAGTTATGTGCTGCGCCGCCGGCTGACAGAAGCCGCCAGACAACTGGTTTTTTCCAAGCAGCCGCTGATAGATATTGCCATACAAAGCGGTTATGACAGCCAACAGGCTTTTACTGCGGTATTCAAAGCCATGTACAAACTACCGCCGGCAGAATATCGCACCCGAAATGAATTTTACCCTTTGCAGCTTCCCCTGCACCTGCACACCGCGCCGCAACGGCCGCCGCAAACTATCCGCCAGGCGCGCCCGGAGGATATACCGGACTGGTTGCAGCTGGTACGCCAGTCGGTTGCCGGTTATCCGCACTGGCATGAAGCGGACTATTGCCGCCATTTGCGCGCCTGCATTGCCCGGCAACAGGCATTGCTTATCCCTGGCGCGCAGGGTCTGGCGGCAGCGCTGGCCTTTTCCGGCGAAAGCGGCTGCATTGATTTTCTGGCTGTTCAGCCGCAGTACCGCCAAAAGGGGTTAGCCAAAACTCTGCTGCACAAGCTGCGCCGGGATATTTTGCCGCGGCAGAACATTTTTACCACAACTTTCCGCGCCAACGACCCGGCTGAAAGCGGCCAGAGAACGGCCTTGTTAAAGCTGGGGTTTGCCGCTGATGATTTGCTGGTGGAATTTGGCTACCCCACACAACGCTTTACGCTTGAGGGTACGTCCAATGTCTGAACCGGCAAACAACGGCCAAAACGTGCTGGCCAACGATTTTAACGCCAAGCAACTGCTAGCTTTCGCCCTGCCGACCATGCTGATGATGGTTTTTCTGGGGCTGTATACCATTACCGACACCATTTTTGTAGCACATTTTGTCAACACTGACGCACTGGCCGCTATCAATATCGTAACGCCCCTAATCAGTCTGGTTGTGGGGCTGGGAACGATGCTGGCCGCCGGCGGCAACGCTATCATTTCACGCCAGCTGGGCGCAGGCCAACCGCAGCAGGCGCGGCAAAGTTTCAGTCTTATAATTTTGATTGGCGCGCTGTTTAGTCTGCTGCTGGCGCTGTTCGGCTCCCTGTTTTTGAACCAGCTGTTGCAGCTGCTGGGCGCCAGCGCCGGTCTGAAGCCTTATGCGCAAACATATTTGCGTATTCTGCTGCTGTTCTTCCCGGCCTATATGCTGCAAACTATCTTCGCCAATCTGTTCGTCACAGCCGGTCACCCGGTTTTAGGCTCTCTGCTGGCCGTTGGCTCCGGCATATTAAATATCGTTCTGGATTACATTTTTATTGCCAAAATGCAGCTGGGCATTGCCGGAGCAGCCTGGGGAACCGGCTGCGGCTATCTGCTGCCCACACTGGTGGGGCTGATTTTCTTCTCCCTACGCCGGAGGGAAACTCTGCGCTTCTGCCGCAGCCCCTGGCGGCCGGCTATAATTTCAGAAAGCTGCTTAAACGGCTCCTCGGAAATGGTCAGCCAGCTGGCCACGGCTCTGAGCGTACTGCTGTTCAATTTAACCATGCAGCAGCTGGCCGGCGACGACGGCGTGGCCGCCATTACTATTATGAACTATGCCCAGTTTCTGTTCAATACCCTGTATATCGGCTTTAGCATGGGCGTTGCGCCGATTATCGGCTATAATCATGGCAGCCGCAACCAGGCGCGCCAGCGGCGAATTTTGGGCTATTGCCTGCGCTTTATCTGTGCGGCTTCGATTGGCCTGTTCGTCCTCTCCCTGTTCGGCAGCCGCCTTCTGATACAGGTTTTTGCCGGCAGTCAGGGGCCGGTCTATGACTTAGCTGCCGCCGGTTTCAAATTATTTGCCAGCAGTTTCCTGTTTTCCGGGCTGAATATTTTCTGTTCCGCCATGTTCACCGCACTTTCCAACGGCCGAACCTCCGCGCTGCTCTCTGGTCTGCGCACACTGGTTTTTCTGGCTCCGGCCATTATCATCTTGCCGCGCCTCTGGGGACTGCCCGGCGTTTGGCTGGCTATACCCAGCGCGGAACTGCTGGCGCTGGCCTTTTCCCTTTTTTTCCTGCGCCGGCAATATCAACAGCTGAAAACACATTAACATAATAATTACATTATAAGATGCAATATCCGCAGTGACATATGTTTCCCCTTTTGAGATAATGGCAATGCACGGTTGCTTCACTAATCAACCAACCGCCACCCTAAAGAGCGTGACTGGTCAAAATAGTTCACACTAACTTTCCACTCGGCCCACGGCCTCGGAACTAACTCCGTATCGCTGTCTGCGTCCACTAAACTGGCCTTGCCAATCGCTAAGTGTTCATACAAAAAAAGACGTCCAATCCGGGCGTCTTTTTCATATATTACAGCACGGTTTTTGGCTGTAAATCATTCAAAAATAATTTCATTTTTTACTACCTTGCCAATGATATGCACCGGCGTTTTTGTAGTATCATAAATTTGCGGTAAATGCTCAGGGTTGGTGGATTGCGGCATCAGCGTAATAGTACTGCCCTGCCGGTAAAAGCGCTTAACG
Organism: Bacillota bacterium; assembly: GCA_021771915.1. Lineage (GTDB taxonomy): Bacteria > Bacillota > Dehalobacteriia > UBA4068 > UBA4997 > Avidehalobacter. The sequence goes on from JAETNY010000005.1 coordinate 40,798, forward strand.
GTAGCGTCGTTGCCGTCAATCATCACCACTGCAATCTCGCCGTTTTCCACAATATCCTGTTTGCGCACAATCAGCAAATTGCCCTCAAAAATATGAGCGGCGTCCATGCTGTCGCCTTTAACGCGCAAGGCAAAATATTCACCGGAACCGTTAACCTCCACCCAGACAAAGCCCTCCACATGCTCCTCCGCATAAAGCGGCAGGCCGGCGGAAATCCGCCCCAAAATAGGCACGCGCTGATTGGGCTGATACTCCCGAAAATCAACGTCATGCCAGCCCAAAAGTTCCGCGGGCGTAGTGTGCATGGCCTCGGCCAGACGAGTAATTTTGTCCATGGGGATATTGGTAATCACCCCATTTTCATAGCGACTAAGCGTTTGCCGGGTTACGCCAACGCTTTTGGCCAGTTTTTCCAACGTCAAACCAAGCTCCTTGCGCCTGGCTTTCAAATAACTGCCTGTCTTCATAACAAATCACCTCTTGCCCGGTATTTTATCACATACCGAACAATTTTGCAACACTTTTTTAACAGGAAATTTAACTAAAGTTACTTGACAAGTAACAAATTTAGTGTTATATTTGTTACATAATCATTCGCTTGCAAGCCAAAAGTAAACTATAATTAACATTTATTTTAAATCAAAGCATTGAGGAGGTTAGCAAAATGGACAAGCAAACGCTTATGCAATATCGGCAGCTGTGCCGGGAAATCAGGGAGTTGGAGGAGGAAAAGGAGGCTCTGGCCGCCGGCAATCTGCCGGGCAGCTGGCCATTGGGCATAGGCGGCCACAGCCAGGGCAAAATCAAAGATAATGTGGGAAACTGCGCCGCCCAGCTTTGGCAGCTTAGTCAGCTTTTGGCGCAACGCTTAAACCAGCTGATTGCCCTGCGGCGTGAAATAGAGGATTTTATTGCTGATTTGCAGCCGGAGGAGCGGCGCATTTTACGGCTTTATTATATTGAGGGGCTGACCTGGGAACAAACGGCAGAGCGTCTGGAATACAGCGTTCGCCAGATTAACCGCAAACAGCACCAGATTATGCAGCAGCTTTTCCCAAATGATACAAAAAAACAGGCCTCTTAACAAGAAGCCCGTTTTTTATCGCAAAGCAGAATTTATTAAACTTCCAAATTCAACGGCAACTCCCGGCGGAAATTAATCTCGGTATCACGCAAATACATGGTGCAAACGCCGCAGGCCAGTTCCTGACCCTTTTCATCATAAACACTGCCGGTGTATACGGCAAAATGCCCCTCCTGGCTCACCTTATCAGCCTGACCGTGCAGCTGGCCGCCCAAAGCCGCGCGCGGCTCAAAAAAGGTAATCGAGGTCTGCGCCGTAACGCAGAAATTACCGGTATGCAGAGAGGGTTTACCAATCAGAGGGTCCAGCAGAATAGCCAGCCAGGCATAATCCAGCAGACCATCAGCGTCTACATGCTGCGGCCAGATATCCATTTCCGCGCAGCCGTGACCGGGACCATACTCTGTCATGCGCATGCCTTCGCTATAATACATATTTTCATTTTCATTCATATAGGCCAGTTTCATCGGCCAATCGGCTTGCTTAAAGCAGGGACGCAGCCCCGGCACGTCATCATACAGACCGGCTCTGGTTTCCGGATAAATCGGACGCGGACGCGCCGTGCGCCGCTCCGTTGGAAAAAACTCCGGCAAGCTGCCCGGAAAAGCCACCTCGCCTGCCAGCGGCAAAAAATCCACCCGGCCAGAAGCCACCAGAATATCCGCCGGCGTTTCCGCCTGCACCGCCGGCTGGCCAACCGCATGGTCGCCGTTTACGGAATGGTCGCCCAGACAATGCAGTTCCACGTCAACCGTCAGCCAGTTATCCGACGCGAATTTCTGCCGGGCGATAACGCGCAACAGTCCCTCCCGTACGCCATGATGATAATTCATGTTCAGCTTGCAGGGGCGCATTTCTCGCCCCATACTCCGCGCCGCCTTGCCGGCCGCAATCAAAATCAACGCCGCCTGCCAGCTGCCATGCAGACGCAGTTGAGAATTCAAAAAATCCGGCTTCATCTGCATTTCCACACAGGCGTAGCCCTCGGCATATTCCACCAGCTGCATGCCATACAAACGGGCGAAATTGTCGTATTCATTCATATACTGCATTTTCTGCGGCCAATCCGCCCGGGCAAAACTTACTTTTTCCATAACAACCTCATCAAAAGCTTTATTTTACCAGCTTAAAAGTCAAATTGCCCTCGTCATTCGCGGCGCATTGCAGGACGGAGTCCATATTAGCCCCCAAATGACGCAGCAGATGCCAAACCTGCACCATATCAGCATCAAGGCCGGCCGCCAGCTCCGCAGCGGTAAAGGCTTTTTCTTTATGTTCGGCCAGATATTGCAGCAAACGGTTTTTCAGTGCAATAATCTCGCCGGCCGCCTTTTTGCCAAACTCCACCGCCGGCTGATGATAAGCGTTAATGCCGACAAATGAGGCATAATAGCCCACTGCGCGCTCAAACAGTGCAATCAACATGCCAACCGTGAATGGAGTAACCGCCGGCACAGTGATAATCAGACTGTTTTTGCCATGGTCATGCAACGCCCGGGAGGTTCCCAGCATGAAAGCCTGCAAATAATCGCCGGAGGTGCTGTCGTCACGCACAATCGGCGCTTTTTCCGGCAGGGCGCGGTCACGCAGAACCTCAATAAAAGCCACAAATACATTTTCCGGCCCGGCCACCAGCTGCTGCACATAAGAATGTTGGTCTGATGAGCCTTTGTTGCCAAAAACCGCCAGCCCCTGCTGCACTTTCTGGCCGGCCAGGTCATATTCCTTGCCGATTGATTCCATAATCAGCTGCTGCAAATATTTGGCAAACAGCTGCAAGCGATCTTTATAAGGCAGAACCGCCATGGAAGTTCCCCCCTGACCGCCGGAAAGCAGATGCCAGCACAACGCCAGCAGCAGCGAGGGGTTTTGCTCCGGTTGCTGCCGCCCCAGCAAATCACAAGCCGCCGCGCCGTTTAACAGAGCCCGGCAGTCGATACCCTGCAAGGCCAGCGGCAAAAGACCAACCGCAGAAAGCACCGAGGTGCGGCCGCCCACCCAATCCCACATCGGGAAACTGGCCAGCCATTTATCCGCGTCCGGCGCCGTATCAAACGCACTACCCTTTTGGGTAATGCGCACCGCATTAGCATGAAAATTCAGCCCATGCTCCGCAAAACAGGCTTTAACCTCAACCAGACCGTTCTGCGTTTCCACCGTTCCGCCGCTTTTGCTGATAACAATAACCATGGTCTGCGCCAACTGCGGCTCCAGTTGCTGCAAAACCATATCCATGCCGTCGGGGTCAGTGTTATCAATAAAATACAGGCGCATTTTATCTTCTGCCGAGCGCAGCGCCTCTGAAACAAAAACCGGCCCCAGACTGCTGCCGCCAATGCCCACCACCAGCGCATTCTTAAACGGCTGGCCGTTGCAGGCCAAAATCTCGCCCTTATGCACGCGCGCCACAAATTGGGTGATATCCGCCTGCACTTCTTCAATTTCCTGCCGAATTTCCGGCGTGGGCGCAAGCTGCGGCGCACGCAACCAATAATGACCCACCATGCGCTGCTCGTCCGGATTGGCAATCGCGCCGCCCTCCAGCGCGCGCATATCCGCCTGCGCCTTTCGCAGCATATCTGCCTGCGCCGGCAGTTGTGCTGCCAGGCTCTGCTGCAAACCGTTAAAATCCAAACTTAAACCGGAAGCCTCATCAAAAAATATATTATCCTTAAACATCAGGCAAAACCCTCCCCTATCTATATTAAAGACTGCTATTAACGATTGGTGGCCTTGACCAGCGCCGCCAACTCCGCCGCCAGCGTTATTTTAAACTGCTGCCAATCGGCTTGCCAGCGCCAGTTACCCAGCGCCTGACCGGGAATATTCAGACGCGCCTCATCACCCAGACCAAAAATATCCTGCAAAGGCATAATCACCAGCGGCGCCGGGCTTTGATACAACAAACGCATAATTTCTCTGGCGCGCGCTTCCGGCTCCTCCTCGCCGCTGGTATGCAGCCAGCCGCAAAGCGTCTGATTATCATGCGTACCGCTATACAACACCCGATTAGACAAATCCTCCGCCGGCTCCTCTGGCTGTGTGGGAACTCTATCCGGCGAGAACTGATAAACCAGCATACCCGGGTAGCCGCAGATTTGCAGTAGATTATAGACCTCCTGGTCCAGCAGACCCAAATCCTCGGCGATAATCGGCAGTTTGCCCAGCCCCAGATTTTGCTCCAGAACCGCAAAAAATTCATGACCAGGGCCTTTCAGCCAACTGCCTTCTTTAGGCGTGGCATTGGCCGGAATAGCGAAAAAGGCTGAAAAACTGCGGAAATGGTCAAGCCGAATATAATCATAAGCCTGCAAAGCCAGCGCCATGCGCCGCCGCCACCACTGATAGCCGTCCGCCTGCATCTGCGGCCAGTTATAAAGCGAATGACCCCAATTCTGACCGTCCGCCGAGAAATAATCCGGCGGCACGCCAGCCCCGGCCAGCGGCCAACCATCTGCACGCAGTAAAAACAACTCCCGATGCGCCCAAACATCTGCGCTGCTGGGACCGGTATAAATTGGCACATCACCAATCAGCCGCACGCCATGCCCGTTGGCATATTCACGCAGCTGCTGCCAGGCGCGCCAGAACATAAACTGACGGCCGCGGCAACGCTCCATTGCGTCAGCATATGTCTGCTTTAACTCCGCCAAATTCTCACGCTCACGCTCCGGCTGCGGCCAATCCTGCCAGTCCAGACCGGCTCCCTGCGGCGATTCGCTAATCGCTGCAAACAAAGCGTAATCCTCCAGCCAATCCGCTTGTTCCTGACAAAACGCCTGATAAGCGGCCATATCCTGCGGCGGCACCCGACACTCCGCCAGTTCCCAAACCTCCGCCGCCAGCTGTTCCTGCCCGGCAAAAACCGAATACGGCGTGTAAGGCGAGCCGCTTTCTCCCACCGGATTAAGCGGCAAAAGCTGCCAAACCTTTTGACCGGCCATCACCAGATAATCCACAAAACGTCTGGCCGCCGCCGGCCAACCACCCTCGGTCAGCGGCAAAGCGCTAATCGGACAAAGTACGCCGGCCGCGCGCTCCGGCCGCCACTGCGCCGGCGCCTGACGGCGGAACAGCCAGACCTGAGCAGAGAGCGGCGGCAGACTTTGCAACAAACTCTGCTGACCGGCCAAATCGACAACCTGACGGCCGGATAGAAGTTCCATGCCCCAGGCGCACTCACCCTGCATCGGCAGGGGCAGCTGCACGCTGACTGTTTCCTCCGTGTTGCGGTTGCAAACAACCAGCACTTCCTCAAAATCCGCTGCGTCCTCCTTAATCTGCCCCGATTTTATGGCCTGCGCCGACCAGAAACGGCGGCAGGCGTAAACATCATCAGCCAGAGCAAGCGGCCAGAATTCGCCCTCCTGCAAAAGCCGATATTCCTGCCGCAGATTAGCCAGCCGCCGATACCAGTAAAATAAATCTTCGTCCTCTCGCCCCCAGGGATAGGTACCGCGGTTAAACGGGTCCGGCAGACCCTCGCAGCCGGCTTCATCACCATAATACACGCAAGGCACGCCCAGCATGGTGAACTGCAGCAAAGAGAGCAGCTTTAAGCGCTGTTTGCCCAACTGACGCTGTTCCGGAGTCAGTTCATATTCCTCGGCGGCCAGCCGGCCAGCCGGCGTGTTGCGGTCCAGCTGCGGCAAATCAGCGCCCAAAACCGTCAGCACACGCGCCGTGTCATGAGTGCCGATTAAGTTCAAATTGTTAACCAGCGCGTACGCCGGATAATTTTCCAGCTGACTGATAAAGCGCGCCGCCATATCCTCCGCATCTAATTTGCCCAGTATAAAGGCCTGAGCCGCATCACGGAAAGGATAGTTCATCACGCCATCCAATTCCTCGCCAAAGAGATAACGGCGTTTTTCGCCATAACTCTGCTTGTTGCTGGCGTCCTCCCAGACCTCGCCCAGCACCAGCGCGTCCGGCTTCTCCGCCTTGGCCGCCGCCGCCAGCCCGGCAATAAAACTGTCCGGCAGTTCATCGGCCACGTCCAACCGCCAGCCGCTGGCGCCCAGCCGCAGCCAGCGCCGCACCACGCTGTTTTTGGCTGCATAAATAAACTGCTGATAGGAGAGGTTGCTCTCCTGCACCTCCGGCAGGTCAGTCACACCCCACCAGCCGGTATATTTTTCAGGATATTCCTGAAATTTATACCAGTCAAAATAGGGCGAACTTTCACTCTGAAAAGCGCCCACATCAGCATAGTTGCCAAACTTGTTAAAATAACGGCTGTCCGCGCCGGTATGGCTGAAAACGCCGTCCAAAATTATCCGAATACCCAGCTGACCGGCCTCCGCGCACAGGCGCTTGAAATCTTCCTCATCACCAAAAGAGGGGTCAATGCGCAGATAATCCGCCGTATCATATTTATGATTGGAAGAAGCCTGAAAAATCGGGTTCAGATAAAGCGATGTTACGCCCAGACTTTTCAGATAAAGCAACTTACTGCGGATACCCTCCAGATTGCCGCCGAAAAAGCCCCAGCGCGTAACCTCGCCCTTGCTGTTATAGGTATAAAACGGTTTATCATACCAATTATGCTGCACAAACCGCGCCGGCCCTCGCCAGCCGTCCGGCTGTTTGGCGCGCAGCTGACAGTCCTGCCAGTTGTCGCCGCGGCAAAACCGGTCCGGAAAAATCTGATAGCAAATGCTGTTGCTGAACCAGCTGGAACGGTTTTCCGCCGCCAGCGGCTGCCAGACCGTTATCTGATAGGAGGGCGGCTGCTCTCGTCCCAAACTGCCCACGCCGCCCAACTGCTCCGCATTATTGCCATAAAAAAGCAGACTGCCGTCGCTCAGGCGCAGCAAAAAATAATACCAAATCAGGCCAGCCGTTTCCGTCTGTTCTATTTTGGCCGCAAAACGCCGCCCACCACTGGGAAGCTGCAAAGGCTGCATTGGCACCAGCGTTTCACCAAAGCCGTCGCGCCAAATGCGCACGGCGGCCTCCGTTATCCACTCGCCATGCCAGGCGTCCGTATCCTCACCCCAAACGTCCAACGCCAGGCGCACCGTACCGCCCACCGGCACCGCTCCAAAAGGCTGGCGATACATTGTTAAATGAGAATTATGCAAAACTTCCATCTATCAAACTTCCTTTTTATGATATTTTTTACAAGCCATACCCCTCCATGGCTTATATTTGTTTCTTCTATATATAACGGCGCTATTCCGCCAGCAGTTCCTTATAAATCCGGGCGTATTCTTTGGCGGAGCGCTGCCAGCTGAAATCCTGCTGCATGGCCTGCTCCATCAGTCCTCGCCAGATTTTCGGCTCCGTGTGATACAGTTCCAACGCATTTTGCAGTGTGAAAAGCAGCTCATGCGCATTATAATTAGCAAAACTAAAGCCCGTACCCTCGCCGGTGAAGCGATTATACGGCAAAACACTGTCTTTCAGACCGCCGGTTTCTCTAACCAGTGGCAGCGTGCCATAACGCATAGCAATCATCTGCGCCAGACCACACGGCTCAAAGCGCGAGGGCATCAGCAGCAAATCACCGCCGGCATAAAGATTATGCGCAAGATTATCGTCAAATTCACGCCGGAAAGCCACCTGCTGCGCAAAGTTTTCCGCAAACCAGCCAAAATCGTGCTCATAGCGTTCATCGCCCAGGCCCAGTACCGCCAGCTGCAAATCAGGTTGAGATTGCAGCAGTTCCTGCAAAATATGCAGCAGCAAATCCAAACCCTTTTGCTCCGTCAGCCGGCTAACCAGAACCAGCAGCGGCGCCGTCGGGTCCTCCGGCAGATTAAGACGCTTTTGCAGTTCTGCCTTGCAAACCGCCTTGCCGCTCAAATCATCGGCTGTAAAGTTTGCCGGCAAATTTTTATCATTTTCCGGATTGTAAACCTTATAATCAATACCGTTTAAAATGCCGCACAGCTGACTGCGCCGGCGGCGGAACACCGCGTCCAGACCCTCGCCGTAGGAGGGCGTGCAAACCTCATCGGCATAGGTGGGGCTAACCGTCAGCAGGCGGTCGCTGTAACAAAGCGCGCCGCACATATAATTCAAATCATTATCATAAATAAGCTGTGAAAGCGCTGGGCCGCTGGTCAGTCCCAGCAAATCGCCCAGCAGATAACCGCCAAACTGCCCCTGATATTTCAGGTTATGCACACTGAAAACCGTCTTTATTCGGGCATATTCCGGCGAGGCCATATACTGCTCACGCAGGAAAACCGGAGTCAGCGCGGTGTGCCAATCGTTACAGTGTACAATATCCGGCTGAAAATCCGGCAGATATTGGATACTCTCCAAAACCGCCTTGCCAAAAAAGGCCATGCGTTCCGCCTCATCACCATAGCCGTAAAGACCGTCGCGCTTAAAATAATATTCGTTATCCAAAAAATAATAGGTCACATATTTATATTTCAGTTCCTCCACGCCGCAATATTGCCAGCGCCAGCCCACCGGCACCTTAAAATCGGCAATATGACGCAGTTTGGCCGCAAAACGCTCCGGCAGAGCCGCCGCCTTGGGCAAAATCAGGCGAATTTCCACATTTTCTTTCTTTAAGGCCGCGGGCAGACTGCCGGCCACCTCTCCCAAACCGCCGGTTTTGAAAAACGGCGCAGCTTCAAAGGCGGCCATTAAAACCTGAACTTTCTTTTTTACCATTTTTTGCTATACCTCTCCAATTTATATTAGATGTCGCTGTTTTTGGCAATAACCAGCGGCCGGGCTTCTGTGCCAGAAAGCTTGTTGCCGCTGCCAATCTTAACAAATTTATCACAGATAACATTTTCCAGCAGCGCGTCCGGCTGAATGATACATTTCGACATGATAACGCTATTGCGCACCACAGCCCCCGGGCCGACATGCACGCCGCGGAATAAAATACTGTTCTCCACCGTGCCTTCTATGACGCAGCCGGTAGGCACCAAAGAATTGCGCACCTCCGCCTGGGCGCTGTATTTGGCCGGCGGATTATCTTCAATCTTGGTGCGGATTTTCGCGTCGCCGCCAAACAGTTCCTGCCGCACCTCCAAACGCAGCAAATCCTGTGAACAGCGCATATAATCAGAAATATTGTTGACCTGCCCCAGATAGCCCTCAAAAGGATAGGCATGAATAGGCAGATTTTCCAGATTTTCGCTCATAATCTCCGTCATATCAATATGACTGAAAGTTTGATACCAGTCAATGAAATCAAGCAGCAGCTTGCGGTCAATCAGGAAACAGTCCATAAAACAGTTGGCCTCACCAATCGTTTCTCTGGTCATACTCTTAACCATATCGCCCTCCAATTCCAAATAGAGAGCGTCTTTGGCAGTTGCTTCGTTCACCTTTTTATAAAGCATGGTTATACCGCCGCCGGCCGCTTCATGCGCCGCAAACATCGAGCGGAAATCCATATTAAACACTTTGGAACTGCCGCAGATTAAAATTGTATCTGACTTGGCACGCTCCAAAAAAGGCATATTTTTAATAATATCACGCAGCATAAAACTGCAATGCGCTCCCTTTGGGCCATAAATGGAGCCGGGCAACAGAAACAGGCCGCCATGTTTGCGGTCTAATGACCATTCCTTGCCAGCGCCCACATGGTCCAGAATAGAACGATACTGGTATGGCGTAACCACGCCAATCGTGCGAATTCCAGAATTCACCATATTAGACAAAGCAAAATCCAACAGCCGATAACGGCCGCCAAAGGGCATGGAAGCCACCGAGCGCACCGCTGTCAGCTGCCCAAAGCTATCATCATTATAATTGCAGGAAATCATTCCCAAAATTCTGCCGGCCATGCTTAATACCTCCCAGACCACAAATCATCAGCAACATGTTCATTATCGCCCACCACAGCAATCGGCTGTTCTTTGTCCTGACTGCCAAAATAAGCGTTAACCTCAACCACAGCTCGCTCGCCCACAATAGCGCGCATCACTCTGGCGCCGCTCTCCACCCGGGCGCCCGGCAAAAGAATGGAATCCTCCACCTTAGCGCCGGGGCCGACATAAGCCTCTGTGCTTAAAATAGAGTTACGCACCTCGCCCAGCACCGTGCAGCCATTGCAGACCAGAGAATTTTGCACAACTGCCTGTTCACCCACATAATGCGGCGGAAAAATATTAGCATTGCTGTAAATATTAGCGTTATTGGAAAAAATATCAAATTCACAATTTCCATCAAGCAGCGCCATATTGGCCTCATAATAACTGTCAATCGTGCCAACGTCACGCCAATAGCCGCTGAAAGCATAGGCAAAAAGCCGCCGGCGCTGCGCCAGCAGCATGGGAATAACATTTTTGCCAAAGTCATGCTCAGACTCCTCATTGGCCGCATCAGCCTGCAAGGCTGAACGCAGAACCGGCCAGTCAAATATGTAGATACCCATAGAAGCCAGCGTACTATCCGGCTGGGCTGGTTTTTCTGAAAATTTAACAATACGCCCCGTCGGGTCGGCCGTGATGATACCAAAACGGCTGGCCTCCTCCAGAGGCACCTCAATCACAGAAACCGTCAACTCCGCCTGGTTCTGCTTGTGAAATTCCAGCATACGGTTATAATCCATGGTATACAGGTGGTCACCAGAGATAATCAAAACATATTCCGGGTTATAGCTGTCAATAAAATCAATGTTTTTCAGCACAGAATCCGCAGTGCCGCTATACCAGGCGCCGCCCTCCTGCGTGGCATACGGCGGCAGAACAAAAACACCGCCCTCCTGCTCATCTAAATCCCAGGGCGCCCCCGTGCCCAGATAAGAGTTCAACATCAGCGGTCGATATTGAATAAGCACGCCGACTGTGTCAATGTTGGAATTAACACAGTTGCTTAAACTAAAATCAATAATCCGGTATTTACCGCCAAAGGCCACGGCCGGCTTGGCAATTTTGCTGGTAAGCGCGCCAAGGCGGCTGCCCTGGCCGCCAGCCAACAGCATGGCAATACATTCTTTTTTGCGCATATGTTTAACCTCCGCTCTTGTTTTGTCATACTTTATTTTTTATTTTAACCGTACTTTTATATCAGCCCTTTCGGGCGGCTAATATTTTAATCAGCCGCCATTAAAGATGCCAGATATCTTTAACATATTCCGCAATCGTGCGGTCGCTGCTGAAATAACCAGCCTTGGCAATATTGCGCAATGAAACCTGCCGCCAGGCTCGCTCATCTTTATAAAGTTCTGAAAGACTGTTCCAGGCCGTTAAATAAGAGTCAAAATCTTTCAGTACAAAATATTCATCATTATTACGCAGCAAGGGGTCGTAAATGCCCCAGAAATCGCCGCCCACGCCGGCAAAATGACCGTTGGTAAGCTGCTCGGTAATCCTTTGCAGGCGCAAATCATTCTTGCACTGAGTAAAGGCCAGATAACTGCCGTCCAGATAATAATTCATAACCTGCTCCGCTGTCAGGCCAAAAATACAGATATTATCCCGACCAACCTGTTCCAGAATTTCAATGTTCGCGCCGTCCAGCGTGCCCAGAGTTACCGCACCGTTAAACATAAACTTCATGTTGCCGGTGCCGCTGGCCTCTTTGCCGGCCGTGGAAATCTGCTCGCTGATATCGGCCGCCGGATAAATCTGCTGCGCCTTATAAACCGTAAAGTTTTCCACAAACACCACTTTAATCTTGCCCTGGCAAACCGGGTCTTTATTAACCAGTTCCGCCACGCTGCAAATCAGGCGAATAACTTCTTTGGCAAACACATAGCCGGCCGCCGCTTTGCCGGAGAAAATAAAGGTATACGGCACCATTTCCATATTGGGATTGTCATGCAGCTGATTATACAAATCCATAATCTTAAACACATTCAACAACTGCCGTTTATAGGCATGAATACGTTTAACGTGAACATCATAAACCGATTCCGGGTCAATCACAATGCCGTTTTCCTGCTTGATAAAATCAGCCAGATGCTGCTTGTTAGCCAGTTTAACCGCCGCCAGTTTGTCCAGAAAAGCGTCGTCGTTTTCATAACGCAGCAGATTTTGCAACAGGCTGGGTTTAACACGCCATTCATCGCCAATAGCCTCGTCAATCAACCTGGTCAGGCGAGGATTGGCCTCCATCAGAAAACGCCGGTGCGTAACACCGTTGGTTTTATTATTAAAACGCTCCGGATAAAGCTTATAAAAATCTTTCATTACATCGTTTTTCAAAATTTCCGTATGCAGCGCCGCCACACCATTAACAGAATAGCTGCCGATAACGGAAAGATTGGCCATACGCACACGGTCGTCCCAAAGAATAGCCGTAAAGCGCAGATGGTCCTGCCAGCCCGGCCATTGCAGGCTCTCCCGGAAACGACGGTCAATTTCTTCTATAATCATATAAATACGCGGCAACAGACGGCGCATCAAATCAATCGACCAGGTTTCCAGCGCCTCCGGCAGAACGGTATGATTGGTATAGGAAATAGTGTGTGTTGTAATATCCCAGGCTTCGTCCCAGCCCAGACCAATATCGTCCATCAAAACGCGCATTAATTCCGGCACGCAGAGCGCCGGGTGTGTATCATTAATATGGATAGCCACACGCCGGGGCAAATCCTGCCAGGCGTTATTGCCATAACGCTCGCGATAGCGACGGATAATACTGCCAATACCGGCCGCCGAAAGGAAATATTCCTGATTTAAGCGCAAAGCCTTGCCGGCTTCTGTGCTGTCCTCCGGATAAAGCACCGCCGTCAGCGCATTAATCTCATTGCGGTCACGCATGGCAACGCTGTAATCACCACGGTTAAAAGCCGCCAAATCAAAATTTTCCACCAGCGGCTTGGCATGCCACAAACGCAGTTTATTAACCGTTTTGCCCTCCCAGCCCACAATCGGAATATCATAGGGAATGGCCGCCACCGCCTTATAACCATGATGCGTAAAGGTCAGCTTGCCGTCCTGATAATGGCGTTCAATCACGCCGCCCAGGCGCACCTCCACCATATCGTCCTCATTATGCAGCTCCCAGGGATAAGGCTTATCCAGCCAGGCGTCCGGCAGTTCTTCCTGCTGGCCGTTAACAATTTTCTGACGGAACAGACCATAATCATAACGCAAACCCATGCCATAGCCGGCATAGCCCAGACTGGCCAGAGAATCCATAAAGCAGGCCGCCAAACGCCCCAGACCGCCATTGCCCAGACCCGGCGCCACGCACTGGTCGCACAGATAATCCAAATCCTCACCCATCTGCTCCAGACCGTCACGCACCAAATCTTCAATACCCAAATTAATCAAATAACTTTTCAACAAACGGCCAATCAAAAATTCCATGGAAAAATAATAAACGCGCTTGGAATTGCTGGCCAGCTGACGCTGCTGCGTCAAAACAGACTGATGCGCCGCCTTGTTGCAAATCAGCTTGGCCAAAGCCGCATACTTCTGCCAGGCGTCACAGGTTTCAAAAGCCTCGCCCACAGAACGCAAGAACTCGCCCCGATACTCTTTAATAAATTCCTCGGTGTTCTTAAACATCTTTTCTATTACCTCCTAATTTAATCACAGCTATTTTTTTTGAGAAAATACCTTTTAAGTTATGTGCTCATTGTATTTTTATAATATTATTCGTTTTATCGCTGATTTTATTTGCGGCGTTATCATTTAACCGGTTTAATAATAAGCCCCCCCAACGGCGGCACGCGTAATGTCAGCGTATAAGGCTGGCCGTGCATATGCTGCTTTTCTGCCGTTAAACGCCCCGGGTTCAGCTTGCCGCTGCCGCCAAACTCCGCCGCGTCGCTGTTAAAAATTTCCAGATAATCGCCGGCAAACGGCACGCCCACCTGATATTCCTGATAGCTGTCCGGCAGGAAATTAAGCAATACCAGCACAAAATCACTGCGCTGCGCACGCTCCGGCGCTTTGGCGCTACGCAGGAAAAGCAAAACCGATTGCTCCGCATTATCCGCCTCCAGCCATTTAAAGCCGTCCCAGTTATAATTCTGCCGCCAAAGCGCGTTCTCCTGCAAATAAAGCTTGTTCAGCCGCGCCACAAAATGTTTATATTGCGCATGTTTTTCATAATCCAGCAAAAACCATTCCAGCTGCTCCGCAAAACGCCATTCGATAAACTGCGCCATCTCATTGCCCATAAAATTCAGTTTGGCGCCGCTATGTGTCATCTGATAGAGATACAACAGGCGCAGATTGGCAAACTGCCGCCAATAATCGCCCGGCATGCGGCCAATCAAAGAATGCTTGCCATGCACAACCTCATCATGAGAAAGCGGCAACACAAAGTTTTCATTAAAAGCATACATCATGGAGAAAGTTAGCAGCCGGTGATTATAAAAACGGCCGGGAAAATCCAAAGACATATATTTCAACGTATCATTCATCCAGCCCATATCCCATTTATAATGGAAACCCAAACCACCTTCCGCCGGCGGATAAGTAACCAACGGCCAGGCGGTGCTTTCCTCCGCAATCATGAAAACGTCAGGGAAGAAGCTGGCCAGCGTCTGGTTAAGCTGCTGCAAAAAAGCTACCGCCGTCAAATCTTCCTCGCCGCCCCGTTCATTAAAGCGTTTCAGGTTAGGCGCCCCCACACCATAATTCAGATAAAGCATACTGCTGATACCGTCGCAGCGAATACCGTCGGCATGATAAATATCCAGCCAGAACATGGCGCTGCTGATTAAGAAACTGCGCACTTCGTTAAGACGATAATTAAATTTATAAGTACCCCATTCAATATGTTCCTCTGTTTCATAAAGGTTGGAGCCGTCAAACTGCACCAGACCATGTTCATCACGGCAGAAATGACCAGGCACCCAGTCCAGAATCACGCCGATACCGGCCTGATGCAGACTATCCACCAGAAACATAAAATCTTGCGGACTGCCATAACGGCTAGTAGGCGCAAAATAACCGGTGGTCTGATAGCCCCAGGAGCCGTCAAAAGGGTGTTCCATAACCGGCATAAATTCCACATGGGTAAAGCCCATATCCACCAAATACCGAGGCAATTCCGCCGCCAGTTCCCGATAAGAAAGAAAACCCTCCGGATTATCCGGCGTATCCTCCTTGCGCCGCCAGCTGCCCAAATGCATTTCATAAATATTCAGCGGTTTTTCAAAGTGGCTGCCGCGACTGCGCTTATGCAGCCATTCCGTATCATGCCATTCATAAGCCAAACCGGTAACCCGAGAGGCCGTGCCGGGGCGCTTTTCCGCCATAAAGGCAAAGGGGTCCGCCTTATACATAATACGGCCGCGCCTGGTCAAAATCCGGTATTTATACAAATCGCCCGGTTTGGCCTGCGTGGTAAAAATCTGCCAGAAACCGCCAGGCAACTGGGTAAGTTCATAGCCCTCGCCCTGCCAGCTGTTAAAATCCCCCACCAGCCAGACATGGCTGGCATTGGGCGCCCAAACGACAAAACCCACGCCCGTTTGGCCGTCTACCTCCATAATATGCGCACCAAGTTTATTATAAGCATGATAATAGGTGCCTTGATTATACAAAAAGGCCTCCGCTTCTGCTATCAATCTGAGATTAGTCATAAGCCTGCTCCTTTCTAAAAAAGTAAAGCCACGCCAAACAATCAACCCAGGCGTGGCCGGCAGCACCTTAGGCTTGCCTACTTTAATTATTAAATTTTTATAATATTATTTATCGTTTTTTTATATTAATTTTATTATATCACAATTCAAATAACGCTACAATGATTTTTTGGTAAAATAAGCCGAAAAAAAATTATCATTTTTTCTAAAGTGTAAAAACAAAAAAAACAAGCCGGCACATTTACGCACCGGCTTGCTTTTTGCGTTAAAATATTTCTGAATTTATTTATATTACCGTAAGTTTCAGTCCACAACTATTGGAAATTCCGGCAGGCCAGCCGCTCCGGCGGCGATTGCATATTTGGGGAAAGTTACAACCGGCGTACCGTCGGCACTGATATAAAAAGCAGTGTTTTCATCAACGCTGACAAAACCGCCCTCGTCGGCCGGGAAGAACATTGAAAAGCCCTGTTCATCAACACTGGCCGCAATCTCTCGCTGAATTGCATCATTACAAATCTGTACCCAGTCGTCGCCCAGCAACATCTGCAAAGTGATATTCTGATTTTGCGCCAAATCCAGATTATAATAATAGCGTTCCTCATGCGCCGCCACCCAACCTTCCGCCAGCGATACAACAAAGGAAACGCTGGTATCCGTCTGGCTCTTAATTTCATAATCCACTACCACATTCATTTCCCGGTCAGCCCATTCCTCCTCAGTGCCGCCAGTGGCAAAAAAAGCCTCCCGATAATCCTGCCAATCCTGAACCGCCCGTGCCAGATGCGCGTCTACCTGTTCCTGGATAGCCGCATTAACCTGCTGGGCCAAAGCGCCCTCCGCCTTTACCTCCGGCACGCTCACCTGATAATCAATGCCGTCCTCCTGCTTTTGAAAATCACGCACAGTTAGAATTTGAAACAGCCCACTTAAAATCGGAATATCCGCCGCAATCGCCGCCGCCGTCGGTGAAAGATTTAACACGCCAAAGGTTAAGACCAAGCAGGCTGCCGCTACCGCAAAACCCTGCTTTAAACGCTTCTGCCAATAATTCTTTTTGCCCTGCTGAATAGAGGCCTGCACAATATTTGCCAACTCCTCTGGAACGGGAACAGCTTCATATTCCGCTCTGGCTTTTTTTAATTCATTCATTATATAATCTCTCCTTCCATTGAAATACGTAGCTTTTTCAAAGCGCCGTATAGCCGGGTTTTTACCGTGTTCAAGTTTACATTGGTAATCTCGCTGATTTCTTTCAGGCTCAAATCCTCAAAAAAACGCAGCTTTATAATGGTCTGTTCCTCCAGGGACAAAGCATTGATACGGTTTATCAGCGTTTCGTCCGCCGGCAAAGGGTCTTCATAACTGCCGACTGTTAAATCCTCTGGCGCAACAGTAACCACGCGCTTTTTTTGCCGCAGCATATCCAGACAGATATTGATTAAAATGCGATTAAACCAACTGCGCATCATTTCCGCACTGCGCAGGCCGCCGCGCCCCTCCAAAGCCCGGCAGACAGCCGTCTGCACAGCGTCCAAGGCTTCTTCCCGGTTCTGCAAATAGCTGTATGCCAGCCGATAAAACCGCGCCTGATTTTCAATCAGATATTTCTCCAGCTGTGTCACAACAAATGCCACCCCCAAAAACCTCCTTTCATCTCGTTCTACTTTATAGACGAACCAGCCCGGCAAAAAGTTTGCTTAATTTTAAATTAATTTTTTAAAAAAAACAAGCCCACACATTCTAGCGCAAGCTTTTTTCCTTATATTAAATTTGTACAGAAAATATTAAAAATAAATAATAAAATTTTTTCTGCGTAAACACTTGTCAACCACACAAATACATGTTAAAATAAGCGAATAGACAAACTGTCTAAATATTTTTTTATGTTAGGAGATTAACGATTATGACCCAGAAGCGTATTTATAATTTTTCAGCCGGTCCTTCCATGCTGCCCCTGCCGGTGCTGGAAAAGGCCGCTGCCGAGCTGCTTAACTACAACGGCTCCGGTATGTCTGTAATGGAAATGAGCCACCGCTCTAAATTTTTTGAGGAAATAATTCAATCCGCAGAAAGCTTAATGCGCAAAGTAATGAATATTCCGGATAATTACCGCGTGCTGTTCCTTCAGGGCGGCGCCTCCACCCAGTTTGCCATGGTGCCGCTGAATCTGCTTGCCTCGCCAGAGGGTACGGCCGATTACATCGTAAGCGGCAGTTTTGCCAAAAAGGCTTATGAAGAAGCGCAAAAATTCTCGCCCAACATTAAATGTGCCGCTTCTACCAAAGCAGAAAATTTTGTCCGCGTACCCGGCCAGGACGAACTTGCACTCTCCCAGAACGCTGATTATGTTCATATCTGCTTTAACAACACTATCTACGGCACAAAATATCCTTACATTCCGGAAACCGGCCAGGTACCGCTGGTGGCTGATATGTCCTCCTGCATACTTTCCGAGCCGACAGACGTAAGCCGCTTTGGTCTTATCTATGCCGGCGCGCAGAAAAATGTGGCTCCGGCCGGCGTAACCATTGTAATTATCCGCGACGACCTGCTGAAAGAGCCGTTGCCCGGCACGCCCACCATGCTGACCTACAAAACCCAGGCCGAAAACGATTCAATGTATAACACACCGCCCTGCTACCCCATTTATATCTGTAAGCTGGTGCTGGAATGGATTGAAGAACTGGGCGGACTGACCGCGCTGGCCGAGCGCAATCAGAAAAAGGCGGCGCTGCTTTATGATTATCTTGATAACAGCCAGCTTTTCCAGCCCGTGGCCGATAAAGCCAGCCGTTCTATCATGAACGTAACTTTCCGCACCGGCAACCCGGATTTGGACGCTGAATTTGCCAAACAAAGCGCGGCGGCCGGCCTCTCCAACCTGAAAGGTCACCGCTCTGTTGGCGGCATGCGCGCTTCCATTTATAACGCCATGCCTTATGAGGGCGTGCAGGCGCTGGTTGATTTCATGCAGAAATTTGAACAGGAACACAAATAGGAGGAAACAAAATGACTGAAATAAAAATTCTGGCCAGCGACGGCATTGAAGCCGCCGCCAGAGAAAAACTGCAAAAACTGGGCTATCAGGTTGACGAACAGTTTTATGAAGCGGACGAATTGGCCGAACAGCTGAAAAACTATGACGTGCTGGTTGTGCGTTCCGCCACCAAAGTGCGCCAGCCGGTTATTGACGCGGCAGCGGCGGCCGGCCGGCTCAAGCTGATTATCCGCGGCGGCGTTGGCGTGGATAACATTGACGTTGACTATGCGGAAAGCAAGGGCATTAAAGTGCGCAATACTCCGGCGGCCTCCAGCCAGTCCGTGGCGGAGTTAGCGTTGGCGCATATGTTCGCGCTGGCCCGTTATCTGCACATCGCCAACCACACCATGCGTCAGGGCGAATGGAACAAAAAGAAATATGAAGGCATTGAACTAGGCGGCAAAACGCTGGGCATTGTCGGCTATGGCCGCATTGGCCGGGCGCTGGCCAAAATGGCGCAGGCTATCGGTATGCGCGTTATCGCTGCCGACCCCTTTGTTACCGCGAAGGAGATTGTGCCGCTGAACGAGTTGCTGGCGCAGGCGGATTTTATCTCCCTGCACGTTCCGGCCGCCAAGGGCGAGCCGCCGCTGATTAACGCGGAAACGCTGGCGCAGATGAAAGACGGCGCTTATCTTATTAACACTTCCCGTGGAGCACTGGTTGACGAGGCCGCTCTGCTGGACGCGCTGAACAGCGGCAAGCTGGCCGGCGCTGCCTTGGACGTTTATGCCGAAGAGCCGACCAAAAACACCGACCTCTGCAATCACCACGGCGTTTCACTCACACCGCATATCGGCGGCTCCACGCAGGAGGCACAGGCGCGCATTGGCGATGAAATTGTTGCCCATATTCAGGAGCACTGCCCCCTGGCCTAACAAAATCTCTGTTATATCAACCCTCGCCTGGCATAACGCCAGCGAGGGTTTTTATGAACCCTCAGCGGCCGGCTTATTGGCCGTTTTTTGTCATTTTATAAACAAATTTAGCCCAAAATTCCAGTTATAACCGGGCTTGTTACGGCATATCCTTATAATAACCAATATTATACGCAAGGAGATGTCGGAATATTGTCAAACACCAGATTTAATACTTCCTTTTTTAATAATACGTCGATAAATAATCGTTCTGTAAACGTCCGCCCTTTAAGTCAGCCTTTCAGTTTGCTGCTGGGCGTTTTGCTTTTCACCGTTTTCTGCTGTTCAATCACCCCCAAAGCATTTGCGGCCAGCGGACAGCAGCTGGAGGGTCTTTCCGCCAAGGCCAGCTTAAAGCCGATTTACACCACGGCCGACCGAACGCCCACCCCCATAGACAACAGCACTTTGGCCAACGCCCTGCAAAAAATCAACGGCGACGCCAGCCCGGCCGGCCAGCCGGAAACGGAACCGCAAACAGCGCCGGCTGAAGCGGCTAAAGCAAGTGAACCGACAGAAGCGACACAGCCGGCAGCGCAGACCGCCAGCGAACAGCCAGCCGAAAAACCGGCGGAAAAACCCAGCGGCACCCTTTTGGACGTTCCCAGCGCATACAGCGCTAACACCGGCTTTAAATCCTTTATGGATTATCGCACGCTGACCAACCGGCAAAGCAAACAATACGCACTGCAACAAAGCGCCTATACTGATGAGCAGGGTTTTCGGCGTTATAACGGCTATTATATGATTGCGCTTGGCACTTATTACACCAATGGCGTGGGAGAGCGTTTTCGTATCACCTTGGAGGGTGGGCAGAGTTTTCTGGCGATTACCGGCGATATTAAAAGCGACGCTCACACCGACAGGCTGCACCAACACCGAGGCGGCAATATTGTGGAGTTTATTGTTGACCGCAGGCATATTTCCAGTACCTGCCAGCGTATGGGCGATATGAGTTACGCCGGTTTCAGCGGCCGCATCGCCAGCATTGAAAAATTAAATTAACAGAAATACCAAACCACGCCGTCATTTACCTTTAAAATGACGGCGTTTTTCAGTTAAACAATACCGCGCTTATGGGTTTACTAAAAAATAGGAAAAAATTGTTGTATAATAAATACATTTTATGAAATAACTTAAAAAATTTGCAAAAATTTTTCCCCAAATACTACACAAACACTGAAAATAATGTTATAATAGTAGACGTAAAATTATAGGAAAAAGTGTATAGAAGTAAGACCATATTTTTTCCACGGTAACTAATGAAAGGATTGATATTAAATGAAGCACTGCAAAATCCTCCGTTATCTGTTTACGGCGGCTGCCCTGCTTTCCGGCCTGGGGTTTGGGCTGGTTGGCTCCGCACAGCCGGCGCTGGCCGTGACCGATTTGGCGCCAAGCCATTGGGCGGCCTCCACAATTAATGCCTATGTTTCACGCGGCATTATGTCTGGTTATCCAGACGGCACATTCCGCCCGGAAGCCTCTGTTACACGCGCGGAATTCGTTAAAATGGTCAACAGCGTTTTCGGCTACAACACGCCGGCGGCCATCAGTTTCCCCGACGTCAGCGCCAGCTATTGGGGCTATGATGAAATTGCCAAGGGCGTTTATGCCGGCTATATTAACGGCGACGAAAGCGGCAAATTCAATCCGGACGCTCCGCTGACCCGTGAAGAAGCGGCTTCTATCATCTGCCGCATCAAGGGTTTGGCGCCCAATCAGTCCGCCAGCAGCAATTACACGGACAGCAGCCGTATTGCCAGCTGGGCCGCGCCGTATGTGGGCGCTGCCACCCAGTTTGGTTATATGCAGGGTAACGGCGACGGCACATTCAACCCCACCAAAGCGCTTACCCGAGCCGAGGCGGCCACGGTGCTGGCCAAGGCGGAATCCAGCAAAACATATACCACCACACCCGGCTCTTCAGGCAGTTCCAGCAGTTCTGGCAGTTCCAATAACAACAACAATAACGCTAACAATAATGTTTTGGGCAAGCCCGGCGTTAGCAACAGCACTAACACCGACAAAGTTAAGGATTATACCATGAGTACCCGGGATAAAACGCTGGCCAACAAAACAATTACCGGCAATCTTTATATCCCCAGCGGTATGAGTTCTTCTACCATCAATCTGGACGATTTAACCGTTGAGGGTACTGTTTATGTGCGCGGCGGCAGCACGATTGATGTAGATGACTGCGATTTCAACAAGGTTGTGATTGACAAATCCGGCGTCAGCTTTATTACGGATACCCACTCTACCATTGATGAACTGGAGTTCTGGCGCAACGGCCGCATTGAGGGCAAAGGCTATGGCGAAGTTACCATTGCCGATAACAGCGTTTCCTCTGTTAATGTGAACGCAACCGTGGACAGCCTGCTGCTGGACACTGACTCTGATTTGCGTCTGGGCCGAAACACCAACATTGAGGAGTTGGAGGTAACCTCCAAAGCCAACAATGCGAATGTTTATTTCTCTGGCGACGCTTATGTTGACGAGATGCGCATTTATGACCATATCGACATCACCGGCTCCGGCGAGATTAACAAAATGTATACCTATGTTTCCGGTATTTATTCCAGCATTGAGCCTAATCGTCTTATAACCTCCGGCTCCGGCACCAAACCCAGTTATACCGACCGCTATGATGATGACGATGACGATGATAACTCCAATAACAACAATAACAATAATAATAACAACAAACCCGGCAGCAGCAACACGCCGTCTGACAAAAATCTGATTGTAACCGGCAACATTGACGGCAGCGACGCTAAAAAAGGCAACGCCACCTATGACACCGTTACGGTTACCAAAGCCGGCGTTACAATCAGCAATATTATTATTGATAAGAATTTGACGATTGAAGCAAGCGTGGCCGATGGCAATGTAACCTTAGACCATGTTACCATTAAAGGCCAGGTTTACATTCATGGCGGCGGTCAGAATTCTATCATCTTTTCTGACTGTGCGCTGGAAAAAAATATTTACATTGATAAAAAGCCCACCGATAAGGTAAAACAGCCTGTGGGGCTGAAGTTGAACAACGGCACCACGCTTAAGGGCGATATCATTCTGCAAAACAACGCCAACATCACCACCAGCCCCAAGGAATACACCCTTAATAGTGTGGTGGTAAACGGCACTTTGACTGAACCGCTGAAGATTGACGCTAATATTGATAAGTTAACCGTTAATACTTCCAGCAATCTGACTATTGAATTGGATAACAGCAACATTAATAATCTGGTTGCCAAAAAAGCGCCGGTTACAGCCAAAGGCAGCGGCAACATTAACGACGTTTCCAGCGTGCCCAATCTGAATGTGGATATGCTCACGCCGCCAGACGAGAACACCAAGCCCGACCTGCCTAACTTTAAGGCCATTATCAGCTTGAGCGGTATTCCGGAAAAGATTGAAAAAGGCGGCACTGTTCAACTGAACAATATTCAGGCTAAATATTCCGATAACAGCACCGCTACTATCAGTAATGTTGAATGGAAAGTTACTGACGACAAGGCCGGGGTGACAATAACCGATAATTTGCTGACAGCCACCAAAACAGGCAGCTTTACACTGACCGGCACTGTGAAAAACGGTATTAGCATTGGCAAGGATTTTGTTTCCGCACCCTTTAAGGTTACGGTTACTGAGGTATTTATTTCAGCGGAGAAAATTACCGCCAATGTTCCCACAGCAGTTACGCTGAAAGAGGAAGGCACCACCAGAAAATGGGAAATTGACCTTAAAGCTACCGACGCCACGGTTACGCCCAGCAACGCCAGCAACAAGGACATAACCTGGAGCGTTAAAGGCGCGGGCGCTACCATTAATAAAGACAATGTGCTGATTTTAACCGAGCCCGGCGAGGTTACTTTAACAGCTACGGTTCTTAATGGCAAGCCCAGCGGTAACTTGACCCAGGTATTTAAAATTAAGGTTGACGCGCCTTACAGAGCAGTTAAAAATATTACCTTAGACAAATTAAAGCCGACCACAGACCACGACGGCACATTAATCTATCAGGCTTATGCCGGCACCGAGTTTACACTCAGTACCAACGTAACCTCTGACAAAGAGGGTATTTCCCCAACCAAGTCAACTATTAAATGGACGCTGGTAAAAAGCGACAACACCGGCATTACTCAGGATAATTTCAAAAACAATCCCAGTCCCACGCTGAAACCGACCAACCCCGGCGAGATTGTGTTGAATGCGGTTATTGAGGGCGGCGCCAACGAGGGCCGGGACGATTATGAGCAGGAAATCCGTATTAAGGTTAATCCCTCTCTGGTTGGTGAAGTTATAGTTACACCGGCTCCTCTTAAAGATGTAAACACCTACTACCCCGGCCAGACTATTACGTTCAAACTGGACGATAAAATTATGGACGCTTATGAGGAGCAACTGGAATGGTCCATTAACAACCAGAAAACTCTGGACAGATACATTACCGACAAAAATGCAATGCCTACACTTACCCAAAATAAGGGTATTGCCACGCTGACAATCCCAGCTTCTTTCCCGACCAAGAAAGATATTGGCTCAAATCTTGATATAGAAATTCGCGTTAAGCACGAAGATAACCGCGACGCTTACAGAACCGCTATCATTACTGTGGCTAAATTTATTCCAGTTACCGATATTACCAATAAATTTGAAACAAAAGTTACCATGCCCAGCGATGAAATGCGTTATGAAATTGATTTAAGCAAAATTGAAATTAAACCGACTGACGCAACCATGCAGGAGGTGACCTGGAGCATTAAAGAGGACAGCACAGCAAGCGGTCATGCGGACGGCGACACAACCACAACCACCGATAAAGCCGAAGCCGGCATAGATGGCAATACTCTGGTTATTACCAGCCCGGGCAAGGTTACCGTAACCGCAACCGTGAAAAACGGCGAAGCGCCCGGCAAAGACTTTCCCAAAGATTTTGAAATTGATGCTGCCGTGCCGCTGCTCAGTGATATTATTCTTGAAACTGAACCGTTTGAACAGCTTGGCGAGGAGTATCTGGCCGGCCAAGTTCTGACCTTTACGATGCATAAAACCGTAATGGAAGAACATGGTGCAAACATTAAATGGAGCATTAGCGGCGCTGGCATTAATGAAGCGGACTATCCCAAAGACGCAACAACCAATAAGTTAATTTTCACCATTCCTGCTACCTTTAACGGCGGCACTATAACCGTAAAAGCGGAAAACACCGATGACGACGGCAAAACCGAAACTAAAAAACTGGATATAACCGCAAAAGCGTTTACTTCTTTTGACGGTACTACGAATACTTTCACAATTTCCAAACCGACAACAACAGCCACAACAGATGTTAAAATTGGCGGAACATTGCAGCTTTCATACACCGCTAAAGGGATAACTGAAGACCTGCAAACCATAACCTGGGGCTTTGCAGCCGACGGCAAACCCAACAGCACCCAAACTAAAATTGACGCTACTGGCAAATTGACTATTGCTAGTAATGAAACAGCGCCAACAATTAAAGTTGTTGCCACAATGGCTAATGGTAAATTAGTTGATAATAAACTGGACGCTGTTCTTTCCAATGAGTTACCAATTAACATTGATTTAGGCAAGGTTTCTATAATTGAGGCTAGACCACAGGGATTTGAAACCACAGAGGGTAGTGAAAACTATAAAAATACTTATTATTCTGGCCAAAAAATCACCTTGAAAGTAGATAATGGCGCAGCCGGATATGGTAATATAACATGGGATTTTGCTAACCAAAATGAAATAGATACAAATACTACTGGCGCCAAGCCCACTTTTAGTTCAACTACTGGTCAACAGGTTATCCTGACAATACCTACTGATTTTCAAACAAACAGTACTACTCTCAAAACGATTGATGTTCGCGCTTCCATAAACGGTGCAGGCGAGCAGATAATGCCAATAAGAGTTATTCCTTTCACCCCGGTAGAAAGTATTAACATTACTGCACCTGGTGTTACCAACAACACTGTATATGTTGAAGTTAATGAAACGACTGGAGGTACATTGAAGTTCACAGCTGAGGTTTTACCAGCTAGCAGAAACCAGGATTATAGATGGAACTGTACGCTTGACTCCACTTCAACAAAAGAAGGAACCAAAATAGAAAATGGCGTGTTGACTATTGATTCCAAACGAACAACAGCTTTTCCGGTTTATGCTACTATTCCAAATGGCAAAATTGTTAATGGCATAATGCAGGAAGTACAATCAAACAAAATAACAGTTAATCCTTTTACATCTGTAACTAACGTGGCTATTACATGCGAACCAGTAACGCCAGGTAAACAATTTAAGTTCACAGCTGATATTACACCAGCAAACTCAACCAACAAAACGGTTACATGGAAAATTGAGGGACAGCAAACTGGTACTACTATAAACCCAACAACTGGTTCCCTGACTCTTGCCGATGGTGATGACAGTGAAATCACAGTTACAGCCACCATTACCAATGGCAAATTAGAGAATGGCACAAGAGTAAATTATATTGCAACAGTAAAATTCCAAAATGGCAGTATAATTTCACAAACAACAAAAGCTAATCCGTTTACAATCACCAAACCAACGCCAACAGAAATTCCTCCCACCAATCAGTACGAGGAAGAGGAGGAAGAAGAAGATTATAAGTACAATGACGATAAAAAAACCGCCGCAGAACTGGAACGCGAAAGAATTGAAGCTGAAAAAGAAGCACAAAGAAAGCGTCAGTCTGCTCCAAAAATAGGAGGCGGCGTTAAAAAGAACACCGTATCAGCTGATTAAAACTGAACAAAATCAAACAACCCTGCCAAAACGGCAGGGTTGTTTTTTTACTTATTATGCACTGGCAAGACATGTATAAAAAAATTGGATTGACATTTAATCAAGAAAAATGCTATAATAAAAAAACAAAGAGTTGAAACTTAAATTGGCGGTTTGCCCTCAGAAGAACATAAATACATCTGTGTAAGGTGTATGGTTGGAAGATGAGGGATTAGGGCCCTCCTCAAATTGTTCGGTGAGGAGGTGATGCTAATGTTTTGGTTAAGCGTAGCGGCATTAGTTATGCAAACAATCCAACTTTGTCTGCAAGCTGTTGAGTTTATATTAAATCATGGCAAACAAAAATAACCGCCCACTCTACAAAGTAACGGTTATTTTTTTATAGCTTCTACTTCTGTGGGCTGACCTGATTTGAGGGTCAGCTCTTTGCGTTTTTATTATAACACTCCGTCTGGTTTTTGTCAAGCCCATTATTTAGTTGATATGCCAGCTGTTTTATAACGCCTTAAGCGCGCTTCTCCTCCATTTCTGGAATATCCAGCGGCTGCAAATTAAGTACATGCCGCTTAACCTGACCGCTTTCATTATGTAAAGCCGCATTAGCATTGGCCAGCATCAGCTTAATCCGATTTTCCTGATTGGTACGGGAAGCGCCGGGGTCATAATCAATAGCTACAATGTTGGCCTCCGGGTGGCGCTCTTTAACCGCCCTAATCATACCCTTAGCCACGATATGATTAGGCAGACAGCCAAAAGGCTGCGCCGACACAATATTATTCACGCCGCTTTCAATCAAATCCAGCATTTCGCCCGTAAGCAGCCAGCCCTCGCCCATTTTAACGCCCTCGCCAATGCAGCCTTTGGCCGCGCGCTGAACCTGCCCAAAAGTGGCCGGCGGCATAAAAGTACCGTCCAGACGGATAACATTGCGCATGGCCTGCTGACCAATCGTCAGCAGCTTAAACAAAGGTTTCAACAAACAGCTTTTCAAAGTTGTACGGCTATAAAGTTTGGCGTCCACAAAATTGTTATTCAAACTATACAGCATAAAATCCAAAACCCCGGTAACCACCGGCTGCGCGCCCTGACTAATCAGATAATTTTCCAGGTCATTGTTACCCAGCGGCGCATATTTCATGTAAATCTCGCCAACAATACCAACCTTGGGCTTAACCACATTCTGTCGCTTAATCTGCTTAAACGCGTTTATAATCTTAAAATAATTCGGCCCCAGCAGCAAATACTGCCCCGTAGCAAAAGCATAATCAAGCTGATTGGTGATAATCTCCACAACCTTATCCGTATGCCCTGGCACTTCCTCATAAGGCTTGCACTGATTTTTCAGCCATAAAATCATGTCGCCATAATAACAGGCAAACAGACAGCGCAGCAACGTGCCCTTGCTTAAATAAAAACCACCCTCGGCCTGCAACTTATCCAGCCGCAAAGCAATCACGGGAATATGTGAAAGACCGTTCTTCTCCAGCGCCTTGCGCAGCAGATAAATATAATTGCTGGCACGGCAGCCGCCGCCCGTCTGTGGCAACAGCAGGGCAATCTTATCCAAATCATATTTGCCGCTTTTGATGGCGTCCAAAAGCTGACCGATTGCCAACAGCGCCGGATAACAGGTGTCATTATGCACATTCTGCAAACCATGCTCCGTCACACTATAACCAACATTCTCCAAAAATTCAATATTGTAACCCTGGCGGCGCAAAATACCGCCAATCAGCTTAAAATGAACCGGCAACATCTGCGGCACCAAAATAGTATAATCACGCTTCATATCCGTCGTAAACTGACGTAGGGGCATTTCATGCTCATGCAGCGGCATTTCCAATTCTTCGCGCTCGGCCTGGCTGAAAATCATTTCCCAAAGCGAGGTAAACGGTTCCGCCAGGCGATTTAGATGTGTATGCAAATTCTGGTTATTATCGGTTTTGTCTGACTTTTTCGACATGATTTCATTCCTCCCTTACAAATCAGCGCCGCCTTTCCAATAATAAAACAGCGGCTCATTGCTATTTTGCATTAATTTTAAGCGTTTTGTTTTAAATTATTTTCCTGTTTTTCCATCGCCGCCAAAAGACTGCGCGCTCTTATTTTAACCGCCGCCAGATTATTAACCTCGTCAATCTTCAGCTGCGTATAAATTTTACCATTTCGCTCTAAAATATCTTTCAATTCATCACTGGTAATCGCGTCCAGGCCACAGCCAAAGCTAACCAACTGCACCAGCTGCATGTTATCATGCCGGCAGACATAACGCGCCGCATTATACATGCGTGTGTGGAAAGTCCACTGATTAAGCACATTCACCTTCTGGCTATACACCAAATCAGTCAAAACGCGCTCCGCCAACACCACAAAACCCAGCGAATTAAACATCTTATCAATACTATGGTTAATCTCCCTATCCACATGATAGGGTCGGCCGGCCAGCACCACAACATTCCAGCCCATTTCCTCCGCCCGGCGCAGCGCCTGCACGCCATAATCCTCCACATCAGACCACCAGCTGCGATAAAAACGCCAGGCCTGATTAGCCGCCGTAATACAATGCGCCAACGAGAAATTTAACTCCGGATACAAATCATGAAAACGACTGCCCAAAATGGCCCGGTCATTCAAACTCAAATACGGAAACATGAAATTAACATCTTTCAACGCCGGCACATTGGCATGCAGCAGTTCCGGATAATAGGCCACCACCGGGCAGTTATAATTCTTGTCGCCGCGCCCCTCGTCAATGTTATAGCTGGAGCAGGGATAGAAAATCCTGTCAACCCCTTTGTCCAGCAACGCCTCAATATGCCCATGCGCCAGCTTGGCCGGATAACAAACCGTATCCGAGGGAATTGTGAACTGCCCCTTGGCGTAAAGCTGCCGCGACGACTCACCGGAAATTACAACATTACAGCCCAATTCCTTAAAAAAAGTATACCAGAACGGCAAATTCTCATACATATTCAAAACCAGCGGAATACCCACTGTCGGCCGCCCCGGCTCAACCGTCGCTTCAGCCTCCTGCATCAATTCCTTAAATTTGCCGTTAATATATTCATACACATTCGGCCTGTCCAACGGTTTACCACCCTGGCCGCGCTCACATTTATTACCGCTGATAAAGCGTCTGCCGTTGGGGAACAAATTCACAGTCAGCGAGCAATGGTTGGCACAACCCTGGCAGGTTACCGGCCTGGCTTCATGCTGAAAAGCCGCCACCTCCGCCGCCGACATAATACGGGACTGCTCCCTGCCCAACGCCTGATGTCGCTCCTGAGCATAAAGCGCCGCACCGAAAGCACCCATCAGGCCGGCAATATTCGGCCGCACCACATTATAACCCAATTCCCTCTCAAAACTGCGCAAAACTGCGTCATTTAAAAAGGTGCCGCCCTGTACCACAATATTCCGCCCCAACTCGCTGGCGCTATGTACGCGCAGCACCTTATAAATCGCATTTTTTACCACACTGATAGCCAGCCCGGCGCTGACGTCGCCAATCTCCGCGCCGTCGCGTTGCGCCTGCTTCACCGATGAATTCATAAACACCGTACAGCGCGAGCCCAAATCCACTGGCCGCCGGGCAAACAGCGCCAATCGGGCAAAATCAGCCGGCGAGTATCCCAGCGCCTCAGCAAAAGTCTGGATAAACGAGCCGCAGCCCGAACTGCAAGCCTCATTCAAAACAATGCTGTCAATCGTGTTATTACGAATGGTAAAACATTTCATATCCTGACCGCCGATGTCAATGATGTAATCCACCTGCGGCTCAAAAAAATGTGCGGCTGTAAAATGCGCCACCGTTTCCACCAGACCATAATCAATATTAAATGCGTTCTGGATTAACTCCTCGCCGTATCCCGTAACCGCACCGGCGCGCAATTCAATATTATCGCCCAAAAGTTCATAGATATGCAAAAGCTGGGCTTTAATAATCGGCAAAGGGTTGCCCTGATTGCTGGCATAATAGGTATAAAGCAGATTGCCATTCTCACTAATCAGCGCCAGCTTGGAAGTGGTACTACCCACGTCAATCCCCAGATATGCCGCACCGCGATAAGTATTAATGTCAGCCTCCGCCACCGCATTGCGCCGGTGCCTATCCTGAAACTGCGCATATTCTTCCTCGTCCGTAAAAAGCGGCGGCAAAAAACGACTCTTTCCCTTAATTACCGATTGCGAGTCCAACAAAAGTTTTTTCAGTTGCTTATAATTAAAAGTTTCCGGCTGACCGTCCGCATAAACAGCCGCGCCCAAAGCCACAAAATACTGACCCATTTCCGGGAAAACCGCATTTTCCTCGTCTAGCTGTAAAGTTTCAATAAAACGCTGCCGCAGACCCATATTAAATGAAAGCGGCCCACCCAAAAAGAGTACGCGCCCTTCAATCCGCCGCCCCTGCGCCAGACCGGTCACCGTCTGTTCCGCTACTGCCTGATAAATGCTGGCCGCGATATCCTCCTTGGCGGCGCCCTGATTTATCAACGGCTGAATATCCGTCTTGGCAAAAACGCCGCAGCGAGAAGCAATCGGGTAAATCTTTTTATAATGCTGACTTAACTCGTCCAATTCCTCCACGCTGACATTCAGCAGCGTGGCCATCTGGTCAATAAAAGCGCCGGTACCGCCAGCACAGGTGCCATTCATGCGCTCCTCCATGCCGCCGGTTAAAAACAAAATTTTAGCGTCCTCGCCACCCAACTCAATCACCACGTCGGTGTTCGGTTCCAACTCCTCAACCGCGCCGGAAAGCGCATAAACTTCCTGCACAAATGGTATGCCGCTGGCTTCAGCCAAAGACATACCAGCCGAGCCGCTAATCGCCACCTTAACCATATGATTGTTCAAAAGCAGTGCCAGACCGCCGATAATCTCCGTCAATTTTTCGGCAATTCTGGAGCCATGCCGCTGATAAGTAGAGTATAACAGCGCACCGGTATCGTTAATCAGCACCACCTTAATTGTTGTGGAGCCGATATCAATACCCAATCTATACATGCAAACACCTCCGGGCAAAAATTTCCGCTTCAAGTTGTCGAGTTTTTTGGTCATATTTCTTCCTATTATAATATATAATTTTAAAAAAATCTAGTCTTTTTTTCTACTTGTCAAAAATTATAATTTGGAGTATAATAATGTAAGCATACTCTTTCAGCCAAGCCGTCACCCGTTGACATTGGCAATAAATTTTTAGGGAGGCACATTTTATGCCGGCATATGTTAATGTTTTACTTAATTTGCTCGTTATCGCTTTGATTTTTGCTGCTATCGCGGCCATCATCATCAGTAAACTGCGTGAGAAACCATTGGAATGGCCTGATTTGGCTAATTACGGACAGCCGCGTGAACTTTGGCTGGAAGGTATGGAGGATTTAGACATTTTTCCGCAGTATGGTTATCATCGTTATCGTGATGTTTATTTGAACATGCGCCGTATTCCGATAGTAGTTGTGGAACCACAGATTATCAATGACCAGCTTTGTTACCATTTTTATGATGTAAAGACAGGCGCAGAAGGTTATGATATACCACAGTTTGTAATGCTTCTGGGCAATGAAACTCCAGCCAAAATTGTTAGTTTTTAAGGAGACTAAACGGTAATGAAATTTGACACAAATTATCAGCTGCTTGCGGACATGTATCAAGATGACTATTTTCCTGATTTTCTGGTGGATAAAATTAAAAATTTGCTGCAACAGGTTATTGAACTGCTAGAAACCGGAGAAACTGATATGACAATTATTCAGAACAAGTTTGATGAAGCAGTGGAGTCTATCAATGATTTGCAGGACGAATTTGAAGAAAACGAAAGTGAGATTGAAACCGTGGCTCGTGACAGCATTGGAACAAGTGTTGATTATATTCTGCACTGGTTTGGTATTGATATTGACGTTGAGGACGCTATCAGCGCACGTGACTGGTAAAACAGTTATAGAAATAAAAAATCCCTTAATAATAATTATTAAGGGATTTTTTATTTATGCTTGAGTTATTTCAGTTTACTGGCCTTAATACGATTAATGGCTCTGTGCAGAGAAAGCTCACAGCGCAGCATATCCAAATCTTTTCTGCTGCTGTGGTCATGCAGACGTTCCTCCGCCCTGGCCTTAGAGGCCTGTGCTCTGGCCACATTAATCTCCTCGGCGCGTTCGGCTGCCTCGGCCAACACAATTACCGTATTGTCCTTAATCTCGGCAAAACCGCCGCTTACCGTCAGATATCGGTCAGTATTAGCCTGATTATATTTCACAATGCCAATATCCAATGTCGTCATCAAAGGTGCGTGGTTCTTCAAAACGCCCATGGAGCCTTTGCTCGCAGGCAAATTTACCGCCGCCACATTCTCAGACATCAACAAACCGGCAGGTGTAACAATATCCAAGCGGATTACATCTTCAGCCATAGCTTATGCACGCCCTTCCATAGCTTTTGCCTTTGCCACAGCGTCTTCGATTGTGCCAACCATCAGGAAAGCCTGCTCCGGCAGATGGTCATATTCGCCGGCCACAATAGCCTTAAAGTCCTGCACAGTCTTGGCCAGCGGTACATAAACACCGGGGGTGCCGGTAAACTGCTCCGCCACATGGAAAGGCTGGCTCAGGAAACGCTGAATTCTTCTGGCCCGGCCAACAAGCACCTTATCTTCCTCGCTCAATTCGTCCATACCCAAAATGGCAATGATGTCCTGCAATTCTTTATACTTTTGCAGAATACTCTGCACATCGCGCGCCACCTGATAATGCTCCTGACCAACAACCTTCGGGTCCAGAGAACGGGAACTGGAATCCAGTGGGTCAACCGCCGGATAAATGCCCATCTCAGAAATGGCACGGTTCAAAACGGTTCTGGCGTCCAAATGGTTAAATGTTGTTGCCGGAGCCGGGTCAGTCAAGTCGTCGGCCGGCACATAAATAGCCTGAACGGAAGTAATTGAACCATTTTTGGTGGAAGTAATACGCTCCTGCAACTGACCCATTTCAGTGGCCAGGGTGGGCTGATAACCCACGGCGGAAGGCATACGACCCAACAATGCGGATACCTCAGAACCAGCCTGAGTAAAACGGAAAATGTTATCAATAAACAACAGCACGTCCTGATGGTCCTCATCACGGAAATGTTCCGCCATGGTCAGACCAGTCAGAGCCACGCGCAGACGCGCCCCCGGCGGCTCATTCATCTGGCCGAAAACCAGAGCGGTTTTGCTGATAACGCCGGACTCACTCATTTCACCGTAAAGGTCATTACCCTCACGAGAACGCTCGCCCACGCCGGCAAAAACGGAATAACCGCCATGCTCCTGTGCGATATTACTAATCAATTCCTGAATTAAAACGGTTTTGCCAACGCCGGCGCCGCCAAACAAACCAACCTTGCCGCCTTTGGTATAAGGAACCAAAAAGTCAACAACCTTAATACCAGTCTCCAAAATTTCTGTGGAGGGACTTAACTCAGCAAAAGCCGGCGCCTCCTTATGGATAGGCGAGGTCTGTTTGTAATCACACTGAGGCTTACCGTCAATCGGTTCGCCAATTACATTAAACATTCTGCCCAGAGTTTCCTTGCCCACAGGCACGCTAACCGGCGCACCAGTGTCCACAGCCGTCATGCCGCGGCACAGGCCATCAGTAGATGAAAGAGCCACGCAGCGAACAAAATCGTTGCCCAAATGCTGCATAACCTCCAATGTCAGATGAATATCGTTTTCATCAATCTTGATGGCGTTGTAAATAGCCGGCAAGCCGTCCGAGGGGAACTCAATATCGACAATAGCGCCGATAATTTCTCTAATTTTTCCCTCTGCCATAATTCAACCTCCTTAAAAGCAGGGTTCTTTTTATCATCGTGCTGCTTTATTCAAGCGCAGCAGCACCGCCGACAATCTCGGTAATTTCTGTCGTAATCTGTGCCTGACGCGCCCGGTTGAGTGAAAGCGTCAGTTTATCAATTAATTCAGAGGCGTTGTCGGTCGCCGAATCCATCGCCGTCATACGAGCGCCATGCTCACCGGCTTTGGCTTCCAAAAGCAGACGGTAAATAGAGGAGTCTACATATTTGGGCAAAATAACGTCCAAAATCTCCTTGCCGCCCGGCTCAAATATATAATCAGTTTCAGCCTGCATGCCATTCCCGTCAGCTTCAGCCTCGGCCTTTTCAATTTGCTGAATAGGCAACACCTGCTGACAATCCGGCACCTGTGTTAACACTGAAACAAACCGAGAGTACACAACATGAACCTCGTCAACCTCACCATCAAGGTATTTTTTGATTACATAATCACTCAGCGCCTTACCTTGGCTGACATTGGGCGCATCACCAATGTTGGTAAACACGTCCATAACATTAAACTGCGGCCGTGTGCGGAAATGCTCATAGGTTTTGTTGCCAATCAGCAACATCTCGCCTTTTTTGCCCTCTGGCACAGCTTTCAGCTGTTCCTCAGCAAACCGCAGCAGGTTGATATTGTAGCCGCCGCAAAGCCCTCGGTCACCGGCAATTACAATATACAAAATATTTTTCACCTCATCACGAGGCTGCAAAAACGGAGTATCATATTTCTCGCCGCCGGCAAGCAGGTGGTCCATAACCTCCTGAATTTTATCCGAATAAGGGCGTATCGCCACCAAAGTAGACTGCGTTTTGCGCAGCTTGGCCGCGGAAACCATCTTCATGGCTTTCGTGATTTTCTGGGTGCTGGCAACGCTCTTAATGCGGCGTCTGATGTCACGCATATTAGCCAAAGCAATCTCACCACCTTTACGCTGTAATCGAAATCAAATATCAAGGCTTTAGTCAGGGCAAAGCCAACCGCCTTGCCCTGCCGCCGCTTTAAGCAAAAATCTTTTTATATTCAACCAGAGCCTGTTCAATCATTGCCTGGTTGGTATCGTCCAATTTCAGCTTGGTAGCAATATCGGCCAACACATCACTGCGCTGAGAGCGCAGATATTCCACAAAACCATTGCAGAAGTTGCTGATGTCCTTAACCTCAATATCATTCAACAGGCCGTTTACGCCGATATACAAAACGGCAACCTGCTCTTCAACTTTCAGCGGAGAATACTGATCTTGCTTCAAAAGTTCCATCATACGTGCGCCATGCGCCAATGTATCACGCGTGGCTTTGTCCATATCAGAGCCGAACTGTGAGAACGCAGCCAACTCACGATATTGTGCCAGGTCGCCACGCAGTGTGCCGGCAACCTGTTTCATAGCCTTAACCTGCGCCGAACTGCCTACACGCGATACTGACAAACCTACATTAATAGCCGGGCGGAAACCGCTGAAGAACAAGTCGGTTTCCAGGAAAATCTGGCCATCGGTAATAGAAATTACGTTGGTAGGAATATATGCGCCGATGTCACCGGCCTGAGTTTCGATAATCGGCAAAGCCGTCATGGAACCGCCGCCCAAGTCATCAGAAAGCTTGGCCGCACGCTCCAGCAAACGGGAATGCAGATAGAAAACGTCACCAGGATAAGCTTCACGCCCCGGCGGACGACGCAACAGCAGGGAGAGTTCGCGATAAGCCATCGCCTGCTTGGTTAAATCATCATAAACAATCAAAACATGCTTGCCATTGAACATAAACTCCTCGCCCATAGCAGCGCCGGCATAAGGCGCAATATAAAGCAACGGAGCCGGTTCAGAGGCCGCAGCAGAAACCACGATGGAATAATCCATGGCGCCGCCCTCTTCCAGACGTTTTACCACAGAGGCCACAGTGGAAGCTTTCTGGCCAATGGCCACATAAATACAAATCATATTCTGACCCTTCTGGTTCAGAATAGCGTCAACAGCGATGGCAGTTTTGCCAGTCTGACGGTCGCCAATAATCAACTCGCGCTGACCGCGGCCAATCGGCACCATCGAGTCGATGGACTTCAAACCGGTCTGCATTGGTTCAAACACGGATTTACGGGAGATAACACCAGGGGCTTTGGATTCCACCGGGCGGAATTTAGTGGTCTCAATCGGCCCCTTACCGTCCAGAGGATTGCCCAGGGGGTCTACAACACGGCCAATCAGGGCGTCGCCAACCGGAACTTCCATAATACGGCCGGTACGTTTAACCTGGTCGCCCTCATGGATATCCGTGAAGTGACCGAGAATAACGCAACCAATGTTGTCCTCCTCCAAGTTCATCGCCAGACCCATCACGCCGTTTTCAAATTCCAGCAGCTCGCCGGCCATCGCGTTGTTCAGGCCGTAAATACGGCAGATACCGTCACCAACCGTGATAACCGTACCCACTTGAGCCACATCAACGTCAGCTTGATAATTTTCAATCTGCTGCTTCAGAATAGAGCTGATTTCTTCTGGTCTGATGCTCAAAATTTTTCACCTCTCTAAGTTCAAGTTCTAACTTAAATTTATTACAACGTCCTGCTTATTCCATCGTAAGCGATTCTTTTAAAGAACGCAGCTGCTGGCTAATGCTGGCGTCATATACTGTATCATCAATCTGCACCTTAATGCCCCCGATAAGATTTTTATCCACCTGAGCCTTAAGACGAACTTTGGCGTTTAATTTATTCGCCAGAGCCTTTTCCAACTCTGCCGCCTCTTTGTCTGCCAGCGGCACCGCTGTATGCACCAAAACCTGACGCACACCGTCCGCCTCATCACAAAGTTCCTGATAAGCCGCCCAAAATTCCGGCAAACTGCTTTCACGCCCCTTGTCCAGAATTACATAAATGAAATTCTCCACGTCCTTAGGCGCGTTATCCTTGACCAAAAGCTGGCCAATTAACCTTTTTTTGTCAGAAGTTGACATGATTTTGCCATAAATCAGCTGTTTAAGCTCATCATTTTGCTGCAAAAGCTCCACAAAATCATGCAATGCACAACCAAAATCGGCCTGCTGCTGTTTGGCATTCGCCAGTTCCAGCAAAGCTTTGGCATAGCGTTTTGTCAAACCGGCCTTAATCATTTTTTGCCGCCACCTCTGCAATATATTTGTCAACCAAAGCCATATGCTGCTTATCGCTCATATCCTCAGCCAACAAACGGCCAGCCACAGATACCACCATATCCGCAACCTCGCCTTTGATAGCCAGAATAGCATCAGCTTTTTCCTTGGCAATTTCAGCCTCTGCCCGAGCCAGAATACTATCCGCAGAATTTCTGGCCTGCGCCAAAATATCTTCCTTGGTAACCTCTGCATTCTTTTGAGCTTCGTCCAAAATAGCCTTGGCCTGACGTCTGGCATCGGCAATTTCCTCCGCCAGCTTTGCACTCATCTGCTCGGCCTCACGACGCGCTTCATCAGCCTTATTCAGGCTATCGTCAATGGTCTGCTGCCGAGAATCAATCATGCGGATAACCGGACCCCACATGAATTTATATAAAATAGCCACGAGAATTAAAAAATTCGCCATGACAAATATTAATGTCTGAATACTGATATCCATAAAAGGCGGTTGCCTCCTTTCGGTTGATACTCTTTGTTGGAATTGACGCTGCACTGCCCATGCGCCCATGCACACGCAGAGCGCACAGACAGGCAGGTCAACAAATAGCTTTTATTAACCGATGTTGCCAACAATCATGAAAGCAATCAGCAGACCATAAATGGTCAAAGCTTCCAACAAAGCCATTGCCAAAATCATAGCTGTACGAATATCGCCGGCAGCCTCAGGCTGACGAGCGATACTCTCCATAGCAGCAGCACCAACCTTGCCCTGGCCCAAAGCCGGGAAGATAGTGGAAACAGCAATAGCCAAAGCAGCAGCCAAAGCAATCAATGCACTCTCCATAATTTTGTTCCTCCTTTCCAAATTCGGCGCCAAAAATTTTGCCGAACTTTAAAACTTTATACGAATAATACTTAAACGAGAAAACAATTTTTTAGTTCGGGCCAAAATCGAATAATCAAATTAATGCCCTGCGCCGGTTGCCGTGTCAATATAAATGGCAGAAAGCATTGTAAACACCAGCGCCTGAATAAAGCCAAAAAGCAAACTCAATCCCATAATGACGATTGGCGCCCCCAGCGGAATTAAACCACTAACTTGGTGCAGCACCGTTTCTTCACCATAGATATTGCCAAAAAGACGCAAAGAAAGAGATAACGGGTGCGTGACCTCTTCCAGCAGCATCAAAGGCAGCAGCGGTGCCACTGGCTTCACAAAATGCCCTAAATAATGCACGCCATGATATTTGAAACCGCCAAACTGCGTGGTTAAAAACGTAACCAAAGCCAAACCAACCGTACAGCTAAGAGTACCCGTTGGCGGCTGAAAACCTGGCAGTTCGCCGGCAAACGGCAAAAGACCGCTGTAATTGGAAATTATAATATATAGAAACAGCGTTCCCAAAACCGGCAAAAAAACCGTGGCTTTTTCCTTACCAATAATACTGCCATAAAAATCGCGCAAGCCGCCCACCACGTATTCCAGCGCGCTTTGCAAGCGGCCAGGCTGACGTTCTTTCAGATTGCGCGTACCAGCAATCGACA
Organism: Bacillota bacterium; assembly: GCA_021771915.1. Taxonomy (GTDB): domain Bacteria; phylum Bacillota; class Dehalobacteriia; order UBA4068; family UBA4997; genus Avidehalobacter. Next base: position 79,564 of record JAETNY010000005.1, read on the forward strand.
CCACACTCAACACGGCTGTAATCGCCAGAGAAGTGGTCATTACGCTATCTACCTCAAAGCCGCCGATTTCAAACAAAGTAGCGTTAGACATATATACCTGCCTCCTTTCTTTGCAAACTTAATGTAAAATATTTAAAAACTTTTTTACATTCCACTTTTTCAGGATTTTTTTAAAATCCATATAAAATTTTTAAGGTTTTTACCAAATCCAAATATAAGCTAAAACTTGAAAGAACTAAAATATTTAATAAGCAAAAGCTGAAAAATCTATTTTTTACCCAGCCGTTTATTAACGCCCGTGCAGGCCAATAACAACTGAAAGAATATAGTCAGCATAACGCCCACGGCCAGCAGAATAAAATCCCAACGAAACGGCAGCCAATCTCTGGCCAGAAACAGCGCCAGCAAAACCAGAACATCAAGCAAATATTTGCTGACATAAAATTTCAAAATAGCGTTCAGAGTTTTGCGATTAACCTCTTTGGCGTCTGCGCCGGCAGCCAAAGCCGCCGCCGCTTTCTTATCCTGACGTTTAAGCACAGACAAAAGCAAAGCCAGGGCAAGCAATGCTAAAACGCCGCCGATAGCTGTTCCCAGCAGCAGCGCATAAACAATCTCCATAAAGCCCTGACCTCCCGTCAATTTCTGCCACCCGACAGCATTTTTTTGGCCTGTCCATTTTTAATAAAAATGTATAAAGCCGCTTTTCCAATTATTATTATACAAAAGAGGACGGCAAAAGGCAATAGCAAAATTCCATTTTACGCAAAATTTTTCAAAAATATTTTATTTTAGCAAACAAAAAAAGCAATGACGGCCCATTTTATGACCGTCATTGTTTTTTTTACATTTATTTTTCCGGAATTTTGGCAATTAATTCCACTTCCAAAAGACTGCCTTTAGGCAGGGCGACAATCTGCACACAGGAACGCGCCGGATAGGGCTGCACAAAATAATCAGCATAAATCTCATTCACTGCGGCAAAATTGGCCAGGTCGGTTAAAAACACCGTAGTTTTAACCACATCGGCAAAACCGCAGCCAGCGGCAGCCAGAACCTGCTGTAAATTATTAAAAACCTGTTTGGCCTGTGTTTCCACATCAGTCCCGGCCAATTCACCGGTTGCCGGATCAATCGGCACCTGACCGGAGGCAAACAGAAAACCGCCGGCCAGAATAGCCTGAGAATATGGTCCCAAAGCAGCCGGCGCCGCTGTTGTTGCAATTTGTTCTTTTGACATTCAAAATTCCTCTTTTCCAAACTTTTTGTACTATCTATGATGACGGCCAGCAAGATGATGGCCAGTGCCCGCTGCATAATGATGCGTATGGTTTAAAGTGCAGTTCGCCGCACAATATTCATAGTTATGCGTATGATTTAAGGAGCAATTTGCCGCACAATATTCATAATTATGCGTATGATTTATGGAACAGTTCGCCGCACAATACAGATTGCCGGATACTGTCTGAACGGCGGCGCTGCTGCGCTGGCGTGATTGCTGATATAAATAATCATCACGCTCCACGTCCATATCCAAAAGCGCGCCGGAATATGCGTCTAATTTCATTTCATACTCGGTGAAATTATAATAAATCTCCACTTCATACTGCCAACGGCCATCATCATATTCCAGTTTCAGCTTAACAATATTATTTTCTGTTGCACCCGGCACCTGACGCAAAGCAGCAGCACGAGCCTCATCATTGCTCATAACCTGCGGCTGATTATCAGGATTAGACGTTCCCGGTACACTGGGATTGCCCGGCTGGGTTGAGGTGCCAAAGCTGTCGGCGTCAGTCACAGTACTGCCGCCGGAGATGGTGTTACCCCCACCGGAAAGAGTAATCGTGCTGGTGTAACCGTTCCAGTCCACATTCTTGCCCATCAACTCGCCAATCGCGCGCAGAGGCAGATAAACAGAGCCGTTATAAAGCAGCGGATAAACATAAGTACCGTCGGAGTTGGTAAAACTGCGCCGCACACCGTCCAGCATGATAGTAAAATCCGGACGCAGCTGCGCATTGACATACTGCTGTTTAGCCGGAGCGGGCCGCCCCAAAGTCGGAGCCGCAGTACGTGTCCCAGCCAGACTGACGGTCAAATTGGCCTCGTCCCAATTAACATTTTTATTCATCAACTCGCCAATCGCACGCAATGGCAGATAAGTAGTTCCATTATAAACCAGTGGATAAACCGGGCTGCCGGAAGAATTGTAAAAATTCTGCTGCACGCCGTCAACAATAATCGTATAACCCGGATTTAGCTGTGCAGTAACATTAGTCGCCGCCGCATTCGCAATGCTCACAATGCCAGCCGTACCAATACCGATAGCCACCAACAGCGCAATGGCCAAAATCAACGGTGTAACTTTGCTTTTTAAATGTAAACTTCTCATAAGCCATACCTCCCGATAAATATTTAATAATTTTTTACGCCCCTGGCGAATATAAGACCTTGAACAGAAACCTGTTATCCAACTGCAAAACTTACCTATTATAATATATTTATTACAGTCTACATTTATATTATAAATAATTTTCAGACATTGTGCAAGCTTTTTTATAGTTTTTTATCTGGCAGATTTTAACGCTGGTTTATTTTTTTCAAAGCATCATTTCTTTTAGTTCTGGAGCGTTTAAATCGCCGCGGCTCCTCCGGGAATTTTACATAACGGTTTGAGGTACGACAGTCCTGCACCAAAAACTGCACATAACGGCGAATACTGGCCATAAAAACATCTTCGGTCATGCGGCCGGCCGCAATAGCAGAAAGACCGCGCTCCCATTTGCCGGTAGTTTCCGGCGATTTCATTTCTATCGGCGCCACGTCTATCAACCGCTCACCCTTTTCCGTCGGCAACAGATTTTTGCTCTGCCGCCGGATATAGCCCACCTTAAGCAAACGCTCAATAATAGCCGCCCGGGTAGCCGGCGTGCCCAGACCGTTCTCTTTCAACTGCTCACGCAGCTCCTCGTCTTCCACAAAACGGCCGGCGTTTTCCATCGCCGAAAGTAAGCCGGCTTCTGTATAAGGTTTGGGCGGCTGGGTTTTCTTGCGTAGCGGCCGGGCCGCCATAACTCGCACCGCCTGCCCCGGCTGCAAATTAGGCAGTTGCTGATTTTCGCTCTCCCTGGCTGCGGTTTTTCGTTTGACGGCCGCTTTCTGTTCAGCGCCGTCCTCCGCCGTCTGCAAAGACTGATAGACCTGCTGCCAGCCCCAGGCCAGAACCTCCTGACCGCGCGAGGCAAAAACCGCCGTTTGCGGCTCCATGCCAGCCGGCAAATCTACTTCAGTTAAAATTCTGGTTACGGCATAGCGGTAGGACGGCATAAAAACCGCCAGAAAACGCAGCGCCACCAGCTGAAAGACCAGCATTTCCTCACGCGTAAGATTATCCAGCCGCAGCCGCCCCTCCGTGGGAATAATTGCATGATGGTCTGTTACCTTGCTGTTATCAATAATTCGCTTTCCAATAGCCAATGGACCTTGCAGCAGCGGCGCGGCCAGCGGCTTAAACTGCGGCAACTCCGCCAGACGCTGCACGCGCCCCAGCAGGCGCGGCGCCAGGTCGTCGCTTAAATAACGGCTGTCGGTACGCGGATAGGTTAAAAGTTTGCGCCGTTCATAAAGCCCCTGTGCAATATCCAGCGTTTTCTGCGCTGAAAAGCCATAGCGTTTATTACAATCTCGCTGTAACTCTGTCAAATCATAAAGCAGCGGCGGCGGCTGGCTTTTTTCCTCACGCGTAACATCGCGCACTCTGGCCGGCTGATTTTTCACACCAGCCGCCAGCGCCTTGGCCTGTTTAGCCGCCTCTGCCCCCAGAATACGGGTCTTGCCGTCTTTATCCTGCCAGATGCCCCAATATGTATTCAAGTCGTCAACGACAAAATCCGCACGTATTTCATAATATTCCTCCGGCACAAAAGCGGCAATTTCTCTGGCCCGAGCCACAATAATCGCCAGCGTGGGCGTTTGCACCCGTCCCACGGAAAGCAGTGTGTTATATTTCAGCGTATAAGCGCGACTGGCGTTAATCCCCACCAGCCAATCCGCTTCTGAACGACAGCGCGCCGAAGCAAACAGGCGGTCATAATCCGCGCCGGGGCGCAGATTGGCAAAACCCTCCTGAATTGCCTGGTCGGTCATGCTGGAAACCCAAAGCCGGCAGAAAGGCTTGCAGCAACCGCAAAGCTGATAAATATAACGAAAAATCAGTTCGCCTTCCCGACCGGAATCAGTGGCGCAGATTAGGCTGCCAACCTCCGGGCTGTGCAGCAGCTTACGCAAAACGGCCAGCTGACTGCGGCTGCCGGGTACGGCGCGCAGCTGCATTTCTTCCGGCATGATAGGCAAAGCGTCCATGCTCCATTTTTTCCAGGCCGGGTTATAATCCTCCGGGTCACAAAGCGCCGCCAAATGCCCCACCGCCCAGGTAACAATATGACTGGCACCGCTGATATAGCCGTCGCCCTTTTCCCGACAGCCCAAAACCCGGGCAATATCCCGGCCAACGGAAGGTTTTTCTGCAATTACCAAAACTTTCGACATTTTTTCACCTTTATACCAAAAACGCACCCATTGAACTTATGCCATTAAAAACGCTTTATAACCTTTATAAGCTTCATATATATCCGCCTTGCTGGTAACCTCCCAGGGCGCGTGCATACTCAAAACCGGCACGCCGCTGTCAATAACCTCCATACCATAAAGCGCCAGAATATAGGCAATGGTGCCGCCGCCGCCCAAATCTACTTTGCCCAACTCAGCCGTTTGATAATGTACGCCGGCCGCGTCCATAACCTGCCGCAGCCAGCCCAGATATTCCGCGTTAGCGTCATTGGAGCCGGATTTGCCGCGCGCACCGGTGAACTTGTTGAAAACCAGACCATGGCTCAAATAGGCCACGTTATTCTTCTCAAAGGCCGAAGCATAGGCTGGGTCATAGGCGGAACTAACGTCGGAAGAAAGCATGCGGCTGCGCTGTAAAAGCCGGCGCAGGTTTAATTCAGAAAATTCACCGGTTAAATTCAACAACTCGGCCACCGCATTTTCAAAAAAGCGTGATTGCATACCCGTCGCACCCACACTGCCAATTTCCTCTTTATCCACCAGCAGACAGCAGGCGCAGCGCTGGCTGTTTTCCACCTCCAGCATAGCGCGCAGCGAGGGATAAGCGCAGGCAGAGTCGTCCTGACCATAAGCCAAAATCATACTGCGGTCCAAACCGGATTCTCTGGCTGCGCCAGCCGGCACAACCTCCAATTCGGCCGAAATAAAATCTTCTTCCTGCAAACCATATTTTTCTTCCAGCAGCCGCAAAATATTGGCCTTAACCGCCTGTTTGGCCGCTTTTTTCTGCTCGTCGCTCTTATCCGCCGCGTCAATATCAGCCAGCGCCGCATTGCCAACCAGCAAATTAAGCGCCTCGCCCTCCACTACGCGCGCGCCTTTTTTCTCCAGCTGTTCCTGCGCCAGATGTATCAGCAAATCGGTTACGCAGAAAACCGGGTCGTCCGCGTCCTCGCCAATCACAATATCCACCGTCTGGCCGTCCTTTTTCACCACCACGCCATGCAAGGCCAGCGGCAATGTTACCCACTGATATTTTTTGATGCCGCCATAATAATGCGTATCCAAAAAGGCCAGCTCCCCGGCCTCAAACAGCGGATTTTGTTTGATATCCAAACGCGGCGAGTCAACATGCGCGCCTAATATGTTCAAACCAGCGCTTAGCGGCTGCTCACCCAGCCGAAACAGCGCCACCGCTTTGCCCATGCAAACTGTGTAAAGTTTAGCGCCCGGCTGCAACTGCTCGCCGCCGTTCTGCATTAAATCTTCCATATTACGATAACCGGCCGCTTCCGCCTGCCGCACAACCTCGCGCACGCTTTCACGCTCCGTTTTGCAATCCGTCAAAAATTTACGGTAATCAGCCGCAAGCTGCTCCAGCTGACTGCGTTCTTCTTCATTATATAGCTTAAAACAATTTTGTCGTTCCAAGCTTATCGCCTCCTTAAAAAAATATTACATATAATTATAAGCTATTCCTCGCATAATTACAATAGCCACCCCTTGAAAACCCAGTAAATATATGTTATTATAGGGTTAAGGAGTGTGCCAGAAACATGAAGATTTCAACCAAGGGGCGTTATGCCCTGCGTATGCTGTTGGATTTGGCCGAACATCAGGGCGAGGGGTTTATCGCCCTGAAAGATATTGCCAACCGCCAGCAGATTTCTAAAAAATATCTGGAACAGATTGTTGCCATTTTAAATAAAACTGATATTCTGCAAACCAACCGCGGCTTTCAGGGCGGATATAAGCTGGCCAAAGAGCCGGCGCAATATACCGTGGGCAGTATTCTGCGCCAAACAGAGGGCAGTCTTTCTCCCGTGGCCTGTCTGGAACAGGACCCAACCAACTGCTCGCGCCATAGCTGTTGCGCCACGCTGCCCGTCTGGCAGGGGCTGGAGCAGGTTATCAACGAATATCTGGACAGTATAACCTTACAGGATATTTTACAGCAGCTTGAACAAAGCAAATAAAATTTTTCATACAAAAAGCCGCCGCTTGCCTTTAAGCAAACGGCGGTTTTATTATAATTTTAACTTTTAACTGATAACGGCCGCCAGCTGCGCGACATATTTCTGACACAACTCATCGGTGGCGGCCTCCACCATCACGCGCACCACCGGCTCCGTGCCGCTTGGGCGAATTAACACCCGGCCGTCGCCGGCCATCTGCTCTTCAATTTCTGCCGCCAGCTGCTGCAAAGCCGGATTTTGCAAAGCCGCTTCTTTATCCGCCACGCGCACATTCAGCAACAGCTGCGGATAAGTCTTAACCGGCTCGGCCAGCTTGGAAAGCGGCAGTTTCCGCTCCAGAATAACCTCCATCAGCTTAATGGCCGTCAGAATTCCGTCCCCCGTGGAAGCGTATTTACTGAAAATAATATGCCCGGATTGTTCACCGCCCAGCCGGTGACCGTTTTGCAGCATATTTTCGTAAACAAAGCGGTCGCCCACCGCAGTTTTTTCATAATCAATCTCCGCCTCATCAAAAGCCTTATAAAGACCCAGGTTTGACATAACCGTAGTCACAACGGTATTATTAATCAGCTTGCCGCGCTCTTTCATATAGCGGCCATAAATATACAGAATTTTATCGCCGTCTACTACGTTGCCCTGTTCATCAACCGCCAGACAACGGTCGGCGTCACCGTCAAAAGCAAAACCAACGTCCAGATTCAACTCCCTGACCAGATTTTGCAATTCCTCAATATGTGTGGAGCCACAGTTCATGTTAATATTCGTGCCGTCCGGCTCATTGTTTATAGCATAAGTTTTAGCGCCCAACGCATCAAAAATGCTTTTAGCCAGCGCCCAGGCGCTGCCGTTGGCACAATCCAAACCCACGCGCATACCCCGATAAGAACGTATGGCCAGAGAAATAAGATAACCCATATAACGGTTGCGGCCAGCAGAATAATCAACCGTGCGGCCAATTTCATCACGCTGCGCCAGCGGCAGCTCCGGCGAGCCGGTATCCAGATACTCCTCCAGCCGTGTGATAGTTTCAGCGTCCATTTTTTCACCACGCTCATTCAACAGCTTGATGCCGTTATCATAAAACGGGTTATGGCTGGCTGAAATCATCAATCCGGCGTCAAAATCCTCCGTCCGCACCACATATGAAACACTGGGCGTGGTGGTTACATGCAGCAAATATGCATCGCCGCCGCAGGAAGTCAACCCGGAAACCAGCGCATATTCCAGCATATAGCTGGAACGCCGCGTATCCTTGCCGATAACAAATTTACAGCGCCGCCCCCGAATCTGACGATAATAGCCGGCCAGAAAACGGCCGATTTTATAGGCATGCTGCGCCGTCAAATCCACATTGGCTTCGCCACGGAAACCATCTGTGCCAAAATATTTTCCCATATAGAAAATCCTCCCCATCACGGAAATATCTGCCTATATCTTAGCACAAAAATCGCCGTATGTCTATATCCTCAACTGTTAAAAAAACATTAAAAAAACTTCCAGCCAAAAAAAGGGGAAAAAGCACGATTTTTGCTTGACAAAGTATACTTGCATAGGTTATAGTTAAATTATCAAATAATAAGGAGAGATGAAAATGTTACCCGTAAACCCCGAAGCGATCGGCTTGTTTGGTCTGATTGCCACTGTAATCTGCTTTGGTCTGGAGCAAATCGGCGTTGGCGTTAAAGGCGCTGACCATACCAAGCTGACCACCTCACTGGGGCTTATCGCCATTTTATTTGGCGGCCTTGCGCAAATTTTCACCGGCCTCTGTATGTATCTGTTCTCCGTCGGCGGCGACCACAGCATCTACCTGGGCACTGTATTCAGCTTTTTTGGTCTGTTCTGGGTTCTGGTTGGTCTGTTCTTCCTCAAAGGCGGCGACAAAAAGGTTATTGCCCATTTCTTTGCCACTGGCTTTATCCTCTGTGTAGGCTTCACCCTGAAAGCTTTCCAGGACGGTCTGGTTTGGCCGCTGGGTATTGACCTGATTGTGATTGACGTGCTGCTGGCAGTTCTGGTGCCAGCCTGGTACACCAACAATCCCCTGCTGACCAAAATTGCCGGCATCTGCAATTTAACGATTGGCATAATCTCCATGTTTCTGCTGTTCCCGGCTATCGGTTTATAAGCATTAACATCATTAATTGCTAAAAAGACGCTGACGCCCAGCGTCTTTTTTATTTGCCACCGTTTTTTCAACTGAACAGCGGACTATATTGCGCTTTTTTATAAAAAATTTACCAAAACCCTTGACAAGCAGCATTCTTTTTTGTATAATATTTTAAGCGTGATTGAAGGGCGCATTGCCGTGGAGAGGTACCGAAGTGGTCATAACGGAGCGGTCTTGAAAACCGTCGCACAGCAATGTGTCGTGGGTTCGAATCCCACCCTCTCCGCCAAAATCTACGCACTTGACATGGAGAGTTGGCCGAGTCGGTCGAAGGCGCTCGCCTGCTAAGCGAGTATACGGGCAAAAACCTGTATCGGGGGTTCGAATCCCCTGCTCTCCGCCATTTTTATGGTGTGCGTTACACAAAACCTGATTTATGTGCTACTAGCTCAGCTGGATAGAGCGTCTGGCTACGGACCAGAAGGTCGGGGGTTCGAATCCCTCGTAGCACGCCATAAAGCGCCCACAGATTACTGTGGGCGCTTTGTTATGCTTAAAACAACCCCGGCCGTTTTGCATCTTAATTTGCAGCCGGCGGTGTTTATAAATGTTAACAAATGGGAAAACTTTAAACAGCTTTTTCAACCGAACAACTATTAAATATCCCTGCAATCCGCACCGCAAAAAGCTTGTCATAATACACACATCTGTGGAAAACCCTGTGGAAAAGTGTGGAAAACAGTGGAAAACCCGGTGATTAAGTGTTTAAACCCTCTCAAACCAAGGAGATTTTTTAAAAAAATTATGAAAATACTGCATTTAGCGGATTTGCATATTGGCAAACGCGTGAATGAAATTTCCATGCTGACCGAACAACGCCATATCCTGCAACAGATTTTAACAATCGTGCAGCGAGAGCAGCCACAGGCGGCACTGCTGGCCGGGGATATTTATGATAAGACTATGCCGGCGGCCGAGGCCGTGCAGCTTTGCGATTGGTTTTTAACCCGTCTGTCGGCGCTGGTGCCGGCGGTTTTAATCATTCCCGGCAATCATGACAGCGCGGAGCGTTTGGCATTTGCGGCCGGGCTTTTACAGGAACAGGGCGTTTATATTGCCCAGCCCTTTGCCGGACAGGTGCAGCGCGTGGAACTGGCCGATGAATTTGGGCCGATGGATTTTTATTTACTGCCCTTTTTGAAACCGGCTATCGTGCGCCGGGCGTTTACGCAACCGGAAACTGAAGCGCCGCCGGATTTGGCAGATTATAATGAAGCGGTGGGTCTGGTTATGCAGCAGGTCAATGCGCAGCTGCGCCCCCGGCCGGTACGCAACATTTTGCTGGCGCATCAGCTGATTACCGGCGCGGTTGTCTGCGATTCGGACGAGCTGGCTATCGGCGGTCTGGACAACGTCGATGTTAGCTGGTTCGCCGATTTTGATTATGTGGCGCTTGGCCATTTGCACAGCGCCCAACAGGTGCGGCCCAAGCAGCCGGCAATGCGATATTGCGGCTCCCCCCTCAAGTATTCCTTTTCAGAAGCGCGGCAAAAAAAGTCGCTGACCCTGCTGGAGATTGACGGCGATGGCCGGGTGCAGCTGCAAACAACGCCGCTCAATCCTCTGCATGATTTGCGTGAGATTAAAGGCGCTTTTGCAAATCTGACAGCGCCGGATTTTCTGGCCGCTCAGGACTGCGCAGATTATCTGCATATCACTCTGACCGATGAGCATGATATACCGGACGCGGTACTGCGACTGCGCCAGTATTATCCCAATCTGATGAAGCTTGATTATGATAACCAGCGCACGCGCTCCAATCAGCGGCTGGCCCTTTCCGCCGCGGCGGCGGAGAGTCTGGTCGAGTTGGGGCCGTTTAAGCTGTTCAGCGATTTTTATGAGCAGCAGAACAATCAGCGACTGGACGCGGAACAGGAAAAATTTCTGCAACAACTGATTGAAGAAATCTGGGACAATAAACAGGAGGAGCCATGCGCCCATTACATTTGACAATCTCCGCCTTTGGCCCCTATGCCGGCGAAGTTCAGCTTCCGCTGGCTGAACTGGGCGCCAGCGGTTTATATTTAATCTGCGGCGACACCGGCGCTGGCAAAACCACTATTTTTGACGCGATAAGCTTTGCCCTTTTTGGTGCGGCCAGCGGTGAAAATCGTGAGAACGTCTGGCTGCGCAGTAAATATGCCGAACCGTCACAGCCCACTTTTGTTCGTCTGCGTTTTCTATATCGCGGCAAGGAATATGAATTGCAGCGCAATCCTGATTATCAGCGTCTGGCGCGGCGCGGCGGCGGTATGACCACCGAACGCGCTAATGCGCAACTGCTTTTCCCGGACGGCCAGCTGACAAGCGGCACTCGCCAAGTTGACGCCGCGGTGCGTGACTTGCTTGGTCTGGACCGCGAACAGTTTGCGCGCATCGCCATGATTGCGCAGGGTGATTTTATGAAGCTGCTGTTGGCTGATACGGCCACGCGCAGTTCTATCTTTCGGGAATTATTTAACACCGGGCTTTATGACCAGCTGCAAACTCGCTTAAAAGCGGCAACCAGCCAGTCCGAGCAGCTGTATAATCAGGCCAAACTGGCCGCGCAACATACGGTGGAGTTAATTCAGCCGACAGACGAATTTTTGACAGAGTTGCGTCAGAACTGGCTGCAAGGTCAGACCGAAAAAGCGGCCGCTGAACTGCCGGCCGCCCTGCAAGCCCAGAATACGGCCGATGAACAGCAAAACATTTTATTGCAGTCTCAGCTGAAAAATCTGGAAAATCAGCTGGCCAAGGTTAACCGCCTTTTGGGTACGGCCGAGCAAACCGAACGAAACCAGCAGAATTTGGCGGCACATCAGCAACAGCTAATTCAGGTGCAAAATCAGCTTAAGCAGGCCGAAGAAACCTGGCAAGCGGAACAGGCCAAAGAGGACGAGCGCCAGAGTTTGGCCGCACAAATCCAGAAATTACAGGAGCAATTACCGCTTTATCAGCAATTTGCCCAAACCCTGCACGAACAGCGAGAAGCAGAAAAACAGGCGGTTTATCGGCAAATTCAGCGTCAGTTTGCGGAAAAGCATGAGCAGCAGGCTACGATAAATAAGCTGTTAAATCAGATACAGACTGTACAGAATTTATATTTTGAGGTGAATGGCCTGCGTGACGAATATCGCCGCAGCAAAACGGCTTATGATAAGCTGAAAATGGCGGCAGAACAGCAGGAACAGGCCTTTTTTGCAGCACAGGCCGGTTGGCTGGCGCAAAAATTGCAGCCGAACACCCCCTGCCCGGTCTGCGGCAGTCAGGAACACCCACAACCAGCTGTGCTATCGGAGCAGGCGCCTAACCAGGAACAGCTGAAACAAAGTCAGGAACTGCGCCGCAATGCTGCGGAGGAACTTACCGCTATCTGCACCAAAGGCGACGAGCGCAAAAAGCTTTGGGAGCGTGAACTGGAAAACTGCCGTCTGCTTTGTCAGGAAAAGCTTACTCCGGATTTTTTGGCGGCGCTTAGTTATTCCCCAACCGCACAACCGCTCACTGACCTGCCGGCCGAACAGCTTAAGCCTGTTCTGACAGATTTACAGCAGCAGCTGACGCAAGAAGTTCGAACTTTGCAGCAACAGGCTAAACAGTTGGGAGTTCGAACAACACAAGACAGTATTAATCTTGCCGCTTTGGCCGCAGAAACCGCTGCCTGGCAGGAAAAGGCGGCTAACCTGAAATTGCAGGCGGAAAAGCAGCAACGAGAATTGCCCTATTCCAGCCAAAACGAGTTAACACAGGCTTTACAGGATTTTCAACTGAAACAAAAAATTTTGCAGCAGGCTTTAAATCAGGCGCAAAATCAGCTAAACCATTGGCGTGAGCAACAGGCAGCCGAACAAAGTGCGATAGCGGCACTGGAAAAGGCTTTGGCAGAAAACACTGCGGCTGCGACACAAAATCAGCAGACGGCCGAGGAACTGCGTCAAGACGTAGCCGCTCTTAGGCAGCAGCAGGAACAAACTCTGGCACAGGCCGGTGAGTTGGCCGGCCGTCTGGCAGTTAATCGGAAAGCGGCCGCAGCCCTGCAACAACAACAGTGGGAACAGGCGCAGGCCGCTAAACGCTGGGGTTGGCTCAAAGCTTTAAGCGACACGGCTAATGGTCAGTTGACCGGCAAAGAGCGACTTTATTTTGAGGCCTACATTCAGCGTGTATATTTTGATGAGGTAATTGCACTGGCCAATCTGCGCTTTGCCAACATGACCGGCGGCCAGTATGAACTTAAACGATGCGACGTTGCCGCAGACCGGCGCAGCCGCACTGGTCTGGAATTGGACGTTATCGACCACTATAACGGTACCGAGCGCAGTGTGAAAACCCTTTCCGGCGGCGAGTCCTTTAAGGCGGCACTGGCGCTGGCGCTAGGCTTGGCCGATGTTATTCAGGCCAATGCCGGCGGTATAGAATTAGATAGTATGTTTGTTGACGAGGGCTTTGGCTCATTAGATGAAAAATCTTTGCAGCAGGCTGTGCGCACACTGGCCGATTTATCCGAGGGCAAGCGTCTGGTTGGTATAATCTCACATGTCAGCGAGTTAAAAGAGCGCATTGAAAAGCAAATTGTGGTAACTAAAGATAAAATTGGCGGTAGTCAGGCCGAAATTATTGCAAATACCTGAAATATGTGTTACAATAAAAAAAATATCAAAAAAAGTTGCTATCCACAGGCTTTGTATAGCTTTTTTAGCAAGCGAGGTGGCTAAAATGCAAATTCGAGAGTCCGCCGAGGATTATTTGGAAACTATATTAATCCTTAAAAATGAAAATGGCAATGTTCGTTCGATTGATATTGCGCATCATTTGGGGTTTTCTCGCCCCAGCGTCAGTATTGCCATGAAAAACCTGCGTGAAAACGGCTATATTAACGTATCCCCGGACGCTCTGATTACTCTGACCCCTAAAGGCAGAGAAATTGCGGAGCGCGTTTATGAACGTCATCAGGTGCTGACAGATTGCCTGTTGCGGCTGGGCGTTAACCCAAACGACGCAAAGGCTGACGCTTGCCGGCTTGAACATGATTTAAGCAAGGATAGTTTTGCCAAAATCAAAGCATATTATTTACAAGTTTTAGCGGCTGATTCGTCCGCCGATTAATTTATCAAGCGCAAAAAACTTCAATTTTATCAATTCAAAAGGAGCCTATTTAACATGGAAGATAATGAAAAAGTTATGGCCGGAAATTTTATTCACGACGAAATTGACGCCGACCTGGCCGCCGGTCATGCGCCGGCTGTCCACACGCGTTTTCCGCCGGAACCCAACGGCTATTTGCATATTGGACATGCCAAAAGCATTTGCTTAAATTTTGGCACCGCGCAAAAATATAGGGGTCTTTGCAACCTGCGCTTTGACGATACCAACCCGGCCAAAGAGGAGCAGGAATTTATGGACTCTATTAAAGCCGATGTACATTGGCTGGGGTTCGATTGGCAGGACCGGCTTTTTTATGCCTCTGACTATTTTGAGCAGATTTATCAATACGCAGTTGAATTGATTAAAGCCGGCAAAGCTTACGTCTGCCAGCTTTCTGCTGATGAGATGCGCGAACATCGCGGCAGTATTGGTGTTCCGGCCACATCTCCCTGGCGTGACCGACCAATCGAAGAAAGTTTGGATTTATTTAGCCGTATGCGTGCCGGCGAGTTTGCTGACGGTGAATATACCTTGCGTGCCAAAATTGATTTGGCTTCGCCCAATTTTGTTATGCGTGACCCAGTAATTTATCGTATTCAGCATGGCGAGCATAATCGCACCGGCAACGACTGGTGTATTTATCCTATGTATGATTTTGCCCACCCCATTTCCGACTCTTTGGAGGGTATTACTCATTCAATTTGCACTATGGAATTTGAAATTCACCGTCCGCTTTACGATTGGGTAATTGCGAACACCACCTGTCCCACCAAAAGCCGGCAGATTGAATTTGCACGCTTAAACCTGACGCATACTGTAATGAGTAAGCGTTTCCTGCGTCGCCTGGTTGAAGATGGACATGTTCGCGGCTGGGACGACCCCAGAATGCCTACCATTTCTGGACTGCGTCGCCGTGGTTATACCCCGGAAGCTATCCGTGATTTTTGCGAGCGCATTGGTGTTGCCAAAGCTGAAAGTATGGTTGATGCCGCTCTGCTTGAGCACTGTTTGCGTGAGGACTTGAACACGCGAGCGGACCGGGTTATGTGCGTATTACGCCCACTTAAGGTAGTCATAACAAATTATCCTGAAGACGGCCGCGAAATGTTACCTATTGAAAACAATCCTGAAAAACCGGAACGCGGCAAGCGTCTGCTACCATTTGGCCGGGAAATTTATATTGAGCAGGACGATTTTATGGAAGAACCGCCTAAAAAGTTTTTCCGCCTAAAGCCTGGCGGCGAAGTTCGCTTAAAAGCTGCTTATATTATAAAATGTGAAGAGGTTATTAAAGATGAAGCCGGCAATATTATTGAGTTGCATTGTACCTATGATTCGGAAACTATCAGCGGCGGCTCCAGCACTAAAAAAGTTAAAGGCACTATCCATTGGGTAAACGCCAAAGAATGTAAAACCGCCGAGGTTCGTCTTTATGATTATCTATTTACTGAAGATAATCCAACAGCCACAGACGGTGATTTTATGGCAAGTTTGAACCCAAACAGTTTGGAAGTTTTAACAAACGCAAAAATTGAACCTATTCTGCCCATGCCAGCTGAAAAATTTCAGTTTTTACGTCATGGTTACTTTTGCGTTGACCCTGATACTGAAAATAATCACCCTGTATTTAATCGCATTGTATCGCTTAAATCTTCTTTTAAGGCTTAAATTCAACTTAATATATTTATCTAATTAATAAATAAGGCTCCTCTGTTTTTACAGAAGAGCCTTATTTTCTTATCTTTTTCCCCTTTTACCTTTCGTGTTGAAAAAGGTTCGATTTTTTTCTGTCAAAATAACTATGCAAGCAGCCATCGCTGTTCAATGCCCGCCCGATAAACTGGAATCTATATCTCCTTTTTACTCATAAGAGAACAACTGATAACTACAAATAAACCAACTAAAATCCACGTAAATGCTCCTCCTAAAAAATCACTAACCATACTTCATTACTCCTTCAAAATCCCGATTTACCATTCTAATTATACTATCTCTGTAAGTTTTACACAAAATGCAGCTTAGTTAAAATGCCGGAAGTATCGGCCATCAACACAAAAGGTAAAAAGGACTATCTTTTCCATATTTCCCCAAAAATCTGGCTTTTCCGCAAACACTATGTTATAATATATACACTAAGCGCCTCTTGGCAGAAGGGAGGTGTTAAAATGAATATACTATTCTCAATAGCCACTGCTATCGTGGCAAATATAATCTCCTATTATATTTGCAAATGGCTAGATAGTAGACGGCGCTAGGTAGCCTAGGTCTAAGTCGCACCTACATATAAGCGAAATAGAAAAACCCCAGCTGCAACTGGGGTTTTTCGCTGTACATTTTTGTGTTAAAATGAACATACTATTTTGCTATCTGTTGATATTATACCACCAACCACCCTTTTTGTCAAGCAAAATACCTCCCCCAGATTTCCCGAAGAAGATTTTACCAGACTGTCTTATAAACACCCTCAATCTTCCATTTTTCCCCAAAAATCTGGCTTTTCCGCAAACAATATGTTATAATATATATACTAAGCGCCTCTTGGCAGAAAGGAGGTGTTAAAGTGAATATCTTGTTTTCCATAGCCTCCGCTATAATGATAAATATAATCTCCTATTATATTTGCAAATGGCTAGATGGTGAAAGGCGCTAGTTAGCCTAGGCTTCAGTTCGTGCCTACATATAAACGAATTAGAACCCCCTCGACCGGAACTCGAGGGGGTTCGTTGTGCATTTTTGTGTTAAAATGAATACCTTGTTTTGTTTTCTGCGATAATTATACCAGCAACCACCCTTTTTGTCAAGCACAAAAAAAATATCTCCCCCAGATTTCCCGAAGAAGATTTTACCAGACTGTCTTATAAACACCCTCAATATTCCATTTTTCTCCAAAAATCTGGCTTTTCCGCAAACACTATGCTATAATATATTCACTAAGCGCCTCTTGGCAGAAAGGAGGTGTGAAATGAGCGTCATATTTTCTATAGCCTCTGCTATCGTGGCAAATATAATCTCCTATTATATTTGCAAATGGTTAGATAGTGGAAAGCGCTAGTTAGCCTAGGTTTAAGCCGTACCTACATATAAGCGGAATAGAAAGACCCCAGCTGCAACTGGGGTCTTTCGTTTTACATTTTTGTGTAAAATGAACGTCATACTTTATTTTCCAAATTAATTATACCACCACAACAACACTTTGTCAAGCAAAATACCTCCCCCAGATTTTCTGAAGAAGATTTTACCAAACTGTCTTATAAACACCCTTAATATTCCATTTTTCTCCAAAAATCTGGCTTTTTCGCAAACAATATGTTATAATATACTTACTAACGCCTCTGGCAGAGAGGAGGTGTAAGAATGTACTTTTTTATCTCATTAGCCACTGTTGTCTTGGGTAACATAATCTCTCATTATGTTATCAAATGGTTGGATAGCAGATTTAGGCGGTAGTCAACCTAGGTCTAGGCTACCTTACTTAGTTAAAAAGCATAGAAGAACCCCAGCTGCAACTGGGGTTCTTTGTTGTACATTTTTTTGATGTCAGAATGTACTTTCTCTCATTGATATAATTATACCACCAACAACCCTTTTTGTCAAGCATAAAAAACCTCCCCCGATTTCTCGGAGGAGGTTTTTAACTGTTTTATAAACAAGATTAATCTTCAAATTGTCTGTGTTTATTATTCAGTTTTCCGGCCTTATAGCCGTTTCTGTTCAAGTCAAACAGGAACCAAGATATTTTGGCAAATAATCTAAATTATTTGCTGCTTACGGCTGTTACCTGAACTACCGGAGTAGCATCAACACCAGCGGCTTTTGTAATCTTAACAGAACCATCGGTCAAAGAATAAGGTAAACCATTGTACATAACTACAACAGATGCAGCATCATACAAATTCTTATCACGTGTTACGTTTACCTTTACAGTAAACTGTGTAGCTGTCTCGGTAACATTAGCTGTTACACTGATGCCGTCAGGAGCGGAAGTACCCAAAGCAGTGGTGTTACCATATTTAACTAAGAAATAGTTAACTTTAGCTTTACCAGTTACATTAGTAGAACCGCCACCAGAAGGAGTAGTATTGTCTCTCGGATATTCATCAATCAGAACGATATCAGCATAACCATCGTCATCTACAACCGGAACATATACCCAAGCGTTTCTGGAGATGTCGCTTACAGAACCCTCTCTGTACTTGCCAGAGTTGGAGTCGATAACATAAACAACAGTATTAGCATCAGTCATTACGTTATAAACGCCTTTAGCTGTTTCAGAATTCTGCTTGTTATGAATCATGTTAACAGTAGTACCGGAAACACTAATCTTATCAGAAGCAGTCCAACCAATTTCACCATCTTTCGGATTATTCGGGATAGTAATCAAACCATCATTGAAACCGGTTACATACTTGGTATAAGGTCTCAAGTCTGCTTTGTTCTTGATAGCTGCAACAATAGTCAGTTTATCACCAGACAACTGGTAAACGATAAATCTGTCATTACCAGCATCAACACTGTCCTCATTATCCAAATCATAAACTTTGTCATCACCCATCAAGGTAATAGCATAATCACCATTACCAGCATGGTCAGCGTCAGTAAACTTGTAGTTAGCAATTACACCATAATGATAATCTGTGCTGCCAGCGGCGGTATAAGCAAATGCTTTAATTGCACCGTTAGTATTCAGCTTAAATGCTGCATAAGCATCAACTTTTTCAGTCTTGGTATCACTATCAATAACAGCACCAGTAACTGTTTCAGGATTGAAATCACCACCACTCAACAGAGCAGAGCGAGTAATAAGAGACGGGTCAATAGCGCCGTTATCGTCTACGTCAACCTCAAAGATTACAGCATTAGCAGCCAGAGAACGCTGAACGCCATTCTCATCTACCAAATAAGCATTATTTTTAACTTCAATTTCAAAATACTCAGCGGTAGAAGTACCTGCAGTACCAGCTTTCAAACCAGCCTTAAATGTGCCAGCACCCTCGGCCATTTCTTTAACCAACTTAAAGGTCTTAATTTCACCA
Organism: Bacillota bacterium; assembly: GCA_021771915.1. Taxonomy (GTDB): domain Bacteria; phylum Bacillota; class Dehalobacteriia; order UBA4068; family UBA4997; genus Avidehalobacter. The sequence goes on from JAETNY010000005.1 coordinate 98,448, forward strand.
TTGCTGTTCAGTTTGTATTCAACCAACTGACCCATAAATTTAGGAGCATCGGTCTTTGTATTCGGAATATCTTTAGAATTCTTCTCAAAATCGTAGGTTACATTGTAGCCTTCCTGTGTGAACAGGGTGATAGAATTCATGCTGGAACCCCAAGTGCTGTTCTTGCCAGCGTCCACAACGATACCATACAGAGTAGTACCGGTAGAAGTTTCGTCAACAATAATAGCAGATACGGAGTTATCTTTGTTTAACAATAATTTTACATTGTTATTGTAAACGTCATCAGTAGCAATACCAGCAGCTTCCAATTCATCATCATAGAAGTCAGGTGTCAATGCGTTATTAGAACTGTTGTTCTTATAAACATAGTTTTTGCCACCAATTGTTACTTTGTGCTGATAACCAGTAGCAGGGTTTACTGCATTAGACAGGCTTACAGCAGCTACACGGGTCAAATCGCCAGAAATATCAGCAACTTTAGCGTACAACTCGCCTTCTCTAATCTCCATGATAGCATCGCCAACTTCCAAATCGGAAGGAGCAATAAACTTGCCATTATCATAAATCAGAGTATCAGCGTCAGCCATATTTACAGTCTTAGAACGGCTGTTCTCTGCGTCATTACCAACCAGACGAGCAGAAGCAGCAGTGATATTCTTAACATAGTAAGAACGTTCAACGAAATCACGGTCAGAAACGATACGATAAACCTGGTCGTCATCATTAAAATACATAATATAACCAGAGTTCTTGCTGTCAGTTTCGCTTCTGAAAGCATCTTTAGTAGCATTGTAGGTTGTTGTGTTAACCTTGGTTTTGCCGTTTGCAGGCTCACTCGGTCTGTCAGTTACACTCTGAGTGTAAGATTCAACTTCAATGAAACGAGCATACAGTTTGCCATTCTCTTTTACATAGTAAACTTTGCCCTGATGATTTTCCAGGTCAAACAAACCAGTAGAATTATAGGAAACAGCAGTGTTTTCATCAATAATCAGGTTGCCGTTGTAGTTCTCAGAAGATACTTCAACTACAGCATTGTTGTTAGTAGAACTTGTGATAGTTTTCTCAGTTACAACTTCGCCAACAGACCAGTTCAGGGTCTTGCTGGCAACATCGCGTACCTGGTCAATTTTATCAAATTTGTCTACTTCCAGATAGGAACCCTCAAAGCTGTCTGCCAACAAAGTGATGTAGGAAGAACCGCTCTTTGTGGTCTGTTTGTAAACGAACTCATTGGTGTCTTTATCGTAAGTAACAATAGAAGTATCCAAAGCTTCGCCCAACATAACCACAACGTCGCCACGTTTAGCAGCAGCGCTGGCAACGATGTTAACATCGTCCAGCAAACCAATCTGGTTAGCTTTGGTTACATAGTTTACCGGCCAGCTGCCAGTCAGGTTGTCGTTGTAGCCCAACAGACGCAGCAATACGGTAATAGCCTCCTGGTTGGAGATGGTATCATTCGGACGGAAGTTGCCGTTCTGGTCGCCCTTAAAGATGCCCAGGCTCTCAGCAGCATTAATCCAACCGGTATACCAGCTGTTTGCACGAACGTCCTTGAAGCTGCTAGCGTTGGCCTCCAACATGGTAGCAGTCTCCTTAGCGCCCGCAGCGGTTACAGCAATTTTAGCAAATTCAGCACGGGTAATCGTTTTATCCGGACCAAATGTGCCGTCTTCGTAACCTTCAATAATGCCCAACGCAACAGCCTTAGCAATAGCGTCCTGCTCTGTTACTGAGCGCTCGGAAACATCGCTGAAAGTAGCTGCGTAGGCACTGGCAGAGAATGCAAACATCATTACAACTGCCAAAAGAACTACGAGTTTCTTTTTCATTTTTCTTTTTCCTCCTTATAAAGTTGGTGTAAATTGATATCGGCTGAACTCTCAACCGATTGACCAAGCCCCTCCAGATGATTTTTTGAAACCTGCTGAAGAAACTTTTCACCATAATTACAATCGTCAGCATAAAAAACTTGCGCAAAGTTAAAAATTTTTTTAGAAAATCTTAACGATTGGCAAGTTCGTAGAATGAAGCCAGAGTTTAGATTTTCTTAATCCAGACGCAAAGCGTCTGGAAACCTTTATACAAGCCTTATGCCGAACCAACTTTGCAGGCCATCTTCCCCGAGGCCGTCAATGCTGCCTCAAAAGTCAGCCCAAGCTGCTTCCCGGTCAACCTGTTTTGCCGAATAACAAGCCGCCCTTTCTGCCGCCGGGTCAAACCCCTTAAACAGTTTGACGGTTTTGCAAAATCTGCACAGTCCAACAAAGCTTGTCCCTATGATGTGGTCAATAGTGAAACTTCCACCAATATCATATATATACTACTACAAATCGCTAAAAAAATCAACCCTTTTTCTATAAATGTGCTTCTATTTTTAAAAATGAAAAAATCTTACAGATGTTTAGCAAAAAACAAACTTCCAGCACGATTTTGCTAAATAAAAAACCTCTCACTAACATTTCAGTGAGAGGTTAATCTTTTATCCCAACAAACTGGGCGCATTTTGCAGCGTCGCCATAGCTTCCTGCATAATTTCTTCCATAATATGAGCGCAGCTTGCGCGCTGTTTAACCAGACCAGAAATCTGCCCGGCCATAAAACAGCCGCCCTCCAAATCGCCCTCTTTAGCTTTTAGCAAACCGCGCGCGGCCAAAGCTTCCAGTTCTTCCGGCGAGGTTCCCGGTTGTTTTTCCAACTCTGCATAACGCAGCGGCATCGGAGTTTTCAGGGCGCGCACCACATGAGAAGTGCCGCGGCCGGTAACAATCGTATCTGTATCAATCGCTTCAATCACCTTTTGCTTATAGAGGTCAGAAACAGGACACTCATCAGCCGGCAAAAATACCGTCCCCAGCTGTACGCCAACCGCGCCCAGCAGCAGCATCGCCGCCATGGAGCGTCCGTCGGCAATACCACCAGCCGCCAAAACCGGAATATTTACCGCCTGACGCACCTGCGGCACCAAAGCCAGCGTAGTCATCTCACCAATATGGCCGCCGGATTCCGTACCCTCAGCCACCACGGCATAAGCACCGGCCGCCTCGGCCTTCTTCGCCGCTCGCACACTTGGAATAACCGGAATAACCTTAACACCAGCCGCCAAAAGTTTCGGCATATGCGGCGTGGGGTCACCCGCGCCCGTTGTAACCACCGGCACCTTGGCCGTCACCACAAAATCAATAATCTGGGTAATTTCCGGGCTTTGCAGCATTAAATTTACACCGAAAGGCTTGCCCGGCTGCACCAGCTGCTGACAACGCCGGATTTCCTCGGCCACCTGCGCAGCGGTAAGGCCGCTGCTGCAAATCAGACCCAAGCCGCCGGCATTGCTCACCGCTGCGGCCAGCTCCGCCGTAGAAATATAAGCCATGCCGCCCTGAAAAATCGGATATTGCAAACCCAAATCCCGGCATAAAACGCTTTGAATTTGTTGCATTTTCAAAAACCCCCATTTTGTCATGTTATATTAGCAAATTTAAGATGTTCAATAGTCACAATACATTTCATATAAATGAAGAAACAGTTGCGGCGCTATCAAATTTTCTATTTAATATATTCAACGCCCATATATTTAACCAAAACATCAGGCACCTTAACACTGCCGTCCGGCTGCAAATAATTCTCCAAAATTGCGGCCACTGTCCGGCCCACCGCCAAACCTGAGCCGTTCAGAGTGTGCACATATTCCGGCTTACTCTTAGCATCACGGCGGAAACGGATATTAGCGCGCCGCGCCTGATAATCCTCAAAATTGCTGCAAGAAGAAATCTCGCGGTATACGCCCGCACCAGCCATATAAACCTCTATATCATAGGTCTTGGCAGAACTAAAGCCCAAATCGCCACCGCAGAGGGTAACCACCTGATAAGGCAGACCCAGCATCTGCAACAGCACCTCGGCGTCATGCGTCAATCCCTCCAATTCATCATAGCTGTTTTCCGGCATACAGAATTTAACCAACTCAACTTTATTGAACTGATGTTGTCGAATAATGCCTCTGGTATCACGCCCAGCCGAGCCGGCCTCCGCCCGGAAACAGGCCGAATAGGCACAATGATGAATAGGCAGCTGTGCGCCGTCCAAAATTTCATCACTATAAAGATTGGTCACCGGCACCTCGGCAGTCGGAATTAAATAATAGTCTGTACCCTCCACATGGAACATATCCTCGGCAAATTTCGGCAGCTGACCAGTACCAGTCATAGACTTGCTGTTAACCATATACGGCGGGAAAATTTCCACATAGCTTTTAGAGGTATGCACGTCCAGGAAGAAATTATAAACCGCACGTTCCAGACGCGCACCCAGGCCACGATAAACCACAAAACGCGCACCAGAGATTTTGGCTGCCCGTTCAAAATCGAGAATACCCAGATTATCGGCCACTTCCCAATGATTTTTCGGCTCGGCAATCTGCGGCAACTCGCCCCATTGGCGCTGCACCGGATTATCCGCATCAGAATTGCCAAAAGGCACGCTCTCATTAGGAATATTCGGAATAGCCAGCAATGTATTGCGAATAGTTTCCTCGGCAGTTTTCACCTGCGCGTCCATAGCGTCAATCTCATCACCCAACTCACGCATTTTTTCCATAATCGGGGTAGCGTCCTGACCATTTTTTTTCAGCACGCCAATTTCCTTGGAAACCGCATTGCGCTCCGCTTTCATATGCTCAACCTTGGCCAGAATTTCCTTGCGGCTGGCCTCGGCCTGCAAAAACGGTTGCAAATCGACCTCCATATTACGTTTTTTTAATTTTTCAACCACCAATTCCGGGTTGGCAGCCACAAATTTTGCATCTAACATTTTCTCTCCTCCTCAATCAGATTATAATAAGTTAATTTTCATTATTTTTAGCAATTATAACAACAGCAAACGCGCCAGCTCATTAACGTCATTCACATAATAGTCCGCGCCGGCTTCCAGCAATGACTCCTTACTGCCAACACCCCAGCCAACGCCAACAGTCTGCATACCGGCTGCCTTACCACAGGCCATATCCACCGCCGCGTCGCCAATAAAAGCCGTATTTTGAGCCTGTTCGGCAGAAATACCCATCTCAGCCAGGGCCAGCAGCGCCGGTTCCGGGTCTGGTTTATGCTTCTGGCTGGCCTCTATGCCGAATATCTTCACAAAACAACTCTGTATACCCAAAATCTCCGCCGACCAATCCGCGCCCCACTGCAAACGGCTGGTAACAATGCACATCGGCACCGCCTCCTCCTGCAATTTGGCAATCAGCGTCGGAATACCGGCAAAAGGTCTAATCATCTTGGGTATATACAAAAAATTATACTCCCGAAAATTATCCATATATTCCTGTTCCCGACCCGGCGCAAATGCAGCGGCAGTTTCATACATCGGCCGGCCAATAAAGCTTTTGGCCTGCTCTTCGTTCCAGGGCAAGCCCATTTTTTCATGCGTAGCCAGAGAACTGCGCAAAATCATCGGCACACTATCTGAAAGAGTACCATCTAAATCAAAAATTAAAGCAGCAAATTTGCTCATTTAGCCTTACCCCTTTTCTCTACATATTTAAAAGCTGGTATCCGGTAAAAGTATCTCCAGCAAACGGGAAAGTTCATCATTACTATAATATTCCAGCATAATCCGGCCGCCCTTGGTCGTTTTTTGCAATTTAACCTTAGTTTGCAGCCGAGCGCAAAGTTTGTCGGAAATATCCTGCAAAAGCAGTTCCTCGGTACTCGGACGACTCTGCAACGGCGCGTCCTTAACGGCCGCGGCCGGCTTCTCCGCTTTATCACCCTTATCAGAAGCGGCTGGTTCCGGTGCAACCGCGTAAATCAGGTCCGGATTTTTCGCCATTTCCTCAGCCTGACGTACTGACAAGCCCTCCGCCTGAATTTTCTCGGCCAACGCCAGCCGATCAGCCTCACTCTCCAGCATCAGCAAAGCCTTACCATGTCCGGCAGAAAGTCGCCCAGCCGTTATCATACTGCGGATTGATTCCGGCAAAGCCAGCAAACGCAAAGTATTAGCCACATAAACCCGGGATTTACCCAAACGAGTCGCCAATGAAGCCTGCGTATAACCATGTTCGTCCAATAAACGGCGATAAGTAGCAGCCTCTTCCAGAGAGTTCAAATCCTGACGCTGAATATTCTCAATCAATGCCACTTCCAGCGTCACATCATCATTTAATGATTTAACAATGGCCGGGATATCTTTTAAGCCGGCCATTTTGGCCGCACGCCAACGACGCTCACCGGCAACAATCTCATATTTATTATGACTGCCAGCAACCGGGCGCACCAATATTGGTTGTAAAACGCCCTGTTCCTTGACGCTGGCCGCCAATTCACGCAGCTTACCCTCATCAAAAACCCGGCGCGGCTGTTCCGCATTGGGCGCCACTGAGTCAAGCGACAGTTGCAAAACCTGCTCGCCCTCCACTTTCGGCGTCAAAATCGGCTGATTGCCAAAAAGCGCGTTTACGCCGCTGCCCAAACCTTTCTTTACCATGCTGCTCATTCCCCCTTGCCGCGATTAGGTTTTTTCTTCTTTTTTTGTTTAACACCAGTGCGCGCCAAAACCAACTCCGCCAAATCAGCATAAGCCTCAGCGCCGCGGCTCTTTGGCTCATAACGGCTGATAGGCAGGCCATGACTGGGCGCCTCTGACAAGCGAACATTGCGCGGAATAACCACCTCAAAAACCAGAGATGCGAAATGCTCCTTAACCTGCTCAACCACCTGCGCCGCCAAATTGACCCGGCCGTCATACATTGTCAGCAACACACCTAAAATATTCAAATTTGGATTGAATGTCTGGCGCACTTTCAAATAAGTGTTAACCAGCTGCTGCAAGCCCTCCAAAGCATAATATTCCGCCTGCACTGGTATAATCAAACTATCCGCAGCCGTCAGCGCATTAAGCGTCAACAAACCCAGCGAGGGCGGACAATCCACCAACACATAATCATAATCGGCAGCTACTGACTGCAAACCGCGCAGCAACCGGTTTTCCCTTTCCTCCAGCAAAACCAGCTCCAACTCGGCTCCGGCTAAATTGATATCAGCCGGCAGCAGCGCCAAATTCTCAAAAGCCGTCGGTATAATTGCTTCTGCCGCCATACATTCTTCTGTTAAAACCTGATAAACACTGGCCGTCAGTTCGCGCCGATTAATACCCAAACCACTGGTGGCATTGCCCTGTGGGTCCAAATCAACCACCAGCGTTTTCCAGCCCAAACCAGCCAACGCATCAGCCAAATTTATTACCGTTGTGGTCTTTGCCACACCACCCTTTTGATTAGCAACCGCAATTATCATTTTTTTAAATCCCTTCGGGGTTTCTAATTAAACTTCCAATAAAATTCAATTAAGATTTTCGCCCCAGTTTTTTCCCTTCGGGGCTTGTAATTAAACTTCTAATAAAATTCAATTAAGATTTTCGCCCCAGTTTTAATTTTATCGAGGAGTTTAACTATTTTTACACCAAACTATCATTAATATTTATATTTTCTGGCGTCAAATACATTTATCATCAAAAAATCAAAATGGATTTTTCTTGATAGCCGCAGAACGTCTGGGCAAATCACGGCGACAGGGAACAACTTTTTTAATTACCACGATACTGCGCTTTTCACCGCTCGGCAATTTATATTCGCGCACTTCCTCCAGCCGGCCGCCCAGTTGGAAAATAGCGTTTTTGGCCCCGTCCACTTCCTCCTGATAATTGTCGCCTTTCATTGCCAGAAAACAACCGTCCATTTTCACCATAGGCAGGCAATATTCAGTTAAAACATTCAGCGGCGCCACCGCTCTGGCCGTGGCAAACTCAAACTGTTCACGATACAGCGCCAAACGTCCGGCCTCCTCCGCACGCATGCGGCCAATATGAATATTACAAATATTTATCCGAACCGTAGCAAATTTAACAAATTCAAAGCGTTTATTCTGTGAGTCAATAACAGCAAAACGGTGGTCCGGGTGTGTAATAGCCAAAGGAATAGCCGGCATACCGGCTCCCGTGCCCACGTCAATCATGCGGTCCTTAGTGCTTTTGGTCAAAAAAGAAGAAAGCATTAAACTATCAATGATATGCTTAACCGCAAATTCCTCTGGGTCAGTAATCGCCGTCAAATTGATATTAGCGTTACTGCGCACCACAACCTCATAATAATCGGCCAGCATTTCTTCCATTTCATCGTCCAATTCCACACCGGTTTGCTTAATATGCTTATTCACCGTTTTAAGAAATAATGCCCGGTCAATTTTTACACCGTCAGCCGTGTAATCGCGCAAATCCGTTAAATCCTCGTCAGCAACAGGCTCACCATAAGTAAATTTTTCCGCCGCCGGAGAATTAATCGTTACCCTCTTTTTAAATAAATTAAACATCTGCACCTCAACATTGTTTCACGTGAAACATTTTATAATATTGACAAACTATTTTACTTTATTTTTCTATTATCATTTTATCTTTAGAGAATAGGATTGCCTTACTAAAATATTAATCTAACCCTAACTCTGGATTGCCAAGGCTTTAAAAAATCTTGACAAACTATTTTACTTTATTCTTCTATTATCATTTCATCTTTAGAGAATAGGATTGCCTTACTAAAATATTAATCTAACCCTAACTCTGGATTGCCAAGGCTTTAAAAAATCTTGACAAACTATTTTACTTTATTCTTCTATTATCATTTTATCTTTAGAGAATAGGATTGCCTTACTAACATATTAATTTAACCCTAACTCCGGATTGCCAAGGCTTTAAAAATATATTTCTAACATATATAATAGATTATTTTATTATGATTGTCAATATCTTAAAGAATGTCAATATCTTAAAGATTGTTAATATCTTAAAAAATCAAAGTGAACGAAGCCAAACCAGCAAAACGGCAATATCGGCTGGCGAAACGCCGGTTATGCGTCCAGCCTGTCCAAGATTTTCCGGCTGAACGGTATTTAACTTCTGGCGTGCCTCCAAACTTAAGCCGTCAATTTTCAAATAATCCACATTTGCAGGCAACTTTTTACCCTCCAATTTAGCAAAACGCTCCACCTGCTCCTGCTGTTTTTTGATATAACCAGCATATTTAGCTTCAATATCCAACTGCTCGCCTATCTCGCGTGGCTGCGGCATACGCCCCAGCATAAAACAAATCTGCTGATAATCAATCCCGGGCCGTTTCATTAACTCCCAGGCACGAATATTAGATGCCAGCTGCAAACCATTCTCAGCTGCTTTTTCTGCCGTCACCACGGTTTGCTCCAAATGCCGTTTTTCCTGTTCCACTGCCGCTGTTTTTCGCTGCCAGCGCTCATAGGCCGTTTGCTCCGTCAAACCAAGCTTAAAGCCTAACTCTGTCAAACGATTATCCGCATTATCACTGCGTAGCAGCAGGCGATACTCCGCCAAAGAAGTAAACATACGATATGGCTCGGTAACGCCCTTGCTAACCAAGTCATCAATCAAAACGCCCAGATAAGCCTCGGCTCGGTTCAAAACCAATGCCGGACGTTTCAGCAAACTCAAAGCAGCATTTGCCCCAGCCAAAAGTCCCTGCCCGGCCGCCTCCTCATAACCGGAAGTACCATTAATCTGCCCGGCAGTATAAAGTCCGCTCACCAATTTAGTTTCCAGAGTTCGTTTAAGCTGTGTTGGCATTACAAAATCATATTCAATAGCATAGGCCGGCCGGATAATCTTAACCTGCTCCATGCCAGGAATTGTACGCATAAAAGCATATTGCACATCTTCCGGCAAGCTGGTAGACATACCTTGAACATAAAATTCATTAGTATGCAGACCTTCCGGTTCCAAAAAAAGCTGATGATGCGGCCTATCCGGAAAACGACGCAATTTATCCTCAATCGAGGGACAATAACGCGGCCCCACACCCTTAATCAAACCACTGTAAAGAGGACATCGATGCATATTATCCAATATTGCACGATGCGTTTCTTCATTAGTATAAGTCAGCCAGCAAGAAATATTAGGCCGATTTAGTCCATCAGGCAGCGGCTGATAAGAAAAATGCAAACCGCTGGTATCCCCGGGCTGTTCTTCCATGCGACCAAAATCCAAAGTTGTTTTATCAACCCTGGCCGGAGTTCCCGTCTTAAAACGCCCGAGTTCAAAACCAAGCTTTCTCAGACTATCCGAAAGATAAACCGCGGGCGGATAACCAGCCGGACCAGAGGGATAAGCACAACTACCCATAATCACACTGCCCTTAAGATAGGTGCCGCTGGTAATAATTAAACGCCGGCAACGATAAATCGCCCCCGTACGCAACCGCAGACCACAAATCTGCTGTTTGCCCATCTCATCAGGGTTTGTCAAAATATCAACCGCTTCGCCCTGTTTAATATCTAAACCGGGTTGTGCTTGCAAATAAGCCAACATCGTCTGCTGATAAAGCTTTTTATCAATCTGAGCGCGCAACGCCTGCACTGCCGCTCCCTTGCTGGTGTTCAATAAACGTATCTGGATTTGAGTCAAATCCGTAATTTTTGCCATCGCGCCACCCAAGGCGTCAATCTCACGCACAATAACGCCTTTAGCTGGCCCGCCGATTGACGGATTACAAGGAGCCATGGCTACGCTGTCCATAGAAAGCGTCACCAAAAGCGTACTGACGCCCAGCCGCGCCGCCGCCAGGGCCGCCTCACAGCCCGCATGTCCAGCGCCCACCACAATTACATCATAAGCCCCAGCCTCAAAACAGTCCACATCATTATTATCCAAAAGTTCTTTTAAATCTTGACAAACCATTTTTTAAATATTGACAGAATATGCTCTGTCGCCTTTCAATTTAACTATTATCTTTAAATAAGATTACTTTCCGGCATACCAAACTATCTCTGTAAAATAGTATTGCCTTACTGACATACTAATCTAACCTAAGTCCAGATTGCCAATGCCTTAAAAAGTTTCACGTGAAACATTTTTTAATATTGACAAACTATGTTACTGTCACCTTGCAATTTAACTATTATTTTTATAGAATAAGATTACTTTATTACCAAGGCCTTAAAAAACTTAACTAACCATTTTTAATATTGACAAACTATGTTACTGTCACCTTGCAATTTAACTATTATCTTTATAGAATAAGATTACTTTATTACCAAGGCCTTAAAAAAACTTAACTAACCATTTTTAATATTGACAAACTATGTTACTGTCGCCTTTCAATTTAACTATTATTTTTATAGAATAAGATTACTTTATTACCAAGGCCTTAAAAAAATTTAACTAACCATTTTTAATATTGACAAACTATGTTACTGTCGCCTTGCAATTTAACTATTATTTTTATAGAATAATATTACTTTCCTGCACAGCAAACTATATCTATAAAATAGTATTGTTTTACTAACATACTAATTCAACTCTGCTCCAAATTGCCAAGGTTACAAAAAATATTAAGGTTTGCTTCAGCAGCACAATCCATAACTTTATCAAAAACATGGAGCAAGCAAGGAATAAGCACATAACTATCGCTATTGATATCAATTTGCAACAGACAGAAATTTAGTGTTTGCCAATTTTTATTAAGTTCTGTCAACCAGAGTTCCACATCATCATCTTCAAAAAGGCCAAAACTGTTAACCGGCAAACTCATGGCACGCACGACAAAAAGCTGCTCAACCGCCCAGACAAACTCCTCAATATCCGCTTTCCAATCCAACTCACAGGCATAACCATGTTTAATTAAAATATCCACCAGACCAAGCAGCCATATTTTACCGCTGTCATAAGCCGCCAAATCAGACATAGTATCAATGCCACGCTCAACAAAAGATTGCTTATGTGTATGAAAAAAATTTGAAGCTGAACCACTGTCAGCATAATTTATTTCATTCATTACTGACATATCACCATTAGTCAACAGGCGCGCCAAATGTACAAAATGCAAAGGATCAGCTATATTAATTTTTGGCTCCAGAATTGTTTTATCAGCTTTTGCCGCCTTTTCGCGCTGTTCTGCCGCTCCCTTATAAGCGCACCAGGCGCCAAAACCGGTATCAACCTTACGGTTCGGTAAAAATAACAGATAACCCTGCAATTCTGGCATTGTCATCAACAGCTGAATAAACTGCCTGTCCGTCATTTTCTCAATCACTGTGCAGGGCAGATTTTTCACCATTTCCTTAAACTGCGCAATAGAAACTTCCAAATTCAACTTTTTGCGCAGCTTCAGCAATTCCTTAGTATCCGCCGGCGCTTTAACTAATTGTACCTCACCCTGTTTATAAACCATACCTTTTAAAATATTGACAAACTATTTGCCGTTACCTTTCTATTAAAATTTCATCTTTATAGAATAGAATTGCTTTCTAGCATACTATTCCACCTTAATTCCGGATTGCCAAGGCTTTAAAAAATCAAAAAGAGGAGGTGAAGCTGACAGGCTGAATGGAAAGAGATATTTCACCGGTGCGGATAATTTCAATAATACCATATTTTTGCATAATTTCGCAAAAAGCGTCAATTTTATGGCTATCATTTGTAACTTGAATAACCATAGACTGAGCGTTGAAATCAATAATCTGGCCGCGAAAAACCTGAACTACGCTTATAATTTCCTGACGCATCTCCTCGGAGGATTTAATTTTAACTAGCGCTAATTCACGCGTAATAGAAGCCGCTTTGGAAAGATGTATCACCCGATACACCTGCACCAGCTTTTCCAGTTGAGCCATAATCTGCTCCAGCTGCCAATCCTCCGTTATTTGAACCACCAGAGAAATACGCGTTACATTATCCTTTTCGGTTTTAGAAGCCGCAATCGACTCAATATTATAACCACGACGAGAAATTAAACCGGAAACATGCGTTAAAACGCCGGGGCTATCCTCTACAAATACGGCCAGCTGTTTTCTTTTCAATCGCTTTTCCATCAACAGTCACCTCCTGCAAAAACCATATCGGAAAGTGATTTGCCCGGCGCCACCATCGGCATAACATTCTCCGCCTCATCAACCAAAACTTCAAGCACCACCGGACCGGCCGCCGCACGTGCCTGTTCCAGAGCGGCGGTTAAATCCTGCGGCCGCTCAACCGTCAGCCCCAGACAACCCATAGCCTCGCCCAGACGAGCAAAACTAAGCTTAAACTCATGCTTGGAAGCCGACATACGCTCATTATAAAACATACGCTGCCACTGCCGCACCATACCAAGCCCCCGATTATTCAGCACCAAAACCTTAACCGGCAGCTGCTCCTCGGCCAAAGTTGCCATTTCCTGACAATTCATCATAATACTGCCGTCACTGGAAATCAACCAGACCTCATGCGGCTTTTGGCTTTGCTCCTCGGCCAGCGCTGCGCCCAGCGCCGCCGGCAGGCCATAACCCATGGTGCCAAGACCACCGCTGGTCAGAAAACTGCGCGGTTGTTTAAAACTCATATACTGCGCCGTCCACATCTGATGTTGACCAACGTCAGTACAGATAACCGCTTCGCCCATGGTGAGACGGTTCAATTCTTCAATTACAGCCTCCGGCTTGATTATCTCTGCTGAATTTTCATAGGTAAGCGGCTTTTCTTCTTTCCAACGACGGCAACTCGCCTGCCAATCGCTGATATTGCCAACAGAAGCCTGCGCATTGAGCAGACCAAGCGACCATTTCAAATCGCCCTGCAAACGCCAGTCCACACGAACATTCTTATTAAATTCCGCCGGGTCAATGTCCAGATGCACAACGCGCGCCCCCGGCGCAAATGTCTGCAAAGTACCGGTCACACGGTCATCAAAGCGCACGCCCAGTCCCAGCAGCAAATCAGTATGCTGCACGGCCATATTCGCAGCATAAGTACCATGCATACCCAACATTCCCAAATGCAGCGGTTCATCAGTGGGATAAGCAGAAAGCCCCATAAGACTGGCGCAAACCGGAATACCGGTTTTCTCCACAAACTGGCGCAGCTGTTCCGAGGCATCACTGCTAACCAGACCGCCGCCCACAAACAAAACCGGGCTATGACTGCGGCCCAGCGCATCACAAATTGCCTGCAAATCAGTTGTATCGCCTTCGCTTTGCGGCTGATAACTCCATTTCAAATCAGCCAGACTGGTTGGATAATTCCATTCGCCTTCTTCCACCAAAACGTCCTTGGGTATATCCACCACCACCGGGCCGGGCCGCCCCGTCCGGGCAATATAAAAAGCTTTTTTCAAAATCAAAGGCAGCTGCTGCACGTCCTGCACCAGAAAATTATGCTTAGTAATTGGCGTAGTAATGCCAATCATATCGGCTTCCTGAAAGGAATCCTTGCCAATGGCCGGCCGCGTCACCTGACAGGTTATGCAGACCAGCGGAATAGAATCCATATTAGCAGTAGCAATACCCGTCACCAGATTAGTCGCGCCCGGGCCGCTGGTGGAAACACAAACCCCCACCTGACCGGAACGCCGGGCAAAGCCGTCAGCCGCATGCACCGCACCCTGCTCATGCCGGGTCAGAATATGCCGCAAGCCGCTGTCATAAATCGCATCATAAAGCGGCAATGCCTGTCCGCCCGGATAACCAAAAATTATACCAATACCCTCTGCCTTGATGGCCTCCACAACCATTCTTGCACCGCTTAACTGCATTGTTCAACCTCCTTTACAGCCAGCCAGATTGCACATTCCAAACGCATCTGACTGATTTGGCAACCCAACTCATAAGGCTGCATAATATCATGATGAAAAAGTTCCGCATTAGCATGGCAGCCGCCGCTGCAAAAGAAGCGCGCCCAACAAATCCGACAGGATTTTTTATTATAAACATGCGCCTGTCGAAACTGTTCAGATAATTCCTGACCATGCTCGGTAATACCGCCGGCCAAATCGCCCATTTTGAAACCCTCGCGGCCGACAAACTGATGACAGGGGTATAATTCACCCTCCGGCGTTACCACCATATATTCATACCCGGCGCCGCAGCCAGTTAAACGCTTGGGCAGACAGGGCCCATGTTTTAAATCCAGCTTAAAATGAAAGAACTCAAAAGGCTGACCGTCCGTACGACGCTGCTCAAAAAGTTTGGCCAGTTTCCAATACTCATCTTTCAGCTGCGGTAAATCACTCTCATGCAAACAGCGCTCACCGTCCAACTCCACTGCTGGTTCCATGGAAAGCCGCGGAAAACCCAAATCCAGCCAATGTTTAATATCCTCGCAAAAATCCTTGTTAAAAGCTGTATAAGTGCCGCGCACAATCGCATTACCGCGTGAATTTTGCGCCAAAAACTGTTTAATATGTTCCGTAACCAGCTGATAACTGCCTTTGTCATTGGCAAAAACTCGCTGTCGGTTATGCACCTCTGGCCGGCCGTCATGACTTAAAACCACGCTGACATTTTCAGCCTCCGCCCAGGCGGAAATCTCCGGGGTTAACCCCACGCAATTAGTAGTAAAGGTAAAACGCAGAGTTTTACCATATTCCTTTTCACGTTCGCGGCCATAAGCCACCAGCTGCTTAACTACATTAATATTTAAAAGCGGTTCGCCGCCAAAAAAATCAACCTCCAGAAAACGCCGCTTACCACTATGCTCCAACAGATAATCCAAAGCAGCCGCGCCAACTTCAAAACTCATGCGCGCCCTTTTGCCGCCAAAACTGCCGGTTGAAGCAAAACAATAACGACAGCGCAAATCACAATCATGACAAACGTTCAAACAAAGTGATTTTAAAACTGGCGCCGGCGGTTCATATTTATCTTGATAAGCGTCATCACTGAAAAGCAGACCCTGCTGTTTCAGCTCAGCCAACTCTGCCAAAATCTCCGCGTCATCGGCCAAAGGTTGTTCGCCAGCCTGCAAACGCTCTAAACAATTTGCCGTATCCTCATCAATCCGCAACACAGAGCCGCTGTTAATATCCAAAAGCAAAAAACCGTCCGGCACTGCAAACCAATGTATTTTTACCAGCTCATTAGCTGTAATATTCTGCATAATAATAACTTCCTTACTTATAATAATTCGCAAAAATTGAGAAAAGACAGAGGACGCGGCTTGGCCTGCGTCCCCTGCATAACGCCCGCTTATTTTTCGCAAGCCTGATTGCCGACTGTGCAAGAAGTCTTGCAAGCCGACTGGCAGGAACTCTGACAACTGCCGCAGCCGCCGGTTTTTGCAGTCTGCTGCAATTTACCGGAAATCACAACTTGAATATGTTTCATTTTTCTGCCTCCTTATTTTTTGCTTATTTGATTGATTATAGCACAATCCGGCCGCTTCTTCAATAGCCCAAGCCCAAAAAATATAAAACTGCTAAAAAAAACCATTATCCTGCACCACCCCCCTTTAATCAGCATAAATATAAGTATCAAAATTAAAAGGAGGTCATTCAAAATGCTTTTGAACTCTATCTATGGCAACACTTGCAGCACCTGTGGTGGCTGCGGTAACAACGGCACCTTATTTGCCAACAACAATGGTTGTAACAGCTGCGGCTGCGGTAACGGCTGCAATAGCTGTGGCTGCAACAGCTGCAACAGCTGCAACAGCTGCGGCAATGGCTGCGGCTGCAACAGCTGCGGTAACGGCTGCAACGGCTTTGGCGCCTACGGCAACAATCTGGGCAACGCCGCTTATGGCTTTGTTGGGGATTGGGTAAACATTGTAGTTACCCTCACCGTACTGCAAAGCATTCTTGGCTTGGTCTGCAACTGGAATTGCGGCTGTGGCTGCGGCGCAACCACATACAACAACTAAGCAAGGCCAAAATTATTTAGTCGCAAAAATCAGGCGGCCGGTGCATAAAAAACCGGCCGCTTTTTTAAAGGAGGTTACTTAAATTATGAACAATCAGGAATTAATCAGCCGTTTGCAGGAAACCAGTCTGGCTCTGGAACAGTTGGCTCAACATTTAAGCGCTATTGAACAGCCCCTTTCAGAAACTGCAACTTCCAGCGAAGCAGAAGAAAATGAACCATTACCGGAACCGCTGACAGAAGAATTAAACACTGAAGCCAAAGCTGAAATATCAGTTTCTGTTGAAGAAGCAACCGAACCAGAAACGGAAATGACCGATATTATTATCGAAACAACATTTGAGCCCATAGCTGAAGAAAGCGAAGAAAAAGCAGCAGAAAAAAAAGAAAACCCTCAAGCCGCTGCCGCCTCAAATAAAAACCCGGCTAATAATAATCCCTTTGCCAAAATTGTCAGCAATCTACTGAACAAACCGCTGCCCAACGCCAACAGCATGCCAGGTTTTAATCCTCTGCAAATGTTAACCGGCGGTCTGGCTGGTATGTCTAATATGCCCGGTATATCAGGCTTAAGCGGTTTAACTGGTCTGCCTGGCTTAAATCAGCAATCGCTGCCCACAACTCTGGCTGAACTGCATGATAATCCCCAACTTTTAGGTATGATTAAAAATGTCAGCAACAATCCGCAAATGCTCAATATGCTGGCCGGCTTAACCGGTCAGGACAGCCAAACCTTACAGCAGACTCTGCAAAGCTTACAGCCAAATGCTGCCGCAGATGTTGCCAATGCTGCTTCTGCCGCTGCTGCTGATACCGTCAATGCGGCTATTAACCCAACAGTCGCTGAAAGTGCTGCACCGGCTGCACCCATGCCAAATATTAATTTTAATCCCATGGCCGCGGCTGCATCAACCAACCCCATGCCTTCCATGCCAACCAGCAATTTACCGGAAACCCCCTACCTTGATTCTCTGCTGGCAGAATGGCATTGGCAACCCTACGCTCGCGCCTGGATTTTTTAAAATATTGACAAACCATGTAAGGTAATGCCATTATTCAAATATACTGCGTATAGAATATTTTTAAAATATTGGCAAACCATGTCAGATAATGCCAAGTAATGCCAGATAATGTCATTATATAATGATAACATCTATAAAACATCTTTAAGTTATCAATTAAATTTATCATTGTGATTATTACAGTTTATTTTATATAAAATAAAAAGTTCAATCAAGCATAAACACAGAAAAATCCGAGGTAAAAATCCTCGGATTTTTCTACATAATAGCTTTTTAATTTTTGGCCAACTGCAAATAAGCAGTAAATTTTTCCCGGCTCATACCAAAAACCGGAATATCTGTCTGACAACCAACAACCGAAGCGTCAGCCTCCTGCAAAAGGCCGGCCAGCTGCAAACGATGACGCAAATTTAAAGCCGTACCCAAATTTCCGTCATATAAACGCAGCTTAGGATACATTTCTTTTAACAAACTGCGCAGAAAAATATAATGCGTGCAACCCAAAACCAGAGCCACATCTTCATTAACAGACAAAACCGAATTTAACTTATTTTGCAAATAATTACGAATAGCCTCCGTTTCCTGATTAATTAAATCAATTTCAATCAACTCCATCAAACCAGGACAAGGCAAAACCATAATTTCCGCCGCCGCTGAATTAGCCGCCAAAAGCCTTTGCAGCTTTGTACTGCGTGTAGTCACGTCCGTAGCCAGAGCAATAATCCTCTTTTCGCCATTTTTTACAGCCAAATGCACCGCAGGCTCCATACCCAAAATCGGCAAATCAGGATTTTCCGCTCGTAAAGCCGCCGCCGCAGCACTGGTAGCCGTATTACAGGCAATTACCATCGCCTTGACGCCGCGCTCCTTAAAAAAAGCCGTCACTACACGTGCGCGCTGTAAAATAAAATCCTGACTGCGCTCGCCATAAGGAGCATTAGCCAAATCGCCAAAATAAACCAGACGTTCCGCCGGCAATAAACGCTGCACCGACGGCAAAAAACTAATTCCGCCCACGCCAGAATCATAAACGCCAATTTCTGCCTGTACAATTTTAGCCTGCTCATCATTTATTTTCATTCTTCATGCTCCCAAAATACAACCGTTTTCAATTTCAAACAGCTGATAATCTTCTGACCGCAAACTTTGCAATTCACCAGCCACCTCGGTGGCGGTAATAAAAATCTGTGCTTTACCCAACATTAAACGCAACAATTCGCGACGGCGGTTTTTGTCCAATTCCGAAAAAACATCGTCCAAAAGCAATAGTGGATAATAACCGGAAATCTGCCAGACCAATTCCAGTTCAGAAAGCTTTAAAGCCAGAGCCGCCGTTCGCTGCTGCCCCTGTGAAGCATAATACCGACCCTCTGTTTCATTAATATAAATCCGAAAATCATCACGATGCGGCCCCAGCAAAGTAGTCCGCCGCCGCTTGTCCTCCGGCCGGCCGTCCACATAAGCCTGACGCAGCCGGGCGGCAATCTCTGCCGGCTCTATTTTTTCAATATCCGCCGCCGACCAAACCGATAAATATTGCAGACGCAGCTGCTCCCGACAATCAGTTAATTCCGCCTGAATTTTTTGCCCAATCTCATTCAGTAAATGCAGCAAATCCAAACGCTTTTTAATAATCACCGCACCATTTTCAGCCAACTGCTCCTCCCAGACGGCCAGCTGTTCGTCAGCCTGAACAGACGCACTGTAATCAAGCTGCTTTAAAAGATTATTACGTTGCTGCAAGGCGCGCCGATAATTATTCAAATAAAGATAATAACCGCTATAAAGCTGCACCATTTCCCGGTCTAAAAACTTACGCCTAACCTCCGGCGACGATTTAACCAGCTGCAAATCTTCCGGCGTAAAAACTACGGTATGCAGTAAACCGGCAATCTCGCTGACCTTTCGGCAAGGATTTTCGTCACGCTTCCACAAACGACGGTTATGCGCTGCTTTTACACTTTGCGAGCCTACTGAAAGTAAATGCGAACCGCTTTTATTGCTGTAATTTGCTCGCAAAAAGAAAAAATCTTCACCCTGACGCCGCAGCTTATCATCACCCTGCTCCCGGAATGAAGAACCAAGGCTCAAATAAGCAATCGCCTCCAACAAATTGGTTTTGCCCTGAGCGTTATCGCCCAAAATCAAATTAAGCCGGGGATTAAAGCTGACTTCAGCTTCTTTATAATTGCGAAAATTACGCATAATTAAAGAATTTAAGCGTAAAATAGCCAATCCCTCCCGGTTTAATCATTCTTAAATATTGCGCCGCTGAAAAATTAATCAGCCAATACCAGTTTATAATCCTGCTGTTCCACGCTAACAACATCATTCAGCTGCAATTTCTGGCCGGCAGCAAGACAGGGCTTACCATTCAGCCTGACCATACCGGCATGCACCATTTCCTTGGCCTGACCACCGGTTAAAACCGCCCCCGACCATTTCAAAAACTGAACTAAAGTTATTGGCATTTTTTTAATTTCTATGTTCTGCATAACTTTTACCCAAATTTAATTAGCCAGACGCAGCGGCAGAATAATATAGGTAAAGCTGGCATTATCTTCTTCCGACATCACGCCGGGCGTCAAATTGCCGGACAGCTTCATATAAATATTTTCGCTGTTGCTGACTTTCAAAAAGTCCAGAATATATTTTAAGTTATAACCAACCAACAACTCCTCGCCCTGAAAATCGGCCGGAATAACCTCGCGGATATTGCCAATATCGGTAGTATTGGCAGTCATCACAATCTTACCTTCCTTAAATTCCAGGCGTACCGTATTATTAGCGTCCTTACTGAGGAGGCTAGCACGTTTCAAAGCACTGCTCAAGAGCTGTTTATTAACAAAAACCTGATGTTTAAAGCTTTCCTCTTTGGGAATAATCGGCCGATAATCCGGAAACTGACCGGAAATCAATCTTGATACAAAGATAGTCGCTCCCATTTTAAAGCAGGCGTTATTATGACTGATACTGATTTCCACCTGCTCCTCAGCGTCGGCCAGATTGGCCACGTCCAGCATGGTTTTAGCCGGCACGATAACCTGTATCTGCTGCTGACTCTGAGTTTGCCAAAGTCCCTTTGTCAGAGTCAGACGATGAAAATCAGTTGCCACAAGACTTAAATTTTCGCCCTCAATATCCAACATAATACCGGTTAAAATCGGCTGAATTTCATCATTAGCGGAGGCAATTGCCGTCTGTTTAACCATACGCGCAAAAACCTCGCCTTTAATGCTGGCCTGTATATCGCCGGTCAGGCTTGGCAGCTGCGGAAACTGTTCGCTTTCAAAACCGCGCATATTAATAGAAGAAGACGCATAATTAATATTAATATCGCAATCATTAATAAGGCTCAGGTTTATATTATTATCCGGCAGCTGACGCACAATATCAATAAAACGCTTACCGTCGGCAATTACCAGCTGACCGGGCTGCACCACATCAGCCGGCGCATTGCACTGAATAGCAATATCTAAATCAGTGGCGCGCAGAGTCAGAAAATTTTCCTCCGCAATCAGAAGAATACCATTCAAAATAGGCATTGTATTTTTGGAGGAAATAGCTTTGCCGATAATCTGAACAGCATATAGCAAATCTTCCTTTTGGCAATTAATGTTCATAAGAAAACTCCTTAGTAAAAAATTTTTAGGATTGGTTATAAAAATTAAATCAGCATCATATAATTATTATTATAATATTTAAACGGTAGTAGTAGTAATAGGCGGTGTTTATTTTGTGGAAAACTTTTTTAACGCCTGTTTTTATGGGGATTTTTTTAATTTTTTGCTATTGGATAACCATGTGGATTTTGGCGGAAAATTGTGTGCATAATTTCCGTTATACACCGCTTAATCTAATTTTTAACATTTAAACAACCAGCTTTGTGCAAAAAGTTTTCCCAAATTCTGTAAAACTCGGTGGAAAACTTTTATAGTGTTCAATTATTATACTATAAATAACCGTTTTTCTCAATAGCTTTTTTAAAGACTTTTTGCAAATTAACAAAAAATCAACAAAGAAATAACCCTGCATTTTTTGCAGGGTTATTTCTTTAAAAAATATTTTTCAACAAATAATTAAGACCTGTTGATGATATCGGTTAATTCTTGAATGGATTTTTGCAAATTAATATCTGTTTTCAGGTTATTGGTGATTTTTTTTGTACCATTCAATACCGTAGTATGGTCGCGTTTGCCAAAATGCTCGCCAATATCGTTTAAGCTCATATGTAAAAGGGTTTGGCAAAGATACATGGCAATGTGTCTGGGCTTGGTAATGCTTTGGTCACGTCGGGGCGAAGCCAAATCGCCGCTTTGCAGATTAAAATAGCTGGATACGCAATCTTTAATCAGATTGGGAGAAAGCGCCTGTTTCTGTTTATTAGGCAAAATATCGTCCATTACAGTTTCAGTCAGGCTTAAATTGATAACGGGTGAGTTATTAACCAGCGCATAATATTTAACGCGGTTTAAGGCGCCTTCCAATTCACGGATATTAGAGGGAATATTGGTAGCTATATAAGCGATAGCGTCATTGGTAATTTTCAGATTTTCAATAGAAGATTTATATTGCAGAATGGCAATACGCGTTTCCAAATCAGGTGGTTGAATATCAGTAATCAATCCGCCCTCAAAACGCGAGCGCAAACGCTCTTCCAATGTGGCGATATCCTTAGGGTGCCGGTCGGAACTTATAACAATTTGTTTGCCCTGCTCATAGAGGGCGTTAAAAGTATGGAAAAACTCCACCTGAGTTTCTTCTTTGCCTGTTAAAAACTGAATATCATCAACCAGAAAAATATCTGCGGTACGATAACGGTTTTTAAATTTGTGAGCAGAACCCTGACGCACAGAGGAAATAAATTCATTAGTAAATGTTTCAGTTGAAATATACAAAATATTAGTATTGGGACGCAGATTTAACACTCGATGGCCGATAGCATGCATTAAATGCGTTTTACCAAGACCGGAGCCGCCATATAAAAACAACGGATTATAATTTTTGGCCGGCCGGTCGGCTACTGCCAAAGCGGCCGCATGCGCAAAACGGTTGCTGCTGCCCACTACAAAACTTTCAAAATTATAACGGGGATTAAAATTAAAACGATTACTTTGATTATTATTATAAGCTTCTGATTGATAGACGGTTTGTGTTTCATTCGGCTCATTACTGGCAAAGGCTTGATTTTCACCCATAATAAAAACAACGTCTAAATTTTCATCAGCCGCTTTTATAGCGCTTTCCTGCAAAATCTGAGCATAATGCTTTTCCATCCATTCAGCTTGGCCATCAGAATGAACCTTAATATAAAGCGTAGATTGCCTTTTATCTACATCAATAATATTATTAAACCAGCGTTCAATGGTTTCCTGGCTTAAATGTTGTTTCAAATCTGACATAATTTCCGGCCATAATTCATACTTCATAACACAAAATCTCCTCAATAGAACATCTAACAAACACATTTTAATAAATATCCGGAAAACATAACGGCCTGATATTTAAATTAAGGGTGCCGCTGCCAGGAATAATTAGTTAATATTGCTGATTAGACTATAATATAAATAAATTATCAACATAAAACTGGGGATAAAAAGCTTTATGCCAAACAAATTCAGCAAAAAAAATTGCTGCTTATATATAATAACAAATTTTTTCCACTTTTACAAGGTATTTTTTGTGGAAAAGTTTGGAGTTTTAAGAACAATTTTTTGTTAATGATTTTTTGTCATTATTTTGCTAATAAAATGCTTGACAAAAGACGTTGTTTTGTATATGATATAATTTGACTGTTATTTTAAATTAAAACTAAACAGTCGGTTTAACTGCAAACAGAATGGAGGTATAAATAATGAAAAGAACTTATCAACCGAAAAGACGCGTACACAAGAGAGTACATGGTTTCATGGCGCGTATGAGCAGCAAAAACGGCCGCAAGGTTTTGAGCCGCCGGCGTGCTAAAGGGCGTAAACTGCTTTCTGCTTAATTTTCTGAAAGATTGGTCTTTGAACAGACAAAATGCTGAAAAAACAATATAGGCTGAAAAGAAGACAGGATTTTCGTCGGGTTTATCAACGCGGTAAAGCGTTAAAAAACCGGGCTTTTGTGTTATGCTATCGACATGGTGGCGGTTATCAGCCTAAAAAAATGAAATCACAAAACAAACGCAGTGACCCCTCAACGGTGCGTTTGGGCTTTTCCGTGTCCAAAAAAATCGGCAAAGCGGTGGAGCGCAACCGAGTGCGCCGAAAATTGCGTGAGGCCTGCCGTCTGGAGTTGACTGCTTTTAAGCCGGGTTATGATTATGTGCTGATTGCACGGCAGGGTGCTAAAGCTGAAAGTGTGGTGGAACTGCGCCGGAGGCTTTTGCAAACCTTGCAGGAGGCAAAACTTGCCCAAAAACCGGCAGTCCCGATTTTATTGGCAGACAAAGAACAAATTCACAGCAGCAATTAAAAAGGCAGATGAAAAAAATGAGTAAGCTTTTATTAGCTTTAATTCGCTTTTACAGAGCAGCAATATCGCCGCTTTTGGGTGCAAACTGCCGCTTTATCCCCACTTGCTCGGCTTATGCAATGCAGGCAATCGAAAAATATGGCGCATGGAAAGGCGGAATGATGGCATTGCGCCGTATTTTGCGTTGTCATCCTTTTTGTAAGGGTGGGTATGACCCGGTAAAATAAAGCTTTTGACAAGGTTATTTGTAATCTTTTAAGATGCTTAAAAATTTAGATGTTTTTATATTGAAAGGAATTAAAAAAATTCGCTTTTTTCATAATCAGTTAATAAATAGAGTTTATGATTAAGGGCGAGAATAACGAGAGGAAATAATAAAAAAATATGTCATTACAAAGTTTTGTGGCGAATTGTTTGGAAGGGATATTTAATATAACCCAATCTTTAGGTTTTCCCAGCTACGCCATAGCTATTTTTGTTATTGCAATCATCATACGGTTAATATTGATGCCGCTGAACATTAATCAGCTGCGTTCCACAGTGGCCATGCAGCAAATTCAACCGCAAATACAGGAAATTCAGCAGCGCTATGCCAGTAATCCGGAACTGATGAATCAGAAAGTTATGCAGCTGTATCAGGATTATAATATTAATCCTTTGGCCGGTTGCCTGCCGATGCTGATACAATTCCCGATTATGATTGGCCTTTATAATGGCTTAAGGCAGTTTGTGCCGCTGCATCAGGAATACTATAAATTTTTGTGGATACCTGACCTTGGTCAGACCGATAGCACTTATATTATGGTGGTTCTGGTTGCTGCCAGCACCTTTTTGCAAAGCTATATTATAACCGGCAAACCTACACAGC
This sequence comes from Bacillota bacterium, assembly GCA_021771915.1. GTDB lineage: Bacteria > Bacillota > Dehalobacteriia > UBA4068 > UBA4997 > Avidehalobacter. Next base: position 123,485 of record JAETNY010000005.1, read on the forward strand.
CGATGCAGAAATATATGCTTTTTGCCATGCCGTTAATGATGGGTTGGATGGCTGCTTCTTTCCCCTCTTTTTTGTGTATTTACTGGCTGGGCGTAACTATCGTGGGTATTGTTCAGCAGCTGGCTATCAATAAACCCATGCGCGCCAAGCTGGAGAAACGTGCAGCAGAGTTGGAAGAAGAAAAGCGTCAGAAAAATGAACAGCGTTCTAATCATAAAACAAAATCCAGCCGCGGCCGTAATTCAAAGAATGATAACGCTGAAAAAGAAGTTGACGCGGAAAATCAAAAAGTTTCTTTAAGCAAGAATAAGGAAGATAATTCAGAAAATGCGGAAAATTCTGCTAAAGAAGCAAGCGCTGCAAATGACGATGCGCCAAAAAAACGTCGTCGTCGCCGTCGTTAAAAATTAGCAGCACAAGGAAAACAAGGATATTTGAAAAGAGGATATATAGATGAAAATTATGGAGAAGAAAGTTTTGCAAAAATCCGCAAAAACGGTGGACGCCGCTGTGCAACTGGCATTGCAGGAAATTGGTTTAAGCCGTGACGAGGTGGAAATTGAGATTGTGGAGCCTGGCTCCAAGGGTGTGCTGGGTCTTTTTGGCGGCAAAGATGCAGTGGTACGCGTCAGCTATAATGACCAGGACCGTGGGCGTGATGCGATTGCTTTTTTGCAACCGATTTTTACAATGCTTAAAGTGGAAGAACAGCCCACCTATACCATCGAGTTTAAAGAGGAGGACATGCTTTGGATTACCTTCTCCGGGCGTGGTTTGGGTTCTGTAATTGGTCGGCGCGGTGAAACTCTGGACGCTTTACAGTATTTGACCAATTTGGTGGTTAATCGCCAGTTTGAAGAAAAATGCCGTATTGTTTTGGACGTAGAGGGTTATCGGGCTGAGCGTGAAAAAACCCTGACCCATTTGGCTAAAAAAATGGCGGATAAGGCGCGCCGCAGCGGCCGCGATGTAATGCTGGAGCCTATGAGCCCTCATGAACGCCGGGTTATTCATATTGCTTTGCAAGATGAAACCGGTATTAAAACAGTCAGCGTTGGCGAGGAACCTTACCGTAAAATTATTATCAAATGCCTGCATAATAATAGAAACAGAAATCGGAACCGGGACGACCGGTCGCAATATTAATGCTGGGCAATACGATTGCCGCTATTGCCACACCGCCAGGCAATGGCGGCATTGGCATTATCAGAATTAGCGGCGCTAATGCTCTGGTTTTATTGCAAAAAATGTTTTGGCCGGTGGGCGTTGCGTCTGCCGGCTTTTTAAACAGAACGGCTGAAAATTCTTGTTCTCAAAAAGAACAGCATCTATTTCAGCCGGAACCGCGCCGTTTATATCTGGGGCAGGTCAAGGATAATAACGGCGGCATTTTAGACCAGGCATTGGCTGTTTATATGCCGGCTCCCCATTCCTATACCGGCGAAGATGTGGTGGAACTGCAATGTCATGGCGGTTATCTGGTCTGTCATGAAATATTGGCGGCAGCGGTGCAGGCCGGCGCGCAACTGGCCGAACCGGGTGAGTTTACCTCAAGAGCTTTTATCAACGGTAAAATTTCTTTGGACCAGGCGGAGGCTGTGGTTGATATTATTGAAGCCAAAAGCGCCGAAGCCTTGAAAATATCAGAACGCCAGCTGGCTGGTGGTTTGCAGCAGCAGTTGGCTGGCATGGCTGACGCTTTGTTGGATATTCTGGCTCAGCTGGAATTGGCGGTGGATTATCCTGAAGAAACTGACGAGCCGGTTTTGCAGCAACAAATTTTACAGCAACTTACTGTCGCCCGGCAAAATGTACAGAAATTGTTGGCTCAAACCAAAACCGGACGTTATTATCGAGAAGGAGCGCTGACGGCAATCGTCGGGCCGACCAATGCCGGCAAATCTACCCTGTTGAATACGCTTTTGCAGGTACAGCGCGCAATTGTAACGCCTATACCTGGCACTACGCGGGATACGGTGGAGGAATATTATCTGCTGGACGGCTTGCCTTTGCGTCTGGTGGATACCGCCGGAATTAGAGAAACTGACGATCTGGTGGAACAGGCCGGCATTGAGCGCAGCAAACAGGCTTTAGCAGCGGCAGATTTGGTGCTGCTGACTTTGGATTGCAGTCAGCCGATAGAAGAATTTTGGCTAAATTTGTTGCAGCAGCAGGCGCAGACAGAAAATAAAGTTATGCTTTTATTGAATAAGATTGATTTATTGCCGAGGGAAGATTTAGCTTCCAGCCAGAATTTGGCAAAAATCTACCAGATTTGTGCGGATTATGGAACGCCAATATTGCGCCTTTCCGCTAAGGACGGTTTTGGTCTGACGGAACTTAAACAGGCAATCAAGCAGATGTTAATGGCTAATCAGTCCGGTGGCGAGCCAATGGCGGCTTTATTGAACGACCGTCACAAGGCGGCGCTTTTAGCAGCTGATGCGGCCTTAAATTCTGCGGCGGAGGCTGCGGTTATAGCCTTTGATGCGGCAATGTTGAGTATTGATGTGCAAACCGCCTGGCAAGCGCTGGCCGAGATTAGCGGTCAGGCAGCTTCTGAAGCTATAATTGAGCGAGTGTTTGCCCGATTTTGTCTTGGTAAATAATAAAAACTGCCGTTTTTTAGAAAACGGCAGTTTTTATTATTTGTTTTTTTCAGCCTGTTGCATTTCCTGCACCATGGGTGCAATTTGTGAAAGCATGTTATCAATATCTTCAAACATGGCGCTTTTCATGGTACCCAAACTACTGGCTCGGCGTAAATGTTTCATAACTTCCATATGGCGCTGTTTGATGGCTTCAAAGAACTGACAAATGACTTGTAAGGCGCTGTATGACTGGTCAATAGCATTTGAGATTTCAGTTTGGACAGTTGTTGAGCCGTCAGCGGCCTCTGTGATATTATGAAAGGTATCGTAAGTGCTGTTTGCGGTTTCCACACTCTGCCCCAAAGCCTGACGGGAAGCGGAAATACTTTCATTTAATTTGGTGGTGCCGCCCTCCACATCGTTAATACCGGTGTTAACCTCATTAGCAAGGTCTTTAATCTCTTCGGCCAACTCTTTAACCTTAACTGCCACAACAGCGAAGCCCTTGCCCTTTTCACCAGCCCTGGCCGCTTCAATAGAGGCGTTAAGCGCCAGAATATTGGTTTCATCAGCAATTGAAACAATTTTGCTCATACATTGTTGAATAGCGTCCACAGCGGTTTGCAGCTGTGTAAAGGTGGTTTCCATTTGTGCAAAAGAATTTTCCACCTGAATTGAGGTGTCTTTGAGTTCAGTAACTTTGTTTTGCGCTTCGCCAACGGTTTGATTGATTGATTCTCTTACCAGAGAATACTGCTCGGCCGTTTGATTAACATTGGCAAAGGTATGTTCAAATTCATGCAATTTATTTTGGAATTGGTCTGCTTCATGTAACACGCCGGAAAAGGAGGTGCCTATCATACTTAGTTCTGATAAGGATTCAACTTCTCGCATGGCCATATCCCGGCGGTAATCTTTCAGATTGTTGGCGATAAATAAAATCGAATAGAGATTATTTGGTTTTTCTTTGGCCGCTTTTTGCTGCTGCATTTTTTTGGAAAAAATATGTCTGAAAGAAAGCATTTTTTTGAGAGAAAACATTATATACCCCTTTCTTATTCAAAGACTACGCAGGTCATGGATTGATTAACAAAGCGATTGTTATAATGTTCACCATAGCCAACAAAGCCGGCATGACTGCCCAACGCACTCATATCATGCAAATAATCTTGCATATATCCATGCTCGCTGAACAATTTATAGCGGAACAGACAATTAACTGAAAAAACTGCTGAGCGTTTGGGAAAATCCTGACAAATCTGTTGAATAGTCTGACGAGTAATTTCTTTATAATCGCCAAGTTCCAGCAAGATAAGCACGTCAGAATCATTTACCTGACGGAAGCAGGCCAGTGAGTTACCGTCAACTTCTTTGATAGAGATAATACAAACATCGTCGCCATTCAGTTTGCCAAAAGGATTTTTGAAAGTTTGGGTCAGTATTTGCTCGTCAGTAACATGCAGAATACTTTGATAAACAGTTTTGGCCGGCTTACCATTCAGCGCGCCGATTACGTATCTGGCGCGGTCTGTTTGTGAGGCGATAAAACGATAGTTCCCCATTTGATGATAAATATTTTCTTTATAGGTTTTAACGCGGCCGTTCAGGTTGGAAATCAGCGCATAGGCAACAGCGTCTTCATAAATCTGGCCGTTGGCAGAAACTTTGCCTGCGTCACCGGTGCCGCCGACCAATGAAATGCCCCTATGGTTCAACGCCATATTGATTGTGGTAAGCACGCAGGCGTCATTTCCCGAACAAAAGTCAATACATACTGTGTTTTCCCTGCTGGCGCTAACTTTTCTTATATCTTCTTCCAGGCGGCTGATATATTTAATCGGCATAACCGATACTTGTTCCAGAACATTAGCGGTGGCGTTAACCCCTTCAGAAAAGGCAATAAGACCAACGCCGTCTTCTACGACCCTGGTATCATAACTCATTCCGATACAACCAATGCTGGGAACCCCGGGAAAAAGTTTTTCCAGCTCTTGCACATGCTGTTCAAATTGTTTTTGGTTGGACATTAGCATAATAAATTGTGGCTTTATCAACGCGCGAGCAGCTTCTGCAAGATTGCCGTTGCGACTCATGCCAAAGGTTTGTTTCATGCAAGCGCCTCCCTTTAAACTTCTTTTCTTTATGCTACACATTCCATATTATACTTCATTAAAGGCAGATGTGTCAACATTTCTTTCCTATTTTATTCAATAAATTGCCAAATATTGCTGAAAGTGTTGCATTTTACGGGTGAATATGCTAAAATTAAACTAACTATATTTTGGCAAAAAAAATAAAAGAAAGGGTGAAAATAATGGAAATTCAGGATATTGCTGAAAAAGACGTAAAAAAAACGGGTAAATCCTTGCTGTCAGACAAAAAATTTGTGATTATAGCTGCCGTTGTTCTGGCAATTATCGCTGTTTTTTCGATTTATAAGATTAACCAGCATAATCAGCATATTAATTATGCCGTGGAGCGAGTGGTTAAGGAAATTTTGGATTGTTTTGATTATCGTTCATATTACATAGGTTACCCTGTAATGGAGCCTGACAATTATATTTGGGGTACGAACGGTTATTTTAATGATGTTAAAGACAACAAAAAGCTGGCCAACGCTATTGAAGCGGCTTTGATGGATATTTGCAGCAAAACAGGCGAGTTTGATGTCGACGGCATTGGTAAAGTATATAGCGTGGCGGCGGTGCTGGAATATCTGGATTATGAGAACCCTCAGGTTAAGACCTGTATTGACTCTTTGACGGCTCAGGCGCTGGAGGTTGTTAACAGCGATAGCAGTTACATCACGGTTAAGAATGTTTATCAAGATTTGATGCCATTTGACGGCCTGAACTATTATACTGGCCGCAAGGAAATGCTGCAAAATGAGGAAATTGAGGCTTATTATAACGCCAGATGGCAGGAAGTTAAGCAGCAAATGGCCGAAAATAAAGATAGCTTGTCCAGTTTTATTGAGGACGTTGAACATATAGCCAGCGCTGCTCCGGTTAAGGTGCCAGAAACTATTGTAAGTGAAATCAAAAGCGAATATGCAACGGCGATGAACGAAGTGCCGGTTAACCAGATGTATCTGGATATTAACAAAATTATGCCTCATGACGAATTGCTGGCCGCATTGCAGGCCAACGGCGAACCAGCTGTCTTTCGCAATGGCCAGGGCGGTTATTATGACACTCACAACATAAAGGGAACAACTTATGGTGATTTTGCGGTTCGTACTGTCAGCGGCCGGGTGCGACGCACCGGTCAGGAGGACGCATTCACGGAGCAGTACCTGCGCCAGCATTATGACAAGCCGGATAAAACATATCGTTATTTTCGCGGTGAAGACATTGGCGCTTTGCCGCCGTTCTTCAACGATACCAGAAGTGTTTTTGTTTATGCTAATGAGGCTTATGCTTTTACTGATTATGCCGTTTATTATGGCAACATCATGTTGCCTTATGACTATGAAGCGGCTAAAGAGGCGGAGTTTAAGCATGTCACTACTTCACAGGAGGAACAGCTCAATTATTATGTAGAATACAATATGAATTATCTGCAAAATAATTTGAGGGATTTTCAGCCGACATATCAGCTTGATCTGGAAAACAAGCTGATAACCATTTATCTGACGGCATTGCCCGGCACTACGGCGGCTTTACAGAACGGCGAACGAATTCCCTTTAATCAGCAGGGAGACAGATTTATTGAGTGGAAAGATTTACTTGAGTTACTAAATGAAATAACCGATGATATGAGTTATGAGTTGAAAGGCGTATATCTTGAGCCGATTGGCGTTGCTCTGATTATGCGTAGCGATGTTAATCCAGAGGCCGGTCTGCTCTCTATTTTGAACGGCGAGGTTGTGCAGGATAATTCAGATAATCCGCCGGCCGGCGCAGAAACTCCGGAAACCCCGGAAAACCCGGAAACCCCGTCAGATTAATATTTGAAATAGAAAATTAATTATCGTGTCATTTCCGCTCTTAAAGTTATATATCAAAACCATTTTATCATCAATAAAAATGGAGATTAAGGCATAGGCTAAAATCTCCATTTTTTTGTGTTTGGGTACTCAAACGCACCACTTGCTATTTTTATCAAACCTTAATTTCTGTATAATCAATCTGCATTTGTATCTCAGAGCGTTTATTTCGGAAACGATACTTACTCAAAAACATATTAGATATGATAAAAGCAGCATCTTTTGCTTTTGAGCGGAAGTGTATTTCAATTTCTGCCAGCGGATTTTTGCCCGAGTCTGTATCCACCTGCAAGCAAAGAAAATCAGCTTCCGGTAAATTTACTATGCCTGTTTCCTCGGGTTGAGGACTTATAATATCAAAAAACAGCCAAAATTTGGGCAGATTATTCACATATTTTAAGATAATGCCAGAGGGAAATAATGGCGCAAGATTTTTATTCTGCGCCAATTCATAAAGCTCGGAAAGAGACCTCTCTACATTGGCAATATCGTTAATATCCGCAGCATATTCAGCGGTAATAAGCTGGCGTTGGCCAATATGCCTGATATACAGGCCTTCTCGATTTTCATATTGCCGGTTGGCCTCCATATAACCCAAAGAATATTCAATTTTTTTCAGGTCGGTTTGAATGGCCTGCATTTTTAAATGAGCTAATTTTTTGCCGTCCTCCAACAACTTTCGGGTTTGCAATTCGCCCTGCCGGTTAATATATTTGACAAAATCTTTAAGAGGAATACCCAACTGAATACACAACAGTATTGTGTCTAAATCGGAAAGCTGTTCTGCCGAGTAATAGCGGTAATTGGTTTTTGGCGCAACATAAACGGGCTTTAAAAGCCCGATTTTTTCATAATAGCGCAGCGAATTGATATTAATTTTTCTTAACCTGGCAAATTCACTTATTGTAAAATATTTTTTCATAAATATCTCCTCAAAGGTATTGACTCTATTATTATAACAGAGTTTATCATAGTAGTAAATAAAAAATGGAGGTATTTATATGACGCAAACAATTTCTGTAAGCAATCCTCTAGGTACGGAGCGAATAGAAAAACTGATAGTTCGCTTTTCCATACCCAGCATTATTTCAATTGTTGTAAACTCTCTTTATAATATGGTTGACCAGGTTTTTATTGGGCAGTCTGTTGGCTATCTTGGCAATGCTGCAACCAATATCATTCTACCGCTGACGGTGATTATGCTGGCAATTAGTATGCTAATTGGCGACGGCACCGCTTCGTATATGAGTTTGAATTTGGGCAAAGGGCGAGAACGCTCTGCCGCATATGGCGTTGGTAATGCTGTTACTTTATTAATTGGCATAAGCGTTGTTCTATTAATTGCATTTGAAATTTTTTTGCAGCCGCTTTGCCTGATGTTTGGTGCAACAGAAGCCAATTTGCATTACGCTCTGGAATATGGACGTATTATAATTTTTGCCTTTCCTTTTGCGATGATTGACGCAGCGTTTGGCAGTATTATCCGGGCAGATAATCGGCCTAAAATTAGTATGATTGGTTTGCTGATTGGTTGTGTTATCAACATAATTCTTGACCCAATTTTTATTTTTGTATTTAATTGGGGCGTTAAAGGCGCCGCCCTGGCAACTGTTATCGGACAGATTTTAAATGCATTTTATTTTATTGCCTGTATGCGAAGATTTCAATCTTTTGAGTTGTCCAGAGAGCATCTGATAATCAAAGTTAGTGTTATTAAAAAAATTCTGACTTTGGGTATATCCAGCTTTATTACGCAAATTGCCTCGGTTTTAGTAATTGCCGTAATGAATAATTTGCTGGTAAAATATGGTGAATTGTCTAAATATGGCGCTGATATTCCGTTGGCCGTTTTGGGCATCATAATGAAAATCAGTCAGTTAGTCACCGGCGTTGCTTTGGGTATAGCTGTTGGTATTCAACCAATTTTGGGCTATAACTATGGCAGTGGTCAGTATGACCGTGTAAAAAGAACCTATATGCTGGCGTTGAAGAGTTCAACGGTGATTCTTATAATAGCCTTCTTTATTTTTCAGTTCTGGCCAGAACAGATTATTAGCATCTTTGGCAAGGAATCGGAACTATATGTGGAATTTGCAGTAAAATGTTTCCGCATCTACTTATTGGCTTGCTTTATGATTGGAGCAGGCGCTGTAACCGGTATCTTCTTTCAGGCTATCGGCAAGCCAGTGCCTGCTGCCCTGCTCTCTCTGTCCAGGCAAATCATCTTTTTGCTGCCGGCAATGTTAATTTTGAGTTATTTTATGGGTATTGACGGTGTTCTGTGGGCTGGCCCCTTTGGTGATGGTTTATCTGGCATTGTTTCGCTAATCACCGTAGGGGTTTGCTGGAAAAAAATATTTCAAAAAGAGGTGCTTAAAAAATGAAAAAATGTATCATTACCATAGGCCGTCAATGTGGCAGCGGCGGCCATAGCATCGGCAAGAGTGTCGCCGATAAACTTGGCATACCATTATATGACAGAAAACTGGTGGAAATCGTGGCGGAGCGCAGCGGTCTATCCGCTGAAACCGTGCAGCGAGAGGGCGAATATGCCTCAACCAGTTTGCTTAACAGCATTGCCTCTCGAGGTTATTCAGCATATAACGCATATCAGCGAGAAAATATGTTTTTGCCAGACCAGATTAACGCTTACCAAACAGAATTGATTAAAGAACTGGCCGAAAAAGATTCCTGCGTGATTGTGGGACGTTGCGCGGATTATATTTTGCAAGATAATAATGATTGTTTGCATGTTTTTATCAGCGCAGCAATGCCTGAGCGCATTAAGCGTGTTATAGCTGAACACGGGATTGCACCCGAGGCTGCGGAGAGCCACGTAAAAAACAGGGGTAAAAAGCGAGCCGCATATTATAAGTATCTTACAGACCGTGTATGGGGTGCTGCAACGAATTATGACCTTTGCCTAAACAGCAGCAAATTAGGCATGGTTTGCTGTGTTGATATAATTTGTAATTATTGTCTGAACAGATAAATTAGCTTATAGTAGTTTTTCAAATCATTCAGATAAATTAAAAATCCGAACCCATTGCCGATTGGCAACAAGTTCGGATTTTTGTGTTTTGGTGGAGGGAGATGGATTCGAACCATCGAAGTCGTAGACAACAGATTTACAGTCTGCCCCCTTTGGCCACTCGGGAACCCCTCCATAATATTATATTAAGGTTTAATATAAACTTTTTAATGGAGCCGGAGATGGGACTTGAACCCGCAACCTACTGATTACAAATCAGTTGCTCTGCCAATTGAGCTACTCCGGCATGTTTTTTAATAAGAGTGCAAGCCTGTTATCGGCTGAAATATACATCTTTCAATCTTATCTGTAATTATTGGCCGATTTATATTAAGCGCCAAACGCTGAATAATATTATATCAAGAAATTATCAGCCTGTCAAGAGTTTTTTGCATATAATATGATAAAAAATGAAAAAAGGGGATAAAATATTATGACAAAAAATATAACTTTGGTGCAGGCACAGGAAATGCAGGCTGGTGGCGCGTTGTTTTTAGATGTTCGCAGCGCAGAAGAATATCAGGCCGGACATATTGCCGGCAGTATATCTCTGCCTGTGGAGCGTCTGGCAGACCAGATTGCCGGCGTAACCGGTATGGCCGGGCGTGGGCGCAGCCTGCTGCTGTATTGCAGTACTGGCAGCCGTAGTCGGTTGGCTGCTCAGGTGCTGCAAAGATTAGGTTATCAAAAATTGTATATAATTATGTAACTCTTTATAAAATTCCTAAATTTCGCGCAGCCAAAACCGCGTCAGTTTTGCCGGAAACACCAAGCTTGCGATAATTCTCGCGCGTATGATATTTCACCGTAACCGCTTTCATATTCAGCTGTTCGGCAATTTTGTTGACAGAAAGACCGTCTGCCTGCAAACGCAGAATGGTCAGCGCGGTCTGACTGAAATCTGGAACCTCGGCCAGCTGCTTTTTGAGGTAAACCGGATAGCGCACTGCCATGCCGGCCGTTTCCGTCAGTAGCCGGCGCAGCCAATCCTGTTCAATCTGTGGGTCATTACTGCATTCCTTGCGCGCCATTTGTAAAAGCGAATTAATTGCCGCGCCCTCCTCGCTAATCAGACGAATATAACCCAAGTCGCTGGCCTGACGCATTACCGGCAACAGTTCGTCCAGCCAATTACCGTTCAAGCGCTCTTTGATAATCGCTGAAAGAAGCCCAACCTCCATACGAATATACGGCCGATAATACTGTTCGGCGTAATAGCGCAGCTTTTCCAGCAAAGCCTGTGCCTGCAAATAATCGCCGCAAGATATGTAGCAGCGCACTTTTGTTAAATAGCGGTAACGCTCCAGTGTATTAAATTCCTTGCTCTCGGTGGGAGCCTGGGTCAGCCAGTGGATAATGGTGGCTTTGTCGCCTTCATAAAGGGCTATACGGCAAAACAGCGCCCGAATATTAGGCAGCAAATGCGTTTTGCCCTGCTCCTTAACCTGTTCCATAAAAGGCCGCAAAATATCCTTGGCCGCCTGCACATCTCCATGCAATAGGTTTAGACGCACGCGCAGACCAATGCTGACAAAGGACAACATCAAACTGTCGCCGAGGTCGCTCTCCAAACGGGAGCGGCTTAACAAACGCAGTATTTCATATGTATCGCCGCCCTGCTCATAAATATTCTCACCAAGCGCGGCGTTTATTACGCCCCTGCCGTTGATACCCATAACTCGCTCAATTAATGGCATTACCATTTCAATCTGTTCCGGCTTCTGTTTGGATAGCCAGCAGAGGTCCTTGGCGCCACTAATCACACTGGGCAGATTATCGGTTAAAGAAATATCCGGCAGTGTAATGTCTTTTTCCAAAAGTGGTTGCAGATTTTCAAATATCTCCAGCAGATTTTTACTGCCTCGGTGCGGCAGACAAACGTCCAAATAGGCAAGACGGCTCATGGCCTCGCGCTTTTGGCCGTTTATGGCGCTGTCGGCAAACTCTTGCAAGCGATTATACCAATATTCACTTTTGTCTGGCTGCATCAACAGTGAATACAGCATGCTCATACCAGCCATCAGCACAATACTGGAGGAAATTTCCTCGTCCGAAAGACGCAGATAAAAATGGCGCATTTCAAAATAATAGCCATTACCGGGCGTTAAACCGGCATTACGAATTAACAGGTTGCGGATTTGCTCCGTTTTTTTGCAGGAACTAAATAATTTTAGAGCCGGCAAAAATTGTTCATGCATTTCATAATATAGCGCGGCATGACAAGTATAATCTTTCAGACGCTCCGAACCAAAAACCTTGATAGCGCGATTACGCAAAGCCTGCAAGGCGATTGGTGAGAACCGATAAATATCGCGTTTCTGGTGCAGCAGATTGTCAACCTCTTTGGCGCGATCCAAAAGGGCGGCGGCGCGGCTGTTGCCGGAGATTATCTTGGCCAGTTCCAGGTCAAACTCTGAAACTACACATAGCTGCATAAAAAAATCCAGCAGGTTGCTGTCCCAGCTAAGGAATACATGTTTTTCCAAATAGTCCGCAAAAGCGTCCCAAACCTGCTGATATAGTTCCGGGCCAACCTTTTGCCCCTGTTTAAGGAGCAAAACCGCATAACGCAGGGCGTAAGCATTGCCCTCGGTGACGCCCTCCAAATGCAATAGTTCTGCCGCAGAGAGTTCCAGCTGCTGGCTTTGCAGGTAAGCGGCCATTTCCCCACCGCGCAGGTGCAAATCCTCCTCCTGAATAATCATAAAGCCCTGATTGACATAACTGGCGCGCAGCCAATGCGGCAGGGGACTGCGGCTTATCAATATTACCCAGATATTTTCTTTTCGACAAAGATTTAAAACCTTTTCACGCATTAAATCGCTGGTTAACAGCTGAATATCATCTAAAACCACTGTTAAATGCTCTGAAGTATCCGGTAACATTTCCGGCATGGCAGAAACATCAGAAAAACTGTAATATTTATGTTTGCGATTATTCATAAACTGCTGTACAAGTTCAGTCTTTCCGTACCCACTAACGCCATAAATATAGACATTTTGCTGCTGATTATATGCGGATTTTAATTTACGCAGCGCAGCAACCGGAGCAACATAATCTTTAATCACAGCTTTTACCTCCAAATCTTTCTAAGACAGGTAAGCTGATTGGTCTACCGCCTGTAAAAGGCGGTTGGCAGGCTTACAAAATTGCCAAAAAATACACACTGAATTATTTACACAAGATTTGTTTAACCATATAAATCAACTATACTTATATTTTACACCAAATTATTTAAATTGTCTACTGTTCAAACTGCTCCAAAGAAAAAAATTGCTGTAAATATTAAGCTTTTTTGGTTGTTTTAAGAAAAAAATTATTCATGGAATGACAATATATAATAGTTTATTCATATTTTTTACAGCATTTTTATTTAAAATATCGCTAAAAAAAGAGTGGCTATAAGCCACTCTTTTTTTATTAGTAAGTGAACCTGGCGCAGTCCTTATGCGTTCGGGAAGAAAGGCCAGATAATAGGCAACAAAATCAATGCCATAATCATTACAATTATAAACAAAGGTGTACCTACTTTTACATAGTCCATGAACTGCAAACCGCCAGGACCATAAATCATGGTGTTCGGAGGTGTTGCAACAGGGGTCATGTATGCGGCAGATGCAGAGAAACCAATAGCCAGTACTACCGCCGTCGGGCTGGCGCCCAAAGACTCAGCAATAGACAAACCAATCGGGCAGAGCAGTGCAGCAGCGGCGGTGTTGGACATGAACTGAGTCAACATACCAGTAATCAAGAACAGTACCGCAGTCAGAACAATCGGGTTCGGAGCCTCGCCCATCATGCTTACAACCTGGTCGGCCAAAATTTTGCCAGCGCCAGTGGACTTCATAGCGGAAGCCAGACCCAAAGCGCCTGCGAACAGGAAAATGGTCTGCCAGTCGAAAGACTGATAAGCCTCTTTCTCTGTCATACAACCGGTAACTACACACAGGATAGCGCCGATAACGGCTGCATCATGCAAATCGAGCAGTTTGGTAACCATGCAAACGATAACGCCAACCAAAACGGCGCCGGCGATAATCTGTTTCTTGGTGTCATAAACTTTGCCAGTTTCTTCATCAGCAACTTCAACATCAGAATGACGTTCCGGAACCAAACGGTTACCAATCACCATCATGTAAACAACGGAGATGATTGCAACCGGCAGACCAAACAATGCATAGTCAAAGAAACCAACTTCAATACCAGCATTTGCCAATGTAGCATTAGCTGTGATGTTCGGCGGTGTACCAACCAGAGTACACATACCGCCGGAAGAAGCCATGATAGCCAGAGGCATCAAAATCTTGGCGCGGTTCCAGTTCTGGCTGTCAGCGATACCCAAGCAAACAGGCATCAAAACGGCAACAGTACCGGTGTTGGACAAGAAAGCAGACATGGCGCCGGTCATAACCATAACCGCAATCAACAGCTTGCTTTCAGAACCGCCGGCAATCTTAACCGCGGAAAGACCAATCTTCTGGGCCAGACCAGTTTGGAACATAGCACCGCCAACAACGAACATACCACCGAACAAAATTACGTTGGAGTCCATCAAGCCGGAGTAAGCTTCTTTCATGGTCATAATGCCGGAAACAGCGAAGTACGGGGGCAAAACCATAGCTGCAAAGGCAATCGGAATTGCTTCAGTAATGAAGAAGAATGCAACTACCACCAATGCACCCAGGGTCAGCAGGGCGTGACCGTGCTTAATTTCTGCATCATAAGCAGCTTTGGCGTCCAGATAGGCCTGTGAGTCTGCGCCGCCCAAAGCGTCAGCACTCGGAGCTTCCGGAGCGCCGGTGATTGTGGAAACTGTCCAGGCAATCAACGCGATGAAAAGCACTAAGCCAATGATTCTGACTAACTTTTTGTCTTTCATGTTTTGTTCCTCCTTTTTTTGCTATTGCATTTGGCGACATAAAGCGAAACAGATGCATTTCTTTTAAGTGCATATTATAACAAAAAAAGAGGAAAAAAATAATTGCTGTTTTTATAATAATCCCTTTTGTTTAATATTTACTGAAAAAAATATGAAACTGTTTCGGCTGTTTTGCGAATACTGCATGTGCCGGCGGCTGAATGAACGTTCTTCGGCCACAATGGTGGTAAAACCGGGCCGGCTGCAACTCCAGCCGACAATTTGGCACGCTGCCATATTTGCCAAATGCTTTTCCTATATGTCAGGTTGTGTGATAATTTTGCAAAACAGATTTTGCCGCCCAAGGCAAATGCCCCTGTAATATCTGCCGGAGCCGCAAAGCTGTTTTGGTCATACCGCACAACTCATAAGGAACATTAGTGAACACCAGACAAAATCGGGCCGCAAAACCGGATTGAGTCAAGTGTGGACTAATCCATTTGGATAGCAAATGGATTACTTTTTATAACCTCCTCCCGGGGTCAATAACTGAAACCCCTAACTCAGCATTACAAAACTTATCACAAAATTGCCTGCCGCGCAGACCAAAAAATATTTTGTATGCACAGAGTTTATCTTAGCCGATTATACCACAACTTTTAGCCGGCGTAAAGAGTTTTTTAAATTTAATTTAAATTTTTTTCACAAAATCTTCACCAAAAGTTCAGAAAAGGGAGTTAGTTGGTTCTAATATCAGCCGGCGCCACCAGATATTGATTTTGGTCTAATTGGGGAGGGAGATAAAATAAAAAAAACTCTCATTGTTTAACAATGAGAGTTTTTTGTGGTGACACGTAGGGGATTCGAACCCCTGAATGCCAGCGTGAAAGGCTGGTGAGTTAAACCGCTTCTCCAACGTGCCAAAAATGGTGATCCACCCGCGATTCGAACGCGGGACACCCTGATTAAAAGTCAGGTGCTCTGCCAACTGAGCTAGTGGATCATACTCTGGTGGACCATCACGGACTCGAACCGTGGACATTCTGATTAAGAGTCAGCTACTCTACCAACTGAGTTAATGGTCCAAATCACGAAATGTAATCACATGCGCTTTAATATTATAGAACAAGTAACGCCAGTTGTCAAGCTTTTTTGCAAAAAAAACCTGCAAATTTATAAAGAAATTTAGGCGTGTGAATGTGATAATGCCGAAATCTGGCAAAAACGGCGGATAAACGCTGAATATCGGTTAAAATGCAGGGGTTTGAGTGACAAACTTTGCGCGATTTTTTGGTGCGTGCCGGGTATAATTGGCCTGATAATATCTGGCAGGAGGGGTTGTTTATGCAAAATCGTGCGGTTTTTCGGGCATATTGCCTGCTTTTGGTTTTTTTAGTAATATTGTTTCTGGGAGTTTCAATGGCCCGGGCCTGGGCCATTCCGGAGCCGGGCGGTATAGAGCCGCAGCCGTCTGACGGTTGGCGTTTGGTTATACACCAGTCTGACGGCCGGCAGCAGGAATACTGGTTGGCCGCAGAAACGCCGGCGGCGGCTGAGGAAATGCCGGGCTGGCAGTTGAACGAGCCTTATGTGCCGCTGCGGCTGTTGGCGGAAAAGGACGGAGCCTCTCTGGGCTGGTTTGAATATCATAACGGCAGTATCCATACCGGCGCAGCCGTTTGGTGGAAGGACGATAAAGGGGTAATTTTGCTGCCGGGGTGCAGCACGGTTTTTGGCGTGAGCCAGTCCGCGAGTGAGCCTTTGGTGCAGAACATGCCGGAGCATGCCCGGCCCTTGCTTTTGCAAGACGTGCTTTGTCTGCCTTTGCAGCTGCTGGACGCGCTTGGTTTGGATTATACCCTGCAAGCGGAGAATGCGCGAGTTGATATCTGGCTGAGTGGCGATGTAACTGAGCTGGCGGAAAATGAGACGGACGAGCAATATTATAATGAAGAAAAAGCCGCTCAGGCGCAAATAAAAAATGTCTGGCAGACCATGCAGCCGCATCTGGCGGATTTTTGGGCGGAGGAGTTGGGCAATCAGCTTCTGGCCGCGGCTGAAACCAGCTTTAATCCGGCGCTGTCCGGACGTACGCAAAATATTTTTCTGGCGGTGGAGGCTTTGCACGGCTGGCAGGCAGCGCCCGGCACTGATTTTTCCTTTAATCAAACGGTAGGGCCACGCACGCCGGAGCGAGGTTTTGAGCTGGCTACGATTTTTGTCGACGGCGAACCGCAGCCCGGTTATGGCGGCGGTATATGTCAGGTTAGCAGTACCTTATACATGGCGCTGCGTCAAACGGAGTTGCAAATTTTGGAAAGACATTCACATTCCCGGCCGGTTGCTTATGCGCCAAAGGGCGCCGATGCCACGGTGGTCTGGAATGCGCTGGATTTGCGCTGGCGTAATAATCTGGGCGCGCCGGTTTATCTGCTTTGTCAGATTGAGGGCGACCGGCTGCGCATAGAAGTCTGGCAGGGTAATGCGCCGCGTGAATTGCCGGAAATTTTTAAAATTTAATGAAAGGTGCGTTCCGCAAAAATTTTTTCTGACAAGGCTCCGGAAGTCCCATAATTAATAATAATTAATAATAAAGAAGAATTTTGTTGACAGTTCTGTTTTGAAATAGTATAATTTTAAGTAAGAGAGCAGCAAGATTTTTGGCTCCGAGAATATTTCAGCAGAAAAGAGGAATGAATATGGCTTCATTAATTGTTGTAGGTTCGCAATGGGGCGATGAGGGGAAAGGAAAAATTACGGATTATCTGGCCAGTCAGGCAGATATGGTTTTGCGTTGTCAGGGTGGCTCCAATGCCGGTCATACAATAGTGGTTAACGGCAAAAAGCATGCGCTGCATCTTGTACCCTCCGGCATTTTTAATCCGGATACTATTTGCGTGGTTGGCAATGGTGTTGTTCTGGATTTGGGCATTGTGCTGCTGGAAATTAAAAAATTGCAGGAGCAGGGCATTTCCACCAAAAATCTGGTAATCTCTGAAAAAGCGCATATTATTATGCCTTATCATTTTACAATGGACGATTATCAGGAGTCTTTGAAAGGTGATAAAAAAATTGGCACTACCAGGCGCGGTATTGGCCCTGCTTATATGGATAAGGTTGCCCGGCAGGGAATTCGGCTTATGGATTTGTTGGCTTGGCAGCCTTTTTTGGAGAAGCTGGATTATAATTTGAATGAAAAAAATGAGATTTTCCGGCGTGCAGGCCTGCCGGTGATTGAGGGCGAAATTAAGGAGCGCCTGATTGCTGATTTTGCTGTTTATCGGGAACAGATTACGCCTTATGTTGGTGAAACCATTTATTTGGTTAATGAGGCGCTGGAGGCCGGGCAGAAGCTGCTGTTTGAGGGCGCGCAGGGTTCTATGCTGGATTTGGACCATGGTACATATCCTTTTGTAACCTCCAGCAATACGGTGGCGGCCGGCAGTTGCAGCGGCGTGGGCATCGGGCCAACCAGAATTGATAAAATTCTGGGTATTGCCAAGGCATACAGCACTCGTGTTGGCGAGGGGCCGTTCCCCACGGAATTGACCGGTGAGATGGGAGATAATCTGCGTAATCTGGGCAATGAATTTGGCGTAACCACCGGGCGTTCACGCCGGGTGGGCTGGTTTGACAGCGTTGTAGTACGTTATAGCGCGCTGGTTAACGGCATGACGCATCTTTGCGTTACCAAACTGGATATTCTGGATACCCTGCCTGAAATTAAAATCTGCACGGGTTATAGCCGGACTGGTGTGATTTTGAAGAAAATGCCCTCCACATTGGAGGAATTGGCTAAATGCAAGCCTATCTATGAAACAATGCAGGGCTGGCTGGCGGATACCAGCGGCTGCCGTCGGTTTGAGGACCTGCCGGAGAATGCCCAGAAATATATTTTGCGTTTGGAAGAACTTTGCGGTCTGCCGGTTGCCATGGTAGCCGTAGGTGCGGACAGAGAGCAGATTATTGTGCGCCAGCCAATGTTTTAAGAGTAAATATTAAAGTATTTTGATAATATAAGGACCGGTAAATTAATCAGGGGAGTGTCTTAAACCGGGGTTTTTAGGCCAACTGCAGGTGCAGTTTATTTAATAATATTGTCGCTCAATTTAATAATATTTAATAAACAAAGAAGGGGTTGCTTATGATGAGCCAGACTACAAGGGACCCTGCGCAGAGGCTGGAGTCCAAATGGCAAAAAATTTTGAAAGAATTCACTAAACGTCCAAGAGATGTGCAGACGGTACCAAAAATAAATCGTCCAGGGCGTTGGTTTTATGCCTGCGCACTGCATGGCAATCTTTATGTTCGCCATGCTCAGGAACCGGAACATCAGGAGCGTGCCTGTAAGCTGGTGCGTCAGCGCCATCTGTTGCGCGATGAATTTGAGCAGATGTTTGAACTGTATCAGCGCTGGAGTAAGGGCGAGAAGATTTGGGGGCGTGGACACGCCAAGGCAGAACAGCCAGAGCCCAAGCTGCAAATTTATTGGTTTGGTATATTTGCGGCTGTCTGGCCTTCCAAGCATAATTTTGGCGGTTTTAAACAGCAGGCCAGTCTGGAGCGTTGGCAGAAAATTATGGCGGAGTTTACCAATAATCCGCATGACGTGCGGACAATGCCTACTAACCGCCGCGCCAGCAAATGGTTCTATGTTTATGTGGAGAAAAACAGTCTGTATGTTGAAAAAAGCCGCCATGCCAAAGCGGAGGATTCTTGTCAGATTAGCCAAAGACGGTTTTTACGTCCCAGCGAGTTGGAGGATATGTGGGTTTATTACCTGCGCCGCCGTGACGGTGAAAACATTTTTCGCGAGGCAACGGAGCGATGTCGCAATCAGGTTTACTGGTATGGAATATTTGCTGATTTAGGTTTGTAAACAAATTAAGAAGTCCAATAACATTGTCATGCCTGTCATGACGCTATTGAACTTCTTTCATATATATTAAATTCAGGTTGTCAATATCTTAAATTAGATTGTCAATAACTAAAAATGTCGATATCTTTAAAAACAGGAGGAAATTTTAAATGGAAAGAACTTACATTATGTTAAAGCCCGACGCTCTGAAGCGTGGTGTGGCCGGGGAGATTATTTCACGTATTGAGCGCAAGGGCTATAAAATCGTGGAAGCAAAAACCATGCAGCTGGGAGAGGAAATTCTGAAAGAGCATTATGCGCATATTGCAGATAAGCCGTTTTTCCCGGAATTGGTTGAATATATGACCAGCGGCCCGGTTTTGGCGATGATTGTGGAGGGGCCTGATGTGGTTCTGGGCATGCGCATTTTGATGGGCGCTACCAAGTTTGAAGAAGCTGCACCTGGCACAATCCGCGGCGATTATGCTTTCTGCACCACTGAGAATTTAATTCATGGTTCTGATAGTGTGGAGAATGCGGAAATTGAAATTAAACGCTTTTTTCGCTAAGGCTTAATTAATTTGCCGGAAAAAATGGCTGTGCAAAAAATTTTTAAAACTGATGCAGGAAATATTATTTTGTAACTAAACGCAAAAAAAGGGGGAATTGGATATGAGCATGAGAGAAAAATTGGCCGAGGCTGGCTATATCAATCTGGGCGAAATTTTCGATAATTTATCACCGGCTTTGCTGGTGGAACAGGCATTGTGCCGTGGGGAGGGCGTGCTTTCCAGCACCGGCGCTTTGGCTGTGGAAACCGGCAAATATACGGGACGCTCGCCGGAGGATCGTTTTGTGGTGGAAGATGAAACCACCAAAAACACAGTGGATTGGGGCAAGATTAATAAACCTTTCTGTCCCGAGGCTTTTGCGGCGTTGCGCAGCCGGCAAAAGGCTTATTTGGAGGGGCGCGATGTTTTTGTTTTTGACGGCTACATCGGCGCTGACGAAGAATATCGTATTCCGGTACGCGTGATTAATGAGTACGCCTGGCAAAATCTTTTTATTCATCATCTGCTGCGCCGCCCGACCAAGGAAGAACTGGCCAATTTTGAGCCGCAGGTTACGCTGGTTTGCACACCTGGCTTTAAGGCCATTCCGGAATTGGATAAAACCAACTCTGAAGCTTTTATTATCCTGAACTTCACCAGTCAGGAAATTTTGATTGGCGGAGCCTCCTATGCTGGTGAGATGAAAAAATCCTGCTTCAGTTATATGAATTATATGATGCCGGAGCGCGGTGTTTGCCCGATGCACTGTTCCGCCAATATTGGCGCCGACGGCACCACCGCTTTGTTCTTTGGTCTTTCCGGCACCGGCAAAACCACCCTTTCCGCCGACCCCCTGCGTCAGCTGATTGGCGATGATGAACACGGCTGGTCTGAAAAAGGCATTTTCAACTTTGAGGGTGGCTGTTATGCTAAGGCAATTAAGCTTTCCCAAGAGGGTGAACCGCAGATTTGGAACGCCATCAAGTTTGGCGCGGTAATTGAAAATGTGATTATGGATCCGGAAACACGTCTGGCTGATTATGATGACGACAGCCTGACCGAGAATATCCGCACTGGCTATCCGGTTGATTATATTCCTGACGCTGTTCTTACCGGCAAAGGCGGTCAGCCGAAGGCTATCATCTTCCTGACGGCCGACGCTTTCGGTGTGTTGCCGCCGGTAGCAAAATTAAATCAGAACCAGGCCAGCTATTACTATCTTTCTGGCTATACCAGCAAGCTGGCCGGCACCGAGCGCGGTATCACCGAGCCGCAGGCTACATTTTCCGCTGGCTTTGGCGCGCCTTTCCTGCCCCGGGCCGTTGGCGAGTATGCCAAACTGCTGCGCGCTAACATTGCCAAATACGGCACGGAGGTTTATATGCTGAACACCGGCTGGACTGGCGGCCCTTACGGCGTTGGTTCCCGTATGAAGCTGGCTTATACCCGGGCGATGGTTACCGCTGCTTTGAATGGCGATTTGGCCAATGTGGAATATGAAACAGACCCGATTTTTGGTCTGGCTGTGCCGAAGACCTGCCCGAACGTGCCGGAGGAAGTTCTCAATCCGCGCAATACCTGGGCCGATAAGGCGGCCTATGATGAGTCGGCTAAAAAGTTAGCGGCTTTGTTTGTGGAAAATTTCAAAACATATAATGGCGTGGATGCTGATATTGAGGCAGCCGGTCCTGGCAAATAAAATAGTTCTTTAATAATATGGAGGTGAGTCGGTTTTTTGCGGCTCATCTCCATATTTTTGAACTTTGCATTCATTAAGGAGTGTGATAGTATGTCGTTGACTAAGCGTTTGGCTGTTATTGCTATTTTTATTAACATTATGTTGCTCTTTTTCTGTCCGGGCATTGCCCTTGTCGGTAAATATACCGGGTTGCGCGCATTGCTTAGTGTACTTATGGCCTTTGCGCCGTTGGTGGCGTTTGTGTTTCTGATTGTGGGCTGTGTGCCGGCTAAGGAAACCGGGTATTCTCGGGCAGTCTGCCGCGTCGGCCTGTTCATTATGGCTTTTAGCATTGCGTCCATGGCCTATTGCTGGGATTTTGGGCACAATGGCGTGTATCCGCTGTTTGATGATTTGCAGACGGCTGATGTGCAGCGCGTGGGAATTTATGTTGGAACAGTGACCAATCAGAATATTACCATGGTTGAATTGGACGAAATCGAGCGCACCGAGGTTTTGGCACTTATGCAGCAGGTTACTTGCCGCAATCCCCATGCTTCTGTTAAGCAAACCTCCGCACAGGACAGTGGATGTTTTAATTTTTTCGTGAACGGTGCAGAAGGTGATAATTTCTGCTTTGGGGTTTATCCACCATATTATGTAGACTCACATGAAATCGCTTATCGGGCTGAAGACGAGCAGGTTTGTCAGCAGCTGGCCGATTTATATGCGGATTTGCGGCTAAAATATGAGCCGATGGCTTTGATAGCGGCGGAATAAAAAATTAGATAGCCAAAAAAACAACCTCTCATTTGCGGTGAGAGGTTGTTTAATTTTAATGTGACAAAAATGTAAGATTGGCGGCTGAAAATGCAAGATAAAACTACTGGTACGCGTTGGCTGGCTATGATAAAATAAAGGCGTAATAAGCTATAAAATAAATGTATAGTTGTTAAAAACAGAAAGGAGTTATTATGTCAATTTTAGAAGTAAACGATTTAAAGAAAATTTACACTACGCGTTTTGGCGGCCAAAAGGTTGAGGCGCTGCAAAGCGTCAGTTTTAAGGTGGAAAAAGGCGAGTGGGTGGCTATCATGGGGGAGTCCGGTAGCGGCAAAACCACGCTGTTGAACATGGTGGCGGCGCTGGACAGACCAACCGGCGGCGCGGTGCTTTTAGATGGCAAAAATCTGGCGCAGATTAAAGAAAGCAGTATTGCTGCTTTTCGACGTGATAATTTGGGCTTTGTTTTTCAGGATTGCAATTTGTTGGATACATTCTCGCTGGCGGATAACATATATCTGCCGCTGGTGCTGGCGGCCATGCCGTATAAGGAAATGGCGGCGCGAATTGTGCCGCTGGCGGAGCGGTTGGGGATTTCCGGCCTGTTGAGTAAATATCCCTATGAAGTTTCCGGCGGTCAGAAACAGAGGGCGGCGGTGGCGCGAGCGCTGATTACCAAACCGCAGCTGGTGTTGGCCGACGAGCCAACCGGCGCGCTGGATTCGCGCTCTGCTGATGAACTTTTGGAACTTTTCCGTCAGATAAATGAAAGCGGCCAGACGATTTTGCTGGTGACACATTCAGTTAAGGCGGCCAGCTATGCCGGCCGGGTGCTGTTTATCAAGGACGGCAGGGTTTTCCACCAGCTGTATCGCGCCGGGCAGCCGCGGCAGCAGTTTTATCAGAAGATTACCGAGGCGCTGACGCTGCTGACCTCCGACGGCGGATTGGCCGAAACGGAGTATGACGCCGGAAAGGGCGGTGTGGCCTGATGCGTGGTTTGGGTTTTTATCTGCGTCTGGCCGGGCAGGGCATTGGCAAAAACGGCCGGGTTTATCTGCCGTATATTATTACCTGTATCGGCATGGTGATGATGTATTATATTGTGGGCGCGCTGGAAACCAGCAGTATCATTGCCGAAATGCGCGGTGGCCAAACGGTGCAGGAGATTATGGTGCTGGGTGAGATTGTGGTAGGCTTTTTCTCGCTGTTCTTTCTGCTTTATACCAATTCTTTTCTGTTGCGGCGGCGCAAGAAAGAGTTTGGCCTTTATAACATTCTGGGCATGAGCAAGCGCAATCTGGCGCGCGTGCTGCTGCTGGAAAATCTGCTGGTGGCGGCGCTGGCGCTGGTCGGCGGTCTGGGGCTTGGTATCGTTTTCAGCAAGCTGGCGGAACTTTCTCTGAGCCGTTTGCTGGCTGTTGGGCCAGATTTTGGTTTTGAAATTTCCCCTGCGGCTATTATCAGCTGTCTGAAGCTTTACGGTCTGATTTTCCTGTTGCTGTTGTTAAACTCTTTGCGCCAGGTGCATATGGCGCGGCCGGTGGAGTTGCTGCGCGCGCCCAACTTTGGCGAGCGTCCACCGCGTTCCAACTGGCTGCTGGCGCTGCTGGGCGTGGTGCTGCTGGGTGCGGCCTACGGGCTGGCCGTGACTATCGAAGACCCGATTATGGCGTTGGGGCTGTTCTTTATCGCGGTAATTCTGGTTATCATGGCCACTTATCTGTTGTTTATGGCCGGCTCGGTGGCGCTTTGCCGGCTGTTGCAAAAAAATAAACGCTTTTATTATCAGACGCGCCATTTTGTCGCCACGGGCAACATGATTTTCCGTATGCGGCGCAACGGCGCCGGGCTGGCTTCAATTTGCATACTTTCCACCATGGTGCTGGTGATGATTTCCACCACTGGCTGTCTGTTCTGGGGCAAAGAGGACGCGCTTTTACAGCGTTATCCGCAGGATATAATTTTTGCGGTGAGAAATGTTTATGGCACTGAGAACCCGGCCGATGCGGAATTTTGGGCGGCACGGCAGGCGGCAACTATGCAGTATCGCGGTTTGATTGAGCAGGCCATGGCGGAGCGCGGCTGGCAGGCGCAGAACACGCTGGATTTTGTTCATCTGGACGTGGCGGCTTTTAACCGGAACGGGGAAATGCGCTTTGAGTTGGCGGTTTATGATGACAGCAATTTTCTTCAGCAGTTAGATGATATAACCATGCTGCACTTTATGACGCTGGCGGATTATAATAATAGTATGAATACGGCGCTGGAGTTGCAGCCGAATGAAATTTTTGTCTGTGAGGATTTGCAGCGCCCTTATACCCTGACGGATTTAAGACTGCCGCAGACAACCCTGCCGGACTATCAGATTAAGGCGACGCTGCCGGCCTTTCCGCCGACCTCTCTGAACAATTCAATTTTAGGCGTGCAGGAGCTTTGGCTGGTTCTGCCGGATATGGCGGCGCTGGAGGAAGTTTACGCGGCGCAGTTGGAGGTTTATCAGGGTGACCGCTCACTGGTTAACTGGTATTATTCCTTTGATTTGCCGGAGGACGTTGATGCGACGAAGGGTATGGAGGTTGTGCAGCAGGTTTGGAATCAGGTTGACGAGTTGAAGTTTGCTGAGGGTGATGTGGAATTCCCGGTTTATCCTTCTGTCAGTTACAATGTGCGTGAAAATGAACGTGTTTGGTTTTACAGCATGAACAGCGGCCTGTTCTTTCTGGCGATTGTGCTGGCTTTGGTGTTTGTGGCCGGGGCGTTGCTGATTATGTATTATAAGCAGCTGATTGAGGGCTATGAGGACCAGTCCGGCTTTGATATTCTGCGCAAGCTGGGTATGACGGCGCGCGAAATTCGGCGCAGCGTTAACTGGCAGACGCTGATTTTGTTCTTCCTGCCGCTGCTGGTGGCCGGCGTACACCTGCTTTTTGCTTTCCCGATGCTCTCCAAACTGATTATGCTGTTTGGCGTAACGAACATGCTGCTGTTGAGCAAAATTTGTGTAACCTGTTATCTGGTCTTTGCCATGTTTTATATTTTAGCGTATCTGATTACGGCGCGTCTTTATTATCGAATTGTCACCGCTTGAAAATTGTGTATTAATTTGTGGATAGTGTGAAAAATTAAAAAAATACTGCAAGATTTTGTGGAAAAAAACGGTATTTATAGTAAAAGATAAAAAATGTGATATAAATAGTTGTGGAAAGTTGAGGTGAACGAGATGAAGAAATTTTGGCAGATTATGAAAGCTATGGTACTGGCCGTTTTCTGTATGGGGCTGCTGGTTGGCGGTACCTTTACCTGGAAGGGCTGGCAGTTATATCGTCAGGCTGTGGAGGAGCGCCCACTTATGCAGGTTGTGGCTGAGGTTCAGGCGGCGGAGAATTATACCAGACTGGAACAGCTGCCGGATTTCTACTTAAACGCGGTAGTGGCCGTGGAAGATAAGCGCTTTTATCGGCATGATGGCATTGACCCTATCTCCATTTGCCGGGCGGTACTGGCTGATGTGCGAGCGGGCTCCTTTGTGGAAGGTGGCAGTACGATTACACAGCAGTTGGCCAAAAATCTTTATTTCACGCAGGAAAAGAAGTTGGAGCGTAAAATTGCCGAGGTATTTGTGGCCTGGGATTTGGAAGAACTTTGCGAGAAAGATGAGATTTTGGAACTTTACGTTAACGATATCTATTTCGGCGCTGGTTATTATTGTATTCATGACGCCGCGCAGGGTTATTTTAACAAGCTGCCGGCGGATTTGACTGACGCAGAGTGCGCGTTGCTTGCTGGTCTGCCTAATGCGCCCAGCGTGTATAATCCCAAGAAAAATCCGGAACTGGCGGCGCAGCGTCAGCAGCAGGTGCTTAAACGTATGGTTAAATGTAATATGCTGACCCCGGAAGAAGCCAGCAACCTGGTTATTTTGGCTCAGCTTTTGGAGGCCTTTGAAACTCTTTAATAATTCAAATATAATAATAACAGCACAGGCAAACAAAACCTGTGCTGTTATTATTATATTACATTACATATCTGCGGTTACATTGTTAACGCCATTGCTGCCGTTACCATAAGTGCCGGTGCCATAGGTGCCCATGCTGCCGTTGCCTCCATTGCTGCGGCTGGTGCCGTTGGTGGCGCCGGTGTAGCCGCTGTTGGTGCTCATACCGGTATAGCCATTGTTGGTATAGCTGGTTGGCGTGCCGGTTGTACCGTTGCCATTGCTACCGGTTTTATTATTGCTGCAGCCGGCCAGCGTCGTCATGAGCAGCAATGCGGCGGCCATAAGATAAGCAAATCTTTTCATTATTAACTTCCTCCATTTATAAAAAATTTTTTCTAACTGTTTGTTAGTATGCAGCTTTTTGGAGAAAGTATAATATGAATTTTTTGCCATTTATATGCAGAATTATGGTATTAAAAGTATTATTGTCAATGTTTAAACTTCAAAAACGCTTTCGCCTAAAAATTCCTGTAACAGCGAATAGGCCGGTACGGCTTTGGGGTCTGCTGGCACAAAGCAGTTAGCCAGTTTGAGCAGGCGGCGCGCTTCGGGATAGGCCGGGCTGATTTCTGGTATCGCCAGCAAATGTGGTATAATCATGGGCGCCAGCAAAGAAAATTCATAAATCAGCGAGGTGTTGAAATAATAATCGGCCGCGTCCTGAAAAGGAAAAATGTTCTTTTCCTCGCCGTTGCGTACTTTGTTCCAGGTCAGCAGGGTTTTTTCCGCTGAAATGTTGCGGAATTTAACATCACGCACCAAACGGCGTATTTCTCGGTTATCGCTGGTGGAAATCGGCATTAAATTATCCAGGCTCAATGTGGTCATACAGGAAATATAAATTTTTAATTTGTTGGCGGCCGGAATATCTTTGGTTAAAGCCTCATTAATACCATGAATCCCCTCCACCAGCAGGATATTATTTTCGCCCAGTTCCACAGGAATTGTGCGCTCGGAACGGGTGCCGGTTTTGAAATCAAAAACGGGCATTTCCACCGGCTGACCGCTAATCAGCTGTAAAAGGTGTTGGTTGAACAATGTGGTGTCGATGGCGGTTACGGACTCAAAATCGGGTTGACCGTCTGGCCCCGGCGGCGTGTCGGCGTTGTTCAGAAAGTAATTGTCCATGGAAAGGGTGATGGGACGCAGTCCCTGATTGCGCAACTCAATAGCCAGACGGTTGCAGAAAGAGGTTTTGCCGGAACTGCTGGGGCCGGCAATCAGTACCAGCCGCACCGTGGGGAATTTCTGAAAAATCTGGTCGGCAATATGCTGCAAATTGCGCTCCTGGCGAGCCTCGGACATGATAACCAGACTGTGAAAATCATTTTTTTCAACATAACGGTTCAAATCGCTGCAATAATTGATATTCTGCATATTTGACCATTTGCTGTAATTGTCCAATGTGGCGTTCAGGCTTTTGGGATAAGCCAGCTGGTTTTTATTGCGCAAATCGCTGGGGGTGTTGTAATAATCAGTGAGAATAAAGCCGTCTTCAAAGGGACAAAGGCTGAATTTTTCCAGATAGCCGGTGCTGGGCACCAATTTGCTGAACATTTGGCGCGTATGGTTGCCGATAGAATACAGTGTTGCCTGTTTATCCGGGATTTTATAAAGCGTCTGCGCCTTGGCAAAATCGCCGCAGGCTTTAAAATAGCCAATACCCTCGTTTTTGTTGATGATATCCTTGCGAATGGGCAGATTGGCCTTGGCTAATTCTTTCATTCTTTTTTCAATACGGGCAATATCGCTGGCGGCCAGAGGGCGACTGCTGCCGTCTTCTGCCAGACGACAAAAACGGCCATAACGCAGAGAATGCATAACAGTCAGCTGATGTTTGGGAAAAAGTTCAGCGGCCGCGGCGGAAAGCAGCAGCGCTAATGAGTTATGCACAATACGGCTGCCCATTGGCGAGGTGGCCTCCAGCCATTCAATTTCAGAGGAGCAGTAAAGCGGATAATTTAAGTCCTTAAGCAGATTGTTAACAATCGCGCCCACGATTGGCGAGCGATTGGCGGACTGTTCTTCCGCATTGGGCAGAAGCACATCAGGCTTCAGCTGTTCCAGACGCAGGCCGGGCGTACAGCTTTGGGTATATTCCCGGCCGTTCTGCTGCCAGGTTATGGTAATCTGTTGTTTCATATTTCTAATACACCTCGATTTTAAGTTATTGATATTTAAACATATAAACTTTGGACGATGTAACTTTTAGATATATATTTATTTATTCTATTATAGTATAATTCCGCCCAAAATGCAATAAAAAAGCAGAAACATTGAGTTTCTGCTTTAATTATAAAAAGTTGAAAAGGAATTTATTCGTGCCAGCGAGAGAAGAAATGTTTTGACTCAGCGGCAACCACGCCGGAAAGCGCTACCAGCGCCACCAGGTTGGGAAAAGCCATCAGGCCGTTTAAGGCGTCGGCCAGTGTCCAGACGGTATTCAGCGCCAGGAAAGGGCCAACCAGAACAGCCAAAATCCAGAAATAGCGATAGATTTTAACGATGGCCATATTGCCGTTGGTAAGGTATTCCACGCAGCGTTCAGCGTAATAATCCCAGCCCAGAATGGTGGTGAAAGCGAAGAACATCAGGCTCAGGGTTACACAAAGCTGGCCAATGAACGGTGCAAAGGACATGCCCTGAGCAAATGCATAGGAAGTTACGGCTACACCCTTCAAACCTTCCTGGAACCATGCGCCGCTGATAATAATTGTCAGGCCGGTCATAGTGCAGATAATGATGGTGTCAATGAATACGCCAGTCATGGAAACCAGACCCTGTCTTACGCAGGAGTTGGTGGAAGCGGCTGCGGCGGCAATCGGGGCGGAACCAAGGCCGGCCTCATTGGAGAAGATACCGCGGCCAACGCCTCGTGAAATTGCTTCTTTCAACACTGCGCCGGAGAAACCGCCAATCGCAGCGGTGCCGGTGAACGCGCTGCTGAAAATCAGCGCAAATGCTTCCGGAACTTTGCTGGCATTGCAAATCAGAATAACTACACAAACAATAATGTAAAAAGCGGCCATAAAAGGAACCACAATCTCGGCTACTTTGGCGATACGCTTAATACCGCCGATGATAACCAGAGCAACCAGGAAAGATACGATAATAGCCGTCAGTACGGTTGCCCAGGTATAATTTATATCGCCGATTGAAAAAGCAATATTGGCTTTGTTGGGGTCAAACAGGGTTTCAACTGCACCAGCCACACCGTTAATCTGGGTTACCGTGCCGATACCCAATAAACCGGCGCTGGCGCCGAAGAAAGCAAATATTTTGGCTAACCAGCGCCAGTTTTTGCCCATGCCGCGCTCAATGTAATAGAAAGGGCCGCCCAAAACATGGCCGTCCGGCTCAATGGTGCGGTATTTGATAGCCAGCAGACCCTCGGCATATTTGGTGGCCATGCCGAAGAATGCGGCCAGCCACATCCAGAACAGTGCGCCGGGGCCGCCCAGGCAGATAGCGGTGGCTACGCCTACGATATTACCAGTGCCGATGGTGGCGGAAAGTGCGGTACATAACGCGCCAAAACTGGTAACCTCGCCCTCGCCGTCCTGTTCATTCTGGAACATATAGCGCAGCGCGCGCGGCATGCGGATAACCTGCACCAGACCGCTGCGTACGGTCAGCAGGATACCTGTGGCAAAGATTAGAACCATCAACGGCCAGTCCCAAATCCATGCGTCAGCCACATCTATAAACTCAGCAAGTTTTTTGCCAATTACATTTAATAAATCCATCAATATAACCTCCTGTAAACTTTATGTTTTAAATTTTAGCACATAAAACTGAAAAAAACAATATTTTAAGGTAATGTATACAAAGAATTTGTTAAAAACTTAAAATTTAAGGCACACTTATTTGGACTGGACAAATTGGATTAATTGTGCTAAAATAAGCAAACAATTTTAGTGTAAATGTATTTTTAACAGATATAAATGAGGCGTGTTGCTTTTGAGGGAGGGCTGTTTGTGCTTTCAGTTTTTATTAATATTGGAACGATTTTGTTGGGCGGAATGTTGGGGCTGTTTTTTAATCGAAGTTTTCCACCGCATATTGTTGATACGGTGATGAAAGGTCTGGCGCTTTGTGTGCTTTATATTGGTATCAGCGGAGCCTTTGAGGGCAATTATATATTAGTAACTATAATTTCTGTGGCATTGGGTGGCGCTTTGGGTGAATGGCTGGATTTGGACGGCCGTCTGAACCGTCTTGGTCAGTTCCTGGAAGAAAAATTTGGCTCCAAAACAGCTTTGGTTGGTGCGCCGCGTAAATCGCTGGCAGAGGGCTTTGTTTCGGCCAGCATGCTTTTTTGTGTGGGCGCTATGGCTATCGTCGGTTCTTTGCAAAGCGGTCTGACTGGTGACCACAGCACAATTATTGCCAAGTCGCTGCTTGACGGTATCGCTGCCGTGCTGCTGGCATCTTCTCTGGGCGCCGGCGTGCTGTTCTCGGCGGCTGCGGTATTTGTATATCAGGGCAGCATTGTGCTGTTGGCAGAGATGTTGGAGCCGCTGCTGGACAGCGCTACCGTTGCGGAAATGTCTTGCGCTGGCTCGCTGCTGATTGTTGGTCTGGCTTTAAATATGTTGGATATCACCAAACTGAAAATTACCAACTACATACCAGCTGTATTTCTTCCTATTCTCCTCTGTATTTTTTTAAATCTTGACAATTAAGAGTAAAAGAGTGCATTGCGTAGGCTGGTAATTATGAAGTGAAATATTTTTAATTTGTATGCGCATTTGCCAAGGATTTAAAAAATGTATACAGTATATTTGGGTGGGCGTTGCCTGAAAAATGCTTGCAATTTTGTATAAACTGTTGTATAATATCTTTAATATACAGCAGACAAATGTCCACTGCCAGAGGACAGTGTTTCGCTGGAAAGACAAAGTAAATTTTAGGAGGTTGTTATTGCAATGAAAAAGTTATTAGCACTGGTTGCTGTTTTGGCGATGGCTCTGGCTATCTGCACCGCCTGCGGCAACGACAAGACTGGCGGCAATGCTGACAATCAGCAGAGCAGCAGCAACAAGACCATCACGATTGGTATTTATGAGCCAGCTTCTGGTGAGAACGGCCCCGGCGGCAAGCAGGAAGTTCTGGGCGTTAAATATGCTCATTCTTTGCAGCCCACGGTAGAAATCAATGGTGAAACTTATGATATCAAACTGCAAGAGGTTGATAATCAGTCTGATACAACTAAGGCTGTAAGCGCAGCGCAGAATCTGGTTGCGTCTAATGTATCCGTTGTTTTGGGCAGTTATGGTTCTGGCGTGGCTATTGCTGGCGGTCCTTATTTTGAACAGGCTCAAATTCCGGCTATCGGTATTTCCTGCACCAATCCGCAGGTAACAGAGGGCAACGATTATTATTTCCGCGTTTGCTTCCTGGACCCGTTCCAGGGTACTGTTATGGCCAACTTTGCTAAAGATGAAATGAATGCTGAAACTGCTTTTGTAATCACTCAGCTGGGTGACGACTATTCCGCAGGTTTGGGTACCTATTTCAAACAGGCGTTTGAGGGCTTGGGCGGCACAGTTCTGGAAGCTCAGTTCCAGACTGGCGAAACTGACTTTAACGCCATTTTGACCAATGTTTTGAACTCTGATGCCGACGTAATTTTTGCTCCTTCTTCCATTCAGACTGCTCCGCTGTTAATTCAGCAGGCTCGTCAGATGGGCATTACCCTGCCGATTTTGGCTGGCGATACCTGGGAGAATGAGTCTATTATCAAAAATGCCGGTCAGTATGCAACTGACGTATATCTGTCCACTTTCTTTGATGAAAACGATACTTCCAACCCGGCAGCTGCTGAGTTTGTAAGCGGCTTTAAGGCCTGGTTGAACGCTGACCAGCAGAACCTGACCAACAACGGCGGCGGCGACGGCGTGGCTGCGGTTTCCGCTTTGGGCTTTGACGCTTATAACGTAGCTTTGGAGGCTATTGCTGCGGCTAACTCCACCGTTGGCGCTGATATCCGCAACGCTCTGCCTGGTGTTGAGTACACTGGTGTTACCGGTTCCATCACCTTTAATGAAACTGGCGACGCTAACAAAGATATGGCTTATGTTAAGACTATTGACGTTGAAAACGGCAACTTCAAATTCTTGAAGACACAGTCTGTTGGCGAGTAATTTGCTTAAAACCTATTAGGCTATTAAGCTGTCCGGCGGCTGGCGAGCATTGTGCTTGCCGGCTGTTGGCCGCTTAAATTAGCGCAGAAAAAAGCATTGATTTGCTGCTGAGCGAGTCAAATTCACCAGTAAATCAATGCTCTTTTATTCGCTCTTGACGGTTGTAATATCGGGAATTATTTTTGGTTTTTAATCAGTATATGCTTATAAATTTTTAGGAATGAGGTGTTGCTGCCTATGGATAACCTTTCTTATTACATACAGCAGCTGTTAACCGGCGTTTCGGTTGGCGGTCAATATGCACTGATTGCGATTGGTTACACAATGGTTTACGGTATTTTGCGGCTGATTAACTTTGCCCACGGCGATATTTTTATGGCTGCCGGCTTTTTTATGGTCTATGCTTCAGCCAGCCTGCCGTTGTATATCTCCATACCCTTGGTGTTGCTGCTCACGGTTATTTTGGGTGTTTCTGTGGAACGTATTGCGTATAAGCCTTTGCGTCAGGCTCCGCGTATGTCGATTATGATTTCAGCGATTGGTGTTTCTTATTTGCTGCAAAATTTTGCCACATATTATACTGGCGGTTTACCACGCAGCTATCCCACCATTCCCTTTATCAGTAAGATTATTTCGATTGGAACAGTCACTACCTCCTGGATTACGCTGCTGACGCCGGTTTTGACATTGGCGCTGGTGATTGGCCTGGTGGCTTTGATTAAGTATACCAAAATGGGTATGGCCATGCGTGCGGTTTCCAAGGATTTTGAAACTGCCCAGCTGATGGGCATTAAGATTAACAATATTATTAGTATTACTTTTATTATTGGTTCTTTTTTGGCTGGTGTTGGTTCCATTCTGTTCTTTACCAAATATCCCACGGTTTTGCCGACTATTGGCGCGATGCCAGGCTTAAAGGCTTTTGTGGCGGCGGTTTTCGGCGGCATTGGTTCTATTCCCGGTGCGGTTGTGGGCGCGTTTGTTATCGGTATTTGTGAGAACATCATCAAAGCCATGGGGTATACCACATTCAGCGATGCCTTTACATTTGTGCTGCTGATTTTGGTATTGATTGTCAGACCCTCCGGTCTGTTTGGCGAAAAATCGACAGAGAAGGTGTGAGCATATGGCTAAAGATAATGAAAAAATCATACAGCAGAATATGCTGAAGCCAGATGGCTTAAACCCTAAAGTTAAATATTCGATTGCCGCTGTGTTGTTGGCGTTGCTGTTGTTGGGCATTTGGTGGCTGGAGCAGATTTTGCCGCCCAGTTCAATTATATTTACGGTTCTGAAAAAAGGCGCTATTTATTCGCTGATTGCCGTATCGCTTAATCTGCTGAACGGCTTTACAGGTTTGTTCTCATTGGGTCAGGCTGGTTTCATGCTGATTGGCGCTTATACCTATGCGGTTCTGACTATTCCGCCGGAATCCCGGGCGGCTGTTTACATGTATTATGACGGCGGTATTATTGATTTCGCTTTGCCAGTGCCGGTGGCGATGCTGCTGGCCGGTTGTCTGGCCGGTCTTTGTGGTTTCCTGATTGGCCTGCCGGTATTGCGCCTGAAAAGCGACTATCTGGCGATTGCCACGCTGGGTTTTGCGGAAATTATCCGCGCCATTGTGCAGTATGATAAGCTGGGCCCGATTACCAACGCTTCAAACCTGCTGCGTTCTTTTCCGGTTTTCCGTTCCACACTGTTTCCGTTCATTGTGGCTGGCTTGTGTATTGCGGTAATCTGTTTGCTGATTAATTCTTCTTATGGCCGCGCTTTCAAGGCTATTCGTGATGATGAAATTGCGGCCGAGGCTATGGGTATCAATCTGTTTGCGCATAAGGAAATGGCGCTGGTGACTTCCGCCTTTTTCGCCGGTATCGGCGGCGCATTGCTGGCCATGTTCCAGATGATGGTGCAGGCCAGGGCTTTTACCTCGGCTATGACTTATGAAATTCTGCTGATTGTGGTAATTGGCGGTATTGGTTCGATTACCGGTTCAATTATCGCTTCTTTCCTGTTTATTGCCTGCTCTGAGTGGTGGCTGCGTTTTCTGGACGAGGTTCAGATTATTAAAGGTTTCCAGCTGCCGTTCATGCGCTCCGGTTTCCGCATGGTAGTTTTCTCAATTATTATCATGTTCGTGGTACTTTTCTATCGCAAGGGTATTATGGGTACCAAAGAATTTTCCATAGACGGCATTTACAAATTCTTCCGCCGGCTCTTTACGGGCGAGGGCAAAAAACCTAAGGAGCAGAAAGGGGGCGGCGCGGCATGAGTGAGAACATATTGCATGTGGAGAATATAACCATGCAGTTCGGCGGCGTGGTGGCGGTTAATAATCTTTCGCTTGATGTAAACCGCGGCGAGATTGTGGCGCTGATTGGCCCGAACGGCGCCGGTAAGACCACGGCCTTTAACGTAATTACCGGTGTTTATGAGCCGACTAACGGCCGCGTGGATTTCTGCGGCGAAAATATGATTCAGAATTATCCCAAGGGCAATATGGCGAAAAGCTATAAAGGAGAAAATCTGGGGCTTTATAAAAATAGTGTTTCAAAAACGCCTGACCAGATTACCAAGCTGGGTATCGCCCGGACGTTTCAGAATATCCGTCTGTTTTCCGGGCTGACAGTTTTTGAAAATGTACTGATTGCCAAACATATGCGTGCCAGACAGAATATTTTTAGCGCAACTTTTCGTCTGAATTATAAAGAGGAGCAGCGCATGCGGCGCGAGGCCATGGAACTTTTGGAAATTCAGGATATGGGTCATTTGAAAGATGACATTGCCGGTTCTCTGCCTTATGGTATTCAGCGTCGTCTGGAAATTGCACGCGCGTTGGCTACGGAACCGCAGCTATTGCTGCTGGATGAACCGGCAGCCGGTATGAACCCACAGGAAACGCAGGAACTGACTGATTTTATTTTGGAGATTAAGAATAACTATAATCTTTCCGTTTTTATGATTGAACATCATATGGATTTGGTTATGCAGATTTCCAACCGCATTTATGTGTTGGATTTTGGCAGCCTGATTGCGCAGGGTCTGCCGGAGGAAATCAGCAATAATCCCAGAGTTATTGAAGCTTATTTGGGGGTGAGCGACGATGCTGAAAATTGAACACCTTTCCGTTAATTATGGTGGTATTGAGGCGGTGCGCGATATCTCCTTTGAGGTGCCGGAGGGGGCAATTATTACTTTGATTGGCGCTAATGGCGCCGGTAAATCAACCACTCTGCGCTCGATTGCCGGCCTGCTTAAGCCCAAAAGCGGTTCTATCACCTATAATGGCGAAGAACTTATTGGCAAGCCAACTGACCAGATTGTGGGTCGTGGTATAACGCTGGTGCCGGAGGGGCGACATGTTTTTCCGGATATGACGGTTTTGGAAAATCTGAAAATTGGCGCTTATCTGCGTAAGGATAATCTGACTAAAGATATAAAATGGGTTTATGAACTGTTTCCCCGTCTGGAGGAGCGCTCCTGGCAGGCAGCCGGCACGCTTTCCGGCGGTGAGCAGCAAATGCTGGCAGTGGGCCGGGCTTTGATGAGCAAACCCAAGGTGATTATGATGGACGAACCGTCGCTGGGTTTGGCTCCGATTATCGTGCAGGGTATTTTTGATATTATTAAGGAAATTAACCGCCAGGGCGTGACGGTTCTGTTGATTGAGCAGAACGCCAACATGGCGCTGCATATTGCGGATATTGGTTATGTTTTGGAAACCGGTCAAATTACTATGAGCGGTCCAGGCAAAGAACTGCTGCAAAATGATGATGTGAAAAAGGCCTATTTGGGCAAATAATAAGGCGCGCGGTTGCCGCAATAATAAAAATAAGGCACTTTCTATGCGAGAGTGTCTTATTCTTTTATTTCTGTTTCCGGCGGTGCAGCGGCCTGTTCACTTTGTGTCTGCTGCGCGCTCTGTGCGCTTTGCGCAGACTGCCAAAAGCGAATAAACTGGGGGCAATCCCACTGGTTGAAAGGGGTCAGGGTGTTGATAACGCTTAAATTGCGTTGGGTCTGCTCCCAGACGCAGCTGTAAAACAGAGCTGGGCAATATTCCTGTTCCCAGGCGGTCAGCAGGTTATCTATCGCGCGGCCGACATGTTCCGCGCGCCGCCAGGCCAGGCGTTTCTGCGCCTTTGAGGCCAACTCGCTCTGTTCAAGGCGTTGTGCCGAATTTATTAAAATATCATAACTTTCGCTCATAACCTTTAGGCTATGCAGCGCCATTTCACTCATTGGACATTTGGGCATTGTTTTTCATCACTTCTTTAATTTTGGCTTATGCTAAGGGGATTTTCCGCTTCAGATTGCAATATTATGATAATTCTGTAAATAAACATTGTAAAAATTGCCAGCTTCTGTTATAATAATAAAAATATTAACCTATATTATTCATATTAGAAAGGCGGAAAAAATATGTTAGACCCCAGAGAATATGCTGATTGGCAGATTGCGGCCGAGGCGGAAAAAAATATGCCGAGGCCTTATGATTGGGCGGAGCGCCTGGGCCTGCTGCCGGAGGAGATTATTCCTTATGGCAAAGTGGCCAAGTTAGATTTTTTGAAGATTATGAAGCGGCTGGCCGATAAACCGGACGGCAAGTTTATTGAGGTTACGGCGATTACGCCGACACCCCTGGGCGAGGGCAAAAGCACAACCTCAATCGGTTTGATTGAGGGTTTGGGCAAGCTGGGTAAGCTGGCCGGCGGTTGTCTGCGTCAACCGAGCGGTGGGCCGACCATGAACATTAAGGGTACGGCGGCTGGCGGCGGCAATGCCCTGCTTATTCCCATGACCGAGTTTTCTTTGGGACTGACTGGCGATATTAATGATATTGCGAATGCCCATAATTTGGGCATGGTAGCGCTGAACGCCAGAATGCAGCATGAATATAATTATGACGATGCTACGCTGGCAAAGCGCGGACTGAAGCGTTTGGATATTGACGTAAACCGGGTGCAGTTTAATTGGGTTATCGACTTTGCGGCACAGTGCCTGCGTAATATTGTGATTGGTATTGGCGGCAAAATGGACGGGTTTACCATGAGCAGCCGTTTTGCGATTACCGTTTCTTCCGAGTTGATGGCGATTCTGGCCGTGGCCAGAGATTTGGCGGATTTGCGCGAACGTATCGGCAACATTATTTTGGCTTATGATAAGCAGGGACGGCCGGTTACCACCAAAATGCTGGAGGTTGACGGCGCGATGACCGCATGGATGCGCAACACAATCAACCCGACCTTGTGTTGCACCAATGAGTATCAGCCCTGTCTGGTGCATGCCGGCCCGTTTGCCAATATTGCTATCGGTCAAAGTTCCATTATCGGCGACCGTCTGGCGCTGAAAATGTTTGATTATCATGTGACCGAGTCTGGTTTTGCTGCGGATATTGGTTTTGAGAAGTTCTGGAATGTGAAATGCCGTTTGAGCGGCCTGAAACCTAATGTTTCCGTTCTGGTGGCAACTATCCGCAGTCTGAAAATGCATGGCGGCGGCCCGGCGGTTAAACCCGGCGTACCGCTGGATACAGCCTATACCAGCCAGAATTGTGAACTGGTGGAAAGCGGATTGTCTAATCTGCTGCATCATATTAAGACGGTGCAGAAATCGGGGATTAAGCCGGTGGTCTGCCTGAACTCTTTCCATACCGATACGCCGGAGGAGGTGGCTATCGTGCGCAGAGCCGTGGAAGCGGCCGGGGCGCGTTTTGCCGTATCCGAGCATTGGCTGAAGGGCGGCGAGGGCGCTGTGGAACTGGCCGAGGCTGTGGTTGAGGCCTGCGAGGAGCCGGTTGATTTGCAGTATCTCTATCCGCTGGAAATGCCGCTGCGTCAGCGCGTGGATTTGATTGCGCGTGAGGTTTACGGCGCGGACGGCGTGGACTGGACGCCGGAGGCAGAGGCCAAGGCGATTGCCTTTGAGCAGGATTCGGCATATAATGATTTTGCGACAATGATGGTAAAAACGCATTTGAGTCTGAGTCATAACCCAAACTGGAAAGGTGTGCCGAAGGGCTGGCGTTTGCCGGTGCGTGATGTTTTGGTTTATGGTGGCGCACGTTTCCTTTGCCCGATGGCCGGCGATATTAGCCTGATGCCGGGTATGGGCAGCGACCCGGCTTATCGGCGTGTTGATGTGGATACGGATACCGGCGAGGTTAAAGGTCTGTTTTAATAAACAGCCGCTTTGGTTTGAATAAAATTAGGAGATAGTAACATGGATATTTTGGATTATAATGCAATAACTCTGCCGGAGTTTGCAGCCGGGCTGGCCAGTTCCAGCCCTGTGCCGGGCGGCGGCGGTGCGGCGGCGTATTCCGGTTGTCTGGGTGTTTCATTGATTGCCATGGTGGCTAATCTGACGCTGGGTAAAAAGA
The DNA here is from genome assembly GCA_021771915.1 of Bacillota bacterium. Lineage (GTDB taxonomy): Bacteria > Bacillota > Dehalobacteriia > UBA4068 > UBA4997 > Avidehalobacter. Next base: position 162,354 of record JAETNY010000005.1, read on the forward strand.
AATATGCCGACGTTGAGCAGGAAGTACAGCAAATTCTGGCACGTGCAGATGAATTGCGCACCACCTTGTTTGAGGGTGTGCCAAAGGATAGCGCTGCTTTTCTGCATGTGTCTGTGGCATATAAAATGCCGGAAAGTACGCCGGAGGAGCAGGCAGCCAAGAGTGCGGAATTGTCCTTGCGCAGTAAAGCGGCGGCTGATTTGCCCATGGAGTTGGCGCGCTGCTGCCATGAGGGCTTGCAGCTGGCTGTGCGTATGGCGGAGATTGGCAGTCTGCTTGCCGTTTCTGATGTGGTTTGCGGCGCCGGGCTGCTGCTGGCGGCGCTTAAGGGTCTGTTGATGATGGTTAGCGTCAATCTGCCGCTGGTGGATAATGAGCAATATGTTCAGGCGATGCAGCAGGAATATAGCCGGCTGTTGGTGACTGGTACAGAGTTGGAGGCCCGGGTTAACGCTGCGGTGGACGCGCGCGCTGCCCAGGTACTTTAAGTAGATATTTTAATTGAAAAAGGAGATTGCATTAATAATATGAAGCTGGGAATTGTCGGGTTGCCGAATGTGGGCAAAAGCACTCTGTTTAATGCCATTACCAATGCCGGTGCGGAGTCTGCTAACTACCCTTTTTGTACGATTGAGCCGAATGTAGGCATGGTGGCTGTGCCCGATGAACGCTTGCAGGTTCTGACGGAGTTGCATAAATCGGCCAAAACGGTGCCGGCCTTTATTGAGTTTGTGGATATTGCCGGTTTGGTGCGTGGCGCCAGCCGCGGCGAGGGGCTTGGTAATAAGTTTTTATCGCACATTCGTGAGGTTGATGCGATTGTGCATGTGGTTCGTTGTTTTGACAGCGAAACTATTGTGCATGTGGAGGGTAGCGTCGACCCATTGCGTGATATGGAAACTATTAATTTGGAATTAATATTGGCGGATTTGGAAACAGTGGAAAAACGCTGGGAAAAGGCTTCTCGTTTGGTGCTGAAAGGCGATAAATCCGCGGCGGCTGAAGCGAAACTGCTGGGCGAGTTGAAAAAGCTGCTGGAAGAAGGCCGGCCGGCCAGAGCCTATGAATTTTCTGCTGATGAGCGCGAGTTGCTGCGCGATATAAGTCTGCTGACGCTGAAGCCGGTGGTTTACGCGGCCAATATGGACGAGGCGGCCTTTGCCAATTATGAAGCGGCCAATCCTTATTATCAGCAGCTGGCGGAGGCGGCAGCCAAAGAGGGTGCGGCGGTTTTGCCGATTTGTGCGGAGTTGGAGCAGGAAATTGCCGAACTGCCGCCGGAGGAGCAGGAAATTTTTCTGGCGGAAATTGGCCTGACGGAAAGCGGTTTGAGCCGTTTAATCCGCGTCAGCTATGACCTTTTGGGGTTGATTAGCTTTTTGACAACTGGCGCCGACGAAACCAGGGCTTGGACGATAACGCGCGGCACTAAAGCGCCGCGGGCGGCAGGCAAAATTCATTCTGATTTTGAACGCGGCTTTATCCGGGCGGAAACGGTGGCTTATAAGGATTTAATGGCCTGCGGCTCTATGGCGAAGGCTCGGGAAAACGGCCTGCTGCGCAGTGAGGGCAAGGAATATGTGGTACAGGACGGCGACATTATTCTCTTCCGCTTTAATGTTTGAGAAAAAATACTTGCAATATGTTAGACATTATATTATAATATATGAAGAATTAGGAGAGATTACCTGCGCAAGAATCGGGTAAATAGAAAAGGAACTGCCAAACGAAATGGCAGTTCCTTTTTTGTGGATTATCATTGTCCGGCGGCGGCCTTGTTCAGCCGGTTCATGATGGCGATGCCCAGACCTTGCTCCGGGAAACGCTCGGCCAGCACCAAATCCGCCTGGATTTCATCTGTCCAGCGCAGGGCGGCGAACAGATTTTGCGCCACCTGCGCCAAATTTTCACCCAACAGAAAACAATGCTCAGCCCCGGCCAGACCGGTTAAGCCGTTCATACTGGCCAACACGGCAATGCGCGGCTCATTTTTGCCTTCGTTTAGCAGTTGCTGATAACATTGCTGATAGGTAGTGAAAATATGTTCTGTTGGGCAAAGCAGCACTTTGGCTCTGGGTGCATAATGGCGATATTTCATGCCGGGCGCTTTAGCGATACCACCGTTAGCCAGACGTGTTTGTTCAGCCAGACCAGGTAATAAATCTGCAAGGTCGGCGGCGGTAATCACGCCCGGCCGCAGAATGGCCGGCACCGGCGAGGCTAAATCCAGCACGGTGGATTCCAGCCCGGCCAGACACTCGCCGCCGTTGATGATAAGTGGAATTTTACCCTGCAAATCATGCCATACATGTTCCGCTTCGGTGGGGCTGGGGCGGCCGCTCAAATTGGCGCTGGGGGCGGCCACCGCTATTTGCGAGTCCTGCAAAAGCTGCAAAGCGGCCGGGTGCGCCGGCATGCGCAGGCCAACTGTGGCAAGCCCTCCGGTGGTTTCCGGCGGCAGCAAACCGGGCCGCGCCGGCAGAACCAGCGTCAGCGGTCCCGGCCAGAAATCGCGCATTATCTGACGTGCCAGCGGCGTAACCTCTGCCAGCTCCTCGGCCTGCTGGGTCTGGCCAATATGCACAATCAGCGGATTGTCTGACGGCCGCCCCTTAACCTGATATATCTGGCGCACGGCGTCGGCGTTCAAAGCATCGGCGCCCAGACCGTAAACAGTTTCTGTGGGAAAAGCCACCAGCTGACCGTCTGCCAGCAGCTGTGCGGCATTGCCCAAATTATACTCCGGAAAATAATCTATAATTCTGGTTTCCATTTTATCGACCCTAAAAGGCTACTTTTAAATTTTGGTATGTATAATTTCCTGATAGTGGAAATTCTGTTCTGCAAACTGGCGACATAAATCGGCGTAAAAAGCTACGGCTCCGGCAATTTCTTCTTCTGTGGGGTGGCCTTGGCGTCCGCCGCCGAACAGCGAAACAGGAAAGAAATTGTAATATCCGCGGCAGCCATATACGCCTAAAATAGCTGCTTGTTTAGTGTCAGCAATTTCCTTGAGTTTTTTGAAGCGTGCCGCTCCTGGAGCACCAGAAGTGAAAATTATAAAAATCCGCTGGTTATTTGGCATATGACGAGCGGCATATTGCAGGATTGGCTTATAAAATTTTTCCATAAAAACGCCGGAGGCAATGCCTACCACGTCATAGCATTGCCAGTCAATATTATTGTTGCCTATTTCTCTGACATCAATAAGTTCCACAGGATATTGAGCAGCAATTGCATCTAGCAATTTTTTTGTGTTGCCCTGATGACGTGAGCAGTATATAATGGCTGTTTTCAAAGTGTTGTCCTCCCAAAAAGGTTTATTATAGTGGTTTGCGTCCCTGTACCCAGCGGTCTAGTCCAGCCAAATCCTGCCCGGTTTGGATTTCTATAAAACCTGTCTGCTGTAAAAGCTGGTTGACGGCCGCGGCCTGTTCACAGCCAATTTCCAGCAGCAAATAACCGCCCGGCCGCAGATAATCAATTACGCCCTCAGCTAGCAGGCGGCGGTAAAAATCCAGACCGTCCGTTCCGCCAAAAAGAGCCAGCGCCGGTTCTTGTCGCACGTCTTGGGGCAAATCCGCATCATTTTCGATATAGGGCGGATTGCTGACAATTAAATCATATTGCTGCTTGTCCGGAGGGGGCAGAGCGGCCAGCAAATCGCCGGTAAAAAAAGTAATATCCAGCTGATACTTGGCAGCATTTTGTCTGGCCACGGCCAACGCCGCCGGGCTGATATCGCAGGCGCAGACCTGCATTTGAGGACGCTCCGCTTTAAGTGTCAAGGCGTATGCGCCGCTGCCGGTGCAGATATCGGCCAGCGCGCCGGGCTGATTTTCCGGCAAAAGCCGCAAAGCCTGTTCAATGACCGTCTCGCTGTCCCAGCGCGGAATTAATACGTCCGGGTTGACAATTAATTCAAAGTCCCAAAAGGGCTGCAAGCCGGTGATGTACTGCAAGGGGCGGCCGGCCGCGCGTTGCTGCACGGCCAGTTGGATAGCTGTGCACTGCGCCTGGTCCAGGCTGGCGGCGGTAGCTTTTTGCGCCAGCTGGCGGCGCAATTCGGCAAAGGAAAGGCCGGTGTAATGGCTGCAAAGCCAAAGCAGTTCATGCTCGGCGTTTTCCGGCGGTAGAAGCGGTAACAACCGGGAGAATAATTCGGGCAGAGACATGGGTTTACTCCACGGCTTTCAGTTTTTCAGCCTGGTCGGTGGTAATCAGGGCTTCAATGATTTCGTCCAGAAACCCCTGCAAAATACTGTCCAGCTTGTGCAGCGTCAGGCCGATGCGGTGGTCGGTGACGCGCCCCTGCGGAAAGTTATAAGTGCGGATACGCTCGGAGCGGTCGCCGCTGCCTACCATGCTTTTGCGCAAATCGGCTTCAGAACCGTGCGCTTCCTGCTGCATTTTTTCTAGTACGCGAGCGCGCAGAACTTTTTCTGCTTTTTCCCGGTTTTTATGCTGATTTTTTTCGTCCTGACAGCTTACGACAATGCCGGTTGGGATATGAGTCAAACGAACGGCGCTTTGTGTGGTGTTAACGCACTGGCCGCCGGGACCGCTGGCGCAGAAAAGGTCAACCCGGATATCGCCGGGGGCAAATTCAAGTTCTACCTCCTCGGCTTCCGGCAATACGGCTACTGTGGCCGCAGAGGTGTGAATACGTCCGGAGGACTCAGTTTCCGGAACACGCTGTACACGATGCACGCCGCTTTCAAATTTCAGTTTACTGTATGCGCCGCGCCCCTCCAGCAGGATTACCATTTCCTTGATACCGCCCAGGTCGGTATAGCTGGAGGAAAGTATATCCTGACGCCAGCCCATGCGGTCGGCATAGCGACTGTACATTTTCTGTAAATCGCCGGCAAAAAGTCCGGCCTCTTCGCCGCCGGTGCCGGCTCGGATTTCCAGAATGACGTTTTTGTCATCGTTAGGGTCTTTCGGCAACAGCAAAATTTTAAGCTGCTGCTCCAGCTGGGCGGCTGATTCGCGCTGTTCTTCCAGTTCCTGCTGTGCCAGTTCGCGCAGTTCAGCGTCCTTTTCTTCGTCCAATATAATTTTGGCATCGTCGATTGCCGTTAAGGCACTGCAATAAGCACGGTAAGTTTCTACCACCGGCTCCAAATCCGCATGCGCTTTCATCAGCTTTTGCCAATTGGTTTGGTCAGCAATGACTTCCGGCCTGGCAATTTCCTCGGTCAGTTCATTATAGCGTTCTTCAAGGGCTTGTAATTTTTCTAACATATTTTTTTCCTCAAATTTATCTTATTTCTTCCTTATTATATGCTGTTATATGCTTTAAGCAGTTTGGACACTTTTGACCCCCGCCTGTTCCTGCTTTAATTTATCCTCGCTTATCAGATTTGGTGGCAGATTATTTTTGGCAGCGCCGGGAAAAGCCGGCACCAACAGCAGAGCAGCCATGGCTACCTCAATCTGAGCGGCGGTGGGTTCTTTGGTGGTAATTTTTTGCAGCCAAAGACCGGGAGCCGTCAGGACGCGCACAATTGGATTGTTGGGGAACTTCAGGGGCAGGCGAAAAACCTCATAAGCGATACCCATTACCAGCGGCATGGCTACAATCTTGGTTAAAATACGCTGCACAGGATTATAATTGCCGATAAATGTAAAAACAATTATCATCAGCAGCAGGCTCATGAAGATAAAACTGGTGCCGCAGCGACAATTCAGACGCGATTGGCGCTTGATGTTGGTAACGGTCAGGGGCAGACCGGCCTCCCAGGCGTTGATGGTTTTATGTTCAGCGCCATGATATTGAAAGACCCGGGCGATATCCGGCAGGCGGCTGATGGCCAGCACATAGACCAGAAACAGTCCGATGCGGATTAACCCCTCCAGCAGACTGCGGCCAAAAGGCCCCACATATTGCAGTGAGAAAGAAGCCAGACAGACCGGCAGTATAACGAAAAAGAGAATAGTTAACAGCAGTGCGCCCACAATGGCCACGGCCATCTCTTTCCAACTCATTTGTTCTTCTTCTTCCTCGCCGGACTGAAAGGCCGACCAGGTCAGGGTGCCGAAGCCGATATACATTGACTCGCAAAAGGCCACGATGCCGCGCAGCAACGGCAGTTTCAGAAGCGGTATGCGGTCTGTCAGTTTGCGCCGGCTTGTTTGTTTATAGACGATACGGCCGCCAGGTGTGCGCACGGCCATGGCATACCCTTGCGTGCCCTGCATCATTACGCCCTCAAGCAGTGCCTGGCCGCCAAAATATTCCGGGACAGGCGTTTTTTTGTTGTTCATATAAATTAACCTCTTTTTTATGAGTATGGGATTTAATTATTGAAAAACAGGCGGCGAGAAAAAACTCTCACCGCCCGAAAAATGCCGCTCATTGAGCTATTTAATGCCGTATTTTTTCTTGAATTTATCAACCCGGCCGCCGGCTTCTACCATTAAACGCTTGCTGCCGGTGTAGAAGGGATGGCATTTGGAGCAAACTTCCACTTTAATCGCTTTGGAAGTGGAGCCTGACATGAATTTGTTGCCGCAGGCACAGGTTACCTCAACCTCCTGATACTGCGGATGAATACCTTCTCTCATTCTGTTCACCTCTTTCCGCCTTTGCTTGGGCGTTATCTTAGCCAGCCCAGTCTGTCCGGACTGGAACTAATCTACATTTTTAATAAGCTTTTCAATTATAGCACAGTTAAAGGCAGATGTAAAGAGTTTATGACGATTTTTTTTCATATAAGAAACAATTTTTTAGACGGATTTTTATGCAGAGTTTGGCATAAATATAATTTGGCAATATTTGGCTTGCGGTGCTGATTCAGGGCAAAAAAAATTTTATATTTTGCCGATTTTTTTTGTAAAAAGACTGGAATTATTTATAATGTAGTGCTATAATTATTATACACATGGAGAGGTAGCCCCTGGTGATATTCTGCATGAGTTTTTTTTGGGGTTATTAAAGTTTAATATTTTTTCATTATGTTTGGCCGCTTCTGGGGGTGGCTTCAGCAAAGCGGTTTTTAGAGATGGCTTTTTCAGTAAGGTTTATAATCTGTTAAGAAGAGGGCTTCTTTAAAGGGTAAGTTTTTTCCGGGAACTTTTTGGCGGCAGCCAGGCCGTAAAAAAATACGGAGGTGTAGGGAAAATGCTTTTGGGCTTGGTTTTACTCCCCTTTGCAGCGGCTTTTTTAATGCCCCTGCTCTATAAGATTTTTGGCACAAAAATTGGCTGGGTGGCCACATTGGTACCCCTCTATATTTTTGCGTCATTTTTGTCGTTGTTGCCGCGCGTTAACGCCGGCGAACAGATTGCCACAACGCTGGCCTGGATTCCCTTGCTGGGCGTGGATTTGGCGGTGCGGTTAGATGGACTTTCGCTGCTTTTTGTTTTGTTAATCAGCGGTATCGGTCTGGCCGTAATGATTTATTCAATCTTTTATTTACATCATGACGAGCGCCTGGGTAATTTTTATACTTTTATTATGCTGTTTATGGGCGCAATGTTTGGCGTTTGCACATCAACCAATCTGGTGTGCATGTATCTGTTCTGGGAATTAACCTCTGTGTCCTCTTTCCTGCTGATTGGTTTTTGGTATGAAAAGGATAATCCGCGTTTGGGTGCGCAAAAGGCTCTGCTTTTGACTATGGGCGGCGGCTTCTGTATTCTGGCGGCTATTCTGCTGCTGCAAAGCGTGGCGGGCAGTTTAAGCATTGATGAATTGCTGGCGGCTAAGGATATTATTCAGGAAAGTTCCCTTTACCCGGTAATTGTGGTGTTGCTGTTAATTGGCGCTTTTGTAAAAAGCGCGCAGGTACCGCTGCATATCTGGCTGCCAACTGCTATGGAGGCGCCCACGCCGATTAGCTGTTATCTGCACTCGGCCACGATGGTTAAAGCCGGTATTTACCTGATTGCCCGTATGACGCCTATTTTGGGCGGCACGGCGCTTTGGGGCGGTATTATTACCGTGGTTGGTCTGACCAGCCTGACCTTTGGCTCGCTGATGGCTATTCGTCAGTTTGATATGAAAGGTATTTTGGCCTATTCGACAATCAGTCAGCTGGGTCTGATTATTTCATTGTTTGGCTTTGGTACAGAAGCAGCGATTGCGGCCGGCCTGTTCCATTTGCTGAATCATTCGGCCTTTAAGGGCAGCCTGTTTTTGATGACTGGTATTGTTGACCATCAGGCCGGCACCCGTGATGTACGTTTGTTAAAAGGTTTGGCGAAAGTTATGCCGATAACGGCTCTGGTTGCCTGTATCGGTTCTTTCTCCATGGCCGGTCTGCCGCCGTTTTCTGGTTTCCTCAGCAAGGAGCTCTTTTTAGAGGCCGCATCGCAGGCGCATACTTCCAACCTGGCCTTTATGGGCGATTTGGCTTACTTGATTCCGTTTGTGGCCGTGGTTGCCAGCATCTTTACCTTTGTTTATTCAGTTGCATTATTCTTTAAAATATTTATCGGTAAACAGGTTACCACTACCTCGCCGAAATATCCCAAGGAAACTAATTGGGGCATGTTGCTGCCGGCTTTGTGTCTGGTCAGCCTGAACATTATTGTAGCGATTGCTCCGCAGGTGTTTGTTGATAATTTAATCAGCGGCGCTATTTATACCGTAACGCAGGTTCATTATCATCTGCACATTGCGTTCTGGCATGGTCTGACTCCGGCCTTTATTATGACTTGTATTATAATACTGCTGGGTTTGATTGTTTACTTTAATTATGATTGGGTTAAGAACCTGTTCTTGTCCTATCGCAGCAAAATCGGTGCGGAAAGCGCTTATCAGACTTTCCTGCATGGTTTGCCAGAGGTTGCCGGTAAATTTACTAACTGGCATATCAATGGTAAACTGAATGATTATATGGCCTGCACGATTGGTGGCGCGTTGCTGTTTATTTTGGGCTCGATGATTTATTTCAACGCCTGGAGTAATATTGATATTTCCGATTTGGCGCCGGTGGATTTGCTGGAAATCAGTTTGGCCTTTGTGGCTTCCACGGCGGCGCTGGGCGTTTGTCTGTTCAAGCGGCGTATCTGGTCTATTCTGGCTTTGAGCGTAGTTGGTTTCTGCGTATCATTCTATTTTGTAATTATGCGCGCACCTGACCTGGCGTTGACTCAGCTGATGGTGGAAACAATCAGTACGGTTTTGTATCTGCTGGTACTTTACAAGTTGCCGTATGGTATGATTGCGGATAATCCGCCGATGTCTAACGGCCGCCGTACCATAAATGCGCTTTTGGGTGTGTTGGTTGGCTTTATGGCCTGTACGGTAACTTTGCTTGGTCAGGGCTGCAAATATTTTGATACAATTGCCTGGTATTATAATGAAAATGCTTTGCCGTTGGCCGGCGGTAATAATATTGTAAACGTAACGCTGGTCGACTTCCGTGGTTTTGATACGATGGGCGAGATTACCGTGCTCAGTCTGGCGGCTATTGGCGTGTTTGTCATGATTAAGCTGGGCCGCGAGCATTTGTATGACCGCCATGGCATACAGCATGACCACCAGACGGCAACTGCCTTTAATGATACTGGTAATGATACGGTGGTAATCCAGACCGACAGCTATTTCCTGGACGAAAATGATTTCCCGATTAGCCCATTATAAGAGCCGGAAACGGATATCAAGGAGGTTAGAGAGTTATGAGTCCTGAAAATCCTAATATGGCCAACCTGGGCGAAGTGCAGCCGATTGCGGAAAAACGCAAGGAGCGCATTGAAACCAGCAAGCTTTTGGAGGCTGTGGAAAAAAATTATCAGCCTAAAGGCGGCGGTATTAACAATATTTTGCTAAAAACCGCTTCTCTGATTTTGATTTGGTTTATCATGTTGACCAGTCTTTATATTCTGGTGGCTGGTCATAATGCCCCGGGCGGTGGCTTTATTGCTGGCTTGATGGTATCCGGCGGCATGGTTCTGATGTATTTGTGTTTTGGCAAACCTTTTGTTTCCAACACCAGAGTAAATTATCGTCTGTTTTTGCCGATTGGCCTTTGCTGTGCATTGGGTACCGGTTTGGGTGGGCTTTTTATGGGTAAGCCGTTTTTAACCCATGCCTTTGGTCATGTGCCGCTGCCTTTCTTTGGCGATTGGGAGCTGACCTCAGCCTCCGTTTTTGACTTCGGTGTTTTTCTGGTGGTTATTGGCACCTGCCTGACAATTATAATGAACATTGGTGAGAACAAATAAAAATTTGTAGAGGTCTTGGCTTATGGAACTGTTAATTTCAATTTTAATCGGCATACTGTTCGCCATTGGTACCTATATGATGTTGAGCCGGAAGCTTTTACGTATTATCATCGGTTCAGCGTTTATGTCGCATGGCACGCTGTTAATGCTGATGACTGTGGGCAAACTTAAACGGGGCGCACCGCCGATTGTGGTGAATGGCGTGGAAAATCCGGTTTATGTTGACCCAATTCCGCAGGCATTAATTCTGACGGCTATTGTTATTGGCTTTGCCACAACAGCCTTTGCTCTGGTTTTGGCGTATCGCTGTTATCAGGAGCTGGGTGTGGACGATACTGAACGAATGAGGGGTAATTTTGATGAGCACTAATTTAATTACTTTGCCTATCATTATCCCGATGCTGACTGCCATTATCTGTATGTTTTTACATGGCCGGGATATCAGATTGCAAAGAGTTGTGGCTGGTATTTCTGCCCTGGTATCTTTGGGCGTGGGAGTCTGCATCTTCAGCCGGGTTATAGATGGCGAAACAGTTTTGGTGTTTACGGCCTCCGGTTGGGCCGCACCTTTTGGCATTGTGCTGGCAGCAGATTTGTTATCGGCAATTATGGTAACCATGGTATCGCTGGTATCAATAGCCTGTTTGTATTTCAGCTTTGTGTCATTGGACAGGGCGCGTGAGGAGAACTATTTTTACCCGGTTTGGTTCTGCATTATGATGGGTGTTAATGGTTCATTTGTCACCGGCGATATTTTCAACCTTTACGTTATGTTTGAAATTATGCTGATGGCCAGCTATGTGCTTTGTGTTTTGGGTTGTTCGCATGGACAACTGCGCGAGTCATTTAAGTATTTGATTGTTAACATGCTTTCATCTACCATTTTTGTAATTGCGCTGGCGTTGCTTTATGGTATGATGGGTACTTTGAATATGGCCGACCTTTCTGCCAAGATTGCCACATTGGAAGACCAGAGTCTGGTAACCGTCTGTGCTATGATTTTCTTTGTGGTGTTTGGCTTAAAGGGTGCGGTATTTCCGCTGTATTTCTGGCTGCCGCGTACATATGTGGAACCGCCGGCGCCGATTGCGGCTATGTTTGGCGGCGTTTTGACCAAGGTTGGCGTTTACTCCATGATTAGAGTTTTTACGCTGATTTTTGTGGGCAATGTTGCTTATACGCATAATATTATTCTTATTGTAGCGGCGCTTACCATGATGTTGGGTGTTTTCGGTGCGGTTTCCCAGTTTAATTTCAAACGGATTTTGTCCATTCATATTATCAGTCAGGTTGGTTATATGATTATGGGTTTGGGGCTTTATACCGTTTGGGGTTTGGCCGGTTCAATTCTGCATATTGTACATAACATGGTGGTTAAAACCGGTTTGTTCCTGTTTGAGGGTGCCACGGAGGAAATTACTGGAACCGGTGAACTGAAAAATATGGGCGGTCTGCTCAGTAAATATCCCTGGCTGGGTTGGGGCTTTTTGGCAGCAGCCATGTCTTTGGCCGGCGTGCCGCCGCTTTCCGGCTTCTTTAGCAAATTTGTGCTTTTGCGTGCTTCTGTGGAAGCCGATAACTATTGGATTATGGCGGCTGCGTTGATAACCGGTTTCTTTACGCTGTTTTCCATGGTTAAGATTTTCTTTTATACATTTTGGGGCGAGCCTAAACCTTTGCCGGAAAAGGCTGCCACCATTAATTATGGCAAGCTGCTGCCCAGCTGCTTTATGTTGGTTTTGGTTTCTGTTGGTTTGGGTGTGGCATCGCAGCCGGTTATTGAAATTGCCATGCGCGCGGCAACTCAGCTGATGAATCCGGAAATTTATATCAATGCAGTTATGGCAGTTCCCGGTATCCGGGGCTAATTCCGGTGAGGAGGCAGTGTTATGCTGGTTAAAGTAATGTTATACCTGGTGCTGGCGCTGGTTTGGGTTGGCCTTACCAGCGAGGTTACTCTGCCCGCTTTTGTTACGGGCATAATCATAGGCATCATTATTATGAAGATTTACGGCGAGCGCTCTCTGCGCAGCCTGCAAATCAATGTGCGTCATATTTGGCCGCTGATACAACTGTTTTTCATTTTTGCCTATGAACTTTTGGTTGCTAATCTGACCGTTTTGGTGAAAGTTTTCTCGCCCAAGCTGAATATCAAGCCGGGCATTATTAAAGTTCCGATTGATATTGAGGGGCCGTTCTGGATTACTACTCTGGCTAATATGGTGACTTTAACGCCGGGCACATTGACGGTGGAGGTTTCTGCTGACAATAAATTTTTCTATGTGCATTGCTTGAATATTGATAATGAAGCAAGCGTTATTTCCAGCATTAAGGATACCTTTGAGAAGAAGATTTTGGAGGTGTATAAACCGTGAGCTGGCTGAGAATTCTGGCTGGTGAGGCCACAGATAATGCTTTTTTGGATAAATTGACTTTTTTGCCGATTTGTCTGGATATTGCCATGGTAATTTGCGCCTTTAACTTTTTGGCTTTTCTGTTTCGTGTTTTGCGTGGACCGGCGGTTGCCGACCGCGCCGTGGCAATGGACTCCTGCGGAACGGCTGTTATGGCTTTGATTGTAATTTATTCCATGCGCCAGGGTACGGATTTGTATATGTCCTGCGTTTTGGTAATTGCCATTTTGGGCTTTATTGGTATGGTGGCTTTGAGCAAATATATTCAAAGTGGTAACATTGTTAATAATACCAACATTATTTTGAATGTTACAGAAGCCGAGGATTTGAAAGAAGAAGCTGACGCGGCAGAGGTTCTGCACCAGAAGATGGAGCAGGCTATTCAAAAGACGGCAGAGAAGAATGTGCGAAATATGCGCAAACAGCTTAATCGTAAGAAATAGGCAGGGAGGGCGCAGAGATGTCAATATTTTTAGAAATTATAGTTTCACTTTTAGTTTTGGCCGGTACGCTGTTTTTGCTGGGCGGTGCGGTTGGTATTTTGCGTTTTCCTGATACATATTGCCGTATGCATGCGTTGGGCAAAGGAACGACGATGGGTATTATCTGTTTTATGCTGGCTGCTTTTATTTATTTTGCCTGGTCAGGCGTTTCTATTTGCGTGCAAAGCCTGTTGGCCCTGCTTTTCATTGCCATATCTTCTCCGGTTGGCGGTCATATGATTTCCAAAGCAGCTTATCATTATGGCGTACCGCTTTGGAAAGGTTCTGTGCGTGATGATTTGCAGGCTGACTGCGAATTTATTCGTGAGGATAAAGCAGATTATTAAACATGTTCAATTTATTTATGTTGCCACTGGTGATTTTTCTGGCTTATGTTCTTATCACCAGAAGCAAATATCAAAACCGAAAGGGCGCTGGCGCTTTCTTCTTTGAAGATGATAAAATGGTGCTTAATTCCGCCTTGCCTTATCCAATATCTATTAGCGATATTGACCATGTGGAATTAAAATATAATTCCTGGGAATTGAAGCAAACAATGTCTTACAACCTGTTTATTAAGGTTGTGCGAAAAAACAATAAAAGCAAAACTGTATTTTATAGGGGTTATGGCACGGCGAAGCTGGCTTATCCGGCAGATATGGCGGCTGCTTTGGACGCCCGGGGCATACGTTGCCTGTTAATAGACGGTTAATAAACTGCGTTTCATATTGAAACGCAGTTTTTGTTATATGAACATTTAGGGAATGGCAGGTCAGGATTATGGAAGTTAAATAAGTATTTGAATAGCGCAGATAACCAAAATTGCGGCCATAGCTAAATTGAATGGACGAAAATAATTTTTGATGAAATTTTGCAGCAGACCGCCGGCCAGACCCCAGGTTAAAGAGCCGCTGGCGCCAATCAGAGTTAAAATCAGCACGTTGCCGGCGGCAAAAAGTGGATTTTGACTGACCGACAGAATATAGGTGGAAAAAACTGTGAGGCCATACATATAAATTTTAACATTAATGAACTGTAAAGCCATGCCTTGCAGGAATGAAGCCTGACTGCCGGCTGTATTATCCGGCTGGCTTTTGGCGATATGCCAGGCCAGCCAGAGGATATAGGTGGCGCCAAGGTAGGTTAAGATAGTGGTAATACCTGGCAAAAACTGCGCCAGTCCCCAGCATAAAAATCCGCAGATACACATTACACAAAGAAAACCAACGGCGATGCCATAAAGTACCTTTTGCCCCTGATGCCAGCCGTTTTGGGCAATGGCGTGCAGGGATAGAATATTATTGGGACCAGGAGTGAAAGCGGTAACTGCGGCATAGGGCAGATAGGCGAGAAATGTGGAAATTAAAATTTCTAACATAATTTAATCTCCCTGGCAAAATATTATTTGAAAAATATTGCAATATGTTTTCTTATATAGTATAATACGGCAAAAGAATACTTTTGTCAAATTAATGCTTTTTAATTAAAATATCAAAAAGTTTTAAGTATTATTGCTTGTGGAGATGCATTATGGAATTGAAGTATCTGGAAACCTTTCAGCGTATTGTGCAGGAGGGCGGTTTTGCGAAAGCCGCCGCCAGTTTAAATTATACTCAATCGGCGATAACTTTTCAGGTGGCCCAGCTGGAGCAGGAACTTGGCACGCAGCTTTTTGAAAAGGTGGGGCGGCGCATGGTTCTGACTAAAGCCGGCGAGCAGCTGCTGCCTTATGTTAAAGGAGTTATGGAAGCTTTGGAGCGCATGCAGAATTTTCAGGCAGATTTACAGGAATGTCGCGGTGATTTGCAGATTGGCCTGGCTGAAACCTTGCTCTGCTATAAAATGCTGCCTGTTTTGCGTGATTTTCACCGCTGTGCGCCTCAGGCTCGACTTTTTTTGCGCTCCATGAATTGTTACAGTATTAGAGATGAACTATTGCAGGGAAGTTTGGATTTGGGACTTTTTTATGATGATGTTGGCGCTTTTGGCAATAACTTGTTATTCTTGCCTTTGGGGGCTTATCCGTTGGTGCTGGTGGCGGCGCCGGAAGTGGCGGAGGCTTATCCTGATTTTTATACGCCGGGGCAGGATTTGGCATTGCCTTTTATTATTGACGAACCGGATTGTATTTTTCGGCAGATATTTGAGGATTATCTGCAACGTAAACAAATTCGTCTGGGACATACGATTGAGCTTTGGAGTATTCCTACAATTAAAAATCTGGTGATTGGTGGGCTTGGTATCAGCTTTTTGCCGCGCTTTACGGTACAGGAGGAGTTGGCCAGCGGCCAGCTGCTGGAAATTGAGTTGGATAAAAGCATGCTTGCCACTGAACAAATTAATGCGGTTTGCGCCAGACATAAAAATAAGTGGGTAAGCCCACTTATGCAGTTATTTATGGATTTGTGCAGTCAGTATTTTAGTAAATTGTAAAGCCGCCGTTTGGGCTGATAACCTGACCGGTGATAAATTTACTTTCCGGGGATATCAGCCAGGATACGGCTGCGGCAATATCTTCCGGCTGTCCCAGACAGCCCAGGGCCGTTTCTTCTTTTAAGGCGGTAATTTCCTCCGGGTTGAGCCGGCTGTTCATTTCCGTGTCGATAACGCCGGGGGCGACGCAGTTAACACGGATTTGTGAGGGGCCAAGTTCTTTGGCCAGCGCTTTGCTTAAGGCAATCAGCGCGCCCTTGCTGGCAGAATAGGCGGCTTCACAGCTGGCACCCACCAACCCCCAGATTGAAGCAATGTTGATGATGACGCCGTTTTTTTTGTGTATCATGTGCGGCAGGGCGGCTTGAATACAGTTAAACGCGCCGTCTACATTGACCGCAAAAATGTGTCGCCATTCGGCTGGGGTGATATCGGTGAGCAGACCAAAATGACCAATGCCGGCATTGTTGATGAGGATATCCACGCCGCCGAAAAGGCTTTGCGTTTGGGCGAAAAGCTGGGCGACGGCTTCCGGTTGGCTGACGTCGGCCGGCAGAGCCAGCGCCTGACCTCCGTTTTGCTGAATTTGTCGACAGACCTGAGCGGCTTTATCGGCCTGTTGCTGATAGTTGACGATAACGCGGCAGCCATCTGCTGCCAAACGCAGGGCAATAGCCTTGCCGATACCGCGGCTGGCTCCGGTTATTAATGCGGTGGGCATAAAATGTTACCTCCCTGGCGTTGGTTGGTCGGGTGCCGGCCAGCGCCTGTTACAGTATAATAAAAGCAGACCGGCCGCAATGCCGATAATGCTGATAACCTGCGCCATTTGCAGGGGGCCGAGCATCAGGCTGTCCGTGCGGAAATGTTCAATGCAGAAGCGGCCGCAGGAATAGAAAATAAGATAGCAGGCAGCGATATCGCCGGTTTGCCGCAGGGTACGCGGCCGGCGCAGGGTTAAAAACAGCAGCAGGCTGAAGCCCAGGGCATCCCAGATACTTTCATAGAGAAAGGTGGGGTGGCGATAAGCGCCGTCAATGAACATGGCCCAGGGCAAATCGGTTTCATAACCGTAGGCTTCCTGATTGAAAAAATTACCCCAGCGGCCGATGGCCTGCGCCAGAATAAGGCCGGGGGTGATGATATCAGCCCAGAGCCGAAACGGCACATTCTGTTTGCGCGACATGATGAACAGCACCAGCGCGCCGGCCAGTATGGCTCCGTGAATGGCCAGTCCGCCATGCCAGATGGCGATGATTTTTTCTGGGTTGTGACTGTAATAGAGCCAGTTGAAAGCGACGTAATAGAGCCGCGCGCCTACCAGACCCAGCGGTACGGCGGCCAGCGCCAAGTCCAGCAGATAATCGAAGCTGATTTGGTGGCGGAGCGCCAGTCGCCAGCTGATAAATACCGCCAGAATAATGCCGCTGACAATTAAAATACCGTACCAGCGCACGGTGAGCGGCCCGATTGTAAAAGCTATTGCTGACATGCTAATCCTCCTTGTTTATCCTTATATTTTAGCTTAAAAAAAGCAATTTGTCCATGCTTTTTTTATGAAAAATGGTGGCGACCAGGGCATAATCCGGCGGAAAATGGGGATATATATTGTTAGGTTAGAAAAAAGGAAGTGTGTGGCTTGAAGCTGATTTTACGAGCGGCGGCTTTGACTGCCGGGATTTTCTTCTGGGCAAATGCCGGTGTGCCGGCGGCGGCTCAGACGGCTCCGGCTGATTTTTACAGGCAGGCGGAGGCTGGCTGGCGGTTGTATGTGGCGCAGCCGGGTGATAATTTTTTGATATTGGGGCGGCGTTTGGGCTATGCGCCTGAACTTTTGGCGGCTTTGAATAATCTTTCGGCTGGTTATTGCTGCCGGGGCGGTGAAAATCTGCGCCTGCCGCAGGGTTTGCCTTTTGACGAGATTTGGCTTGACGACGCTGACCGCAGTACGACGGCGGACGGCGCCGGGCGGCGTTTGGCCAGCCGCGGCGGTGCGAATGGAGCGGATAACAGGGCGCTTTTAAGCGGCCAAAAAACTTGGGCGGCTCCTTTGTTGGTTAGGGGCACTGTTACCTCCGCTTTTGGCAGCAACCGCAGCAGCACCGGACCGCACCATGGTTTGGATATTGCCGTGCCTAAGGGAACGCCGATTTTGGCGGCGCATGGCGGCACAGTTTTGGAGGCCGGCTGGAAGAATGATGTTTATGGTTATGCTGTGGTTTTGGAGCATGGCAACGGTTGGCAGACGCTTTATGCGCATTGCAGTCAGGTTTTGGTGAAGCCGGGGCAGCAGGTGCGCCAGGGGGAGCGGATTGCGCTGGTTGGCTCCACAGGTAACAGCACCGGGCCGCATTTGCATTTGGAATTGCACAAGGACGGGGCGTTTTTGAACCCGGTGGATTTTTTTACCGGTCTGCTGCTTGAGGTTTAAGGGGCTGATTAATTTTATTAATAGAAAAAACCGGCTGGGTGGCCGGTTTTTTTTTATATTACTTTTGGAAGTATCTTTTCAAACGCTCGGCGGCTTCCTGCGTGTCTTGCAGACTGCCAAAGGCCGTCAGGCGGAAATAGCCCTCTCCCTGCTGGCCGAAGCCGGAGCCGGGGGTGCCGATAATGTTCAGTTCATTTAACAGCAGGTCAAAGAACTGCCATGAGGTTTGGCCGGCCGGCGTTTTCAGCCAGATATAGGGGGAGTTTTCACCGCCGGTGCAGCTGAAACCCAGACCAAGCAAGGTATCGCGAATAATTTTAGCATTTTGCAGGTAATGGTTGATGACTTGTTTAACCTGCGCCTGTCCTTCTGGGGTGTAGATGGCGGCCGCACCACGCTGGACGATATAGGGAACGCCGTTAAATTTGGTGCTTTGGCGGCGGAACCAGAGGGCGTTCAGGCTGGTTTCGGCGGCAGTGCCGTCTGGGTTTTGGCCGCGCAAGGCCTGGGGAACGACTGTCCATGCGCAGCGAGTGCCGGTGAAGCCGGCTGTTTTGGAGAAGCTGCAAAATTCGATTGCACATTCCTGCGCGCCGGGGATTTCATAAATGGACTGCGGCAGGGAGGGGTCTGTGATGAACGCTTTATAGGCGGCGTCATAGAGGATAATGGCCTGATGTTCCCGGGCATAGTTTACCCAGGCGGTTAACTGCTCCTTGCTGAAAACCGCGCCGGTGGGGTTATTGGGCGAGCAGAGGCAGATTAAATCAGCATGCCAGTCCGGCGGCTCTGGGCAGAAGCCGGTTGTTTCTGTGCAGGGCAGAGTGCGCACCTGTCGGCCGGCCATAATGTTGGTGTCGATGTAAACGGGATAGACGGGGTCTGAAACGGCTACCACGTTGGCGGCGCTGAAAATATCGCCGATGTTGCCGGAATCGCTTTTACTGCCGTCGCTGACAAAGATTTCAGAGGCATTCAGCTGTACGCCGCGCGGTGCGTAATCATTTTGCAAAATGGCGTTAATCAGAAAATCATAGCCCTCATAGGGGCCATATCCGCGAAAGGTTTCTGCGGCTCCCATTTCCTGCACAGCCTGTTGCATGGCCTGCACTACTGCCGGGCAAAGCGGCTGGGTAACATCGCCGATGCCCAGGCTAATCAGCTTCGCCTGGGGGTGGGCCTTTTGATACTGTGTCCGTTTATCGGCAATTTCTGCAAAAAGATAGCTTTCAGCCAGTTTGTTAAAATTGTCATTAATATAAACCATTTTTGATTTTTTTCCTTTCTGTAATAATCTGTTTTGACGTGCATAATCTTAATCTATACTATTATAGAAGATTGCGACTCGATATGCAAGCTATACCGCTTTTGTATTCAGAATTTTTTCATTAATTTAAGATATTGACAAGCCAGGAAAAGATTAGTAAAATATAAATTAATATGAATTAAGAGGAGGTTTGTCTTTTAATGAGGAAAAAGGTTTCAGCTATTTTGTTGGTTTTGCTGGCGGCTTTTTGTCTGCTGCCGGGAATAGCCACGGCAGAAATTAAGGAGTGTAATGTGCCGGATATCAGTTGGTGGCTGTATAATCTGGCCGATAATCAGGGGCTGACTGATAAATCCTATGAGGATAAGGCCAAGGTAATGGTTTTCTTAAACAGAACCTGCGCTAATTCTCAGGCCAGCATTAGAGCGCTGGCGGCCAGCAAATGGGCAACCGACGACAGAATTCAGATAATTGCGGTTTGCCTTAATGGTACTGATGCGGAAATTCAGCAATTTAAGAACACATATGCTGCAAATTGCGGAAATATAATTTTTGCCAAATCTAACAACAACATTAATGTTTGGCGTGATTATATGGACGCCTGCGAAATAAATGGAGGTACTTTCCCTTTTAATTTTGCAATTCTTAATGGTAAAATTCTTTATACTTGGGAAGCCTGCAATAGCATAAGGGATTATGATACCGCTTTTAATAAGTTATTAAATGAAGAAGTTCCTGATGTTTATCAATTTAAAATCAACGGTGTTGAAAATTATACAGAGGCTTATGCTGTTTTGGCAGAGTTAAATGCGCACCGTATGGCCAATGGGCGGCAGCCATTATATATGGACGAAGAATTGCTGGAGGCGGCCATGCAGCGCGCGGCGGAAAGCGCTGTTTATTATGGCGGCCCGGAGCATACCCGGCCGGACGGCAGTGTTGGTTTGACGATTATTCAGGGCAATGTGAATAAGGCCGAGAATATTGCGGTTGGGTATAGCAACGCTTCGGCGGTTATGGCTGGCTGGAAAAGTTCACCGGGACACAATGAAAATATGCTGAATAATATTATGACGGCGGCTGGTGTTGGCTGTTTTGAATATGATGGCGTTAAATATTGGGTGCAGCTGTTTTCCTCTGCTGACCCGAGTATGGCTTCAAAGCCTGCTGAAAATCCGATTGTACTGCATGATATTCTGGCATTGCCGCAGTATCTGAAATTACAGGCTGCGCCGGCAGCGGTAACTGTGCAGCCGGGCGAAACAGCAGTTTTAAAGCTGAATAATTCTAATTTAAATTATAACAATAAAACCGGTGTTATTCATGCTACCTATGCTAAGATAAGTAATGAGAATGTGGCGAGTGTTACTCTGGCTGGCGAGCAGGTTCAGATTAAAGGTCTGGCGGACGGCGTGACTACGCTTAAACTAGGCGGCGTGGCTTCGCGTGCGGCTGGCGCGCCTTATACGATTGAAGTTAAGATTACCGTGGGTGACGGTGTGGAAACACCGGGTGGTGATACCGAAACACCTGGCGAGAGGTTTAAGTTGACGCTTAATTCTGATAAGGGCAATATTGGCGGCACCGGTAAGGAGATTATGTCGGTTGACGTTGTGCAAGGCAAGGCATATCGTTTGCCGATTGCCAGCAAGTCCGGTTTTACGCTGCAATATTGGAGCGATGGCAAGAATAATTATAAGGCGAACACGGATTATGTGGTGGCGCATGATACCGAGTTAATTGCTGTTTGGCAAAAATATACCGGCGGCAGTTCCAGCAGTCATCGGCCGGGGAATACTACCAAGCCGACCCAGCCGGAAAAACCAACTGAGCCGACGAAGCCTGCCGAATCTGTCAAGCCAGCCGAGCCGAGCAAAAGCCTGAAGCTTTCAGCGGCGGAGTTGAATGCAGCCGTGGGGGAGGTTACGGCGAAATATGACGATGTTAAGACGAACGACTGGTATGCTGAAGCGGTAGCTTTTGTGTATAAGCAGGGCATGATGAACGGTTTGAGCGATAAACGCTTTGCGCCGGGTGAAAAGACTACTCGCGCGATGTTGGTAACCATGCTGTATCGTTTGGAGAAAGACGCTGGCGGAAGTGCGGCAACCAAATTCTCTGATGTGCCGGCTGGTCAGTGGTTTAGCGATGCGGTTAACTGGTCGGCCAGCGTCGGCGTGGTGAACGGCATAGAAAATGGCAAATTTGCGCCTAATGATAATATCAGCCGCGAGCAGCTGGCGGCTATTCTGTATCGTTATGCGCAGCTTAAGGGGTATGACGTTAGCGTTAAGGGTGATTTGAGCAAGTTTAATGATAACGGCAGCGTTGCAGCCTGGGCTAAGGAGCCTATGCAGTGGGCTGTGGGCAGCGGTTTGATTAATGGCAAGGGCGAAGTTTCTCTGGAGCCGGGCAGTAATGCTACGCGCGCTGAGGTTGCTACTATGTTGATGCGGCTGCTTAATCAGGACGAAAAATAGACAAACAATTTCCGGCTGTGTTTTTATAATACAGCCGGAAATGTATTATTAATAAGAATTGGGAAATGGGGTTTTTATATGGATAAGGAATTTAACTGGCGCGACGAGGTGCCGGACGCGTGGGTGCCGCTGATTGAGGCTGATGAATGGCTGCGAGAGAGTTTTGATGAGTTTTCTGATGAGTATGAGCCGGCGCCGCTTCCGGCCAGAAACCGGATTGTGGTTACGATATAGGGGCATTTTGGCTACTAAAATAGCGCGGTATAATAGATTTCATTTTGTGCATAATATAGGAAGAAACAGGTGTTTGAAAAAAAACTGGAAAAAAATATAAAAAAATTGAAAAAAGGTGTTGACAAAAGCAGCAAAAGGTGTTATTATATATAAGCACTCGCCAAACGGCACAGCACAAAAGCCTGAGCCGCCCGGTGAGATGACAGGAACGGGTCTTTGAAAACTAAATAGTGAGCAGCCAAGTTCAAGCAAGAGATAAGTAAGAAGACAAGGTTCAAAAGAATAATGTTCTCTGAAAATCCTTTGGAAAAAGAAAAAGACTG
>JAETNY010000042.1 GCA_021771915.1 Bacillota bacterium
GTAAAACTAAACGGGTGCAGCATAAAAATGAAACTCCTAATCCGCTGACCGGGTTGGTATTTTGTTCGGACTGTGGGCAGAGAATGTATAATCATAAGGGCGGCAGCAGCGGCTTTTATAAGGACTGGCTGGGAAATGTAACAGATAAGCCCAGAGCGCCTTTTGATACATATCGCTGTTCCACTTATAATAATACGGCCAATAAATTTGCCACGAAATGTACGGCGCATAATATAAGGACGGTGGTTTTGCAGGAGTTGATTTTGGCGGCGATAAAAACTGTCAGTCAGTATGCGATAGAAAACGAGAAAGAGTTTGTTAAAAAGGTGCGAGAACTTTTGGCGGTGCGGCAGCAATCTGTGGCTAAGGAGCTGCAAAGCCGCTTAAAGAGGGAGCAGAAACGCTGCAAAGAATTGGATGGTCTGATAAAGAAACTCTACGAGGCTTATGCTACCGGTAAGCTGGCTGAAAAGCGGTTTGAGATGTTGTTGGCAGAATATGAAAGAGAGCAGGCCGGTCTGGAGGAAAGTATTGCCGGATTTCAGGCAGAGTTGGCGGAATATGATACCGACACTAATAATGTTGAGCAATTTCTGCTGCTGTCTAAAAAATATACCGATTTTTCGGAGTTGATAACGCAAATGATAAATGAATTTATAGAAAAACTGGTTGTTCACGAGGTGGATTGGAGCAGCGGCGAAAAAGTGCAGGAGGTGGAGATTTATTTTAAGTTCATTGGTAAATTTGAAATACCCCAGCCGGCGTCTACGCCGGAGGAGATTGCAGCGGAGAAGAAAAGGATTGAGCGATTAATTAAAAATCGGGAATACGCCAGAGGGTTTAGAGCCAAAAGGCGGCAGATAAGGCAGAGTTTACAGCACGACGGGGCGTAACAGGATAAGCAGGAGCTTTTGACGGTGAAAATGAATGTGGATAATTTGCTGGAGATTGAGGATCGCCAGGAGAAAAATATGTAGCGAAAAGAGGAAACGGAACGCTGAATATTTTTCATAATAGTCAAGCGTTAGCTTGACAAAAAGCATATCTATCTTTAGATAGATATGCGCCGCCGGTCGAGTTTACTTGACCGATAAAAGGGGTTTGGGGAGTTTTCCCTGACAAGCTAAATGACCTATTCGTTTAATGCTGAATAGGTCATTATTGTGTTTGGGTACCCAGATGCCCCGCTTGCTACAATTAGTTCGGCTTTAAAAACGATAAATAGAATGATGTAAAAAAATCATTGTTGCAAAGCCACTCATTTCTAAACTACAATGAAGAGGTAACCGGTCTGACGACGCCCCACTTGAGATTTTTATGCTCGTCTGCGCAAACTGTCAGCCGGCCTCA
>JAETNY010000024.1 GCA_021771915.1 Bacillota bacterium
GGACTATGCCATGTGAGTTATTGGGGTGTGGTAGCCCTTGTGAGCAGGTGGCACCAGTCCTACGCTTTTTGCCTACGCAGAGCTGCTGCCATGCTGGCACAAAGTTAGGCAAAGCTACCAAACCACCTGCAAGGCTAATGAAACAATTTTTGAAAGTAACAGCACTGGCCGCTTGCCTCCTCCCTCTTGGAGCTTGTGGCGGCTCTGATGATGAGCCACAACTGGAGCGTAAAATCTCAGTTGCTTGTTATGAGAGCATAACCCCTAAAAACGATGCATCATACTCCCCTAAAGAGTGGAGTTACACCAGTACAATGCTCTTTAATTGCCAGCCTATAGATATAGACAAGGCCGCAAGTACAGCATCGTTGGCCAATGGTATAGCAACGCTTACCGATGGGCAAACAATAAAAGCACAATACCAAAGTAGCACAGGTGTTATTAACAATGCAGCCTACGGCTCATATACGTTAGTGGTCTTTTGTACTGGCAACCCATTTAATTCCTATCTTGAAAGTCGTTGGACTTGCCAACAATTCAATTACACGGAGGGGAACAGCGTGGCTGCCCTCTCTTGTTGTTTTATATGGGAGGATATGGCTATAGGTGGAGGTTGGAGCGCATGGGTAAACCGATAAGAGCCAAATCGCAGCTGCAAATAATGCAAGAGCGTACAGCCTACCTGCAAAAAATGATTGCTCAAGGCTATGTGTTCTTTAGTATTATAGAACTGGAGGAGTTACGCCCAGTTATGGCAGTAGGTTTAATGCAACGTATATCCTCGGCAATACTCAAGGGAGAGGATAAGGTACCATTGAAACCAGCGCAATATTCGGCTATGCGTAACAAACTGCAAGCTCATAAAGAAAACCAGCAGAGGCTTGAACGGTGTGCCACGCTCAACAATGAGGGTATAACTTGCGAACAATGCGGAGATACCATTGGAGCTATTGCAGCTTATGAGGCCAACATTGAGCTTGGTTATCCAGCCCACCATGCTTTTAAGAGGTTACTGGTACTATACCGAAAGAGTAAAGACTACAAAAACGAGTTGAGAGTTGCCCAGCGAGCTTGCCGCATATTTCCTAAAGATGAGAGTTACAAAACAAGGAGAGACAAGGTTAAGGAGCTACTTAAAAAGCCATCTTCCAAAAGTTAGGCACAACTTATGCTGGTTGGTGTGCGTTTTATGACTAACTTTGCGAAAATAATACGCGCATGAGCCAGCAAGATACCAAATACCTGTACTATAAAGGCGAGCGCACCAATCCCTTTGAGGAGGTTAACGACCAACAGGGAGCATGGTGCGAGCGTTACAACGATACGGCCTCTATGCTGTGGTGTTTTGAATACCACTGGGCAAATGGCTGGGCGAAATACTCCCAGCTTGAGGAGCGCAACCCCAGCTATTATTTTGAGCTGCACAAAGAGCCTCAAAAGGAGTTTGGCAGCATACTGGAGGCTTTACAAGCATTTGCTCTGCATAGCTATTCGGGTATTTTGCGTAATGGCTGCCTACGCTGGGTTAAATATGTGTATGAGCATGGTATGGCAGAGCGGTTTTATAAGCCACTCTACAATGTGGTGCCAGCAAAGGAGGTGCCCAGTTATCTGCACTGGTACCATGGAGAGGCGCAGAACCCTTACGGTTTAGATCAGCGCGGCACTCGGAGCTTTTGGTGGGATTTTGAAAGGGGCTGGTACATCTCGGCAGAGGAGCTATCCCAAAAGGCTTGGGAGGAGTATTTGCAGAGCTGGTTTGTACGCAACATGAATAAGCCGTGGCCTGCCATAACAAAGCAGGAGCAGGAGGAGTTAATGGCCGCATACAAAGCAGGCACGCGGCCAAAGGCTTAAATTATTTCCTCCAGCTCAATGCACCAGTCTCCAATTTGGCCGACCCCTCTTGAGGTGCATTTGTAAGGAGCCTTGAGCAGCCGAAACTTGCTGCCAGCTCTAAATGTAATCTCACTCTCCCCACCTCCAAAATAACCGATTTTGTGTATATCCACGCCAGTCTTGCCGTGGATTTTCATTATTACACGCTGCCCCTTTGAGGCGTGAACAATACCGTCAGCGAAATGGTCGGCAGTGTGTATGCTCGTTGTGGAGCTGGTGGGAGCAACCATTTTCCATGTTTTGTCCTTGCTATGCCATGCCTGCATAATGCTATTCCAAAAAGCATCCTTTGTTGGGTCGGCAATGGCATCGGGGTAAATGTTTAGCCCTCGATAGGTAATGCCGTTATAACGCGGCATACTCTCAATGGCCTTGTTAATAGCCGCCTTGAAATTAGCCAGCAGTTGCTCCACATCGGCCTTAACCGCCGCATCAGTAATGAGGCTTACCTTACTGGCTCCATAAAGGTAATCGCAAATAAAGTTTGAGCTTTGTGTAAAACTGGTAATAAGCGACAGCTCGCGTGCTGATACATTGCCACCCATGGCTTTTATCTCTTTTGCAAGCTGCTCACAAGCTGCCTTGCGGCCAAACCAATTCTCGCCACCAATAGCCTTGCTCCAAATGCCCCACGGTTCGCTGGGGGCTGTTGGGTTAATGGGCGAGTGGCTGAAATAATCCTTAATGGCCTGCTCCACCTGCTTAACCGTTAGGCCATCTACATTGGCAAGTGCAGGCTGTATGCTGGCATAACGCTCTCCTAACTGGGCAGTAAAATCTGCCAGCCGTTGCATGGCTGCAATTACATTGTAATCGCGCTCATTGCCACTGGCCGCAGTAAGAGCCTTTTCATACTCAAACACCAGCTTATCACGTTGCGCCTTATCGGCTGGAGTATAGAACTGCTCAATATCATAGCCTCCACCTCCCTTTTTACGGAGCCGTGCCAGCCTCTCCTTGGTCAGTCTATCCACCTCCGTTTGTACCTCGGCCAGCTTGGCCTTAATTGCAGCCTCATTGGGATTGCCTGCTCCAGTGAGGTTTTGCAGCTCCATAACAAGGTTCTTAACCTTTGCGCTCTTGGTGGTTTGCGCAAACACCACCACGGCATCTATTTCGGGCTGTATGGCCTTGAGAGCAATCTTTGTTTTATACTGCTCCTCCAGCTTTTCAAAATACTCTATAAACTTGCCTGTGGTAGGGTATTTGGTGGGATTGAGCTTGGCGTAATAAAGTTCCTTTTGGATAACCTTTTGCAGGAACAGCTCATCGGTGGAGTATGTGCTGGCCTTGGCCATGTGCTTACTCCAGTTGGCCATAAAGGTTTTTGCATCGGCCTCTCCAAACTCATTAACCAGCCCCCACATTGTAGGTTGCTCGGCATACTCGGCCATGGCAATTTTCTTGGCCGCTGCCATCTCCTTTGCGAGCTTTTTAGTGGCCGCCTGTATCTCGGAGGCTGTACCAGTAGCCACAATATCCTCCAATGCCAATGTGTCAATGCCCAGCAGATCATAATGACCTTTGTTAGCAGCACCCAGTACGTTGTTGGCCACCTTGACCGCCTTGTTGTAAGCTGCCACCTCGGCCTTGGCTTTAGCCTTGGCCTCCACAACCTCCTTAACAAAGCTGCTGCCATCATCAGTGAGCTGCAAATGGTAATGCGTTATCTGCACAGGCTTGCCAGCCCTCACTATGGTTTTAACCTCGGAGCTTACAACCTTAAATTTGGAGTTGGGCAGCAGCATGGCCGTTGGCTCTCCACTGGCCATGGTTTGCAGGTATCGGCTACCCTTGGGCAAATCCAGTATGCACACCGCACCGCTATCAGCTCCGACAAGCCCCTTTTCAAGCGCAGCAGAGCAAACACTGCTGTAATTCGTGCCAACATACCGACTGGCCGCAAAAGTGGCTGTATCGCCTTTTATTGCGGCCTCCAGTGCTGTCTTATCCAACGCAACCAAATATTTGCCCTCTGCCTTGGCCGCAAATTTGGCTTGTGTGGCGATGCGCTCCAGCTCTGCCAGCTGTTCGGGTGTGCAATATTGAGCCAGCAAATTGTTACCCTTGCTCGCCTCGGCCAGCAGGTTTGCAAGCTCGTTAGGGTCTGCCAGTTTACCCAGTTCCTCAAACTGCCAGCCATTGCTGGTGGGAGCAGTTGAGAGCGGAAAGCCACCAGCATTGCCAGCCTCAACAAAGTTGCTGGCCTCTGCAAACTCCTTGTGGGTTGCCGTCTGCATCTTCGTGTATTTATCCACATCTATCTCCTCCATGCCCATGAGTTTGCTGAAATTGGCTAACCCAGCCTCATTCTTGTACTCATTTGCCCAGCGGTAGCCACTGGCAATGTTGCCACCCTTATAGTTGTCGCGGATAAAATATGGCAAGCTCTGCGCGGCCTGTATGCGCTCGGTGTTATTGGCTATCCAGTTGGTAAATTGTTCGGGCATCTCGCTTACCATGCCAGCAGGCGTGAACCCATCCGTGTCCTCGCCACGCAGTATAAGGTCGGTCAGTTGCTCCAGCTCCTCATCGCTACACAGGAGCGGTACAATATAGCAATAGCAATGGGGGTGCCAGCCAACAAACATGAACTCTTTGGGGTATATGCCAGCCAGCTCATCGCATATATCAGTGCATGGGTGGTTCTTGCTCATCTTAACCTCATAGCCACGCACAAAATTAAGCTGCTGCCAGCGTGTAATGTCGGCAGAGCGGTATGCCATGTTGGTTTCCGTGCGAGTGAGGCGCATGGCATTTTTATAGCTGCTCCTATAAACGCCAGTACCAGTGTGGTAGTCCTTGGGGTTGGCATCTACCCAGTAAAAGCTGTCGGTGGCTTTATCGTAGCAACGCCGCTTCCACTTGCGCCCATAAATGGGGTTGCCGTCTGCATCTTCGCCTTTTTTGTAACGAAAGCGGCGAAATAGATCATCGGGATTTTGCAGATACTCTCTCACTTGGCGGCTCAAGGTGTCTGCGCTCATACCTTGCCCCAGCCCCAAATCCAGCGCAGCCTCAAGGTCGGTGCGTGTTTGCCCTACATACTGCCATACGCGCTGGGAGAGGTCAAGGCCATTGGTTTGCCTTGAGAGGAATTGCTGCATGGCCTGTTTGTTGCGCTGGAAATATCGTGCATAATGGCTGTCCTCGATGCTCTCTTTGCCAAATAACCCCTTGAGCAGTTTGTCGGTGGTATCGTTGGCATAGTTCCATTCACGCACCACATTCCCACGGATAGAGCGGTACACCTCGGCATAGAGCTGACGCAACTTTTTCTCAACCTTTGGGGCTACCTCATAATCGGCAAAGGCAAATGGCTTACCCTCCTCAAGCTCCAGCCCCTCGCACATGGCAATAATCTCGCCAATACGTTGCTGGAACGTATCACGCACGGCGAGCGCATACCACTCGGTGCGCTTGCCCAGCTTGCTATATACCTGTTTCCAATCAATGTTTGCCATAAGTTTTTTATTTGAGAATAGTGCGCCAGCTCTACGGATGTTTATTTTTACTGGTAGTTAAAGACGCTGTTTTTGGCGGCCTCCTCCGCTTTGGCCTCCTCCTCTGCTTTTTCTTTGGCGATGCGTTCTTTCTCGCGTTGCTTGTCACGCACAAGGGGGTTAAGCTCAATAAATGTTTCCTCACTCATGCCGCCAGCGTTCTTAACCTTAACTGCATTGCTGATAGCCTCCACAATGTCCTCTCCAAACGGCTCTTGGTACTCATGCTGCACAAGCAGCTGCTCCAGCTCTCCGCGCAGGGCAATGTTGGTTACATTGGAGAGTATGGCTATTATGAGGTTGGCCGTGCGCATAAGGTACTCATCGTGTGACTCCTTGCGCATGGAGGCTTTTATATCTGCCAGCACCATCATTTGCTTGAGAGCCTTAGCCGACACGTTTGTAAGGCGGCTCATGGTGTCAAAATCAATGTTGGGGGTAAAGGTTTCACGGAAAATGTGCCGCTCGTTATCCTCGCTCTCCTGCTTTTTAAGCTCGCTGGCCGTGTCGGGTGTGAGGTAGCGCAACTCTCCTTTTTCGCCCAGTACATAGAGCTTGTTTTCGGTGTCCTTATCGGGCAGGGAGTTTACCACATCAACCGTGGCCACAAGAGCTGGGTCGGCCATGTAGTCGTTCACATCGGCTGTGCGGCTCTTAACATACTCCTGTCGCTCCATGAGGGGGGTGGCACCCTCCCACTCGGTTTCTTGCTCAAGGAGTATTACAGGCTTTTTGCCGCAATAGTTAATCTCCTTTTCTACCTCCCAGCCCATGTTTGCACGCTTGCAGTGGTAGGTGTACTCATCTGTGTATAAATCCACATAGTAGGCCGTAGTGTTGCCACGCTCACGCAGGTAATACCCACGCGCAAAGTACAAGAGGCGGCCTACATGGTCTTTCATGTAGTACAAATCATCGCCCAGCGATTTAGCCAGCACCTTTATGAGGCAATCGGCCTTACCATTGCTATTTTGGTAGCAATGGAACAGCAGCGCACTCTTGGTCTCGGCACCAGCCAAACGCTTTGCCTGCCTAATGCGAGCGTTAAAGTGGGTGGTGCGTATAAAGTCCGTAAATGCCTTATAGGCGGCATCGGTGTTTTGACTGCTCTGCACCCATTGCACAGGGCGGCCATAGATAAACACCACGGCCATTTCGTTTATGTACTTAGGATAGGCCAATGGCAGCCTCCAACGTTTCACCCAGCCCTTGAAATTTCCGTCTTTATCAAAAATGGGCTTATCCATGCGCTGCATGATAGGGTGTTGCGCCAAATTGTACTGCTTTAGAGCCTCAAGTTGCTGGTCATTGTCGCAGCTCATCAGAGCCAGCGCATCGCTTACGTTGCCAGCCTCCAAAAGCTCCTCAAACGACTGCTGGTAGCCCACAGCCGTTTTGAACTTGCTGTAAATAAAATCAATTACGCTCATATCGTGTTACGTTTAATGTGCTACAATAAGCCTCCAAAACTGCCCTTGGTTATGCCCTCGGGCAACTCTCTCGGCGAGATAAGGAAATACTCTATGGCATAGTAGAGCAAATCCACAAACTCATCATGTGTCTTGGAGGGAAAGCTGGCTATCTCCTCCACAAAATCCTCATTCCAATCGCCCTCAACCAACACCACACGGCCACACTCCACTTTGGGGCTGCAAGTGCTTAATCTTGTGCCTTTGCTGTCGGTAGGCGTTGGAGTCTTGGTAACATTGAGGTCGGTGTTAGCCTTGAGCTGCTGCACAACACTAATACCGTTGGCCTTGGGTTCTATGCGCAGCGTGCTGGTGCGCTTGTTAAAGCCCCATGTTTGGCAGTATTCGGGTAGAAAAGCAATGAGGTCGGGAAAGGTTTTCCACACTTTTTTAGCGTGGATAATGTAGAGCTGCTGGCCAATCTTGCAAGCCGCCAGCACACCTGTTGGGTCGTTGTCAGTCTTGCGGTGTTTCTCATCATAGGCCGTATCAACAAAGAAATGCACGGTGGCACTCCCTCGCATTGCCTCAAAGTGGGCGCGGTTGATGTACTGGAACCAGCTACGCTGTATTATGTTACCCTCGGCACTGGCTGGGGTTTGCTCATACTGGCCTGCATATCCGCGTGTGCCCAAATCAATGCGAGCCTCGGCCAACACCTCTGCATCAAGGCGCACAGGGTCAAGGAGGCCGTTAATATATCGCTCACGCAGATCTACAGGAGCTACGTTGTCGGAAAGTTCGGCAGGGAGGCAGATGTGGCGTATCTTATCGGCTTTCTTTTTGAGCAGGTAGCCTGTTACATCCTCCTCATGGAGCCGCTGCATGATAGTTATGGTTGGAGTATTCTTTTTGTTTACCTTTCGTGTGGAGAGCGTTTTGGTAAACTCCACGGCTTGCTGCCTCAATGGCTCACTCTCTGCCTGCTTGGGGTTTTGAGGGTCATCGTTGATTATGATATGGGCGTGCTTACCAGTTACAGCGGAGCCTGTACTGGTTACATACCTATCGCCTCCAGCAGTATTGCCATAAAAGCCCTTGCCGCTCTTATCCCTACGCATTACCACTTCGGGGAACAGCCGCCTGTATTTCTCGCTTGTAATAATGTCCTTGCTCTTGGAGGCATGATCTATGCTCACATCGCTGGAGTATGAGCTGGAGATAACACGCAAGCTGGCATCCTGTGTCCACAGCCATGCTGGGAACATTATGGTTACAATGGTGCTTTTGGTAGTTCCAGGCGGTATGTTTATAATAAGGTCGTAGGGCTTTGGGAGGCGGCCTACAATGTAGTAGGCCAGCTCTTGCAGCTCATCGCATAGGTATTTTATGTGCCAGTTAAATACAGGTTCTTCGGGTATAATAACACCCCAAAAAGTTTCTACAAACCTGTAAAAACTTTTCCTGCACACATGAGCCTGCACCTTATCCAGCAGCTCATCAGTAAGCTCTATGTTACTGGCCTTTTTTATCACGTTTGGCAGCAATGGCATAGAGGGTTGCCAGCTCATCCTCTGTCAACTCCTCAACGGTTATTGTTGTGTTGGTTGTGGTTGGGTTAAGCGGTTGCCCATTGGCACCTGTAATCTCTCTGCGGTCGGGCGCATACAGCCCCAGCAGCTTTGCGCGGTACTCCAGCAACTTGCGTATCTCGGAGATATAGCCAACATTGCCGTAGTTGGTCACACTCTCCTTACTCTGCACCTGCTTTATGTATGGGGAGGGTATTCTGCGCTTACCACTGGGCTTGCCGCCCTCGGCCTCCTCGGTAGCAGGCACCTCAAAATGGCCGCGCTCTTGCCGCTGCCTTATTTGCTCATAGTCGGTTTTGGATTTCTCCCATGCCTCAAACAGCTCTGCAATGAGCATATCGACACGCGCAACCTCCATTTGCACCCATTCCTCGGTGTTGTGGTTGTTATCCTCCCTCCATTGCTGGAGCAGGAGCTTTATGTCGCTGTGTATGGTAAATGTGCTTACCTTTTTAGGGAGCTGGAGGCGAGCAGTTACAGCATCAGCAATTTGGCGTACACTCTTACCCTGTAGGCGCAGCTCGGACACGATCTGCAACCGTGCCTCCCTTATCTGCCTACGCTTTTGGGTGGAGCGTTTATTTATTTCGTTTCCGTCCATTGGGTTGTGAGTTGATTGGTTGTGTTTTGTTATCGCTTGCCCAGCAGCTTGCGCCACAGCGTTGAGAGGTCTGCCAGCATCGCAGAGCCAAATGCAGCACAGCGTATGCTCAATAGCCTATAGTGTACGATTAGGGTGTGTTCTTTGCGCTGTTTATCGGGCTGGGGGTTAAACCTTGAGAGGAGCGAAAGGAAATGCTGGTATTTGTTGCCGTTGCAGCTTGCCAGCTCTATGTATGTGCGTCCATGTTCGGGAAAAGTATGCACAGCCAAATGGCTCTCTGCCAGTAGCCACAAACAAGTGTAGCCTTGAGGTTGAAAATGATGCTCTACAATCTCCAGCACATTAAAGCCACATAGGGAGAGCATGGTGTCAAACAGGTGGCGCAGGTCACTCGGCTGTGTCGTTGTTATCCATGCCGAATGCTGCCAAATCTTCGCTTGCATAAGTAATTTCGTTATAGGTTGTTGGTATGGCCTTAATATCGCCTTTGTAGAACACCAGCACATTTTGGTGGCACTTGCCGACCTTGCGGTTGCGCATATACCTCTGCACGCGCTGGGGGAGCGTACCTATAGGCTCCACGATAATGCACTCGTTGTAAAGCGGCATACCATGCGCCTTAAACATTCGCTTTATATCGCCTACAAAGTCGTAATAATACCCCTCCTTATCGCGTATATCACCCACAACGACCACGGCAAAGCGGTTTTGCTTGAGGCAATCAATGGCACTGGCAAAGGCGTTTTCCAGTATGCTCAAAAATGCCTCATAAGTGGGCTGGTTGCTTGCATCGTTGGGCTTGTCGCTGTAAACCTCAAGGTCGTAGTATGGAGGGCAACTAAAGAGCAAATCCTGTGAGCCAGCCGCAATATGCTTGGCTACGTTCTGCCCATCATCACAAATGTAGCGTGCGCTCATACCCTCAACACGCTCATTATTGAGCCTTGCCTGTTCCTCTCGCAGCTCAATACCAGTAAAGCTCATGCCCAGTGTAGCGGCCACATAGCCAAACACGGTATCGCCAGCAAAGCAATCAAAGGCGGTGCCACCCTCAATGCCAAACCAGCGGCAAACAATCTCGGCCATTACTGGGTCAAGCAGGCTAACGCCGTTGTTTATGGTAGCCATGCAGTTTGTTTCGCCATCTGCCAGTGTACCCTCTCGGCTTTCGCCAAAGTCTGCAATGCGCTCTCTCCACATGGCTTTGCGCTGCCTCCAGTAACCCTGTCGGGTGTCAAGTATGGTAAACGGTGGGGCAATAAACTTGTCGGAGAGGCTACCATGCTTGCCACTCTCGGAGCTGGAGCCAGCAGAGCTGTTGCCCTCTGCCTCGCCTCCGTTTTCGGGCTGCCAGCAGTCAAGCCCCCACTCCTCAAGCTCCATAGGCTCCCACTCGTTTGCGAGCATATCCCAATCCCAGTTTCCATAAGAGAGGTTATCCTTGATGATAAACTCCTTTTTCTCCTCCTCGGAGAGCTGGGAGGCGTGCAGTATCTCCACCACTGGAGCCTTGAGCCACTTTGCCCAGTATTTGCGCAGGTTCTCGCGCTCCAGCTCGGTTTTTTGTGCATATCCCGAACACTTGCCCAGCATAATGTTTACCTTTGCTGGGGTCATTTGGGATATGGCAATGAGCGCACGCAGGCGCATATTACCACCCAGCACTATGTTTGCATCATCTACCACCACAGGGCGCAGGTGCAACATTTTGGGGAACATCAGCAGGCTCTTTTTGAGCTGCTCAAACTTGCTTTCCTCAATGCCGCGTGGGTTCGCCTCATTGAGTATTATGTCGGTTATGGGTACAAGGGGGCTTTTGCTCATCGTTTTACACATTTG
>JAETNY010000043.1 GCA_021771915.1 Bacillota bacterium
AAAACATTACAAAAAGAACCGTAACAACTATAAACTCAAAAAGATAAAGCGATGATTATTCAACAGGACAAAGTAATGCACTTTTGCGTGTGCCTACTTGCAACGCTGGTGCTGGGGAGTGCCGCATGGCTAACAAGTGGCAGCCTGCAAACAGGGTGTGACGTAGGTGTGGCTCTCTCCGCTGGGCTGGCACTGGGCAAGGAGTATGGAGATAAAAACGCCACTGGAAACCATTGGTGCTGGTGGGATTTGCTGGCTGATTTTTGCGGCATACTGGCAGGGCTAATGCTCCTAATACTGGCCAATGTATTGCTTGAGTGGCTGCTTAAATGACTGATTACTCAAATAACATAACCCACATGGAAAAAATAAACGCAACCAAGCGCACGGACATTTACCAAATAGATCCGCGCAACGTAGATGTAGTGGCAGGCTTTAATGTACGCCGTGAGTTTGCCATTGATGAGCTTAAAGAGCAAATCAAACTCAACGGAGTGTTAAACCCCATAACCGTTATACCGACCAAGACCGCAGACGGCACCGAGCGTTACAGGCTTGTGGATGGAGAGCGCAGACTGCGTGCCACACTCGCTGCCATTGAGGAGGGTGCCGACATAGCCCGAATTAAGGCCATTTTCCTGCCACGCAACACCAGCGAGGAGGAGCAGCTTGTGCAGCAGATGATGCGCAACGAGGGCAAAACCTTTACCGAGTACGAATGTGCCATAATGTTTAACCGCTTTAAGGCGTTTGGCTACACCCAAACCGAGATAGCGGCCAAATTTGGCAAAAGCCCCACGTTTGTAAGCCGCTGCTTGAGCCTCATGGAGCTGGCACCCGAAATCCAGCAGAGCCTTGAGCGTGGCGAAATATCCACCAACGCCGTGCGTGAGATTGTAGGCCAAAACAAGGAGAATGAGGCCGCACAGGTAGAGGCAGTAAATGCCGCCGTTACTCAAGCCAAGGCCGCTGGCAAGCGAACAGCCGACAACAACGATGTACCCCCACACGTTAAGCTCCTCAAGGCTCTCAAAAAAGCTAATGCGGCCTATAAGCAGGCAATGGCAATACAGGAGGAACTTCAAGGCAATTTTGCCCTGCGGTATGTTTGTGGCAGTGATACTATCACAATGCTCTCCGTGCCACTACAGGAGGTGCTGGGCAAGGTTGAGGAATTTGTGAAAATAGTGCAGGAAAATGGCAAATGAGAAACTTATGAGGGAGCCAGCAACAGGCCGCTTTTACACGCTCCAAGTATTTACTGGCTCC
>JAETNY010000012.1 GCA_021771915.1 Bacillota bacterium
ATTAGGATTTAAAAAAGAGGCAAGAGAGGTTTCCCGAGGACTTTTCTTGCTTCTTTTTATGTGAACACTTAATGAGCGCAAGCCGCAGGCGCAGCGAGAATTTAGTGTGAACATATGCAGCCGGCGCAGCCGGTTGGGAACCGCTATGAAAATTTGACGTTTGCATTTTATAAATTAAATAATATAATGAATTATGAGAAAAAAATTTGCAAATAGTAAAAAAAATTGAAGAAAACCCTTGCCAAAGCTGATGTTTTGTGTTATCATTAGGAAGTATCACACTGTATATTTGGCAGTAAAGTGTTGATTTAGGAGGTGGCGTTTGATGCGAGTAGCTATTACACTGGCCTGTGGTGAATGTAAAAACCGTAACTATATTACGACAAAAAACAAAAAAACTACGCCTGACAGACTGGAAATTAAAAAGTATTGCCCTCATTGCAAAACTCATACAAGTCATAAAGAAACCAAATAAGCAGCTTGTTTAAGTGTAGCTTTGTTTAGGTTTAACTGAAATATTAAGGATGTGAGTGAATGGCTGACGTTGACGCTAAGGCGGCAAAAAACAAAACTGATAATAATGGTAAAACAGAAACCAAAGGCAAGGCCGAAGCCAGACGGGCTGCGGTTAAAGCTAATGCCGATAAACTAGCCAAGAAAACGGCCGCCAAACCTACCGGCTTCTTTAAGAGCGTGAGCATTGAGCTGAAAAAGGTGCATTGGCCGGACAAAGAAAAGGTTGTTAAATATACCGGCGTCGTTTTTGGCGTTGTGGTGGTTCTTGGCGCGGTTATTTGGGTGCTGGATACCGCTTTTTCCGGTGTGTTGAGCCTGATTGTTGGCTGATAGGTGGCGCTGATGGCTGATAATAAAAAACAGTGGTTCGTTGTCCACACTTATTCCGGATATGAAAATAAGGTTAAGATGAACCTGGAACGCCGCACAGAAACCATGAATATGGAAAATTATATTTTTCGGGTTATTGTGCCAATGGAAGACGAAGTTCAGGTTAAGGACGGCCAGCGCAAGGTTGTTAAGCGCAAGGTATATCCGGGTTATGTTATGGTGGAGATGATTCTGACTGACGACTCATGGTATGTTGTGCGCAACACCTCTGGCGTTACAGGTTTTGTGGGTACGGGCTCAAAGCCGGTGCCGCTGGACGATAACGAGGTTCAACTGATTTTGCGCCAGATGGGCTATGAGGAGGCTGTGTTGCGTCTGGATTACAGCGTGGGCGAGAAAGTGCGCGTTATTGACGGCTCTTTTGCTGGTGTAACCGGCACTGTGCTGGAGATTAACCCGGAGAAAAACCGCATCAAGGTGCAGGTGGATATGCTGGGCAGCACCGCAACTGTGGATTTGGATAATTTACAGTTGGAAAAAATTGAAATATAGAGTACCGAATTTATCAGCCTGATAAGTTCGGTTGGAATTTTGTCAATATTATAAATCAGGGGTTACCTTGGGCAGTTCTGATGTTCGCAGAGGGGCTGCTTGAGTTAGTGGGAGAATAGCCGCATTGGGTGGCTGTTCGCCATACCACATTTTTATCGAGGAGGTGTCCAAATTGGCGAAGAATGTCGTAGCAGTTATTAAGCTGCAAATTCCAGCCGGTAAAGCAAACCCGGCGCCGCCAGTAGGCCCGGCTTTGGGTCAGCACGGCGTCAACATTATGGGCTTTTGCAAGGAGTTTAATGAAAGAACCAAAAATGACGCAGGTATGATTATTCCTGCGGAGATTTCGGTTTATGAGGATCGTTCCTTTACTTTCGTTTTGAAAACTCCACCGGCCGCAGTTTTGCTGAAAAAAGCGGCTGGCATTGAAACTGCATCTGGTGAGCCGAACAAGAAAAAGGTCGGCAAGGTTACCCGGGCGCAGGTTCAGGCGATTGCGGAGCAGAAAATGCCTGACTTAAACGCTGCATCTGTTGATGCGGCCATGCGTATGGTGGAAGGCACAGCACGCAGCATGGGTATTACGATTGCTGATTAAACTGGATTTTTTTCATTACGTGGGAGGCTTATAAAAATGAGCCGTTATACCACCAAGGAGGTTTGAGATATGCCAAAGCATGGCAAAAAGTATAATGATATAGCTAAAAGCTATGATTTAACCAAAATTTACGAGGTTGAAGAAGCTATCAGCCTGGTTAAAAAGAATGCCAAAGCCAAATTTGATGAAACCATTGAAGTGGCTGTGCGCCTGAACCTGGACCCCAGACAGTCTGACCAGCAAATCCGTGGTGCAGTTGTTCTGCCTAACGGTACTGGTGTTACCAGACGCGTTTTGGTTTTTGCCAAGGGTGATAAGGTTAAGGAGGCTGAAGCGGCTGGCGCTGATTTTGTTGGTTCTGAAGAATTGGTAACCAAAATTCAGGGCGGTTGGTTTGATTTTGACGTGGCCATTGCTACGCCTGATATGATGGGTGTGGTTGGTAAAATCGGCCGTTTGCTGGGTCCTAAGGGCTTGATGCCGAACCCGAAAACCGGTACGGTAACTATGGACGTTACCAAGGCGGTTGCAGAGGTTAAGGCCGGCAAGATTGAATATCGTCTGGATAAGGCTGCTAACGTGCATGCACGTATCGGCAAAGCTTCTTTTGCTACTGAAAAGCTGGTTGAGAACTATCTCACATTGGTTGATACCCTGATTAAGGTTAAACCGGCAGCTGCTAAAGGTCAGTATATTAAAAATATTTCTGTTACTTCAACTATGAGCCCGGCTGTGCGCATTAATGTGCTGAAGCCCTTGGGCAAATAATTTGAGAAAAATTAAATAAAACTCTTTGCCCAAGACAGTAGGTGTGCAGTATATTGCGCTTAAACGCTTTCAGGCGGCCAACCGAGGCAGAGGCCTGGCGTATATTTGCGTTTTCAGCTCTCTGTTTCGGCAGGGAGCTTTGTTAATTTTCATATAACCATATGGAATAAGGAGGTGTTGGAGTTGTCTAAAAAACCGCAGATGATTGAGAAAGAAGAACAGGTTAGCCAGCTGCAAAACTGGTTGCAGGAAAACGCAGCTATTGTTCTGGCTGATTACCGCGGCCTGACAGTATCTGAAGATACTGCTTTGCGTGGCGAACTGCGCAAGAATGAAATTGGCTATCATGTTGCTAAAAATACTTTGATTAAACGCGCGGCCAACAATTTGGAAATTACCGATTTGGACGAATATCTGAATGGCCCTACCGCTTTGGCTTTTGCTGCTGACCCGGTGGCGCTTACTAAGATTTTGTCTAAATTTGCAGAGGAGCATACCGCGCTGGAATTAAAGGCTGGTCTGGTAGACGGCAAATTTGTTGGCGCCGAGGAGATTAAGGCGTTGGCGAAAATGCCCAGCCGCGAGGTTCTGTTGGGTCGCTTTATGGGTTCTATTCAGTCCTCTTTGTACAGCTTTGTACGTGCTGTTGATGCAATCAAAACTAAAAAAGAGAACGGTGAGCCTTTGACTGCCGAGGCTCCGGCAGAAGCTGCTGCTGATGCTCCGGCTGCTGAATAAGCAGTTTGTTTGAATTAAAAAATACTAAAATAAAAATATGACGAGAGGTGTAAATTCCTATGAGTAAAATTGATGAAATCATGCAGGCCATTGAGGAAATGACTATCCTGGAATTGAATGACCTGGTTAAAGCTATGGAAGAAAAATTTGGCGTTAGCGCGGCTCCGGTTGCTGTTGGCGTTGTAGCTGCTGAGGGCGGTGCTGCTCCGGCTGCTGCTGAACAGACAGAGTTTGACGTTATCCTGGCCAATGCTGGCGATAAGAAAGTTAACGTAATCAAAGTTGTTAAAGACATCACCGGTTTGGGTCTGAAAGAAGCCAAAGCATTGGTTGATGAAGCTCCGAAGCCGATTAAAGAGAAAGTTTCCAAAGAGGAAGCTGAAGCTGCTAAGGCTAAGTTGGAAGAAGCTGGCGCTACTGTTGAATTGAAATAGTTTAACTGCCCAAAGGGCGTGTTAGCACTTTAGGCGCTTTATAATAGACCGTTTAGGGAAAATCCTTGGCGGTCTATTTTTTTGTTGCACTTTTTTTGTTTCTATGTTATAATATATGGGTATAATTGTAAATAGGTGTGAAAGGAATTAAGAAAAAATATGGCCAAAAAAGAAAAGAAAGATAAACAGGAAGAGCCACAAAAGGACAGAACAGGTTGTTTACTGAAGATAATAATTATCCTGTTAATTATATTGGTTTTGGCGCTGGTTGGGCTGCATTTTTATATGCAGCATTCGATAACGCAGCTGGTGCCGGAACGCCCGGAAGATGAGGAATACTCCAGAGGGCGGATTAATGTGCTGGTTGTGGGTACTGACGCGGAGGAGTATGACGTTGGCCGGGCGGACAGTATTATTGTGTTTAACGTAGATTTGGATAATAAAAAGGTTTATGCGCTTTCCATTCCGCGTGACAGCCGTGTGGATATTCCCGGTTATCAGAATAAGACTAAAATTAATCATTCTTACGCCTATGGCGGTATTGAGTTAACCAAGGATACTGTGGAAAATCTGCTGGGCGTACCGATTGATTATTATGCGGTGACTAACTTTGCCGGTTTTGAGGATATTGTGGAAACGGTGGGCGGCGTTTATATTGACGTGCCAATTCGTATGCGAACACACACCTGGTATGGCGATATTGATTTGCAGCCGGGTTATCAGCTTTTAGACGCCAAACAGGCGCTGGGTTTTGTGCGCTATCGCTATGACGCCGGCGGTGATATTTCACGTGGACAGCGCCAGCAGCAATTCCTGAAAGCGGTATTTCATCGGGTGGTTGAGCCGCAGAATATTATTAAATTGCCTACTCTGCTGCCAAAGATTATGGAGCAGGTGGAAACCGATTTATCTTATCCTGATTTGCTGGCGTTGGTTGAATTATTTAAAGACGTTGATTTGGAAACGGCTTTTGTCAGTGAAAGTTTGAGCGGTCATTCCCAGACAATCAGCGGTGGCAGTTACTGGATTATTGACGAGGAAGAATTGCCGGAAACGATAAAGAGAATTTTTTATGCGCAACCTCTGCCGGAGGGAGAGGCTGACGACCTTGAGGCAAAAGAAGACGGGCAGGAGGAGTAAATGAAGCCGGATATCAGGGCTGCAGAAAGGCTGAAACCGAATAAACCGGCAAATGAGCATCAGGGACACCGCAAGCGGATGCGTGCCCGGATTTTGCAGGACGGTGTGGACTCTTTGGCTGACCATGAGGTTTTGGAGGTTTTGTTATATTCTGTTGTGCCGCGCCGGGATACCAATGTTTTGGCGCATCAGCTGCTTAAGCGTTATGGCTCGCTGGCCGGAGTTTTGGACGCCGACCCCAGGGAACTGCAAACCATGGAAGGGGTTGGCGCTAATACCGCTTTTCATCTGCATTATGCGGCGTTGACGGCGGCGCGTTATTTGCAGAGTAAAAATCGTCAGCGTCTGATTTGTGGTTCCACGCAGGCGTTTTTAAATCATGTTAAAGCGCTTTTTACGGCGGAGGTCTGTGAGGTTGCCTACATGCTTTGTCTGGATAACAGTATGCGCTTAATCAATACGGTTAAGCTGGCCAAAGGCACTCAAAATAGCGTTGATTTTCCGGTTGGCGATGTGGTGCGTACAGCGGTTACGTTGGGCGCAAAAATGGTAGTGTTGGCGCATAATCACCCCAGCGGACGAGTTAAACCCAGCATGGAGGATTTACGCCTGACCAAGCGCTGCCGGGCGGCTTTGGCGCTGGTAAATGTTAAATTGCATGACCATTTGATAATTTGTGGTCAGGAATATTTCAGTTTTGCAGAACAGGGCTATATGAACGCTATAAATCAGAATGAGCAGACTGATGATAAAAAGGTGCAAAAGGCGGCGGAAACCAGTCTGGGCGTTTTTTTGCCGGAGCAGTTTTGATTTGGATAGGGTTATATTTTATAATGGAGATAAAACATGGTACAATTCGTACATTTACATAATCACAGTGAATATTCACTGTTGGACGGCGCAGCGCGCATTAAAGAAATGGTGGCGAAAAGCGCTGCTTTGGGCATGCCGGCGGTGGCGGTTACCGACCACGGCAATATGTTCGGTGTGCTGAAGCTTTATGAGGAATGTAAAAAGGTGAGTAAGGAGCGTGAAGCGCAGGGATTGCCGGGAATTAAGCCGATTATTGGCTGTGAGTTCTATGTGGCGCCGCGTTCACGCTTTCTTAAAGAGGGCAAGGAGGATAAAAGCACTTATCATCTGGTTCTGCTGGCAGAAAATCAGCAGGGCTACCGCAATTTGTGTAAATTGAACTCAATTGCTTATCTGGAGGGCTTTTATTATAAGCCACGTATTGACCGCGAGGTTTTGCGCGAGCACAGCGAGGGACTGATTTGTCTTTCTGCCTGTCTGGCCGGCGAGGTTATACAGGCTCTGCTGGATAATGACAAAGAGCAGGCTTATGCTATCGCGGAGGAATATTTGGAGATTTTTGACCGCGACCATTATTTTATCGAGTTGCAGGACCATGGTTTGGACGAACAGCGGCTCACCAATCCGCAGTTAATTCAGCTGGCGCGCGATTTAAATATTGGTCTGGTTTGTACTAATGATTGCCATTATATAAATCGCGAGGACTCGGAATGGCATGATATTTTGCTGTGTGTGCAGACGGGCCGCCTGCTTAGTGACCCGATGCGTATGCGGTTCGCTAACAGCGAGTTTTATTTGAAGTCACCAGAGGAGATGCAGCAGCTTTTTGGCGAGTATCCGGAGGCGCTGGCTAATACGGTGCGTATTGCCGAGCGCTGTCAGGTTAATCTGGATAAGCATGAAAAGGTGGATTTGCCGGTGGTGCAGGTGCCGGAGGGCTATGACCTGGAAACCTATCTGCGCTTTCTTTGTGAGGAGGGCATTAAAAAGCGTTATCCGGAGGTTACGCCAGAGTTGCGTGAGCGCCTGGAGTATGAACTGGATATTATCATTTCCATGCGTTTCCCCGGCTATTTTCTGATTGTATGGGATTTGATTAATTTCTGCCATCAAAATGGTATTCGGGTTGGCCCGGGGCGCGGTTCGGCGGCTGGTTCGCTGGTGGCTTATTCATTGGGCATTACCAACATTGACCCGATACGCTATAAGCTGATTTTTGAACGCTTTCTCAATCCGGAACGCGTCAGCATGCCGGATATTGATACGGACTTTTGCGTGGTACGCCGTGGCGAGGTTATTGATTATCTGGTGGAGAAATATGGCGCGGACAAAGTGGGTCAGATTGTCACATTTGGTACGATGAAATCCAAGCTGGTGGTGCGCGACGTCGGCCGGGCGCTGGATATTCCCATTCCTGAAGTTAACAAAATTGCCAAGCTGATACCCAATGATTTGAAAATGACCCTGCCTAAGGCGCTGAAAGAATCGGCCGAGTTGAAACAGCTTTATGATGAGGACGAACGAGTGCGGGAACTCTGGGATATTTCCATGAAGCTGGAGGGCATGCCGCGCCATACCGGTACGCATGCGGCCGGCGTGGTTATTTCTCCGGCGCCGGTAGTTGATTATATGCCCTGTTTTAAGGTGGGCGAGAACATTTTAACCACTCAGTTTGAAAAGGAGCAGGTGGAAGAACAGGGTCTGGTTAAAATGGATATTTTGGGACTGCGTACTCTGACGGTGATTGGCGACGCTTTGAATAATATCAAACAAAGCCGCGGTATTGATTTGGATATCGACAACATACCGCTTGATGACGCTGAAGTTTAT
This sequence comes from Bacillota bacterium, assembly GCA_021771915.1. GTDB lineage: Bacteria > Bacillota > Dehalobacteriia > UBA4068 > UBA4997 > Avidehalobacter. The sequence goes on from JAETNY010000012.1 coordinate 7,720, forward strand.
GCCATGTTGAGCGCCGGTGATACCGACGGCGTGTTCCAGCTGGAAAGTGACGGCATGCGTACATATCTGCGTGCTTTGCGGCCGGAGCGTATTGAAGATATTATTGCCATGGTGGCGCTGTATCGCCCCGGCCCATTGGAGGGCGGCATGGTCAGCGATTTTATCAAGCGCAAGCATGGTGAAACCAGAGTGGAATATCCTCACCCCATGCTGGAGCCGGTTTTGGAAGAAACATATGGCGTTATGGTTTATCAGGAGCAGATTATGCAGGTGGCCAGCACGATGGCCGGCTTCACGCTTGGTCAGGCCGACGAACTGCGCCGCGCCATGGGTAAGAAAAAGCCGGAGGTTCTGGCGGCCAAGCGCAAGGATTTTCTGGCCGGCGCGGCTACCAAGGGTGTTTCTGAAAAAATTGCCAATGAAGTTTTTGATTTAATGGAATTTTTCTCCGGCTATGGCTTTAACAAGAGCCATTCCGCGGCATATGGTATTGTTACTTATCAAACCGCCTGGCTGCGCTGTCATTACACGGCGGAGTTTATGGCGGCCATGCTTACCAGTTTTATGGAGAATGCGGACAAGGTGACAACCTATATTGAAGCCTGCCGCAACGCCGGGCTGGAAATTTTGCCGCCGGATATCAACCTTTCTTATACTAACTTTTCTGTGCATGACGGCAAGGTGCGTTTTGGTCTGGCGGCGATTAAAAATGTTGGCCGTGAAATTATCGACCAGATTATTGCTGAACGTGAAAAGGGAGGCGAGTTTAGTTCGCTGACTGATATCTGCCGCCGGATTAATCTTAATAAGCGCATTTTGGAAAGTTTAATTCGCTCCGGGGCGTTGGATAGTCTGGGCGGTAAGCGCTCACAGTATTTGGCGGTATATGAGCAGGCTCTGGAACTGGGGCGGCGTTATGCTGAGGAACAGGCCTCCATGCAGATGTCGCTGTTTGATTTTGGTCTGGAGCAGACGCAGGTAACAGAGGTGGAGTTGCCTGCCATTCCGGAATTGGATACCATGGATTTGCTGCGCATGGAAAAGGAAAGTATTGGTTTTTACGTTAGTGGACACCCCTTGGATAAGTATGCGGAGCAGCTTAGGCCAATTATTAATCATCGTTTGACGGAGTTGCCGGAATTGGCCGACCGCACATTTTTGCGCGTGGCCGGTTTGGTGACCCAGTTGCAGAACCGTCTGACTAAAAAAGGTGACAGCATGGCTATCTTTAATCTTGAGGATAAGTTGGCTAATGTGCGCTGTGTTTGTTTTCCCAAAGCTTATGCCGAGGCACGGCAGTATTTGGCAGATGGCACGCCGGTTTTGGTTAACGGCCGTTTGCAGGTGGAGGACGAGGAAAGATTTTCGTTGATTGTAGATTCGGTTTTTGCTCTGGAGGGTATGGATTTTCTTGATGCGCCCAAGGGGCAGGAGTTGCCAGCCAAACAGCCGGAGAAAACGGGTGGGCGTTATCCGCATCGCCGCCAGGCCGAACCGCCGCCGGAAAAACCCAAGGCTACGGTTTATGTGCGTGTGCCGAGTTCTAACTCGCTGGCGGATATTCGGCGTTTATCCGGGGGGCGCGCCGGCATGCTGGAGGTTGTGCCGTATTATAATGATATTCGGCGTTATCAGCGCGGTCTGGGGATTTCAGTTGATAATGAAGCGGTTGACCTGTATAAAGTTCATTTTGGCGAGGATAATGTGGTGATTAAGGTTCATTAGCAATAATTAGTTGGGTTTTGGCGCTTGATTTTATAAAAATAAAGCGTTATAATATAAGCGTAATTTGGTAAAAATATTAAAAATCTTAAATATGGAGGTTATTTTATTATGGCAGAATTAACTAAAGATATGGGTATTTTGGAGGTTGTGCAGCAATATCCGCAGACTGCGCCGGTTTTTATGGATTTTGGTATGGGCTGTCTGGGTTGTGCGGCTGCGCATTTTGAAAATATTGAGCAGGGCGCCAGCGCGCACGGCATTGATGTAGACGCGTTGATGGTTGCATTAAACAAGGCTGCGGTTGCTGATTAAGACTTCCAATAAGCAAAAAGATAATAATTTAAGGGAGGGGTACGAAAAATGAAATTTTTTATTGATACCGCCAATGTTGACGAGATTAGAAAAGCCAATGATATGGGTATTATCTGTGGCGTTACCACCAATCCGTCTTTGATTGCCAAAGAGGGGCGCGATTTTGCGCAGGTGATTGCGGAAATTACTTCCATCGTTGACGGGCCAATCAGCGGCGAGGTTAAAGCCACTACCACCGATGCTGCCGGTATGATTGCAGAAGGTCGGGAGATTGCCAAAATTCATGCCAATATGGTGGTAAAAATTCCGATGACCGCCGAGGGGTTGAAAGCGGTTAAGGTTTTAACGGCAGAGGGCATTAAAACCAATGTAACGCTGGTGTTTACCGCGGCGCAGGCCATGTTGGCGGCCAGAGCCGGGGCCACCTTTGTTTCTCCGTTCCTGGGGCGTTTAGATGATATTTCTGTGCCTGGCATTGATTTAATTCAGGATATTGCGGATATTTTTGCTTTGCATGATATTCAAACCGAGATTATTGCGGCCAGCATTCGTCACCCCATGCATGTTATCGACTGCGCCAAGGCTGGGGCGGATATTGCCACTGTGCCTTATAAAGTGTTTGAGCAGATGACCAAACACCCACTGACAGACGCCGGTATTGAGAAGTTTCAGGCTGATTACCGCGCTGTTTTTGGTGAATAATTAACAGCATTAATGTTATTATAAAGACTCTCCTGCCTTGGGTGGGAGAGTTTTTGTAATAATATTTGGCGCGGCCGCTCAGTTCGGATATTATTCTTTTAATTTTCTATTAATCTTCTACTAATGTTCGTATAGATTTCACATTCATATTTTATGCTATATACAAGTGATTAAGCTATATAAATTGAACATAAAACAGGAGGATATAAATGAACAGTTATACAAGACGCTTTGGTTTGATGGGGCTGGTTGCGCTGACCGCTCTGGTGTTGATTTGCAAGTTCTGGCTTAATGTTATAGACGCCAAGGAATATGACTTCAGCAACTCGGTGTTGGTGGGCCAGGTTACGGAGTTGGAGGGCAGCCGGGTAACCCTGCGTTTGGGGCGTTTAAGCGTGCAGAAGCCGCCGGCCAAGCCCGATGATGATGAGCCGCCGAATAAGCCGGAGGACCGGGGAGAGCCGCCGGCTAAACCGTCCAAATCAACGGAAACGGAGCAAACCATGCAGCTGCAAGCGGAGGATAACCCCAAAGCCACTTCTATGGTTATTTCCAAGGAGGCGACGGAAACCCAGCCAGATATGCTGCTGCTGAATAATAACACCGAGGCTAAAGGGCAGGCGGCTGGCGCAGATAAGCCCAACGAAATATACAGCTTTGAAGCTGGCGATGATACGGCAATTCTGGATTTGAGCGGCGCGGCGGTGTATGTAGAGGAGCATTTGCAGACCAGAGAGGGCAGTTTGGCGGATATTGCCGTTGATGATGTTCTGGAACTGGAAGTGGGCGAGAAAAATCAGGTTATAACCCTTACTGTGAAAAATGTGGCGGCGGACAATTTTGGCGGTAATGTGGAGCAGGGCACAGCGGCCAATTTGCTGGCGGAAGACAGCGTGCTGCATGATAAAACCTATACCAGTAAGGGGGACGACGAAAATGCCCTGCGTGTGGACGGCGCTTCGGTGTCGCTGACGGACGTGGTGGTGCGTAAAAGCGGCGGCACTTCCTCCAACACGGAAAATGGCGATTTTTATGGTCAGAATGCGGCTTTGCTGGCTACCAATGGCGCGCTGCTGACTATTGATAAAGCCAAAATAACTTCCAATGCACTTAATGGCAACGGTGTTTTCAGCTATGGTAATGGCACTGTGATTTCTATTAGCGATTCCAGCATTGAAACAAGCGGCGATAATTCCGGCGGTTTGCAGACCACCGGCGGCGCGACAATGAATGCGGTTGACATGCAGGTTGAAACTGCTGGCAATTCCTCAGCGGCAATCCGTTCCGACAGGGGCGGCGGTATCGTAAATGTGATTGGGGGCAGTTATACTAGCCGCGGCTTTAATTCGCCGGCCGTTTATTCCACTGCGGATATTACGGTGATGAATGCCAGCCTAATCGCCGAAAATTCTGAAGCGCTGGTAATTGAGGGTAAAAATTCTCTTTCATTGCTGGATTGTACCGTAAGCGGCAATATGAGCGCGGATAAGGGGAGCAGTTCTGATGAAAACGTGCATAATGTGATGATTTATCAGTCAATGTCTGGCGACGCCGAGGTTGGCACTTCGGAATTTTCAGCTCAGGGCGGCAGTATTAGCGCTCATAGCGGCGATATGTTTTATGTTACCAATACGCATTGCCGTTTGACGCTGGACGGTGTGGGGCTGCAAAATAATGGCGAAGGGCAGCTGTTGCGTGTTTGTGGCAACAGCTCCAGGCGCGGTTGGGGAACCGCTGGCGAGAACGGCGCCCAGGTGGAATTTTTGGCTAAACGGCAGGAAATGACTGGTGATATTACGGTGGACAGCATTTCCAGTCTGGATTTACAGCTGACCGAGGGCAGCGTTTTTACCGGCAGTTTGAATATCGTGCCAAATGCGCAGGGTGCGTCTGATAAAGCGGCCGAGCTTAATGTTTATATTGATGATGACAGCGTTTGGAACCTGACCGGTGATTGTGTTATCAGCAGTTTGGAAAACAAGGGCACCATTAATTATAATGGTTATAAGCTGACTGTTGGTGGTTTGACAAACAATTAAGAATTTTATAAAAAATATAAAAAAGTAATAAGCCGCTCTTTAAGGGAGCGGCTTATTACTTATAATTTATTTGATTATTTTTTGAGCAGAGGAGTGGGGGAAAATTAAATAACCACTCTGGGAAAGAGTGGTTATTTAATGTGAAAGGAATCAAAAAGTGAAATTTTGGAGCGGGCAAAGAGATTCGAACTCTCGACTTCCACCTTGGCAAGGTGGCACTCTACCACTGAGTTATACCCGCATGGTGCCTTGGGGCGGAATCGAACCACCGACACGAGGATTTTCAGTCCTCTGCTCTGCCAACTGAGCTACCAAGGCGATTATGGCGACGCAGATGGGGCTCGAACCCACGACCTCCAGCGTGACAGGCTGGCGTTCTAACCAACTGAACTACTGCGCCACGTTAGTGGTGGACGATGACAGGATCGAACTGCCGACATCCTGCTTGTAAGGCAGGCGCTCTCCCAGCTGAGCTAATCGTCCACATCGCAACGGCGATATTTATTATATCATCAAATCAAGAGTTTGTCAAGACCTTTTTTTGATTTTTTTCGCCGGAGCTTAATTTTGTACCTTGACTGCCCAGGGCAATTAACGATTGCTTGATTATTTTAACTCATAACATGGCTTTTGTCAAGTACTTTTTTAAAAAAATCTGTAATTTTTAGAAAAAAATAACAGAGATACTTTATAGGCATCTCTGTTATGTAATCAAATAAGCTGCGGACAAAGCGCCTCCAGCGGACATTCGGCGCATTTAGGGCGTCTGGCTTCGCAAACCCGGCGGCCATGCCAGATAAACCAGTGATGCGCTTTTGCCCAGTCTGTTTCCGGAATAATGGCGCATAAATCATTTTCCACGGCGTCTGGCGTTTTGCCCTGGCTGAAGCCCAGCCGATGCGCTACCCGGAAAATGTGTGTATCCACGGCCAGCGCCGGCAGGCCAAAGCCCACGCTTAACACCACATTGGCTGTTTTGCGCCCCACTCCCGGCAGTTTTATCAGTTCCTCGCGGCTTTTCGGAACCTCGCCGCCATACTCGTCCAGCAGCAGGCGCGTGGCGGCGGCAATATTCCTGGCCTTGTTCTTATAAAGGCCGCAGGTTTGAATTTTCTGTTCCAATTCCGGCACGGCTAGTTGCGCCATGGCCTGCGGCGTGCCGTAATCGACAAAAAGCTCCCGGGTGATTTTGTTTACCTGATTATCATTGGTCTGTGCCGATAGCATAACCGCCACCAGAAGCTGATAAACCGATGCATATTCCAGCGCCGGGCCGTCATTGGCGTAAACGTCGGCCATTATCCGCAGAACTTCCGTGCTGTTGGTGTTACTGCTCATAGTTCGGTATGTTCACCAGGCTGCAAAACGTGGCATTTCGCGCCGGGCAGCTTGTCCTCCAGCCGCTGTTTGAACTGTGCTGCGTTCTGCTGCAAAAGCGGAAATGTGTTGTAATGTATCGGCAGATAATTTTTGGCGTTCAGCCATTCCGCGGCAATCAGTGCGTCGTCCGGCCCCATGGTGTAGAAATCGCCAATCGGCAGGAATGCCCAATCCAGACCATGTGGCGCAATAACCTGTTTCATATCGCCAAACAGGGCGGTATCGCCGGCATGATAGAAGCAGAGGCCGTCCAGCCAGAAAATGAAGCCCACCGGCAGACCAACCGCCGAGCCGTCTGGCAGGTGAGAACTGTGCCAGGCCGGCACCAGTTTGACCTTAAAGCCATCAGCAAAGGTATAACTGCCGCCCAGGTTCATGCCCAGCGCCTCAACCCCCTGCTTGCCGAACCAGTTGGCCAACTCCACCATGGCCACAACCTGCGCGCCGGTGCGTTTGGCAATCTCCACCGCATCGCCCAGGTGGTCGCCGTGGCCGTGAGTTACCAGCAGATAATCGGCCGCTGCCTGTTCTGCGGTCAGGCTGGCTGATGGATTGCCCGACAAATAGGGGTCAATCAGAATTTTTTTACTGCCGGAAACGCCAACACAGGCATGGCCGTAAAAATCAATCTTCATAAAAACACCTTCTTTTTATTGAATTTAATGCCTGTAAAAATTATAGCATTAAATACGATAATTGTAAAGCCAAAGCAGCAATCCCAAAACCTGTAAAAACAGCACCAGCATTAAATACCAGCCCGGCGCCCAAAGTAAATAGGCAAAAAGCATAAATGCCGACAGACTAAATATATACAAAACGCTGGCGCGCAGGCGGCAGCAACATCTCTGGTAAAAGTTTGGCCGGCGTATGCAGTTAAAATTACCGTTATTCAGTCCATTGGAAAATTTTTTTAACATATCTTGTCACCCTTACCCCAATTCGGCTTATCTGCTGCATTATATGCGTAAATCAGGATAAGGTTAAAGCCTTGGGCAGAAAAATTGCCGTTTTTCAGGCCGGATTTTCCGGCGGCGTTTGCGGTTTGACAAATTTGCTTAAACGGGCGGCCGACATTGCGCCGGCAATTCCCAGCAATAGACTGATAACCAAAGCAGCCAGCGCTTTTTCCGGCTGGGGCAGCTGCGCTAAAAGCCAGGAGTAAGCTGCGGCCGCGCCCAACCAGAGCCAAAAAGCCGGCCAGGCGCCAACGCCCAGCGTATAACGGCGGCCGCGCCAGCGGCAGTTGACAAAGCCGGCCGCAAAGGGGGAGAGCAGCAGCAGCGCCAGAGTTACCTTGGTCATATCCAGTGAAATTTGTATCGGCAGATAATACCACATTAAAATTAAAAGCAGCCAGAGCATCAGAGGCAGCAGACCCACCAGCAGACTGCAAAGCAGCAGCAGCAGATTTTTAAACTGCCGGGGCAGCCGCGGCGAGCCGATATGTATTTTGGACATTAGTTTGGGGAAATCAGGAGTCATATTTTCTCACCAAATTCTTATTGTTTTTATGCTAATGCTTATTCGCAAAATTGGCGAAATATAACCCGTTTTAATGTTAACTGACTGTAAATTAAAACCAGACAAACATACTGTATTGTCGTGTTTTTTGACAAACAGGCTGGTTTGTCTGTTGGAAAATTCCGCATAATGACTAAAATTTTATATATAGATAAAATTTAGTTTGTAAAATATTTTTCAAATATATTTTTACAAAATTCAGGAAAGGAAGGTTTTGTATGAATACCGAAAATCAAGTAAACGCTAATCAAAAAACTTTAGTTGTAAAAATTGTGCTGGTGGCGGCGGCTATTGTGGCGCTGGCGGTGCTGTTCAGTATGTATAATTCCGGGCGAACTTCTGCGCAGCAAAGCCAGACGGTTATTCAGGGCAGTGTGAAGATGACGGAAATTGATTTGAACTCCATGCTGGATGGCTACATTGACGCTGTTAATGTGGAGGAGGGCGATGAGGTTAAGGCCGGCGATGTGATATTGCAGATTGAGCCGGATATTGTGCAGGCCAAGGTTAAAGAGGCCGAGGCGGCTTTGGGGCAGGCCCGGGCCGGTTTGGCGCAGGCGCAGGCGGCGCATCAGGCAGCGCAGGCAGTGCTTGCCAAGGCGCAGAACGGCGCACGACCGGAGGATATTGCGCAGGCCAAGGCTGCTTATGATTATGCGGCGGTGACTTATGAGCGCATGAAGCCGCTTTATGCGGACGGCGCAGTTTCGGCCAATGATTTTGACGGTATTGAAGCCAAATATCTGGCGGCCAAGGCGGTTTATGAACAGGCACAGAACGGCGCGCGGCCGGAGGATATTGCAGCGGCGCAGGCGCAGGTTGCGCAGGCCAGCGCGGCTATCAGCCAGTATCAGGCCACAATCCGGCAGGCGGAAGGTGCGGTGGAGGAGGCCACTACATATCTTAACCATGCGGCGATTACCGCTCCCTCTGACGGTGTGATTACGGCGGTTAATGTGGAGAAAGGCGAGCTTATTTCCACCGGCATGGCGCTGGTCAGTATGCGCGCGGCGGGCGAAGCCTGGGTGGAGGTTAATGTGCCGGAAACTTCCCTGTCCATGGTAAAGCAGGGGCAGCAGGTTGAGTTATTCTTTCCGGCTTATAATGAGCAGCGTTTTGCCGGTACGATAATTAACGTCAGCAAAAGCCCGGATTTTGCTATTAAAAAAGCCACAAATGAAAATGGTTCTTTTGATGTGCTTTCCTATACTGTGAAAATTCGCCTTGACGATATGACGGAAACTCTTTATGCCGGCATGACGGCGATGGTGGATTTTGCAGCCGGCGCGCAGGCGGAATAATAAAGGGGAGAGGCGAGTATGAGCCATATTATTGCCTGGTTTTATCGCTTCAAAAAACGCCACCCATATCTGGTGATGTCAGTGTTGATTTATGGTCTGGTGCCGTTGGTGGTTGGTCTGGCGCTGGGTTATGAGATGCACGATGATTCGCCGGTGCATATCCCGACGGTGGTGGTTAACGGCGATAAATCTCAATTCAGCCGTGATTTTATAAATTATGTTGATGAAACGGCTTATTTTGACATTGCTTTTCAGGCGGATAACACCGCTCAGGCGGAGCGGCTTATTCAGGAGGGTCGGGCGCTGGCCGGAATTATTATTCCTGAGGATTTTTATAAAAATCTGCTGGGGGGCAAAAGTCCGGATATTCTGCTGCTTTATGACGGCTCGCAGCTGGCGGTGGTGTCCGTGGCTAAAATGGCCTTGAGCGAGATTATGCTGAATATGAACGGCGCTTATCTGCAAAAGATTTTTGCCGCCAAACTGGGCGTAATGCCGTCTGAACTTATGAGTAAGGTTTTGCCGGTCAGCGTTACCTATCAGAATATGTTTAACCCAACCAAAAGCTTCCGCTATTATCTGTTGCCGGGCATGCTGCTGGCTATTTTACAGGTGGGCATGGTGATGCTGGGCGCAGAACGCGGTTATGAAAGCCGCCGGCTGTATGCCCGGGATTTTGGCCGGCATTTGCAGAACCTGGCGCTGTGGTCGCTGCTGGCAACCCTGGGCATGATGCTGTGTTTGGGTGTGCAGTTGGTGGTGTTTGGTCTGCCATACCGCGGCACGGTGCTGGGCGGCGTGCTGTTGCTGGCTGTTTACGCCCTGACGATTACGACTATGGGTTATATTGTGGGCAGTGTGGTGTCGGAGCGCACTTTTGCGGTACAGCTGGCGGCCATTCTGGTACTGCCCACCAGTGTTTTGGGCGGTTATACTTATCCGCTGACAGCGATGCCGGCGGCTTATCAGTCGATTGCCAAACTGCTGCCTTATACTTATCTGGGTTCTGATATCCGTTCACTTTGCCTGAAGCCTATGGCTTTGCAGCATGTTATGCCGCATATCAGTTTTCTGGCGCTGTACGCGCTGGTGGAAATTCTGCTGCTGTTAGGTATAAAGCTGCTTTTGGGCTGGCTGCATAAACCGCAAAATTCCACAAAGGAGGCGGTTTTATGAGCGAAAATATAAATAAAGATAAATTCGGCCGGCTTTGGCATCGGTTTGAGCATATTAAACCGTATCTGATTTTAACCGTAATACCGCTGCTTTTCACGCTGTTGTTTGGCGGCGCGTTCAGTCCGGTTGCCAACAGTGATGTGTCTGTAATCATTTATGACATGGACGGCTCCAATGAATCGCGTCAGCTGGTGGGCTTTTTTGCGGATTATCCTTACTTAAATATTTCAGAAACGGCTAACTCCATGGCGGATATTGAGGACGCCATGTTGTCTGGCCGGGCTTTGGGCGCGGTTATTGTGCCGGACGGCTTTGGGCATGATTTGCAGACGCAGAGCGGTGCGGAGTTGCTGGTGATGCAGGATTCCAGTAATTTCATGAACATGAGCACGATTATGCAGGCGGCCAGCAATATCAGCGGCACCATGAACGCGGCTATTCGCCTGAAGTTGTTGGAGGCCGGCGGTATTCTGCCGGAGCCGGCAATGCAGAATGTTTTAAGCTTAAGCGTGGTGGACCGCGGTCTTTATAATCCGACTTATGGTTATCTCTATTTCCTGTTTCCGGCGCTGCTGGCCCTTTTTGTGCAACAGACCTTTCTGGCGGCGGCTTCGCCCTATCTGATTGAGAAAAAACAGCTAATGCGCTTGGCGCCAAGCGTCAGGCAGTCCTTTGGCCAGGTGGCCGGGCGGCTTTTAAGCTTTGCGCTGACCGGCACGTTGGGGTTGTTTATCTGCATTATGGCGCTGCATTATGTTTTTGCGTATCCGCTTAAGGGCAGTTTTCAGCTGATTTTGTTGGTGCATATGCCGTTTTTGCTGGGTATTTGCGGTATGACGCTGCTGATTGCCGCCATTTTTGACGATGTTACTCACTGCACGCAGTTTAATATGTTCCTGACTATTCCCAGCCTGCTGTGCAGCGGCTATGCCTGGCCGGAATATATGATGCCGGAGGCCTTTAAGGCCGTGGCGGTTCGTATCTGGCCGCTTTATTACTATGCCAATCCTCTGCGCAGCATTATCATGAAAGACGCGGATTTTAGCATGGTGGCTCCTTATGCGCAGGGCGGCCTTTGGTTTGCCGCTTTCTGGCTGCCATTCGGCATTTGCGCATATGCTTATAAGGTCAGTTTGCTGCGGAAAATTGAGGAGTAAATAATGATAAAGACCGTTTGATTTATAGTTTAGCGGACGATACAATTATTGTTTGTCAGTGCAAGGGGCATTATGACGATAAGTAAACAGACACATCGTAAAAGTGATGTGTCTGTTGCTTATTTATAGGGGTTGATAAAATCCGGACAAAGCTGTTTTTCGCTCCAATCCAGCATGTTTTGTAAAACTGGTATAAAGCTTTGGCCGAATTCTGTGAGCGAGTATTCTACTCGGGGCGGAACCTCGCGATAAATCTCGCGATGCAGAAAACCGTCCTGCTCCAGTTCTCTCAGCTGTTTGGTCAGCGTGGATTGCGTAATACCGTCCAGACGGCGCATAAGCTCGCCAAAGCGCTGCACCTTATAAAAGGCGATATACCATAGAATTAAAATCTTCCATTTGCCGCCGATAACCGCCTGCAAACGGCTCATCGGCACACAGCGCGCCTGCGCGTCGGCCGTCGTAAATTTGTTGTTTGCCATAACTCTCACCTCTGGTTATATTATAGCGCTGCATTGCAATAAAAGCAATAGTATCAAAAATGATAGTATCATTAAAAAAAGACAGTACTTGTGTAATTTATATTAATGCGTTATGATAAAACCAGAAAAAATTTAGGGGGTTTTGCTTATGCATTACACAGGTACAATCTGGCGGCCGCCCTATGAAGCGGCTTCTTTGTTGGTGGAGGTTACGGCCGGCTGCACACATCACCGGTGCAAGTTTTGCACGCTTTATGCCGATTTGCCGTTTAAGTTTCGTATGTCGCCGCTGGCGGATATTGAAAATGATATGCTGGAACTTAAGGCCGCGCTGCGCCAAAAGGAGGTTAAAGGCTGGTTCAGGCTGTCCGGTCAGGCGCTGCCGCAGAGGGTTTTCTTAACTGGCGCTAACCCTTTTGTTCTGAAAGCGGAGCGCCTGCTGGAAATTGCCGGGCTGGTAAAGCGGATTTTTCCGGATAATCAATCAATCGGCTGTTTTGCCAGAATTACAGATATTGGTCTGAAAAGCGATGCGGAATTGGCGGCGCTGCGGCAGGCCGGTTTTGATGGGCTGACCATCGGCGTGGAAACGGCTGATGAAACGGCGTTGGCTTTTATGCATAAGGGATATCAGGCTGCGGATATTATGACCCAGTGCCGTCGTTTGGAGGCGGCTGATATCAGCTATAACTTCTTTTATTTAACCGGTATTTCCGGCCGCGGCCGCGGTGCAGAGGGCGCGCTGGCCACGGCGGAGTTGTGCAATCAGCTGCACCCAGTCAGAATTGGCGCCAGTATGCTGACGGTTTATGACAATTCTGAACTTTATCAGGAAATCCAGGCGGGGCGCTGGCAGGAAGAAACGGAAATTGAAAAATATCAGGAGTTGCGCGTTTTGCTGGAAAATTTGCGAGGGCCGGTCTGGTTCGGCGCGCTGGGCGCTTCCAACGCCGTGCCATTTGCCGGTGATTTGCCGGCGGAACGGCCGCAGCTTTTGGCGGCGGTTGATACGATTATTCAAAACGCTGCGGAGGGGGATTTGCTGGCTTACCGTCAAAATCTGCGGCATCTTTAAAATTTTTATGAATGTTAAAATGGCGCACCGTTTTTGGCGGTGCGCCCTGTTGCTTATTTATTGGGGTCGTCGGTCAGCCCTAAAAGCCAATCGGTTGATACTTGCAGAACCTCGGCGAATATTGGTATTTCATAATCGGGAATAAACCTTGTGCCGATTTCAATTCGACTTATAACATCTCTTTCCATGATAATCCCAGCAACTTGCATTCTTGCCGCTAAATATTCCTGTGATAAATGTAATTTTTTACGGGCTTCACGGATACGCTCACCTGATATATTGCTTTTGCCGTTAAAATTATATATTTTCATTAAAGGCTCCCCCTGTTTGCAAATATTTTGCTCATCTTTAGCAATTTTTTTTCTTGACTTTACCACATAAATAAATTAGAATTGTGGTAAAGAAGCGAAAAACAAAACATAAGGGGCGGTTTATATGGTTTATACGTACATGGCAATTTTTCGTAAAGAGGACGGGAATAGTGACAAATATTATGCATGGATACCAGATATAACGGGCTGCATAGCAACAGACACGGTTTTTGATGACGCTGTTTTGCAGATTACTGATGCGCTTATGTGGTTTTTGCTGGATTATGAAGATTATGATAGGCCAATTCCGGAGCCAACACCAGGATTTGATATTGAGTATGAAGAAGATGATTTTGTTTGGCCTGTCACGATTGATACTGACGCTTATCGCAGTATGTTGAGTAAGCTTGATTTTGCTGCAATCAAAGACTGGAGAGATGATATTGTTGCTCTTGCCATTGCGCCGGACAGCGAGTTTATAACAGAAGATTAGTTGACGCGGCGGTTCTAAAAAAAGCTAACAGGGCGCACCGTTTTGGGCGGCGCGTCCTGTTTATTTGTCAAATATCTTTTTGAGTAATAAATAGATATTGAAAATACTGTTATTTTATGCTAGAATAAAATGGTATAATTATCTGAAAATATAATTTAGCCGAGCAGACGGAGGTATGCTATGGAAATTGACAGAAAGATGGTTGAGTATGTGGCGGAGTTGAGCAAGCTGCGCTTGAGCGAGCCGGAAAAGGATTTGATGCAGCAGGATTTAACCAAGGTTTTACAGTATATGGACATTTTGAACAGTCTGCCCACGGAGGGTGTGGAGCCGCTGACCCATGTTTCCGGGGTGGAGAATGTTTTTCGGGCGGACGTGGCTCGGCCCAGCTATGACCGGGAGAAAATTTTGCAGAATGCGATTGCCACCGAATCCGGCTGCTTCAAAGTGCCGCAGACGGTAGAATAAGGAGGGTTAAACAGATGCAGTATGAAACAGCCGCCCAGCTGCGGCGGGCTTATGCAGACGGCCAGACCACAGCCGCCGCCCAGACGGAGGCTTATCTGGCGCAGATTGCCAAATACGATAAGGTTTACCATTGTTACAATGTGATAAATGAGCAGGCTGCGGAGCAGGCAGTTGAGTTTGATAAAAACGGCGATAAAGGCGGCGCTTTGGCCGGCGTGCCGGTTGCTATTAAAGATAATTTGGCCACTGAGCAGATGACGACGACCTGTAGTTCCAAAATTCTGGAGGGCTTTGTGGCTCCCTATGACGCAACTGTGGTGCAGAAGTTGCGCGCGGCTGGCGCGATTATTCTTGGCAAAACCAATATGGACGAGTTTGCCATGGGCAGCACCACGGAAACATCATACACTGGGGCGACTAAAAATCCCTGGGATACTGCTCATGTGCCGGGCGGCAGCAGCGGCGGCTCGGCGGCGGCTGTGGCGGCTGGCGAGGCTCCCTTGTCGCTGGGTTCTGATACCGGCGGTTCAATTCGCCAGCCCTGCGCTTATTGCGGCCTGACCGGTATTAAACCAACTTATGGCGCTGTTTCCCGTTATGGTCTGCTGGCTTATGGCTCCTCTTTGGACCAGATTGGGCCGATTGCGCATGACGTTCGCGATTGTGCAACGCTGTTGCAGGTGATTGCCGGTTATGATGAAAAGGACAGCACTTCTATTAAAGACGTTAATTTTGATTTCACCGTTGCTTTGCAGGACAGTGATTTGCGGGGGAAAAAGATTGGCCTGCCGCTCAATTATCTGGGCGAGGGGTTGGACGCGGAAATTAAGGCGGCCATTTTGGCGGCCTGCCAGCAGTTTGCGGTGCTGGGCGCGGAAATTTGCGAGTTTGAAATGCCGATGATTGAGTATGCTGTTCCGGCCTATTATATCATTGCCTGCGCGGAGGCCAGTTCTAACTTATCCCGTTATGACGGCATTAAATATGGCTATCACCCGGAAAGTTTCCGCGATTTGGAGGATTTATATTTAACAGCGCGCAGCGAGGGCTTTGGTCTGGAGGTTAAACGCCGCATTATGCTGGGAACTTTCGCTTTAAGTTCCGGTTATTATGACGCTTATTATCAGAAAGCGCTTAAAGTTCGCGCGCTGATTAAACAGGAGTTTGACCGGGCCTTTGCCCAATATGACGCTATTTTAAGCCCGGTGGCGCCCACCACTGCGCCGGCGCTTAATTCCAGCCTGTCTGACCCGTTGGCGATGTATTTATCTGATATTTACACGGTTTCTGTTAATTTGGTGGGTATTCCGGCGGTTGCCCTGCCCTGTGGTATGGCGGCGAACGGTCTGCCGATTGGCATGCAGCTTTTGGGCAGAAACTTTGCGGAAGAAAATTTGGTTAAACTGGCCAACGCTTATCAGACAAGCACTGATTGGCACAACAAACGGCCGCAGTTAAAGGAGGCGGAATAATGTCAGGCTATAAAAACACAGGCTATGAGGTGGTTATCGGCTTGGAAGTTCATGTGGAACTGAACACCGCCACCAAAATCTTTTGCAGCTGTTCCACGGCCTTTGGCGCAGCGCCCAACACTCAGGTTTGCCCGGTTTGCACCGGCATGCCGGGGGTTTTGCCGGTGCTGAACCGGCAGGTTCTGGAAAAAGGCGTGGCGGTTGGTCTGGCTACCAACTGCACGATTACCCAGCAATGTAAATTTGACCGTAAAAATTATTTTTATCCGGATTTGCCCAAGGCTTTTCAGACATCGCAGTTGTATCTACCTATCTGTCGCAACGGTTTTGTGGAAATTGAAACCGAGGCCGGGGCTAAAAAGGTGCGTATTCATGAAATCCATATGGAGGAGGACGCCGGCAAGCTAAACCATGAAGCGCAGAGCGGCAGTACTCTGATTGATTATAACCGCTGCGGCGTGCCGTTGCTGGAGATTGTCAGCGAGCCGGATATGACCTCTGCCGATGAGGTTCTGGCTTATCTGGAAAAATTAAAATCCACACTAGAATATTTAAATGTTTCTGATTGCAAAATGCAGGAAGGCTCTATGCGTGCCGATGTTAACCTTTCCGTGCGCAAGGTGGGCGCGGCGGAATTGGGTACGCGTACCGAGACCAAGAATATGAACTCCTTTAAGGCCATTGCCCGGGCGATTGAATATGAAATTTTCCGCCAGATTGAGGTTTTGGAGGACGGCGGCCAAGTGCAGCAGGAAACCCGGCGCTGGGACGATGAAAAGGGTATTGGTTATGCGATGCGCAGCAAGGAAAATGCACATGATTACCGCTATTTTCCGGAGCCGGATTTGGCCCCTATCAATATCAGCGATGAATGGCTGGCGGAAATTCAGCAGACCATTCCCGAATTGCCTGACCAGAAAAAGGAGCGTTATGTGCGCGAATATAAACTTTCCGTTTATGACGCGGCGCAGCTGACCCGTTATCGCCGGCTGGCCGAGATTTTTGAAAACACTGTGCAGCTGGGCGGCGGTCCCAAGGAAGCGGCCAATCTGCTGATTGGCGATTGTCTGCGTCTTTTAAACGCCGACGGCAGGGAGGCGGCCGATTTGACGCTGTCGCCGGAGAGTCTGGCCGCGCTGTTAAAGCTGGTGGCGGCTGGAACTATTAATAAAACTACTGCTAAAAACGTATTTGAGCGGATTTATGCTGATAATATTGACCCCGTGGCTTATGTTAAGGAAAACGGCCTGGAAATGGTCAGCGACGACGGGGCGCTGGACGCGATGATTGACGAGGTTATTGCCGCTAATCCCAAATCGGTTGCTGATTATCAGGGCGGCAAAAAGGCTGCGCTGGGCTTTTTGGTGGGTCAGATTATGAAAGCCACCAAGGGCAAGGCGGACGCTGGCAAGGTTAATGCCAAGCTGGCGGAAAAACTTAAATAAGCGATTAAAAAATGTGTGGATAAAAACAAGGGGAGGAACAACAAAATGGAGATTTTAGAACAGTTATACGAGGGCAAAGCCAAAAAAGTATTCAAAACTGCCGACGCCGACGTTTATATGGTACAGTATAAGGACGACGCGACCGCTTTTAACGGCGCCAAAAAAGGCAGTATCAGCGATAAGGGCATTGTGAACAACAAAATGTCCAACCGGATTATGCAGCAGCTGGAAAAGGCCGGTATCCCTACGCATTATATCGAGCAGCTATCCGACCGGGAAACGCTGGTTAAGCGCGTGGAGATTGTGCCGCTGGAGGTTATTGTGCGCAATGTTACGGCCGGCAGCTTTGCCAAACGCTTTGGCGTGGAGGAGGGTTTGCAGCTGAAAAATCCCACGCTGGAATTTTGCTATAAAAATGACGACCTGGACGACCCGATGATTAACAATTATCAGATTACCGCGCTGGAGCTGGCTACCGAGCAGGAGTTGGCGACGATTGCTGATTTGGCTTTTAAGGTTAATGCGGAGTTGATTAAGATTTTTGCGGCGGTGAATATTCGTCTGGTTGATTTCAAAATTGAGTTTGGTCGTCTGGACGATGGCACGATTATTCTGGCTGATGAAATTTCACCGGATACCTGCCGTCTGTGGGATATGGATACCAATGAGAAGCTTGACAAAGACCGGTTCCGTCGGGATTTGGGCGGCGAGGTTGAAGCGTATCAGGAAGTTGCGCGCCGTTTGAGCCTTTAGAAGCCCAAGAGCGGCAAATCTGCTGCACCACTCTTGATGCTTCTTGCTTAGATGTATAAAAATTTTTGATAAGATTTTGAGGTTTAATTATGAGCAACGATAACTACACCAGCCCACTTTCCAGCCGTTATGCCAGCAAGGAGATGCAATTTATCTTCTCGCCGGACAACAAGTTCCGCACCTGGCGGCGGCTCTGGATTGTGCTGGCGGAAACCGAGCAGGAATTTGGCCTGCCGATAACCGATGCGCAGCTGGCGGAACTGCGCGCTCACGCCGAGGATATTGATTATGCGGCGGCGGCGGCTTATGAGAAAAAGCTGCGTCATGACGTGATGGCGCATGTTCATACCTATGGCGATAGCTGCCCGGCCGCCAAAGGCATTATTCATCTGGGTGCTACCAGCTGTTATGTTGGCGATAATACGGACGTTATCATCATGCGCGACGCTCTGCGCCTGCTGCATGGCAAGCTGCTGAATGTGATTGAGCGGCTGGCGGATTTTGCTGAAAAATATAAGGATTTGCCCACGCTGGCCTTTACCCATTTTCAGCCGGCGCAGCCTACCACGGTGGGCAAGCGCGCTACGCTTTGGCTGCAGGATTTGCTGCTGGATTTGGACGAGTTGGAGCATCGCCTGGAAAAAATGCCGCTTTTGGGCTCCAAAGGCACCACCGGCACCCAGGCCAGTTTTTTGGAACTTTTTGAGGGCGACCATGAGAAAGTTAAGGCGGCGGACAAGCGGATTGCGGAGAAGCTGGGTTTTACCGAGTGTGTGGCTGTTTCTGGCCAGACATACAGCCGCAAGCTGGACTCCATGGTGTTAAACGTACTTTCCGGCATTGCTCAGAGTGCGCATAAATTTTCCAATGATTTGCGCCTGTTGCAGCATTTGAAAGAGGTTGAGGAGCCGTTTGAGAAAAACCAGATTGGCTCTTCTGCCATGGCTTATAAGCGCAACCCCATGCGTTCCGAGCGTATGGCGGCGCTGGCGCGCTTTTTGATGATTGACGCGCTGAACCCGGCGATTACCGCGGCCAGCCAGTGGTTTGAACGCACTCTGGACGATTCCGCCAATAAGCGTTTGAGCGTGCCGGAGGCTTTTTTGGCGGCGGACGCTATTTTGGAACTTTATTTAAATATTACTGACGGTATGGTGGTCTATCCGAAAGTTATTGCCAGACATTTGCAGGCCGAGTTACCATTCATGGCCACCGAGAATATTTTGATGGACGCAGTGAAAGCCGGCGGCGACCGTCAGGAGCTGCATGAGAAAATCCGGCAGTATTCCATGCAGGCGGCCAATCGGGTTAAGGCCGAGGGCGCGGAAAATAACCTGCTGGAGTTGATTGCGGCGGATAAGGCTTTTAACACGGATTTGGACGCTTTGCAGCAGCTGCTGCGGCCGGAAAATTACGTGGGCCGGGCGACGGAGCAGACGGCGGAATTTTTGACGGCCTGCGTGCGGCCGCTGCTGAAAAAATATGCTGCTGAACTGGGACGCGTGGCCGAGATTAATGTTTAAGTCAGCGCTGTAAATAATCAATATATTTTATATAGTAAAAACAAATAGTCGAAAAAAGTATCGCCGCTGGCAGGAATTAGGCCAGCGGTGTGGAATACTATTTAATTGGCTTATTTTAAGCGAGCAGATGACGCTTTTGAATGGAGGAGCATTAAGAAAATGGAAGTAAACGCAAAAGTTCTGAACCATGAGGGTAATGAACTGACTATGGAGGTTACGGCCGCCGCCGCTGATTTGGAGCAGGCCATTGCCGTGACATTGCGCAAGGCCGCCAAAGAGGTTAAAATTCCCGGTTTCCGTCCGGGTAAAGTTCCGGCCAAGCTTTTGGAGGGCTATATCGGTGAGCATGCTTTGTTGCAGGAGGCGCTGGACGAGATGTTGCAGCCGCTTTATGTTGAAGCGGTTTCGCAGACTGAAATTTTTCCGGTAGACAGACCTCATGTTGAGGTTGTTCAGCTGAAGCGCGGCGATGAAGTTAAAGTTAACATCAAGGTTACGGTTAAGCCGGAGGTTGAACTCGGCCAGTATAAGGGCATTGAGGTTACCAAAGAGGTTTATGTGCCTACTGAAGAAGATATTGACCAGGAAATCAAGCATATGCAGGAGCGTATTGCGCATATTATAGATTTGCCGGAGGGTACGGCGCTGGAAAACGGCGACACTGCGATTATTGATTTTGAGGGCTTTGTGGACGATGTGCCTTTTGAGGGCGGCAAGGCTGAAAAATATTCTCTGACTTTGGGCAGCAACACCTTTATCCCTGGTTTTGAGGACCAGTTGGTTGGCGTTAAAACCGGCGAGGCCGCTGATGTTAACGTAACTTTCCCGGAAGATTATCACAGCGAGGATTTGAAAGGCAAGCAGGCGCTGTTCAAGGTGTTTGTGCATGAGGCGCGCCGCCGCGATTTGCCGCCGGTTGACGATGATTTTGTTAAGGATATGCGCGAGGACTGCGATACCGTGGCCGAGTTGCGTGAAAAGCTGCGTGAGGAATTGAATGAAAAGGCCGAGCAGCTGGCGGTTCAAAACGCGCAGAATAAAGCTTTGGAGCAGGTTGTGGCTAACGCCAGCATGGATATTCCGGCTATTATGATTGATGACAGACTGGATCAGATGTTGCAGGAGTTTGAGGGACAGTTGCAATATCAGGGCCTGACGCTGGAGCGCTTCTTCCAGCTGACTAATTCCACACGGGCTGAATGGCGCGCCGCACAGAAAGACCGCGCTGAAGAAGCCGTTAAGCAGGATTTGGTGCTGGAGGCCATTGTTAAGGCAGAGGATATTCAGGCTGATGAAGCTGATATTGATAAGCAGATGCAGGAAATTGCGGACAGCTATGGCAAACCGCTGGCGGAAATCAAGGCCACCTTTGCCAACAACGACCGCCTGAAATTCTTTGAATATAACGTAAAAATGCTGAAAGCCATTGAACTTATCAACACCAGCGCTGTTATTTCCTAAGGCTGGAATAATGACGGAAAAAAGTTTGTATATATGGCCAATGCCCGTGCATAATATTGTTAGTGAAGCAACGGACGCAGACCTTGCTTAAAAGGCCGGGCGTTTGTTAAGACTATTTGTCAGGGAGAGGTAATATGAGCATGTTAATACCAATGGTAGTGGAGCAGACCAGCCGCGGCGAGCGTTCTTATGATATTTACTCGCGCTTGCTGAAAGACCGCGTTTTGTTTTTGGGCGGCCAGGTTGATGATAATTTGGCCAATCTGGTTATTGCCCAGCTGCTTTTTCTGGAATCTGAGGACCCGGATAAGGATATTCATCTTTATATTAACAGCCCGGGCGGTTCGGTGACTGCTGGCATGGCTATTTATGATACCATGCAGTATGTTAAACCGGACGTCAGCACCATCTGCATTGGCATGGCCGCCTCCATGGGTGCGTTTTTGCTGGCGGCGGGGCAGATTGGCAAGCGCTATGCACTGCCTAACAGTGAGATTATGATTCATCAGCCGCTGGGCGGTACTCAGGGGCAGACAACGGATATTGAAATTCACGCCAAGCGTATGGTGCAGATTAAAGAAAAGCTAAACCAGATTTTGGCCGACCGCACGGGGCAGTCTTATAAAAAAATTGCCGCTGATACGGAAAGAGATTTCTTTATGAGCGCAGAGGCCGCCCAGAAATACGGTTTGGTTGATGAAATTATGGAACGACATTGAGGAGTGTGTAGCGATGCCAAAAAGGCCTAATGACCGGGAAAATATTCAATGTTCCTTTTGCGGCAAAACCCAGGAGCAGGTGCGCAAGCTGATTGCCGGGCCGGGGGTTTGCATTTGCAACGAGTGCATAGAACTCTGCGCCGAAATTATTGAAGAAGATATTATGCGCGCGGATTCGGAGTTGGCCGAGGAGGTTTTCGGTGAAATTCCCAAGCCGCGAGAAATAAAGGCGGCGCTGGACGATTATGTTATCGGCCAGGAGAAAGCTAAAAGGGTGCTTTCTGTTTCAGTTTATAATCATTATAAGCGTATTCGTTCCGGCAATTTAAGCGATGGCGTGGAACTGCAAAAAAGCAATATTTTGATGCTTGGCCCCACTGGCAGCGGTAAAACTCTGCTGGCGGAAACACTGGCCAAAATTCTGAATGTGCCGTTTGCCGTGGCCGATGCGACTTCTTTAACAGAGGCCGGCTATGTGGGCGAGGACGTGGAAAATATTTTGCTGAAGCTTATTCAGGCGGCAGATTATGATATTGAGCGCGCCCAGCGCGGCATCATTTATATTGATGAGATTGACAAAATTGCGCGCAAAAGCGAGAACCCGTCTATCACGCGCGATGTTTCCGGCGAGGGCGTTCAGCAGACGCTGCTGAAAATTCTGGAGGGTACGGTTGCTTCTGTACCGCCGCAGGGCGGACGCAAGCACCCCCATCAGGAATTGCTGCAAATTGATACAACTAATATTTTGTTTATTTGCGGCGGCGCTTTCTGCGGCATTGAGAATATCATCAAACAGCGTGTGAACACTAAAACGCTGGGCTTTGGGGCGGAGGTCAGCAGCAATCGGGCGATTGATAATGAACTGTTGGCCAAGGCACAGCCGGAGGATTTGTTGAAATTTGGCTTAATTCCGGAGTTTGTCGGCCGTCTGCCAATTATGGTGACGCTGGACGCGCTGGATAAGCAGGCTTTGATGAAGGTTCTGACAGAACCCAAAAACGCTTTGGTTAAGCAATATCAGAAGCTGTTTGCCATGGACGGCGTGGAACTTTCCTTTAAGAAAGAGGCCGTTGAGGGTGTGGCTGATGAAGCGCTGGCTCGTAAAACCGGCGCTCGGGGTCTGCGCGCCATTTTTGAAGAAATGATGATGGATACCATGTTTGATTTGCCCTCGCGTGATGATGTGGCGGAATGTGTGGTAACCTCTGATACTGTTAAAAACCGTCAGCCGTTGATTATCAGCAAACAAAAGGCGGCTGACCATAAAACCACGGCTTAGGCCGGGGCGCTTAAGAATTTAAAATATAAATTGAGGATAACTGAACTCGGTTATCCTCTTTTGATAATCAGCTTTATAATTAGAAAGAAGGTAGATTATGCCGGAGGAAAAAAACATAAATGAACTTCAGCCGGAGCAGTTGGAGGGTTTTTTGGAGGACGGTCTGCCGCCGGGCTGTGAGGAATACCCGATGATTCCGCTGCGCGGCATGATGATTTTTCCCTATTCGGCGGTGCATTTAGACGTTGGCCGCGCTAAAAGTATTCAGGCTTTGGACGAAGCCATGCTTACCGGGCGCGAGATTTTTTTCACGATGCAGAAAGAAGTTGATTCTGACGAGCCAGCGCCGGAGGATTTGCATGAGGTTGGCACGATTGCCAGCATTAAACAGGTTTTGAAGCTGCCCGGCGGCACAGTGCGACTGTTGATTGCCGGTCTTTGCCGCGCTCGGCTGGAATATTATAGCCAGCTGGAGCCTTATGCGGTGGCGGTGGTGCGTGAGCAGCCGGACGTTGTGGGGCAGGACAAAAAGACTCGCTTGCAGGTGGAGGCGCTGAAGCGTCGTCTGCGAGAGGCCTTTGTCAGCTTTGCGGCTTTGAATAAAAAATATCCGCCGGAGGCCGCCAACCATATTAATGGACTGGAAAATCCGGGCGAGTTGGCTGATACCGTGGCCAGCTATCTGTTTTTGCCGCTGGAGGAGCGCCAGAAGCTGCTGGAAACTTTTGATATTATTGAGCGCATGGAGCTGCTTTTGGGGATTATCGCCAAGGAAACCGAAATTTTGGAGTTGGAACGCAAAATCGGTAACCGGGTGCATAATCAGATTGACAAAAACCAAAAGGAGTATTATTTGCGTGAGCAGCTGCGCGCTATCAATCGGGAATTGGGCGATGGCGAGGACCGCGCCAGTGAAATTGAAGATTTTCGTCAGCGCATGGAGGGCAGGGATTTGCCGGAATATGTGCTGGAGCGTTTGGAAAAAGAGTTTGGCCGCCTGCGTCATATGCCGAGCATGACGGCGGAGGCTAATGTGGTGGAAAATTATATTGACTGGGTGCTGGATATGCCCTGGGGCGAGTTCACCGAGGATAATCTGGATTTGGCCGAGGCCGAGCGCGTGTTGAATGAGGACCACTTTGGTCTGAAAAAGGTTAAGGAGCGCATTTTGGAGTTTTTGGCGGTGCGTCAGATGACCAATTCTCTCAAGGGGCCAATCCTCTGCCTGGTAGGGCCGCCCGGCGTGGGCAAAACCTCGTTGGCCGCTTCGATTGCCCGGGCGCTGGGGCGCAAATATGTGCGCCTGTCATTAGGCGGCGTGCATGACGAGGCGGAAATTCGCGGTCATCGTCGCACCTATATTGGCTCCCAGCCGGGACGTATTATGCAGTATCTGAAAAACGCCGGCACCTCTAATCCGCTTTTTTTGTTGGACGAGATTGATAAAATGGCCAGCGACTTCCGCGGCGACCCGGCCAGCGCCATGTTGGAGGTTTTGGACCCGGCTCAGAACAACACGTTCAGCGACCACTATCTGGAGATGCCTTTTAATCTCTCACAGGTGCTGTTCATCACCACGGCCAATGTGGAACAGGATATTCCGGAGCCGCTTTGGGACCGCATGGAGATTGTGCGGCTGGACAGCTATACCGAGGACGAGAAAATGCAAATTGCCGTGCGGCATTTACTGCCCCGACAGTTGGCGGAGCATGGTTTGAAAAAAAGCCAGCTGAAACTTTCTGAAAATGCTCTGCTGACGATTATCCGCACCTATACCCGGGAGGCCGGTGTGCGCGGTTTGGAACGGCAGTTGGCCAAAATCTGCCGTAAGGTGGTTAAGGGCATTGTGGGCGGTAAATGGGAAAAATTGAACGTCAGCCAGCGCAATTTAAAGGAATTGCTGGGCGAGCCTTCCTATCATTATGATTTGATTGATAAAGAGGACCAGATTGGCGTGGTGAATGGACTGGCCTGGACGGCGGCCGGCGGCGATACGCTGACGGTGGAGGCGCAGCTGTTGCCGGGCAAGGGCAATTTGTTGCTGACCGGTCAGCTGGGCGATGTGATGAAAGAGAGCGCTCAGGCCGGTTGGACATACCTGCGTTCTATTGGCGAGCAGTATGACGTGCCGGAGGACATCAGCAATTTGGACGTGCATATTCACGTGCCGGAGGGGGCTATTCCCAAAGACGGCCCCTCCGCCGGGGTGACGATGGCCTGTGCGTTGGCTTCTGCTTTTAGCGGTCGGCCGGTGCGCCGCAGCGTGGCGATGACAGGCGAGATAACCTTGCGCGGTCGGGTGCTGCCGATTGGCGGTTTGAAAGAAAAGTCGATTGCCGCTTTGCGTGCCGGTGTGAAAACGGTGGTAATTCCCAAGGGCAACAAGCGCGATTTGGCCGAGCTGCCGGAGGTGGTGCGCGATAATCTGAAATTTATCTGTGCAGAAACCTTGCAGGACGTTTTACAGGTGGCGTTACAGCCGGAACGAGAGGCAGAAAAAAAGATTAAAAATGAACCAGAAAAACAGCCGGAGAATATAAATGAAGATTAAACAGGCGAAATATTTGCTGACGGCGGTGCGGCCAGACCAGTATCCGCCGGCAGCGCTGCCGGCCGTCAGTTTTTGCGGCCGTTCCAATGTGGGTAAAAGTTCTTTAATCAACGCGCTGTTAAATCGGCGCAATCTGGCGCGCACCAGTTCGCAGCCCGGCAAAACGCGTACCATAAATTTTTTTGAGGTGGACTCCTCGCTTTCAGAGGATACATTATGCCGCTGGTATCTGGTGGATTTGCCTGGCTATGGCTATGCCAAAGTTTCCAAGCAGGAGCGCGACGCCTGGCGTGTGATGATTGACGCTTATTTACAGGGCTGGCCGGGGCCGAATTTGTTTTTGCAGCTGGTGGATATCCGGCATGAGCCGAGCGCGCTGGATAAGCAGATGTGGCAGTATTTATGCGATTTCTGTGCCAAAAGCCGGCCGCAGCCGGTGGCCTGCCGTCTGGTGGTTACCAAAGCGGATAAAATCAGCAAGGGCGCAAGAGAACGCCAGCTGGCCATGATTGCCAAAACGCTGGGCGCGCCGCGCAGCCAAATGCTGCCTTTTTCTGTGCCGGGGCGCGAGGGGCGTGATGAACTGCTGGAATGGCTGGAGGAATATTTGATTAATTTGTAAAAAAGTTGGCTTAAAAAAGGGAGTTCTGATGAAAGAAACCTATAAAGCGCTGATTATTGGCGATGTGGTGGGCGAATGTGGCCGACAGGCGCTGGAAAAAACGCTGGCGGAGTTACAATGGGAGATGGACGTTGATTTTACCGTGGTTAATGGGGAGAATATCAGCGGCGGCAAGGGTCTGAGCCGGCGTGGTTATAATTTTCTCTGTCGGCTGGGGGTTGATGCTATCACTCTGGGTAACCATATTTGGGGTCACCGGGATATCACCCAGCTTTTGGCACAGGCGCCCAACCTTTGCCGGCCGGCCAATCTGCCGCCGGGAACGGCTGGCTGCGGCTGGCGGCTTTTGCCTTGCGGTGATGTGCAAATTGCCGTGGTTAACCTGTTGGGGCGCGTTTATATGAATATGCCGGCTCTGGATTGTCCTTTTCATACGGTACAGTCGCTGCTGGCGGAAATTCAGGCGCAGACTCCGATTATTCTGGTGGATTTTCATGCGGAAACCACATCGGAGAAGCTGGCGCTGGCTAATTTTCTGGACGGCCGGGTGACTGCGGTTTGGGGAACGCATACGCATGTGCAGACCAATGATGCGCGGCTGCTGCCGCGCGGTACTGCCTATCTTTCTGACGCCGGTATGACGGGCGCCAGAGATTCAGTTTTGGGCGTGGAAACCGAGGGTGTGGTGGCGCGATATTTAAGCGGCCGACCATCGCCTTTTGTGGTGGCGCATGGCGTTGCCCAGCTTAACGGCCTGTTGCTGGAATTTGCGCCGGACGGTAAGGCGCGGAATATTCAAACTGTCAACCGCGAGGTGCAGTTGCTTTGATAAAATAAATAATCCTTTGGATAAAACAGCGCCACCAACCGGATTATTACGGCCTTTCTGGCTGGCGCAGCCAGCGCCGGGGCCCAGACCGCCAACTATCAGCTGGCGGATTATGTTAAATTTTTGGGTATGTAAATTGCCTGAAATGTAAAATTTTTTAACAGTCTAAAATCATCGTTAAAATCTTGCAAAAATGCGCCGGCTGTGCTAAAATACATTATAAGTAATGTTTTTTAAGTGATAGGAGGTTAGGCATTTAGTGTTTGGTTTAGCCAAAAAATGGCTGTTCGGGTTGGGGCTGTCGATTTGTTTGTTTTTAGCCTTAACGCCGGCCATAGCCTGGGCGTCAGACGACGAGGGCGACAGTCAGATATATGCCATTTATGTTGCCGGGCAGCAGGGCGCAGATAAAAATAACAATGGCAGTACCGATATTAACATTAATAACGATAAGCAAAATGAAACGGCTGATAACACGCAGGATAAATATGAGCCGGTGCCGGGCTATGTTCAGGATAATGAACAGCAGTCGGAAAATCTGGATTTGAACAATGAAAGCAGTAATTCGAATAACAATGACAAAAATAATAATCAGAACGGCGATAATTTAAATAATAATAATCCGGAAAATAACAATCAGAACAATAATTTAGAAAGTAATAATTCCGGCAACAATCCGGAAGATAATAATAATCAGGCTGATAATCAGCTGTCGGCACAGGATTTTCCGGCGCTGGCGGATAGTCTGGAGGTTTTGCTTTGGGACGCGGCCAGTCAGACCAATAAAAAGGCGCGAGTTACGCCGGTTAATCTGGCGTTGCGCGGCAGTTTTCTGCCCAGCGACGTACCGGCTTTGGCGGTATCCGGTCGTACTCTGGTACCGGTGCGCCTGATTAGTGAGCAGATGCAGGCCGGCGTTAACTGGGACAAGACAACCAACACGGTGACTATCAGCCGGGGTGCGCAGACGATTGTGTTGACAATTGGCAGCAGTACGGCGCTGGTGAATGACCGGCCGGTACAGGTGCCGGGCGATGTCAGCGTGACGCTGGTTACGCATGAGGGCACGGCGCGCACGATGGTGCCGGTGCGTTTTGTAGTGGAGAGTTTGGACGCGGCCGTGAATTATGACCAGGCACGGCGCATTGTGGATATTACGCCGCCTTTGTGGCAGGAGCCTGACAATACGGATAATCCGGTTGAGCCAGCGCCGGAGCCTGAACCGGAGCCAATTCCGCCGCCGGGCATTGACGAAAATGGTAATCTGTTGCGGCGAGTGGTTTTAGACCCGGGACATGGCGGTTCTGACCCTGGCACCAACGGCAGCGGTTATGATGAAAAGGATATTAATTTGGCCGTTTCCCTGAAATTGCAGACGGAACTGCAAAACGCCGGTTTTGAAGTGATTATGGCGCGCAATGACGACAGCTATCTGGGGCTGGTGGAGCGCGCGGCGCTGACTGTGCAGGAAGATGCGCCGGTGTTTGTAAGTATTCACTGTAATTCTGCCGCCAACATTCCCTCGGCTAATGGGATTGAAACCTATGCTGCGCCGGAGGATAATGACGACGCGGAATTGGCGGGTTATATTCAGAAAGAATTAATTGCGGCCACTGGCGCTAAGGACCGCGGCGTTAAAACTTCGGCGTTGGTGGTGCTTACGCATAATGCAGCGCCGGCTTGTCTGGTGGAAATTGGTTTTATGAGTAACAGCGCTGAATGCGCCAAAATTGCTGATAGCTCTTATCAGCAGAAGCTGGCCGAGGCAGTTGCGGCTGGTGTGGAGGCGTATTTTGAGGCAAAGGTTGAACAATAAAATATATATACAATCTGGGAACTTAAAGGAGGAACAAAAATGACCACAGAAAACAAATTGCAAGGACCCCTCTCTCCGGAACTTCTGCAAAAGATGGACGCCTATTGGCGCGCTGCCAATTATCTTTCAGCGGCGCAGCTCTATCTTTATGACAATCCGCTCCTGAAAGAACCGTTGAACCTGAACCATATCAAGCCCAACGTGGTGGGCCATTGGGGTACTGTACCCGGCCAGAACTTTATTTATCTGCACCTGAACAGGGTGATTAAGGAACATGACCTGAATATGTTCTATATCAGCGGCCCGGGTCATGGCGGTAACGCGATGGTGGCTAACACCTGGCTGGAGGGTTCTTATACCGAAGTTTATCCGGATATTACTCAGGACGAGGCCGGCATGAAAAAGCTGTTTAAGCAGTTCTCTTTCCCGGGCGGTATTTCCAGTCATGTGGCGCCGGAAACTCCCGGCTCCATTAACGAGGGCGGTGAGTTGGGTTATTCTCTGGCGCACGCTTTTGGCGCGGTTTTGGATAATCCTGATTTGATTGCCGCCACGGTTGTGGGCGACGGCGAGGCGGAAACCGGCCCGCTGGCAACGGCATGGCAGGCTAACAAGCTGTTGAATCCGGCCACAGACGGCACGGTTATGCCTATTTTGCATTTGAATGGTTATAAAATTGCCAATCCAACCATTTTTGCGCGTATTACTGATGAGGAGTTGGAATCTTTCTTCAAGGGCTGCGGCTGGAAACCTTATTTTGTTGAGGGGCATGAGCCAGAAATTATGCATCAGAAGATGGCGGCGGCGCTTGACGCGGTAGTGGCAGACATCAAAGCTATCAAAGAGGCTGCGGCCAAGGGCGAAACCAAACGTCCGGTTTGGCCGATGATTGTTTTGCGCACTCCCAAAGGCTGGACCGGTCCCAAAGAGGTGGGCGGCAAGCCGATTGAGGGTACTTTCCGGGCGCATCAGGTGCCGATTGTGGTTAACAAAGAAAATCCGGATAATGTACCGCTGCTGGAAAGCTGGCTTAAGAGTTATCACCCGGAGGAATTGTTTGATGAGGACGGCCATTTGCGCGCTGATTTGCAGGAACTGGCGCCGCAGGCCAATCGTCGTATGGGCTCCAACCCGGTTACCAATGGCGGCGTTGCGCATGATTTGCGTTTGCCGGACTTCCGTGATTATGCGGTTAAATTTGACGTACCCGGCAGTGTTATGGCGCAGGATATGTTGGTTTTGGGCAATTTTGTGCGCGATATCGTTGAAGATAATGAGAACCGCCGCAATTTCCGCGTTTTTGGTCCTGATGAAACTCAGAGCAATCGTCTGGGCGCTGTATTTGAGGTTACTAACCGTCAGTGGGGCGCGGATATGCTGCCGGACGGTCAGGACGAATTTTTAGCTACGGACGGCCGCATTATTGACAGTATGCTTTCTGAGCATATGTGTCAGGGTATGCTGGAGGGCTATTTGCTGACCGGCCGCCATGGTTTCTTTAACAGCTATGAAGCATTTATCCGTATTGTCGATTCCATGTTCAGCCAGCATGCTAAATGGCTGAAAGTTTGTCAGGATTTGCCCTGGCGCCGTTCCATTGCCTCGTTGAACTATGTGCTTTCTTCTCACGTTTGGCAGCAGGACCACAATGGCTTTACGCATCAGGACCCAGGCTTCTTTGACCATGTGGCTAATAAGAAGGCGGATATTGTGCGCATGTATTTGCCGCCGGACGCTAACTGTCTGCTTTCCTGCTTTGACCATTGTATTCGCACCCGTGATTATGTTAATGTGATGGTAGCTTCTAAACACCCCCGTCCGCAGTGGCTGACCATGGAACAGGCGGTTAAACACTGCACACAGGGCGCCGGCATTTGGCAGTGGGCCAGCAACGACCAGTATACGGAGCCGGATATTGTGATGGCCTGCTGCGGCGATACGCCGACCCTGGAAACGCTGGCGGCGGTATCTATTCTGCGTCATCACCTGCCGGAGTTGAAAATCCGCGTGGTTAACGTGGTTGACCTCTTTAAGCTTCAGCCGCAGGAAGAACACCCACATGGTTTCTCTGACGCTGACTATGATTTGCTGTTTACCAAAGATAAGCCGATTTTGTTCGCTTATCATGGCTATCCCAGCTTAATCAGAGAACTTACCTATAAGCGTTGTAACCGCAATTTGACGGTGCGCGGTTATCTGGAGGAGGGTACAATCACCACGCCGTTTGATATGCGCGTTCAGAATGAACTTGACCGTTTCCATCTGGTGCAGACCGCGGTTACACTGTTGCCGCAGTTGGGTAATCGGGGCGCATATTTAATTCAGATGATGAAAGATAAGTTGGTTGAGCATAAACAGTATATTGATGATTTCGGCCAGGATTTGCCGGAAATCCGTGAATGGACCTGGGCGGACAGCATGAAAGATATTAAATAAAATCTGTATATAAGCCAAAGCCTCACCTTTAAGGTGGGGCTTTTTGCTGCTGTTCTGCATATAATAGGGGCGGAGGTGGGCTTATGCATATTGTGGGGATTAGCTGCGGCATTGCTTATCCGGCGGCCAATTTTGAACTGCGTGAATATTACTTGCAGGCCTTAAACCGGGTTGGATTGGGTGGAATTATAGTTCCGCCTCCCGATTTGCCGCGAACGGCGCTTTATGAGTCGGCGGCGGCTCTGGCCGGGCGGCTGGACGGTTTATTGCTTTCCGGCGGCGGTGATTTTCGGCCGCAGCTTTGGGGCGAATATCCGCATAGCGCGTTGGACATCAGCCAGCTGGCGCGGCGTGAGGATTGGGAACTGGAACTGCTGGCGGCTTTTGCGCAGCGTCATAAGCCGGTGTTGGGCATTTGTCGGGGCATGCAGCTGTTGAATGTTGCCCGGGGCGGCAGTCTTTGGCAGGATTTGGGTGAGCGGCCGGACACTTTTGAGCATTGGCAGGCAATGCCGCCGGAGCAAAGCAGTCATTGGGTACGCTGCCGGGAGGTTTTGGCGGAGTGGCTGGGCGCGGAGAAAATTGCGGTTAACAGTATGCATCATCAGGCGATACGGCGTTTGGGTCAGGGGCTGCGCGTATTGGCGGTGGCAGAGGACGGCGTGATTGAAGCGGTTGGCAGTTTTAAGCCGGGAGAATTTATTTTGGGTTTGCAATGGCACCCGGAGCGTCTAGCGGCTGAAAACCAGCTAGGGATTTGGCAGGCTTTGGCGAAATATATGACAAAAAACTGAAAAAAGCCTGAAAAAAGAGTAGAAAAAAGTTTTTTTGTGTGATATAATTTAAAACAATATGTATTAAAATTGTTTGCCGAAAAAGGAAAGTAAAACATAATGGCAGAAAAAAATTTGGAAAAAAACGAAGAAAAAATTTGGCGTTTATGCACCTATTCGCCGGCCGAAACCTTTGAATTTGGTTATCTGCTGGGTAGATTTGTGCCGGCTGGCACCTGTCTGCTGCTTTCCGGTGAACTTGGCGCCGGCAAAACGCTGTTTGCCAAGGGTTTGGCCTTTGGTCTGGGCGTGGAGGAGCATATAACCAGCCCCACCTTTACGGTGGTTAACCAGTATTTAAGCGGCAACCTGCCCTTTGTGCATATGGACTTATACCGTTTGCAGGGCGAGGAGGAGGTTTGGGAGCGCGGTCTGGACGAATATTTTGATAATTCGGCGGTGGTGCTGCTGGAATGGCCGGAGGTTATGCGCGCCCTGCTGCCGGCGGAGCGTTTGGAAATCAGCATTATCAAGCATTATGTTGAGGACGGCGCCGGCGAGGTTCAACCCAATGAATTGGGCGAATGGCGCGCCTGGGAACTGCGGCCGTTGGGCGCGCAGCCTTGGTTAAAGGAGGCAATGAGGCATTGTGACAATCTTAGCAGTTGATGCAGCCGGCAAGGGACTTTCCGTGGCGGTGGCGGCCGAGGGGCGGATTTTGGCCAATGCGGCGCTGAATGTGGGACTGACTCATTCCCAGCGGCTGCTGCCCCTGCTGGAAAGTCTGCTTAAGGCAGCGGATTTACCGTTGGCGGAGTTGAACGCGCTGGCGGTGGTTAGCGGCCCGGGGTCTTTTACTGGCTTGCGCATTGGCGTGGCCACAGCCAAGGGACTGGCCTGGGCGCTGCAAAAGCCTTTGCTGGCGGTTTCCACGCTGGAGGCGGCGGCTTATAATGCATTGCCGGGCTATGTTGATGAAAATATTCTGGCCTGTCCGGTTTTAGATGCGCGGCGCAATGAAGTTTATACGGCGCTTTATGCCGGGCGGCCGACGGCGGCTGGCTGGACGCGGCCGGAGCAGCTTTGGCCGCCGCAGGCTGTCAGCCCGGCTGATTTGGCCGTTAAACTGGCGGCAACGCTTGCTGAAGGACAGCGCGTGGTTTTGACTGGTGATGCGGCCGAGTTGATTTATGCCGATATGTGGGCGGCTTTGGGGGCGCGCGTAATTCTGGCGCCGCCGGAGCGCCGCTGTTTTAATGCCAGCGCCTGTGCGCTTTTGGCGGAGGAGCAGTTTAAAGCCGACCCGGGACAGGCCAGTCTGCCGGCGGAGGTTAGCGCTTTTTATCTGCGCGCTTCTGAGGCGGAGCGTAATCGTTTGGCTCGGCTGGCCGCAGAAAAAGAGCAGGCAGATTCTCATGCTTAGGCTTTTGGAATTAAACGCTTCTAATATTGACATTTATCTGGAACAGCTTTTGGCGATTGAGCAAGAGGCTTTTGCCGAACCATGGACGCGCGCCGATTATCTGGAGGAGGCCGCCCGGCCGATTGCGCATATTCTGGCGCTGGTTGATGAGAAAGGGGCGGAAGATGAGCCGCTGCTGTTGGCTTATGCCGGCTTTTGGCAGGTTCTGGACGAGGCAGATATTAATAATGTGGCGGTGGCGGCGGCGCAGCGCGGCCGGGGCTATGGCCGGCAGCTTTTGCAGGCAGTTTTGGCCCGGGCGCTTAATTTAGGCTGTAAGCGGCTGACGCTGGAGGTCAGACCCAGCAATGCGCCGGCGCTGGCTTTATATCAAAGCTTGGGTTTTGTGGTTTGCGGCCGGCGCAGCGGCTATTATCAGGATAACGGCGAGGACGCATTGCTGATGGAATGTGTATTGGCCGAATAGAACCCGAAGAATGGAAAAATTGGAAACAGCGAGGGACTGGCTATGGTAAAGATTTTGGCGATTGAGAGCAGCTGTGATGAAACGGCGGCGGCAGTGGTGGCGGACGGTTATCAGCTGCTGGCTAATGTGATTGCCACACAGATACCGGTGCATCAGTTATATGGCGGCGTGGTGCCGGAAATTGCTTCCCGGGAGCATTTAAATTCTGTGGTGCCGGTGGTGGAGCGCGCATTGCAGGAGGCCGGGTTAGGGCTGGCGGATTTGGACGCGGTGGCGGTGACGCAGGGGCCGGGTCTGATTGGCTCCCTGCTGGTGGGCGTTTCTTATGCCAAGGCGCTGGCGCTGGCGGCGAGCCTGCCGCTGATTGCGGTGCATCATCTGGCGGGGCATATGAGCGCGCCCTTTTTGGAACACCCGGATTTAACATTTCCTTATCTGGCGCTGGTAGTTTCCGGCAGTCACAGCGGTTTGGCTATTGCCGAACAAGCCGGTCATTATCGGCTGCTGGGGCAGAGCCGTGATGATGCGGCCGGCGAGGCTTTTGATAAAATTGCACGGGCGCTTGGTCTGCCTTATCCCGGGGGGCCGGCTATTCAGCAGGCGGCGGCGCAGGGACAGCCGGTTTATGATTTCCCCTGTGCCTGGCTTGACGATAGCTATGATTTCAGTTTCAGCGGCTTGAAGTCGGCAGTTTTGAACTTTTTGAATAAAAAGCAGATGAAAGGCGAGCCGTATCGGGTGGAAGATGTGGCGGCTTCTGCGCAGGAGGCCATTGTGAAAGTTCTGGCAGCTAAGGCGGCGCGAGCAGCGGAGCATTTTGGGCTGGATACGATTGTTCTGGCTGGTGGTGTGGCGGCCAATCAGGCCTTGCGCAGTCGGGTGCAGCAGTTGGCGCCGGATAAGCGCGTGGTTTATCCCTCTCCGGTTTTCTGCACGGACAATGCCGCGATGATTGGCGCGGCTGCGCTGAACAAATATGCGCAGGGTGATTTTGCCGGTCTGGATTTGAACGCCCAGGCCAACCTGCCGCTTTATTTTTATGACTAAATTATGAGGTGAATTTATGAGTGAGGATTTGCAGACCGCAGAGCAGCTTGACCGCGCCAAACAGGCACTACGCAGTGAATATCTGGCGCGGCGCAAGATGATAAGCCAGGAAGAATCAGAAAAGGCCAGCCATACAATTTGTCAGTGTTTAAGCAGCTTCTTTAAGGAGTTGCAGCAGATGATTAAGCTGGACCTTTATAATCGCACGGTTTTTAGTTACATGGCTTATGGCCGGGAAATAAATTTGCGAGAACTGCATGAGGAACTTTGGGCGCAGGGACGTCTTTTGGCGGTTCCGCGCACGATTGGTCTGCCGCAGGGTGAGATGGAGTCGGTTTATCTGCGTGCGGACAGCCAGCTGGTGAAATCGCCGCTGGGAGTTTGGGAGCCCAGTGCGGAAACGGCGAAGCCCTGCTTGCCTCAGGATTTGGCGGCGGTGGTGCTGCCGGGGGTGGCCTTTGATGAACAGGGCGGTCGTTTGGGGCATGGCGGCGGTTATTATGACCGCTTTCTGGCGCAGCTGCCGGCGGAAACTATTCTGATTGGCGTGGCCTATGAATGGCAGGTTTTGCCCAGCGTGCCGCTGGCGGAATGGGACGTGCCGCTGGATTTTCTGGTGACGGAAAAGCGGCAGCGTACTTTCTGTGCCAATTAAGCTATTTGAGGTGGTGTTGAGAATGATGAAGAAATTTTTGCTGCTGCTGTCTGGTCTGTTGTTGCTGCTGGCGGCTGGCTGCGGCGCGAACAGGGACAATGTGAATGATAATGTTGATGAGGACAGAGTCATAACTGCGGATAGTTTTTCTTATGTTCTGCCGGCCGGTTGGGTGAAGAGTGAGGAATATTCTACAGAGAAAAAGGTCTTTTATGTATTGAACGGTCACGAGCAAGATGAAAAACCGGACAATATCTCGGTGGAGATTGGCACTAACCGCTATGCGGCTGATGAACATATGCGTTTCCGTGAGGCGATTGTCAGCCAGCTGGCGCGGCAGTTGCAGGGCATACCGGGTATGCTGACGGGCGACGGTACATTTACGGATAATGAGGACGTTTTGTATATCTTCACCTTTGTGGAGGAGGTTCTGGACGAGGACGGCACCTCTGATTTGCACGCTGATGATGAACAGCGTTTTGCCGGCGTTACCAGCAGGCAGTATTATATTGTGGGCGAGAAGCGTTATGGCATGGTATATTTAACCAATTTCAGCGGTTCAGAGGAAGTAACCGCCGCTGCGGATAAGATGGCCAAAAGCTTTGTCTGGCTTGATGAAGAATAAAATATAAGACATTGCCGCATAATGCCGCCGTTTCATTAAGGAACGGCGGTGTTTGTTGTATATATGCAAAAAATTTGGCAAAAGCTATTGACAAAATAGCAAATTGAGCATATAATAATAGTCAGAAAAGGTCAGAAGAACAAAAAGTCAAAAGGACAAACAATTGAAGTCCAAAAGATTAAAGAAACTGGAACAAGAGGTTGATTGATATGGCGATGACGTTGGCAGCCCAGATTGAAAGTTATATAAAGCGGCTTTTGGCGCTTTCCGCGGATAACAGTGTGGAACTTAGCCGGGCGGATTTGGCGCAGATGTTTATGTGCGTGCCCAGCCAGATTAATTATGTGCTGAACACGCGTTTTAACACAGAGGCCGGTTATTATATTGAAACCCGGCGCGGCGGCAGCGGTTATGTGCGGATTATTCAAACCCGGCTGGAGGGCGGCGCGGATTTGGCGCAGCTTTTGGCGGCTGCTCGGGATAAGCCATTCAGTCGGCAGGCGGCGGATAATCTGCTGGCGCGGTTGTTGGCCGGCGAGATTATCAGCAAAAGAGAGCATGCTGTGGTTAAGGCCATGTTGGTTGGCGACGCGCTTAAGCTGGCCGAGGAAAATGAGGATTTGTTGCGCGGCCGCTTAATCCGTTTGTTATTGATGAACTTAATTCGTGATGATTATAATGATGAGCAAAATTAGGAGGTGTTTGCAGTGCTTTGTACTAAATGCGGAAAACGTCCGGCGGCTGTTCATATGAAGCAGCGGCTGAATGGACAGGAAATAGAAGAATACCTTTGTGAGGAATGTGCGGAGAGCCTTTGGAGTTTTGGCACACTGGATTTGAATAAGCTGTTTTCCAGCCATTTTGCGGCGCCGCGCTCAACCCTGACCTGCCCGGGCTGTGGTATGAGCCTGGCCGATTTTAATAACAGCGGCCGTTTGGGTTGCAGTCAGTGTTATCAAAGCTTTGCCAGTCAGCTTTTGCCGGTTATCAATAAGTTTCATGGGGTTAAACGGCATGTCGGTAAGGTTAAGCTGACCGGCAACTCTGGCGGCGAGGAGCAGACGGCCTTGGAGGCTCAACTTTTGCAAAATCCTGAACTGGCGAATAAAAATTATGAAAAGCTGGCCTTGCAGCGTCAGCTGAATGAGTTGGTGGCGGTGGAAAAATTTGAAGAAGCCGTCGCTGTGCGTGATAAAATTCGCGCTTTGGAGCGGGAAATCAATGCGGCGCTGACGGCGCTGGAAACTGAAAAGAGGGTGGGTGATGAGCAATGAGCAGAGCAGAAATTGAGAAAATTACCAATCTGCCTTATGCGGCCTGGGTGGAGCCGTATGACTCACGCCAGATTGTTTTAAGCAGCCGTTTGCGGCTGGCGCGCAATTTGGCCGGCCGGCCTTTCCCCAACCGTCTGGACGATACGGCGGCGACGGCTCTGGCACAGGAGGTTGCGGATTGTCTGACGAAGCTGACGCCGGAAAATGATTGGCAGCTTTTGCGTTTAGACGACCTTTTGCAGGCGGAGAAGGGCGTTTTGCTGGAAAAACACCTTTTGAGCCGCGATATATTGCAGCACACCCCCGGCCGTTTGCTGGCGGTTAACGGCTTGCAAAGTCTGGCCGTGATGATTAATGAAGAAGACCATTTGCGCA
Organism: Bacillota bacterium; assembly: GCA_021771915.1. Taxonomy (GTDB): domain Bacteria; phylum Bacillota; class Dehalobacteriia; order UBA4068; family UBA4997; genus Avidehalobacter. The sequence goes on from JAETNY010000012.1 coordinate 45,406, forward strand.
TGCAGGTAATTCTGCCGGGTTTGCAGCTGGCGGCCGGCTGGCAGCAGTTATCGGTTCTTGATGATAAGCTGGCTTTGGGGCTGGATTTTGCTTATGATGAAAAGCTGGGCTTTTTAACCTCCTGTCCCTCCAATTTGGGTACCGGCCTGCGCGCTTCTGTGATGCTGCATTTGCCGGCGCTGCATTTAACCAACAAGCTGGAGGGGATTTTCCGCCAACTGCCGCAGGTTGGGCTTACTGTGCGCGGCGTATACGGCGAAGGCAGTCAAAGCCAGAGCGGCCTTTATCAGATATCCAACCAGATTTCTCTGGGATACAGCGAGGACGATATTATCAGCCGTTTGCAGCAGCTGGTTGAGGAAATTATTGCCAATGAAATGCAGGCCAGGGAATGGCTGCGTCAAAACCGTCTGCCTTGGCTGCAAGACCGTGTTGGCCGTGCCGTCGGCGCGTTGGCCAACGCCTGGCTGTTGAGTTCCGGTGAGGCCATGGAGCATATTTCCATGCTGCGGCTGGGCCTGGCTATGGGACTTTGCGATAGTATCGGTTATCAGGAATTGAATTTGATGATGTTGAGCGTGCAAACGCCGTTTTTACAGGTGGGCGCTTCCAAGGAATTAAATGAATTTGAGCGAGACCAATGCCGCGCCGCCCTGACTCGTCGATTTTTTTCAAAATAAATAATTATAAATGTGATGTATAGAAGATAATATGCTTTATATTAAAGGAGGAAGCAATTATGAGTAATTTGCATACAGAACGGGCCAGAGAAGCGATTTTGCTGGCTTGTCGGATTGCCAGCCATTGCGGTCAGCAGGAAGTTTCCGCTCTGCATCTGCTTTGGGGCATTTTGAAGCAGGAAAACAGTGTGGGCGCTCAGGTTATGCGGCAGCTGGGCGTATCTTTGCAAGGGCTGGAGGCGGCCCTGGAGCGCGGCGCGGCGCAGCCGGTGGATAATCAGGAGTTTGCGCCGGAAACCAAACAGGCGCTGGAGATATCCCGGGCCACGGCGCAGCGGCTGGGGGTTAAATATATCGGCACCGAGCATTTGCTGCTGGGCATTTTGCAGGGCGCTAACAGCGCGGTCAGCTGGCTGAAAGAAAATGGTCTGGAAGCCAACCGGGTAATTGAAGCTGTGATGCGTGCGCTGGGCTATAAACCGGTTAACGTGACTACCGGCCAGCCTGCGCAATCCGGGCAGCCGGTTGGCGGCGCCGGTATGCCGGGCGGTGCCGCTTCTGGCGGTATTGGCGGTGCGCTTGGTAAATATGGTCGGGATTTGACTGCACTGGCGCGGCAGGAAAGTCTGGACCCCGTTCTGGGGCGTGACGCGGAGATTCAGCGCGTTGTGCAGATTTTGTCCCGGCGCACCAAAAATAATCCGGTGCTGATTGGCGAGCCCGGCGTGGGCAAAACTGCCATTGCCGAGGGGCTGGCGCAGCGGATTGCCGCCGGCAGCGTGCCGCAGTCTTTGGCGGATAAGAGCGTAATCTCGCTGGATATTTCCAGTCTGTTGGCCGGAGCCAAATATCGGGGCGAATTTGAAGAACGCTTGCAGCAGGTTATGGAGGAAATTCGGCAGTCTGGTAAGATAATTCTGTTCATTGATGAGCTGCATACACTTATTGGCGCCGGCGGTGCGGAAGGCGCTATTGACGCGGCTAATATTCTGAAACCGGCGCTGGCGCGCGGTGAGTTGCAGTGCGTGGGCGCAACCACTATTGACGAGTATCGCAAATATATTGAGAAAGATGCGGCGTTGGAGCGTCGTTTTCAGCCGGTGACGGTGAACGAGCCAAGCGAGGAAGAAGCCATTGCCATTTTGGAGGGTCTGCGCGACCGGTATGAGGCGCACCATGGCGTTAAGATTACTTCTCAGGCGATTAAAGCCGCGGTTACGCTTTCCATGCGTTATCTGCCGGACCGTTATCTGCCGGATAAGGCGATTGACCTGATGGACGAGGCGGCGGCAATGGTTAATCTGGCCGGCCAGACAGTGCCCAAGGAACTGCGCAAGCTGGAAAAGGAATTGGAGAATGTTCTGAAGGAAAAGGACGCGGCGGCCAACGCCCAGAACTTTGAGGACGCGGCCAAATGGCGTGATAAGGAAAAAACGCTGCGCGCCGATTTGGAGCAGCAGAAACAGGCCTGGGAAAAGGATAATACGCAGGCCAAAAATGAGGTGGATACGGCGCAGATTGCCGAGGTTTTATCCAACTGGAGCGGTATTCCGCTGGCGCAGCTGCAAAAGACGGAGATGGAGCAGCTGTTGCAGCTGGAAAGTCTGCTGCATAAGCGCGTAATCGGGCAGGACGAAGCTGTGAACGAGGTGGCCAGAGCGGTGCGGCGCGGCCGGGCCGGTTTGAAAGACCCCAAACGGCCAATCGGTTCTTTCATCTTTCTGGGGCCGACCGGCGTGGGCAAAACGGAACTTTCCAAGGCGCTGGCTAACGCTCTGTTTGGCACCGATGAGGCCATGATTAGGCTGGATATGAGCGAGTATATGGAGAAATACACCGTGGCCCGTCTGATTGGCGCGCCGCCCGGTTATATCGGCCACGACGAGGGAGGTCAGCTGACCGAGGCGGTACGCCGCCGGCCATACAGCGTTATTTTGCTGGACGAAATTGAAAAGGCGCACCCGGACGTATTCAATATTCTGTTGCAGGTGCTGGACGATGGCCGTCTGACCGACAGCAAAGGCCGCACGGTGGATTTCCGCAACACGGTCATTATTATGACTTCCAATCTGGGTTCCGGCGAAACAAAGAGCAATTCTCTGGGCTTTGCCACGGGCAGTAATAGTCAGGCTAAGGCGCAGTCCGAATATGAGCAGATGAAAACCAGAGCCATGGAGGCCGTTAAACGAGCTTTTCGGCCGGAGTTTATCAATCGCATTGATAATGTGCTGGTGTTCCGCAGTTTGCAGACGGCAGAGATTGAGCAGATTGCAGAACTGCTGACGGACGGTTTGCAGCAGCGTCTGCGCAGTCAGGAGTTGGATTTGCAGATTGATAGCAGCGTAATCAAACAGCTGGCCGAGGCCGGTTTTGATTTGGAATATGGCGCGCGGCCGCTGAAGAGAGCGGTGGTGCGGCTGCTGGAGGACCCATTGAGCGAGAGCCTGTTGGCGCAGAAATTTGTGCCAGGCGACGTTATCTGGGCCTGGGCGGAGAACGGCCAAATTCAGTTTGGCAAAGAAAAGCCGGAGTTAAAAACGGCGGAAATTGAAAAAACCGAAATTAAACCGGCAGAAGATAAAACCCCGGCCAAAGCGCCGGAAAAAGCCGAGCCGGCTGATGATGTGGAGAAAAAAGCATGAGTGTGAAAAGCAAACAGGTTTTTGTCTGTCAGGAGTGTGGAGCGGTCTTTGCCAAATGGCAAGGCCGCTGCACGGCCTGCGGCGCCTGGAATTCTGTGGTTGAAGAAGTTCAGACTGTGGTTGGCGGCGCATCTGCCGCGCCGGCCGGCCGACAAATGATGACTGCCAGCGCACCACAGCCGATTGCCAAGGTTTCCATGCAGGAAATTGAGCGTCTGAATGTTGGCAATCTGGATTTGGAAGAATTAAATCTGGTGCTGGGCGGCGGTTTGGTACCTGGTTCGCTGACGCTGTTGGGCGGCGAGCCAGGCATCGGCAAAAGCACCATTCTGTTGCAGTTGGCGATGGCGGTCAGTCAGCGGCATGGGCGCGTGCTTTATGTTTCCGGCGAGGAATCCGCGCCCCAGGTGCGCATGCGTGCGGAGCGTCTGGGTACGCTTTCTGACGACCTCTGGCTGCTGACTGAAAATAATTTGCAGGTTATTTTACAGCAGGCCGAAGCGCAGGATTGTCGGTTGTTGATTGTGGACTCTATCCAAACGGTGTTTTTGCCGGAGTTGGCTTCCGCGCCGGGCAGTGTAGCGCAGGTGCGGCAATGCGGCACGGAACTTTTAAAGCTGGCTAAGGCTAATGGTATTGCCGTGGTGCTGGTTGGACATGTTACCAAAGACGGCAATCTGGCCGGTCCCCGGGTTTTGGAGCATATGGTGGATACCGTGTTATATTTTGAGGGCGACCGCATGGCTAATCTGCGCCTGCTGCGCGCGATTAAGAACCGTTTTGGCTCCACCAATGAACTGGGCGTTTTTGAGATGACGGAAAGCGGTCTGCATGCCTTGGACGACCCCTCGGCGGTGTTTCTGACGCACCGCGAGCAGGCGGTTTCCGGTGCGGCAGTGGGCTGTGTGCAGCAGGGCGCGCGGCCGGTGTTGCTGGAAATTCAGGCGCTGACCAGCCCAACCGCCTTTGGCAATGCGCGGCGGCTGGCTTCTGGCCTTGATTATAACCGTATGCTGATTATTATTGCCGTGTTGGAAAAAAAGGTTGGCTTAAATTTAAGCAATCAGGATATTTATGTTAACATAACCGGCGGCTTGCGCGTGGACGATCCGGCCGTGGATTTGGCGGTGGCGGCGGCCATTGCTTCGGCTTATCGGGACCGGCCGCTGCCGGCGGAGTTGGTGGCTATGGGCGAAATTGGCCTGACGGGTGAGTTGCGCCCGGTCAGCCAGCCGGAACAGCGTTTTCGGGAGGCCGTGCGGCTGGGGTTTGGCAACGTGGTGGCCGCGCCGTTGAAAAGCGGCGCGGCGGCGGCCAAAAAGCTGGATTTGAAGCTGTATTCGGCCGCTAATTTACAAATTGCATTAAGCTTTATGGGGTTAATTTAAGAAATAAAAACCGTGCGTTGTCGTTTTTTAAGGAGCGACAGCGCACGGTTTATTGCATTACATTTCCATTTACTTATTTCAATTATATTTAATTCAGTATAGTCAAATTATTGCCAAAATTTATATTAAAAATAGTTTGCCAGAGTTTTTTGCCCTGATTTTTGATTTTTAGCTTGTTTTTTAGCGTAAATTAGGATATAATTTTGTTTATTAAGTATATTTGCCACAGGGAGAGGATATTTGATGCAGGGCATTATGATTCAGGGCTGCTCCAGCGACGCCGGCAAAAGCTATATTGCCACGGCGCTTTGTCGGGTTTTGGCGGATATGGGCTATGATGTATCGCCGTTTAAGAGCCAGAATATGGCCAACAATTCCTATGTGACCTGGGACGGCGGCGAGATTGGCCGTGCGCAGGGTGTTCAGGCGGAGGCGGCAAGGGTGCGCCCGGAAACCTATATGAACCCGATTTTGTTGAAACCACAGCGGGAAAGCGGTTCAGAGGTGGTGTTGTTTGGTCAGGTTTTTAAATCCATGCCCGGCCGTGATTATCATGCCAATTTTACTATGAACGAGGGTTTGCAGGCCATGCGCCGCGCTTTGGCGCTGATTGAGCAAAAGCATGATATGATTGTGATTGAGGGCGCTGGCAGTCCGGCGGAAGTTAATTTGAACGCTAAAGAGATTGTAAATATGCGCGTGGCCAGAGAGGCCGACGTGCCGGTGCTTTTGGTGGTGGATATCAACCGCGGCGGCTCTTTTGCGGCTATTGTGGGTACCTTGCAGCTTTTGGGTGCAGACCGGGAGCGCGTTAAGGGGCTTATCTTTAATCAGTTCCGCGGCGATTTGTCCTTGTTTGCTGATGGTGTGCGCTGGATTGAGGAATATACCGGTATTAAGGTTGTGGGCGTTATGCCCTATCTGGGCGATGTTAATATTGAGGGCGAGGACTCTTTGAGCATTAATTTCCAGCATGTGGCTGCGGCTCCGCCTGAGCAGACGCTGGAATTGGGAATTGTGCGCCTGCCTTATATTTCTAATCATACGGACATGGAAATTTTTCAGTATGAGGCCGATGTTAACATTCGCTTTATTGACGAAAAGCTGGCTAATCTGGACGCTTTTGATGCGATTATTATTCCCGGTACCAAGAGCACGATTGCCGATTTGCAGCATTTGGAGAGTTGTGGTCTGGCCGATAAACTGCGGCGTTATCAAGGCTTTATCTTTGGCATTTGCGGCGGCTATCAGATTATGGGTCAGGATTTGATTGATGACGACGGCGTTGATTTTCGGCCGGGCAGTCGTCAACCAGGTTTGGGACTGCTGCCGGTGGTGACACATTTTCAGGGGGAAAAGGCCGTTAGTCAGGTTACGGCGCGCGGTTCTCACCCTTTGTTGCTTGATATGCCGGTTGATGGTTATGAAATTCATTTGGGGCGCACAGAAATTGTGGCGGCAGATGTACAACCGCTTTGGCGTTTGGCGGCGGACGCGGCCAGCGAGCATGCAGACGGCGCGGCTACGGCTGATTTGCGGCGTGCCGGCAGTTATTTACATAATGTTTTTCATAACGATAATTTCCGCACGCTTTGGCTGAATGAGATACGCCGCGCTAAGGGGCTGGCGGAGCGGCCGCTGGTGGATACGCAGGCGCAGAAAGAAATTCAGTATGAACGTCTGGCTGCTTATGCCAGAAAGTATCTGGATATTGATTATATTATGTCAATTATTAAAAAAGAAATATGAGAGAATAAAATGGCAATTTATTTAAGCTTGTTGCTTGATTATCTGTTTGGCGACCCTAAATTTCTGCCGCACCCGGTGGCGTTGGTGGGCAGGCTGGTGGCCTTTTATGAAAAACTGTTCTATCCGCAGCGTCGTGGGCAGTCTTATTTTCGGCAGGGGGTGCTGCTGGTTTTGGCGGTGCTGCTCACGGTGGGGCTGGCACTGGGCGCGCTGCTGATATTGCTGGGAGGCTGGCCGCTGGTGCAGTTTCTGGTTGGCGTTTATCTGCTGTATGCGGCGCTGGCCTGGCGCTCATTGCAAGTTGAGCCGGGCTATGTGGTTAGCGCGCTGCGTTCCGGCAACCTGCCCCGGGCGCGCAAAATGCTGTCTTATGTGGTGGGGCGCGATACCGAAAACCTGAATAATCAGCAAATTTTGAAGGCCACGCTGGAAACCATTGCGGAAAACACTATTGATGGGGTTCTGGCGCCGTTGTTTTATATGTGTCTGGGTTACTTATGGTTGGGGCTGCCGGGGGCGGTGGTTTTGGCCTGGCTGTATAAGGCGGTTAACACCATGGATTCCATGGTGGGCTATAAGAATGACCGCTATCGAGAGTTTGGCACCTGTGCGGCGCGGCTGGACGATGTTGCTAATCTGTTGCCGGCGCGGCTGGGCGCGATGTTGATGCTGCTGGCCGGGAGCATGCTGGGCTATGACGCGGCCGGCGGCTGGCGCATTTGGCTGCGCGACCGCTATGCGCATAAAAGCCCTAACAGCGCACAGTCAGAGAGCGTGCTGGCCGGCCTGTTGGGTTTGCGGCTGGGCGGCCCGGCCTATTACTTTGGCAAGCTGGTGGTTAAGCCCACGATTGGCGACGAGCGGCGTGCGCCGCAGCTGGCGGATTATGACAAAGCCTGCCGGGTGTTGAACTGGAGCGTTATTCTGGCCGCAGTGATTTTCAGCTTCTGTTATTTGTGGTCTAAAATTTAATTATAATAGAATGTAAAATATTTTGTGAGAAAAGAGAGGCGTAATATGACGGAAATTACCATTATTGAGCCGCAGCTGATTGAGGGCCGCAGCTTTGAGATTATATCGGAAATTTTGGGCGAGCGTTTGCAGCAAATCCCTGCCGAGCAGCAGGGCATTGTTAAGCGCGTTATTCATACCAGCGCGGATTTTGATTATGCTGATAATCTGCTGTTCAGCGAGGGCGCAGTGTCGTCAGCGCTGGCGGCTTTGCGCGGCGGCTGCACGGTGGTTACGGATACGCGCATGGCTTATGCCGGCATTAACCGGCGCAATCTGGAGCGGCTGGGTTCGGCCAAAAACTGTTATATCGACGCGCCGGAGGTGGCGGAGCAGGCCAAAGCCCGGGGCGTTACCCGGGCGGCGGTGGCCATGCAGCAGGCGGCGGCGCAGACCGAAAACCGGATTTTTGCGGTTGGTAATGCGCCCACAGCTCTGTTGGCGTTGCGCGATTTAATTCTGGCTGATAAATTGCAGCCGGCGCTGGTGGTTGGCGTACCTGTGGGTTTTGTTAACGTGGTGGAGGCCAAGGAGTTGTTCTGGCAGCTGGCGCAGGAGCGTAATATTCCCTGCATTATCGCTCAGGGACGCAAGGGCGGCAGCAATGTGGCGGCGGCGATTATTAACGCGCTGATGCTGGCGGCGCTGGCTTAAGGCGGCCGGCGTTGCGATGGGTATTATTCATGAAAAATAATCTGGAAAACAGGGTTGACGTTGGTTATGTGGACGTTGGCGGCAAGCGGCTGCGCCGAGGATATACAACCGGCACCTGCGCGGCGGCGGCGGCCACGGCGGCGGCTTATATGGCGTTGCATGACTGTCGGCTGCAAGAAGTTTTGGTGCAGTTACCGGGCACGGGAGCGGCCGACGACCCAACGGAGTTGCGTCTGCCCCTGGCCGAGGCGGAATGGCGCGCGGCGGAACGCTGGGCGCGGGCGGCGGTTACCAAGGACGGCGGCGACGACCCGGATATTACCACCGGGCTTAACATTTGGGCGGAGGTGCGCCTGAATGATATGGGTGAAATAACGGTTGACGGCGGCCGCGGCGTTGGCCGAGCCACGCTGCCCGGCTTAAAGGTGGCGGTTGGTCAGGCGGCGATTAACCCGGTGCCGCGCGCTATGATTGCCCAAAATGTACGGGCGGTTCTGCCGCCGGGCTGCGGCGCGGAGATTATTATTTTCGCACCGGGCGGCGAGAATTTGGCACGGCGCACCTTTAATCCGCGGCTGGGCATTGAGGGCGGTCTTTCCATTTTAGGCAGTACCGGCATTGTCAATCCGATGTCAGAGGAGGCTTTAAAAGAAAGTTTGCGGCTGGAGTTACGCGTGCTGGCCGCTAAGGGTTACCAGACGGCGCTTTTCGCCTTTGGCAATTATGGCCTGCAATTTCTGCGCGATAAGCAGATTAATGAAGCGCAGGTTATCAAAATCAGCAATTATCTGGGTTTTATGCTGGACGAAGCCCGGCAGCTGGGCATTAAGCGGCTGATTATCATTGGGCATATCGGCAAGCTGGTGAAGGTCAGCGCCGGTATTTTCAACACGCACAGTCGCAATGCGGACGCGCGTATGGAGATAATTACAGCTTATGCGGCTTTGGCCGGGGCGGAGCCGTCATTGCTGGCGCAGCTTTATCAGTGTAAAACCACCTCGGCGGCGGTTGACCTGCTGGATATGGCCGGGGGTGAGTTGGCGGCGGCAGTTTATCGGCGGATTACCGAGAATACGGCCAGTCGGGCCGCGGCTTATACTTATGATGAGATTACTGTCGGCGCGCTGTTGTTTGGCGACGCTAACCGGCTGCTGCATATGGAGCCGCAGGCCGCGGAACTTTTAAAGGAGTTGAAGCTAAATGACTAATACGCCTTATATTATCGGCATTGGTCCCGGCCAGTCGGATTATATTTATCCGCTGGCGGCGCAGCTGATTGCGCAGGCGGAGGTTTTAATCGGCGGCCGGCGCAATCTGGCGGAACTGGCGCAGCCCGGTCAGGAAACGCTGGTAATCGACCGGGGGCTGGCGGCCGTGGCGGAATATATCGGCCAAAACTGGCAGAGCCGGCGGCTGGTGGTGCTGGCCAGCGGCGATACCAGCCTGTTCAGCGTGCGCGCGTATCTGCAAAAACGATTGCCGCAGGTGCCGTTTACTGTATTGCCGGGTATAAGTTCGCTGCAATACTTGTTGGCGCGGCGCGGCCTGAACCTGAATGAACTGAAAATTATTACGCTGCATGGCAGTAATAGCGCCAATTTGCTAAATACCGTCATGCGCGAGCGCTGTACGGCCATTTTCACCGGCGGCGAGAACTCGCCCCAGGCGATTGCCGGCCGTTTGCAGGCATTGGACTTTGCGGAACTGACGCTGACGGTGGGCGAAAATCTTTCCTATCCTGATGAACGCGTTACCAGCGGTACGCCGCAGCAGATTGCCGCCGGGCGGTTTGCGGATTTGAGCCTGATGCTGGTGGAAAACGCCGCGCCGCAATGCCGACCCTGGCCGTATTTGCCGGTGGGGCTGCCGGACGAATTGTTCAAGCGCCATGTAGGGGAAAAGGCGGTGCCGATGACCAAAAGCGAGGTGCGCGCTATTATCACCAGCAAACTGCGGCTGAAGGAGAACTCGCGGCTGCTGGAAATTGGCGCCGGAACTGGCTCGGTGACGATTGAAGCCGCTTTGGCGGCGCATGACGGCCGGGTTTGGGCGCTGGAGAAGAACCCGGCCGCGGTTGAAACCTGTCGCGCTAATATTGCCAGGTTTGGGCTGGATAATATTACCCTGCTGGAGGGCGCCGCGCCGGAGGCTATCCCGGACGAGGTTTTTGACCGGGTGTTTATCGGCGGCAGCGGTGGCAATATGGCGGATATTGTGGCGCGCGTGCTGCGTCAAAACGCGCCTTTGCGGATTGTTATTTCCGCAATTACGCTGGAATCGGTCAGCGAAGCGCTGGCGGCGCTGAAGCAGGGCGGCGGCCATAATCTGGAGATTGTGCAGGCGGCGGTGGCGCGCAGTAAGCCGGCCGGCTCCAAGCATTTGATGATGGGACTGAACCCAATCACCATAATAGCGGCTGATTTTTAAGATATTGACATTTTTAGGATATTGATAATGGTATAGAGATTGCTGCTATTAAAAGCATATATATAATAAAAGAGATTGATACAATGGTTTGTCAGGATTATAAAAAAATAGCGATAATTGCTCTGACGCGCGGCGGCTGCCGGACGGCTCTGCGGCTGGGCGGTCTGCTGCCCGGGGCGGACGTGTATCTGAAAGCCGGGGCGCTGGCGGCCGAGGAGGAGTCAACGGCCGGAGTTAAATATTTTTCGCAAAGGCTGGCGGATTTAATAGCTGAAATTTATGGCCGCTATCAGGGCTTTGTGATGATTATGGCGGCTGGCATTGTGTTTCGCACTTTTGCGCCTTATGTTGTGCATAAAAGTCAGGATTCGGCGGTAGTGGTGCTGGACGAGCAGGCGCATTTTGCGATTAGCCTGCTGGCCGGTCATTTGGGCGGCGCTAACCAGCTGGCGCGCGAGGTTGCGGAGCGCTGGGGCAAGCCGGACGGCGTGTCCTGTCAGGCGGTGATTACCACGGCCACCGATGTGCGCCAGAAGCCGGCCTTTGATTTGCTGGCGCAGGCCAATAACTGCCATATTGCTAATCTATCGGAGTTGAAATATATCAGCTCCGCGCTGGTAAACGGCGGCCGGGTGGCGTTTTTGTCTGATTTGGACGTTGTTGGCGCGCCGCCGGAAGTTGTAATCTGCGCTGCTGATGATGAACATTCGCCCTGCCCGGATTTGGTGGTGGCAAGCCCTTATTTGCTTAAGCCGCAGTCTTTGCCGTGGGCGGAGCATATCTTGCATTTAATACCACGCGTGATAACGCTGGGCGTGGGCTGTAAGCGCGGCACGGAGCCGGCCGCTTTGCAGCAGGCAGCGGCGGATTTTCTGGCTAAAAACGGCGTGGAGCCACGGGCGCTTTGCCAGATTGCTTCTATTGATTTGAAAAAGGACGAGCCGGCTATTTTGGCGCTGACCGAGCATTATAAAACGCCGTTTGTGACATATACGGCGGAGGAACTGCGGCAGGAGGCGGCCAAACTGCCCGGAGGGCGGCAATCGGATTTTGTGCGCAGGACGGTCGGCACGCCAGGCGTGGCGGAGCCGGCGGCTTTGCTGGCGGCCGGCGGTATGGACATAGCCAGACTGATTGATGGCAAGACTGTTTATCCTGGTATTACATTAAGTTTGGCGCTTGATACTAGGCAAGTATTTAAATTTTAAATATGCAAGTTTTAGGAGTGGAATTTGATATGCAGAAATTTTATGTGGTGGGCATTGGCCCCGGCAGTCCGGAACAGCTTACGCCGCAGGCCAGAGAAGCGCTGGCACAGGCGGATATTATCGCTGGTTATGGTACCTATGTTAAGCTGGTGCAGCCGCTTTTTCCGGAGAAAGAATATTTGCAGACGGGCATGACGGGCGAGGTTAAGCGCTGTCAGCTGGCTTTGGCGCAGGCACAGGCCGGGCGCACGGTGGCTATGATTAGCAGCGGCGACGCCGGGGTTTATGGTATGGCTGGGCTGGTTTTGCAGCTGGCGGCGGAAATCTGCCCGGAGGTTGAAGTGGTACCAGTGCCGGGGATTACGGCGGCTTCTTCCGGCGCGGCACTTTTGGGCGCGCCTTTGATGCACGATTTTGCGGTTATCAGCCTGTCTGACCGCCTGACCCCCTGGGAGAAAATTGCCCGGCGCTTAAAGGCGGCGGCGGAAGCCGATTTTTGTCTGGTGCTTTACAATCCGCGCAGTCATGGCCGGCCGGAGTTGCTGGCGCGTGCCCGGCAGTTGATTATGGAGCATAAAGAGGGCGAGCAGGTTGGCCAAACGCCGGTGGGCATTGTGAAAAATATCGGTCGTTCTGGTGAGCAGACCATTGTAACCACGCTGGCGGATTTGGACGAGGAACTTGTGGATATGTTCTCCACAGTGTTTATCGGCAACAGCCAGACCTACATACAGGAAACGCCGGCTGGCCCCAAAATTGTTACGCCCCGTGGTTATTTGCCGCAGGATAACGGTGAGCAGGCATGACGCGCCTGCTGGTTGTGGCCGGCACGGCGGACGCGGCGGAGTTTATTGCCGCCCAGCCGCCGGAGACGGAAATTCTGGCAACCACTTTCAGCCAGCTGGGGGCGGAATGTATTGCGCCCCGGCCGGGGCTGCGTCTGCAATCCGGCGCTTTGGACGCGGCCGCCTTTCAGCAGCTGTTGGCCGAGGTTAAACCAGATTGGCTGGTGGATTTAAGCCACCCCTTTGCGGTGGAGGTCAGCCAGAACGCCAGAAACGCGGCGGCGGCCTGTAATGTGCCTTATCTGCGCTATGAGCGGCAGACTTTGGCCGATGAGCCGGGCGGAGCAATTTGGCATTTTCCTGATTTTGCCGCGGCGGCGGCGGCCTGTCAGCAGATAGAGGGCAATATTCTGTTGACGATTGGCAGTAAAAATCTGTCTTATTTTGCGTCCCTGCCGGATTTTCACCAGCGTTTTTACTTGCGCGTGCTGGCGGAAAGCCGTATTTTGCAGGAACTGGAGGCATTGCAGATTGACCCCGGACATGTTTTCGCCATGAAAGGCGTGGCCAGCGCGGAACTGAATGTTGCCCTGGCCAGACAGTGCCGGGCGGCGGCCATTGTTTCCAAAGACAGCGGCGCGGCCGGCGGTCTGCCGGAAAAAATGCAGGCGGCGGCGGAACTGCATATTCCTCTGCTGTTGATAGACCGGCCGGCGGTGCAAAATCAGTCTGCCGCGGCAGTTTTTAACAGTCTGGCGGAACTTAACCGCTATATTAACCAGCAATAGGGAGGGCGAGAGATATGGCAAAATCTGCGTTTGTGCTGGCGGCCACGCAAAGCGGCTGCGGTAAAACCACCTTTGCAATCGGCCTGATGGCGGCGCTGCGCCGGCAGGGGCTTCTGGTGCAGCCGTATAAGGTGGGGCCGGATTATATTGATACCATGTATCATCGGGCGGCCTGCGGCCAGGCCAGCCGTAATTTGGACGCTTTTATGCTGCCGGAGGAAACCCTGCGTTATCTTTACGCGCGCAGTGCGGCCGCGGCGGACGTCGTCGTGGTGGAGGGCGTAATGGGGCTTTATGACGGCCTGCGCCCGGACAGTATTGAAGCCAGCAGCGCGCATATCAGCCAGCTGTTGGGGGCACCGGTTATTCTGCTGGTTAACGCGCGCGGCATGTCGCTGTCTCTGGCGGCGCTGATAAACGGCTTTTGTGCTTTCGCCCGGCAGAAAAGCAGCCGGCCTCTGCAAGTGGCCGGGGTGCTGCTGAATAATATTAAAAGCAAAATGTCTTTTCAGTATGCTAAAAATATCATTGAGCGCGAATGTGGGTTGCCGGTTTTCGGTTGGCTGCCCAGTCGGCCGGAGTTTGCTCTTTCTGAGCGCCATTTGGGGCTTTATTGCAGCGGTGAAGTCAGCGATTTGCAGCAGAAAATGGATTTGCTGGCGGAGGAAATCACGGCCAACTGCGATTTGCCGGCGCTGCTGGCGGCAACCGAGCGCGCCGCCCAGCCGCCGTTGACTGCTCCTGTGCTGCCCGAGCCTTTGGCCGCGCCGGTGCGCATTGGTCTGGCGCAGGACGCTGCTTTTAATTTCTATTATCAGGACAGTCTGGATTTGTTGGTGGAGCTGGGTGCGGAGTTGGTGCCGTTCAGCCCGCTTAAGGATACGCAGCTACCGCCGGATTTGGCCGGGCTGGTTCTGGGCGGCGGCTATCCGGAGCTGCATCTGCCGGAATTGGCGGCCAACCAGAGCCTGCTGGCCGATTTGCGCAGCCGTTTGCTGGCCGGTCTGCCCTGTTATGCAGAATGCGGTGGTTTTATTTATCTGGGGCGCAGCATGACTATGCAGGGTGAGCGCTATCCGTTGGCCGGCGTTTTCCCATTTGATTTTGCGATGACCAGCAGTTTGCAGCATTTTGGTTATATGCAGGCGGAAATTACGCCTGGCACGCCGCTGACCTATGGCGAGAGTCAGCCGCTGGTTGTTCGGGGGCATGAGTTCCATTATACGCAGAGGCAGGAGCCTACCGAGCCGGCTGAGCCGGCCTGGCCGGCCTGTTATCAGGTGCATAAGCCGGCGGCTCCCGGCCGCAGCTGGCAAGAGGGCTGGCATGTGCAGAACACGCTGGGCGCTTATCCGCACTTCAATTTCTGGGCGCAGCCCCGGGCTGCCAAAAACTTTTTACAGCTGGCGGCTGATTGGCAGCGGCAGGGGGTGATGATGTAAATGCAGGTTAACGTAATTGGGGTGGACCATTGTTGCGCGGCGGCGGTTCGGGAAAAGGCGGCCTTTACGGAAAGCCATATGCTGGATTTTTCTTCCATTATTATGGAGTTGGGGGCGGCAGAGGCTGTTATTCTTTCCACTTGTAATCGTAGCGAGGTTTATTATCTGTTGCCGGAGGCCGCGGCTGATGAGCAGGCGGCGTTAAGGAGCCAAATTCAACAGACCTATCTGGAATATTTTCAGGCGGCGCAAAATCCGGAGTTGGCGCAGGCTGTGCATTGCTTAAGCGGCTCGGCGGCGGTGCGTCATATCTTTCGGGTGGCTGCCGGGCTGGAGTCTGCTATCATCGGCGAGGACGAAATTTTACGTCAGCTGAAGCGCGCTTATGAGTTCGCGCATCGTTTTCATAACACGGACAAGGTTTTTAATCACCTGTTTCAAGAGGCTATCAAATGCGCCAAGGAGGTTAAAAGCAGTCTGAAAATATCAGAAATTCCGCTATCTCCCGGCTATATTGGTCTGAAATATCTGGAGGAATGTTGCGGCGGTTTTGCTGGCAAAAAGCTGCTTTTGATTGGCTATGGCGAGATTGGACAGCTGTTTTTCCGCTATGCCCGAGAGTTGCCGCTGGCCGGCATTACCATTTGCAACCGCAGCAGCGAGGCTCCTCTTGCGGCCTGTGCTGAGGAGCCTCGCGCCAATTATTTGCCCTCCGGACAGGCGCGAGAGGTTTTACCGCAGATGGATTTGGTTATCACTGCCACCAGTTGTCCGCATTTGATTTTGCGCCGGGAGGATATGCTGCCGCGCAGCAGCGAGCGGCCGCTTTATCTGCTGGATATGGCTATACCGCGCAATATTGACGAGGGGCTGAACAGTCTGCCTAACTATCAGGTGGCGAATATTGACGTTTTGAAAGATTTATCGGCGCGCAACGAGGCCAGCCGCCGCAGGCTGACATTGCAGGCTGAACAGCTGATAGACCGTTATATTGGGGATTTTGATGTTTGGCTGGCGCGCAGCGGTCAGGACGGCGTGATAAAATCTTTAAATCAGTCGGTGGACGAGATTGCCGCCGAGCATTTGAAATATCTGTTTCAGAAAATAGACGTAACAGAGAGGGAGCGCACGATTATCAGCCGGACAATGCAATCGGCGCTGCGCAAGGCGGTGCGTAACCCGATTATCTCGCTGAAAAGTATGGACGACGCGGACAAGCGCAGGCATTATTCACAGGTTTTGTCGGAACTTTTTAACGGCACGGAGGAATAGCCGGTTATGAGCAATTATGTTTACTATCTTTGGGCCGCTTTGGCGGCGGATTGTCTGGCCTATTACATTAAAACCGGCGGTCTTTATCCCGGTGCGTACTGGGCGAAATATTATAAATGAGGTGGGGTTCCCAATGCTTGTGCATATGATGCTGGAGGCGTCCGGATTGCGCGTTCTGGTGGTGGGCGGCGGCGCAGTGGCGGCCAGAAAGGCTGGCCAGCTTTTGGCCGGCGGCGCAGAGATTACCCTGCTTTCCCCCGGCCGGCAGGAGGCGGCCTGGCAGGAAATTGCGGAAAATTGTCGCTGGCTGCCCCAGCCGTATGATGAAGAATTTGCTTTGAGCGGTTATGATTTGGTTATTGCGGCCACCAACCAGCCGGAGTTAAATCGGCAGTTGGCGGAGCGCTGTCGGAAGTCTGGTCTGCTTTGCAACTGCGCTTCCATGCCGAAGTTGGGGCGTGTGGTTCTGCCGGGGGTGGTGCAAGGCAAAAGCTTCAGTCTGGCCGTGGCCAGCGGCGGACGACTGCCCTTTTTAACCAAACAGCTTAAGGCAGAACTTAAACAGTTTTTGGCGGTTTATGAGCAAAAATATGATGCGCAGACCATAGAATTATTAACAGAACTGCGCCGGCGGATTATTGCGGAACTGGACGGTCAGCCACAGCAGAAAAAAATGCTGCTGCACAGGCTGGCAATTCTGGCCGGGCAGCCGGATAAATTGAAAGCCATATTGCAGGATTTTGGCTTAAAACAGTCGGGAGGATATAATGGAAACATTTCGGCAATTATTGATTGGCTCCAGGGGGAGCCGGCTGGCGCTGGCGCAGACGCGGCTGGTGGCGGCGCAGATTGAGGCGGCCAACCCTGGTTTGCGGACGGAAATCCGGGTGATTAAAACCCAGGGTGATTTGGTGCAGGATAAGCCTTTGCAGGAGTTTGGCACCAAAGGCGTTTTTGTGCAGGAAATTGAACAGGCGCTGTTAAGAGGTGAGATTGATTTGGCGGTACACAGCCTGAAAGATATGCCGGCCGAACAGCCGGAGGGCTTGGAGATGGCTATAACGCCGCGCCGGGAGGACCCCAGAGATGTTATCATCACCTTTGGCGGCCAGCCATACCGTCAGCTGGCGGATATGCCGGCCGGCAGTGTGATGGCGGCCGGTTTAAACCGTCTGGGTATGGGCGATTTGATTGCCCGGCAGGGGCTGCTGCTGGAGCCGGAACAGATGCTGCCAGCGCCGGCGCAGGGTATTTTGGGACTGGAAACCAGAGTGGGTGATAAGCGGACATTGGAATTGCTGCAACCGTTGCATCATCTGCCAAGTCACCGCCAGGCGCAGGCTGAGCGCGCCTTTCTACGCTGTATTGAGGGCGGTTGTCATGCGCCGATGGGCGCTTTTTGCCGGCTTTTGGGTGATAAATTTGAAATTGAGGGCTTTTTCCAGACCGAGCGGCAGTTTTACCGGCAGTCGCTGTGCGGCAAGGAAGGGCAGGAGGCCGCTTATGGTCAGCGTTTGGCCGAGATAATAAAGGAGATGATTGCGCATGAGTGCTAAAGATAATATGCAGAAACAGGGTCGGGTTTGGCTGGTGGGTGCCGGTCCCGGTGATTTCGGCCTGATAACCGTTAAAGGACTGGCCGCCATTGAGCAGGCGCAGGTCTTGGTTTATGACCGGCTGATAAACGATGCCTTGCTGGAGCATGCTCCGGACGATTGTGAAAAAATTTATGTGGGCAAACAGGCGGCCAATCATGCTTTGCCGCAGCCCCAGATTAATGAGCTGCTTTATCAAAAGGCCAGCCAGGGACGGCGTGTGGTGCGCTTAAAGGGCGGCGACCCTTACGTTTTTGGCCGCGGCGGCGAGGAAGGTCTTTATCTGGTGGAACGCGGTATTCCGGTGGAGGTTATCCCGGGGATTACTTCCAGCATTGCCGGTCCGGCTTATGCCGGCATACCGGTTACCCACCGCGAATGTGCGTCTTCCTTTCATGTTTTCACTGGCAATTTCAAGGACGATGAGCGCGGTTTGGACTTTGCCAATCTGGCCGCTTTGGAGGGCACGCTGATTTTTCTGATGGGCTTTGCCAACCTGAACTACATTACGCAGGGGCTGCTGGCTGCCGGCAAGGCGGCCGATACGCCGGCGGCGGTAATCAGTCAGGCTACCACCAACCGTCAGCGCACGGCGGTGGGCACGCTGATTGATATTGAGGAAAAAGCGGCGGCGCAGCATTTGAGTTCTCCGGCGATTACCGTAATCGGCCGGGTGGTGGAGTGTCGCGAGGGACTGAACTTTTTTGAACCGCAGCCGGGGCGTGGCGTGCTTATTCTGCGTGACGCCCGGCAAAGCGATATTTTTGCGCAAAAACTGCGTCAAAGCGGTTTGCAGCCGGTCAACTGCCCGGTAATTCAGATTGTTAACCGGACGGACAAGCAGGCGGACGCTTATTTGCAGCGTATGGCGCAATACAGCTGGCTGGTTTTCACCTCGCCCAATGGTGTTAAGGCCTTTATGGAGGCGTTTCAGGCGCAGGTTGGCGATTGGCGAGCGCTGGGGCATTTGAAGTTTGCGGTTATTGGCCGTGCCACGGCGCAGGTTTTGCAAAATTGGGGCTTTACGGCGGATTATTGTCCGGAACGGCAAATCAGCGATGCGCTGGGACAAGGACTGGCCGAGCAGCTTAAAGCGGACGACCGGGTGTTGCTGCCGCGCAGTGCGATTGCTGATAACCGCTTGCAGGATTTATTGAGCGCCAAATGCCCGGTTGATGACTGGAAAATATATGATACCCAGATTGTTGAGGATATGAGCGCGGAATTGTGGGAATGTCTGCAAAATGTGCGTTATGTGCCTTTTACCAGCGCTTCCACAGTGGACGGCTTTGTGCAGGCGGCCGGCGGCGCAGCAGCGGCGGCCGAAGTCTTGTCCGCGGTGGGCTGCCGGACGGTGGCGATTGGACCTGTTACGGCTGGGCGTATGCAGCAGCTGGGGATTGCGCCTGATTTACAGGCGGCGGAGCATAGTCTTGATGGTATTGTTAAGGTGATTTTGGCAGATACGGGAGGGGTAGAAAATGATTAATCGTCCGCGCCGTTTGCGCGTAAATGAAAAAATCCGCTCATTGGTCAGAGAAACGTCTTTGCAGCCGGAGCAGCTGATTTATCCGATGTTTGTTATTGAGGGCCGGGATATCAAGCAGGAAATTATGGCCATGCCCGGCCAGTACCGTTATTCGGTTGACCGTTTGCCGGAGGTGATTAAGGAGTTGGAGAGTTTTGGTATCAGCCAAATTATGCTTTTCGGCATACCGGCTCCGGAGGAACATGATGAATGTGGCAGTTCAGCCTGGGCCGCTGATGGTATTGTGCAGCGAGCGATTGCAGAAATTAAGCAGCACAGTGATATTTTTATCACCACCGATGTTTGCCTGTGTGAATACACCAGTCATGGTCATTGCGGTCTGCTGGACGCAGACGGCTATGTGAATAATGATAAGACCTTGCAGCTGTTGGCGCAGACGGCTCTTTCTCATGTGCAGGCCGGGGCGGATATGGTGGCGCCCTCGGATATGATGGACGGCCGGGTGGCGGCAATCCGCGCTTTGTTAGATGAAAACGGCTATATCAACACGCCGATTATGTCTTATGCTGTGAAATATGCCTCCAATTTTTACGGTCCCTTCCGCGAGGCGGCTAATTCCACGCCCTCGCATGGCGACCGCAAGGCCTACCAGATGGATTATCATAACGGCCGTGAGGCGGAAATGGAGGCCGTGTTGGACGTGGTCGAGGGCGCGGATATTATCATGGTTAAGCCGGCTCTGCCTTATCTGGACGTTTTGGCGCGTTTGCGGCCGCAAATTAATCGCCCTATGGCGGCTTACTGTGTCAGCGGTGAATATGCCATGCTGCAAATGGCGGTTAACCGGGGGCTGGTGCAGCCGGATATTATTTATGAAAGCCATATTGCCATTAAACGCGCCGGCGCAGATATTATTCTGACCTATTTTGCACCGGAGTTGGCTAAAAATCTGTAAAACAGGTGGGAGGCGATTATCATGCATAAATACCTGAATAATGACAAAGCGGAACTTCTGCTCCTGGCGCGTCAGCTGATGCCCGGCGGCGTGAACAGCCCGGTGCGCGCTTTTGGCTCGGTTAATCATGAGCCGGTAATTGTGGAAAGCGCCAAAGGGGCTTATCTGACGGATATTGAGGGCAAGCGTTATATTGATTATGTCTGCTCTTATGGGCCGCTGATTTTTGGCCATGCGCCGGATTTTATTGTTGATGAACTGCGTGAGTTTGCTGGCCATGGCACGACCTATGGCTTTACCACACCGCATGAGGTGGAATTGGCCGAGTTGATTGCCGAGGCTTACCCGGCCTGTGAGATGCTGCGCATGGTAAATTCCGGCACGGAGGCCACAATGAGCGCTATCCGCGTGGCGCGCGGCTGTACTGGCCGGGACAAAATTGTTAAATTTGAGGGCTGTTACCACGGTCACAGCGATAGTCTGCTGGTAAAAAGCGGCAGCGGCCTGCTGACCCAGGGCGTGCCGACCAGCCCTGGCGTGGTGCCGTCTTTGATTGCTGAAACTCTGGTGTGCCCTTATAACGACGCGGACGCGCTGGAACAGTTGCTGAACGCTAATCAGGGGCGAGTGGCCTGTCTGATTATTGAGCCGGTGGCTGGCAATATGGGTGTGGTGCCGCCGGCCGAAGGCTTTTTGCAGCATGTGCGTGAACTTTGCACTAGGCATGGTATTGTGCTGATTTTTGATGAAGTTATCACCGGTTTCCGGCTTGATTATCATTCGGCCGCCGGAGTTTTTGGCGTGCAGCCGGATATGGTCTGCTTTGGCAAGATTATCGGCGGCGGCCTGCCGGTGGGCGCTTATGGCGGCAGGCGCGAACTTATGCAGCAGGTTTCACCGCTGGGGCCAATCTATCAGGGCGGCACTCTTTCCGGCAATCCGCTGGCGATGCGCGCCGGTATTGCAGCGTTGCGCCGGCTGCGTGATGATAAAATGATTTATCCGGCTTTAATTGAGAATACTGCTTATTTACAGGCGGAAATTGACAAGCTGATTGTTAAGCATAATCTGCCGGCCAGCACCTCACGTTGTCTGGATATGTTTTGTCTGTTCTTCACGCCGCAGCGAGTAAATTCTTATGCCGGTGTGATGAGTTGTGATACGGAGATGTATCGGCGTTTCTTTGTTGGTATGCTGGAAGCCGGCATAATGCTGGCGCCCTCGCAGTTTGAGGCCTGGTTCCCCTCTCTGGCGCACGATAAGGATATTTTGGATACCACGCTGGCGGCTGTTGACAAGGTTTTCGCCAGTTTGCAATAAAAAGATAATATACAGGAGAATAAAATGGAAAAAGGTAAATTTTACGGCATTGGCGTGGGACCCGGCGACCCGGAACTGCTGACGCTGAAAGGATTGCGTCTGTTGCAGGCGGCGGACTGCATCGCCATACCGAAAACCCGGGGCGAGGCCGGCAGCACGGCGCTGCATATTGTGGAGCAGTTTATTGAGGGCAAACCGCTGCTGGAATTGGTTTTGCCGATGACACGCGACCAGGAGGTTCTGCGCCAGGCCTGGGCGGACGGGGCGCAGGCGGTGATGGAGCGGCTGGACGCTGGCCAGAATGTGGCTTTTATTACGTTGGGTGACGCCTCTTTGTTCAGCACATTGATGTATATTTTCCGCCCGATTAAGGCGGCCGGCTATGCCTGGGAGTTGGTGCCGGGTATTACTGCGCCCAGTGCGGCGGCTGCGCGGCTTGGTATTGGTCTGGCTGACGGCACGG
The DNA here is from genome assembly GCA_021771915.1 of Bacillota bacterium. GTDB lineage: Bacteria > Bacillota > Dehalobacteriia > UBA4068 > UBA4997 > Avidehalobacter. The sequence goes on from JAETNY010000012.1 coordinate 67,274, forward strand.
AGGATTTGGCAATTCTGGCGGCTACGGCAGATTTGGCCAAAGTGGAACAGACGATAGCCAATCACAGCAACACGGTCCTGATGAAAGGCGCGGCGCAGTGGCCGGCGATTGCCGAGATTTTGCAACGGCAGGGAGTTCTGGATAAAACTGCGGCCGTTGAGCGTTGCAGTATGGAAAACGAGCGTGTTTTTACAGATGTCAGCGAGATGCCAGAGGATTTAAGCTATTTCCTGACGGCGATTATCAGAAAGGGGCTTTGAGCGATGACCGACGATAAGAATATTAATAATGATGTAAATATGAATTTGGTGGATATTGTCGGCGCAGGACCGGGCGACCCGGAATTAATCACAGTACGCGGTATGCGGCTTTTGCAGCAGGCTGATGTGGTGATTTATGCTGGTTCTCTGGTTAATCCGAAGCTGTTGGATTATTGCCGGCCGGACTGCACCATTTACGATAGCGCTGGCATGAATTTGGACGAGGTAATTGCGGTTATCAAAGAAGCCTGGCCGCAGGGGAAGCGCATTGTGCGTTTGCATACCGGCGACCCCTCAATTTACGGCGCTATCCGGGAACAGATGGATATTTTAGAGGCGGCGGCTATTCCGTTCCGCGTAACGCCGGGCGTTAGTTCCTTCTGTGCGGCGGCAGCGGCTTTGAAAAAGGAATATGTTTTGCCGGAGGTCAGCCAGACGGTAATTCTTACCCGTATGGAGGGGCGCACTCCGGTGCCGGCGGCCGAGGATATCCGTAACCTGGCTAAAATTAACGCTACCATGATTATTTTCCTGAGCGTGCATATGATTGATGAACTGGTGGCGCGCCTGCGTGAGGGTTATCCGGCCGATACGCCGGCCGCCGTGGTTTATAAAGCCTCCTGGCCGGAGGAAAAGCAGGTTGTCGGTACGCTGGCGGATATTGCAGAGAAAGTTCAGCAGGCGCAGATTGGCCGCACGGCGCTGGTTACCGTAGGGCGTTTTCTGGGTGATGAATATGCGCTTTCCAAGCTTTATGACAAGGGTTTTAGTCATGGCTATCGTAATGCGGTTGCTGATTAAAAATTTTTGAAAAATTTCCAAAAATTTTTCAAAAAACTATTGACAAAAGGCCCCTGAACGGTTATAATATTAACTGTTCCGATGATATTAACTGCTTGCTAAAAAGTGGTTAGGGGCCTGATAATCCTCGATAGCTCAACGGTAGAGCACTCGGCTGTTAACCGAGGGGTTGTTGGTTCGAATCCAACTCGGGGAGCCATTAGATTAAAGCAACTGCTCTTTAACCAGAACAGTTGCTTTAATTATATAAATCCCTTTAAGGGCCACTAGCTCAGTTGGTTAGAGCCACCGGCTCATAACCGGTCGGTCTTAGGTTCGAGTCCTAAGTGGCCCACCATAATGTGCACACAAAAAAGATGTACATCGAAAAAACCGCCGAAAACGGCGGTTTTTCCTCATATTTGAGCGAATTTGGCAAAGAAATTTGTCGAGTGAGCGTTAGTTCAAATCTCACGAAAAACGG
>JAETNY010000044.1 GCA_021771915.1 Bacillota bacterium
GTTTTAGTGGGCAAAGAAAACAATAAAAGCGCACAATATATGTACGCTTTTAGTCCAAAGTTTGAAAGTAGCCGCTATTTTACCATAAACGCCTCCTTGCACACTCGCATAAAGTCCTCAACACTCCTGCAAATGTGGTACTCATGCCCCAGCCTTTGCACATTACGCTGGAACTCTTTTTGCGTGTCCTGTTGTGTACCTTTTGGGGTTTTCATCTCAACAAACACCACTTTGCCCATGCCTACCAGCACAAGGTCTGCCACTCCTGCCAGTGCGCCCTCCTCCTTTAGCTTAACCGCTGCTGGGGAGTAAGTGGCAATCGCACCAGTTTTTGTGCGCACCGTTTTCTTTGGCCTCTTTGAGCCATTTGGCACAGCAAAGCACACAAGGCGCGGAAATTGGTAGCGGAACCATGTAACGCACGCTACCTGTATGTTGTGTTCTTCCTCGCTCCTCATGGCCTAAAATGGGAATGGGTCATTATCCGCATCGCCATAACCGCCATAATTGGCCGCTGTCGGCATTTCTTGAGATTGGGGGTACACTTGCCCACCTTGTTGCGCAAATTGCGTTGTCGGGGCTGTATCGGGCTGTGAGGGGGCATTTTCTTTGCCAGCTCCATTTGCCGTGTTATTGCTGGAGAGCAAAACGATGTTTGTGCAAACTACCTCTGCAACGTATCGCTTTTGGCGTGTGTTGTTATCCTCATAGGAGCGATAGCGCATTTTGCCCTCCACATACACCTGCTGTCCTTTTGCAAGGTATCGCTCTGCAATCGTGGCCATGCCTCCCCATGCAACGATGTTGTGCCATTCGGTTTTTGCAGACACCTGTTTGCCCTGTTGGGTTGTGTAGGCTGGCTCGGTTGTTGCCAGTGCGAACGTGGCCACCTTTGCGCCTCCGTCCATGATTTTGACATCGGGCTGTTTGCCCAAATTGCCAATGAGCTGAATTTTGTTTAAGCTACCCATATAGTATTATTACTTAATATAGTTATTATTAAATATTACACACATACTGCAATATAACATACTGCTGTAATAGGAGCATTGAGCAGCCTAAAAAGTGAGCCGTTTGTAAACCTCATAAGTGAGGTAAATATCATACATGGCATCATGCAGCTTACTCTCATCAAGCTCAATGCCAAACTGCGCGGCTACGGAATGAAGCTTAAAGTCTTTCATCATGTGGCGTTGCTCCATAAGAGCCTGCGCTGCCAGCCAATTTCTCCCATACACCCCACATGGGAGGGTATGCCATTACCTGTTCCTTGGTTACTCCTGCGATTTGCAGTGCCTCATCCTCAATCTCGGCTTTGGGGTTCGGCTGCACATGGAAATTAAATTCCTCTTTGACCTCGCCATCAACAACCACCATGCCGCTCAACTGGTGTATGCTGTTGCGCCAGTATTTTGTGCCAGTGGTTTCAAGGTCGTAAAATAACTGTTTCATTGCTTTTTTGATATGTTGTTAAACTTGGTTTTCATTCTCTCATGAGCAGCGGCCACATCAGCCTCCGCTCTCTTGAGCTTTGCCTGTGCTTTTAACAGGTTCTCATCGCTGGCAGGGTCAAAAAACATATTGCCCTGTTGGCTGGCAATGTATGCCTCAATGGCT
>JAETNY010000006.1 GCA_021771915.1 Bacillota bacterium
TGGAGCGGGTGAAGGGAATCGAACCCTCGTATTCAGCTTGGAAGGCTGACTCTCTACCATTGAGTTACACCCGCAATTCAACAACTATCAAATAATATAGCATATTTTGTTAAAAAAATCAAGACCTATTTTAAGTTTTTCTCTATTAAAATACTTTATAATTTATTAATTAAATCCGTAAAATTTAACTTAAAACGGCCAAACGCTGCAAAACAGGCAACATTTCTGACAAAGCCGCCGCCCGATGACTGATACGATTTTTAGTAGCCATATCTAATTCTGCCATCGTGCAATCCTCGTAAGCCTGCACAAAAAACAAAGGGTCATAACCAAAACCATGCGTACCGCGCTCCGCATAGCCAATCATGCCTTCGCACCGCCCCTCCGTTTCATAACGCTGACCTTCCGGCCCTGCCAATACCAGCGCACAAATAAATCTGGCCTTACGTTCTGCTGTTGGGCAATCCTGCATAGCAGACAGCAGCTTGCGGTTATTTGCCGCATCATCTTTTTGCTCGCCCGCATATCTGGCCGAATAAACCCCGGGCGCTCCCTGTAAATAATCAACAGCCAGTCCGCTATCGTCAGCAAGTGTCCAAAGACCTGTAGCTAAAACACCAGCTTCCGCTTTTAATGCCGCGTTACCAACAAAATCAGGCGCTGTTTCCTCCGGCAACTGCAAACCCGGAAAATCTTTAAGGCTTAAAACTTCCCAACCACTATCCTGCAAAAGTTCTCGAATTTCCGCCACCTTGTGCTCATTGCCACTGGCCACCAATAACTGCATAAAAGTATTCCCCCAAACTAAATAATTCCGCTTATCTGAAACAAAACGAATGTGTTTACAAAAAAAGAAATCCGCTGATAAAAAGACTAGCGGCCGCCAACCCGACCTTGCCCTTTTATCACCTGCGGACTTCTTGCTTTTATTATGCCTTATCCGCAGATTAATATACATGAAAAAATATTTTAAAAATTTTTTCTTAAACTATTTCTTAAAATTTTTTACCCAAAAATAAGTTTTGGCATACATAAAGCCTGCCAACTTGAACCATAATATAAGTGCAGTTGTAAGACAAACAAAAAAAGGAGTGAAAACAATGGCTAACAATCGCACTAACAATCAGCAGACTAACCGTCAGTCCAACCAACAGACTAATCGTCAGTCTAATCAGCAGACCAACCGTCAGTCCAACCAGCAGACTAATCAGCAGTCTAACAACAACTGCCGATAAGCCTGGCCGGAGTTCGCCTGAAAAAGAAATCTAATATAAATAATAAATCGGTATATTTGGATATACCGATTTATTATTTATATAAACTTAAGCCTTATATGCTTTAGCCGCCGCTGTCAGCTGTTTACGGCAACGCTTAACCTCTGCACCATACTGATTGTTTTTGTTGTTTGTCAAATTCAAAACCGGCGCATTAGAAGTAATCATAGCCGGAACCAACTGGTCAATCGTATCAGGAGAAGCCGCAACCACACTGATATACAAATTATCTTTCATCCAATCCGTAAGTTTCGCCTCGCTCTCCTCCGTCAGGGCATAGTTATCAAAACGGTCCACATCTTCCTCGTCTGTAGTGCGCGGTTTAGCCTGTAAATCATATTTATAGGCCAACATTGCCGCCAGAGAACGTCTAAGACCAGTAGCGCCTGTATCTGGCTGACCAAGGTGACGTACAATTTGTGAAGCTGCATCAACATAAAGCATCGCCAACTCGTCCGTTTTGCCAATGCCCAAGCCAAGTTCTCGCCCATTATAAAATACGGCAAAAATACCAGGCGTCTGCGCAATATTCTCCAGTTCTGCAACCGGTATATCCGCCAGTTTTTTGGTATTGGCCTGCAAATTCAATGTCATCTGTTGAGCCACCTGCCATAGAACCTGTTCTTTTTCAATCATAATAAATTGCCTCCTTTAAAACCTTATTATTAAGCTGTTTTTTATTTTCAAACTGTTTTTATTTTCATCAGAATTTATTCCGCCAAGATTAATTCAGCAATATAAGGCAGACCCCTAAAATAACTGTTATAATCCAGACCATAACCAACCAGAAACTTCTCTGGCGCGGAAAAGCCTACATAATCGACCGGCACCTGATAACGCCTAGCGGCCGCCTTATCCAACAGGGAACAAAGCTTTAAGCTAGCCGGTTTTCTATCTTGCAAACGCTTCAAAAGAAGTTGCATAGTATAACCGGTATCGACAATATCCTCCACCAATAAAACATGCTGCCCCTCTATATTCTCAATATCCTTACTGATAATAAGATTACCACTGCTTTGCTGACCAACATAACTTGAGGCTTGCATAAAATCAAGCCGTGCTGGTGTTTGCAACGTACGCAGTAAATCAGCATAAAATACACAGGCACCCCTAAGCACGCAAACCAGCAAAATATCCTTAGCGCCAAGCTTTATGTAATCAGCATCAATCCTGGCCGCCAACTCATGCACCCTTTGGGCAATATCATCAGCACTAAAAAGTTCTACCAATTCATAATTTTCCGGCAACGGCATCAAAGCACCCCCCCAAGCCGACATAATTTTTTATATTATAATTATTCTCGCATAATTAACAAAACCCTGCAAAAATTTGCGGTAAGAAAAAAATTTTCTCTCAGCCATGTATTTTATTCTATATTTTCTCATATTTTTTCTTATGGTAAATCTCAAAAGAAAGGTATTGGTTTTATGAATACTACGAAATTAAGTGTGAAAAAAATTCTTATACCCACCGGGCTGGCATTATTACTGATTATTGGCGTAATCTGTTATATCCGCCCCAACCTGAATGCCCCAAAACTACCGCCGACAGAATTGGCTCAAACCGCTATTGATAATTTGCTGGCCGCCGAAAGTTTATGCTTTAATACTCAAAGCTGTCTGTTGCTGGGCGATGAAGAAATGAAGCTGGGAGATATTCACGGAGAAATTAATGGCAGCGATTATCATATAAATGGCGAGGTTCTTGGCACGCCAATGGATTTATATCAAATCGGCACCAAAACCTATCGTCAGGATACATTGACTGACCAATGGCTGGTTTTGGAAGACCAGGCCATGCTAAACCAGGAAGCACTGCTTAGTGACATCAACCCACGCGCTGCTTTTCAGCTAACAGGAATTTTAAATGTCAGTGAAGCTGAAACGGAAAATGTGGCTGAAGAAAAATGTTATAAATTAACTTTTGAGCCGCAAACCGCATCTGGCTACTATGAAAAATATTTTGCCAGCCTTACCTACACAATTTGGGTAACTTTAGACGACCACCAACTGCGCCAGGCTCAAATTAATGCCTCCGCCAGCGCCAACAATATCCAAAGCACCCTGCAAATAACCACCGATTTCTGGGATTGGAACAACACACCGCCCATTGAAGCGCCGGTTATTGAAGAAACAGCTACATATTAAATGGTGTATTGATAAACATGACAAATATCCCCCAGCCAGGCTGAGGGATATTTTTAACAAAGTAAAAGTCTGCCAGCATATATCTGCAAACAAATTACATCATTTCTGCTTTTTTGGCCAAAATTGCCGCCCCTGCCGTACAGGCCGGGCAGTCACAAAATGTTGCGCCGGACGCCTGAAGCTCTCTGGCATGCGCATTCATCTGCGCGGCTCTCTCTGCGCCAAACAACTGAACGCCAGCCTCGGAAGCGCTAAAAGCAATGCAAGCCTCCACTGGTAAAACGTCCTGCTCCAGTTCGGCAATAAATTTTTTGGTTTCCTCAGCCTCTTTGTCGGTTCCCATTGCTGCCAACCAGCTTTCCGCAGCAGCTTTGGCCTCTGCACTGCAAGACACTGCATTCATCATTTCTTTAGCTTTTGCAGCAACATATTCTCTAACCTGCTGTTCCATCTTTTTATCATTCCTTTCATTTAATTAATTGAACAAGTTATATTGACTTTTTGTAAACTTCTTCCAATATATTATAATACACTAAAATTATTTTGTCAAATTATCAACATAACTGTTCAAGCGCTTTATCAGGCTTTTTCTTCTTGCTGTATATCAGATGATGAATCCTGCAAATCATCAGGCAACTGCTCTGGCGGCTGATATTCCAGCAAATCACTAATTTGGCAATTCAGAACAAAACATACCTTTGCCAAAAAGCCCAAATCCACATAAACAATGTCCTGCGCTTTATAATAACGGTCAATAATACCGTATTTTAAATCAGTTAAAGTTCGCAGGCGGTTTCTGGTAATGCCTTTTTTCTGAAGCAATTCCGCCAGCTTCACCTTTACATTACCATAATCCACAATTTCCATTTCATGCTTAAATAAACTTCTTGTAGTATCCATATATTTTACCTCCTTTAAGTATATATATATTGTATCAAAGTAAGCCGCACTTGACATTTACCTTTATATTATATATACTTAAACAAGACTATACTGTTATAAGGTAATACCCTAATCAGGAGAGACAAATGCCTACCTGCTTTTTCATCGGTCATAAAAATGCTCCAGAAGAATTATACCCATTGCTGTTGACTTCTATAAAACAACACATAACTGAGTTCGGTGTGAAGAATTTTATAGTCGGTGATTATGGCAATTTTGACCAGCTTGCAACGCGCGCCCTGCTCAAGCTAAAAAAGCAATATCCAGAAATAATTATCACGCTGTTGCTGGTTTATCACCCCTTTTATACTGCCCAGCAGCATGCAATCTTTGATGCCAGTTTTTACCCACCAGACATGGAATTTGTCCCCAAACGCGCCGCCATTATCCGCGCCAATCAATATATGATTAATCATTGCGATTATCTGATTGCATATAACAACGGCCATATCGGCAACACCCGAAAACTGTTGCAAAGCGCTGACCGCCGGCAAAAACGCGGCCTGTTGCAAATTAAGAATCTGGCTGAACAATTATTTTTATAACTTTTTAATACAAATGTTCTAATTTAAGCAATTATTTACTATCCAGATAAAAGTATATTTGCCAGGACAACCAGCATTACACCAAAGACTATTAACTAATGCTTTTTTACAAGCTTCGCGAAAAGACAACACCGAAATTTAATCGTACACAAACAATAAATAACCCAACCGCTCCATTTGGATTACGGTTGGGTTATTCAGTGATGACAAAACAATTAAATTTTAGTCACCCACGCCGCTTAAGGCCCAAAGCAAAGGTACGCCAGCACCAATAAAAAGCACCAATGCACCAGCGCCGATACCGATAAGCATAAAAATTCGGTCAACAATTTTTTCAAACTTCACGGCTATACACTCCTTTCTCAATTACCAACACAAAATTATATTCAACGCAGCTTGCGTCCGGCTTCAATCAGTTCGTCAGCCTGACGACGCGTAGTTGCCGTAACCTTATCCCCGGCCAGCATACGGCTTATTTCCAAAACCTTGGCTTCGCCAGCCAATTCCTGCACCGTAGTAATCGTGCGACCGTCATGCTCGTTTTTTTCCACCAGCAAATTGTTATCCGCATAGGCCGCCAAAACCGGAGCATGCGTAACACAAATAGCCTGAGTTGAACGAGCCACCTCCACCAGTTTTTCCGCCACACTGCCCAGAGCCCTGCCACCCAGCCCGGTATCAATTTCATCAAAAATCAAAGTCGACACTTCGTCCAAACTGGCCAAAATAACCTTAATCGCCAACATAATGCGCGACATTTCGCCACCAGAAGCAATCTTCGCCACCGGCTTCATTTCCTCACCCGGATTGGGGCTAATCATAAACTGCACTTCATCAAAACCATCAGCAGACGATGCTTTAGCTGCCAAATCCACCGCAAAAACCGCCTTAGACATCTGCAAATATTTCAGTTCTGCCGTAATCTTGGCCGCCAATTCCTGCCCGGCGTTTGCGCGCAACTGGTGCAGTTTTTGCGCAGCTTGTTGATAAAACGCGGCCAATTTAGTTTCTTTATCTGCCAGGTCAGCCAGATATTCCTCCCGATTTTCTCGCCGCTCCAATTCCTGCTGATTATCAGCCAGAATTTTCAGCAAACCGGACTCATCAGCTTTATATTTTTTACCCAACACTTTCAGAGCAAAAAGTCGAGAATTTATTTCTTCCAAACGCTCTGGGTCGTCCACAATCGCCTCCCGATAACTGCGCAATTCCAGCGCCGTATCTTCCAGTTCATAATAAAGATTTTGCAGACGCGTTTGCAAAGGCTCAACTTCGGCATCAATCCGCTTCAGCTCGTCCAACTCGTCAACCACCGTTGAAAGATTAGTCAGCGCGGCATTATTACCGGCATATAAAGCCGCGTAAGCCCGGCCGGCGTGTTCGCTACGTTGCTGCACACTTTCCAGCCCTGAAGCTTCTTTAGTCAATTCTTCAACCTCGCCAGGGTGCAACTTGGCCTCTGTCAGTTCGGCAATTTGAAACTGCAAAAAACGCCGTCTTTCTGCATCGTCCGCCGTTTCCTGTTTGGCCTGCGCCAGCTGCTTCGCCACCTGTTGCCAGCTTTGATAGGCCGCTGCTGTTTCCTGTCGCTGTGCAGCAATCAAATCGCCTCCAAAGCTGTCCAGCAAATGCAATTGCTTTTCCGGCTCCAACAAACTGACATGTTCACTTTGCCCGTGAATGTTTATCAACAACCGACCAACAGCTTTTAAAGCAGCCAGCGGCACCGGCTGCAAATTAATGCGACAAGTGGAACGCCCTGCCGCCAAAACCTCGCGGCTTAAAATAAGTTCCTCGTTTTCCTCCGAATCAAAATCCAGCCCCAATTCGGTCAGTTTCTGGCGCAGGGTTGCAGAAAAAGGCGGCAAAAACACACCCTGCACCCGACAACGCTCCGCCCCACGCCGCACCTGCTCCTTGCCGGCTCGGCTGCCCAACAGCAGCGATACAGCGTCTAACAGCATGGATTTACCAGCACCGGTTTCACCGGAAAGCACATTCAGGCCAGGCTGCCAAAGCAGCACCGTTTTTTCAATCAGAGCAAGATTTTCAATATAAAGCTCCGCAAACATATTCTTCTCCTAAATAAATATTACTCAACATATTCCTGCAAACGGCTCACCATCTCCTGAGCGCTTTGGCTGCTGTTAGCCAGTGCAAAAATCGTATCATCACCAGCCACCGAGCCCAGCAAATTATCCCAGTTCATGCCGTCCAAACAGGCCGCCACTGCCGAAGCCATACCCGGCAGGGTTTTCAGCAGCACAATATTTTCTGAACCAACCACTTTAAGCACATTATCCCGAAACATACGCCGGGAACGGTCAACATTATTCACCACAACCGCCGTCGGCAAGCTGTATCGAAAAGTATTCTCGCCGGAAACAACCTTTATCAGCCCCAGTTCCTTAATATCACGGGAAATTGTTGCCTGCGTAACATCAAAACCAAACTTACGTAATTCCTGCGTCAGCTGCAACTGGGTTTCAATGTTCTGATTTTCCACAATCTCTCTAATCATACGATGTCTTTTATTTTTCATAGGGGTTAAACTCCTCTTTGCTTAAATTCTACATAATAAATTATTCTGCCAGCAGCTTACTTTTCAGCTTTTTCAAGAACATTCCGCGTTCTGGCCAGACAAAAATTGCCGAATGAGAAAATTTGCGCACTTCAATTACATCACCATTGGCAATATCCTGAAACTGCTGGCCGTCATAGGCAATTTTGGCCGAATCCGCCGCGCTGCTGACACGCAGCTTAATATCGCTTTCAGCGGATACAACCATCGGCCGGGAATAAAGATTATGCGCCGCCACCGGCGTAATCAACATAACCTTCGTTTCTGGCAAAACAATTGAACCGCCAGCGGAAAGTGAATAAGCAGTGGAACCGGTGGGTGTGGCGACAATCAGACCATCGCCTTTCATCTCCACAGCTAAAATACCATCAATCCAGACATTTATATCAATCATGCGGCTGATATTGCCGTTATTAATTACAATATCGTTTTGGGCAATTCCCTCCATAAGCTGTTGACCATCGCGCCAAACTCGACCGCAAATCTGCATGCGCTGCTCCAGAATATAATCTCCCTGTACCAGCCGCAGCAAATTATGCGGCATACCTTCCGGTTCCAACGACATCAAAAAACCCAGATTACCCATATTCACCCCAACCAGCGGTATATCCAGCCGGGAAATCGCCCTGGCAACGGCAATCAGCGTACCGTCGCCGCCAAAAACAACGGCCAATTCAGGCCATTGAACCTTATCCAGATTTTGCAAATCGTTCAGCAAGAGTTCCGGCCGATGACCAGAATAACCCGGCAAATCGCCAACCGTCGGCACTAACAGTTCCACGCCCTGGGATTCCAGCAATGCGGCCGCTGCGCAAGCCGCCTTAACCCCCCAGGCCTTATGTTCATTTAATAAAAATACCACTCTGCTTATCGGTTTAGCCATTGTCTGAACCTCCTTGCTTATCAGTTTGTTATGCATAATATACAACAATATACACCTATATATACAATATGTTTTTTTCTGCAATTTGTCAAGTATTTTTAGGCAAAAAGCCGAAGAAAGCTAAAAAATCTTTTTAACTCTCTCCGGCTTATAATTAATTTTTCTGTATATTTTCGCTTTGCTTATCAGTTTTATCTTTATTTAATGCCCCAAAAGCAGCCGCAACTGCCTTTTCCGGCGTCAACACCGGATTGGCGGCAGCATCTGCCGGCTGTTTGCCCAGCCAAAGCAGATATTCAATATTACCCTCCGGGCCTTTGATTGGTGAAAAATCCAGCCCCCAACAGTAAAAACCCAAATTGGTCGCCGCCATCTGCACATTCTGGATAACCTGCAAATGTACGGCCGGGTCACGCACCACGCCCTTTTTGCCAACTTTATCACGCCCAGCTTCAAACTGCGGCTTAATCAGCGCCATAATAAAGCCCTCTGGCTTTAAAAGCGGATAAAGCGCCGGCAACAGCTTACTCAATGAGATAAAAGCTGCATCAATCGTTGCGGCGTCCAGCGGCTCCGGAATTTTTGTCGTCGTCAAATAACGGGCATTTGTTTTTTCCAAAACCACCACTCGCTCGTCCTGACGCAGTTTCCATGCCAGCTGACCGTAACCAACGTCAACGGCGTAAACCCGAGCCGCCCCGTTTTGCAATGCGCAATCCGTAAAACCGCCCGTGCTGGCGCCAATATCGGCCACAACCAGACCATTAAAATCCAGACCAAAGCTAACCACCGCCTTGGCCAGCTTTAAGCCGCCGCGGCTGACATATGGAAGCTGCTGTCCGCTCACCAGCAAAGCGGCTTCCTGATGCACCTGCGCCCCGGCCTTATCCACAATCTGCCCGTCTACGCTGACCTTACGCGACATTATTGCTGTCCGCGCCTGCTCCCGGCTGGGGAAGAGCCCCTGCTCCACTAATAAAACGTCCAATCGCATTTTTGCCATAATTCTGCCATACCTCAAATCTAAATCTTCATTAATTATACAACACAATTACCAATCTGGCAAGTTTTTTTGGACTCTTGATAAATATATGGGTTTAGACGATTGACGAAGGCACAAATCAGGCATCATATGCATTCAAAGATAAGCATTTATTGGCATTTTAATTTGCCGTGGCGATAATAATTCTAATTCTGCCGCCAGAATTAGCGCCCTGGTCATAATAAGCGCGCAAAGTATAATTCTGTGTATTTAAAAGGTTAAGACTGGTCTGATAATATTCACCACTGCGGCTCTCATAAATCTGCGCGCTGTCACTAAGCAGCCAGCTTTGGCCGCCGCTATCGGTAATGCTGTTGCTGCTGTCAATCGAAGCCACTGAAACACCGCTCAAATTACGGATTGAAACAATATTGCCATCAATATTCAACATACCAAAAGCACCGCGGTTTACATTATAAGACACATTGCCGCTGGCAAACTTCTGCACCTGCCCATTGCTGATATATTCATAGCTGCCGCTGCTGCCGTCTTCCTCTGCTTTCTGCAAAATACCATAGGTGAATAAATCACCACTGAAATTTTTCAACACCAGCTTGCTGATATAACCGTCCTCGTCCTGCTCCCAATACAACACATCAGAAGCCTGCAACTTTGTACCGGCCAAACGGCTACGGTGCAGCTTAACCGCCTTGGCGCGTACCGGCGTGCCATTGCTCTGGTAAATATCCAGAATTTCCGCATTAGCCGCCAGTTCCCGGTTGCCAATCCGCGTAGCGTCAGCATTAACCGTGCCGGAAAGCTGACCGCGCGTATTACTGTTCAGGCCGCTGATAGTGCTGTTGCCATTAATAGTGCGCACTTTAACCAGCGCGCCTACATTATAGCCCTTGTTGGTAGAAATATCATAGGTCTGGCCGTCCGTAGCCATAACCTGAATATATTCATTAATGCGGTCGTTACCGGAACTGTCGCTGTAATTTTTTGTGCCAGTACCAACAATTATGCCACAGATTTCCGTAGTACTGTTGGCGGTGGGGTTACCCACAATGCCCGTGCCGGAAGCGCCTAAAATAGCCACAATGCTGTCATCACGCCCCAAAAGCACCGTCAGTGTTTCACCAAGACTATGGCCGCCCAAAACAGAAAGCGCATAGGCCGCTTCTGAAGAGCCGACATTATACTGCACGCCGGAAATTGTAACGCTGCTGGGGCTGGTGCGATCCGGCGCGGCGCTTTCATAGGTGCCGGTGCGCTGTTTGTTATATGCCCAAACTGTGCGCATACCACTGGAATAATAAATTACATCATTCACCTGCACCGCCGCTGAAGAACTGGCCGCGTCATTGCGATAAACCGTAGTCGGCTCAAAGCCTAGACGACTGACCCAGCTGCTGTCAGCTACTACAAAGGGACCGGAAATTTTATCGTTCAGCAAAGAAAGATAGTCAATCTTGCCAGACGCGTCCAGATTATAACCCAAAGTATCAGCCAAAATATTACCGCTCTTAGTTTTAGCGTTCAGCATATTATAGATTAGATACGCACAGTCGCGTCGGGTCAGTCCTGCGTCTGCATCATTAAGGCTCAAACCATCGTCCAGGCTCAAAGAATGATACAATGACATCTGGCCGGTAGGATAACTGCCGGCAAAATCGGCTTCGGTATAGCCCAGATTTTTCAGCGCCACCGTCACCGCCTCGGCCAGCTTAACACCATCATCTGGTTTAAATGTGCCGTCCAAATAACCACTGATAAGCCCCATATCTCGCGCCGTTTTGATATAACCGGCCGCCCAGTGGCTACGCGTCACATCGCCATAAGGTGAAAAACTGCTCTGGCTTTCCACCGCATCTTTGGCGCTGCTGGCTGCCAGCACCATTTTGGTAAACTCAGCGCGCGTCACCGGAGAACTTAAATTCAGACTGCCGCTTTCATCGCCGTTCATAATCTCCAGCGCCGCCAGCACATTCAAAATGCTGGTTTCATTCAAGGCCTGGCCGCCCTCAGCAGCGTAAGCGGCATTTGCTGCACCCGGAAGAAAAAGCAGACCAAAAGCCAGCAACAGCGCCACGCACATAGCCGAAAATTTATACTTATGTTTCATATTGCTATACTCCTTAATTTAATCATATCTTAATGCATCAATAGGATTGAGTTTGGCCGCCTTATTGGCTGGTAAATAACCGAAAATAATGCCAATACCCACAGAAATGCCGAAAGAAAGCAGAATTGGGCTTAAAGTCGGGGTAATCGTGGTATTCATAAAAACCCCGGCCGCCATACCAACAACCGTGCCCAGAACAATGCCTACCACACCGCCGATAGCGCTGGTGCTGGCCGCTTCAATGATAAATTGCAGACGAATATCACGGCGTTTGGCGCCCAAAGATTTACGGATACCGATTTCCCGGGTGCGCTCGGTCACGGATACCAGCATAATATTCATAATGCCGATACCACCCACCAGCAAAGAGATACCGGCAATCGCCGCTAACACGGTCACAATGGTATTCTGCATTTTGTTGTATTCTTCCAGCATCTCGCTTAAGCTTTCCACATAATAGAAACCATCGCCGGAAAGTTTTTCCTCCAGAAAAGCTTCAATCGTCAGACGCGCCGCCGCAATGTTTTCCTTGGTGGTGGCGTTCACGCCGTAGCTGTCCACAAAGTTGGTGCCATTAATCTGCAAGGCGTTGGTATAAGGAATAAATATCTGATTATCCTCACTGCGTTCCGTATTATCGCCCATCTGCTCCATGATGCCGATTACCGTAAAATTCTCGCCGTTTATCTTGATAACCTTGCCCATGCCGTCGCCGTCCAAATAGTTATCAACAACATAGGTGCCAACCACGCAAACCTTTTCCTTGCGCGCCACGTCTACATATTGTAGAAAACGCCCCTCGCTCAGCTTAAGCAGCTGCAAGCTGTCATAGGCTTCGCTTACGCCGCTCACGCTGGGGTGTTCCATTACTTCATTGCCACATTTTACCTGCCCCTCAATATATACGATAGGGCTTAAATCACAAAGCAAATCCTGATTTTCATTCACAAAATCATACATATCGTTCACGGTAACCGTGCGGTTAGATTCACCGCGAACATATAGCCCAACCTGAATAATATTACTGCCCAGACTGCTGAACATCTCATTAACGCTGTTCATCAGACCCTGACCAATGCTCATAATGGCAATAACTGCCGCAACGCCAATAATAATACCCAGCATCGTCAGCAGAGAGCGAAGCTTGCTGGCCATCAGGCTCTTAAACGACATCTTAAATGCCTGTTGAATATCCATTAACCTGCCTGCACCTCCTCCGCCGGCGTTATTGGTATTGCTGAAAATTCGTCCGGCTGCACTACGGCTTCCGGCCGATCCGCCGCGCCGTCATAAATAATTTTGCCGTCCGACAGCCGCACAATGCGCTGCGCCTGCCGGGCAATCGAATTATCATGCGTAATCAATACGATTGTATTGCCGTCCTTGTGCAGCTTCTGCAAAAAACTTAAAACCTCACGGCCGGTGTGGCTATCCAACGCGCCGGTCGGCTCGTCAGCCAGAATTACCGGCGGATTACCGGCCAAAGCCCGGGCAATGGAAACACGCTGCTGCTGGCCGCCGGAAAGCTGGCTGGGCAAATTTTGCGCCTTATCCTCCAAACCAACTCTGGCCAGTGAAGCCATGGCGCGCTGCTGGCGCTCAGCCGGCGACAAGCCGGCATATAAAAGCGGCAATTCCACATTCTCACATAAATTCAGCTTGGGAATTAAATTATATTGCTGAAAAATAAAGCCCAACATTTTGTTGCGTATTTCCGCCTGTTCATCATCTTTCATGGTGGAAACGTCCACGCCGTTCAGGTGATAAGTGCCGGAAGTCGGCACGTCCAGACAGCCGATAATATTCATGCAGGTTGATTTGCCGGAACCGCTCTGCCCCACAATCGCCACAAACTCACCACGCCGAATATTTAGACTTATACCGTCCAGCGCATGTACCTCGCTGTCACCCATATGGTAAATCTTATAAATATCTTCTAATTTAATTAAAACCTCCGCCTCTGTTTGAGAGCTGTTAATTTCCTGCATCAGTTTCAGCCCCCTTTAACCTGCGGATACGGAAACTTCAACACTGTTGGGAGGGCCGCCAAAACCGCCCTGATTTTGCATCATTCCGTTAGCCGGCACGGCAATCATTTCACCCTCCTGCAAACCGGAAACAATCTCTATGTATTCATCATCATTCACGCCCAGTTCAACCTCACGCCAAACATAACCTTCCGGCGTCGTCTGGCCGGCCGGCGCCTCCACACTACTTTCCGTGCCTTCAACCATAATCAGGTTACCGCGCATTACTGCACCCACAGGCACAGTCAGTACATTTTCCGCATTGCTGACAATAATTTCTGCATTAACATTCATACCAGGCAACAAATTGCCGTATTCGTCCAGTTTAACCGTAACCGGATAGGTGGTAACCCCGTTGCTGCTTTTGCCGTTGATACTGATTTTGCTGACATAACCCTCAAACTGCTGCCCCTCCAGCGCATCACAGGTTATCTGCACTTTCTGGCCAACCTCCAGGTTACCAACGTCCAACTCGTCAATATTCATGGTAAACTCCAGCTGGGTCATATCATAAATAATCGCCATCTCGCTGGCATTATTGTTAGAGTCAATCGTGTCGCCCTTTTCAAACTTCTTTTCAATTACCGTACCGGCAATCGGTGAGGTAATAGTATATTCGTCCAGCTGTGCCTGCGCATTATCCAAATTAAGCTGGGCATTTTTCAGATTATTCTGCACACTGGAGGAACTTAATTGCATAAGGCTCTGCCCACGGCTTACAATATCGCCCTCTTTAACCAGCAACGATGCCACATCACCGTTAACTTCAGCTAAAATATTCTCACTATGGCGGTATTCAAACGTACCACTGCCAGCGCAGACAAAACCGCCAGCCTCCGCCGTAGCAAACATGCCCTCGGTCAAACCGCCCGGGTTCTGTACCAAAATACTAACCTCATGCGTCAATGTACCGCCAGTGCCAACCTGCTGCACACTGGAAATCTCCTGAATGGTGCCGCCAAAGCGCTCGCCTGTACTCTGCATGATAACCTCTGCCGACTGACCAGCATACAACTGGGTGGCCTCATTAGTCAAAAACGGTACCTTAAGAAGCATATTCTGCCGGTCCTGCAAATCAATCAGCGCATTGCCGGCGTTAATGCTCTCACCTTGCTCACAGTGAATTTTTACCACCTGCCCGTCAACCGGAGCGGTAACATTCAGCTTGGCCGCTTCCTCCTGGGCAACTTGCAGACTGAGATGGCTTTGTGTATAGTTGTTTTTGGCTCTGTCCGGGTCAATCTGAAACAACAACGCCCCGGCCTCGATTACATCTCCCTCCTCAAAAGGCGCGTTTAAAACATCGCCCGTCACCAAGGCTTTTACCGTATAAGAGTTAACCGGCTGCACAGTACCGGTGCCCTCCAACGTGGCAACAATATTGCGGCGTCCCACCGCTTCATAAAAATACTCGGGAGCCTGTGGAGCCGGCCCGGCCAAGGCCCCCGGAATTTTGGCTGCAACAAGCAGCAAGACTACCACAACAGCTGTAAGCGCCAGCTTTTTCTTGCCGCTTAAACCGCTCCACTTGTTTTTACCCTTTTGGGCAATTTGTGAGAGTTTAGACATTTTATACCTCCTACATTTTTTAGCTGCAATATACTTTTAATAATTATACAATACCTTTTTCAAGATTAGATGTTACTTATCTGAATTTATTGTGAACAAAACGAAAAAATTATGTGTACATCGGCAATTTTTTCATATATTATTATACTTTCAAATTAATAAATTTTCAATAAGTAAGGCCTTATTATTTACGTATTTAAACAAATAAAATATACTCTTAATATCCAGTTAATCAAGCAGGTGTAGAATGTTGGCAGATTGAATAAACATTAAAATGCACAAAATATTTAAAATAAGGAGCCGGAGATATGTTTAATATTTTAGTTGTAGAAGATGATGCAGCACTGCGCAAAATGATGCAAAGCGTTTTGCAGCGCAACGGCTATCGGCCGCTACTGGCAGAGGACGGCCAGGCCGCTTTAGATATTCTGGAACGTGAACAGGCTGATTTAATTATCACTGACATTATGATGCCCAATATGGACGGCTATGAATTAACCGAACTGCTGCGGCAAAGCAACTATAACATGCCGATTTTAATGGTAACGGTTAAGGAAACCTATACGGACAAGCACCGCGGCTTTTCAGCCGGTATTGACGATTACATGGTAAAACCAATCGACATTAATGAGATGATTTTGCGAGTGCGCGCCCTGCTGCGCCGCGCCCAAATTGCCAATGAGCATCGTTTACAGGTGGGTAATACCCTGTTGGACTGGGATTCTCTGCAAGTTTATTTTGATAATCAGCAGCTTTCCCTGCCACAAAAGGAATTTTATCTGCTGTTTACGCTGCTTTCTTATCAGGGCAAAATCTTTACTCGCCAGCAACTGTTAGACGAAATCTGGGGTATGGATACGGAAAGTGATGAGCGCACGGTAGACGTGCATATTAACCGTCTGCGTGACCGCTTCAAAAACAATCCGGATTTTGAGATTGTCACTGTGCGTGGTCTTGGTTATAAGGCGGTGGCACAGTGAAACGCAAGTTGACTAACAGGGATTTGCACCTGCTGCAAAATCTTAAAATTTCCCGTCTGAACATCACAATGCGTTTTACCGCCCTGATTTTATTAGTTATTTTCTGCGCACATGTTATCATGTTCTGTCTGCTGAACATCATGCCGATAGATGAACTGCTGCTCTCTGAAAATCAGATTATTTTTATAACCGCCCTGGCAACGCTTATCAGCTGTATTATGATGGGATTGCTTTTCAGCAACATTTTTTACCGTTTGATTTTTGAACCGCTGCAAAATCTGCTCTCTGCAATACGTGAGGTTGGCCGGGGCAATTTTCAGGTTCGCCTGAACAGTAACGACAACAATGAGATTGGTTTTCTGGCTAACGCCTTTAACCAAATGATTGAACAGCTGGGCGAGTTAGAAACTCTGCGCAACGATTTTATCGCCAATGTGTCGCATGAGTTCAAAACGCCGCTGGCCGCTATTCAGGGCTGCGCCGCTATTTTGCAGGACGATAACCTCTCGCCAGCAGAACGCCGCCAATACAGCGACCTGATTTATAATTCTGCCAAACGCCTTTCCGTCCTCTCCAGCAATATTTTGGAACTTTCCCGACTTGAACATGGCGAAGTTGAAGTTAAAAAAGTTAACTTTTCTCTTGATGAGCAGCTGCGTCAGGCGCTTTTGGTTCTGCAAATGGATTGGCAGCAGAAAAATATTGAATTAAATCTGGATTTGGACGAAGTGCATTATTATGGCAGCGAGGAACTTTTAATGCAGGTTTGGCTGAACCTGCTGGGCAACGCTATAAAATTCAGCAATGAGGGCGGCAATGTCAGCGTTATCCTGGAAAAACTGCCGAACGCCGTGGCCGTAACCGTGCAGGACGAGGGCATTGGCATGACGCCGGCAGCGCAAAGACACATCTTCGATAAATTTTATCAGGCAGATACAGCCCACAAAACCGAGGGTAACGGTCTGGGGCTGGCCATGGTGAAAAGAATATTAGAACTATTAGAAAGTAATATTGAAGTAGAAAGTATACCCGGTCAGGGAGCAATCTTCACCGTATACCTGCCGGTAACCGCGGAACAAAAAAATACCGGCAATTAAATGTCGCATAATTATAAGCGCCTGATTATAGAAAACCTCACTTTTCCGTTTTACGCTGCTGACAAAATATTTCCCGATAAGCCGCTGGAGTTAAACCAATAAAACGACTAAAATAATTGGTTAAATGACTTTGGTCAGCAAAACCTGTGCGCATGGCAGCCTCCAGTGGTGACACTCCTTGCGCCAATAGTTTCTTTGCAGCATTGATGCGGATATTTTCCAGATACCGATATGGCGTTAACCCTTTATCTCTGGTAAAAGCGCGCAGCAAGGCAGATTTGCTCAGACCAACGCTTTGACAAATCTGCGCTAAACCGATGTGCTCGGCCAAATGCTGCTCCATAAAAGCACAGGCTTTATCAATCTCTTGACGACATTCCGGCACACGTTCAACAAAAGAATGTGCATATTTTTTGATAAACATATCAAGCAAAAACAGCCATTTTTCTTCCAATGCCAAACCGTTTTCGCCTTGCATAATCATTTCATGTAAAATGTGCAAATAAACACTAATTTCCTTATCATAAACTACATTCTGACTAAAGCCAGGTAACTCGCGCCGGCCGCTTATCTCCTCAGCCCAGTCCAACATAACCTGCTGACTGATATTAATACCACGATAAGCAAAAGCCTCCTGACCAAGCTGGACACAGGCATGATTATCGCCCGGATTAAATAACAGAATATCACCCTTGTGCAAAGTGCAATTCTCCTGACGATTATCATTACAAAACAAACGACGCTGCCCGGACTCCACCAGCCCCAGCACATAATATTCATGAAAATGCCGTGGAAAGGCATGTGTTGTTCCCTGCAAATAATAACTTTCCAGCCCCAGTTCTTCGGCATATACAACTTTCCGAACTTCTTTTTTCATCTAAAATAAAGTCACCTTTCCCAGTCTATATATTTTATACCACAGGGACAACATTATTCTATTTTACCACAAAAAATTGCACTATGGCATTTGTTCACAAAGGACTCTGCCAGCGCCCTTTGAAATTGGCAATCGCCTTTGCTTCCATTATATCACACAAGCTATAAAATGTCTTGTAAAAAAACAGCCATATTACTTTGCCAAAGCAGACAAATATAATTTTTTCTGATAAATTTACAGCAATTTTGCTTTAAGGGCTTGACAAAACGACCAGAATTTGCTATTATAGTCCTTGCTAAATAGCTTCTATGCTTTTGGTAGCTGTTATGGTGGATATGGCGAAGCGGTTAACGCACCGGATTGTGGCTCCGGCACGCATGGGTTCGATCCCCATTATCCACCCCATTTTTTTTTGGGGCGTCGCCAAGCGGTAAGGCAACGGGTTTTGGCTCCGTTATGCGTAGGTTCGAATCCTGCCGCCCCAGCCAAAAGCCGGGCAGAAAATGCCCGGCTCTCTTTTTATTATAAGCGGACGTGGCGGAATTGGCAGACGCACCAGACTTAGGATCTGGCGAGCAATCGTGAGGGTTCAAGTCCCTCCGTCCGCACCAGATAATGCAAACTTGAACAAATGCTCTTTCTCAGGTTTGCCAAAACATTCAGGCCTGTCGATTATAATAACCGACAGGCCTTTTGTGTGAACCATTTCAACCAGCCGTGCCCCTTAAGGCAGCGACTGGTTGATTTCATTAAAACTAATCTTCCTCATCTTCTCTGATAACCAGCAAATCCTCAATGGAACTACCAAACTGACGACTTATATTATAGGCCAAGGATACAGATATGTTTTTATCAGTTGTCAGCAATTTGCGCACATATCTATCAGAAATATCAATTTCTTCTGCAAATTCTTCCTGCGTCAACTTCAATCTGCGTAATTCCTCAGCAAACTTTAAGTGATTTAACAGCGCCGTCTTTTTCTCTGTTTTCATATTCACCAACTCCTTCTACTATTAAACATAGAAGAAATAGGCAATTTGTGACAGGAATTATAGTACTTTTTTATCAAAAAGTTACAACTTTCAACAAAAAAACTTAATTTTCTCGCATAACAAAAAAAACACGAACCACTATACAAATCAGCAAAACATAAGCAATTATCAAAAAACTGTATTGACTTTTAGCAAACATTATTGTATTGTTTATATATCGGATTCTTAATTTATTAAAAGAAAGGGATAAAAAATGACTGTTTTCAATATCACATTCAGCCCCACCGGCGGCACCCAAAAGGCAGCCGATTTGTTCGCCAAATCGTTCGCCCCAGAATACGATAACATCAATCTTCTTGATTGCAAGCAGGATTTTTCCGCCTATACATTTAACCAGGAGGATACCTGTCTGGTTGCGGTGCCATCTTATGGCGGACGCGTTCCGGCGATTGCAGTATCTCGCTTGAGCCAGATGCAGGGAAATGGCGCAAACGCAATCCTGATTGTGGTTTATGGTAACCGGGCTTATGATGATACATTTGTCGAATTACAGGATACATTGAGCGACTGCGGCTTTAATTGTATTGCCGCCGTAGCAGCGTTGGCTGAACATTCTATCATGCGTCAGTTTGCAGCCGGACGACCAGATGAAAATGGCGAAAAGGAACTGGCCGATTTTGCCCAGAAAATTCTGGCTAAAATACAGTCCGACGCTCCCACAACTCCCCTACTTCTGCCCGGCAATCGGCCGTATCGCAAATATGGCGGCGTACCCATGAAACCTATAACCAGTAAAGCCTGTAATCAATGCGGCGTTTGCGCGCGTGAATGTCCAGTTGGAGCAATTAATGCCGAAAATCCCTCGCAAACCAACACCGAAACCTGCATTTCCTGCATGCGCTGTCTGGCTGTCTGTCCACAAAATGCCCGGCATATCAGCAAAATGTTGCTCACTGCCGGCAGCCTGAAACTGAAATCCGCCTGCTCCGGCTACAAAAACAACGAATTATTTTTGCCCTGACCGATAAAAATTTTTGACCGTTGAAAAAAATTTGCCAAAAACTATTGCAAAATTGCTGACAAAGTAGTATTATATATCGTGTTAGAAATTTGTGGGCTTGTAGCTCAGCTGGGA
Organism: Bacillota bacterium; assembly: GCA_021771915.1. GTDB lineage: Bacteria > Bacillota > Dehalobacteriia > UBA4068 > UBA4997 > Avidehalobacter. The sequence goes on from JAETNY010000006.1 coordinate 20,157, forward strand.
GAGCGCTGCGTTCGCATCGCAGAGGCCGAGGGTTCAATCCCCTTCAAGTCCACCAGCGATATTACAACACAAAAAAGAGCAAAGCGGAGATTAGGTATTATCCAATCTCCGCTTTACTCTTGGTAAAAATATCCCTTATGCCTTTTTAACGGCGTAAGGGATATTTTTTTGCCCAAGGCGCATATATATTATAGCCTGAAAATTTGCCAAAAGGGAGGGAAAAGCCTTGGCCGCCAGAAAAGCAAAAAAACGCCTGCTACATATGCAAAGTCTGTTCGCCGAAGCGCTGGAGGTACCGGAAGAACTGGCGCTGGATTTACCGCGCATCACGCTGCTTGGCAACATCAGTCTGGAGGTGGAAAATCACAAGGGAATTATAAGTTATTCCGCCCGGGAGGTGCGGCTGCGCGTCAGCGACGGTTATCTGATTGCCCGTGGCAACGGCTTTAAACTGCGCAGTATCAGCAAAATGGACGCCACTCTGGAGGGAGAAATCAACAATCTGGCCATAGTTTTGGACGCCGACGCCGACAATGTGAATAACAACTGGCTGAACCAGGAGGATTTGGCGGAACTGTTGCAGGAAGAATTAAGCGCAGAAAACGCGCAAAATACGGAGGAATAAGCCATGTTAACCATATTTTTAGGCTGGCTGCGCGGCTTTGTGGTGCTACACATCAGCGGCGGCGGTCAGGAACGCCTGCTTAATCTGGCTTTGCAGCGCGATATTGATGTTTATGATATTAACTGGCTGGCTGATGATTTGCTGGAGGTTAAAGCTGGCTGGCGCGAGGTCGGCCAACTGAAAAAAATCGCCAAAATCTGTGGCTGCAACCTGCAAACTCGCCGTAATCAGGGACTTCCCTTTGTATATCGCTATCTGCGCCGACGCAAAACACTGGCCGCCGGTTTGCTGCTTTTCGCGCTCGGTCTGCTGGGACTTTCCCAAGTTGTCTTTCAGGTACAGGTTCTGCCACAGGAAAGTCTAATGCAGCTGGATACACAAACCGTGCTACGGCAGGCTTCAGAATTGGGTATCAAGCCGGGCGCGCTTTGGCGGCGGCTGGATTTTGACCAGCTTGCGGAAGAACTTAAGCAGGATATAGAGGAGTTGTCCTGGGTATACATTGAACGTCAGGGTACTATTTTGAATATTAAAATTGCCGAGCGCTCTATTTATCCGGAGGAACTGGAAAACGCTACCATCGGTGCAATATGGGCCAATCGTGACGCGCTGATTGAGGACGTTTTGATAAAACACGGTCAGGCCATGGTGCAACACGGGGACACGGTACAAAAAGGCACATTGCTGGTATCCCCTCTGGCCGACGGCCGCGCTGACGCTATCGTTAAAGCGCGCGTCTGGTATGAGGGTTATGGCGAGGGGCCGCTGCGCGAAGAAATTGTGCAGGCCGCCGAGGAAAGCCGCCAGATTTACAGTCTGAGCAAGGGTGAGGCGCAGCTGCAAATCTGGGGTTGGCCGCCTAAAGCTGAGGGCGAAAATATGACGCTGGCCCGGGAGCATTTTACACGCGAATTGCCGCTGGATTGGCTAATCTCAAGCGAGCAGACCCCACCGTTAGAAGTGGAAGTTATCTGTGCGCAAACAGTTTTCTGGCGGCAAAACAGTGAGGAAGAAGCCAAAGCCCAGGCTATGGCGCAGGCCACCGCCAGCCTGCAAGCCCAGATTGCCGACCCAAACAGTCAGCTGTTGAATGAAGAAGTAACTTATCAACTGTTGGAAGGAGATGTTTGGGCAGCCACCGTGCGCTGGGAATGTATGGAGGAGATTGGCGAGCGCAAAAGATAGCGTTTGGCTATTGCATTTTTCTTCCGAATATGCTATAATATTATTTGTTATTTTGCGCCATACGCGCCGACAGTCGCAGCCCCTGTCGTTAAACAAAACATCTCGTAACGAGCAAAAGGGCTGTTTTAAAAGCCCTTTTTTCTTTTGCCCCAAAATATTTTATTATGGAAAGAAAGTGATTTTATTCATGTATAGTTTGCAAGCTGAAGCTAGCTTTGACGCCGCCCATTTTCTGGCCGGCCATGCCGACAAATGCCGCAACCTGCACGGCCACCGCTGGCTGGTGCGCGCGGAACTTTGCGCCCCTGACCTGCAAACGGCCGGCACTGAACGCAGTATGCTATTGGATTTTGCCAATTTTAAGCAAACATTAAAGCGGCTGGCCGCAGACCTTGACCACAAATTTATTTATGAACGCGGCAGCTTACAGCCCAGCACCATCGCCGCCCTGCAAGCCGAGGGTTTTGCGCTGGCTGAAATGCCTTTTCGACCCACGGCGGAGGAACTGGCACGCTGGTTTTATCAGGCACTGACGGAACATGGATTAAAGCCGACAAGAGTTTGGCTTTATGAAACGCCGGAAAACTGCGCTTCTTATTTTGAGGAAGGCGGAGTTTAATAATGTATAATATTGCCGAAAAGTTTGTCAGTATCAACGGCGAGGGACAACGCGCCGGCCAGTTGGCGGTTTTTATCCGTTTTTTTGGCTGCAATCTGCGTTGCGCCTACTGCGATACTGCTTGGGCGTGGGAGTTTGACCAACCCGGCGAGCGCCTGTCTGCTGACGAAATTTATCAGTTTATCAAGCAAAGTGGCGTTTTTAACGTCACCCTAACCGGAGGCGAGCCACTTTTGCAGCCGGATATTCTGCCACTACTGCAACATCTGACGGCAGACCCCCAATTAAGCGTGGAAATTGAAACTAACGGCAGCCAACCACTGGCGGCTGTTTTGGCACTCCCTCTCCGCCCAATTTTGACGGTGGATTACAAACTGCCCGGCAGCGGCATGGAAAACCATATGCAGCCACAGGAGTTAACCCAACTAGACAAGCGCGACGTGGTTAAATTTGTCTGCGGCAGTCTGGACGATTTACAGCGTGCCGCCGAGATTATCCGCCAGCTGCTGCTTATCAGCAGCACCAACGTCTATTTAAGCCCAGTTTGGGGGCAAATTGCGCCGGCCGACATGGTGGAATTTATGAAACAGAACGCCCTGAACGGCGTCAATCTGCAACTGCAAATGCACAAATTTATCTGGCCGCCTGAAGCCAGAGGAGTATAACTTAAGCAAAGTAAAGAGGTATTATAATATGAAAGCATTAGTTTTAGCGTCCGGCGGTGTGGACAGCACCACCTGTCTGGCTCTGGCCGTACAGCAATATGGCGCAGAAAATGTTCTGGCGCTCTCTCTGTTTTATGGCCAAAAGCACTACAAAGAATTACAGGCCGCCCAGCAGGTTGCGGCCTATTATCAGACTCAGCATTTACAGCTGGATTTAAGCGATATTTTCAAATTTGGGGATAATGCACTGCTGGCCAACTCTGCACAGGAAATTCCTAAAACCAGCTACGCCGACCAGCTGGAGCAGCAAAACGGCCCGGTTAACACTTATGTACCGTTTCGCAACGGTCTGTTTATCTCTGCTGCCGCCAGCATTGCCATAGCACAGGATTGCAGTCTGCTCTATTACGGCGCACACCGCGACGATGCAGCCGGTGCCGCCTATCCGGATTGCAGCGAGGAATTTCAACAGGCTATGGCCGAGGCTATCTGGCAGGGCAGCGGCGGCCAGCTGCGTCTGGAAGCGCCTTTTATCCAGGACACCAAAGCCGGCGTAGTCGCCAGAGGTTTGGCCTTACAGGTGCCATATCAACTAACCTGGAGCTGCTATGTGGGACAGGAATTGCCCTGCGGTATTTGCGGTACCTGCCGTGACCGCCTGGCCGCATTCCGCCAAAATGGCGTTGACGACCCTTTAATTTATCCACAAGCCGAACAGGAGGAAAATAAATGAAACGCACTGACAAAGATTTACAGGGTATAACCAAGCTGGGCGCTGGCGCGCAACACACAGCCTACCCTACTGATTATGCGCCAGAGGTTTTGGAAACTTTTGCCAACAAGCACCCGGACAACGATTATTTTGTTAAATTTAATTGTCCGGAATTTACCAGCCTTTGCCCGGTTACCGGGCAGCCGGATTTTGCGACAATTTACATCAGTTATGTACCGGACAAACTGCTAGTGGAAAGCAAAAGCTTAAAGCTTTATCTTTTTAGCTTCCGCAACCATGGCGATTTTCATGAGGACTGTGTAAATATCATCATGAAAGATTTGTGCCGTCTGCTGGAACCAAAATATATCGAGGTTTGGGGCAAATTTCTACCGCGCGGCGGCCTTTCCATTGACCCCTACTGCAATTTCGGCAAGCCAGGCACACGCTGGGAAAAAGCCGCCGCAGACCGATTACTTTATCATGATATGTACCCGGAGAAGGTAGACAATCGTTAGCTCGCTGCAATTATGCGATAAAACGACATTATACTGGCAAAACCTACCAGAAATATTAAAATATTATTGGCTGTTCCCAGAGAGTACGAAAATGGCAGACATCACATAATTTGTTTGTTAAAATTTATGAACGCAATTAAACCGCTAAAACAGCTTATCAAACAAAGAAAGCTTCAGCTGCTTGCGAATATAAGCACAATTAGTATAGCCGCGTTTTTCAGCTTCTTTCAGCAGCTTTGCCGCCTGTCGCTTATCGCCGGTCTTGCCCAGCGCGAAAGCATAATTTGCCAGAATTGTCGGATAATCACGGTCATTCAGCTTATTGGCAACCTCCAGCAGCCACACAGCCTTAGCATAAAACTCACTGGCCGCGGTATAGTTTTCCTGCACCAGATGCACGCCGCCCAGATTAGCATAAGCCCAGGGGTCGTCACGGTCAAGCAACAAAACCTTTTCATAACAGCTAACCGCCTTATCCAGAAAGCCGGCGGCTCGATATGCTCGCCCCAGCTTATTCCAAATCATGGTATCGTCCGGCTTTAACTTCAGCACAAAAGACAGCATACGCGCTTCGCCGCCATAATCACGCTGCTGGCGGCATTTTTCTGCGTCCATCAGCAAATCCAGAACTTTGGCGTCGCGCATTTCCAGCTCCACAGCACTGTCATTATCCATAAGCATTTTCTGCACCTCCTTAGCCGTCAGGCTCCAAACAGATTGGCATAAGCAATGCCCCAAAGACCAAAAACGGAAACCAGAATAATTGGATTAAGATTAAATTTGCGCAGCAGCAAAAGTGAAAGCAGAAACAGCGCCAATTCATAAAGCGAAGTAATATTTTCAAAAGCCAGTACCACCGCCGAGCCGGCCGTCAGCGCCACCACCATTGGCCGCACCCCGGAAATAATCTGGCGCATGGTCGGGTTATCCGGGTTATGGCGCAACAGATACATCAACCCCAAAATGATGAAATAGGCCGGCACCACCAGACCGAAAGTCGCCAGCAACGCCCCGGGAATACCACCAATTTTAAACCCGGTGTAGGTTGCGGTATTCACAGCTACCGGCCCCGGCGTGGATTGAGATATAGCTAACATATCAGTATATTCCTGCACAGTCAGCCAGCCATGCACATCAACCACCTGATTTTGGATAAAGGCAATCATGGCATAACCGCCGCCAAAATTCAAAATGCCAATAAAAATAAAGGTTAAAAAAAGCTGTCCTAAAATAGCCATTTCATTCGCCCTCCTTTTTATCCGCTGAGGTATTGCTCTCCCCTGCCGCCTGCTGACGATAGCGTTTCAGGCGTGGATATAACAATCCCAAAACAGCGCCGGTGATGATTACCAGAACCGTATTTATGGAAGCCAAAAGCAGCATGACTAACCCCAAGGCCAGCAGGAAAAAATCAAAACGCGATTGCACCATGGTTTTGCGCAGCTTCAGCGCCGCATCTAACAGCAGAGCCGCCACAATCGGCCGCACCCCGGCAAAAAACTGTTGCAGCCAGTCAATATTCTGCCCCTGCAAAATCATATAGGCCAAAATAAGGATAATTACAATAGAGGGCGTAACCATACCCAACATGGCCGCCGTGGAGCCAATCAGACCCCTCTGCGTATAACCGATATAAATGGAAGCGTTAATAGTAAAGGCACCCGGCGCACTGTTGGTGATAGCCAGCATATCCGCAAATTCCTCATCATTCAGCCAGTGCTTATCCTCCACCACCGCCTTTTGAATAAACGGCAACATAACCGCACCACCGCCAATGGTAAACAGACCAATCTGTGCAAAGACATTAAAAAGTTCCGTCAAACGGGTAGCCGAATTGTTTGGCATAAGCAAAACTCCCCCTGAACTAAAAAATCTTATAATAATTATAACACAGTATTTGACAAAAAAAAAGAATTATAATATAATTAAAAGATAAAAAGATTTGGACAAATATATAATATACAAGAGGTGTTAACTGATATGAGTTTAAAAGTAATATTCCCGGATGGGCAAAGCCGGGAATTTGCCGAAGCCCAGACGGCAATGGAGGTTGCCAAGTCTATCAGCGGAAAACTGGCCAAAAAAGCGCTGGCCGCCAAAATTAACAACGAAAAAATTGTCGATTTGGCCACGCCGCTGGAGGGAGAAGTGCAGTTGCAAATTCTCACCTTTGATGATGAGGAGGGCAAAAAAGTTTTCTGGCACAGTTCTGCCCATATTATGGCCCAGGCCATTAAACGTCTTTTCCCGGATACACAGTTCGGCATTGGCCCGGCCATTAAAGAGGGCTTTTATTATGACGTGGACAGTTCCCATGTTTTTGTGCCGGAGGATATGGAGCCAATCCAGCAGGAAATGCTGAAAATTGCCAAGGAAAACCTTACTTTCCAGCGTGCCGAGGTCAGCCGCAATGAAGCGCTGAACTTCTTCAAAGCGCGTGGCGAGAGTTATAAGGAAATTCTGATTAACGACCTGCCGGAAGACGCGGTTATCAGCACCTATACCCAGGGCGATTTTACCGACCTTTGCCGTGGACCACATCTGCCCGGCACCGGCCTGATTAAAGCTGCGGCGGTGTTAAGCTTTGCCGGCGCTTATTGGCGCGGCGACTCCAAAAACAAGATGCTGCAACGCATTTATGCCATAACATTCCCGGACAAAAAAGAGTTGGACGCTTACCTGTTCCGTCTGGAAGAAGCAAAAAAACGCGACCACCGTAAGCTTGGCGTTGAACTTGGCCTGTTCACTTTTGTAGACGAGGGGCCGGGCTTCCCGTTCTTCCTGCCCAACGGCATTGTATTGCGCAATCAGCTAGAGGCTTACTGGCGTGAAATTCACAGTCAGGCCGGTTATGTGGAAATACGCACGCCGATTATTCTTAACCGCTCACTTTGGGAGCGCAGCGGCCATTGGGACCATTACAAGGAAAATATGTACTTCACCAAAATTGATGAAGAAGATTACGCTATCAAACCGATGAACTGCCCTGGCGGTATTCTGGTTTATAAACAAGGACTGCACAGCTATCGCGACCTGCCCCTGCGCATTGGCGAGATTGGTCTGGTACACCGGCACGAGCTTTCCGGCGCGCTGCATGGCCTGATGCGTGTGCGCTCTTTCTGGCAGGACGACGCCCACATCTTCATGCTGCCGGAACAGATTACGCAGGAGATTATCGGCGTAACCAAGCTGATTGATAAAGTTTATAAACAGTTCGGTTTCAGCTATTTTGTGGAACTTTCCACCATGCCGGAAGACCACGCCGGCGATGACGCAGTTTGGGAACAGGCCACGCAGGCTCTGCGCGATGCCATGGATTCTATCAACATGCCTTATCAGGTTAACGAGGGCGATGGTGCCTTCTATGGCCCCAAGCTGGACTTTCACCTGACCGACAGTATCGGCCGTACCTGGCAATGCGGTACTATTCAGCTGGATTTTGTTATGCCGGAGCGTTTTGATATCAACTACGTCGGCGAGGACAACCAGAAACATCGCCCGGTAATGATTCATCGCGTCTGCTTCGGCAGTATCGAGCGCTTTATCGGTATTTTGATTGAGCATTACGCTGGCGCTTTTCCTCTCTGGTTAAGCCCGGTACAGGCACGAATTTTGACAATTACCGAGCATCAGAACGAATACGCCAAACAAGTGGCCGAAACCCTGCGCGCCCAGGGTCTGCGCGTGGAAACAGATTTGCGCAATGAAAAGATTGGCTATAAAATCCGTGAAGCGCGCAATTTGAAAACACCTTATATTCTTGTTATCGGCGCCAAAGAGGCCGAAAGCAGCGCGCTAGCCGTCCGCAAACGCGGCAGCGAAGAAAGCGTAGTTATGCCGGTGGAGGAATTTGCCACCCAAGCCAAGGCAGAGGCCGAGGCTCGCGGACTAACGTTTTAATCTTAAAATAAATATCCCCCGGCCAAGCCGGGGGATATTTATTGCTGAAAAAATTATTTCATCTTCACCAAACGCGGATTTGGCGTTTCACCGGGAATACGCCCGCGTTTAGCAACCGGTTTACCATTAACCTCTTTCAAATCCATTGTCATATCAATGGCCGGCGCTGCCGAGATATAGCTGCCAACGCCAAAAGCGTCAGCCCCGGCCGCGGAAAGCTGTTGTACTCGCTCCGGCGTAAGACCGCCAGAAACAAAAATTTTCACATAATCAAAGCCCTCCATATCCAGACGCTGACGCAACTCACTGACCAGACCAGTGGTTACACCGCCCCTTTCCGAGGGTGTATCCAGACGAACGCCCTGCAAACGCCGGCCCATTTCTCTGGCTACGCACAACGCTTCCTCTACCTCGTCCCGGAAAGTATCAACCAGAATTACGCGCGCCGCATTTTCAGGCATCAGCTTATCATAAGCCTGAGCGGCAGTCAGTGTATCGCCCATCGTTAAAAATAAAGCGTGCGGCGTGGTGCCAGAGGGATAATTATTCAAAAGCTTGGCGCCAAGAATACAGCTGCAAGCATCACAACCGCCCAGAACAGCTGCACGCTCCATAACTGGCGCTACGGCCGGATGAATATGCCGCGCACCAAAGCAGGAAATCGGCTTATCCGGACAGACCGCTTTAATATCCCGAGCAGCAGTAGCCCAGCCGCTGCTGCTGGCCAAAATACCCAGCAAAGCCGTTTCATAAACGCCAAAATCCGCATAACGCCCTTTAATACGGCAAACAACCTCCTTGGGGGACATCTCACTGCCCTCCGGCAGCGCCCAAACCTCCACCGGCGCGTCTTTCAGCAGACCCAAAAGTTCCTCCACGCCTACCAGAAGCCCCGGTTTGCGGCCAAAAATCTCCGCCGTCACCACCGTATCTTCCTGCTGCAACTGTCGTAAAATATCCTGCGTTTTCACAAAATAAATATCACTGGTAGCCCCGGCCAATATTTCCGCATGTGTGGCAGAATGCAGCCGGCGGTTTTGACCGGTTTCAAACGCGTCCACCTCCTGCACAGAGCCAAGCAGCTTTATTTTCTGTTCAGTCATAAAATACTCCCCCAATTATAGGCATTTATCAACACCAAAATGTCCCAAGAACAAATTATATAAATCAAAATTTTTATAACAAATTTAATAAAGTTCCTGATACTCCTGATAGATACGCAAAACCTTATCAACATATTTCTGCGTTTCATTAAAAGGAATATCCGCCAGATTTTCACCTGTACCGTCCCAAATACCTTCATTAAGCCAACGCGCCACATTGGTTTGACCGGCGTTATAAGAAGCCAGCGCCTTACAAACGTCCCACTGCCAATAATCCAGCAGAAAACGCAGATACTGACAGCCCAGACGAATATTATATTCCGGCTCATAAAGCCGCTCCGGTTCAAATTCATAACCGCCCTTGGTAGCCAGCCACTCCGCCGTGGAGGGCATTAACTGCATCAATCCCATAGCGCCAGCCGAAGACTGCGCATCTTCCCTGAAATTGCTTTCCGCCTTAATTACCGCCGAAACCAGATAAGGGTCAATATCCACGCTTTGCGCCTCTGCACTGATAATTTCAAAATAATCCACCGGATAAATATAATAGGGCAATTTCTGCCGAGCCAGCAGTGCGCCTATAATCAACGCCGCCATCAACAGCGTCAGCAGAAACAGCCCCTGCCGGCTTAAAACCCGGCGACGCCCACGCCGTCTGACATGCGGCCGGCCTACCGATTTAATAAATGTTGTATTGGATTGAACCTTGATATCCTCGATTGTGTTGTCCCCCTGCTCTTTTTTCAAACAAATTACTTAAGCAGGCCCGGCTTGCTCCATCATTATTGACGGAAAATCCTGACAAAATTGCTGCCAGACCTGCGCCAATTCCTGCTCCAACTCACCCCGTCCATTATTATTATGCACAATATAACGCGCATATTTCGCTTTTTGTGCCTGTGGCATTTGATTATTCATTCTGGCCAAAGCCTGCTGCCGGTCAAGCTTATCTCTGGACATTACACGCTTTAAGCGCACATCATCATCAGCCCAAACCAGCCAAAGCTGATTTAAAATTGACAAATAATCGGCCTCCACCAAAAGCGCCGCCTCCACAACTATCACACGCTGCGGCTCCTCAGCCTGCACCGCGGCAATTTTCTGACAAAGCACACGCCGCACCGCCGGGTGAATAATACCATTCAGCCGCGCCAACTGCTCTTTATCATTAAAAACCAAATCAGCCATACGTGGCCGCAGCAACCAGCCATCAGGCGAAAAAAACTCCGCCCCAAAGCTTTGCCGCAGCTGCTCATAAGCCTCTCCGCCCGGCTCCGACACACTTCTTCCCAGTAAATCCGCATTAAGACACAAACAGCCCCTGGCCGCCAAAAGCTGACAAACCGTAGTTTTACCACTGCCAATATTACCGGTCAGGCCTATAACTGCCAATGTTTTCTCTCCCCTTTACAAATAAATACCCAATTATTATACAACATTTTGCCAGCAAATACAATCCCAAAATGCTTATTTTTGCAAATTACGCGCAATATAATAAGCCAGCCGATTGGCAAAAGCCAGTAAAATATAGCAAAATACCGCGGAAAGCAATGTATATAGCCATACATTTTCCAACAAAATACCAAGCGCCAAACCACCGCCCAGAGAGTCCAGCGCCAGCGCCACACCCAGCAATGCCGCCTCTTTAGGCGTTATGCGCTTATCGGCATTATTATCCACGGCTTCCGGCCGCCGCCACAAACCGGCCAAACCGTTGCGTGAATTTTGACCGCAATATTTGGCAATCAGATACAGGGTGAAGCAAAGCAAAAAGCCCAGAGCCAGTTTGCTCAAAATTTCTGCATGTAGCCAGGCAAAAAGCCAGCCGCCCACATTCATGGCCAAGGCCAGAAACAGCGCCGAAAGCGCCGCCACCAGCAAACAAGCACCGGAAGTAATACGCACCCCGGCAAAACCAAAAGCCAGGCCGGTTAAAAAAGCGTCAAAATTCAACAACAATAAAAAAAGGCATAGTTCCCACATGGCAATCCTCCTTTACATATCCAAAAGGTTCTCTTTTGGTATATGAAAGCGGACAAGCCAGCGCTATGCCTTTACCATATTATTTTGCTTATGTATTATTTCAGCTGACAATGCGGACAAAAATAACTGCTGCGCCCGGCCACCTTAATCCGCTGGATTTGTTGACCACAATTTGGACAGGGCTGGTTCAGTTTTTGAAAAACACGCAGAAATTCCTGATAACCACCCTTTTGGTTATTGCCGTCAACATAATCGCGAAAAGTAGTGCCGCGCTGCTCAATAGAGGCCTGCAAAATTTCACGCATAGCCTGCGCCAGACGCTGGTTTTCTTCATCAGTCAGAGTACCTAACGGCCTTTCCGGGTGTACGCCAGCCTGAAAAAGCACCTCATCAGCATAAATATTACCCAAACCGGCCACTACTGTCTGGTCTAACAAAGCCACTTTGACCTGAGTTTTGGGGCGGCGCTTAATTTTTTCCTGCCAATAGGCGGCCGAAAATTCAGCGTCCAGCGGCTCCAAACCCAGTGAATTCAAACCACTGACCTGCGCTGCGTCCTGCGTCAGCCAAAAACGCCCAAAAGCACGCGTATCATTATAAACCAACTCACTGCCGTCCGCAAATTGCAAACGCGCATGGTCATGCTTTTGCAGCGGCTCAGGCTGTTGATGATAAAGCAGCTTGCCGGTCATGCGCAAATGCACTACCCAAAGCAAATCCGCCGGCTCATTCAGCTTAAACAGCAGATATTTGCCCCGGCGGCCTATCTCTGCCAATTCATAACCGACCAATCCGGCATAAGCAGCTTCATCACCCAGGGCTAAAATTGCCGGCTTAAAAATCTCCACCGCCTTAATCTCTTTATGCAAAACCAAATCCGTCAAACTGCGGCGGACGGTTTCCACCTCTGGTAATTCAGGCATCAAACTCACCTCGTCAATTATATTTTATGCATTTCGTACCAGTTTTCGCCAAGCTTCGCGTCTACTACCAACGGCACTTTCAACGCAAACGCGCTCTCCATCGCCAGGCGCACCAATTCCGTCATGGGCTGCTGTTCCGCCAGCGGCACATCAAAAATCAATTCGTCATGCACCTGCAAAAGCATTTTAGACTTCATTCCGGCCGCCTGCATATCCGCCGCAACTTTAAGCATAGCCAGCTTGATAATATCGGCCGCCGTTCCCTGAATTGGCGTATTCAGCGCCGTGCGCTCCGCAAAACTGCGCAAATTGAAATTACGGCTGTGCAAATCCGGCAGCCAACGCTTGCGGCCGCAAAGCGTCTGCACATAACCATGCTCCCTGCCCTGCTCCACAATATTCTTCATATAATGACGAACGCCGTCATAGCGCTGCAAATAGGCCTCAATATACGCCTTGGCCTCCGCCCGGCTGATGCCCAAATCCTGAGAAAGGCCAAAATCGCTAATACCATACACAATGCCAAAATTGACCGCCTTGGCGTTGCGCCGCTGCTCCGGCGTTACCGCCTGCATGTCAATACCCAGCACCTCTGCCGCCGTGCGCGCATGAATATCTTCATTATTAAAGAAGCTTTGCTGTAAAACCTTATCGTCAGAAATATGCGCCAAAACACGCAACTCAATTTGAGAATAATCAGCCGCCAGCAACACACAGCCCGGCGAAGCACAGAACGCCTTGCGCAATCGCCTCCCCATATCCGTCCGCACCGGAATATTCTGCAAATTGGGGTCGGTGGAAGAAAGACGGCCAGTAGCCGTAACCGTCTGATTAAAAGAGGTATGCAGGCGGCCATCGTCAGCAATCAGCGTCTGCAAGCCCTCAGCATAGGTACTGCGCAGTTTTGAAGCCGAACGAAAGGCCAAAACCTCCGCGGCAATCTCATATTGCCCGGCCAGCTGCTCCAAAACCTCCACACTGGTAGAAAAGCCGGTTTTGGTCTTAGTCTTTTTCAGCGGCTCAATGCCCAACTCCACAAACAGAATTTCGCCCAGCTGTTTGGGAGAATTAATATTAAAGGAATGGCCAGCCAACTCGTAAATCCGAGCTGCGTGCGCAGCCTCCTCCTGCGTAAACTCGCGGTTCAGCCCCTCCAGCGTGCTGCGGCTGACCACAATCCCCGTGGCCTCCATATCCGCCAGCACCTGAATTAAAGGCTGCTCAATTTCGTCATATAAATGCTGCAAATCCTCCGTTTGCAGCCTCTGCCAGATTTTTTGCTTCAAATCCGTCAGGGCGGCAATGCCATAGGCAGCCAGCGCCGCCGGCTCATATTGCTTCTCCGCCAACAGCGGCCAGCCCAGATAACGTACCGCCAGCGCCTGCGCCTGATAATCTGCCGCCGTCGGTTCCAACAGATAAGCCGCCAACGCCAAATCAATAAGCCTGGGGCTGGCATCTGCCCGGCCATAGCGCAAAAGCATGGTTAAAAACGGCTTAATATCACAGCCGCATATCTGACAGCCAGACAGCCATTCTCCAAAAGACGGCTCGGCCAACGCTGTCAGCAGCGCCTGCTTTTCCGTTACATAAATTTTTTCTGGCGCCGCCTTATCCGCAAAGGCAAAATAATCTTTATAAGCATTCAGATAAACCGTTTCAGCTGCGGCCAAAAGCTGCGTCAGGCTGGCCGGCGTAAACAACTGCTCATACTCCGGCATAGCCACGTCCGCCTGCGGTTCAGGCTTATCTTCAATATCGGACTTCTTAGCTGAGCCGTTCTTAGACATAGCCGCCGCACTTTTGCCAGCCGGCTTAACCGCCCCCTCCAAGGGTTTTAACAGGCTGGTAAAGCCCATGCGCTTATAAAATTCAATTAAAGGCTGATTAAATGCCAGCGGCTGCGACTGATAATCGTATTTTGTCAAATCGGCATAACCCGACATATGACAGTCAATAATTGCCAACTGTCGGGAAAGAAGAGCGCTTTCCCGGCCGTTTTCCAACTTGGCGCGCAAAGCTTTGCCGTTCACATTTTCAATATTGGCCAACACAGTATCCAAATCGTGATATTCCGCCAGCAGTTTAAGCGCCGTTTTCTCGCCAATACCAGCCACGCCGGGAATATTATCAGAAGCATCGCCCATCAGGGCTTTTAAATCAATCATCTGTGCCGGACGCAGACCATAATGCTCCTGGAGCGCGGCCAAATCCCAAAGTTCTGTGACAGAAATCCCCTTGCGCGTCATCATTACACGTACATTTTCCGTAATCAGCTGAAAGCTGTCCCTATCGCCGGTTAAAATCAGAACCTCATTTTTATCCGCCGCACCAAGTCTGGCCAGAGTACCGATAATATCATCGGCTTCAAAACCCTCTCGCTCCTCCCAGACAATTCCCATTGTCTGCAAAAGCTGCTTGCAACTTTCAAACTGCGGCGAAAGTTCGGCTGGCGTGGCGGCGCGCTGCCCCTTATAATCAGCATAAAGTTCTGTGCGGAAAGTGTGGCGGCTCTTATCAAAGCAAACGGCCACGCGCTGCGGCTGCTCCTTTTGCAAAACCTTACCCAACATGGTGGCAAAACCGTAAACGGCGTTGGTAAACTCTCCGCCAGGGCTGGTTAACAGCGGCAAGGCAAAAAAGGCCCGGTGCAGCAGGGAACTACCATCAACAACTAAAAACTTTGTCGGCATAAGCACTCCTTTGGTTCAAAATACGATAATTGGTTATATATCAAGCTTTTCAATTAATTCTTCCGGAATATCAGCGTTGCTGTAAACATTCTGGGTATCGTCATAATCCTCCAGCTTGCTCAACAACGTCAGAACTTTAGTTGCGGTTTCTTCGTCGGTAATTTCAATCGTGTTAGACGGCAACATGGTAATCTCCGCGTTATCCGTGTTATAGCCGGCAGCCTCCACAGCATTTTTAACCGCTTCCAAATCTTCAGTGGCGCAAACGATTTCCGCCTCCTCCGGGTTATCGGTCAAGACGTCCTCTGCGCCGGCGTCCAGCGCCAGCAACATCAGCTCGTCCATATCCTGACCGTCCTCCAACGGCACCAGCATGCGACCCTTACGCTCAAACATATAGGAAACACAGCCGGTTTCACCCAAATTACCGTTGTTACGAGAGAAAAGGTAACGAATATCACTGGCCACACGGTTGCGGTTATCCGTCAGCAATTCACACATAATCGCAATACCGCCAGCGCCATAGCCCTCATAAACAATTTCTTCATAAGCCACGCCATCCTGATTGCCGGCGGCCTTTTGAATGGCTCTGTTTACATTATCCATCGGCATATTGGCCGCTTTAGCCTTCTGGATACACAAACGCAGGCGGAAGTTGGCCGTGGGGTCCGGCCCGGATTGACGCACTGCCACAAAAATCTCCTTGGAAATCTGGGTAAACACTTTGGCACGCGCCGCGTCAGCCTTACCCTTTTTGTGCTTGATTGTAGACCATTTATTATGTCCTGACATAGTTAACCCTCCAAAAAAACATAAATAATATTTGTCTTATTTATTTTACTCGAAAATCACTAATATGTAAAGTTTTTTTTGCAATTTTATGGAAGATTTAACATAACGTCCATCTGCTATTGTCCGGGACGCAGCCAGCCCTGAAGCGCGGAGTCCACGCTCAAATAGGTTTCCGGTATCGGCCCCACAATTACACTTTCCACAATCGGCAGCGTATCGCTTATCTGCGTAAAGGTTGTTTGGAATGGCAACAAAATACCCATATCAACAACAATATCCAGCATAATGCTGTGTCGAGTCTGATTGATGCCGGCCGCAGAAAATTCATCATGAATATTCACAGAAACTGAACCCAGCGGCAGCAGTGCCACAGTCAGGTTCGGCCCCTTATCCGCCAGCAGCGAGTTACCAGTCAGCAGACCCAGCGGCACCCGAATATCCTCCCGGCTTAAACTGCTGATTTTCTCCTCCAAATCACGAGCCACCGATGTTACCAGCCGGGTTATTTTCACCGTGTCCGGCTGCATAAGCGTCACTCTGCCCTCCGCGTCAGTTGATACGTTAATTAGCTGCTGATAGGCTACGCCATTGCCCAACTGGTCATAAACGGCTTCATTTATCAAACGCACCACCGCCAAATGCACTTGCTGCGCCGCCACCTGCTCCAAAATCGGCCTCAGCGCCGCGTCAAGAACTGTAAACACGCCCACCGCCAAAATAAGATAAGCCAGCAGATAAAAACGCAGCTTAAAACGCAAACGCCCATATCCTCGCCTTGGCCAACTATTTCTTTCTCTCTTTCCATGTACCAAATCAGATAAACTCACACTCTCTCACCACTTTTAGTCAAAAAATAACATTTTTATGAACTGGCAGCATAAAAAAACAGTAATTATCTGGAAAAATATTGCTTGCCGCTCCAAAATGTGCTATACTATATTAGACTTTGCTTAACTGGTTTTTTTCGCTTTATTTATATGCCCGATTTAATCTGAAATTAACCAAAAACATTTAAAATATAATGGTGATATTGTAGGAGGAACAATAAAATTCATGAGTAATCCAACTAACAATGGCCCGACTAATAAAAGTTTGTGGGACAACGACCGCCGCTATGATACAGCCAGACGCGCCGGCGCGCCCAGTATGGCCAACACGCCGTCAGCGCGTTCACTGGCGCCGCAGGTATCTAACACAAATACAACACCGCAGACGCCGCCCGGCGCAGATTCCAACAACTCCTCTGGCGGCAAACGCAAAAAGAAACGCAAACTGAAAAAACGGCGCATACTGCTGGCCATATTAATGCTCTTTGTTTTTCTATTTGTGGTTGGCGGCGTTTCCACAGCAGCTTATGTGGCTTATGTGCTAAAGGATTTGCCGGACTGGGACGAAACCATGCTGTCTTCAGACAAGACTACTTTCCTTTATGACGCTAATGGTCAGATTTTTAGTGAGTTACATTCGCATGAAAACCGCACCTATGTCAAGTTAAGCGATATGCCCGATTATCTGATAGACTGCCTGCTGGCCACCGAGGATACGCGTTTTTACAAGCATCATGGCGTAGACGTTATCCGTATCGGCGGCGCATTGCTGGTGGATATTCGCAAAATGGATTTCAGTCAGGGCGCCAGCACACTGACTATGCAGCTGGCTCGTACCGCTATTCTGGACGACCGGGATAAAAATATTGACCGTAAAATAAAAGAAGCCGCTTTGGCTATTCAGCTGGAAAACGAATATTCCAAAGACGATATTCTGGCTATGTACTTAAATGAGGTTTATTTTGGTCACAGCGCCTACGGCGTGCAGGCAGCCAGCCAAACCCTTTTCGGCAAAGATGTTGGTGAAATAAGCATGGCTGAAGCTGCAACGCTGGTTGGTATTGTGCGCAATCCGCGTTTATATTCGCCCATTTTGAACCCGGAAAATTCGGAAAGAGTTAAGCGTCAGGTTTTAACCAATTTAAGCAACTATTACGGCGATAAATACAGCGCCGCCGATATTGCCGCCGCCAAGGAGGAGGTTGTGCAAACCGGCGAATCCGCTTATGAAACTGCTTATAATTACCCCTGGTATACCGATTATGTAATTGACTGCGGCGAGGATATTCTATCTTCTCTGGGTTATGCGTCTTCCAGTATTTATACCGGCGGCTATCGCATTTATACCACACTGAACCCACAGGTACAGGGATTGATGGAAACAGCTTTTGCGGATAGTGAAAACTTCCCCTCCACCAACTCTGACGATATTGTGGAAAGCGCTATGGTGGTTCTATCCACTCAAAACAACTCTATTCTGGGTCTGGTGGGCGGCCGTGAATACACCACCAAACGCGGTTATAATCGTGCTACTGATATGAAACGGCAACCTGGCTCCACCTTCAAGCCAATTGCCGACTATGCCCCGGCCATTGAAGCCGGCTATGCTCCGGCCACCGTGGTTAATGATGTACGTACCACTTTCGGCACCAACTGGCAGCCGGTTAATTATGACGGTAAATATCGCGGTATCATTTCCATGCGCACCGCCGCCCAGAACTCGGTTAACGTGGCCTCAATTAAATTCTTACAGCTGGCCACCATTCCCAACTCTCTGGCGATGCTGGCCAAAATGGGCATTGAACTTGACCCGGAAAAGGATAACAATTTAAGTATTGCCCTGGGCGGTATCACTTATGGCGTATCGCCCCTGCAAATGGCCGCAGCCTATGGCACTCTGGCCAACGGCGGCGTTTATACCCAGCCCTGGTGTATCACGCGCATTGAAGACAGTCAAAACAAAGTGATTTATGAAAATGAGTTGGCGCAAACCATTGCCATGAAAGAAACTACCGCCTATCTGGTAACAGATATGCTGCGCACGGTTACAACTTCCGGCACCGGCACCAGAGCACAGCTGCCTAACCGTGACGTAGCCTCCAAAACCGGCACAGTACAGCTGCCCGATTTAAGCTATTTCAAAGGCTTAAACGGCAACCGCGACGCCTGGTTTGCAGCCTACTCTCCGGAAATGGTTGGCGTGGTCTGGATGGGATATGACAACGATAAGGACGCAAACGGCAAGGTTCAGTATCTGCGCCAGATTTATGGCGGCAAATACCCTGCGCTGATTTGGAAGTATGTTATTGGCGGCGCCAGCACTGATTTGCCGGAAAGTCGTTTCAAACGGCCAGCCGGTATCGTTTCCGTCACCGTAGACGCCAAAACCGGTATGTTGCCCAGCGAGCATACCACCCAAACCGTAACCGAACTGTTTGATAAGGATAATGTGCCAACTTCATCGGCCGAGACAGTTTATTCGGCGCTGGTTTGTTCTGAAACCAATCTGCTGGCCAGCGAGTTCTGCCCGGAAACAGAAACTCTATATAAAATTCCGGAGCCAGATGAAAGCAACAATACCAGTTCATCTACTCTGCCGACGGAATACTGCACGGTTCATACCATGCCGCCGGATTTGATTGATATTTATAACCCAGAAGAAAACAACAACACCCCGGACGTTAATATTGGCAATGGTGACAACAATTCAAATTCCAATATTGAAACACCGCCGTCCAGCAGCAACCAAACCCTGACTGCGCCCAGCAACGTATCCGCCAGCAAGCGCAACAATACCAACGCATACGTCAGCTGGACCAACAGCAACTCCGGCAATGTGAAATATCAGGTGGAATATTGGACCGAGGGCGGCAAGCACCAAACAATAACCACCTACTTTACCGATTTAACGGTTTCCAATCTGTCCGCCAACCAAACTTATAACTTCCGCGTACGCGCCCTGACTGACGCTGAAGATGCTTATAGTCCCTGGTCCGGAACCTGTACAGTTTCTTTGTAATAACAAAACAAGCAGATTTGCCGTCTGGCAAGTCTGCTTTTGATTAATGGAGGTTATTATGCGCAAATATTTACCGATAATTTTTACCATCATCTTAACCCTAACTTTCAGCACCCCGGCCAGCGCCGCCGAATTTAACGACGTGGCAGCAGGCAGCTGGTATCAGCCGGCGATTACAGAGATGAGTAAAATTGGCTGGCTGACTGGCTATGCCGACGGCAGTTTTAAGCCAGAAAAATCTATAACCGCCAGCGAATTTGTTACCATCACGGCACGCGCCGCCGGACTGGAAATCAAACCGGCCGCCGCCAGTAAACACTGGGCAGCCGACGTCATGCAAAGCGCTTTGGCCGCCGGCTGGTATGACTGGGACGAAATTCCGCCTACAACCGAACTTTATGACCAGCCTATTTCCCGACAGTTAGCCGTAAAAATTTTAATGCGTGCTTTATTGCCACAGGCCAGCGGCGATTATAACAGCCAAAGCAAAAAAATCAGCGATTTTGCCGCCCTGCCCGGCCGCTATTATGAACCGGTACTGGCTGCCTATCAGGTAGGCGTGCTTACCGGCGACGCTGACGGCGCTTTCCGGCCACAGTCTGCTTTAAGCCGTGCCGAAGCATGTACCTTACTGCTGCGCGCCAGCCAGCTAAATAAAACCACGCCAACCGAACAACAGTCACCCCAGACGAATAATCTGCCCCAACCCTCCCCAGCGCCCACAGTTGCCGGCCATGTCAGTCAGAACGGACGTTTACAGGTAATCGGTACGCAGCTTTGTAATGCCGCTGGCCAGCCGATTATTTTGCGCGGCTTGAGCAGCCACGGTCTGCAATGGTATCCGCAGTTTGCCGGCAAAGCCGCCATAGCTAACACCGTGCAGCGCGGCGCCAATGTTTTCCGTCTGGCAATGTATACAGCGGAAGGCGGCTATATCAGCAACCCAGCTCTAAAGGAAACAGTTAAACAGGCCGTGCAGGCCGCCATACAAAATGATATATATGTAATTATTGACTGGCATATTCTTTCTGACGGCAATCCTTTAACCAATCTGGACTCTGCCAAAGATTTTTTCACTGAAATGGCGCAGCTATATCAGGACACGCCCAATGTCATTTATGAAATATGCAATGAGCCAAATCGTGTCAGCTGGGCTGGCGAGGTTCGCCCTTATGCCGAGGAGATTGTCGCAGCAATCCGCGCGATTGATGAACAGGCGATAATTCTGATTGGCAGCCCCACCTGGAGCCAAGACCTGCATTTAGCGGCGGCCAATCCCCTGCCCGGCCATAATTTGATGTATACCTGCCATTTTTATGCCGGTACTCACGGAGCAGAACTGCGCCAGAGAATTGACGAGGCATTGAATAACGGTTTACCGATTTTCATATCTGAATGGGGCGTTAGCCGGGCTGACGGCAGCGGCGGCGTATTTTTGCAGGAAGCCTCCGAATGGCTCAATTTTCTGCATCAACGCAGTCTGAGCTGGTGTGCATGGTCGCTTTGTGATAAAGCGGAAACTTCCGCTGTCCTGCGTCCCGGAACTTCACCGAACCAAACCTGGAGCGATAATGATTTAACTGAAGCCGGCTTGTTTATTTTCAGCCATATACAGGATTAATGTAAACTACTTATAAATATTAATGTTGAGTTTAATAAAATATTATATTATATACAATACTTATAATGTAATAATTGGCTGACGAAAAATTTGTAGTAACATAGGAGTATATAATGTTTTTACGTAAACTTTTACGCTTTCTTTACAGCCGCGTTTTCATCATCTGCCTGCTGCTGGTTGTTCAGCTGACGTTTATTTTAAGCACCATTATTGTCTTAAATGACTCATATTGGCTGGTTTCCATATTCACAACGATTGCCAGTATTGGCATTGTGCTGGTACTGATTAACAATCAGGAACAAAACCCCTCCACTAAACTGGCCTGGATTTTGGTTGTTCTGCTCCTGCCTATCGTTGGCGCCACGCTTTATCTGATGTTTGGTTCACATTATGCCTCCCTTAAACTGCGCAAACAGGTATTGAAAGTGATAGAGGATTCCGCCGAGGTTATGCCGGACAAAAGTCAGGTCATTACCGATTTGGAGAAGTTTGACCCAGCCATGGCCTCGCAATGCAAATATCTGTTGCACGCCACCGGCATGCCGCCCTTTGCTATTAACTCAGACGGCACCAAATATTACACCAGCGGTGAGGCTCTTTTTCCCGATTTGTTGGCGGAATTAAAAAAGGCGCAGCATTATATATTTATTGAAAGCTTTATTATTCATGAGGGTATTTTCTGGAACAGTATTCTGGAGATTTTAACCGCCAAGGTTATCGCCGGGGTTGATGTACGCGTGATGTTCGATGATTTCGGCTGTATCAATACTCTGCCCCATAATTATCAACAAAAACTGCGCGGTCTGGGCATAAAATGTACTGTTTTCAATCCCATCAAAGCACATCTGGACGTTGGTCTGAACAATCGTGACCACCGCAAAATTATAGTTATTGACGGCAAAACCGGAATTATTGGCGGCATTAATCTGGCTGATGAATATATCAACAAAGCCCCTCGTTTCGGATATTGGAAAGACGCCGCCATGATTATACGCAGTGAGAGTGTTTATGCCCTCTGCGTAATGTTCCTGCAAAACTGGAACCTTTACAATCCCAAAGAACAGTTGGATTATCGCCAGTATTATCAACCAAATCCACTGGATAAGGCAACCGCTTTTATTCAGCCTTTTCATGACAATCCCTTTGACGGCGAGCATGTTGGCGAGTCAGCGTTTACCAACATGATTAATGCTGCCAATAATTATATTTACATCAACACCCCTTATTTTATTGTAGATAATGAACTTCTGCAAACGCTGCTACTGGCAGCAAAGCGTGGCGTAGATGTGCGTATCTGCACGCCGCATGTTCCCGACAAATGGTATGTGCATATGATGACCCAGGCCTATTACCATCCCATGCTTAAAGCCGGCATCAAGGTTATGGAATTTAAGCCAGGCTTTAACCACACCAAAAGTATGGTGGCTGATGATAAGGTGGCTTTTGTTGGCACTATCAACTGTGATTACCGCAGCTTTTATCATCATTTTGAATGTGGCGCGCTACTTTACAACACGGACAGCATCGCTGTTATCAAGCAGGATTTTCTAGACACAGAAAAACGCTGCATTAACGGCGAACAGGCCACTATTAATACGCCGTTGCCTATGCGCTTTCTCCGCACATTACTGCGTTTGTTTGCACCGCTCTTTTAAAAAACCAGGATTATATATGAAAATTATACTAATACTTTTAGCGCTGTTTGCATGCCTGCGTTTTGTGTGCAGCAATCGGCTGAAAACGGTTTTTTATCAACTGCCCAGCCCCAAAATCCAACAGCCCGTCCGACTGGCACTGTTAACCGATTTACACTCCTGCCTTTATGGCTCCAAACAGCAAAAACTGCTGCACGCTATTCAAAAACAGCAGCCGGCGCTAATTTTATTTGCCGGGGATATTTATGATGACAAATATCCAGGTATTAACACCGAACTCTTATTGCAAGGTTTACGGAACTATACCTGCTTTTACGCCAGCGGCAATCATGAATATCGCAGCCAACAACCCCTGCCGGCAGAAATTTTTCAGCTGCTCCGCACCTATGGTCTGAATATACTGCAAGGCAAGTGTGCAACAGTTTCCGCCAATGGCCAGCTGCTCAATATTTGCGGCGTAGACGACCCCAGCGTTCGGCTTTACAGCTATTACGACGACTCTACGGAACAGCAGCTGGCGGCTATTGGTCAGGCCGATGCCAACGGCTGCTTTACTATCCTGCTGGCGCACCGACCGGAACGTATCAAACAGTACATGTGGTATGGTTTCGATTTGGTGCTTTGTGGTCATGCGCACGGCGGTCAATGGCGCATACCCGGACTTATGAACGGTCTTTTTGCCCCCAATCAGGGACTTTTTCCGCCCTATGCCGGCGGCCGTTATCAGTTTGAACGAGGGCAAATGATTGTCAGCCGCGGCCTAGCTAAAAATCACCCATTTGTACCGCGTATTTTCAATCGACCAGAATTGGTGATTATTGATTTAATGCCACAAATCAACCAGCCGCTACTAAATGGTATGGCTGGTTGAAAATAAAAGAACCGTTCAAAATTGAACGGTTCTTTTATTTTATTTTATCTTATCTTATTCTTTTATTTTATCTTAACAGGGTAACTCCAGCCAGCACTGCTCCGGCTGCACCTGCTCCACAAATACGCGACTGGCGTCGGCCGCATTTTTGGCTTGATTAAACTTAAACAACATTTGCCCGTCTGGCATTTTACCAACAATCTCAACCTTGCCGCGCGGTGTAGACATGCAATAACGCAGACACTTACCCACTCCATTCTGAGCGTTCTTAGCCGATTCCACAATATCCAAACCCTGCAACAGCGGCACCTGGAACTGCGCCTTAACACCACGCACTGGCCGGCACTGGAAAATATAATAAGGCGATACGCCAACTGCCGTTAACTCTCGCAGCAACTGCTTCAAAACCTCCGGGTCATCATTAACGCCCTTTAACAGAACTGTTTGATTGCGCAACATAATGCCAGCGCCAATAAAGAATTTAATAACCGCCTTGGCCTGCTCGGTCAGTTCTCTATGATGATTAAACTGAGTTATAACATAAAGCTGCTTACGCTTGGCATACTCTTTAAAAATATCCTGTAACTGCTGGTCCTGCAAAATTCGGTCTGGATAAACCACTGGCACCCGGGAACCGAAACGAATAAAATCAAGCTGCGGCAACGCAGTCAATTCACGCAAATATTTTTCCAGCGTTGAATTGGATAACAACAGCGAATCACCACCGGAAACCAGAATATTAGTAATCTCCGGGTGAGCTTTGATATACTCCAGCATGGCGTCAAAATTCTGAGCAATCTCGTCCTCATTAGAACCAACCAGACGCTTACGGAAACAATGACGGCAATACATCGCACAACGATTAGTAGAAAGAATTAAAGCTGTTTCCCGATATTTATGCTGCAAACCAGTTATCACTGTGTTATCGGCCTCACCACTGGTATCAAAATCGCCCGACATATCCGTTTCCGTCAAAGAAGGAATACACATACGCTTTATAGGGTCGTTGGGATTTTGCCAATCTATCAATGATAAGTAATATTGAGGAATTGCCATTGGGTAAACGTCCAAAATGCTTTGCAAGCTGGCTTCTTCGTCCGCGGAAAGCCCCATAAAACCGCTGATTTCAGCAGCTTGCGTGTAAACCTTATTTTTTTTCTGCTCTGTCATTTTGTCACCTCCTCTTAAAAAGTTTATTTTTCTCCCAAAAACAACAAAAGATATAAAATTATACTATGGCTAAATAGATTATATCATACTATTATTAAATCAATATTAACTATCCGATACAATATTAGCAAATATCGTATCGGATAATAACAAAATTTAACAAATTTTTATAACTGCCAACGCTGCATAATACGTTCACCCAGCTGTTCCGGCAATAGATTATAACGCGCAAAAAGCTGCTCCGGCTTACCATGTGGTATAAACTCCGCCGGAAAAGCCGCCAATTCAACTTCCGCCGCAATTCCCCGGGATTGCAACAGCGCCAGAATATTCTCGCCAACGCCGCCGGATATCACGCCGTTTTCCCAAACTACCAACCGGCCAAAGCTTTGCGCAAAATCACAAAGCAATTCTTCATCTAAAGGCTTGGCAAAACGCAAATCAGCCACAGCCGCCGTCACACTACGCTCCGCCAGCCAATCAGCCAACGCCAGACTATTCTGCACCATATCACCCACCGCTAAAATACCCAGTTTAGCCTGCGGCGGCCGCCGCAAAATTTCGCCCTTACCCCAAACCAACGGTTGAAGCGGATACTGGGCCAAAGTTGGCGCAGAGCCGCGCGGATAACGCAAAGCTACTGGCTGACCAAGCTGCAAAGCATAATCAAGCATTTGCTGCAAAGCGGCGGCGTCACGCGGCGCCAAAACCGTCATATTGGGCATAGCGCAAAGCATGGATAAATCAAACAAACCCTGATGTGTTTCACCGTCCTCGCCAACCAGACCAGCGCGGTCAATCGCCAAAACCACAGGCGAATTAGCCAGACAAATATCCTGAAACAGCTGGTCATAGGCGCGCTGCAAAAAAGTTGAATAAACCGCCACCACCGGCCGCAGACCGCGCGCCGCCATTGCGCCGGCAAAGGTCAGCATATGCTGCTCCGCAATACCCACATCGTAAAAACGCTCTGGAAAACGCTTCTGAAAAGCTGCCAGCCCTGTACCGTCTGGCATGGCCGCCGTTACGGCCACCAATCGTGGCTCCGCCTCGGCCAGCTTTAAAAGCTGTTCCGCAAAATAATCCGTCCAGCTGGGCGGCTTGGGCGATGTTTGTCCTGTTAGCAAATCAAAACTGCCAATACCATGAAATTTGGTCGGGTCAGCCTCGGCCGGCCCATAGCCCCTGCCCTTTTGCGTAATGACATGAATTAACACCGGCTTTTCAATCTGCCCAGCCAAACGCAATGTTTCCAACAATTCAGCAATATTATGACCGTCTACCGGCCCCAGATAAACGAAGCCCATTTCCTCGAACAAAACGCCGCGCACTAGAAAATATTTAACAGCATCACGAAATCGTTCCAGTCCATAATAAAACGACTTGCCCAAGCGCTTGCGTTTCAGCAAAAACCGGGTCAGCCTGTCTTTCAAATGCCGATATCGCTTGTTGGAGCGCAGACGCATTAAATATTTGCTCATCGCACCAACATTTTCCGCAATCGACATTTCATTATCATTCAAAATAACCGTAAACGGCAGACGCAAATCGCCGCCATGATTTAGGGCTTCATAAACCATGCCGCCGCTCATCGCTCCATCGCCAATCACAGCAAATACCTTTTTTTGCTGCCCCAGCTGCCTGGCCGCCTGACTGATACCAACCGCCACTGAAATAGACGTGCTGCTATGCCCGGAAACATAAGAATCTGCCGGGTTTTCATGCGGCTTAGGAAAACCGCTTAAGCCGTCCAGCCGGCGCAGCGTATCAAACTGCTCTCGCCGGCCCGATAACAGCTTATGAGCATAACACTGATGCCCCACGTCCCAGACAATTTCATCAGGCCCCGGCGCCAAATCCAGATAATAATGCATAGCTATAGTCAACTCTACAATCCCCAGATTAGAGGCCAAATGGCCGCCGTTCTGGCTGACAACACGCAGAATTTCCTGCCGCAGTTCCGCCGCCAAAACCTCCAGCTGAGCCTGATTTAGCTTTTTAACATCGGCTGAATTGTTAATTTGCTCCAAAACTACCATTGTTTTTCTATTTTCCCTTGATTATCCTTAAGTTTTTAAATTAAAAACTTTTTCTTATCCCAAAATATACCCAATTATTGCTGTTTAATGCTATCTTTCCGTTTGATGCTGCTTCAAATAATAGCGCAAAACCTCTGGCCAATCCAGCAAACGGCCAACATTAAAAATAATATGGTCGGCTTTCTCAATGGCAAAGCTTTTACCCAAAGCCTTACCGGCTACGGTCATAGCCGCAATACAGCCGGCGATACCCACGCTAACCAGCAGACCGCGCGTGCCGCCGGAAGTTGTTAAAACCGCCGCCAGAGCCGTACCAATACCACCAGAAACCGTACCGCAAACGTCGCCAATTACGTCGTTACATATATTGGCCACCCGGCTGGCATTTCTAGTCAGCAGCAGCGCTTTTTTGGCTCCGGGAATTTTACGCGAAGCCTTGGCATTCAAATGCGTCTGACCGCAAACGGAAACGGCCGTACCGATAATATCAAAGAAAACGCCAATCAAAACCACCAGCATCAAAACCGTAAAGCCCAGCCAAAAAGATTCCATATTGGCCAGCACAAAGGTTGACACCAGAGAAATCAGGCAGGCACAAAAAAAAGTGCTGACGAAAACAACCAATGTGTAAACGGCCGCACTGTTCTGCTTAGTATTTGTTTTACCGCCGTTTTTCGCGGCAGGTTTTTTGTCTGACTTGTCTGACAAATTTTTTCCACTCCATATTTTATTATTATTAAATAAAAATAATATGTGACAATCACCAGGTAAACTTTATGGCTTAGGTCTGGCAAGGTTTCCTATTGGCCACGCCACCGCGTCACCGCTGTGGCGGTTCCCTCTTACGGGCCAATCTGAGGCGTTGCCGCAACTCAGCGCCAAATCACCACTTAGTCCATACTATAATCCCTGATGACATCAGTCTAGGAGCTTTCCTCAACGCCACAAACCACATTTTTAGCCTCTTTTGCAACAATGGTTTCATCAAAGTCTCCGCCAGTCTGGTCAAACCGGTCAGTCTTTGTTTTTAAGCCCCTAAAAAAGAGGCAATCCACCAGTGCCACTCAAGGCAGGCTACACTGCACCCAGCATTTAACCGAATGCAGGTTTAATCCCAAGCCATAGTTATCATGCCTGACCAAAGACATCTCCCCACGCACTTGGGTCTCCACGGAAATTGGGTCGGCTTCCACATGCCGTTGCAGAGCGCCCAAAAACCTTAACTCCCACTACCAGCCCCCGACTGGGCGTCAGAAGCCAGCACCAGAAACTTCATCGATGTGCCCTTAACGGATTTTTAGCCCCGTCTTCAAAATGCAGCGTGACGACTAGAATACTGTGTCACATATCATTTCTTATTATAACATAGCCAAAAAGTTTTGTCAACTTCTTAAAAGCCTGCCCAACCCCAGTTTTGGCCACATAAAATTGATTTCTTTCGACAAACCAATATAAGCGCCCAACGACAAGCCAAATTTACCAATGCAAAAAATCTTCAATCAAATCCATTGTTCCTGTTGCAGAAATCGTCAAAAGCAAAAAACTGCAAGCACAATCCATAGATGCATGTTTTTTCAACCAAACCTGCGCAGCCTGATACAAGCGGCGGCGCTTATCCGCACTCACCGCCTCCGCCGGCGCAACCCAACTATCCGCGCCGCGATATTTAACCTCAACAAAATAAATAACTCCGCCTTTGCGGCAGATTATATCAATCTCTCCTCGGCCGCCCCGGAAATTACGCTGCAAAATCTCATAACCCTGCGCCTGCAAAAAGGCCGCCGCCCTGTCCTCGGCCTGCCGCCCCAGCTGCGCGCTCAATCTGCCCATATAACGCCCCTTTATCCTTCACTCCGTCCATTGATTTTTACGCTATCCGCGTCTATGCCCACATAATCCAAAGGCGCTCCGCTCTTAAGCATCTTATGCGGCGTAAAAGGCAGCATTACCGCCAGCAAAATCAGCAGCGCCAGTGTAATTTTCAACCAATGCAGCCAAAATCTATATCCATATATCTTCATCTATTCCCCTTTAATCGGCCGTAAAACAAAACTGCGCCGGTGTATCGGTGAGCGACCCAGCGCAAAAACTGCGCGCTTATGTTCTATGGTCGGATAACCGGCATGCTGCGCCAGATTATAACCAGGATACTTTTCATCATAAATCTGCATCATTCTATCCCGATGGCATTTGGCCAAAATGCTGGCCGCGGCAATGCTCATACTTTTAGCGTCACCCTTAATCAGCGCTGTCTGCGGCAGCTGGGCATATTCACGCAAATTCTGCCACAAGGCTGCCGACGGCAGCTTCATATCCGCCAGGCGTAAAGCGTCCAGCAGCAAATGTTGCGGTTTTAAAGGCAGCTTATACAAGGCGCGCAACATAGCCAATTTGGTGGCCTGCAATATATTATAGCGGTCAATCTCCCACACACCAACCGCCGCCACCGCCCATGCCAGCGCCGCCTGCTTAATCAGCGGTTCCAGCGCATAGCGTTTTTTGGCGGAAAGCTTTTTTGAGTCGTCAACCCCAGCCAACCAACAGCCCGGCCGCCAAATTACAGCCGCCGTCACCACCGGCCCGGCAATCGGCCCCCGGCCAACCTCGTCTAACCCGGCCACCAACTCCGCGCCGCTCTGCCAAAGCGTTTGCTCACAGGTCAGCATCTGCTTTAAACGCTCCATTTCTGCTGATTCGTCGCTTGCCAAAGCCGCCTTATCAATCTCGCCGCCACCCTGTCCAGCCAGCTGCCAAGCCTCAGCCGGCAAATCTCCAACCTGCATATACAACCTCGCTCATATCTCGTCCAAAGTAAAACTACCAATTTTGCCATTACGAAACTCTGCCAGCAACAGCCGCGCCGTTTCCTCCAAACGCACCACGCCACCAGCCGCCAACAGCCCCCTGGCCCGGCCAATCGCTTCCAGAACCATTTCTGGCGGCTGACCGGTCAAATCTGCCACAGCCAGCTTATAACGCGCCGCCAATTCCGCCGCACCATGCTGCGTCAGCCATTCCACCAGTTGCAGCGAAACCTGATAATAATCATAAACCGTTTCACTAATCGCCCCGGTTACCGCCAAACGAAAAGCCACCTCTGGCTGCTCAAATTTCGGCCAAAGAACGCCGGGCGTATCCAAAAGTTCTATCTGCTCGCCCAGCCGCACCCACTGTTTGCCACGCGTAACCCCCGGTTTATTGCCGGTTTTGCTGACCGCCTTGGGCAGAAGCGAATTAATCAAAGTACTTTTGCCGGTGTTCGGTGAACCAACCACCATAACTCGAACCGGCCGCCGCCGCCGACCCTTGGCCGCCAACTCCGCAAACAGAGGCTCCGCTGCCTGCATAATCTGCCGCTCCAAAACCTTAACGCCCTGCGTTTGCTGCGCATTAATGGCCACCGCCCCCACGCAGCCCGGAAAACGCTGCGGCAAAGCCGTCAGCCAGCGCTTAGTTGCCGCGCTATCAGCCAAATCACGCTTGTTAAGCACCATTAAAACCGGTTTTTGGCGCAAAATCTTATCAAAATCCGGATTATAGCTTGATTTTGGTATTCGCGCGTCCAACACCACCAGCGACAAATCAACAATCCGCATGTCTTCCTGCATCAGGCGCTTGGCCTTGGCCATATGCCCCGGATACCACTGTATAACTGTCATATTGTTACTCCTGTATTCTTATTTAATTATACCATAATTATATTTGTTCACAATGGGTTCTGCCAGCGCCCTTTAGGCTTGGCAATCGTCTTTGTTAACATTATATCATAAATCTGTTTTTTCTGCATCTGATTTTTGCCTGATTTTTTTTCTTTTCTTCATTGGTGCTTCAGGAATGTTAATTTCTATGCCGATTGACTTCAAATACTCATCTCGGCCGAGCAGATAATCAACAGGTATATTAAAAATATCAGCCAGCAGAACCAAAGTTTCCAGCGGCGGCTTGGTATCCCCCTGCTCATATTTCTGATAAGCTCCCAAAGTCATATTTAACAAGTCGGCCATATTCTGTTGAGTATATTTATTATATAGACGAAGTGTACGTATTCGTTTGTTCAACATTTTATCCTCCAAGGTATTGACATCACATAAAAATTATAATATAATACATATAAATTTGATACATCTAATCAAGATGTAATATAAACGCAATAAGGAAGGAAGAAACATGAAGGAGAATAACTTAGAAGAAATACAGTATCAAATTGAAAAAATTCAGGAAGAAATCAGCAAAATGTATAGTTTATCTTATGTAATCTGCCTGGCCACAGACGATGGTGATGTTCCGTCTTCTGATTTAAGCGGCGCCTTGTATATCTTAAATGATAAAATCAGCGAAATTAACCAGGAACTAGACAAAATTATCCGTTACATAAACAGTATTGCAGAAAAAAAAATAAAATAAGCAAAATTAAGCCGCCGTTTCCAGAAAAAACGACGGCGTTTATCTGCCAGGCTATTCCCTTTCAGCCGGCTGAAAACTGTATTCTTTCGTTGCATAATCAAAATTAACATTGACGCTGTCTACAATTTCACAAGCGTCATATTCTGACGTGTCGCTGTCGTCAAAACAAAGGTCAGCCTCAAAGCGCAGCGTGGTATTATTCAACCATTGCAAATCATAACAGCTGCTATAAGTTTCAAAATCACTGCGGATAACCGCCGCTCGGTTAGTAATCCCTTGCTGCACCAGCCGGTTCGCCCAAAGCGCCCGGGCGCTGCCCACCAACTCACTGCTGATATAACCGTCGATAAAATCCAAAACCACCGCAAAATTGCTTTTGTTGGAGGAAAGACTGACCGCCAGCAACCGCCCGTCCGGCGAAGGATAAATCCCGGTGATATAACTCATTGGCTCCAAAAAGCTGGTATATTGACTAAGCTGGCCGTCTTTAATGCGCCAAATCTGGTTATGACTGCCATAATCAGAATAATCATTGAACAACGTAAAAAAGATACTGCCGTCAGCCATATGATACAGCTGCGGATTTTGCAAATTGTCCGTCAAAATATCCAACGCCAAAGCCGCCGCCTCGGCCAGCTTCGGCTCCGGGCTGTTCAAAAACGGCTGCAAAGCTGATACCGCTCGCGCGCGCAAATCTGGGTCGTTATAAAACTCAACCAGACGGTTAACCGCAATATACTGATAATATATATCGTCAGATTGCAAAGCAACAAAAAGGCGCTCCGGCTGCTTTGTAATATCCAGCTCCGCAACACTTTCCGTTTGCAGCGCCAGCATATCCGGCGTCAGATAACGCAGATAAAACTCCTTATTTTCCTGTTGCAGTGTGTTGACTGCCCAGGCCAGCGAGGAACAGGAACACAGCAGCGCCAACGCCAGAACAGCCGCCAGTCCCTTATACCAGCTGTGTCTGGCCGCCGGCCTCATTTCCAGGCTTTCCGCCAGCATATCCCCGTCCACATCATTCAGCAGTTGAGCCATCGCCAAACCGTCCTCCTGCTTATCCATAAGATTTTGCGCCATTTTTTCTTTCATATGTTAAAACCCTCCTTTTGCAAATGCACTTTCAAAGCTGCGCGCATCCGACACAGTCTGGCCGCCACCGCTCCGTTTGACAGACCAGACTGCCCGGCAAGTTCGTCCAACGAATTAAAATACCAGTAACGCCGCAAAAACAGCTGCCGGTTTAGTTTGTTTTGCTGGCGCAAAAAGCTGTTAATCGCCGCAAGCAGTTCCCCCCGGTTCAATTCCTCGTCCAGCACCGTCGCGGACGGCGCTACTTCGGCCAGTTCGCTCAATGAAAGCGAAACCTCCGGACAGCGCTTTTGCGCGCTGTTATAGGCATACCTTTTCAGCGCCAGATTGCGCACCACACGCAGTAGAAAAGCCGGCAAATGCTGCGGCCGCTGCGGCGGTATCAACTGCCATAACTGAAAATAAGCGTCGTTCAAACATTCGCTGATATCGTCCGGCAAAGTCAAAATATGTTGCGCAGTCTGCCAGCACAAGCGCTCATATTTCAATTTAACCTCAGCCAAACCGTTTTCCTGCCGCTGCCAAAGCATTTCAATAATCTGTTCGTCCTCCATATCAATCCCCCCCCCCATTCGCGCCTACATATATTAAGTACGTTTTCAGGCGGCAATATTACGCCCCCTGGCAAAATTTTTACAAAATACTTGCCAAACCGAAC
The DNA here is from genome assembly GCA_021771915.1 of Bacillota bacterium. Taxonomy (GTDB): domain Bacteria; phylum Bacillota; class Dehalobacteriia; order UBA4068; family UBA4997; genus Avidehalobacter. The sequence continues at coordinate 53,234 of JAETNY010000006.1, forward strand.
AAAAATACGTATAATTATATTGATTTGATTTTTTACATACCAAGGAGTTTTTTTATGACTGATAATAACGCCGATTTCACTTATGTTCGCGATTTTCTGCTGGCAAATGCGGAAAAGGATTACCAAAACTTTTCAGCCGGTCTGGTACCGGGCTGTGATAATATGCTGGGCGTGCGCATACCTAGTCTGCGCCAGCTGGCCAGACAAATCAGTAAACAGGACTTCCGCGCCTTTTTAAGCAACAATCCTGCCGAATATTTTGAAGAAATTATGCTGCAAGGCATGGTGCTGGCTAATGCTAAAATGCCCATGTCAGAACGACTGCAATGGCTGGAGAAATTTTTGCCGCAAATTACCAACTGGTCAATCTGTGATTGCACCACAACCACATTCAACCTGAAAAAACAGGAAGAAGCCCAACAAATGTATGCCTTTCTTTTGCAAAACACCAACAACCCCCTGCCCTTTGCCCGGCGTTTTGTGCTGGTAATGCTGCTGGCTCACTATTTGCAGCCAGCCTATTTGTCGGATATTTGCCGGCTGCTGGAGGAAATCCCAGGCGGCGAATATTATGTCGATATGGGCAAAGCCTGGCTTCTTTCCACCCTCTTTGTCAAATACCGCGAGGAGGGCCTGGCCTACCTGCACCAAAGCCGTCTGGACGATTTCACCTATAACAAAAGTCTGCAAAAAATTTTAGAGTCACGGCGCATGCAGCCGGAAGACCGGGAACTTATCCGCTCCCTGAAAAGAAAATAACATACAAACGGCCTGCTGGCATACACCGGCAGACCGTTTTTTATGTCCATACATAATATTTTTGTTGCAACAATTAACGCTCCAAAACATTAGCGCAGCGACCGCAACTCATAGCCCCCTCAAAGCAAATACCCATGCTTTCACAGGTGGGGCCAGCCTTGTCGAAAAGTAACGGCGCCACCTGACGCACCTCGGCCAGCATGGCATTAGCCAGCGCCCGAATTTCCCACTGCGCACGCTGACAACAGCGCAACTCAAAGAAATGCCACAAACTACGCACATTCATCGTCAAAACCAGGCTGGTAGAAGCTGCATTAGGTAAAACAAAACGCGCGTCTTCCGCCGGCACCCCGGCCGCCAAAAGCTGCTCATAAACATGCTGCATATCAATCATGGCCTGCTCAAATTTAGCCGCCAATTCCGGTTTGGCCGCAATTTTGGGCGGCGTTACATATTCAAACTGCTTCTCCTTAACATAACGCTGAGATTTTTGCGAATAAGAAGCGCCAATCCGGTGGCGCACCAGCTGATGCGAGCAAGCGCGGCTAATGCCGGCAATAGCAAAGGTAAAGCTTACATGCTCCATCGGGCTTTCATGCCCCAGAGAAACCAGCTTGCGCACAAAAGCAGACACCTTATCCGGCGTAAAATCCTGCAAAAGTTCATCAGCCGCCTTGTCAGAATAGCAAAGCCTGGCCGCCGCCGCCACCAAACGCTCCGGCTCCGGCGTATGTTCTAGCAAAATTACTTTCACTGCATTTCCTCCCTACGCAGCTGCCAAAGCTGCTTAAAACAGTAATCCAGACGGTCCCAATCGCCGCTCAGATACCAATAACCCACCAGTGCCTCCAAACCCGTGGCCAAACGATAATTGGCCACTGTGGCCCCCTTGGGAATATGCATACCCTTTGCGTTGCGGCCGCGCCGCAAAACCGTTTCTTCCGCCTGATTTAAACATGGCTGCAAACGATGCGCCAGCTGCGCCTGCGTTGTGGCACAAACCAACTCAATAGCATGCTTATGCAAATCATCAACCCGACGCAAGCCCTGACCCAACAGGAAATTGCGCACCACCATTTCATAGTATCCGTCCCCAATATATGCCAGGGTTAAGGCTGGCAGCAGCTCCGGCTGGTCAGTTAAATATTTTTCCATTTTATATTCTTCCCTATCTTTTAAATAGCTATCTTTTATCATCTTGAAATTTTGCTCATATCAAATTACTCCTGAAAATTTTTATTTTTATTTGTAATTTTTAGATTAATTTCCAACGCACAGCGTCAGCGCCGTCTTCCAGCGCAATACCACAATCTTTCAGAGCATCGCGAATATAATCCGCCGTCCCCCAGTCTTTTTTCTGGCGCGCCTGCTGACGCACCTCAATTATCAAATCCATCAGCCGGCCAATCATCTCATCATTAGCCCCTATACCAGCCGCCGGCTGCGGCTTAATGCAGGCAATAACCTCGTCCAGAGCCTCCATCAGCTGCAAACCATCTGCCAGCGTGGCCGCTTCCGCCTGCCGGGCATAAGTATTAATCGCTTTGGTATAATCGAAAATCGCCGCAATAGCCAATGCCGTATTAAAATCATCGTCCATAGCCTCAGCAAAACAGCAACGCAAAGTTTCCGTCGCCCGGCGCATAGCCGCGTCCGCAGAAGCATCTGACGCTTCAGGCTGTTCTGCCAACTCCTGCAAAAGCAGATAAGCATTGCGAATACGCCCTAAACTTTTCGCGGCAATTTGCAGCTTTTCATCATCAAAATCAATAGGACTGCGATAATGTGTGTTTAACAGATAAAAACGCACCACATCACCGGGAAATTTTTCCAGAATTTCACGCAGCAGGAAAAAATTGCCTAAAGATTTGCTCATTTTCTCATCATTAACTGTAATAAAACCGTTATGCAACCAATAACGCGCAAATGTGCAGCCAGACGCCGCCTCTGCCTGAGCAATCTCATTTTCATGATGCGGAAAAATTAAATCCGCACCACCGCCATGAATATCAAAATTGTCACCCAAATATTCTTTGCTCATCACCGAACATTCAATATGCCAGCCCGGCCGACCCTCGCCCCAGGGACTTTGCCAGCTTGGCTCGCCCGGTTTGGCCGCTTTCCAAAGCGCAAAATCCATCGGGTTACGCTTCTGCTCGCCCACGCGCACACGCGCTCCAGCCAACATATCCTCCAAATCACGGCCGGAAAGCTTGCCATAATCCTGAAAGTTCTCCACGGCAAAATAAACGTCGCCATTAACCTCATAAGCCGCGCCCCGAGCCAAAAGCTGCTCCACCAGGGCGATAATCTGCGGCATATGCTCCGTTACGCGTGGATGCACATCAGCCTTAAGCACATTCAACGCGCGCACGTCCTCAAAATAGGCGGCAATATATTTTTCCGCCACCGCTGATGCCGTACTCTGCTCCTCCTGCGCCCGATTGATAATTTTATCGTCCACATCGGTAAAATTCTGCACATATGTAACATCATAACCAGCATATTTGAAATAACGGCGAATTGTATCAAAAACCACAATCGGCCGGGCATTACCCAAATGAATATAATTGTAAACCGTGGGGCCGCAAACATACATTGATACCTTACCGGCGTCGCGCGGCACAAACTCCACCTTATGCCCGTCCATTGTATTATAAACCTGAATCATTGCCAACACTCCTTTTGCTCTAACATTAGCCAATTTGCTTATATTTTTTTATTTTAACACAAAAGCCGTATTAAAGCAAGCCATTCAGAACATTATCAATACGGATATTGTTTAACTTTCGACAAAAATATCCTCCACCACAATATCCCGGCTGCCCACCTGCGCCCAGCTGAAATTGTCGATTAACTCTGACGGCTCAACCGGGCGCGGCTCCGGCTGCAAACCGGCCAGCGAGGCCAAAGCGCCAATTAGCTGCGGCGCGGTATAACGCTGCCGCAAAGCACTCATATCCATACTGCGTTCCCGTTTGGCCAAACGTTTGCCGTCCGCCGCCAAAAGCAGCGGCACATGTGCAAAACTGGGCGGCGGATAGCCCAACATTTTGTGCAGCCAAATCTGGCGCGGCGTGGAGTTCAACAAATCCCGGCCGCGTACCACCCGGTTAACGCCCATGGCCGCATCGTCCACCACCACCGCCAGCTGATAAGCGAAAACCCCATCAGAACGCTTGATAATGAAATCACCACAGTCTGTTGCTAAATTTTCCCAATATTCACCCATATTATCGTCCAACAGCCTCACCTCCTCTGCTGGTACACACACGCGCCAAGCCGGTTTTCGCGACTCGGCAGACATTTTTTCTACCCTCTCTGAAACCGCCAAACTGCGGCAGGAACAACTGCCAGCCTGCATATTTTCGCCCAAATGCGGTGCAGAAAGTAAATTATTAGCCAAACGTTCGGCTCGACTGCAAAAACAGGGGTAAACCAATCCGGCCGACTGCAATTTAGCAAAAGCAGCCTGATAATGCTCCGTGCGTCTGCTCTGGCAATATGCCGGCTTTAAACCGCCCTCGTCCCAGTTCAACCCCAACCATTGCAAATCAGCCAGAAGCTGTTTCGCCTTGGCCAGAGAACAACGCTGCGTATCCAAATCCTCAATGCGCAAAATCAGCCTCCCACCAGCCTGCCGCACATCAAGCCAGGCCAGCAGCGCCGTAAACACATTACCTAAATGCATTCTGCCGCTGGGTGACGGCGCAAAACGCCCAACAATCAAAATGTTTCCTCCCCCCAGGGAAAATATAAAGGGCAGTCCCCCAGTGGAAACTGCCCTTTTTGTCTAACAAATCGTTTTATAAGTTATTTGAGTTTTCCTGCATATAAAGCGTTATCATACAAAACGAACAGCCGTACCGTAGGCCATAACCTCGGCAGCACCCTGCATAACTGTGGCTGATGCATAACGAACATTAACAACAGCGTCAGCGCCCAGCTTATTAGCTTCTTCAACCATACGCTTAGTCGCCAGGGCTCTGGCGTCGTTCATCATCTCTGTATAAGCCTTAAGTTCGCCGCCCACAAGAGTCTTAAAGCCCTGGGTTATATCCCGGCCAATATTTTTGGATTGAATTGTGCTGCCCTTAACCAGACCCAGCATTTCCAATGTTTTACCCTCAATATAATCAGTATTGACTAATATCATCTTCCTCACCGCTTTCTATTTCTTTAATTCGCTCCCATAGCACAAATACACTAACCCCACAGCCGCCGCATATACACAAGCAAAACAAAACAGGCAACAGGGCTGAACCATTAAACGCATAATAAACCGTACCAACAAATAAAAACGCAAACAAATAACCGATAAGCACAATTAGCATCAAAATGGTTATCAGCACTGGCGCCCAAAGCTTACGCCAATACTTCTTTACCACAATTATACACCTCCTCAATTAATAAGTCAATAGTTAATCAGCCATATTAGTAATAGTTACTGTTTTGGTACTGTTATCCCATTGAACCTTACACTGCAACGCTTCAGCCACAGCACGCAGCGGCAGCATAGTTCGGCCATTCACTGAAACCGCCGGCACGTCTATGGTCTGCGTTTTATTACCAACCTGCATTTGCGTGGAATCCAAAGCCAGCTTGATGACAATATCACCTCTCCGCGCCTCAATCCTGCGGTCAGCGTAATTAACCGTTGCGCCCAGTTCCTGGAAAATTATGCGCATCGGCAACATTACACGGCCAGCTTCAATATATGGCTGTTGGTCAAATGTCAGCTGTTTGCCGTCCACCAGCACCCTGATTTCACCATTGCCGGTCGAAACTTCAGTAATAGACGGCTGATTAGGCTTGTTTGAATTATTAGTACTACTATTGGCAGTGCTATTGGTATTATTATTTAAATTACCGTTAACCGCACTGGAATTATCAGTCTGGCCGGCATATGCTTGCTGTAAAACGCGCTGCAATGCCTGACTGCCAGAGATTGAGCCATAGCGGAAGTGAATAGTGCCGGCCACCTGAGTTTTAGCCGAACAGGCCTTAATCTGCCGGGTAATTTCTGCACCGTCATACCAGGGACTATCCGCCGCCTTGGCTTCCAGCGTCTTATAATCAGCCAAACCAATATAAAGCTTAACCTTAGTGCCACTCACCACATCAGACCACCAATTCAACAACGCCGTAAAATCAGCAGTTTTATGGCCAGCCTCCCAGTAAATTTGTGGCGCGATATAGTCCAGCCAACCAGATTTTACCCAACCGCGACTATCCGCGTACATATTATAATAAGAAGAATATGTACTGGTAGTAGCGCTGCCAGCCGGGTTCAGGGTATTGCTGGCCCAAATACCGGCCGGGCTGATACCAAACTGAATTTCCGGCCGCACCTTATGCAACGCGTCATTCAGCCCCTGCACCAGCAAATTGACATTATTTCGCCGCCAATCACCAATATCCGCATAGCTGCCGCCCTGTGCCGCATATTCCTTAGCGTCGTCAAAATCCGTGCCAGGATAAAAATAATCGTCCAAATGCACACCATCAACAGCATAATTCTGCGCCAACTCTACCGCGCCATCAATCACCAGCTGACGCACCTCCGGCAAAGCCGGATTGAAATAATAATTATCCTTATAAAGCACCGTCCATTCCGGGTGCTTTTTGGCCGGTGAACTGGCCGCCAGCTTATCCCATTCAGCCAACGATTTGGTAATACGATAAGGGTTAATCCAGGCATGCAACTCCAACCCACGCTTATGTGCACCCTCAACCCAATAAGCCAGAGGGTCAAAACCAGAATTGGGCGCAACGCCCTGCTGGCCAGTCAGATAAATGCTCCAAGGATATATTTCTGATTTGTAAAGCGCGTCCGCACAGGGGCGCACCTGCAAAAATATGGCATTAAAACCACAGTCCACCGCGCCGTCTAAAATTGCGTCGGCCTGCTTGCGCAATTCATCAGCCGAGGTGGTTGGCGCTTTGGGATAATCAAGGTTAATTACACTGGAAACCCAAACGCCGCGCATCTCCTTATCAGACGTCGGCGTAGTCGCAGTAGCCGCGGCTTCAGCCTCGCCGGTCTGCCAGCCGGGCAAAAGCGGCACCATTAAACCAAATGCCAACACCGCAAACGCCGCCAGCGTTAACAATTTACTAAAAAATCTGGGCAAAAAAATCCTCTCCTCTCTGCACTAACACAGAATTATTTATCATTACAGTTTATTTGCCTTAAATTATACCACATATCTGGCTTAATTTCCAGCCAAATTTATCGGCAAATTTTACTAATCCTCATACTTCATTATCAGCCGTACGCCAATGCACCGCCAAATAATACGGCTCGCCAGTTTCCTCATTCAGATAATATTTCACCTGTAACTTGGTATAATGCGGAAAATCCTGCGTATTACCGCTAATAATCGTCTGACGAATAGCCTCGTCCATGCTCATTTCGCCGCTAATCAATTCCTCGCCAAAGGCTTCATAAACAGCGCGCTCGCCCGGCTCCGCATCAGCCATTTTTTCGGCCAGCGCCGCCCGATTTTGCTCCAGCGTCAATTCCGCATCAGGCCAGAAAAAGTTATATTCATTAAGATAGTCATCATAAAGCACAGCCGTATAAATTATTCTGCCATCAACATTCTCCGCCGACAATTCGGCTAACTCATAATACATCAGAGGAATACTGCCGCCAGCCCAGCCATAATAATACTCGCCGTCAAAATCATAATATTTACCAGTATCAATCTGATGTTGCAGTTCAACATCGCCAAAATGTGCCTGCACCCACGCGTCGAACTCCGCCTGAGAAATCATGGCAGAACCTGCGGAACCATATTGACTGACCTCCGGCACCTCGCCCCAAACACTATTCCATTCAAAGTAACCATATTCGTCCCAACCGACAACTTCAGCCAACAGCAATAAATACCAATAATCCAGCGGATGGTTCGACTGCTTACCCTCGTCAAACTCAGGCAGATAAAACCAACCCTCCAGACGGCTCAAACTAAAATAATATTCTCGCAACTCCGGCGTGACGGCAATTTCCACACTCTCGCCCGGCTGCAAATTTGCCACCTCCACCACCTCCGGCGGCTGCGGCAACTGTGGCACATTTACCGGTTGTTTATCGGCAGCTTTTTCACAACCTGTCAAACAGACTAAAATACATAACAGTACTATCAAAATTTTTTTCATCAACTATCACCTCAAATTTTATATATCCTCTATTCCCCGTTAAACTCTATTACCTGCAAATAAAACGGCTCTCCGGTTGCATCATCAAGATAATATTTCACCTGCAACTGATAACCAACCTTAAATCCCTGCGTATCACCGTCAACAATCATCTGGCGAATAGCCTCATCAAAGCTAATCTTGTTATGCAGCAGCTGCTCGCCATAAGCGTCATAAAGCGCCCTGTTTTCCGGATACCCCTCCACGCATTGCGCAAAATAACCCATATTCTCCTCAAACGTGCCAGCTTCATAATAGCTGAACAAACCATGCTCATTAAAACGATACCAATCAAGCAAGGCGGTGTAAACAATCCGCCCGTCCACATTTTCCGCGCTTAACTCCGTCAGGCCATAATAAGACCAACTCCAAACTCCCTCCAAACAGGTAAAATAATAATTGCTTCCGTCAAAATAATAGTTCTTACAATGCCTGGCGTCATTATGAAATTCATGCTCCAGCGAAACATCGCCAAAATGTGCGGCTACCCATTCGTCAAACTCGCCCACGGAAACTGCCGTATAAATTCCCGAGGTATTATTTTCCCTCATCTGACCGTTTTCATCAACGCCATATACATCATAATATTTTTCTATATCCAGATAACCCTGATGTAGCCAGGGACTAGGGCCGGTTAAATTGCCATACTTATCCCAACCGGTGCGCCCCTCCGTCATCAGCATAAACCAATACAACACGGGGTCAGTGGGCAGTTCCGTCGGGGAGCTGAACTCCGGCAGATAAAACCAGCCCTCCAAGCGACTTAAACCAAAATAATATTCTCGCAACTCCGGCGTAACGGCAATTTGCAAACTTTCACCCGGCTGCAAATTTGCCACCTCCGATATCTGCAACACGTTTACTTGTTGGTTATCATCAGACTTTTCACAACCTATCAAACAACAAACCACAAGAGCCAAAATCCCGATAAGCTTAACAAACTTTTTCATCAACTATACCCCCTTTTACAGCCCAATGAATTAGACAAAAGTCTGCTAACCAAACGGTCAACAGACTTTTTGTATATCACTTAACATTTTCAGCCAGCCACTGCATTTGCAATTCCGGCACGCCCGTTTCCGTATCCACAGATTTTTCTACAATCTGAAATTTCTCACGCTGATAAAACTGCACCGCACGCTCATTTTGCTGATAAACGCGCAGAGTCAGGCGTGTATGCGCAGCTTTTATAAAATCCAGCAGCTTTTTGCCAATACCCTGTGAGCGCGCGCTGAAATCCACAAAAATGCCGGCAATATAGTCACCGTCCAACCCCACAAAGCCCAAAATCTCCTGGCTGCTATCCTCGGTATAAACATAAACCTCCGCCTGCGGCAACATTTGCCGCACCAGCACCAGATTAGACTGCCAATAATCAGCCGCCACAAAGCTATGCGCCTGCAAATTAGCGGCCAGCCAAATCTCCATAAGCCTGTCCAAATCAGCAGGCTCCATTTTCCTGAGCATGGCGTTTTACGGACGCTGACCCATACCACCCTCCAGGGTGATAGTTTCGCCAGTCATATATTTAAAGTCCGGAGAAGCCAGCTGCACGCAAACCCGGCCGATTTCCAATTCCGCATCGCCATAATGACCAGCCGGAGGCATCTTGACATTAGCCTTAAACGCCTCCGGATACTGGTTGGCAAAGCCCTCCAGCTGCGCCGTCCAGGCCAGCGGACAAATGATGTTAACATTTACGCCGTCCTTGGCCCATTCCGTAGCCGCCACACGAGAAAGGCCACGAATGCCCTCTTTGGCTGCCGCATAAGCACACTGGCCAAAATTGCCAAACAAACCAGCGCCAGAAGCAAAATTGATAACCGTGCCTTTGGTTTCCACCAAATGCGGATAGCAGGCCTGCATATAATAAAATGCGGCATAAAGCCCGGAATACATAGCCAAATCAAACTGCTCCGTGGTGTGGTCAACCAGCGTAACACCAGAAGCCGAAGCCTGCGCATTGTTAATCAAAACATCAATCCGGCCAAATTTTTCCATGGTCTGGCGCACAACCTCCGCCACAACCGCCTTATTATCTGCCTGAGCGTTCACATCAGCCGCCACCGTCAAAACCTGAATACCATAAAGGCGCTCCAGTTCCTCCTTGGCGTCCTGCAATTTCTGCACATTGCGGCCTGTTATAACAATATTCGCGCCCTCTTTGGCATAAGCCGTGGCAATACCATAACCGATAGAACCGCAGCGCCCATCACTTAAAACCGCCCGTCCGGCGCCGGTGATAATCGCTGTCTTACCCTGCAAAAAACCCATAATAAAAACCTCCTCCAAAATCAAAAATAAGAGTCTATATCAAGTATAACATATAAAATGGTATAATGCACCTGTTTTTACAAAATATCTCAAAAGCAATCAGCCAAGCAAAAATTTTTTAACCAGACTGGCAATCTCCTCCGCCCGGGAATTAATCAAAGGGTGCGCTCCCTGGGCAAAAACCTGATAATTGATGAGCGGATTGCTGGCCTGCCAAAGCGCGCACTCCGCCGCCACATCATTTTGCAGCATTTCATCTTCCAAACTGACCGTAATCAACAGCGGCACCTCAATCGTTTTAATCGGTCGGCTGAACAGCGGCGTATGGTTCTGCTCATATTGCACCAAAACCGCCGTATCCTGGTCAACAACCGTTTCCCAGTCCTCGCCCTGACACCATTCATAAAACTGACGCGCCGCTAAGTCCTGTTTAGCCTGGCGTCGCTCCTGCAAAATTGCCGCCGCAAAACCTTCCGCCAGAAACTCACCGTCAAAGCTATCCGCCACAACTTTGGCAAACAACTCCGGCGCCGCCAAAGCTGCATTAATAGCCGCATAAGCGCCGCCGCTAGTACCCAGCAAATTTACCCGGCCATAGTTCAATGTACGACATAATTCCACAATCTGCCGTCCCTGGTCCTGCCATAAATCATTCGGAAAAGCCTCAACTCGCTGTGAGCGCCCATTGCCTGAAAAATCCAGCAAAATAACCTTAAATTTATCGGTATACAACGGTAACAGATATTCAAACATTTTGGAAGAAGCGGTGTTGCCATGCAGAAAAACGCATGGTTCTCCAGCGCCAACCTCCCGATAATAAATCTGCTGACCTTGATAGTTAAAATATGACATCTTATGCCCTCCTTATCATTAAACATCGTGATATACAGGGCCTTACGTTTGTCCCTGTATTTTTATTGGCAAATTCTCATTGCACAAACCACCTTTCAGTTTACAATACTACTTAAATTACATTATAGCTGTTTATAAATAAAAAGTCAACCAACCACGCGCCAGCCCTTATCAAACCGGCCTATCAAAAAATTCATATTTCAATATACAAATTTGCAACAATTTATGCTATAATTACAGGCAAGGAGATGATTAGTATGCAGGCTTTTAATCTTTTTATTGCCATTTTGCTGGGTGGAGTTGGCTATGCCAACAGCCTTTTTCTGGTATTGGCGCAAACCTTTGCCTCCGCATATTTTGTTCTGCGCACCCTGTTTACCGCCATGCAACGGCGTTCCATGCTGGTTAAAGTAATGGCCTGTATGATACCCATGGTGCTTGGCGGTACCTACATAATCGCCGCCAGTATCTGCTTTGGCGCATTTTTTTCCAGCCATTGGAGCGCACCGGAACTGCTGCACCTGGTGGAAAGCACACTAAGCTATGATTTTGTCTATGAAACCCTGCTCTGGATCGGCCTGTTCGCCCTGCTGACGCTGGTCTATTCCCTGCTGTATCGGCCTAAATTCACAGAATGGCTGCTGACCTTTGGGCTGGAAATAATCGCGGCGCTGGCTTTGCTGGTGCTTTACGGCGGTCTGCTGATTAACAATTTTCCCTTTACAATCCTGCATCTTTATCTGGCCAGTTCATTTTGGGTAAAATTTCCAATATACGGCCTGTTTATGTTGATTTTCAAAAATTTTGTGCTTTTATGCAGCATTTTTATCGGTCTGCTGCTTTATGAACGCCGCCAACCGCTGCCCAATCCAGAGGATTATCTAAATAAGCAAACCTTTTATGAAAAGCAGGCTCAACGCTATCTGACCACTGATTATCTGGCTTTGGGCGGCTCGCTGTTCATCTTTGGTTTAAGCGTCACCTGCTTTTTCAGCTGGATACTCTGGGACGAATACGGCGGCCTGCCGGATTTCAACCAATTAAAAGGTGATGAATTATCCGGCGCCATATTTATGCTGCTTTTTATTTTGGTGGTAATCGGCTACTGTCTGGTGGGTCTGCTGCTCATTCTGCGGCGATTTTTTCCGCAAACCTCCCGGCCGTATCGTCAGCTGGCCGCTATCAGCCAAACGCAGCCTGACCCGGTCGCCGTGCTGGAAATGTTTTATCAGGAAATAGTACTGCCCAGCTGGCAGCGGCCGGCAAACAGCAGCTGGAATCTGGGCAGTAATACATTCACATCGGAGCATTTTGTCGTTGAAAGAAAAGGGTTAAGTGTTAAAGTAAAATGGCGCAGCCCCAATATCAATCCGGCAACGTCAACACACGGCCGGCGGCGATGGCGTTAATCTGACGCTGCTGCATACGCCGCCAGTTATAAAACCCATACAAATCATTAAAAAAGAAAGTAACAAAACAGGCCATCATTGGCAAATAAGCAATACTTTCCCATGTTGCCAAACCCCACAGCACAATCAGGATTAAGTCATTCACAGCATAAACGGCCGCATAATAAGGACTGCGCAAAAAAGCCAAGCTTGCAGCCACAAAGCTGGCGGTTACAGAAATTGTGCTAACCAGCAAATTGGCATTGCCCAAAGCGCCAAGAATGAAATAAAAAGCCAGCGTCACCAGAACTGCCAAAATACTTAAAACGATTACCTGTTTTTTGTGCAAATAGCTGACCTCCACCTCTTTGCTGTCCGCATAAGGATGACGCAGCCAGGAAAAAATTGAGAACAGCGCCACCGGGCCGGTCATACCAATAAAAGTAACCATTTCACCATAATAATGGAAGAAATAAGATACAATACCATACAAAATGGAAAAGAAAACTGTCAGAATCTCGCCAAAAACATAGCCCTTGGAAATAAAAATCAGCGATGTAACCCCCAGCAGCGACGAAACAAGATTTAACGGCTCACGAGCGCCAGCCAGCAAAAACGCACCAAAAATTATGGCCATGGAACCAAGCCAGAGCAAGAGCTCAAAACGAGATAAATCAGCAAAAGGATTATTAAAACGCAAAACATGCCCTCCTGTCATGATAATTACTTCAAAACATAACACAAATTGCTAAAATAGTCAACATAAAAAAGCCATATGCCTAAATTTTCAGACATATGGCTTATATTTCTGTAATTATTACAAATTATTGTGCGGTCATCTTGGCAACTTCAGCCGCCAAATCATCAACCTGCTTTTCAATACCCTCGCCCACTTCATAGCGAACAAAAGCTTTAACCTGAACATCAGCGCCTACAGCCTTGGCAATCTGTTTAACATAATCAGCCACGGTGATATCGCCGTCTTTAACAAATTTCTGCTCAAGCAAGCATGTTTCTTTCAACTCTTTCTTCAAACGGCCAACAACCATTTTCTCAACAATATCAGCCGGTTTGCCTTCGTTCAAAGCCTGCTGTACCAAAATCTTTTTCTCACGTTCCAAATAAGCCGGGTCAACTTCATTTTCATCAACAAACTGCGGATTCATAGAAGCCACCTGCATTGCCACATCACGGCCCATCGTCTTAATAGTTTCGATATCAGCTGCTTCAGTAGCGAACTCTACCAAAACGCCAATTTTGCCGCCGCCATGCACATAACCGGCAGTTACAGTGCCAGGCGCTGCATATTTAGCAAAACGACGCACGGTCATATTCTCGCCAATTTTAGCAATTTTAGCGGTCAACTCATCGCGCACTGTACCATCGCCCAATTTGCCTTCCAACAATTCTTCAGTAGTAGCAAAATCGTTGGCCAGAATAACCTGTACAAAGGAGTCCACCATGTTAACAAACTCCTCATTCTTCGCCACAAAGTCTGTTTCAGAATTTACTTCCACAATCGCGCCTTGTTTGCCATCAGCAGAAAAGCCCAGGCCTACAATACCCTCTGCGGCAACACGACCGGATTTTTTAGCAGCCTGAGAAAGACCTTTCTCACGCAGATAATCAATCGCAGCCTCCATATCGCCGTTAGTTTCTGTCAGCGCTTTCTTACAATCCATCATGCCTGCACCGGTTCTCTCGCGCAGTTCTTTAACTGTTGCTGCACTAATCATGCTTATTCCTCCTAAAAAGTTAAATTCTATGCCTCTGCTGCTGTTTCTTCAGCCTCAACAGTGCTTTCCACTGCGGCTGGAGCTTCAGCCATAGAAACACCCTGATTGCCCTCAATCACTGCGTCTGCCATTTTGCCGGTCAACAGGCGCACAGCACGGATAGCGTCGTCATTGCCGGGAATAGGATAATCAATCTCATCAGGGTCACAGTTAGTATCTACAATCGCCACAATCGGAATACGCAAACGCTTGGCCTCAGCCACGGCAATACGTTCCTTTCTGGGGTCAACAATAAACATAGCGCCTGGTTTTTTCTTCATATCTTTAATGCCGCCCAAGAAACGCTCCAGCTTTTCCTTTTCATGGTTCAGCATCGCCACTTCTTTCTTCGGCAGCTTTTCAAAAGTGCCATCTTCTTCCATTTTCTCCAACTCACGCAGCCGGCGAATACGCGCCTGAATGGTGTTAAAGTTAGTCAGCATGCCGCCCAGCCAGCGCTCGTTCACATAGAACATGCCGCAACGCAAAGCTTCATCTTTAATTGCTTCCTGAGCCTGTTTTTTGGTTCCTACAAACAAAATGTCCTTGCCCTCAGCCGCCACAGATTTAACAAAGTTATAAGCTTCATCAACCTTATGCACTGTTTTCTGCAAGTCGATAATGTAGATACCGTTTCTTTCAGTGAAAATAAAACGCCCCATTTTAGGGTTCCATCTTCTGGTTTGGTGACCGAAATGGACACCGGCCTCCAGCAGCTGCTTCATAGAAATTACTGCCATAATAAAATTCCTCCTTTTTGTTACACCTCCGATAGTTTCCAAAACCCTGCATTTTCTCACCAAACAAAACGGTGAAAAAACACATGCAGAGCCAATTCACTACCGTGTGTTATATCATACGTATTATATTTTAACACAAGAAAAGCCGCAGTGCAAGCATTTTTTTCACAAAATCCTCACTCTGCGGCCATTTTTTACTAAAAATATACTATAATTTATCTGCTCTTAATCAGTTATTTATTATTTTCTTCCATAACGCCGGAGAAATTGCCCATAATTTGGCCGTCTTTCAGCACATAAACATAAATCCAATCTTCAGCGCCCTCCTGACGAACCTTAGTGGAAAGCAAATATGCCGGCTTCTCATCAGTATCAACATAGAAACCCTCAACATCAAAGCTAATCCATTTCTGGTCTGCGGCCAGATAAGCGGTGAGCGCCTCAATAACTGCATCATCTTCCAGAGTTGTCCAGGCTTTGGCATAATCCACGTCCATGGCATTATTTACAATTTTATCATAAACATAGGAATAAACCTCGCCGTCAGAGCCATAGTTAGGCACAACCGCCTTAGTCAGCACCACGCTCAGATAATTTTCCGTATCCAACACATAAGCGTTAACATTCAAAGACTCGCCCTCGCCCAACTCACTCAGCCAGGCTGCCAGTTTGTCCTGAATATCCGCATCAAAACCTGTCAAAACAGTATTTTCCGCGTCGGCTTTCAACTCCGGAATATCCAGCGTCACGGCTTCAGCCTGCCCGGCTGAAATTTCCAACTCGCCAACCAGTTTCAAACCGGCGGTTTCAACAGTTGGCTGCTCCTCCTGCTGCTGATTATTGTTATTATTGTTGGTCTGCTGACTGTTATCATCACCACAGGCCGCCAGAGAAAATACCAACAAAAGTGACATCATTAATAATACTATTTTTTTCATAATTAATTATCTCCTTATTTTTTATAAAATGAACCGACTCATATCCTCATTATCAGCTAAAGCCGCCAGCTTATTCTCCACATACTCACGGTCAATAATAACCTTGTCCAAAGAAGCATCGGGCGCAATAAACAAAAGTTCTTCCAATACCTTTTCCAAAACGGTATGCAGACGGCGCGCACCAATATTTTCAGTAGTGGCATTCACCTGATAAGAAATCCGCGCCAAAGCATCAATACCGTCCTCGGTAAAGCTAACGTCCACACCATCAGCCTGCAACAGCGCCACATACTGCTTAACCAAAGAATTTTGCGGTTCCATTAAAATCCGCTTAAAATCCTCCTCGGCCAGGCTTTCCAATTCCACCCGAATGGGAAAACGTCCCTGCAATTCAGGAATTAAATCAGAAGGCTTGCTCATGGAAAAAGCGCCGGCCGCAATAAACAGAATATAATCCGTTTTAACCTGACCATATTTGGTCATCACCGTGCTGCCCTCCACAATCGGCAAAATATCACGCTGCACACCATCGCGCGCCACATCAGCCGTGCTGTTGCCGCCCCGGCCGGTAATTTTATCAATCTCATCAATAAAAACAATACCGCTTTGCTCAGCGCGTTCAATCGCTTTGGCCTTAACATCGTCCATATCCAACAGTTTGGCGCTTTCCTCCTGTACCAGAATTTTGCGCGCTTCGCTGACGGTCAACTGACGTTTATGAGTTTTCTTGGGCAAAATATTGCCCAGCATGTCCTGAAAATTTAAGCCCATTTCCTCCATACTGGCTGAAACAGGATAATTATTCTGCTCCTCAACCTCAATTTCCACAAGGTTATCTTCCATTTCACCCAGTGCCAGCATGCGTCTTATCTGCTCCCGACGGTTTTTGTTATCCTCCATAAACTGGCGTTCTTCCTCGGTCGGTTTATCATCACCGCCACCGCCAAAAAACATTTCCATCGGATTTTTGGGCTTTTTCTCACGCTTAGTCGGCGCCAAAAGTTCCAATAAACGCTCCTCTGCCGCCGCCTCGCCCTTAGGACGAACTTGCTCCAGCTGCTCCGCCTTAACCATGCGCACCGCAGTTTCCGTCAAATCACGGATAATACCCTCAACATCACGGCCCACATAGCCAACTTCCGTATATTTGGTGGCCTCCACCTTAATAAACGGTGCGCTAACCAGCCGCGCCAGACGCCGGGCAATTTCCGTTTTACCAACGCCTGTAGGGCCAATCATGATAATATTTTTGGGCATAATCTCGTCCTGAATTGCCGGCCCCAGGCATTTACGGCGATAACGATTGCGCAGCGCCACGGCCACACTTTTTTTAGCGTCCAGCTGGCCAATAATATATTTATCCAATTCTGCCACAATCTGACGCGGCGTTAATTCCTGCATATTTGCAGCCTCCCTCTATGCTTCTTCTACAATAATATTTTTGTTCGTGAAAATGCAAATATCTGAAGCAATATCAATAGCCTTATATGCGATATCCTTAGCGGAAAGTTCCGTGTTAGCCAGCATGGCTCTGGCCGCAGCCAGCGCATAAGCGCCGCCGGAACCGATAGCCGCCACGCCATCGTCCGGCTCAATAACCTCGCCATTGCCAGAGATAATCAACATTTCCTGACCGGAAGCCACCACCATCAACGCCTCCAGGTTGCGCAACACCTTATTGGTGCGCCATTCCTTAGCCAGGGAAACCGCCGCCCGGGTCAGATTGCCGTTATATTCCTCCAAATAGCCTTCAAATTTCTCACAAAGCGTAAACGCATCAGCAACCGCTCCGGCAAAACCAACCACAACCTGATTTTTATACAGACGACGTACCTTGCGAGCAGTATTTTTCATCACAATACTCTGTCCCATTGTAACCTGTCCATCGCCGGCGATTGCCACCTTGCCGTTGCGTTTCACACCACAAATTGTGGTGCCTCTAATTTCCACCATTTAGCAAATCCTCCTTATATTATACACCAATTTACATAATATAACAATGTTTTTTTATATCATAATTAATATATTTTATCTGTCAGTTTTTATTATCAGTCATGCTATCCGTTTCAGTCATCTCAGCCAGACATTTTAAAGCGCGCTGGGCAATTTGCAGATTTTTGTTCTGTTTACCGCGCACTTTATAGCCCAACGGCTCAATCAAACCAAAAGTTACATTCATTGGCTGAAAATTAGCGTTTGGCGTTTGCAGCCAACCCAAAAGACCACCCAAAGCTGTCTGCCGGCTCCAAATCAACGGCGGCTCTCCATTGGCTGCTCTGGCTGCATTACGCCCCACCGCCAGCCCACAGGCTGCGCTTTCCACATAGCCCTCCACACCGGTTAGCTGGCCGGCAAAATAAATTCGCTCGTCCTCTTTCAGGCAAAGTTCCGGCTTAAGCAAGCGTGGTGCATTAATAAAACTGTTACGGTGCATAACGCCAAAACGCAAAAACTCGGCTCGCTCCAAACCGGGAATTAACCGAAAGACCCGTTTCTGCTCGCCCCAGGTCAAACGGGTTTGAAAACCAACCAGATTAAACATCGTAGCCGCCGCATTATCCTGCCGTAGCTGTACCACGGCATATGGCTCCCGGCCACCGTCATGCGGATTGGGCAAACCAACCGGTTTTAAGGGGCCAAAGCGAATAGTATCCACACCACGGCGCGCCATGCTTTCAATCGGCATGCAGCCATCAAAATCCTTTTCCTGCTCAAAATCATGCAACGGCGCGCGCTCCGCCGCCAACAGCTCCTGATAAAAATGCTCATATTGCGGCCTGTCCATCGGGCAGTTTAAATAATCCCGACTTTCACCCTTATCATAGCGCGAGGCCCAATAAACCTTTTCCATATCAATCGTTGCACCGTCAATAATAGGCGCCACAGCATCATGAAAATGCAAATATTCTTCCCCCAGACGCAAGCGCAAATCATTCGCCAAAGCGCCCTCCAGCAATGGCCCGGCCGCCACAATAACCAAACTGCCGTCCGCCAGCAACGGCTCCAGACTCTGCACCTCGTCATAATGCACCGTAATTGCCGGATTGGCCAAAACGCGTTCAGTCACCATACGGCCAAAGCCCTCTCTGTCCACCGCCAAAGCGCCGCCAGCCGGCACCCGGCAAGCATCAGCACAGGCCATAATCAGAGAGTCCTGCCGCCGCATTTCTTCTTTCAGCAGACCAACAGCATTAGTTAAACCAGCCGCACGCAAAGAATTACTGCAAACCAACTCCGCAAAATAATCAGTATGATGAGCCGGAGAACGCCGCTTGGGGCGCATTTCATAAAGCTGCACCTGACAACCAGCCGCTGCGGCCTGCCAGGCAGCCTCGGCGCCAGCCAAACCAGCGCCCACAATTTTAATTATTTTCATATAATACTCTTTTGTAATACCTTATTTTCAAACTTAAATTATTTCTTTATCTTCTTGGCCGCCTGCTGCGCCGCTTTCTGCATAACCGCGTCCGCCGAAGCCTTTTTGCGCTTTTTCTTATGCGCGTTACTGGGACAATCCGCATTGGGGCAAACTTTTTGTGTCTGACCAGAACGTAGGTTTTTTTCGGCCAGCTGCTTGCCACATTCCGGGCAGGCTTCTTCAATCGGCTTATCCCAGGAAACAAATTTACACTGCGGATAATTGCTGCAACCATAGAACACCCGGCCGCCGCGGCTCTTGCGCTGAATAATCTCTCCGCCGCAGGCCAGACATTTAACCCCGGCGCTAATCACAATCGGCTTGGTATTGCGACAATCCGGAAAACCGGAACAGGCCAGAAACTTCCCATAACGCCCAAGTTTGTAAACCATTGGCCGACCACAGAGTTCACAATTATCACCGCTATATTCCGGCTCCAAATCCACCTTTTCCAATTCGGCCTCGGCCTTGGCCAATTCCTGCGCAAACGGCTGATAAAATTCTGACACAATCTGCCGCCAGTTGCGTTTACCCTCCTCAACCTCGTCCAAAAGCGCCTCCATACCGGCGGTAAAATCGATATCAATAATATCCGGAAAACCCTCTTTCAGCAGGTTCACCACCACCATACCCAACTCTGTGGAATAAAAATGTTTATCCTCGCGCACCACATAACCGCGCCCGATAATCGTATCCACAATCGGCGCATAGGTACTGGGACGGCCAACGCCTTTTTCCTCCAGCGTTTTCACCAGCATAGCCTCCGTAAAACGCGGCGGCGGCGCGGTAAAATGCTGCTTCGGCTCCAGCTTCTCCGCCGACAGGGTCTGCCCCTCCTGCAAAGCCGGCAACAAACCCAAATCCTCTTTATCGCCCTCGTCGTCCTTGCTCTCAATATAAAGCTGCATAAAGCCAGGAAAACGAATTACCGAACCACTGGCGCGAAAGGTATAACGACCATTAGCAATATCTACCGTTGTAGTGTCAATAATTGCTGATGACATCTGACTGGCCACAAAACGCTCCCAAATCAGCTTATAAAGCTTGTATTGCTGAGGGGTTAAAAACTGGCGCACATCAGCCGGCCGCCGGCTGACGTCAGTCGGGCGAATAGCCTCATGCGCGTCCTGAATTTTGCCCTTGCTCTGATAAACGCGCGGCTTTTCCGGAACATACTCCGCCCCATACTGGCTAACGATAAATTCTCGCGCCGCCTGCTGTATCTCCGGAGCAATACGTGTAGAGTCAGTACGCATATAGGTAATCAAACCAACCACGCCCTGTTTGCCCAAACTAATACCCTCAAAAAGCTGCTGCGCCAGCTGCATGGTCTTTTTGGTCAGCAAGCCATGTTTGCGATAAGCCTCCTGCTGCATGCTGCTGGTGGTAAAAGGTGCCACCGGATTGCGTTTGCGCTCTCTTTTGCTGATTTTATCAATAGTATAGGGCTGTTTAGCGCTCTCCGCCATAATATTTTCCACCGTCTGCTGGTCAGGAATATGCGCAGCCTGGCCGTCAATCCGCGCCAGCTGGGCATTAAGCGAGCCCTCGTCCGTATGCAGCACCAAACCAAGCGTCCAGTATTCCTCAGGCACAAAAGCGTTAATCTCCGCTTCACGGTCACAAATCATGCGCACGGCTACCGACTGCACGCGCCCGGCAGAAAGACCTTTTTTCACTTTAACCCAAAGCAGCGGTGAAAGCTTATAGCCCACCAGACGGTCCAAAACCCGACGCGCCTGTTGCGCACAGATACGGTCCATATCCAACTCACGCGGCGTTTTAACAGCCTTTTTCACCGTGTCTTTGGTAATCTCATGAAACTCCACCCGGCATTTTTCATCAACGTTAGCCAAATAACCCTTTAAATGATAAGCAATCATCTCGCCCTCACGGTCCGGGTCACTGGCCAGCAGAACTCTATCCGCCCGTTTGGCCTCAGTGCGCAGATTTTTCAGAATATCGCCTTTACCGCGAATTGTAATATAGTGCGGCTCAAATTCATTTTCCACATCTACGCCCAGACTGCTTTTAGGCAAATCCCGTACATGCCCCATAGATGAAAGCACCGTATAATTTGTACCCAGATACTTGCCAATCGTTTTGGCCTTAGTTGGTGATTCGACAATAATCAGCGTTTTTCCCATGATAGATATTAAGCCCCTCAAATTAATTTATATTTTTCCTAATGAAGTATTGACCTTCCAATCGTTCAATCCAGCCGTCTAACTCACATTCCGTCAACAATGCGCCCAACTCTGCCGCGTCCATATTCAGCAGACCAAGCAGTTCATTAAAATGCCGCTGCTCCTCCAAGGCTCGCCAAAGCCTCTCCGCCTCTGCCGATAAATCCGACGGCGGCATATTAAACAAAAGCGGTTGCTGGCTGACAACTGGAGAGCCATATTGCGAACCGGCGTGATAATCCTCCAACACATCAGCCGCTGTCATAACCAGTTTAACACCACACTTTTGAATTAAATCAAGCGGCCCCTGACTGCTTGGACTGAAAATACTGCCTGGCACCGCATAAATATTGCGATTCTGCTCCAGGGCATAATTTACCGTAATCTGCGTACCGCTTTTCAAACCGGCCTCAACCACGATAACGCCCTGGCTCAAACCACTAACCAGCCGGTTGCGAACCGGAAAGTTTTTACTGAGCGGCTGCATACCCAGTGGATATTCGCTGATAATGCAGCCCTTTTCTGCCATTTCCGCAAAAAGCTGGCGGTTTTCACGCGGATAAACGATATCAATACCGCAGCCCAGCACCCCAAGAGTTTTACCGCCGGCAGCCAAAGCCGCCTGATGCGAAGCGCTGTCAATACCACGCGCCAATCCGCTAACCACCCAGGCGCCGGCTTTAACCAAACCGTCGGCCAAAAAGCGCGCCGCTTCTCGTCCATATGCAGTGGCTTTACGAGAACCAATAACCGCTATACATAAATCATTCTCACTCGGCAGTTGGCCGCGATAAAACAGCAAATAAGGCGCGTCCTTAATACTTGCCAGCAGCTTCGGATAGTGCGAATCCAGTCTTGTCACCACTTTGGCGTCAGCACGCAGAAATTTCTCATAAAGCGCCATAACGTCAACCTGAAAACGCTCCCTTTGCAGGCTTTGCAGAGCCGCAGCTGATATCAGCCCCTGCAAAGCCGCCGGCCATTCGTCCGGGGTTAGCCAGGCCATCTCGGCGTTGCCGTCAAAATAATCCAACAAGGCCGCCAGACGCACACTGCCAATATCCGACAAACTATGCAGAGCAAGTAAATGCGCAAGACCCAAAGCTATCCCCCCTTATGATATGTATATTTCAACTATCTTTTAACGCCCTTAGCACCTTTAATACCGCCAGAAGCCCCGGCCATGCCGGCCAGAATGTTAGTGTCATAAGAATAAGTCAATTTGGCCTTACTGCGCTGCCGCCACAAGGCCGACTCCACCAGTTCATCAATCAGCCCGGCAAAATCCAAACCGCTGGCCTGCCAAAGATAGAAAGAAAGCGAGCCGGGAATGGTGTTTATTTCATTAATATAACTGCGGCCGGTAGTTTTATCCAGCAGTAAATCCACGCGCGACACACCACAGCCGTCAAGAGCCACAAAAGCTCGCTGCGCCAGCTCCTGTAATTCTGTCGCCTGCTCCGGTGATAAATCAGCCGGAACCTGCCGTCTGGCATCGCTCATGCCGCCCTGTCCGCCTTTAGCGCCGGCCATTTTAGCACCGCCGGCCATTTTCATGCCAACTCCCTTGCTGCTTTTGCCATTGCCAGCCATATACTTATCCTGATAGGTTAAAAAAGCATTATCCGTCAACGGTTCCTCGCAAACGCTGGCTCGGATTTTAGAACCATAACCCAACACAGAGCAGTTAATTTCACGCAAATCCGTCAGACAGGTTTCCAACAGCAAACGATTGCTGAAGCCGGCCGCCTCGTCCAGCGCCGCCGCCAACTCGTCAGCATTTTCCGCCCGGCTGATACCCACGCTGCTGCCAAGATTGGCCGGCTTAACAATAATCGGCCAACCCAGTTTTTCCTCGGCCAGGCGCAGCTTACTCTGGCGATTTGCAAACCATTCGTCCGCTGTAAACCAAATCGCCGGCAAAACCGGCAAATCATTGGCCGCCAGCACATTCTTCATCATAATCTTATCCATACCAACGGCCGCTGCCAAAACTCCCGGCCCAGCATAAGGAATATTCAGCAACTCCAAAAAACCCTGCAAACAGCCGTCCTCGCCATGCGCGCCATGCATAACCGGCAAAATCACGTCCAAAGATACTTCCACTGTTTTGGTAAACAGCCCTTTGCCGCGCGCCACCAGCTTATGCGCACCCCGGTCGGCCAGCATATGCACCTGACGGCACTTCGCCAGCAGCCGCGGCAAATCCGCATAGGCCGCCATATCCAAAAGTTCCGGGCCTGTATACCAAAGGCCGTCCTTGCTGATATAAACCGGCACCAACTCATACTTCTGGCTTTCCGCCGCGGCCGACATCGCCTGCACCGCGGAAATCACCGCAATCTCGTGCTCCACCGAGGGACCGCCATAAAGCACGCCCAAACGGATTTTCTGCATTCTATAAATCACCTCTTAATGACTAACTTTTTTCTTCTATTATACATACTCTTTATAAATATTATTTTAATTTTAGCCAAATTTTCCTGCCAAAATAAAAATTTAATTTTTTATAAGTAACTGTCCGGCAAATCATTTTCAAACAGAACATAATCGCCCGGCCGCACCCAGCCGCGCATAAAAGCGCTGGCCTCGGCCAAATCCGCCGCCACGCGCCAATGCTCCGGTGAAATTCCGGCCTCGCGCAGTCCGGCCAGCAGCGGCGCGCTCTGCTTTTGCCCGACAATCAGCACATAATCCAGCTTTTTGGCACAATATGCCGCAAATTCCCGGTTCAGGCGTTCCTGCTCACTGCCCAACTCCACCATGCCGGGAGTAATAATCATCTTACGGCCGCCAGGCATGGCTGCCAAGACGTCAACCGCCGCCTTACTGCCCTGCGGATTGGAATTAAACGCATCGTCAATAATCGTAAAGCCGCCGGCCGGTTTAATTACCAGACGATGTTCCACCGGCGGTGTCTGCGCCACTGCCCGGGCAATTTCAGCCAAACCCAGACCCAGATATTCGCCCACGGCCGCCGCAGCCAGAATATTATAAATATTATGCTTGCCCAACAAACGCGTATGAATTGGCTGGCTGCCACCCTCCGCCGTATGCAGCACAAAATCCATGCCCTGCGGTGAAAAGCTGATATCAGTAGCGGTGTAATCAGCGTCCCGACGGTCTACCGCATAAGTTCGACAAACCACCTTAAGCCGGGGCAAACGCTCGGCTATTATCGGGTCGTCCAGGTTCAGCACCGCCAAACCATAAGGCGGCAGGCTGTCAATCAATTCAAATTTGGTATCCGCCACCGTTTCAATATTGCCAAAGGTTTCCAAATGCTGGGGGCCGATTGCCGTCAAAACGCCAATCTCCGGCTGTACCAAATCGCAAAGTTCCTTAATATCGCCTTTCTGGCGTGCGCCCATCTCCGCCACAAAAACCTGATGAATAGGCTTCAGCTGCTGGCGCACCGTCAGCGTAATGCCCATCGGCGTATTGTAGCTATCCGGCGTTACCAAAGTATATTTGCTTTCGGCCAACACACGCCCCAACAGCATTTTACTGCTGGTTTTGCCATAGCTGCCGGTTATGCCGATACGCAGCAGATTGGGCGACTCGCGAATGATTTGCGCAGCCTCCGCCACAAACCTGCGATTGCGCGCTTCCTCAAAGGGCTGGCGCAAAGCCACGGCCAGCCACATCGCCAGCGGCAGAAAACCGGCCAGCGTTGCATTCAAAGGCACCCAATAGCAATTAACCTCCAGACGAAATGTGCAAATCGGCTGAATTGCCAATAACAAACCCCATATAATAAGCGCCGTCGCATAAAGACGCTTGGCGCGCGCCGTCCATACCAGCGGTTTTTTAACCGGCGGCCGCCGCCAGAAAAGCAGCGGCAGAACAGCAGCCAGCGGCGGCACGGCAATCAGCCCCCAAACCTGCCAATCTTTCAGAACAGGCAGCGAAATCCATTGCATTATCACAAAGGTGCTGGCAATCATCATCAATATCGCGATTGTATCCACCAGATAAAGTTCCTGCGCAAGGCGCGGCCGCAGCCAGCGCCAATAACGCTCTGGCCGATAGCTGGTCTGCTGCGCCATTTGCAGATAATAAGCCAGCCGCCGGCCGGCATAAATCATGTTAAACAGCCAGGCCAGCAAGGTTCCCAGAAAAATCAGTTCATAGTTATTTAATCCAAGCATTGAGGCTTACCCTCCCCATTTGTCCAACTAATTATTGCAAATCTCGCGCCGCCTTTTCCGGCGCCAGAAAGCTGTCACAGATTGCTAAAAATTCCGGCAAAAATTCCAGATAAGCAAAATGTGTGCCGCCCGGCTTCACAATCAGCGCCGCATCGCGCATTTTACTCTCCATCAAACGCCCGTCAACCAGCGGCGTGGCCGTGTCCTGCTCGCCCCAAAACAAAATGGTTGGCGCCTGAACTTTAACCAGATTGGCCGTTTGGTCTTCATTAACGGTTTTAACAAAAACCGCGCGCATCACCTCCGAGGCCTGCCGATAATCAGCGGAACCGCTTTTGGCGCGCGCCTTATCTAAAATTTCCTGTTTTCTGCCGTTTAAGCCCGGCAGAGAAAGCAGCTTTTTGGCCGCCTTATAGCTGTAAACCTTGGCGTAATAATCAAGACCCCGGTGCGCTTTAAGCCCGGCGCAACCGGTTAAAATCATCTTATGCGGAACCCCCTCCGCCGCCAGGCGCAGACTTAAACGGCCGCCAAAGGAATGTGCCAGCAAAACAGGCGGCCGGCTACAATTCTGTTGAACAAACTCCGCCAACAAACGCGCATAAGCCGCCGTATCCCAGGCCGCCGGCGGCTCCGGGCTTAAACCAAAACCCGGCAAATCAAAACAATAAACATGAAAATCAGCAACCAGATGCTGAAACACCGGCAGCATGGTTTCGCTGGAACAGCCCCAGCCATGCAGCAGCAAAACCGGCCAGCCAGCGCCGCCCTCCAAATAGTAAAGCGGCTGCTCCCTGCCCTCCGCCGTATAAATATATTTTCCCACTGCACTCATAAATTTTTACTCACTTTCCTGCCCATCTGCCGCCGCTTTAATATCACTGCCGGCATAAATTAATTCGCTCACCGTAACAACCTGATAGCCCTGCTCCTTCAGCGCCGCCAAAATACGCGGCAAAACCTCAACTGTATACTCGGCGTTTTCATGCATCAAAATTATATCGCCGTCACGCACCACATCAAGCACAGAATTATAAACCGCATCGGCAGATTTGGCGCGCCAATCCTCCGTATCCAAAGACCATAACACGGAAATCATATTCTGCGCGGCAATATCAGCTTTAACCTCATCATTAACCGCTCCATATGGCGCCCGGAAAAGATAAGGCGGCGCGCCCACAGCTTCATTAAAAGCCTTAGCAACTCTGGCAAAATCCTCCGCACGCTCCTCCGAGGACAAACCGGTCTGTTTGGTATGAAACCAGGAATGACTGCCCAATTCACAGCCAGCAGCCAAAACCTGCTGCGCCAGTTCCGGGTTATTATGCACATATTTGCCAATCGTAAAAAAAGTTGCCCGACAGTCATTTTCCTGCAAAATCTGCAAAATCTGCGCTGTTTTTTTCGCAAAAGGCCCATCGTCAAAAGTCAACGCCACCATTTTACCGGCCGAGCGATTGGAAAACACCGAACCGCGCGATACACAGGCCAAAGAATATTCCTGCATAGCCGCCCCCTGCACATAAACCCGGGCAGCGTCACTATTTACCGTTTGCTGCTCACGCCGGAACAAATCATAATGTCCATTTTCCACCTTAAAATTGCTATCCAAATGCGGCCGCACAATATATGTTTTATCAAAAATATTCCAAGCCATTTTACGCAAATCCGGCGGCTGCTGCCACCGATAATTGGTCTGGTCAGCTTCCGGCTGCACGTTAAAAAAAGCTTGCATCTGCGGACTTCCACAGTAAATAGTCAATCCTGCCAAAGCCGCCGCCAGCGCCAAAGCCATAAAACCGGCAACCTTCAATATACCCCTATGTCTATTGGTATTTTGCATTTTTTAATCCCTCTTATCACAAAAAAACACTATCCAACGCTGTTTTTACTAATAATATTCCACCCAATCTATTTATATTCCGCAAATTTCTCCAGACCGCGGTATTGTACGGCCTCCGCAATATGCGCCGCTTCAATCAATTCAGTACCAGCCAAATCAGCAATCGTGCGCGCCACCTTTAAGAGCCGGTCATGCGCCCGGGCGCTTAAATTTAGCCTGGCAAATGCTTTTTCCAGAATTTTTTCCGCCGCTGGCTGCATACGACAATATTTTTCCAACTGCGCACGGTTCATATCCGCATTAGCAAAAATCTCTCGCCCATCATTGTTCGCCTCTGCAAAACGACGCAACTGAATTTGTCGAGCCGCCGTCACTCTGGCTTTAATCGCCGCTGAATTTTCCGGACGTACGCCGTCGTTCAAATCCGCAAATTCAACCCTCTGCACGCTGACCTGCAAATCAATCCTATCCAACAGCGGCCCAGAAACCCGACTCAAATATCGGGAAACCTGATGTGGCGTACAGGTACAGGCTTTCACCGGGTCGCCCAGAAAACCGCACGGGCAGGGGTTCATTGCCGCAATCAGCTGAAATGAAGCATCAAAATCCATGCGTCCCTGCACACGCGACACCGTCACCACCTTATCTTCCAATGGCTGGCGCAGGCTTTCCCGAACCTGACGGCCAAATTCCGGCAGTTCATCTAAAAACAATACGCCATTATGAGCCAAGCTAACCTCGCCCGGCCGTGGCACCCGGCCGCCGCCAATCACACTCTGCGCCGAAGACGTATGATGCGGCGAGCGAAACGGCCGCTCCGTTATCAACGGTTTAGCCTCTGGCAGCAAACCGCAAATGCTGTAAATTCTGGTAATTTCCAAACTTTCGGCCAAAGTCAGTTCCGGCAAAATAGTTGGCAAACGTCTGGCCAGCATGGTTTTGCCGGAACCGGGCGAACCGACCATCAACAGATTATGCCGGCCGGCAGCCGCAATTTCCATCGCCCTTTTCACAATCTGCTGACCCTTAACATCAGCCATATCCAACTGTTGCGCATCAGCCGCGGCCTGCTGAAAAATCGCCGCCACGTCCACTTTAGTGGGCTGAATGTTCAAACTGCCGCGCCACCAATCAACAAACTGGCGCAGGCTGGCAATTCCCCAAATTGTACTGTTCCCCAAAAGCGCTCCCTCGGCGGCATTAACCTGCGGCAGGATAAAATCCGTAATCTGCCGCTCCGGCAAGATGCGTGACATCGGCAAAACGCCATTCACGCGCCGCAAACTACCGTCCAGCGATAATTCGCCCACAAAGACGCTGGCCGCCAAACTCTGCTCTAAATGCATCTCCGGCAGCTGACCAGTCGCCACCAATATGCCAGCGGCAATCGCCAAATCAAAGTTAGCGCCTTCTTTTTTCACATCAGCCGGCGCCAGATTAACCGTAATGCGCTCATAAGGAAATTCCAGACCACTGTTACGAATAGCCGTCCGCACGCGCTCACGGCTTTCTCGCACCGCCGCATCTGGCAGGCCGACTATATCAAAGGCCGGCAGCCCCTTGGAAACGTCAACCTCCACGTTAACCATATAAGCATCTGCTCCCAGCAGTGAACAGCTATTTATTATTGCCAGCATAGACTTCTCCCAATTTTTCCTTATTTTAACAGCTTATTCAGACTGTTCACCCCAAGGTTCTGACAGCTTTTCTCAAAATCCAAACAAATCGCACGCCGCCTGTATATTGGACGGTGCGTCTACCATAAACGGGCAACGCTGTACACAGGCGCCGCAACCAATACAGGACTGCGCCGTCACCGGCAAAGCGGCATAATGCTCCCGTACCGTTTCCGGAATTTCACCCTGCACTTTAGCCAAATTAAAAAACTTGGTAACCGCAGCAATATCAATACCCTGTGGGCAAGGCGCACAGTGACCACAATACATGCAATGCCCCTGCCAGCTGATACGCGGAAACTGTACAAAAGCCGCCGCATAATCGCGCTCCGCCGCCATTGCCTCACAATAATGCAAACTGTCCGCCAACTCCGCCACAGAATGAGCTCCCACCATAACCGCAGCCACCGCCGGCCTATCCAGGGCATATTGCAGACACTGGCAAACCGTCAGCGCCTTGCCGGCCGGCGAATCATTCGTCAGCAAATCGCCGCCGCCAAAAGCTTTCATCACCGTAATACCCACGCCCTGCCGCTGACAGGCTTCATAAAGCTTTTCTCGCTGCGGCTCCAAATTCAGCAGGGGCTTCGCATAGCTGTCGTCAGCCCAAAGCTTCTCCAAATCCTCATCACCTGGCAACAAATCATAGCAGGGATTTACACTGAACATCAAAACTTCCACGGCGCCGCTTTCCACCGCCGCCAAAGCCGCCTCTGGATTATGGCTGCTAACGCCAATGTGCCTTATCCTCCCCTGCCGCTTCAACTCCTGCGCATAATCCAGAATACCGCCATCGGCAATCTGCTGCCAAAGCTGCACCGAGTCAACATAATGAATCATACCAACATCGACATAATCCGTACCCAGATTTTGCAGCATCAATTCAAAAGCCTGCTTAACCTCAGGTAAACTGCGTGTGGCTTTGTATTGTTCATTCTGCCAGATAGTGCAAAGATGCGCCTGCAAAACAAAATCAGACCGGCGGCCGGTCAAAGCTTTACCAAGCATATGCTGCAAATCCGGATTAGGGCTATACAAATCCATAAAATTTACGCCCTGCGCCAAGGCCATTTCAAACATTTCATCTGCGGCCGGCTGATTAATAAACCCCTCGCAGCCCAGAGCAATTTCGCTCACCTTAAGGCCGGTTTGAGCAAGTTCACGATATTTCATATCAAAATACCTCCTGTTCACAGCAGAAATTTTTACCATTTATAAAGCCTTATTATATAACGCCGGGCGCAATAAATCAAGCGCTTTATGCACAAAATTCAGCCATAAGCCAAAATTTAGCGAGCTTTAAGCGTTCCTCCGGTTCCCCATTCACTAAAAACGCTGTATGTCAGATATACTGCGTCCTGTGGCAAAGTGCAAACCTTCTGCGTCAGCGCACAGACAGCCTCGGTAAATTGCTTTTTATGTTCAAACTCTGTATCGCCGGAAAATTTAGCGTCAAGATAGGCCAAATCACGTTTTTCTCCCTGAAAAAACATCGTCAAACCGTCATCAACCTCTACCATTAACGCGGCCTCGGTTTTACCCGGTATCAGACCGATAATCTCCGCCAAACCGGATTTAAACTCCTCTTTCTGCGCCATAGTTAAATCTTTAGAGGTCGCCATTCTAATATAAGGCATATTTTTCACCCATTTCTAATTATCTCGCTGACAAAAATATTCTGTCAGTCCCAAAAGCAGCTGACCCTGCTCGCCAAGCGACTGCAAAGCCTTTTTGGCCGCCATTATAGCCTGTTCCGCCGCCTGCTCTGCGCCTTGCAGCCCCAGCAGACTGACATAAGTTGTCTTATTATTCGCCGCATCGCTGCCAACCGGCTTGCCCAAACGGCTTTCCTCGCCCACCACGTCCAGAATATCGTCCTTAATTTGAAAAGCCAGACCAAACTGCTGACCAAATTCCAGCAAAGACTGCCTTTGCGCGCCGTCAGCGCCAACCAAACGACCGCCGCAAACCAGCGCGGCCTCCAGCAGCGCGCCGGTTTTGCTGGCATGAATTTTGCGCAGACCCGGCAGGTCTAACGGCTCCGTCGTATTTTCTGCAGCCAAATCCAACGCCTGACCAGTCACCATACCGCCCAGTCCAGCCTTCCAGGCAAAATACTGCGCCGCCTGTACAACGTGCACGCTTGAAACTGCACTGTTAGCCAGCAGACAGAAAAAGCAATGCGTCAGCAGGCCATCGCCGGCCAAAATAGCCGTAGCCTCGTCAAAAGCCTTATGACAACTAGGACGGCCGCGCCGTAAATCATCATCGTCCATAGCCGGCAGGTCATCATGAATTAAAGAATACGTATGCAGCATCTCAATGCCGCAGGCAAAAGGAAGATAAGACGACAAATTCTCAGCCGTTTCAGGCTTAAGGCTTTCTATCACCGCCAGAAACAGCAGCGGCCGCAATCTTTTACCGCCAGCTAACAGACTATAACGCATAGCCGCCAGCAGCCGCGCCGTGCCCTCGCCGGGCGGCGCAGCCTGCTCCGCCCGGTCCATCTCCGTTGCCAGCGCCTGATTAATCAGCTTTTGCCGCGCCTGCACATAAGCGGCAATATCCAATTTTTCTTTCATATTATTATGGCCTTTTAATCGCTTTAATTTATTGTTTCATTTTCTGCCAGCTTTTAACGGAAGTGCTGGCTTCCTCATATTCTCTGGCAAACGAAGCCTGTGCCAAATCAGGATTATCCAAAACAAACTGCCTGCCCTGCGGCGTTTGAGGAAGTTTACCGTCCACGCCCACAAAAGCCGCGTCCTGCTGCAAAGCAGCCGCATATTCCGGACAAGCCGCCGTCAAACCGGCGCGAATTTGCTCCAAATCAGTAAATTTATAATTACGATTTAAAGCATTAATCAAAGCCGCCAGCAGCTGCCAATTTTCTTCACCCAAATTTGGACGCACCGCCGACTGCACCTTTTGCAGCCGACCCTCAAAGTTGACATAGCTGCCGGTTACCGCGCCAAAACCAGCCAACGGCAGAAGCACTGAAGCGTAAGGATAAGCCCTGCCATAATTAGCGTCGGCCTCCAACACAAACTCCATATTTTCCGCCTGTTCCGCCGGCAAATCCACGCCGAACAGCAATAAGCCTTTCAGCTGACCGCTGGCAATATCCGCATAAAGCTGCTTCATATCCCGACTAATGCCCAAAGCGCGTATCGTCTGACTGTTAGCCCTGGCCTGCAACTGCAAAACCGGCATAGAATCATCACCATTCATCGCCAAAGCCGCCACACACTGCGCCGTTTCTTTAGTCAAACGGCTTCTGTCCAGCAACAGCACCGGCCGCTTGGCCTGCGCCAAAGCCGCCGCCAATGCCTGAACCTCCGGCGCGGCATTAGCCGCATATTCCGACAAACGCGCCTGCGCCAGCTGCACCAAAAGCTGCAAATTGCCATGCGGCTGATAAACTTCAGCCGCCGCATTGGCTAAAAGTCCCGGCTTATCCGCAACTAAAAGAATCTTCTGCCCGGCCTTTGCGCCCTTTTTCAGCCGAGAACCCAAAATCGGATAATTCTCGGCCAATTCATCGCCAAAAGCCAACAGCACATCAGCCGCTTCCACATCGGCCACTGTGGCCGTAGAAGCGTCAAAGCCCCAAACATCACCCAAACCGCCTTTTTCCGCATTAGGCGCATAAATATATTCCGTACCGATAATTTCTTCGGCCATAAATTTCAGCAAAAACATTTCTTCACTAGTTAGCTGATCGCCAATCACCACGCCCAGAGTGTCGGTGCCGTCTGTTTCGCGCAGCGAATTAATAGCCGCGGCCGCCGCTCGCAAAGCGTCGTGCGGTTTGGCTGCCGACATGCCCTGACCAAAATCAATTCCGGCCGTCGGCGCACCTGTGGCCGTCATGGCATGCGGATAGCCAAAACGTCCTGTCTGACACAAACGCCCACCTTCCGCCGGCTCCACCTTAGCCAGATAATCACCCTTATGCTTAATCTGCAAATTACAGCCATTGCCGCAGAAATTGCAAACGCTGTCCTGCGCCTCACAAGCCAGAGGCACAGGCTTTTCCCAGGGCTGGCGCTCTTGCAAAGCGCCGGTTGGGCAAACTGCCACGCACTGGCCGCAACCCTTGCAGCTGCTTTCACCAAGGGGCAGGCCAAAATCAGCGCCCACCACCGTTGGGAAACCACGGCCGTCCAACCCCAAAGCGCCCACGCCGGTCACTTCCTCACAGGTACGCACACAGTTACCACACAAAATGCACTTGCTCATATCACGCATAATAAAACGGTGGCTGTTATCCTTAGGGGTTATATTGATCTCACCATCATATTTCTGCGGCTGTACCTGATATTCCTGCGCATAATGCAGCAAACGGCACTCAAAAACATCGCCGCAGCCACATTCCAGACAGCGGCTGGCCTCATACATCGCCTCCATCTGGTCATACCCCTTGGCAACTTCCATAAAATTGCTATTGCGATATTCCGGGTGCAGATAGCTGATTGAAACGCGCTGCACCTTGGGTTTGCTGCTGAAGAACTCCGGCGCCGGCTCGCCGTTTTTATGCAGATATTTTTCCATATTCAAATTTGCGTCAACCTCGCCGGTACGCAGATATTTGTCGATAACCCTGGCCGCCTGCTTGGCATGCGCCACCGCCTGCACCGCAATACCGGGGCCGTCGTTAATTGCATCACCGCCAGCAAAAACGCCTGGTATGGAAGTCGCATAGGTTTTTTCGTCCGCAGCAATCGTCTGCCAGGCAGTATAAGCCAACTCCGGCGCGTCTTCACCCAGCGCCAGCGGCACCACTTTCTGGCCAATGGCCGCAATTACCAAATCAACCGGCAAAATTTCAATACCATTCGGCACCGGAACAGGTTTGCGGCGGCCGCTCTCGTCCGGCTCACCCAACTCCATCTGCTGTAATTCAATCGCTACAGCGCGGCCGTGCTGGGCATCGCCAATAACCCGGGTGGGCGCCACCAAAAACTTAAACTGCACACCCTCCTCCATGGCTTCGCGAATTTCCACGTCCTCCGCCGGCATTTCCGCCTGCGTACGCCGATACAGCACATAAACCTCCTGCGCGCCCAGACGCACCGCCGTGCGACAAGCGTCCATAGCCGTATTGCCGCCGCCGACCACAGCCACCCGGCCACCCAGCTTGCGCAGATTACCCAGCGCCACATTGCCCAAAAAGTCTATGCCACCGACCACGCCAGGCAAATTCTCGCCCTCACAGCGCAGTCCGGCGCTGCGCCAGGCGCCGTTGGCCAGATAAATTGCGTCAAAATCGCGCTGCAAATCCGCGAACTGAACATCTCGACCCAACATACATTTGGTGCGAATTTCCACGCCCAGTCGCACGATTAAATCAATTTCCAAATCCAAAATATTTTTCGGCAGGCGATATTCCGGTATGCCATAACGCAGCATACCGCCAGCCTGCGGCATCATCTCAAAAACAACCGCCTGATGTCCGGCCAGCGCCATAAAATAAGCCATAGTAAGACCAGCCGGGCCGCCGCCGATTATAGCCACGCGTTTGCCGGTGTCCGGCTTTTTCTCCGGCAGATAAGGCTTGCCGCTGTTTAAATCCACGTCCGCCGCAAATTGTTTCAGCCGAGCCAGATTAATCGGCTGTTCAACCTTGGCGCGGCGACAGGCTTCCTCACAGGGATGAGGGCAAACACGACCCAAAGAAGCCGGAATAGGATAACTTTCTTTAATCAGCTGCAAAGCTTCCGCAAAGCGATTGTTGGCAATCAAGCCAACATAGCCCTGACAGTCGCTGCCGGCCGGACAGGCCTGTTTACAGGGAGCAACGCAATCGCCCTTATGGTTGGAAAGCAGCAGTTCCAAAGCGGTGCGCCGAGCGCTGATTACAGCTTCAGTATCAGTATAAATAACCTGCCCTTCGGCGGCCTCCGTGGCGCAGGCACGGAACAGCCGGGGGCTGCCCTCCATCGCCACCACACACATACCGCAAGCGCCGTAAGGCTTCAGGTTGTCGTCATGACAAAGTGTTGGTATCTCAATGCCGGCGCGGCGCGCCACCGACAGAATGGTTTCCCCGGCCTGCGCGGTCAACTCCTGGCCGTCTATGGTCAATTTAAATGTAGTCTTTTTTTCAGACATTTATGATATAAACCTCCTTTACGGCACGCCCGTTAAAGCACTTCCACCGCGTCAAAACGACAGCTGGCGGCGCAGTTGCCGCATTTAATGCACTTATCCATATCAATAACAAAAACTTCGCGCAGTTCGCCGCTGATAGCGCCCACCGGACATTTACGCGCACAAAGTGAGCAGCCGCGGCACTTCTCCGGCTTAATATGATATTGCAGCAGCGGCCGACAGCTATGGCTGGGGCATTTATGTTCCTCAATATGCGCACGGTATTCGTTCGCAAAATAACGGATTGTGCTAAGAGCCGGGTTGGGCGCAGAAGCCCCCAGGCCGCACAGAGAACCAGCCTGAATTTGCCGGCCTAAATCCTGCAAAAGTTCCACATCTCCCGGCTTGCCCTCGCCACGAGTAATACGCTCCAAAATCTCCAGCATGCGTTTTGTGCCAATACGGCAATGTATGCACTTGCCGCAGCTTTCTTTCTGCGTAAAATCCAAAAAGAAGCGCGCCATATCCACCATACAGGTGCCCTCGTCCATAATAATCATGCCACCGCTGCCCATAATCGCACCGGTCTGGCTGATACTCTCATAGTCCACCGGCGTGTCCAAAAGGCTGGCCGGTATACAGCCGCCAGAGGGGCCGCCCATCTGCACCGCCTTAAACTCACCGTCGCCCTTAATGCCGCCGCCGATATCAAAAATAACCTCGCGCAGGGTTATACCCATTGGCACCTCCACCAAACCGCCGCGCTTGATTTTGCCAGCCAGCGCAAAAACCTTGGTGCCTTTGCTGGTTTCCGTACCCATAGCAGCAAAAGCCTCGCCACCGTTGTTGATAATCCAGGTCACATTGGCAAAAGTTTCCACATTATTAATATTGCTGGGGCGCTGCCAAAAACCTTTTTGCGCCGGGAACGGCGGTTTCAGACGCGGCATACCGCGCTCGCCCTCCAGAGAGGCCAGCAGCGCCGTTTCCTCACCACAAACAAAAGCCCCCGCGCCGGCTTTTATGTAAATATCAAAGTCCCAGCCGCTGCCAAAAATGTTCTGACCCAAAAAGCCACGCTCACGCGCCGCCTGCATAGCCAGTTCCAGCCTATGAATACTTAACGGATATTCCGCACGCACATAAATAACGCCCTGACTGCTGCCGATAGCCCGGGCCGCAATCGCCATGCCCTCCAAAACGCTGTGAGGGTCGCTTTCCAAAACGCTGCGGTCCATAAACGCGCCAGGGTCGCCCTCGTCAGCATTACAGATTACATATTTTATATCGCCCTCCGCCTTGCGGCAGGCGTCCCACTTAAACCAGGTGGGAAAACCAGCGCCGCCGCGGCCGCGCAGACCGGAAATCTTAACCGTATCAATAATCTGTTCCGGCGTTAAATCACAAACCGCCTGACGCAGCGCCTGATAGCCGCCGCGCTCAATATAATGCTCAATGTTCTCCGGATCAATCACGCCGCAGTTACGCAAAGCAATACGCTGCTGACTTTGCAGAAAATGCAGTTCATCAGACGTTAACAATAAATCCTCCTGCACCCGTCCGCCCAAAACATGCTCTGTGGCAATTCTGGCCGCTGCTGCCGCGTCCACCCGGCCATAAAACCAGTTCTGACCGGACTCCACATCAACAACCTCCACCAGCGGCTCCGCAAAACAAAGACCAATGCAGCCCGTGCGCTCACTGCGCAGAGTGGAGCCGGCCGCCGCCAAAGCTTCGTCCAGCGCCGCCTGCGTTTGCCGGGCGCCAGCCGCCATGCCGCAGCTGCCCAAACCAATTTTAACTCGCATTGCCATTTATTCCGCCTCCTTAGCAGCCAAATCATGCAAAACCTGACGCACCGAACTTGCCGTTAAATTGCCATAAACCTCGCCGTTAATCATCATAGCCGGCGCCAGAGAACAGCAACCCAAACAGGCAACATGCTTCAAAGTAAACAGGCCGTCGGCCGTGGTCTGACCGTCGGCAATACCCAACTCCTCGCTGATAACAGCGCTGATACTCTCCGCGCCATTAACGTGGCAGGCCGTACCCTGACAAAGCATAATCAGATAACGCCCAACCGGCTCCAACCGAAACTGGGTGTAAAAGGAGGCCACGCCTAAAACCTTGGCCGGCGTAATTCCCGTGGCTCGGCTGATTTCAGCCAGCGCCGGCCGCGGCAGATAGCCGTAAAGTTCCTGCGTTTGCTGCAAAATTGTAATCAATGAACCCGGCTTGGCGGCACAAGCCGCCAAAACCGACTCCAGCGGCTGCAAATCAATTTCCGCCGCAATATTCGTCATATCAAACCCACCTTGATTTTCTTAATTTTTTTCTTCTATATAATATTACACTTCAAAATGGCATTTCTTTGCCCAAAATTTTGATTAATTTTCAACAAATATTTTCCGGCTATATTTCCACAACACCCTCAAACAATTTTTCGGCGCTGCCGGTCATGCTGATATTTTCCCCGTCATAGCTGATAATCAAATCGCCGCCTGGCTGCTTAACGGTAATTTCCTGGCCTTTCTCACAAAGACCATTCAAAACCGCCGCCACAACAGCCGCGCAGGAACCGGTGCCGCAGGCATTGGTATAACCATTGCCGCGCTCCCAAACGCGCATATATAGAATATCGCGGCTGAACACCTTAACAAACTCCACATTTACGCGTTCCGGGAACCACTCATGGTGTTCAAAATGAGAACCGATTTTTTCCAGCTGCACAGCCTCCAAATCGTCAGTGAAAATAACCATATGCGGATTACCAACTGAAAGGCAGGTCGCCATATAGGTCTGACCCAGAACCTCAATCGGCCGATTAATAAAGTCCTCGCCAGAAGCCAACATTGGCAGTGCCGCCGGCACCAGCTGTGGTTTACCCATCAACACCGAAGCGCCCCAAACCTTGCCGTTGCGCTTAATCAGCTTCAGCCGTTTAATGCCATAATCAGTTTCAATACTGATTTCATCTTTCGGCACAATGCCATTATCATACAAATATTTACCCACACAGCGAATTGCGTTGCCGCCAATACCGCCGTTGGTGCCGTCCACATTGTAAACCTTAACGTAAACGTCCGCCTTGGCCGACGGGCAAATCATCACCACGCCATCGCCGCCAATGCCCCGGTTGCGCCGACACAAGCGCACCGCCAGTCCGGCCGGGTTATCCAGCTGCTGCTCCAGACAGTTAAAATAGATATAATCATTACCGCAGCTTTGCATTTTAGTAAACGGCAGCTTCACCAAATTCCGACGCAGATGGTTAATATCCACCAACTCAATACTTTCCTGCGTATACAAACTGCATAAGCTGTCAGCCAACACATTAGCTGTGTCAATAGAGGTCAGACAGGGAATACCCCTCTCCACCGCTTTGCGGCGAGTGATTACACTATCCTTTTGCGGATTGCGTCCCTTAGCCGAAGTAGAAATAAGATAATTCAGTTTTCCCTCCTCCATCAGCTTAACGGCATTTTCCGTGCCCTCATGAATTTTCTCCACAAACACCGCGTCGATGCCAGCCTCCTGCAAAACCTGTCTGGTGCCGGCCGTGGCGTAAATTTCAAAGCCCATGTCGGCAAATTTCTTTACCACATGCACAATCTCCGCCTTATCACGGTCATTCACCGTCACGAACAATCCGCCTTTCTGGTTCAAATTATAACCGGCAGCCACCAAACCTTTATACATAGCCTCTTCAAAGTTGGAGCCAATACCCAAAACCTCACCGGTACTCTTCATTTCCGGCCCCAGCTGATTATCCACATTCAGCAGCTTTTCAAAGGAGAAAATCGGCACCTTAACCGCACAATAAACCGGCGTGGGATAAAGCCCCGTGCCATATCCCATATCGGCCAACTTTTCGCCCAACAGCGCCTTGGTAGCCAAATCCACCATCGGCACGCCCGTAACCTTACTCAAATAGGGAATGGTGCGCGAAGAACGCGGATTAACCTCAATCACATACAGCTGATTATCTTTAATCAGGTACTGGATATTCACCAGACCGCGCGTTTCCAGCTCCACCGCCAGCTTGCGTGTGGTTTCAATAATCACCTGCACCATATCATCATTAATATTGAAAGAGGGATAAACGGCAATGGAATCGCCGGAATGAACGCCGGTACGTTCCACATGCTCCATAATGCCAGGTATCAAAATATCCTCGCCGTCACAGATAGCGTCAATTTCCAACTCAACGCCTTGCAGATATTTGTCGATAAGTACCAGATTATCCACATTCTGCTCCAGAATAATCGCCATATATTCACGAATATCAGCCTCCGTAAAGGCAATAATCATATTCTGGCCGCCCAAAACGTATGAGGGACGCATCAACACCGGATAGCCAATGCGCTCCGCCACCGCCAGCGCTTCATCAATAGTTTTAACTGTTTCGCCCTTAGGACGCATAATATCAAGTTTAGTCAGCAACTCGTCAAAACGGCCGCGGTCTTCCGCCCGGTCAATGCTGTCGGCAGAAGTCCCCAAAATGCGAACACCCTGCTTATCCAAAAAATTAGTCAGTTTAATCGCCGTCTGACCGCCAAAAGCCACCACCACGCCGTAGGGCTTTTCAGTGGCAATAATATTGCTCACATCTTCCTCTGTCAGCGGTTCAAAATAAAGCCTGTCCGCCGTATCGAAGTCAGTAGAAACGGTTTCTGGATTGTTATTAACAATTACCACTTCATAACCGGCGCTCTGCAAAGCCCAGACGCAATGTACTGAAGCATAGTCAAACTCAATACCCTGACCGATACGAATAGGGCCTGAACCCAAAACCATCACCGTTGGCCTGGGGTTACTA
The DNA here is from genome assembly GCA_021771915.1 of Bacillota bacterium. GTDB lineage: Bacteria > Bacillota > Dehalobacteriia > UBA4068 > UBA4997 > Avidehalobacter. The sequence goes on from JAETNY010000006.1 coordinate 93,349, forward strand.
CGCTCCGCCAGGAACATTTCCGCTTCATTTTCCTCATCATAGGTAGAATAGAAATAAGGCGTTTCTGCCGCAAACTCGGCCGCGCAGGTATCAACCATTTTATAAACCGCCCGTGCCGGCTGCTGCACCGGCTGGCCGCTCAAAGCCTCAATCACTTTATCCGGGAAACCCAAACGCTTGGCCGCCAGATACTGCTCCTGATTATAGCCGCCGCGCAAAGTGGCCTCCATTTGAGCAATATTGGCCAGCTTATGCAGGAACCACATATCAATTTTAGTTATATCATAAATTTCGGTTAAAGCAACGCCCTGCTTAATCGCCTGATAGATAACAAACAGACGCTCATCAGTGCAGTTATGCAGTGCCGCCCGAATTTTCTCCGGTGACATCTCCAGCTGCCGGTGCGCGTTCAAATCGCTCAAACCAATTTCCGCCCCACGCACAGCTTTCATCAAAGCCTGCTCAAAATTCAAACCAATAGCCATAACCTCGCCGGTGGCCTTCATCTGCGTGCCCAAATCACGCTTGGCATAAACAAATTTATCAAATGGCCACTTGGGGAATTTAACCACCACATAATCCAGCGTCGGTTCAAAAGCCGCCGCCGTTTTACCAGTAACGGCGTTTCTAATCTCGTCCAGAGTATAGCCAATCGCAATTTTGGTAGCAACTTTGGCAATCGGATAACCAGTGGCCTTGGAAGCCAGCGCTGAAGAGCGCGAAACACGTGGATTAACCTCAATTACCGCATATTCAAAGCTGTTGGGATTAAGCGCAAACTGACAGTTACAGCCGCCCTCAACCTCCAGTTCATTAATAATATCCAAAGCCGCCGTGCGCAGCATCTGATATTCTTTATCAGAAAGAGTTACCGCCGGAGCAATTACAATGCTGTCGCCGGTATGCACGCCAACCGGGTCAAAGTTCTCCATCGAGCAAATAGTAATATTATTGCCCTTGCTATCGCGCATAACTTCAAACTCAATTTCTTTCCAGCCAGCCACAGATTTTTCCAGCAAAATCTGATTAATCGGGGACAGACGCAGGCCGTTATCAGCAATTTCTCGCAATTCCGCCTCATTATTAACAATACCGCCGCCACTGCCGCCCAGCGTAAAGGCGGGACGCACAATTACCGGATATTGCAGCTTTTCCGCCAACACCACAGCGTCTTCCACCGTGGTTACAATATCCGAGGGAATACAGGGCTGACCAATTTTCAGCATAGTTTCCTTAAAAAGCTGACGATCCTCGGCGCGCTCAATCGTATCCGGACGAGCGCCCAGCAAACGCACATTATTAGCCGCCAAAAAGCCCTCCTTGGCCAGCTGCATGGAAAGCGTCAGACCGGTTTGGCCGCCCAGCGTGGAAAGAATACTATCCGGCTTTTCTTTCAGAATAATACGCTTCAAAACAGGCAGAGTCAGCGGCTCAATATAAATTTTATCAGCCATGGCGCTGTCAGTCATAATTGTGGCTGGGTTGGAATTAACCAGAACCACCTCCAAGCCGTCCTCTTTCAGCGCCCGACAAGCCTGGGTGCCTGCATAATCAAATTCGGCCGCCTGGCCAATCACAATCGGGCCGGAGCCAATCACTAAAACCTTTTTTATCCCGGAATTTAATGGCATATTCTTTTCCTCCCCTATTTCTGCGCCGCTTTATCAGCATTTTCCGCCAAACTGGTGTCAATCATCTTCATAAATCTATCAAACAAAAAACCTGCGTCCAGTGGACCAGCCGCCGCTTCCGGGTGGAACTGCACCGAAAATGCCGGCTTGTCCAGATAATCAATACCCTCGCAGGAGCCGTCGTTAGCATTAATATAACGCAGCTTTGCTACCTCTGGCAGAGTATCATTCAACACTTCATAACCATGGTTCTGGCAGGAGATGAAAACCTGACCGGTCAGCAAATCCTTAATCGGTTGATTAGCGCCGCGGTGGCCATAATGCAGCTTGCCGGTTTTCGCACCAGAAGCCAACGCCAGAAGCTGATGCCCCATACAAATGCCGAACATTGGTATGTTAGAGACAAGCAGCTTTTGCAACTCCGCCACAATCGATATATTATCCGCCGGGTCCCCCGGGCCGTTAGAAAGCATGATACCCTGCGGCTGTTGAGCCAAAATCTGCTCCGCCGTGCTGTCTGCCGGCATGTTAATAACCTCACAACCATGCTTAACCAGATTTTGAGTAATACTATTTTTAGCGCCAAAGTCCCAAAGCACCACACGCCTGCCGCTGCCCACCGGCGCTTTATCGCGGCTGGTCATGGAATTTACAGCGTCTTTCAGTTTATAAGCCTTAATTTCTGCCAGAACCTCCGGCGTAACCTCCGGATTGCTGGTAATTTTAGCGTTCATAACACCTTTTTCCCGAATAATTCGCGTCAAAGCCCGTGTATCAATACCATACAAACCTACGATATGATTTTCCACTAAAAAAGTGTCAAGATTGCCCTCCATACGGAAATTAGAAGGCTCCTGGCACCATTCACGAACAATATAAGCACAAAGGTGTGGTTTCGTGCTTTCAAAATCAGCAGGAATAACCCCATAATTGCCAATCAATGGAAATGTCTGGATAACCATTTGCCCATAAAAACTTGGGTCGGTCAGTGTTTCCAAATAACCAACCATAGCCGTGGTAAAGACCAGCTCACCCATAACCTCGCCCTGCCAGCCAAAAGACTTACCAGCGAACACACGACCATTCTCTAAAATCAGATATAAATCCTGCACAAACCTCACTCCTGTCAATGTTTTATAAATTGCAGATTTAGAATTGCAAAAAATTAACTCCAAATTGATTTATTATACCATATGAAGATGTTTTTTGTCAATCCCAATCTAATTTTTCAAGCAGACAATAGAACAGGCTCACCATCAAGATGAGCCCGTTCTTAAATCATTTTTTATTTATTTTTTGAGAAAATTTTTAAAAACCATGCCCAACAACACGCCAACCATTGAACAGGCAAAACCCGGCAAAATGATATCCATATCAAGATATGGCAATATAATACCATGTCTGCTATCCGAAATATGCACAATAACCATGGAAAGGTAATATGTCAGCCAGGAAACCAGCAAATGCATTGCAGCAAAGAAACACGGCATCAGCCATTTGTAAATCCCCCAATCATCATCATGGCCGATAAATATGGAAATAATAAGCGTGCAGACATATAAAACCATATTCAGAACCCCAAAAGGATAGCTACTAAAATTGCTGTCAAAGCAGCTGCCCAGCCAAAAAGCGATAACCGTCATCGCCCAGATAATTAAATAAACCCCGATTAAAACGCGCCGGAAAAGTCGCTGACCGCTTTTCACCGTATTAGTACTTTCTTCCAGATGTTCAATCATTTTTCTATCCTCCATTAACAAATCGTCCAAACTAATGGCATAAATTTTGCTCAAGGCTATAAGATTGATAATATCCGGATATGAACGGTTATTCTCCCAGTTTGAAATAGTCTGCCGGCTAACCCCCAACTGCTCCGCCAGATTTTCCTGCGTCAGCTTCTGTTCGTTTCTAGCCTGTTTAAGTCTATCCCCTATTTCCATGCTTATACCTCCAAGCCTGCTGTCGATTATAACGCTTTTGCCGGTCAGCGTCCAGCAAATATGTTTGACAACCAGCTTTTTTGTGCTGTCAAAATCCTTTTACATCTGGATTTTTTATAATATTTCCAGCAAATTCAGAAAATTCAGCAGCAGCTTGCCGGCATAAAACAGAATGACCACACCGCAAAGCAAATTAATCAGCCGCAGCACCTTAGCGTCAAATCTGGTACGAAAAATCGAAACAATCATCGTCAGGCTCAAAAACCAAAACAGGCTGGCCGAAACCACGCCCTCAATAAAAGACAGACTCTGCCCAGCCGGTAAACTGGCCTGAAATGCGCCCAACATCATGGTGCCGTCAATCAGCGCCTGCGGATTAAACCAGGTTACCACACAAGCCGTGGCAATAGTCTGGCGAATTGAGGGCATTTCTGCGCTCAAAGCAACCTCCGGCGGTTTAGCACGCAACAGTCCCAGCCCAATCCAGCCAACCACCAGACTCCCTGCTAACAAAATCAGCATTTGCAGCCAAACAAAACGCTGCATAACAGCGCCAACACCAAAAAAGCAGGCCAAAGACAAAACCGCGTCAAAAAACAGCACAATCAATGCTGTCAAAAAGGCTCGGCGACGCCGACAGCTTAAGGCCGAATTAATAATAAACAAATTTTGCAGTCCCAACGGCGCGGAATAAGCCAGTCCAACGCTGAACCCCTGCCAAAAATATAACATATTATAAAATGTTCTCCTTATACAATAAAGCCGCCCATGCAGATACAAAGACGGCTTTAACAAACGCCGCCGTTTTTTATGGAAACGGCGGCGCAATGTTGCTTTGTTAATAATTCAGATTGCTATTTAGCATAATCCGTAACGCGTGTTTCCCTAATCAGCACAACCTTAATCTGACCAGGATAATCCAACTCGGCTTCAATACGCTTAACAATCTCACGCACCATAATCTCTGCCCGGTTTTCTGCCACTTTCTCCGGTTTCAGGATAATGCGCAACTCACGACCGGCCTGAATAGCATAGGCTGTTTCCACGCCCTCAAAATCGTTGGCAATAGATTCCAGCTTCTCCATGCGCTTGATATAAGACTCCAGCGTATCACGCCTTGCGCCCGGCCGGGCTGCTGAAATAGCGTCCGCCGCCTGTACAAGAGCAGCCTCCACACTTTCAACCTCCACATCGCCATGATGCGCCAAAATACCATGCACAACCTGCTTGCTTTCATGATATTTTTTAGCAATATCCGCACCAATCTCCACATGGGGGCCTTCCATTTCATGGTCAAGCGCCTTGCCAATATCATGCAGCAAACCGGCACGCTTGGCTAATGTAACGTCAGCGCCAATTTCCGCCGCCATAACACCGGCCAGATGTGAAACCTCGATTGAATGTTTTAACACATTCTGACCATAACTGGTGCGATAATGCAAACGTCCCAGCAGCTTAACCAACTCAATATGCAAACCGCGCACGCCAGTTTCCAGAACGGCCTGTTCGCCCTCCTGACGAATTTTCTGTTCCACCTCTTTTTTGGCCTTCTCCACCATTTCCTCGATACGAGCCGGGTGAATACGGCCGTCCACAATCAGCTTGCCCAAAGCAATACGGGCAATCTCACGGCGAATGGGGTCAAAACCAGAAAGAATGACAGCCTCCGGCGTATCGTCAATAATCAGGTCTATACCGGTCAGGTTCTCCAAAGCCCGAATATTGCGCCCCTCTCGGCCAATAATGCGGCCTTTCATTTCTTCATTAGGCAGCGCCACCACAGAAACTGTGCTTTCCACCGCATGGTCAGCCGCTACGCGCTGAATGGCCTCGGTGATAATCTCACGCGCCCGGGTTTCCGCCTCGTCCTTAGCTTCGGCCTCCATCTCCCTAATCATCGTAGCCATATCAACCTGAACTTCTTTATTAACGTCCTGTAAAAGCTTATCCTTAGCCTGTTCTGAAGTTAAACCGGAAATTCTTTCCAACTCCGCCAGCTGTTCCTGCTCCAACGCCTGAATTTTTTCGCGTTGAGAGTCCAACTCAATATCCTTCTGATGCAGCTTGCTTTCTTTGCGCTCAATGCCCTCCAGCTTTTTATCCAAAGAGTCCTCTTTCTGAACCAAACGCTGTTCCATCTGGTTCAACTCATTGCGGCGAGCCTTGGCTTCGTCCTCCGCCTTACTACGCATCTGAAAAATTTCGTCCTTGGCCTCCAAAAGTGCTTCTTTCTTTTGTGATTCCGCATCTTTAGCCGCATCGTCCAGCATTTTATCAATAGTTCCTTTGGCTGCGCCCAGCTTGGCCTCAATTATTTTGCGATAGAAAACAGAACCGGCAAAATAACCCAAAAGCAGACCAACCACCAGGAACACCAGATTAATAATTATATTTCCGATTGAAAATTGCGGCATTCTTTCACCTCCTTTTTGTAAATTTTTTGATTTTATCAGTTTTTTCATAAAAATAGCCCGGTCACACCTGGTGACGGGCAATCAGAATAAATTTTTACATCAAAACCTGCTGGGTAAAAGCCCCAACAGTCTTTCCCCAATATTCTAATAATTATAAACTTTTAATAAGTTTTTCTCAACAATCTTGCCTTAACATTCTTCAACAATCATGCTATAAGAATCATGCTTCAACAAGCCCGACCATAAGCAGTCCGGCTCCTTAAGCTAATATATAAATCAGAATACTTGTGCAAAGTCTTAAAACCAAAGGAATGTAAAATTTATTCTAAAAGCCATAAAAATTTTCTGATATTTTTTATAAATATTTTTTGATTAAAAATTTTTATAACTATCTATTATTTTATATATTTAAGCTTAACTTGTCAAGCGTTTAAGCAAAGAAAGTGTAAATTTTATCCTGGCTAATATTACAAGCCAACGTACAGCGCGGCCAGCAGACACATATTATATAACAGGCAAAGTATTTTATAGCAAATTATGGGAGATTTTCTGCGATGATTTTTATTTTTTCATTAATAATTACGTTAATATTTATAACCTGGCTGATATCTGGCTTATTTACAGCCCTGCTGCTCTGCGCAATCGTCCTGAGCGCCGCTCTGTACGCCCTCCTGAGAATTTTTTCATACATTTTCCGGCGTATTTCAGATAATCTGCGCTGCCGGCCTTAAGTTTAGTGGCGTTGGCGATAAAAAGCCAAAATTTTTTCAACCACCTGTTCCAAAGCCCATTTATCCACATTAATGCTGAAATCCGCCACCCCGGCATAAAGCGGCTCGCGCTCAAGCATCAACTGCGCCACGGTTTCCGCTGTGGCTTGACGGGGCAAAAACACGCGGTTTTTCTTGCGCCGCATGCGCCGAAAAATAGTTTCAGCTTCTGCCTGCAACCAGACCACACACCCCAGCTGCTGCCAAAGCTGAAGCTGTTCCGGCTCCGGCGGCAATGCGCCGTCTGCCGCAATCACCATACGGCTTTTGCCTAGCTGCTTGCGCAGCATAAGCTTATCCTCTGAATAAAATCGAATACGCCCATATTTGCTGTAAATTTCCGGCAATTTTAAATCCGTTACCTGCTCCAGTTCAAAATCCAAATCCACAAAAGCATAAGCCAGTTCCTCCGCCAGCATACGCCCCACAGCGGTTTTACCCACGCCCATCATGCCTACCAAAACTATATTTTCTGCCATAATGCTCACCCACTTTATTTAAGATGTTTAAGCATATGCAGAATGGGCTGTCTTTAGCACACCTAATCACCGACAGACTATAAGAAGCTAAAAAATCAACCCATTTTCAAATCAATAAGCATAAACCAGCTGCAACAAAATTTGCGCCAGACTTTTGGCGTTAGCATTCATCAACTCCGTAACCTCGGCATGCGTAACCTTATCAGCCAGACCACAGGCAAAATTGGTCACCATAGCCAGAGAACCATATTTCAACCCCAACTCATTGGCCAGCGTAACCTCCGGCACTCCAGTCATACCGGAAATCGTACCGCCCAGCCGGGCAAAAGCCTGAATTTCCGCCCTTGACTCAAAGCGCGGTCCCTGCACGCAAACATAAACGCCCTTTTCCACCAAAGGAATAGCCGCACGCTCCGCCGCCGCTTTAATCTGCTGCTGCCATTCCTCATCATAGCAGTGCGTCATGTCCGTATGCTGCACGCCGGCCTCGCCGCCGGTAAAAAAGGTATGCTCCCGGCCATATGTGAAATCCAGAAAATCATCAACCAACACAATACTGCCCGGCGGCACATCGCGCAACAATGAACCAACCGCATTTACCGCAATAATTTTATCCACACCCAGACTTTGCAACGCCCAGATATTGGCACGATAATTAATCAGATGCGGAGGTATGCTGTGATTGCGCGCATGACGCGGCAAAAAAACCAACGGTTTAGCGCCCTGCGGCGTCATAACCTCACCCTGAAAAACGCTGGCCTCGCCATAAGGCGTGCTTATATGCTTTTCCTGCTGATTTTTCAATTCCTCCCAATCATAAAAGCCGGTTCCGGCAATCAATGCCAACATTTTCTATTACCCCCTCTTTGAAAATACAAAGTTGTCAATCTTCACGAACCACCTCATAATTGCTTGCTTCCTCATTATCGCCGGCAAAAAGCGCCGCCGCAAAATCAGCCGCCACAAACTCGCGTAGGTCGTCAATGCCCTCGCCCACGCCAATCATCTTAACCGGCAAATTTAACTCGTTGGCAATACCAATCACCACGCCGCCTTTGGCTGTGCCGTCCAGCTTGGTCAGAATAATGCCGGAAAGCGGCACAACCTCGCCAAACAGCTTGGCCTGACTGATAGCGTTCTGACCGGTGCCAGCGTCCAAAACCAGCAAAACCTCCACATTAGCCTGCGGTGCTTCGCGCTCAATAATGCGATTAATTTTGCGTAATTCTTCCATTAAATTAGTTTTATTTTGCAGCCGCCCGGCCGTATCGACAATCAGAATATTGGAACCGCGAGAAGCCGCCGCCTGACACGCGTCAAAAACCACCGCCCCCGGGTCGGAACCGCTGCTCTGCCGAATAACGTCCACCCCGGCGCGCTCACCCCACATGCAAAGCTGCTCAATAGCCGCCGCGCGGAAAGTATCCGCCGCCGCCAGCAAAACCTTGTGGCCAATGCTGTGATAATAGGCCGCCATTTTGCCGATTGTTGTAGTTTTGCCGGCGCCGTTCACACCAACCACCAAGATTATATTTAAACGGCCGCCTTTAAGCAGAAAGCGGTTTTTGTTTTCGCCATCAACCGAGCCTTTGATAATCTTCACAATCTCCGTCTGCAAAGCCTGACGCAACGGCTCGGCCTCCCGAATATGCTCTTTCTTTTCAATCTCGCGCAGTCGCTCCGTCAGCTCCACCGCCGTCTGCACGCCCACATCGGCCTGAATAAGCGTTTCTTCCAAATCCTCATAAAATTCTTCATCAATCTTGCGCCCCAAAGAAAAAACCTGAGAAAGCTTATTATTAAAATCATCACGCGTTTTGGTCAAGCCCTGTTTCAGCTTTTCAAAAAAACCCATAAGCCAGCCTCCTTGTCCATATCAACTATTATAAACAAATTTATTCTATAAATCAAGCAATATCACTATAAAAAGCCCGGTCAGGAAACATATTGCTGCAAATCATCAGTCAGCCGCACCGAAACAATTTTCGACACACCATCTTTTTCCATGGTAATGCCCCAAAGCCGATCCGCCGCCTCCATCGTTCCCTGACGATGCGTAACCACAATAAACTGGGTTTTCTGCTTAAACATTTTAATATACTCGGCAAAACGCTCCACATTCGCCTCGTCCAGTGCTGCGTCCACCTCGTCCAGAATACAGAACGGACTGGGCTTAACCTGAAAAATAGCCAGCACCAAAGCCACGCCCACCAACGATTTTTCACCACCGGAAAGCAGATTATAGTTAATCAGTTTTTTACCCGGCGGCTGCACCAGCAAATCCACGCCAGTCATCAACGGGTCGTCCGGCTCCGTCAAAAACATAGCCGCCGAACCGCCGCCGAAAAGCTGCACAAAGGTTTGACCAAAATTCTGGTTCACCTGCTCAAAAGTATCCCGGAAACGCTTGGCCATAATCTCGTCCATATCCTTAATTACATTCTGCAAGGCCGTATGCGCCTCCAACAAATCCTCACGCTGCGCAGACAGAAACTCATGCCGCTCACGAACCTGCCGATATTCGTCAATAGCCTCCAAATTCACGCTGCCCAAAGCCGCCAGCTGCCGCTTCAACTCTTTCAAAGTGCCGGCCAGCTCCTGCCTGTCCCGACTGGTATCCAGCAGCGGCAAAGCCTGCTCATAACTCATGGCAAAACCCTCGGCCAGCTTTTGGCTGTCTGCCGCGTCCTCGGTCTGCAAACGCGCCTCTTTAATTTTCAGCTGGGTCAATTCCTGACCAAAACGTGCCGCATCATTATTTAAAGCAGCCGTCCTCCGCTCCCATTCCTCAATTTGCTGCTTGCGCGCACCATTATCAGCCGTCGCCGCCGCCAAGTTCTGCTCCGCCGCCACAATCTGACCATAAAAGTCCTGCGCCTCTCGCTGTCTGGTCTGCCAGGCCTGACGCATTTCCGCCTGCTGCTGCTGCCAATCAGCAATAGCCTGCTCTTTCTGCTCCTTTTGCGTGAACAAACTGCCCTTTTCCGCCGTCAGACGCGTTAACTCGCCGGTTAAATTCTGATGTTCCTGCCGCTTGGCCAAAGCCTGCAAACGGTTTTGCTCCAAAGCCTGCCGGCCGGCCTCCAGCGCACTGCTTTGCTGCTCCTGCCGCTGCTGCAATTCCACCAGAAGCTGATTAGCGCGCTCTGTAATGCTACCCCAATCGGCCAACTCCGCAGTCAACTCTGTTTGCCGCCGCTGCATATGTTCCTGCTCGCGCTGGTTGTTAGCCAAAGCATTTTGTAACTGCACCAGCTGCTCATTTTTATCCGCCAGATTATCGCGCAAATGCGTTACGTCCTTAACCTTGCCCAGATATTGCAGTTCCAATTCTCTATCCGCCGCAGCCAGCGTTTCGCGTCCGGCCGCCAGCGCCTCGCGCTCCTCATTCAGCTGTTGCAAATGTTGTTGACCCTGCTCATTCTGCTGCTGCAAACGGCCCACGTTGCGTTGCAGTTCCACCAGCTGATTTTTCTTCTGTAATAAATCGCCAGCATTTTTCTGCCTGCTGCCGCCGGTTATGGAGCCGCCCGGCGAGATAATATCCCCGGCCAGCGTCACAATCTTAAACTGCTGCCGATGCAAACGCGCCACCTCCGTAGCCACGTCCAAATCCTCAACCAGCAGCGTATTGGCAAACAAAAACTCCACAGCCGGCCGCACCGCCGGCGCGCACTGAATAACCTGCGCACACCGGCCAATAACCCCCGAATAAGCCGCCGCCAAAGCCTGCTCAATTTCCGCATTGGCACGCCATTTCAGGCTGGCCAGCGGCAGAAAAGTAGCCCGGCCCAGCTTTTCCTGCTTCAAATAGGCCACGCAGGCGCGCGCCGCCCGGTCGTCCTGCACCACAATATTCTGCAAACCAGCACCGACTGCTGCTTCTAAAGCCAAACTATACTGTACGTCAGACTCAATCAAGTCCAACACCACGCCCAGAACGCCGGTCATCTGCGGCCGCCCCTGCCGCTTGGCGCGCAATACCGCGCGAACGCCAGGATAAAAACAACTCTTATTTTCCGCCATCTCAGTCAAAATTTTCAGGCGTGATTCTTCACTGTTCAATTTCATACGCACAGCCACATTAGCCTCATTAGCATTTACAATGCGCGCCTCAATTTCGTCCAAAGACTGCCCCTGCTGTAAAAGGCTGTCCTTATTCTGCGCCCGGCGCTGTTGTAAATCCGCCAACTCCGCCTGCATCTGTTCCGCCCGGCGGCCAGTTTCCTGATTTTCTTCCTGCAAAGCGGCAATATTCTGCCGGGCAGTGGCCAAAGCCTGCTCTCCGTCCGCCAAAGATTTGGCCAAAAAAGACTGCTCATTCTGCAAATTGGCCAACTGACTACTGTTATCCAAAATTTCCTGCCGCGCCTGCTCCTGCTCAGCCTGTAATTCCTCAACCGCATCACGCTGCGCCGCAAAAGTTTCCTCCTGGGCGGCAATCTCCGCCTCCTGCGCCTGCAATTCAGCCGCCGCTTCAGCCGCCGCCTGCTTCAGACGCTCAACCTCTGCCACAAAACCGCTGTCCTGCTGCAAAAGCTGCGAAAGTTCACCCTGCAAACGCTGAATATTATCCTCCGCCGCCCGGATTTTCTCCTGCCAAAGTTCGCTTTGCGCCTCTGCCTGCTCACGCCCCGTTTTCAGTTCAAAAAGCTGTTGCCGGGCAGCCGTAATCTCACCTTCAAGCTGGTCATAGGCCAAACGCGCCTGCGCTAAATCTGCCTCCAGACGCAGGCGGCTGGTTTCCGCCGTTTCGGCCAGCTTCTGCGCTTCAGCCAGCGCCGCTGTGTTTTCCTGCATGGCCTGCCGATTTTCCGCCATATTCTGCAAAATAAGGTTAATTTCCTGCTTATCAGCGTTTTCCTTAAGCTGCAAATAGGTTTCCGCCCGGCTGCTTTGCTCGGCCAGCGGCGCCAAACGCACCGTTAACTCACTGATAATATCCCAAATACGGGTTAAATTCTGCTCCGTATCAGCCAGCTTGCGCTGGGCGGTCTGTTTACGGGAGCGATATTTCACAATACCGGCAGCGTCCTCCAAAAGCAGGCGGCGCTCGTCTGCTTTCATGTTAACGACTTCCTGAATACGCCCCTGCCCAATCAAAGCCAGTGAATTATTACTAACGCCACTATCCATAAATAATTCCCGAATATCGGCCAGACGACACTGGCGGCCATTCAGCAAATATTCCGACTCGCCGTCCCGATAAGCCCGACGGCAAACTGCCACCGCCGAATATTCAAGCGGCAGAGAACCGTCGGAATTATCAATATTCAAAATTACCTCCGCCATACCCAACGGCTTGCGTTTATCTGAACCGGCAAAGATAATATCCTCCATTTTATGCCCACGCAGGATTTTAGCACTTTGCTCGCCTAAAACCCAGCGTACAGCATCGGCAATATTAGATTTACCGCTGCCGTTGGGGCCAACAATGCAGGAAATACCGTCCTCAAGCTTAATAACCGTACGATTGGTAAATGACTTGAAACCGGACAATTCAATGCTTTTTAAGTACATAAAACCAAAACTCCATTTTTTTCGTTTTGTGCTAATTCATTTTAATAATTCTTTTTCCGGCTGCCACTTTTGGCGAAAATCCTCGTCCAACAGCAGCTTATCCGAACCGTCCGCCTGCCGCAGCAGCAACGCCCCCGGCGGCAAATTTTGTGCAGTCGGCAAATGCTTCAAAGCCAGTTCTGGCGCCATTCTGGCATAATAAGCCCGGTTTTGCCCCCGATGTCCCACCGCTGCCGAAATATCACGCCCGGCCAGATAAATCGTTCGGGTATGCGGCCAAAGGCACAACGCCCACAAAATTTTATGCCGCCAATAAAGGCTCTGCACCAAAGCGCCAAAGGCCGGGTGATACGGGCCGGCCAAAACCTGTTCAGCCAAATCGTCGCTGGGCTGCAAACCCATACGAATAACAACCACCGCGCAATCCTCGGCCAACATTTTCAGCGCCAGTGTGATGTTAGCCGCCGCCTCCAGCGTCAGGGGCAAATATTCGCCCTGCTGATAATACTGCGCCAAAACAGTGCCGCGCAAAACTACTGTTGGATAAATACGCAACATATTCGGCCGCTCGGCCAACAGCCTGCGCGCGCCCTGCCAGCATTCCGCCAGACTCTCTCCCGGTAACCCAGGCATCAACTGCACACCTGTACGCAAACCGGCCGCCTGCAACTGCCGCAGAGCCGCCAACGACTGCGCCGCCGTATGACCGCGCCGCGCCCTTTCCAGCACCAAATCATGCATGGACTGCACGCCCAATTCCACCGTATCAACGCCATAATAACGCAAAAGTTCTATAACCTCCGCGTTAATACAATCCGGCCGCGTGGAAACTCGCACTCCAGCCAAACGTCCGGCCGCCAAAGCCTGACGCGCTGGCTCCAGATAATATTCCTGCCTTTCACGCGGCAAAGCGGTAAAACTGCCGCCATAAAAAGCCAAATCATAATCAGCCTGCTGTCCAACCGGCAAGTCCGCAATAGCCTGCGCCACCTGTTCTGCCGTTGGCGGACGCTGACCGGCAATCTTGTGCTGGTCACAAAAAACACATTGCTGTGGACAACCCAAATGCGGAATAAAAAAAGGCAGAATATGCTTTTTTGCCTGCGCCATATTCCACCTCTCTTATCTAAATCATATTAATCTCAACCGTGCGCCAGACGCGCCACCCATTCGTCCTGCCGTTGCCAGGCCAGACGCGCCGCCTTTTGCTCCGCTTCTTTTTTGCTGGGACCTGAAGCCGTGGCCAGCGTTTCCCCACAATAAACCAATGCCACCGTAAAAGTACGCTGATGCGACGGCCCAACAGCAGAAAGCAACTGATAGGTAATGTGCCTTTCAGAAAGCGTCTGCACCAGCATTTGCATCAGACCCTTATAATCCTCATAACGGTCACCAACTTTTTCTTCCAGTTCCGTGGTAAAACGAGCCAGCAGAAAAGCCTCCACCTTTTCCAGCCCCTGCGCCAGATACATCGCGCCAATTACCGCTTCAAAAGCGTCGGCCAGTATAGAATTGCGGTTCTGCTCACCATTTTTCAGGCTGCCCTTACCCATGAGAATATAATCGCCCAAACCAAGTTCTCGTGCCAAATCCGCCAAAGACCCCTCACAGACCAGCGCCGCCCGGGTTTTGCTCAAATAGCCCTCATCGGCCTGGGGATTGCGCTTAAAAAGTTCTCTGGCCACCACAAAACCCAAAATAGAATCACCCAAAAATTCCAGACGTTGATTATCCTCATCGCCGGGCATTTTTTGCCCCTCAAAATAAGTAGGGTGCGTCAGCGCCTGCTGCAAAAGATGCAAGTCACCCAGCCAGTTCAGTTTTTCCGCCAGCACTCCCAGCTTGTCTATTCTGCTTTTATTAACACCCTCGGTATTCACAATCAATCTCCATATTTTAATTAATTTTGCCTGTTTAATTATTATTCTTTGCTTTTTTCCTCGATATATTCCACCAGCTGACCAACGGTTTTTATATCGTCAACGTCCTCATCGGCAATTTCAATTTCAAAGGCTTCTTCAATAGCCATAATCATCTGCACCACGTCCAATGAATCCAAAGCCAATTCTTCAAAGGTTGTGGCCGGGGTCAAATCACCAAAATCACGCCCAAGCTCCTTTTTAATTGCATTTTGCAATGTCACAATCGTATCCATGTTCTGCATAGCCATATTTATCGCCCCACATTTCTTTTTTACTTGTCATTTTTGCTGAAAAAGCTGGCCACCTGTTGTTTCATGTCCTCAATAAAGCCGCTTTGCTGCAAATTAACTGTCTGCTTAATCGCAGATTGAATTGTTTCCGCATCAGAACTGCCATGACAAACCAGACTTAAGCCGCCCACGCCCAACAATGGTGCGCCGCCAATAGCCTTATAATCCAACATCTGCTTCAGATTCTGCAAGCCCGGCATAATCAGCGCAGCCCCCAAACGGCGTGTCATACTGGCAGAAAGCTCTTTTTTCAACAATCCCATAAAGGTTTTAGCCAAACCCTCAGAGGTTTTCAAAACAGCATTCCCAGTAAAACCGTCGGTCACAATTACGTTAACATTACCAGACATCAAATCCCTGGCTTCATAATTGCCGATAAAATTCAAGCCGGATTGCTTTAACAGGTGATGCGCCTCCACCAGCTTATCTGTACCCTTATGTTCCTCGGTGCCGTTATTCAGCAAACCGATAGTAGGATTTTCCACTTTAAGCAGCGCCTGCGCCGCCACCTTGCCTAAAACCGCAAACTGCAAATATTGTTCAACATCAATCTCAAGATTGGCGCCAATATCCAACAAAATCGAACCGCCTGTAATCGTGGGAAACACCGTACAGATACCAGGGCGAGTAATACCCGGAATACGCCCCAAAAGCAACAAAGCCGAAGCCATCTGCGCACCGGTACTGCCGGCTGAAATAATCGCGTCAGCCCGACCCTCCTTAACCATTTTGGTAGCCACCCAAATTGAACTGTCACGCTTTTTGCGTAAATTTTCCACCGATTCGTCCATAGCCATTACACTGGCGGCTTCTTCAATCGTTACATTATTTGGCAATGAGCCTTCCTGTGGCAGTTTATCTGGTTGTCCAACCAAAATAATCTGTACGTCCGGATTAACCGTTGCAGCCTTAACCGCCCCATCAACCAGTGCCTTAGGCGCCAAATCACCGCCCATAGCGTCAATCGCAATTCTTACGCTCAAAATTTCGCCTCCCTAGCGAGCATTTTATATAGAGAACCTTATTTAACTGAAAGCAGACGCGCAAACTCCTCCAGACTGATATTCTGGTCTACATTGCGCCGGTTCAGCTTCAAAGCGTCACTATTTTTATTAATAGTACCCTTAGACGTCGTCACCGCCACCAAAAAACCATTATTATATAAAGCGTCATAACTGGTTTTATTGGTCACGCCATAAGGATAAGCAAAATAATTAATCATGGTGTTAAGTTCCGATTCCAAAATATATTTGGACAGACGCAAATCCTGATTAACCCGGTCCTTATATTCCGCATCGCTCTCACGCCGGTTTTCATTGGTCAAATATTTATGGTCAATGAAAAAACGTCCCAAACCGCCGCTCTGCGTAGCTTGTATCATACCATGGCCGTCATAGCTATGGCTGCCAATTTCAACCAGACCAGAATCTTGCATTTCCCGCATCTGGTCAAAACTTAAATGCGGAATATTCTGTTGGGTCAGGCCGCCATCGTCAGAAGCTACAATAGAAGAAATAACCACCACGGCAATAGACGCCTTTAAATTATAATCCTGCAAAATAGGATAAGCAAGCGTATAATTACTGGCATAACCGTCATCAAAAGTAATTATCACTGATTTTTCCGGAAAAGGCAGAGAGTTATGCAAAATCGCCGCCACTTCAGACATCTTAAAGGTATGATAGCCATGCTCAGAAAGATAACGCATTTCCTCTGCAAACTGACTGACTGAAATAATCGCATTATTACCGGCATATTTACCGCTGGCCATCTCGGCGTCCGGCACAAGATGATGATACATCAAAACAACAGCACCATAATCCTGACTGGCCTGATATTCCGGCACCAGCGGCAGGTTTTGCTCTGCGGTTTCAGAGTTAACAGACACGCCGTAAATTGTATATGATAAATCCGTAAACCAGAAAAAAGCCAGAACTAAAGTAATCAAAACCACTGTTAACAGTGAATATTTATACTTTTCCATAAATGAATTAAACAAATTCCCACCTCCATAGCAACTAATGCCCTTATCTAAATTATTTTACCACAAGTTTTTTCACTTTACAACCTTTTTCTATATAAAAAATCAGTCTTAAGAAAAATGTTTTATCAAGCAATCTCCTGTGGGGGTTAAATTAAATAAACACTAAATTCGGCCTGCCTCCTGCGGAGTTGACCTCATTAAGTGTTCACTAAAAAATAACAAAATTTTGTTATTTAATCTTGACAGGCGACAGAAAATATTGTATAATAGCTGCTATGTTAATAAATGTTACAAAAGTTAAAAGCACCGCCCAATATTCTGAAAGGCTGAAACTGGCCGAGCCAGTGAACGCCGCCGACTATGGCTATCCAGAATTGGAGTTGGTGGATAATTTGCAGTTTCAGGGCGTGATTGAAAATGCCGCCCCCTTTTTAGAACTGCATGGTCAGGTCATAGCCAAATTACAGCAAACCTGTTCTCGCTGCCTGGCCAACTTTGAACAGGAATTTATAGTTGAGATTGCTGAAGCTTTTACCAACAAGCAGGAGGCGCTTTCTCCCGATGATGCCTATGAGGTAGCTTTTTTCAGCGGTGATGAAATTGATATTGCACCTGCCCTGTTGCGTTCGCTGTTGTTGGAGTTGCCTATGCGGCCGCTCTGCCGGCCGGACTGTCAGGGACTCTGCCCCAATTGTGGCGCAGACCTCAACCAACAGCCCTGTTCTTGTAAACATGAGGATATTGACATACGTTTAAGCAAGCTGCAAGCCTTGTTTAAAACCATGAATAACGATAAGGAGGTGTAAAGAATGGGTGTACCAAAGAATAAAACTTCCAAAGCTAATCGCCGCATGAACCGTGCCGGCCGTTACGCTGATTTCACAGCTGCTGCCGTTTCTCTCTGCCCCCAGTGCCATGCATTCAAACTGCCGCACCATGCCTGCCCACAATGTGGATATTATAAGGGGCGTCCGGTAAAGGCTGTTAAGGCCGAGCCGGAAGCTGAATAATTTACGGTCAAACTATCTTTTGCAAATAATATATTTGCCCTCTGTCTGCCAGACGCGGACGGAGGGCTTTTATTTTTACTGTGTTATTTCACTGCCATGCCGACGCAAAAATTTCAGCAAATTGCCGCCCAACAGACGTTCAACCACATCCGCTTTAAAACCGGCCGCCGTCAAAGCATCAGCCAGTCTCGGCCAACTTTGCACGCCAACAATTCCCTTAGGCAGATTTTCCACTCCATCAAAATCAGACCCCAAACCGACCGCCTCCGCCCCAGCTACATTTACAGCATGCTGAATATGCCGCACCACATCGTCCAAATCAGCGGCATTTTCCGCCGTTGATCCCCTCAAAAAAGCCGGCGCCAGTGTAACACCCAACCAGCCACCGCTTTGACCCAAAGCGCGCAGCTGTTCATCAGTCAGGTTACGCCGGTGCGGACAAAGAACCGCACAACAAGCATGACTGACAAAAATAGGCTGACGCAACAAAGCAGCAGCCTGCCAAAAGCTTTTAGCTGAAGCATGCGCCAAATCCAGCAAAAAACCGCGTTTCTCCGCATAACGAATAAAATCACAGCCGGCCGCCGTCAGCCCAGTATCCGCCTCCCCCAAGGCGTCCGCCCCACAGCCCAGAAAATTATTATTATTCCAGAACAGCCCCAAACTGCGGAACCCCAAACGATATAATTCTTCTGTCGGCGCAGCAAAGCCAAAAGCATTATCAAGCAAATCCAAACCCTCAACAGCCAATACCAGCTGGGTATTCCGGCCGCAGCCTGCCTGCCGCCAATCCAGCAGCAATTCCAGACCGCCATGCAGTTCCATGGCAATTTGCAGATTTCGGCGCAGCCGCCGCAAATGCTGCCATGCCTGCTCTGGCGTCGCCTGATGCAGAAAAAAAGCCATAAATTGCAGTTTAACTCGCTGACAAAGCCGCGGAAAATCCAAATGACCCTCCGCCGCCTCCAAACAGCCCAAAGCCATTTCCAAAGAGGTCAGCCTTGTAATTGTATCACAATGTGCGTCAGCAACATATAAGCGTTTTTTATCCGGCATAAGCATCTATCCTTTCCAAAAGATATTTCGCTTAATAATCTTATATGCCGGAGAAAAGCGCAAAATACCGCCGTCCCTTTTAATTACCTGTTTTTTTCAGCAGCCTGGCGTATAATTGCGCAACATGCTTTAAGGCGTATTTGTTCGCTGAAAACTCCTGCGGCATGGCGTTATAGGCATTGATATGTTCAACCACCAGTTGCTCCTTAAGCGGCTCGCTGTCCGGCAGTAAATCAAGAATATCCCTCTGCCGCTCCACAGGAGCCAAAAAACGGTTTAACCACAAAACATATTCCACACTGCTCTTATGACAACGGCGAAAATGCAGCCAATGCCCATACTCATGCAGCACCACAAAGGCTGCAAAGGCCAGTTCATAGCGCTCAATATCCAGCGGCAATAAATCATTAATCATTCGCATGTAAGCCATGGTACTGATATAATTGTTCTGTTGTTCCAAAAAATAAAAATCGCTGGCGTAAATGTCCGGCAGATAAATACCAAGCTCCTGCTGGTCATGAGCCTGCGGCGGCTGACTGCCGCAAGCCAGCCAGGACTGTAAATCCGCCTGAGAAATAAACTGACAATGCGCTGGGCTATACTCCGCTGGCGACTCTGAGCCGTCCGTAACCGCCCAGGACGCGGAAACATCATAATTAACAAAATGAAAAGGCGCTTTTTTAGCCAGACCGGCCTCCGCCACAACCGCCGACAAACGCATGGCAACCAACTCTCCTTGATTTTCAGATATTCAGGCAAAATATTTTCAGTTTGGCCCATTCAAACAATAAAACAGCACAAAAAAGTAATGACACAAACTGCCGGCCAGCACAAACAAATGCCAGACCAGATGCATATAGCGCACTTCTTCCTTACGATAGAAAATAACGCCAATGGTGTAAAACAAACCGCCGGCCAACACCAAAACAAAACCAGGCAAGTCCAGCAGCGCCGCCACCGGTTTGATAGCCGGCAGCACCGACCAACCAGAAAGCAAATAAAGAACCAGAGAAAGTTTATGAAAACGCCGCACACTGACAGCGTTCAGGGTGATACCCAAAACCGCAACCGCCGCATTAATGCCAAAAAGCGTCCAGCCCAGCCAGCCACGCAACAGACCCAGCGTTACCGGAATATAAGTACCCAAAATTAAAATAAAAATGGAAGAATGGTCAAAAACCTGCAAAACACGCTTACCCGTTTGGTTGGTAATTGAATGATAAAGCGTGGAAAATAAATAAAGTAAAATCAGACTTGATCCATACAATGAAGCGCTAACGATACTAAGCGCATCACCGTGCATGGTTGCCCATACAATCAAAATTGGCATGCCGGCAATCGCCAAAAGCGCCCCCAGACCATGAGAAATGGAGTTGGCAATTTCCTCGCCGGGAGTTTGCCGATTAAATTTTGCAACATCAGTCGCCATACTATTCACCCACCCTTGCCGCTATTTCCGTCTGGCGAATTAAATCGCTCACAACCTCCGCCGCCAGCAGCAGACCAGCCGCCGAAGGCACAAAAGCCACACTACCCACCGGAGCGCCAGGCTCCGAACGTGCCAAAACCGGCTCTTCTGTAGAAAAAACTACCTTTAAGGATTTAACACCAGCCTGACGCAGCTTTTGACGCATCACCCGAGCCAATGGGCAAACACTGGTGGCATAAATATCGGCCACCTGAAAGCCCATTGGGTTCAGCTTATTGCCAGCGCCCATACAGCTGATAACCGGCACGCCGGCCGCCTGCGCCTGTGTAATCAGACAAACCTTGCTTGGCACGGCGTCGATAGCGTCCACCACATAATCATAAGCGGCAAAATCAAAATCAGCCGCATTATCGGTGGCAAAAAAAACCTGCCGACACTCCAACCGCGCTTCCGGATTAATAGCGGCAATCCTTTCCGCCGCCACCTGCACCTTCGGACGGCCAATATCCGGCAACAAGGCAATAATCTGTCGGTTTAAATTACTGCGGCTGACTACGTCCGCGTCCACCAGCGTTAAAGCGCCAACGCCACTGCGCGCCAGTGCTTCAACCACATAGCCGCCCACGCCGCCCACGCCAAAAACCGCCACTCTGGCGGCCGCCAAAGCCTGCATTCCAGCCTGCCCCAACAACATCTCTGTACGTTTAAATTGCTCCCACATCTATATTCTATCCTCCAAACGCTTTAGTTATCTAGTATTAAAAACCAGATAACAGAGTTTTCAATACTATAATATTTTAGCATTTAAATCCAGCTTTGTAAAGCCCTGGTTATGCATTTATGAAAAAAATTACCTGCTTAAAAAACCTCGGCTCTGGTAACAATATTAACGCTTGCAAAAGCACTTTTATATTTTATTATATCTCAAGCCTAAAGTCAACCAAAGGAGAATTATCATGACAAACAGTATTTTGGACAATCCCGCCATTTTGAATGGCAGTGACCTGGACAAGCTGGAACAGCTGCAAAATGAATTTTGTTCAGAGTGTGGCAAAAATGTAATTTTGGTGGCTTATAAGGGCTAATCAGCCAAATTTACAGCCATAAACGTCTGAAAATTCCTCTTATTTAATCTGAAAAATCCTTTCAGACTAAATATAAAACGGCGTAACACCGGTTGCGCCGTTTTTCTTTTTATTAAATTTTGCTTACTGGAGATTATTAATAATATTATCACTGTAAAAACGCAGCATAATGTTCCAGGTTCTGCGGTCTAAAACACCAGTGGCCGGCAGATTAGCCAGCTTTTGAAAACTGGCAATAGCGTCGGCGTTAACCTGCGGCTTGCAATGCGGCGTAACCTGCTCCAAATTATCAAAATCACCGGCCATATTGTTCAAAACCGCCTGCACCACGGAAAGAACCGCATCGCAGGACTTATCATCAGCCTGCCAAAGCACGGTTTCACCCGGCGTTAAAGCCAGATTAAGGCCGCCATTGCCAACGCGCAGCATTTCCAAATTATGGTAAACCATTACAATCATTTCCCAGGTGGCAAAATTTATCTGGCCGCTGACCGGCAAATTAAACTCTCGCTGAAAACCACGCACCGCGTTGGCAGTTTCCTCATTAAACTGGCCGTTTACACGCGGCGCTGGAATATTTTGATAAACCCGGCTGATACTGCGCAGGCTGTACTGCATACTTTCAATCGGCCGCAGCCACCTGGCCAGAGCGTTTTTATCACAATAAACGACATTCATCGGCAAACCTCCTTTATCTGCCTTTAATCACTCATACCCTCCACCAGCGGATAACCGGGATATTGCGGCACATCTGGGTTTTGCCGGCGCAAAGTAGACTCATACACATCAAGCAGGGCATTCCATGTATCCCGACCAACCACGCCGTCGGCCGTCAGGCCAAAAAGTCGCTGAAAAACCAAAACCGAGTTATAAGTCTGCGGCCCAAAAATTCCCAGAACCTCCACCTTAGGCACGTCTGTATAAACATCGCTGATAGCGTTCAAATAGCGTTGCAGCAGTTCCACGCGTTCGCCATTACTGCCCTGCCGCAGCAAGACCCCATCATAGGGCTCAAGCGGTATGCGTGAAAGCAGCGAGGGCAAAATAAAAGTAATCCCTTGAAACTGGTCATAAATCAAATCCCAGGTTTCTTTATCAACGACGCCCGTCACAGGCAAGCCATTATTGCGCTGCAAGGTTTCCACCGCATCCTGTGTAACCTCATCAAACACACCGGTTATCTGAACCTGAGGAAAAGAAGTGTTGAACAGAGCAATAACTGAAAGAAAATATTGCAACAGATCAATACCAACACCATCATAACCCAGAGAAAGTTCCGTAGGCAAAATCTGGGTGTAAGATGTATACTCCACGCCCTCCGTTTCCAACTCAGAAAGCCGCTTGACCACGCTGTAAATATAACTTAGCTGATACCAGGTGGCCTCATCAACAACGCCATTGGCCTCCAAACCAAAAATGCCCTGAAATTTGCGCACAGCCGCCACCGTAATCAAATTAAAATCTCCATTGGCCGGTGAGATTTTGGGTATAGTTGGATAATTAGCGGAAACGCGATTAAGCTGATATTGTACAATTAAAACATTATTGCTAAAATCGCCATAATCCAGCGGCGTTCCCGGATAAGATGGCGTATAACTCATCACCGGCGTATTCGGAACCAACTCTATGTCCTCCCCATAATAATATTGCAAAATCTGAAAGCTGTTATAACCGGCATTGGCCAATTCCACCGTGCCCCATTGATGCATACCATCACAAACCGTCTGCCGGCCGTCACAATACGGCGCCGGAAAAGGGGCCACCTGACCAATCTGCCGAATATATGTTGTAAAAATTTCATCAACAATACGTGAGATTGTATCAAAAATGCTGCGCTCATAAACAAAAGCATGGTCAAACTGTGTGGTGTTTGTAATATCAAAATCATAGCCCTGACTGCGATACCATTCAGTATAAATACGGTTCATGGTAAAAGAAATCTGAGCGTAAATGTTGGCGCGCAAAGCAGCCTCCGGCCAGGTGGGATAAACCTCACTGCTGGCCACATTTTTTATATAATCCAGAAAAGCAACTGTAACATTCCTGGCCGGCGCACTGGGATAACCCAAATGCACCACGATTGTTTCCGGAACATATGGAACGGTTAAAACCATATCTGCTTGCCCTCCTTTAGCCGATGTAAACCGGAGTCTGCATATTCACCACCAAATCACTCAAAACACCCGGAAAAATCTGCACTGGCACCTTATCTCGTGTCAGATAATTGGCCGCCACAATCCGGGCATAATAAACATTATACGGGCGCGGCTCCCCTGCCGGGTGCGGCTGCTGGGACTCGGCCAGCTGGGGCGCCGGCAGAGATACCATCTCCGTTTCGCCGCTGGAATTAGTCTGCAAAACCGCCAACAATTCCTGCTGTCTTTCTTCAATACTGCCATAAATCATAATCTGTGCATTATAAACCGGCAGGGCGCGTTGAGCCGCCGCCACGTTTATCTTCAAATAACCAAAAGAAGCGGTTGCAGCCGGGTTTTCCTGCTGCATATCTTCCTCTGTATATACAACCATAAGCATAAACCTCCCAATTAAGTTTCTGCTCTATCTATATGCCAAATTTCGGCGGCATATTATCTGAATACACAAAAAAATGCCCAGGATACACTCCTGGACACTTTTATTTATCAGAACAATATTGAAAAATATTCAGATTTGAATGATTGCCAGACAAAACAGGTCTGACTATTCAACCGGATAAACCCAGCCGTATTTGTCCTCAACTTTGCCCCACTGAATACCAGTCAGATAATCATAAAGTTTCTGTGTCAATTCACCAGTCTGGAAATTATTGATAGTTACAACCTTATCCTTATATTTTAATTCACCAACCGGCGAAATAACCGCTGCGGTGCCGGTGCCAAAAACTTCCTCCAGCTTGCCGGCGTCTGCCGCGTCCATAACCTCATCAATCGACAAATGACGCTCCGTGGCTTTAATGCCCCAATCACGCAGAACATGCAGAATGGAATCACGCGTAATACCCGGTAAAACTGAACCCTCACAGGGAGCGGTAATAACCTCTCCGTCAATTTTGAACATAATATTCATGGTGCCGACTTCTTCCACATATTTTCTATGCACGCCGTCCAACCACAAAACCTGCGAATAACCAGCCGCCGCCGCACGCTGCTGCGCCAGAATAGAAGCCGCATAGTTACCGCCGCATTTGGTAAAGCCAGTGCCGCCAATAACAGCGCGCACCAACTCATCTTCCACCATAATCTTAACCGGGTTAACGCCCTCAGCATAATAATTGCCAGAGGGAGAAAGTACAATTACAAATTTATAAGTACGCGCCGGGTGAACGCCCACACCCAACTCTGTGGCAAAAACAAACGGACGAATATACAAAGAAGTTTCTGGCAGATGCGGAACCCATTCCTGCTCATATTTTACAAACTCTTTAACATAATAAACATAATCATCTTCCGGAATTGTCGGAATACACAAGCGCGTATTGGAATTATTATGCCGTTTGGCGTTCATATACGGCCGGAACAGCACAATCTGGCCATCTGCGTGCCGATACGCTTTCATGCCCTCAAAAGTTTCCTGCGCATAGTGAAATACCATCATGGTCGGCTCCATCGGAATTGGCCCATAAGGCACAATGGAAGGGTCATGCCAGCCAATGCCCTCGGTATAATCCATCACAAACATATGGTCAGTAAAATACCGGCCAAAACCCAGCTGACTTTCGTCCGGCTTGGCCTGGGGCTGTGGATTGGGTACAATTTTAATTTCCTGCATTTAACAACACCTCGCATATTTTTATATAAAATTTATTAAATTTGATATCGTCAAAATCTTTTATACAGGCTATTCCAGATTAAACAGATTAATTTCCTGACTATCAGCCAATGCTGCCTCGTCTAAATCCGCCAACGGCGGCAGTTCCTGCAAAGAAACCAGCCCAAAGGCCGCCAAAAACTCCGGCGTTGTGCCATACAAAATAGGCCGGCCCGGCGCTTCCAAACGCCCAACCTCTTTAATCAGCGATTTTTCCAGCAGCTTGGTCAGCATCGTATCTGATTTTACCTGACGAATATTGTCTATCTCCAAACGCGTTACCGGCTGATGATAAGCCACGATAGCCAGCGTTTCCAGGGCCGCTTTAGAAAGCTGTTGAGCGCGCGGTTTATAAAGCTTCTCAATATAAGGCGCTAACTCCGCCCGGGTTAAAAACTGCCAGCCGCCGGCAATTTCCTGCAACTGAAAACCGCTGCCGGCATAAAGCTGCTGCAATTCCAGCAGCAAATCCTGCACCAGCTTAGGCTCCAGACCGGCCACCTCCGCCAACCGCTTTACCGGTAATGGCTCCCAGGCCACAAACAATAAAGCCTCCAGCAAATGTTTCCAGCGCTCTCGCTCCATTTCCCAGGCTTCTGCCACACACTCGCCCCTTTCTCAATCTTCCCAGGCCACCGTCGGCGTATAAGCCGATAAATCCAGCGGCACAATATAGATAGCGGCGTCCGGCGTATCCTGCTGCACCTGCACCGCAGATATTTTTGTTAATTCCAACAAAGCCAGAAAAGCCACAATCACCTGCATGCGGCTGGTTTTTCCGGCAAAAATTTCATTAAAGCGAATACCAGCCGGCGCCCGGCGCAAACGCCGCAAAAGCTTGTCTGTCATCACGCCGATACTGACGGCCTCACGCCGGATAGTATGCACCTGTTCGGCGTTTTTGGCTCTCAACCAAACCGGCTGCAAAGCAGCCAGCAAATCGGCAGGCGTTTTACCGGCCAAAGGGTTAACCTCACCAAACATATCATTATATAAGCTGATATCATTAGGCCGAGCCATTTTTAACTGCTGCCGCTCATAATAATCAGCCAGCAGACCGGCCGCCTCCTTAATGCGCTTGTATTCCAGCAAATCGCGCACCAATTCCTGTCTGGGGTCATAATCTTCATCAGCATCGTCCAGAAGTTCCGGCGGCGGTTTCGGCAGGAGCAAACGTGCTTTAATAGCCAACAGCGTAGCCGCCATCACCAGAAACTCGCTGGCAATCTCCAAATCCAGCGCCTCCATTTGCGCCAGATATTCCAGATACTGCGCCGTTATTTCCGCAATCGGTATATCATAAATATCAATTTCATTCTTTTGAATCAGGTGCAGCAACAAATCAAACGGGCCGTCAAAAGCGGCCAGATGAATTTCATAGGCCATGCCCTAAATACCCATAGCGTCATGCACCATAGCCATGGTTTCGGCCGCCTTTTGGCTGGCGCGTTGCTTGCCTTCATGCAGAATATCCTTAACCAGCTGCGGTTTCTCCGCAAAATAAGCCCGGCGCTCCCGAATTGGCGTCATATACTCATCAAGTCTGGCCGCCAGGCGCTTTTTACAGGCCACACAGCCAATACAGCCCTTTTCACAATCGCATTTAATCTGCTCATGCTCATCGTTGTTATAAAATTTATGATAGGTGTAAACCGTGCAAACCTCCGGGTGACCCAAATCGTCCTTGCGAATACGCGCCGGGTCAGTTACCATTTGACGCACACGCTGTTCAATTTCCTTTCGTTCTGCGCCAAGAGTGATATAATTACCATAGCTTTTGCTCATTTTGCGGCCGTCCAGACCCGGCAGCTGCTTAATTTTAGACATCAACGCCTGCGGCTCCAGAAAGACCTGCTTCTGATACAAATAATTAAAACGCCGCGCCAACTCCCGGCAAAATTCCACATGCGGAATCTGATCCTCACCCACTGGCACACCAAAAGCACGATACAGTAAAATATCGGCGGCCATCAGTTGAGGATAACCCAAAAAGCCATAGGTCATGATATCCTTGCCGCCTTTGGAAAACTGACTAACCTGATCTTTAAAAGTCGGCACGCGCTCCAGCCAGGAAAGCGGTGTAATCATAGAAAACAAAATATGCAAATCCGGCAGTTCTTTAACCTGAGACTGTACAAAAATGGAGGAACATTCCGGATTCAGACCAGCCGCCAGCCAATCCAGCGCCATATCATGAATATTCTGGCGAATAAAGGAAGGGTTATCAAAGGCTGTGGTCAGCGCATGATAATCGGCAATGAAAAAATAAGCGTCATACTCTTTTTGCAAAACCGCCCAGTTCTCCAAAACGCTATAATGCCCCAAATGCAGACGGCCAGTGGGACGCATGCCGCTTAAAACGGCTTTAGTTGCTTGGTTTTCATTTGACATTTTTCTTCAACTCTAATCTTTTATTATATTATATATGTTAGACTGCACCAAATTAATTTAAAAAACCATTAAATTAACAAAGTAATAAAGCCAGCCCACCAGCGGTTCCATAAACTTGCCTACATAGCCGGTTGTTGTAAACAAAACCAACAGCAACATGAAAAGCTGAGTGTTGCTGTATAAAAACTCGGCAAAGCTGTCGGGTACAATAGCAGCAACTACCTTTGAACCGTCCAGAGGAGGAAAAGGCAGAATATTAAAAGCTGCAAAACAAATATTATAGGCCAGCAACATTGAAAAGAAAGCTGTAAAATACGGGTTGTAGGGGATTAAACCGCTGTTGATAAAGCTTATGCAATAAGCAGAGAACAGAGCCAGCAACAGATTGGAAAGCGGCCCGGCCACCGCCACCAACGCCATGCCCAGCTTACGATTTATGCGAAAGTTAAGGTAATTAACCTCCACCGGTTTGGCCCAGCCAAAACGAAACAAAAACATCATCAATGTACCAACAGGGTCCAAATGACGCAAAGGGTTCAGCGTAAGCCGCCCCTGCAGACGCGGTGTATCATCACCCAGCGCCGTGGCCACCAAACCATGGCAAAGTTCATGAAAACTCAGGGCAATAATCAGTGCCGGCACTGAAAAAAGAAGCTCCAGCCAGTTAATATTGGCTAAAAAATCAAACATAAATTCAACTCCAGTATAATTTTGTTTAACTATTATTTATTCTCCCCGGTATGCGTTTTTCCTTTATTTTCAAATAAATTTTTTGTCTAAATCAAGCCCCCGGGCTCATAATAAAACGGACTTTCCCCCAAAAACCATACATCATCGCTTATCAGGTGAACAACGACGTATGTTTTTTTATATTTAAAATAAGAAAAAGCGGCGCCACCTTCAGGCAGCGCTGCCTTTTTCTTGAAAGGAGATCTTACCATGCCCAAAACCGTTATCCCTCACAGTATTTTTAAGCTTGGCAATGACATATTTAGTATAAGACATTATTTGGCTTTTGTCAAGCAGGCAAATAAGAATTTTTGACATATAAATTATAAAATAATGCAAATCAGGCCGCCGCCGCCTTCGTTGACAATGCGCTGTAAAGTTTCCTGTAGTTTAACCTGGGCGTCCTCCGGCATTTTATAAAGCTTGCCCTGAATACCCTCCTGTACCAGTTCATTCAAAGACTTGCCGAAAATATTGGTCTGCCAAATCTTTTGTGGGTCTTCTTCAAACTCACTCAAAATGTAGCGCACCAACTCCTCGCACTGCTTTTCGGTGCCGATAAGCGGCGTAATTTCCGTGGAAATATTAGCACGCAGAACATGGAAGCTGGGTGCAGAGGCTTTCAGACGCACCCCAAAGCGACCTCCCTGTTTAATCAATTCCGGCTCCTCAAGATACATCTCGCTAAGGCTGGGCGTTACCACTCCATACCCCTGGGCTTTGGCCTCCTCCATGGCTTCAGAAACCTTGTTCCACTCATGACTGCCATGGCTGAAATCACGAATTACACGCAGCAGCGTATGTTCGCCCTCAATTTCCTCGCCGGCAAACTCCGCCAGCACATTATAAAACAACTCTGGCTCCGTGGTGACTAACAGCCGCGCCACACCGCTGCCCAAATCCATTTCTTCCAACTCCGCCGCCGCAATATTATCCGCAGCAGAAAGAGTTTCCGCCAACCAATCAATATCACGCACCCGATGTACCTGCCCCATGGTCTGGCCTAAAGTTTCTTCCAAAGATTTTTGCAGCCAATGACTGGGCGGCAGTTCCTCAAACCAGCGCGGCAGATTAATATTAATCTCGCTGACCGGAAATTCAAACAGCAGTTCCTGCAAAATTTGCAGAACATTTTCCTGCTGCATATGTGCCACATCAAGCGGCAAAACGCAAGTGGCATAAAGCTGCTGCAAACGCTCACATTCCTGCTGCGCGGCTTCGCTATGCGGCGCGTCGGTGTTATAAATAATCAGAAACGGCTTGCCTAACTCCTGCAACTCCGCCACCACGCGCCCCTCGGCCTCAGCATAATCATCACGCTCAATGCCAGTGATACTCTTATCCGCCGTCACCACCACACCGATGGTACTATGGTCGTTAATCACCTTTTGAGTGCCGATTTCCGCCGCCTCCTGAAACGGGATAGCCTCCTCAAACCAGGGCGTGTTCACCATGCGCGGCACATCTTCCTCCTGAAAACCCAGCGCCCCCGGCACACCATAACCCACGCAGTCCACCAGCCGCACCTGCGCAGCCATGCCCTCCTTAATCTGAATCGGCACCGCCTCTGCCGGAATAAATTTAGGCTCGGTAGTCATCACGGTTTTGCCAGCGCCGCTCTGCGGCAGTTCATCAACTGCGCGCGCCCTCGCCTCCTGGTCAGTTATGCCTGGCAGCACCAACAACTCCATAAACTTCTTTATAAAAGTAGATTTGCCAGTACGGACCGGCCCAACAACCCCCAGATAAATATCTCCATTGGTTCTTGTGGCAATGTCTTCAAGTATATCAAACTTTTCCACCACTGTTCCCTCCCCTTGTGCTTTATATAAAATAAAAATATGGCTGTTTCTCTCCATACTTTTTTATGCTTGCACAAGCGAGAATAGACCTAATTTTATCCAGGTTTTTTATTCAGGTTTCTGGTTACGCAACATTAAACGGGCGCTAACCTCCTTAATCGGCAATTCGTCATAAAGAACCTGATAAATACATTCAGTCAGCGGCATATCCACATCATAACGCGCCGCCAGTTCATGCGCGATTTTGGTGGCGTTAACACCCTCTACCACCATGCCAACCTGCGGTAAAACCTCGTCCAGCTTTTGCCCCTGCCCCAAAAGAACACCGGCCTGACGATTACGACTATGCTGACTGCCGCAGGTTACTACCAAATCGCCCAAACCGGAAAGTCCATAAAAAGTTTCCGCCCGGGCGCCCATGGCACAGCCCAAACGCACAATCTCTTTCAGACCGCGCGTAATCAACGCCGCCTCCGTATTATCACCACAGCCCATGCCATAACAAATACCGCTGGCCAAAGCCAGAATATTCTTAAGCGAACCGCCCAACTCCACGCCAATTACATCACTGTTGGTATAAACACGCAGGCACGGCGTGCTGAAAAGTTCCTGCACTGCGCGCATAACCTTTTCATCAGCAGCCGCGGCCACAATAGCCGTCGGTATGCGGCGGCTAACCTCCTCGGCATGGCTTGGGCCGGAAAACACCGCCACAGGATTGCTCGGAAAAGCAGCCGCCAAAACCTCGCTCATACGCTGATAGGTTTGGGTATCAAAACCTTTTGCCACTGAAATCAGCACTGTTTCAGCCGCAACCGTATCGGTTTCTCGCAACTGCCGCGCCACCGGATAAACCGCATGGCTTGGTACTGCCATCACCAGAAAATCCGCCCCAGCCGCACATTCCGCCAGAGAGTTGGTATAAAGCAAACTTTCCGGCAACTCAACCCCCGGCAAAAAGCGCGGATTAGCCTTTGTTTTTTGCAACTCCGCCACATGTTCCGGCTCATTAGACCACAAAATCACCTGATGCTTATTTTCATGCAAAACCAGCGCCAGGGCTGTGCCCCAACTGCCGGCGCCGATAACGCCAACTTTTGCCATATGCTGTACCTCGCTAATCTCAAATTATTTTTTTATATGAAAAGTTTTGCTTTCCGTGCCATTCAGCAGACGTTTAATATTGGCGCGGTGCATAAAAAGCACCGTACCGGCCATCAGCAGATAAAGCACGCGGAAAAGTAACGGTTCCGGCAATACCAGCGCAGAAATGATAACCAAAGCGCAGGCACAGATTGAACCAGCGGAAACATAACCGGTAATTACCACCAAAAGAACAAAACCGGCAAGCGCCACGCCGAAAACCAACGGCGATAACGCCAGCAAAGCGCCGGCGCCGCAAGCCACGCCCTTTCCGCCATGAAATTTCAGCCAAAAAGGAAAGGTATGACCAACAATAACAAAAACAAACGCCAGCAAACCGCCGGTTTCTGCCGCCAGCCACATGCCAATTTCCGCGCTGACAAAGCCTTTCAAAATATCAAGCGCCATAACCAGCGCCGCCAACGGTTTGCCCACCGCCCGGGCGGTGTTGGTGGTGCCGGCGCTACCGCTGCCAATGGTACGGATATCCTTACCGGTCACCATTTTGGTGATAATATAAGCAAAAGAAATTGAACCCAGTAAATAGGCTATAACAGAAGCCAAAACACAACTTAATATGTCCATAACCTTATTGTACCCTCCCAGCTATTCGTCTTTCTCCTGTTTGCCGATTACCTTAAGTACCAGCGGCGTACCCTCAAAACCAAAATTCTGGCGCAACTGATTTTCCAGATAACGCAGATAAGAGAAATGCATTAATTCCGGGTCATTAACAAAAAACAGGAAAGTCGGCGGTTTAATCCCGGCCTGACTGGCATAGAAAATCTTCAAACGCCGCCCTTTATCACTGGGCAGAGGGTTTAGCAAAATCGCCTCATTAAGAACCTCATTCAAACGGCTGGAAGATATGCGCTTAACCTGTTCCGAGGCCGCAGAGTCCACATAATCCATAATCTTGTTAACACGCTGCCCCGTCAGTGCCGAAACATAAACTACCTGGGCATAAGTCATAAAGGCCAGGTTTTCTTTCAACCTGGCCGCAAATTCCTGCATAGTGCGGTCATTTTTCTTCAGCAAATCCCACTTATTAACCACCACGACCATACCCTTGCCAGACTCATGCGCATAACCGGCAATCCGCTGGTCCTGCTCAGTAACGCCGTCGCGCGCGTCTAAAACCAACAGCACCACATCGCTGCGGTCCACGGCATGCAGGGCTCTGGCCACACTGTAACGCTCCGTAGTTTCCGCAATTCTACCACGCCGGCGCATACCGGCCGTGTCTATAATGCGGTATAGTTCGCCATTGCGTCGAAAATCGCTGTCAATCGCATCACGCGTGGTGCCGGCCATATCCGCCACAATACTGCGCTCCTTGCCCAGCAGCCGGTTGGTCAGCGATGATTTACCCACATTCGGCCGGCCAACCACTGCAATGCTAACGCTGGCTTCTTCCTGCTGCAATTCATGCTTGGGCGGAAAATGCGCCACCACTTCGTCCAACAAATCGCCGGTATTCATACCGTGAATAGCCGAAACAGCTATGGGCTCGCCCAGCCCCAACTCGTAAAAATCTATAATTTCATCAACCCTGGCAAAATTATCCATTTTATTTACACATAAAATAACCGGTTTACCGCTGCGACGCAGAAAATCAGCTGCTTCCTGATCCTCCAGCGTCAGCCCGGCACGGCTATCCGTCACAAAAATAATCACATGCGCTTCTTCAATAGCAATAGCCGCTTGTCGTAATATGCCGGTTAAAATCTGGTCATTTTTATCGGTAAAATCTATGCCGCCAGTATCAATTACCGTAAAATCGCGGTCCAGCCAGGTGGCGTCACGATACAGGCGG
This sequence comes from Bacillota bacterium, assembly GCA_021771915.1. Lineage (GTDB taxonomy): Bacteria > Bacillota > Dehalobacteriia > UBA4068 > UBA4997 > Avidehalobacter. The sequence continues at coordinate 126,567 of JAETNY010000006.1, forward strand.
TCACGTGTTACGCCGGGCACGTCCTCCACGATAGCATGCCTGGCGCCAATCAACCGGTTAAACAGCGTGCTCTTGCCTACGTTTGGCCGCCCCACGATGGCCACAATCGGTTTCATCAAATCAATCCTTTCAATCTTCCTATATGCTTATCTAATCTTTATATCATATTATTATAACACATCATAAAAAAAAGTGCAACTTATCATTTTGTAAATTGCAATTTATTTCTAGGCATGGTATAATATAATTTAAATACGATTTTGTTAAGCAAAATTTTAGAGATAATTTATTATTTAGCAAAATGATAATCTAATGAACAGTTTTTCTAATTGTGAGGTGTTGTAGAAAAATGCAGAAAATAATTTTTGGTATGCTGCTAACCTTTATCGCCACCCTTTTTGCCCTCTGCACATTTATAATCGCCGCTTTGCAGCCTTGGAACTATAACGGTATCGGCGGCTTGCTAGGTTCTTTCCTGGGCACACACATGCTGGTTCCGTTCATCATCTCAATGTCTATAATGTGTCTGGGGCTGGCCATTTGCGCAAAAGAGGCTTTTTCCAAAAAAAAGAGGTGAGAATATGATTTACACAATCAATAAAATTAAAGATATTCTAATTGAAAATTAATTTCAAAGGAGTTTAGCAAAATATGCAAGAAAACGCCAAACTGCGCAAATGGTGCGCTCTTTTAATCGCCATTATAGCTTATTACATTATCCACGAGGGTGCCCATGCCATAACGGCTTTATTTTTTGGTACGTTTGAGCGCATACAAATGCTGGGGCTGGGCGTGCAGGTTGTAATCCAAACGGAACTTATGAACGACTGGCAGTTAGGTGTTTTCTCTATAATCAGCAGTATCGCCACCCTGTTTGTCGCTTATCTGCTGCTGACTCTGACTAAAAATATCGTGCAGACCAACAGCAAACTAATCAAAGCAATTGGCTATTACACAACATTTACCCTGCTGCTGATTGACCCCATATATATGACTTTTTTATATAAATTTGTGGGCGGCGGCGATATGAACGGCATTAAGCTGCTGTGGCTGCCAGAATTGGGCTGGCAGATAATTTACGGAATTATTGCAATCATCAATGTACTGCTAATTGCCAGATACGTTTATCCTGCTTATAAAAAAGCTTTTAATTAAGCCTAGTTTTTAAGGAGGTTTGATTATGCACGCCGAAAAAGAATTTTTTCAACGGCAAAAGGTAAATTTTAACATTTTGCCTGATTACGGCTTTGAGCAAACCGCTGACGGCTTTCTTTACATCGCTCCACTGTTAAATAAACAATTTAGTCTGCAAATTTATATTGATATGAACGGTCAGGTTTGGACAAAATTGCTGGATAACAATGCAAACTCTGAATATGTTCTGCATATGGTTGATGATGCGCAAGGCGAATTTGTGGGCGCAGTACGTGAAGCCTATCAGGCCGAACTGCAAAAAATTGCAGACAAATGTTTTCAGCCCGATGTTTTTCAAAACCCCACAACACAGGCCGTTATTGCTTATGCCGCCCAAACCTATCAGGACAAACCGGAATTTCTTTGGCCTAAAACGCCGGATAACGCCATTTTACGCCGTCAGGATAATAAAAAATGGTATGCCGCCCTGCTGACTGTGGCCAGAAACAAAATCGACTTAACTAATAAAGACGCTAATGAGAAAATCGAAATTATTGATTTACGTCTGCAACCGGATATTTTAAGCCAAACGCTGGACGGCATAAAATATTTTCCCGGTTATCATATGAACAAAAAGCATTGGTACACCATTTGTCTGGACGGTTCTGTTGAGGACGCAGAAATTTGCCATAGATTGGACGTCAGCTATGAACTTGCTAAAAAAAATAGCCGCCGTTCTCTTGAAAAACGGCGGCATTTTTTGTGTTAACTGAAATTATTCTTCTTCAGCAGTGTCTTCGGAGTTGTCTTTCAACAATTCTTTAATAGAAAGGCTCAGGCGTTTATTATCAGTATCAACGCTCAAAACCTTAACTTCAACAACCTGACCAGGCGCCACAACATCTTCGGTTTTTTCCACGCGACCTTTATCCAGCTGGGAAATATGAATTAAACCCTCAACGCCAGGCTCCAGCTGTGCGAATGCACCAAACGGAGCTAAACGCATAATGGTTGCGCTGACAACCGCACCCACCGGATATTTTTCAGCTGCCAGACTCCAGGGATTGGGAATTAACTGTTTCAAGCTGAGAGAAATCTTTTTCTTCTCCGGGTCAACGCTCAAAACATAAACCTCAATCTCATCGCCCTCTTTCAGCACATCAGACGGCTGATTAATTCTATACCAGGCCATCTGGGAAACGTGCAGCAAACCGTCCACGCCGCCCAAATCCACAAAAGCGCCAAAATTGGTCAAACGAGAAACCACACCACGGCGAGTCTGCCCCTCGGCAATCTCCGCCCAGATTGTTTCCTGCTTTTTCTTCAACTCCTCCATCTTCAGCTGTTTGGGAGAAAGCAGCAGACGGTTTTTATCTTTATCACACTCGATAACTTTAGCAGAGAGTTCCTTGCCAACATAGGCTTTAACGTCCTCTACAAAATGTGTATCCAACTGGGAATAAGGCACAAAGCCACGCACGCCAACGTCCATCAAAACGCCGCCTTTAACAGCCTCAACCACTTTACCGGTTACCACAGTACCATCTTCCTTGGCAACCTGCAATTTATCCCAAATTTTAACCACGTCAACCATGCGCTTGGAAACCACAGGATAACCCTCTTTGTTCTCCTTGCGAATAACAATCACGTCAAATTTGTCGCCAACATGGAATTTTTCCCGAATATTTTCAGCTTCTTCCGCCAAAAGTTGATTGCTGGGCAGAATACCCTCTGACTTACCGCCAATATCCACCAGCATTTCTGTATCGCGTACCTGCACAACAGTACCCTGCACGCACGAACCACGGTGAATATCCTTAATGCCGTGATTGTAAAATTCCTCAAAAGAAACATCATCACCCATCTGGTCCAGGCTGGGACCCTCTGGTTCAGCCTCTGCTTTGGCTGCTGCCACCGGTTTGGCCGCACTGGGTACAAATGACATCTCTGCCGCAAAATTGCGTTTAACTTCCTGCGTTTCCTCTTTCACTTCTGCTGTTTGCTCCATAACTTCTTTCAGTTCTGACATTTTTACTACTACCTCCTCAATTATCCAATCTGGCGTTGATGCGCCGGCACAAACGCCTACGGATTTAATTAATCCGCCAAATAAATCAGCCGGCAGCTCGTCTGCCCCCTCCACCAGCAAGGCAGGCACACCGCTCTCCTGACATATCTGCACTAATTTTTTTGTATTGGCACTGTTCTTTCCGCCAATAACCACCATCAAATCAACTCTGGCCGCCAAGGCTTTGGCCGCCTGCTGACGCTGACGCGTAGCTCGACAAATCGTATCATGAAAACAAACTTCCGCCAGCCCGGGCTTCTGCTGCATAACCGCCAAAACCTCGGCCAAATTAGCTTCTGTCTGCGTGGTCTGAGCCACAACGCCCCAACCGATTTTGCCCTCTGGTAAATCCGGCAAAGCGGCAGCTTCTGCGGCATTGGCCGCAATCCAGGCCGAATTGGCCGTCCAAGCCTTTATGCCCAAAACTTCCGGGTGGTTATGGTCACCCACAATCACCACCTGACGGCCAGCTTGAAAAAACCCTCGCGCCGCCCGCTGTGCTTTTTGTACAAACGGACATGTTGCGTCTATCAAATCCAACCCCAGGGTTTCAGCCTGCGCATAAACCTCTGGCCCAACGCCATGTGAACGAATTACAACCCTGGCCAACACATCTTCATTTGCCAAATCAATATTCTCAAGGCTGTCAACTACACAAACATAAACGGAAAGTCTGGCAATTTCTCTGGGATTGTGAATAAGCGGCCCCAACGAATATATCCGCCCGGCGCCAGCGGCTGTTTTAGCCATTGTCACAGCGCGTTTCACACCGAAACAAAAGCCGGAACCCTCAGCAACCTGAACTTCCATAGATTATGCCACCCTTACTCACAATGTATTCTGTCCGTTCTTCTATATAACATATGCCAATTCTATATTTTATTCTAGGTAATTTCGGAAAATCCTGCTAGTCATGTAATATTTTTTAATTACAACATTTTTTCTATCTGCTGTTGAGCAAAATCAGCCGCCTTCAGTGCGTCCAGTTTATTCTTATCGTCCATAAATTCCTGCAAACCAAACGGCGCCCCAACCTGAACCGTCGTTCGCGGTTTGCGCCAGCCAACATAATTGACCGCATTCTGAATGGCCAAAGGCAAAACCTGCGCTTTGCCGCGAGAAGCCAAAACAAAAGCTCCAGGCTTAAATGGCAAAAGAACATCATCAGTTTTATTGCGTGTTCCCTCGGGAAAAATACCAACAACCTCACCTTTTTTCAAATAGCCCAAAGCCGTTTTAATTGCTCGCATATCAGCTTCACCGCGCTCCACTGTAAAACTGCCCAGATAATGTATTAAAAAATTAAACGCCCGATTATCGGCATACTCGCTTTTAGCCATAAAATGAACCTGGCGTGGATAAACCGCCAGCGCCATCAACACAATATCACTCCAATGCCGGTGATTACCGATAAGCACCATAGCGCCGTCAGACGGCACCTGTTGGCGCCCTGTAAAATGCACCCCAAACAGTTTGGAAAGACAAGTGAAAAAAATTGCAATAACTCTATAAAGCCACATTTAAGCCTCCCCGTTCAAGCCAGTTCATGCTTCAACCAAATGGCGCACCGCCAACAAAACATCTTCTATCGAAAGGCCGGTAGTATCCAGATACACCGCGTCCTCAGCCTGACGCAGTGGTGATGTTTCCCGGTGCATATCCCGATAATCGCGCTCATCAATATCCTGACGCACCTCATTCAAATCAGCTGGCAGACCCTTAGCCAACAACTCCTTATAACGGCGCTCGGCGCGCTCGTCAAGACTGGCCGTTAAATAAATCTTACAATCAGCCTGCGGCAACACCACGGTGCCAATATCCCGGCCGTCCAGCACAACCCGACCTCTGGCCGCCAACTCACGCTGCTTGGGCACCATATATTCACGCACCTGCGCCACGGCAGAAACCGGTGAGGCCGCCGCGCTAACCTCTGGCAAACGAATTTCTCGCGTCACATTCTGGCCGTTCAGAAAAATAAGATTTTCGCCATCTTGCAAACGCATATCAATCTGCACATCGGCAGCAATCTGAGCCAATTTAGCCTCGTCCGCCAAATCCACATCATTCTGCAATGCCTGATATGCAACAGCCCGATACATCGCGCCCGTATCAATATAAAGATAAGCCAACTCCTGCGCCAGACTTTTAGCAATCGTGCTTTTTCCTGCTCCCGCAGGGCCATCTATGGCAATAATATTCTTCATACTAAATAAAACTCCTCCCAATATATGCCACTATGCGGCCATTTATACATTATTAAGCAGACCTAAACGGCTCGATGCGCCATGCCGACAGCAACCTCATTCAGGTGCAGCAGACCCACCTCCATCACCATGGCCACGGTTATGTGGTCATGATAGCGTGCTATGCCGATTTTGCCGCCAATATTAAGCCCCAGGGCTTTGTTAAGTATCTGGGTAAAGGCTTCATGCGCCGCCCCGGCCACTGCGCCCTCCTCGCCGTGTATGTCGGCAATAACACCCTCACGCTTGGCCGCCACCACTGCGCGTTCAATAACTTTTGGCACTGCCGATGAAACCTGACCGCCATAGTTAACGGCAACCACCTGCAAGCCCTGCTCCTGATATTTCTGCTTCAAAAGCAATTCGTCGTCACGGTTTTCTGAAAGCGCCATATACAAGGCCGCCGCCGCCACCCTTTTGCTGATTGGTTCCGGTTTTATGTTACTCTCACTCACAAGCAATCCTCCTTTGTCTATATTATACTTGTCCCAGCCAGTTTTTACAACATTTTTCTGGTTTTTATTTATTTACTCCTGTCAATATTTATACCAAACAGGACGAAGCTGCCGGCTCCGCCCTGCCCCAACCTGCTGATTGCCCTTGATTATCACTTAAATTTTATCTCGCCAACCAGTCCGCGTTCACCGCATAAACTCAACTCCGTCCGCAGTTTTGTGCGATCAATACCCACGGAAACCTTTTGCAGCACAAAACGCACCGGACGCGAATATGCCGTGCAGTCAATCTCCAGCTTATCACCGTCAAAAACGCGCAGCGTCACCCGATTACTGCTGAAACGACCGACTTCATTGCCGTTCAGCAGCACCAGCGCGCGGTGCAGTTCTGTATATTCCGGCAATTCCAGCGTTACGCTGCCCCAAAGTCCCTCGTTTTGCTGCACAGCCGGCAGAACGTCGGCATAATCCTGACCATACCAGTTTTCTGTGGCTAAATTGATATTCAGCCAGGGTAATTTCTGGTTCTGCCCCCAATAAAGCCAACCCTGATAAAAAAGCAGCAAAAACAGGCTCAACAGCAGTAAAATCGCCAATAAACGCTCCAACCGCCGCCGACGCAGCAGATAAAGCACGCGCTCATTGTTAGCTTTTTCATTATTATTAGTATTTTTATTTTCAGGCATAACAACACCGCCTTTTGCCAAAGATATTGAACATATCTAGTATGGCAAAAAGCGGTGAATTTATTGCATTGTGCTATTAAGCAACATCATTTTCCGGCTGTGTTTCGGCCGCCGGCTGATTATCCGCCACCGACTTGGTCGCGGTTCTGGTTGTTCCGCCAGAAATGTAAACCTTGCCGCACTCCGGACAAATGGCTGTATGTAAAGTAACCGACTGGCTTACAACCTTGCGCCCCTCGCGCTGGGCCTTGGCCTGTTCCCGATATACATGTTCCATTTCATGACCACGCACGGCAGAAGCTACCTGGCCGGGGTCAATCCGGGTTGGCGTTTTAAAGGAAACACCAGCGTCATCAGAGCCGTCCTGATATTTGCGCTGCTCACAGGTCTGGCATTTACCATCTTCAGCTGCTTTCTGCGCACCATTCAGGCCGCCGGCTTCGTCCGTCTTTTTATTCGCCGGCACTCCGGCAGTATTTTGCTTATTTTCAGCATCGCCCAAAAGCCGCATGCGCGTTGCTTCATCAGCTGAATTTGTGCCTCTGGCGGCTGGCTCCGCCGGATTTTGTCCATTAGCCAAACGCAACAGCTGACCGGGAATTTCTGTTGAACCAGCGCGTTCTCCCCACCAGGCGCCGCCCACAGAAGTTGCCAGAATTTGTTCTCCCTCAAACGGCTGCATATTCTGGCGCACATTCATCTCTGCCAAATCAGCCGCGGCTCCCTGCGGCAGACCCAAACCAATCGGCTCCGGCTTGCTGCTAACGTCAACCACCGGTGTAACCGGACGAACAGGCTCCACCGGAACACCCGGCATCGCCGCTTTTTGCGCGCGCCAAACATGAGAAGCACCATTAACCGCCTGATTATTGCTAATATAAGGGTTTACACCAGAAATAGCATCTAACATAAAAAATCCCCCCTATATAATTTATATTTTAAGATATTCTATCAAATTAATTATAACACTTTGCCCGGCAAAAAACAATAGTTCAGCGCATTTTTTAACAGCTTTTTTTAATCCGCACTGCGCAGCCCGGCAATCGCCGCCGCCCAATCCGGCTGACCAAAAACGCCGGTGCCAGACACCAGAACATTAGCGCCAGCCTTAATAACCTGCCCGGCATTGCCGGCATAAATACCGCCGTCCACCTCCAGTTCCGCCGTTGAGCCGGCTTTTTGCAGCAGCGCAGCCGCCCGGGCAATTTTAGCCGTGCTGGAGGGAATAAAGGACTGCCCACCAAAACCGGGATTAACGCTCATCAACAGCAGCAAATCAATTTCCGGCAGAATATCCGTCAGAACCTCCACCGGCGTAGCCGGATTAAGCGCCACACCAGCCTTTAGCCCCAAAGCCTTAATCTGCTGAATAACCCGATGCAAATGCCGGCAGGCTTCATAATGCACCGTCAGCAAATCCGCTCCAGCCGCCGCAAAATCCGCCAAAAAGCGCCCCGGCTCCTCCACCATCAAATGCACGTCAAAAAACAAAGCTGAACCCGGCCGCAAAGCCTTAATCACCGCCGCGCCATAAGAAATGTTCGGCACAAAGGTTCCGTCCATCACGTCCAAATGCAGATAATCAGCGCCAGCCTGTTCCACATCGGCCACAGACCTGCGCAGGTCGCCCATATCCGCGGCCAGCAATGAGGGGGCAATTTTAATCATTTCATCAGCTCCATTTCTGTTTTATACCTTGTTTAATTAAAATTTTTCGCTTAAAGAGGTCAAAAGCTGTAAATATCTTTGATAACGGAGTTTGTCCAACCGTCCCTCCGCCACGGCCGCCTTAACCTGACAATCCGGTTCTTTATCATGACGACAGCCATCGAAACGACATTTACAGCCAAAATTTTGCAAATCCGGCCAGAACTCCGCAAGATTTTCTGTCGTAATCAACTCCGGCATATTCAAACGGGAAAAACCCGGCGTGTCGGCAATCCAACCCTGAGCACCGTCGGCCAACGGCAAAAGTTCAACCATGCGCGTGGTGTGCCGGCCGCGTTGCAGCTTCTGGCTAATACTGCCCGTCAACAGCTTCTGCGTCTGCACCTGATTAAGCAGCGTTGATTTGCCAACGCCGCTTTGACCGGCCACCACTGTAATCTTGTTGGCAAGCAACTGTTTTAACTCGTCAATTCCCTGCTGCTGCAAGGCGCTGACCGGCTGTACGACAAAACCTGCCTGCCGATAAACCGCCATTTGCGGCGCAAATTTTTCCAGCTTCTGCGGTTTATCCAGCTTATTAAAACAGATAATCGGCTGAATTTTGGCCGCCAGCAAACAGACCAGCAGCCTGTCCAGCAGCAGATAATCCGGCTTGGGGTGTTCCGCCGCCAAAACCACCAAACATTGGTCAACATTGGCAATTTTGGGACGCAACAAAAAATTGCGGCGCGGCAGGCGCTCCGTAATCACACCGGCCGCCGTTTCATTCGGCAAAACCTCCAGCAACAGCTTATCCCCCACCAGCAGCCCCAGCGGTTCCTGCTTCAATTCCTGCTTCAGGCGGCCGCGCAGGCTGCAAGTATAAAGCTGACTTGCTGCCTGCACAAAATAGAAACCGCCGTGAGCCTTCAACAAAACTCCCTGCAAAACTTTTTCTTCCATATTTAAGTTATATCCTGATTGTAAACTACATCGCCGTCCAAATAAACCTTAACCGTGCCGCTGCCATTAATCGTAACATCGCGCACAATTGTTTCCCCACCATGATGCTGGTTTTTATATTCCTCACGCGTACCCTTGATATCCGTAACTTCAATAGACAAGGTATAGGTCACGTCCTCGCCGGAAGGCAGAGTATAAGAAACTCTGGCCGTTTTACTCTGCGGTCCCGGCCCGGAAGATACAACCAAATCAATGCTGTTGCCCTCCAAAATCGGGTCGCCAGGGTTCAAACTCTGGCCAATTACAAAGCCCTCTTCATATTCAAAACTTTCCTGCCTTGTGGTTTCGCCCAAAGTCAAACCTTGCAGCACCAGATAAACCATAGCATCGTCTTCCGTGCGGCCGCGCAAATCCGGCACGACAATCTCCTTGCCCTTGCTGACCACCACCGAAATCACGCTGCCAGCCGCCACTTCCTCGCCCTGTTTGGGCTCCTGACTGATAATACGCCCGGCCGGCACCTCATCGCTCACCGTTTCCGTGGTTTGCAGCTGCACCCGATTATTACCCAATGTCACATTAGCCTCGGAAAGGGTCATACCCTCAATCTGCGGCATCACAAACGTCTGTTTGCCCTGACTCACCGTCAGTTCAATGAAACGTCCTTTTTTAACGCGCTGCCCCTCGGCAATATTCTGATTAATTACAATATCCTTTTCATATTCCGTGCTGTATGCATAACTGATACTGTGCTGCAACTCGTCGGCCGCAATCAGAGCCACGGCCTCCTCCAGCGGCAGGCCGCAATATTGTTTCACTTCAACCTCCTGGTTCTCATTCCAGATACTTCGCAAAATGCTGAAACCAGAAAAACCAAGCACCATAACCAGCAAAATCATAAACAGGATTATGTAAAAGGCAGAAGTTGGCTTTTTATCCCGGAAAAGGGCAAAGCCACTCCGGTTAGTTTCCGGCATTGTCATATGCCGCTTAACTACCACCTTGCGCGGCTCCTCATCAGCCGCGTCAGCCGGGCCTCCGCCCACCGTTGGGCTAACCGGAATAATAATCGGCTTAACGCGCACTCGCCTGCTGCGGTTCTGCATAGCCCGAAATTCAGCCAGCATCTGCCCGGCGTCAGCAAAACGCAGCTGCTTATCCCGACGCACTGCTTTCATCACAAAAGAAGAAAGTTCCGTAGGAATATCCGGGTTCAGCTTATGCGGCGGCGTCACATTGCCCTTTAAATGCTGCCGGGCAATCTCCACTGCGCTATCCCCCGTAAAAGGCCGCCGATGACAAAGCATTTCATAAAGCAACAGACCGGCTGAATAAGTATCCGTAGCCGCCGTAATCTGCTCGCCCTTAATCTGCTCCGGCGACATATAATAAACCGAGCCCATAACATCATTATTGGTCTGGTTCGTCAAATTCGTAGTCGTCACGGCCAGACCAAAATCCGTCACGCGCACATTATGCTTAACATCCAGCAGGATATTATGCGGCTTGATGTCACGATGAATTACATTATTTTCATGCGCATGCTGAAGCGCATTAAGCAGCTGATGAAAAATATCCAGCGTTTCATCAACCGGCAAAGGCCCATGCTGGTCGATATATTCCTTTAAACTGCCGCCTTCAACATACTCCATAATCAGATAATGCACGCCCTCGGCAAAGGCAACGTCATAAATGCTGACGATATTGGGGTGTGAAAGCCGCGCCACGGCCTGGGCCTCATTACGAAAACGGCTAACAAATTTTTCGTCCCGGGCAAACTGCTCACGCAAAATTTTAATTGTTACCAGCCTGTTCAGCAAAATATCCTTAGCCTTATAAACCACCGAAGTGCCGCCGGAACCCAAAACCTCCAAAACCTGATAGCGGTCGTTAAAAAGAGTACCAACCAAATTACTCATTGGTCACGCCTCCTTTGCCCTGCCACAAAAGTATGCAGGTAATATCGTCCTGACTGCCGGCTTCCTTGGCCAGTTCCGCCAAAACCGGCAGAATCTGCTCAGAGCGCACCTTAGCCGCCACCTGCGGCAAAACGGTGGTCATCGGCAAATAAGAACTCAAACCGTCCGTGCAAAGCAGCAAAAACCCCGGCAAAGGCAACTCAAAAATGCGCAAATCCGGCTGCACATTAGCTTCCACACCCAAAGCACGGGTTAAAACATTTTTCTTGGGGTGATTAATAGCCTCATTAGGTGTGATAGTTCCATTGCGCAGCATCTGCCCCACCAATGAATGATCGTTAGTCAGCTGCCGCGCCTGCCCCTGATTAAAATGATAAATTCGACTATCGCCAATATGCGCCAGATAAACGCGCTCCTGCTGCTGCCAGACCAAGGCAATGGTGGAGCCCATATTACAATGCTCCTCCCGGTGCTGGCTATCTACGTATATTTTACCATTAGCATAGGCAATAGCGCTGCGCAGTCTGGTTTCCGGCGTCTGGCTCTGGTTTTGCAGCAGATAATCGGAAATTGCTTCCACGGCAATCTTACTGGCCACCTCGCCGGCCAGATGACCACCCATACCGTCCGCGACCATGAAAAGACCAGCCTCCGGCAAAACGCGCAGGCAGTCCTCATTGTTAGCTCGGCCTTTGCCCCGAACCGTTAAAGTCGCATATTCCATATTTGCTCATTACCTCCCGGATTTCCCTAAATTAAAACATTATAAACATACGCAGTTAAAGCTGTTTTTCATCGTTGCGGCGGCGCAGCTGACCACAGGCGCCGTCAATATCCAAACCACGCTTTTCTCGCACCGTGGCCTCCAGACCCCGTTTTTTCAGCAGCGCGGCAAATTTATTTAATGTTTCGTCACTGCTGGGCCAAAATCCTGTTTCCGCCACAAAATTTACTGGTATCAGATTTACATGCGCCAGCCGGCCGGCTAAAAGTTCCGCCAAAACCTGCGCCTGTCGGGAACTGTCGTTAACATCACGCAGCAACGCATATTCATAACTGATACGCCGATGGGTTTTATTCGTGTAGTAATCGCAGGCCGCCAACAACTCCGCCAGCGGAAAACGCCGGTTTACCGGCAACAGCCGGGAGCGCAAATAATCATCAGGCGCATGCAGAGAAACCGCCAAATTTACCTCCCAACCCTCGTCAGCAAAACGGCGTATCTGCGCCGGCAGACCACAGGTGGAAACTGTAATACGCCGCCAGCCGATATTCTGACCATTTTCCGAATTCAACACGCGCAAAGCCCGGCAAACCTGTTCATAATTGGCAAAAGGCTCGCCCATACCCATCAACACCAGATTTGTCACCTTGCCAAGCCCCTGTCGCTGTAGCCAAAGCTGACCCTGCAAAACTTGCGCCACAATCTCGCCGGCCGTCAGATTACGCACCAAACCGGAAAGGCCGGTGGCGCAAAAAGCACAACCCATTGCACAGCCAGCCTGGGTGCTGATACAAAGCGTATGACGGCTGCGGCTCTGCTGACGCTGATAGTTCATGATTACCAACTCCACCAAAATACCGCCGCCAAAATCCAGCAGCAGTTTGGCCGTGGTGCCGTCAGCACTGCGCCGCTCACGGCGAATAACCGGCAAATGCAGCGGATAATGCTCTTGCAGCAAACTGCGCTCCGCCTTGCTCAAGTTAGTCATCTGGTCATAAGCCAGTTCACCGGCTTGCAGCCATTTAAACAATATGCCGCCCTTATAGACCGGCAGACCATGCTCCCGGCAGATTTCTCGCAATTCTGCTTCATTTTTACCCAACAAAGCGCAAAAATCCTTATCACACGCCATATTAGTATTTTCTGTTATATTTTTTTCCACGTTTTTATTTCTCTTATTTTCAAATTTTTCAGCTTAAACGCCGCAATTTAGCGTAAAAGAAGCCCTCAAGCCCCTGCCGCTGCGGCAAAACCTGTAACGACGACGCGCCGGCAAAAATTTCCGGCGCAAAGCTAATCGACTCCGGCGCAAAATCGGAATTATCCGCCAAAAAACGCGCCAGATTACCCTCGTTTTCCTCCTCGCTAATCGTACAGGTGGAAAACAACATAACACCACCCGGCTTAACCTTATCAGCCGCCGCCTGCAAAATAGCCAGAGCCAGCGGAGCCATCTCCGCACTGATATTCGGCTCCTTTCGCCAGCGCGCGTCTGGCCGGGAACGCAAAACGCCCAGACCAGAACAGGGTACGTCGGCCAGAACATAATCAGCAAAATGCTCCGGCAAATCCAACAGATTACGGCTGTCCGCCGCCTTGGTCTGGATACATTCAATACCCAGCCGCGCTGCATTTTCACGCAAAAGCTGCAATTTATGTTCATGTAAATCCAGCGCCAGAATTTCGCCGCGGTTTTGCATCAACGCCGCCAAATGCGTGGTTTTACCACCAGGTGCGGCGCAAACATCTAAAACCCGGCTGCCTGGCTGCGGCTGCAAAACATGGGCAGCCAGCATGGAACTCTCCTGTTGCGGATAAAGCAAACCCTCCGCCAGCATATCAGATAGCGCCGCGGTGCCGCCGCTGACAATACTAATCCCCTCTGGCGCAAAATGCAGCGGCTGCGCCGCAACCTGGCAATCAGCCAGACGCTGCAAAACCGCCCTCCGGCTGGTTTTCAAAGTATTCACGCGCAGAGTATAAGGCGCCGGCTGATTATCGAATTCACACATAGCCTGCGTTTCAGCCAACCCAAAACGCTCCAGCCATTGCTGAACCAGCCAAAGTGGGTGAGAAAAACGCGTTGCCAGATGTTCGGCCGGCTGCGCCTGTTTATCCGGAAAACTCAAGCTGTCGCGCCCACGCTCCACATTACGCAACACCGCATTGGTTAACGCCGCTGTTCCCTGATGTCCATAAATTTTAGCCAGCTTAACGCTCTCATTAACCGCGGCGGAAACTGGTATTTTCTCCATAAACAGCAGTTGATAAACGCCCAGCCGCAAAATCAGCAAAATTTTCAGCGGCAGCTTGGTTAACGGCTGCTTAACAAACTGGCTCAGTATATAATCTATGGTACCCTGCATGCGCAAAGTACCATAAACCAACTCCGTCAACAAAGCGCGCTCTGCCGGCTGGTGCTGACGCAAAACCCTGTTCAGCGCCAGATTGCTGTAAGCCCCCTCAAGCGCCACCGCCAACAAAACCTCCAACGCCAACTCTCTGGCGCTTTTATTTTTTTTAGTGTTCTGCATATTCTTCATAGCCAAATTTTTACCAACGATTGCGCCGATACATTATAATCATGCGCATGATATTCAAAAAGGATACAATCGCCGCCACCAAGGAAGCCACATAGGTCAGTGCCGCCGCGCTCAAAACCTTTTTGGCGCCGCCAACTTCATCGCGCTCCAATATGCCCTCGCTCTCCAAAATACTCAACGCACGTGAAGAAGCGTTATATTCCACCGGCAATGTCACCAGCTGAAACAGCACCACAATGCCAAACAATAACGCACCAATCATAGCCAGACCGTACATGCTCAAAACAAAACCAATCATCAAAATAGCCCAGGAAGCCTGCGTAGCCACACTGGCCGCTGGTGCAATAGCTGAACGCCAGCGCATCGGCTGATATTCCTCCGCGTCCTGAATAGCATGGCCACATTCATGCGCCGCCACCGCCACTGCCGCCAATGAGGTGCTGTTAAAAACATTATCGGAAAGCCGTACCACTTTACTGCGTGGGTCATAATGGTCAGAAAGTTCACCACTAACATGCTGAATTGCCACATAAGAAAGACCGTTGGCATTCAAAATTTTGCGCGCTGTTTCCGCTCCGGTAATACATTGTGCAGACTGCACCCGGGAATATTTATTAAAATTTCCGCTAACCTTAGCCTGCGCCCAGGCCGCCAGCAAAATACCCGGCAACATAAATAACAGAGAGGTCAAATCAAAAGTACCATAATATAGCATTGCTATTTCCCCTTTCCAGCGGCTTAATTATCTTCTGACCCGGTAAAACACAACCCGGCTTTATGCAAATCCTGCCGGCCGCGCCACCAGTCAACCGCCGCCATACGCCCTTTGCCAGCCGGCTGAACCTGCACAAGCCGCACGGCTCCCTCGCCGGCTGCCACCAGCAGGCCGCCCTTATCCGCGTCAAAAAGAGTGCCAGGCGTTGCCGCATTGCCCGTGGCCTCGGCCAACTCCATCTGCCAGATTTTCATGCGCTGCCAGCCATGACTGTCTTTATAACAGGTATATGCGGAAGTATCCGGCGTTAAACCACGCAGCAAATTACACAAATCCTCCGCCTTAGCCTGCCAGTCCAGCAACTCATGCGCCGCCGTAATCTTACCGGCATAAGTGGCCAGTGTTTCGTCCTGCGGCTCGGCCGCCAGCTGACCGGCCAAAAGCAGCGGCAATTTTTCAAGCAGCAAATCCGCGCCCAAAGCTGCCAGACGCTCACGCAAAGTGCCGGCATTATCCTCCGGCAAAATAGCGCATTCCGCCTTAGCCAGCATATCACCGGCGTCCAGACGCTCCGCAATATACATCAGAGTCACGCCGGTTTTTTTCCGGCCGTCAATCAGCGCCTGCTGAATAGGCGCAGCGCCGCGATATTCCGGTAACAATGACGCGTGGATATTAACAGCGCCAAAAGGCGCCGCCTGCCAAACCGCCGGCCGCAGCAGCTGCCCAAAAGCCGCCACCACCAACAAGTCCGGCTCGGCCGCCCTGATTTCTGCCAGAACTTCAGGCTGATTAACATTCGGCACGGCCAAAACTCTCAAACTGGCGTTTTCCGCAAATTGTTTAACGGCCGTAGGCGTCAACTGCCTTTTGCGCCCTTTGGGGCGGTCTGGCTGAGTTATAACCAGCGGCAGGGAGTAGCCAGCCTGCATTAAAGCGGCAAGTGCCGGCACAGCAAAATCCGGGCTGCCCAAATATACTATTTTCGGCTTGCGTCCGTTATTCATATAAATCCTCCGTCATTTTTCAGATTTTATTCTTCGTCCATTTCCGCCAATTCCTGCTCGGTGGGGTGAGCCAGCTTATCCACATACAAAACTCCATTCAGGTGGTCAATCTCATGCTGACAGGCACGGGCAAAATAGTTCTCCGCCTCAAACTCAAACGGCTCGCCATAACGATTCTGCGCCCGCACCAGAATTTTTTGTGCCCGATAAACATAACCCTGTTTCTCCGGCACGCTCAAACAGCCCTCCAAACCCAGAACATTGCCAGATTTCTCCACAATCTTCGGGTTAATCAACTCCCAAAGGCCTTCACCAACGTCAATCACCACAATCTGTTTGCTTATACCAATCTGGGGCGCCGCCAAACCAACACCGTCAAATTCATACATGGTTTCCGCCATAGCGTCCAGCATATTGTGCAGTCTGGCGTCAAAACGCCTCACCAGAACTGCCTTTTCTCGCAAAATTTCATCACCAATAGTTACTACATTATAAGTTGCCATTTTTACCTCAACATCTTTTCTATACTAATATTTTTTGCGTTTTTAAAAACAGATTAATCCGTATCGCCCGTATTTGTATTAATCGTCGCAAAATTCTGCATGGAAGCCACCAACTCCTGAGTTTTCGCCAAATCATACTGCCAATAGCTGATACCGTTAATATAAACGCCGTCACCCGGCACCATGGCTGAGTTGAAATCTACTGAAACAAACTGCTGATAAATTTCAATAAGCGACGTCAATTCTTTCAGACTAAAATCCGTTTGAATACTATCATTAATAGTGCCAATCAGCTTGGGCAGACGAAAAATAGTACCAACACTCATAACCTGGTCTAAAACCGCGCCCAGAAAAGCCTGTTGGCGCTCCACCCGGCCAATATCCGCTTTAACCGGCTCCCTCCAGCGCACATATGACAGCGCCTGACTGCCATTCAAATGCTGCTGACCCGGCTGCAAATCAATGTTTTCCCATTCATTCAGCATACGCTGCTCAACATTATAATCAATGCCGCCCAACGCGTCAATAATATCTGCAAAACCCTGAAAATCCACCGTAACATAACGGTCAATTTCCACATTTAAAAAGTTTTCAATCGTTTTGCGCACCAAAGGCACCCGACCATAAGCAAAAGCATGATTAATCTTGGTAACGCCCCTGCCCTCTGCCAGTTCCACTCTGGTATCGCGCGGAATGGAAAGCAAATTAATGCCGCCGCCCTGCAAATCAACAAAAGCCAGCATAATCGTATCAGAACGCCCCACATCTTCGCCCTCACGCATATCACAGCCCAAAAGCAAAACCGTTAATATACCGTCACTGCCCAGATAATCCTTAAAAACCGCCTGCGCCGCCTTCTGATTCTCATAATAACTGTCAGAGGTCACATAAGGCACGTCAATCGGACGCGGATTTTGGCAGCTATACCAAAAACCCAGATAAAAACCGCCGCATATCATTAAAAGCGTGCAGCAAAACAGCCAGCATTTACCCTCAAAGGTCAGCCGCCGCCAACCGCGCGGCCTTTCCGGCTCCGGAGCCGACTTTTCCGCCTCTGGCAAGGTCAATCCCACCGCCAAATCTATATCATTACTCAAAATATTCTCCTTAGACATCATAGTTTATTGACATTTCATATAGTATCTTTTTTATTATAGCATTTTTTTAGTCAATCGACAACCTGTTTTTTTTATTTTTAACCAATTTTAGACTAAATATATTTTTCAATTCGCAGCCAGATACGATTCTTACGCGTTTTACTGCCAATCTCCGCCAAACACACCAGCCCCTTGCCGCGCCAGGAAATTTTCATACCCTCGTCCAGTGCATAATCCGGTTTTAACAGCGTCAGACCGTTTACTGCCAGCAAACCGGCCGCGGCCGCCGCCGCGGCCCTGCTGCGTGAAACGCCAAAAGCCGCCGCGGCCACTGCGTCTAAACGCAGAGAACTGACATTCAAACGCAAAGTTTCCGTCCGCGGCTGCACATTCTGCAAAATCGTTGCCGGCAACAACTCCAGCTGCAAAGTACAGCGACCGGCACGCTCAAAATTCAACAACAAATAATCAGCCAATTCCGGCAAAATGATAATATCAGCATAATCAGGCTGAACCAGCAAATCGCCCAGCTTACCGCGATTAATGCCCAGCGCCAGCAGCGCGCCCAGATAATCACGGTGCGTCAAATTGCTTTGCCGAGCCGAAGGTGCAGCGCGCAGAACCGCCAGCGCGCTAACTGCATCTTGCTGCTGCCAGTCGGCAAAATCCAGATAATCAGGCAAAAATATCATCAAACGTCTTTCCGCCTCGGCAAAGCCGCCCCAAAACGCATAGCTGCAATGCCGCCCAAAATGCGCCGCCGCAAGCGCCTGCTGTCTGGCGTCCAGAAAATCACTGAAAACCGGATACTGCCGCTGCTCACATTGCTGCTGTTTATCCGCCAAACGCGCTAAAAGCAATTTATCTTCCTTGCTCTCACCTATCAACTCCGCCAACCTCACTTGGTTTTTATTTTCTTCTTCCTATTTATATATGCAATTTATATCTATATCCATAATTAATTATAAATAAGCAATATTAACACAGGTTTAACTTTGCCGCTGCCGCAGAACCTCGCCCAGCACCATGGCACAGCTGACACTGACGTTAAATGAGTTAATCCGTCCGCACATGGGAATTTTCACCATAAAATCGCATTTTTTCGCCACCAAAGGCGGCAAACCGCGCCCCTCGCTGCCCATAACCAGCGCCAGTGCGCCGGTCAAATCGGCCTGCCAAAGCGTTTGCGCCCCCTCCTGATGTGTGCCGCAAACCCAAAGCCCCCGGGCTTTCAATTCATCAAGCGTGGCGGCAATGCTGGAAACACGAGCCACCGGCACATATTCCGCCGCCCCGGCCGCCACTCTGGCCGCAGTTTCATTTAACGGCGCCGCGCCATGCTTGGCAATAATCACGCCATGCGCGCCCACACCCTCCGCCGTGCGCAGCACCGCGCCAAGATTGTGTGGATCCTCCACCCCTGCCAGCACAATCACCAATGGCGCTTCGCCTTTGGCCTCCGCCGCCGCCAATATGTCTTCCACCTCAGCATAGGCAAAAGGCGCAGCCAACGCCACTACACCGCGGTTATCCGGATACATCGCCAGCGCGGAACGCTCAACCTGCAAAAACGGCACATGCTTCTCCCGACATAATTCTCGCACCTGGCGCAGAAAACCCGGCTCCTGTCCGGCTGCCGCCAAAACCTTGTTTAGTGTGCGGTCAGAACGCAGCGCCTCCAGCACCGGATTTTTACCGCAAATAACGCCCTCGATCTGCGGCCGGTGCAAACTCCGCTGTTTTTTATTAGATTGATACTCTTTATTTTTCTGATAATTGCTATTTTTCATGCCAAACCTCTCCGCTTTCAATTTTTTATAATAATTATAAGCTTAACCAGCAAAAAATACAAGTCATAAACTTGTATTCGCTGAATGTGTGTGCTATAATAAGTTGATAAAATAAATTTTTTGGCAATCTGCCAGAAAGGGAGTATATTACACCAATGACGCAGTATAAATATGGTGAATACACCACAGAAGCCCAAATCCGTGAGGCTTTTTTACATTTTTTTGAAAGTAAAGGCCATACCAGAGTGGCCAGTTCTCCGCTGGTGCCGCATAACGACCCCACCCTGCTGTTCGTAAACGCCGGTATGGTGCAGTTTAAGGACACTTTCCTGGGGTTGGAAAAGCGCCCCTATACACGCGCAACCACTGCCCAGAAATGCGTGCGCGCCGGCGGCAAGCATAATGATTTGGATACCGTTGGCCGCACCGCCCGGCACCATACCTTTTTTGAAATGCTCGGCAATTTCTCATTTGGCGATTATTTCAAGGAGGACGCTATCAAAAACGCCTGGGAGTTTATTACCGAGGTTTTGAAGCTGCCCAAGGAGCGTTTATACGTTACGGTTTATAAGGACGACGATGAAGCGCGCCAAATCTGGAAACGCGTCAGCGGCTTTGATGACAGCCGCATTTACAGCATGGGCGAGAAAGATAACTTCTGGGCCATGGGCGAAACCGGCCCCTGCGGCCCCTGCTCTGAAATTTTCTTTGACCGCGGTGAGAAATACACCTGTAACGCGCCGGAATGTGCGATGGGTGTTTGCGACTGCGACCGCTGGATGGAAATTTGGAACCTGGTTTTCATGCAATATGAACGTGATGAAAACGGCAATCTGTCTCCCCTGCCCAAACCCAGCATTGATACCGGCATGGGGCTGGAGCGCATAACCTCAATCATGCAGGACGTTGACAGCAACTATGAAATCCCGGTAATGCGCCAGCTGATTGCTTTTATTGAAAAGCTGACCAACACCGCCTATGACCCCGGCAAGGCCGGTTTTCCTTACCGGGTAATTGCCGATCATATTCGTGCCTGCACGTTTTTAATCGCTGACGGCGTGGTACCCGGCAATGACGGCCGCAATTATGTGCTGCGCCGCATTTTCCGCCGCGCTGTCCGTTACGGCACCGCGCTTAACATCACAGAACCGTTTATGCATACCATGGTGCCTCTGGTTTGTGAACTGATGGGCGACGCTTATCCGGAAATCCGTGAACAGCAGGATTTCATTGCCAAAGTGATGTTGACTGAAGAAGAAAAATTCCGCGAAACCATTCTGGACGGCTTAAGCATGGTAAGCAATATCATCAAAAAGATGAAAGAAAACGGCTCCACCATTTTTTCCGGTCAGGACGCATTCAAACTTTACGATACCTACGGCTTCCCACTGGATTTAACCAAAGATATTTTGGAAGAAAACAATTTGCAGTTTGACGAAGCGCAGTTTGAAGCGGCTTTGGAGGAGCAGCGGCAGCGTGCCCGGGCGGCGCGCAACGTCAAGACCAATTTTGAAAGTCTGCAAACCCTGACCAACCTGTTAACCGATATCCCGGCTACCAAATTTATCGGTTATGAGCAAACCACCAGCAACGCCAAAGTTCTGGCTTTGCTGGTGGACGAGCCCAAACGTCTGGTTCAGTCAATCAACGGCGGCGAGGACGGTTATATCATTTTAGACGAAACGCCGTTTTATGCCGAAAGCGGCGGTCAGGCCGGCGATAACGGCACAATGCAGCTGACAACAGCCGATGGCGCCCAGACCGAACTTCTGATTAAAGACACTACCAAACTGCCCAACGGCATTTTCCTGCACCATTTTATTGCGCGCGGCGGCTTAAAAGTTGGCGATACGGTACAGGTACAAATTGATACTGAACAGCGAATGGCGGCCGCACGCAACCATTCGGCTACCCACCTTTTGCAGTTTGCCCTGCGGCAGGTTCTTGGCAACCATGTGCATCAGGCCGGCTCACTGGTAACGCCGGAACGTCTGCGCTTTGACTTTGCGCATATCGCTCCCCTGAAGCCGACAGAAATCGAGGTTATTGAGGGCATTGTTAACGGACTGATTTTGCAGAATATACCAGTGCAGACCGTTGCCATGAGTAAACCGGAGGCCGAAGCCAAAGGCTTTTTGGCTTTCTTTGGCGATAAATACGGCGAAACCGTGCGCACTGTAACCATGGGGCCGTCTATGGAACTTTGCGGCGGCACCCACGTTAAAGCCACCGGTGATATTGGCTCCTTTAAGATTATCAGCGAGGGCGGTATCGGTTCAGGTATTCGCCGTATTGAAGCTATCACTGGTAATGCCGTACAGAAATTTATGCGTGAACACCTGGAGCATTTATTCAAAGCGGCAGCGCTACTAAAAACACCGCTGCAAAATCTGGAACAGCGCATTAGCGCCCTGATTGAAGAAAATAAAGAAAAGGACCGCGAAATCAAAGCCCTGCGCCAGCAGCTGAATCAGCAGGCGGTTAACGATATTACCGCCACAGTTAAGGAAATCAGCGGCGTAAAAGTTCTGGCAGCTAAAGTTCCGGCGGAGGACATGGACGCTTTGCGCCGCACACTGGACAGCGCCCGGGACAAGCTTGGTGAAAACAGCGCGATTGTGCTGGCGGCAGAAGCTGGCGGCAAGGTTATGCTGGTTGCCGCCGTTAGCAAAGATTTGTTGGCTAAAAAGCTGCATGCCGGCAATATTATTAAAGCTGCGGCCACAGCCTGCGGCGGCGGCGGCGGCGGCCGTCCGGATATGGCGCAGGCCGGCGGCAAAGACCCGGCCAAAATTCAAGAAGCATTGCAGGCTGCCTGCCGGATAATCACCGAACAACTGGCATAAAATCCCAAGCAGCTGCTTAAATTAAAGTAAGGAGGTTGCCAAATGCCTGACAACAAGCTGGAAGAAACAATGTATTTCAAAAAAAGCGATGAGGACAACTTAAATCCTCGTGATGTTCTGCTCACCGTTTATGAGGCGCTGGTGGAAAAGGGCTATAACCCCGTAAACCAGCTGGTAGGTTATTTTATCTCCGGTGACCCGGCCTACATCACCAGCCATAAGCAGGCACGCAGCCTGATTAGGCGTATTGAACGTGATGATTTGCTGGAGGAACTGCTGATTCATTATTTGAAAAATCAGGAGCCATTAAGATGAGATTATTGGCGCTGGATTTTGGCAGTACCAACATTGGCGTTGCCGTAAGCGACCCTCTGGGACTGACGGCGCAGGGCGTTTGCACACTGCGCCGACGCAGTCATGCTGAGGATATGGCGGCAATCCGGGCTTATGTTGACGAATATCAGCCAGAAGCCTTTGTTATGGGTCTGCCCTTAAATATGGACGGCAGCCGCGGCCCGGCCGTGGACAAGGTGCAATCATTTGCCAGTTTGCTCAAACAGGAATTTGCCCTGCCCGTTTATTTTCAGGACGAACGCCTGACCACAGTGGCCGCGCAAAAAACCTTAATCGCCGGTGATACGCGCCGGCAAAAGCGTCGCCAGCTGGTTGATAAGCTGGCCGCCACGCTGATTTTATCAACGTATCTGGAAAATCCTAATAATATTAAGTGAGGCTATTAAATTATGACCCAAAATGAACTTATCAATGAAAATATCATCACTCTGCTGGACGACAACGATGAGGCGATTGATTTTGAGATAATCGAAATGCTGGAGATAGCCGGCAAACGCTATGCCTTTTTGCTGCCGCTTAATGATGAAAACGCTGATGCTGAAGCAGAAGAAGACGAAGCTGTGATTTTCCGTATCGACACCAATGAGGACGGCGAGGAAATTTTTGCCTATATCGAAGATGACCAGGAATGGGAAATGGTTGTTGATACCTACAATGATATGCTGTTTGAAGACGAAGATTAAATTTTTTCATAGAAAAACCCCAGCCTATTTTAACGGTTGGGGTTTTTCTATATGAAATTTTTAAGCGCTTTTTTCATTTTGCAGCTGCTTGACCTCATCAATAGACAAACCAGAAATATTGATTATTTCTTCTAACGAATATTTTCCAGCAGAAAGCATACGGCGAGCCGCTTCTTTTTTTTCTTCTCGTTGTCCTTCTTTTCTTCCTTCTCGCTGTCCGCGCGTTAAAATTTCATCTACAACACTACTCATAATTTCGACCTCCTTTTTATCCTCTTTCAAAAACCTTACTTTATCCGCTAATGTTTTGTATTTCATATCATCTGCTTTTTTGCATGAAAAATCATGCATTAACCAGCCCAGCGGTGTATCATCACGATAGGCTCCATTAACATATATTATATGCGCGCCATCGTTAAATATCTCATTTGTATCTAAATTGCAGCGCTCAATTCTGTATAGCGGTAAACCTTTCTTCATAACATCATTTTCGGTAATAAAAATAATGTAGGTTTCCGGCAAATCATCAAAATCGGAGCCTTTTTGCATTATTTTGCTGTCCAGCAAACTGCTGTGATAACGAGCACGCTTTTCACCAGCGCCTTTATCGGCGCGCTGAATTTCAATATTATATTTTTTGCCGGTGCTGTCGGTGGCTAAAACGTCCAGCCGTACCGAACGGTTTCGCAGATTAGCCAAAAAGTCTTGCGTGTGGGCCTCTGTAACCTGTAAATCATCTTTATTCAAAATAATACGCAGTACTAATTCAACGCAGGGAATATCATCTTCAAAGCATTTTGTCATGAAAATGTCGTCCAGCAAACAAAAGTTTTGTATGTACTCCAAATTGGTCTGGTTTATAGTTTCTTTTGCCAAATAAATCACCTGCCTTGTATTTATTCTAACATCATTTATATTTTTTTGCAATGTTTTTTGCTTAAAACAAGTTCAAATTCTTGATTGGTAAATTTTAAGAAAATAGAACCATTTCTTTTTAAGAAATGGTTCTATTTTTTATGTTTCTGGATTAAATTTTAGTAATAAATATGGTTCAATCTCTAAAACAGTTGCTATATTGAATAGTGTTTCTATTGATATACCTCTAAACATATTAGGCGCTTCAATAGAACCCATATGCTGCCTGCTAATTCCCACCATTTGCGCTAATTGTTCTTGCGTTAAATGGCGTTTTTTACGATAATAAGCAATGGCAAAGGATAGATTTTGATATCTGATAGTATTGTCGAAAAGTCGTTTCTCCTTTGACACAATATCACCTCAATAATATATTTTATACAAAATTGAGAAATAATTAAATGCTTTATTTTACGACTATTGACGTGTAACAGATAATAATATGTAATTACATAGAAAAAAATAGTATTGTAACTAGAGGAGTAGAAAGAATGAACAACTTAAAATCAGTTTTTAATCTGTATATTTTACATCTCTGGATTGAATTTTAGCAGTATACATGGTTCAATCTCCAAAACACAGGCTATATTGAATAATGTATCTAGTGATAATCCTCTAAACATATTAGGCGCTTCAATAGAACCCATATGCTGTCTGCTTATTCCTGCCATTTCTGCTAACTGTTCTTGGCTTAAATGGCGTTTTTTACGATAATAAGCAATAGCAAAGGATAGATTTTGATATCTATTAGTATGGTCAAAAAGCCATCTTTCTTTCCCCACATTATCACCTCTATAATATATTGTATATAAAATTAAGAAAATATTAAATACTCTGTTTCACGACTATTGACGTGTAATAAATAACAATATATAATTGTATAGAGGTGAAAAATATTGAAAGAGAGGCGATTGTCGTGCATGAATGTGTGAAAAAAGATTTACAGGGCAGCATTGAGCGGAAAGTTGAAGAGATAGTATTGGAATTGTCGGAGGACAAAGAAAGAACGCCATTAAACCAGCTTTTAATCTGTGTATTAAAGGCGCAAGTAGAAATTTATAAGGAATTGGATAAGCTGGAGGGTTTGGCCGAAAATTTGCAAAGTAAAAAAGCAAAAATTGATAGAAATTCCAAGGATTTTCTGACCCTCCGCGGAGTTTTGGTCGAAATGTGGATAAATAATATTATGGCCGTACGTTTGAATTGCGTTGATGAGGACGTTCTAAATGAAATGATAAAAATGGACGAAAGAATGATAGAAATTGAAAATAAAATCTAATAAACATATGAATAAAATTATCAGGCCAAAGTTATTTATTTTATATTTAAAATATAAATAATGTGTGATAAAAAATAAATTATTCATTTAATAATATTGGCTGATAAAGTAAGGTTTTTGAAAGAGGACAAAAAGGAGGCCGAGATTATGAGTAGTGTTGTAGATGAAATGTTAAAAGAAGGAAAAAAAGAAGTGGCTCGCCGTTTGCTGACCAATGGTAAACTTAGCATTGAGGAGATTGCTGAATATTCCGGCTTGTCTATTGATGAGGTCAAGCAGCTGCAAAATGAAAAAAGCGCTTAAAAATTTTATATAAAAGATATAGCCATTTCTTAAAAAGAAATGGCTATATCTTTTATTATAAAACTAAAGTTTATGTTATAACCGCATATTATCCACAAATTATGCGACAATCGGCAATCAGAACAAATCTTCCGGTTCCGGAGCAATTTTGTCCGCTTCTGTAATATCCACTTTACGAATTTTGCGAAAAGTTTTAACTGGTTCTGGCGCTGGCTGCAATTTACTGCGTCTGGCATAATTTTTATCTGCCTTTTTGCGCGCCATCACCATGGCGTCCTCCGCCGCCTTGTCCGCCCAGGCCTGCTCTGCCGCTTTGGCAATATCCGCGGCCGCGGCCTGTTGCTGCGCCTCTGCCTGCTGTAAACGCTCGTCAGCCTGACGCATCTGAACCTCATCAAGCTGATAATCGGCCGCTTTATCCGTCAAAACCGCATGCACAAACTTGTCCAAAACCGCATTAATAAAACTTGGCGAATCATCAGTACCAAACTCTCGCGCCAGTTCAATCGCCTCATCAATTACAATCGGCGGCGGACTATCCGGCAGATATTTCAGCTCATACATGGACAAATGCAGTAAAAGCCTGTCCACCGAGCATAAACGCTCATATTGCCAGCCCTTTGCCAAACGGCGAATATATTGCTCTGTTTCAAAATGTTTCTGCCAGGCTCCTTGCGCCAAAACCACGGCAAAAGCTGCCGATTTCTGCGGCAGTTCCGCTTGCGCCAAAGTATGCTCCGCCATTTTCCAATCATTCGCGCCCTCAATCAACTGAAACAGCATCTGAAAAGCTGCTTCTCGCGCCTTATGCCTGCTCAAAAGCCATGTCCTCCTTGCTTCTTATGCCGATTTTGCCAACGCTCCTTAATGGCCTGAAAATCCGGACCCTCTCCGGCGTCAACCTTAACGCCAACATAAAGCCCGATAGCAATGCACAAGCCCACCACAAAGGTTCGCCAGAAGCCGAAGGCGGCAAAGGATAAACCCAAAAGCACACCCAACAGCAAACCAAGCGAGGTTGCCGGGTGCTTATAAATAAACTCTCTGCACCAATCAATAAAATTCATAGTCAACCGCCTTCCTTTTTTCATCTGATTTTAAACTGTTGGCTCATTCTTATCAGTATTAATATGCTGTGTAAAATTATCAGTTATAACATCAGCAACAATAATTTTCACGGAAGCGACTTTCAAACCGACCATATTTTCCAGCTGGGTTTTTACAGAATTTTGCAAATTATTAGCCAACTCCGGAATATTAGCATCTGCCGAAGCCACAACCTTAAGCATAATCTGTGCGCCGTCAGCCATCTGGGAAATCTTGCTTTCCAACTCCTTAACAGCCGGATAATCCTTTTTTTGCTGCTGAATGATACAATCCACGGCCGCTGTGCTAATCTGCACATTAGAACCGCTTTCACCCACCATAATCACATTGACTGCCATGCCATTTTCTTTTTTGCGGCCAGAAGAATGAAAAACCACGCCAAACAGCAACAAAATAGCCAAAAGCAGCAGACAGGCCGATGCGACCAGCGTAATCCAGCGATTTTGCGTCATCATTGTAGCCAGCCAATTCACATAACGCAACAAATTAGCGTCATAACAAGCCCAAATACCGCCAACGCCCAGCGCGGCCAGACACAAACTAAATATAAACAGAAAAAATTTCTCTAAAAATCTCATACCTATCCACCCTTAAATCTGCCCACATTTAAAATGCCCCAAACCAGCAAAGGGCTATGGCCAAAAGGCAATAGCCCCTGCAATTATACCGGCCGCCAAACTGCCAAAAGCAACAGGCTGACCGCTATAATTTAGTCCAAGACAATCAGGCAAAACAAAGCCTATTCCTCAACAGCAGGGGTTGTTTCAACAACCTCATCTGTCTTTTCTTCCACAAACTGAACGCCTGTTACGTGTACATTTACAGCAGTTACGTTCAGGCCGGTCATATCGCCAACCGCTGTGGAAACGGCATACTGAATATTGCCGGCCACTTCCGGAATTTTTTTGCCATACTCAATAATGATGCTGATATCCAGCGCCACATCATTATCAGTGATTTCAACTTTAACACCTTTGGTCAGCTGTTTTTTGCCCAACATCTGGGAAAGACCGCTCACCATGTTACCGCTCATACCGGCAACGCCCTCAATTTCTGAAGCTGCAATACCTGCAATCGTAGCCACAACATCATTGGCAATCTTTACAGTATTTGTATCTTCCTGGTTTTGAACCTCAACTTCCAAAATCTGTTCATCCATGGAACACACCTCCTATTTTTTATAGCTACATTATATCATAGCAACCAAAAGAAAACAACTAATTTTTTAGAATATGAGAAATTTTTTCTTTATATTTTGTTTACAGTTTAATAATTTTATTTATTTTGCTGACACTTTAAGCCTTTTGTATACCTCCCCGGGCACAAAAATCCAATTCTTAATCCTTAATCCTTAATTTTTAAGGACAATTATTACATTTTCAAAACCAATAGCTGTATAATTGTCAACCAAACGGGCTATTTTTTCCGCTTCATTATCCGCAATGCCATTTTCCTTGCTCAAAGACAAAACCACATTCACCTTTTCCGGCTGAATAAACACAACCGCTTCGCCGCCATACTGCGCCACCAAAATACTCTCCAGCATCAACTCCTGCTCAATCGCCTCAGCCTGTTCAATCACTTTATGCTGAGCCTCCGCGCGCATTTCTGACGTTGTTTTCTCATCATCAATCAAAGACTGCAAAAGTTCCAGCTGACGCGAACGAGCCTTTTCTCTCTCCAAACGATAATTGATGAAAAAATCACTATCGCTGTTGATTGAATAATTGCCTGATGTACCCTGCTTGTTTTCTTCAGGCTTGTTTTCTTCAGGCTTACTTTCTGCTGTTTTATTTTCTGCCAGCTTATTTTCTTCTGCCTGCGCTCCGGCTTTATCATCTTTATTTTCCGCCGGCTGGCCGTTAGACTTCTGTCCCTCCATATTCTGCGCCCCATCGGCAGAATTTGCCAAAACCTCAACACTTCCTGGCTTATCCGCATTATCAGAATTATCCGTATTCACTCTCTGAATATCATACGGTATGGTGTCCGTCACATATAAAATATCCTGCTGACCGGCTGCAATATGCTTATCCACCTCCTCCAGCCCCAGCCAGGCCGAAAACATCACCAGCATCACAGCAAAAGTCAGACTCCATTTGTTGAGCGTCAGCTTTTTCAGCATGCTCTCCTGCGGTTCCTCCTGCGTGCTCAATGTGCGCCGGCTCCAGCCCTGATAACCATTTTTACTCTGCTTATTCATTATTCCGCCACCTCCAAAATTTTGCTTAAATTATATTTATTAAACTTTTTCAGCCTGACAAATAACAATTTTATGCGCCGGCACCGCCAACAGATTTTGCAGCGCCTCGGCAATCTGAGCGCGCACATTAGGGTTATCGCCGCCCTCGGCCACCACTAACACCCCCTGCACCTCCGCCATGCTCTGCTGCACCATAACCGGGCCGCCCTTGCCGTCCGCCAAAACCAGATTATCACTGGAAGTTTGCTCTCTGGTGCTGCGCTTCTGGCCACTATCCGTCGTTTCATCAGTCGTCCGCACGGTAGTGCTGGCGTTAATGGCATATTCCGTCTGCGCGCTGCGCGCAAAGGTTAAAGAAACGCTAACCTGGCCGGCTCCCTGAATACGGCTTAAAACCGCCGCCAGCCGCTGTTCCAGTTCAGCCTCAGGCGATAAATCCGCCACCGGCGCTGCAACCATTGGCAGGTCGCTGCTTACAGCATCATTTTGCCCGGTTGAAAGCCAGGCAGAACTCCCCATCAAAAGCAGCCCCACAAGCAGCAGTCCGCCCAGCTGCCAGAT
The DNA here is from genome assembly GCA_021771915.1 of Bacillota bacterium. Taxonomy (GTDB): domain Bacteria; phylum Bacillota; class Dehalobacteriia; order UBA4068; family UBA4997; genus Avidehalobacter. Next base: position 156,312 of record JAETNY010000006.1, read on the forward strand.
ACGCCTTTTTTCCTTATCACGCAATCCCTCCAACATCATTACCACCTCACTCCGCCTTTATGTTTTCTGCCGCCAAATTGGAGCTTTGATAGTTGGCAATCGAAACCTGCACCGCAGCCGGTTCAATATCATAAAAATCAGCCACAGTCTGACGCACCGCCCGGCCAATATTCTCCGCCTGCTCCTGTCTGGCCTGCTCAACAGTTAATACTATGATAACCTGTCCCCAATTATGCCACCCACCTTGTTCCGCCGCATCATATAATAAATCCGCGTTCAGGCTAACCTCAACCGTACAGTTTTCCACCCCGGCCGCCAGCCCCACCAGAGAAGCAATCTGCCGCTCCAAACCGCTGGCCAGTTCCTGCGCCGCCTGCGCCCGAACACCATCAGCCAAATTACTGCCAGCCGTAACAATCTGCTCGGTTGTATCCGCCTGTCCGGACAAAATCTGCTGCATATCACTGAAAACGCTGGCTTTAACCTCCGGCGCCAAACCTCGCGTTAAGCCCAGCAACGGATTTAACAGCGCCGCCACCAGCAAAAGCCCCATCACGAACTGCGTATATTTTTTCAAATTGCCGCCCGGCAGCAACACTTCCAAAAACAGGCTTAAACCGGCCAAAACCAGAACTTGTCGGCAAACTTCCGTCAATCCCTCCACCAAAAGCAAAATCATCACCTCCGCCCAATCAACGCAACGCCACCAGCAAATTTCCCATACTAATGGTTATGCTGACAATGAAAAAAAAGAATAGGCCGCTAATTGCTGTAACGGCGAAAAACAATAACACTACGCCGCCCATGCTGTTCATTGCTTTAGCCAGCGTGCTATCGCCCAACGGTTCCACCAAAGCCGCCGTCAGGCGCAGCAGCAGTGAAAGCAACAGAATTTTCACCGCTGGTACAATACAGATAAGCAACAAAACAACCAGACCCAAAACGCCAATCAGATTTTTCAGCAACAGCGCCGTGCTGATTACAGTATCCAGCGTATCGGCCAAAGTACGCCCCACCACTGGAATAAACAGGCCGGCCGCGCTTTTGGCCGCTTTTATCCCCAAACCATCAATAACTGAACTGCCCAACCCCAACAAACCCAGCAACGCACCAAACAGCGTTAGCATAATGCTGAACACGCCCATCGCCAAATCGCGGCACAGCTTGGCCAAACCGCTTAGTTTAATTTGTGGCGAAATCTGACCGCCCACTGTCAGCGCGCCACAGATATACAGCAGCGGCAGAACAAAAATACGCAGAATATGCAACGCGCTGGCCACTGCGCCCAACAACAGCGGATTATACAAACCAACCGCTGAAGTTGCTCCCAATGATACCAGCAACGTCAGCAAAACCGGCAGCAGCGCATATAAAAAACCGCTCATCAATTCCACTGCCTCCGCCGCCGCACCGCCAGCCAGCTGAAATACCTGCAAAACCACGCCAAACAAAGCCAGATAAACAATACGCCGCGCCAGTTCAGCCACTCCATTGCCTGGTAAATGCACCAGCAACAGGCCAAAAACCGCCAAAACCAGCAGTTGCCCCAAAATCCGCACCGATGCATTAATCTCACGCAGAAACACGGCCACCAGAACCTTACCCAGCAAAGCAGCGTCAATGCGGATTTCCCCGGCCCAAACCCCTTGCCAAAGTTCGCGCAGGGCTTCAGTACCAGCCGTTTCGCGCAGATATTCAGCCACATCATCAATAGCCTGCTGCAAATCGCCAGTATCCAAAGCTGACGTCATCAACTCTGGTGCAGCCGCCGAAGTGCTTGCAAACGTCAACGCCGGCCGCGCCCAAGTCAACACCAAACCAAGCATGATAACCAGAGGTAAAAGCAACAGCCACCGCCGCCAGCCGCGCGCCGTCCGGCAATAGTATCTAATCATGGCAATATATTCACCACACTATCCAAAATGTTTACCACAATCGGCACGGCCAGCAGCAACACCACCACCTTGGCGGCCAATTCCACCTTGGCGCCCAAAGCGCTTTCCCCGGCGTCGCGGCAAAGGCCGGCAGCAAATTCCGCAACATAGCTTACCGCAATAATTTTCAGCAAAACACTCAAATAAAGCTGATTAAGCCCGGAAGTATCCGCCACTCGCCGAAAGACCTGCAAAACATCGCCCAACAACGGCAGCAACCGCCAGATTATTAAGACGCCCAGCGCCAGCTGCAAAATCACCGCCAGCGGCGGCAGGCCGCTCTGCTTCAGCAACAGACTGCCCAACAGCCCGGCCAGCGCCAAACCAATCACAGCCACAAAAGTATTCATCTAAATCACCTAATACAGACTGAAAACGCTCTGCACCTCCGCAAAAAGCGAAAGCACCAGCGGCAAAACACGCAGCAACGCCACAATCAGCCCCACCAGCAGCACCAGATAGCTATATTCTTCACGCCCGGCCTGCTTTAACAGGGCGTTTATTACCGTCACCGCAATGGCCAGCCCAGCCAGAAAAAAAATAACGCTCACTTCCACCACAAGCCAGACCCCCTCTTTCCCTTAAACAGATTTCTCCAAACCAATCCCACCACATCACAGCCACAGACAAATCAGCAGCAAACCGCTGCACCAGCCCAAACCGCCCAGCAAACGCGTCAGCCTGGCACACTGCGCCGCCGCTTCATCAGCCAAATTTTGCAGCCGCCGCTCCGTCAAACCCAAAAGCCGCTGCTGATTGTTCAGACCAGAAGCCCCTAGCCCCTGCCCCAACTCCATTAACACCTGCAAATCCGCCGCCAGCAAATGCCAACCGCCCTTTTGCTCAACCAAAAACCGCTGCCAGATTTCCGGCAAAGCCTGCGCCGTTTGCGTTTCCAACTCCTGCGCCAGAGTTTGCCAAAACCGCCCCACCACGCCGTTGTTTTGAGCCGCCGCCAAAGCGCAAAGCCGCGGCAACGTCAACAAGCCATAATTCATTTCACTTTGCAGCAAACGCACAACCGCCAGCCAGTCCAGCAATTCTCGCGGTCTTTGCCGCAAAGCACAGCGCAGCTGCCCAAAGCCGCCCACCGTAGCCAACAAAATAAAAACAGCCCCCAACATACTCAACATGACAACGCCCGACCCTGCTTATCATAAACTGCCGCTGGTAAAAGCCTGCCGCCAATCCGCTTGAGCAGCAGCAAACGCTCAAAAAACCCCTCTCGCAGCAAATCGCCCAGCCAAGGGCGCGCCAAAAGTTCCGCCCGGCTACCGCCATGCGCACTTGCCAACACCGATACCCCGGCATTTAGCGCCGCCGCCAAAGCCTGACAATCCTCCTCGCTGCCAATTTCATCGGTAACCACCAGCTGTGGCCCCATAGAACGCAATAAAATCATCACCGCCTGCGCCTTACCACAGGCGGAAATTACATCACAGCGACTGCCCACCGCCAACTGCGGCACACCGTCAACAGCCGCTGCAATTTCCATACGCTCGTCGGCCAAACCAATATTCAGCGGCGGCAAACCAGCCTCTCCCTCGGCCAGACTGCGCACCAAATCACGCAGCAGCGTAGTTTTACCAACACCCGGAGGCGCGGCCAGCAACGTCCGCAATACTCGTCCCTGCTGCACAATATGAGGCAGAAAAGGCTTGGCCACCCCCAGCACGGCGCGTGCCAACCGAATATTCAAACTGGCAATATGCTTAAAACCACCCAGCCGCCCCTCAATAAACCAAGCCTCGCCAACCAGCCCCACACGATGACCGCCCGGTAAAGTAACAAACCCCTGCCGCAGCTGCTCCTCATAGGCATAAACTGAATTATGCAAAAACAACATCAGCTGCCGTTCCTGCAAGGCTGCGTCCCAACGCAGCGGCAAAGTGCGCTCCCCCTCAGCCAGACAAAGACGCACCGGCTGACCAACGCGCAGACGAATTTCCTGCATGCTTTGCCAAATCTGCCCCGGCAAAGTCTGCAAAGCGGCGGACAGGGACGGCACCAACAACGCTTTAAGCTCCGCAAACTGGCTGCCCGACTGCACTAACAATTTAACAGCTGTATTCATGCGGCCACCTCCATTTCCTTTTGCTTTATTTTATTAGGCTTGACCGCAACAAAGAACATTTTTTAAAACACAAAAAGAACCAGATTTTTTCACTCTGGTTCTTTTTGCTATTTATAATTTTAATAGAAGCTTTTTTCAGGCAATCGGTTCAAAATCAGCCGCGCCGTGTTTGCAAAGCGGACAGATAAAATCCTCCGGCAATTCGTCGCCCTCATACACATAACCGCAAACCTTGCAGACAAAACCTTTTTTGCCGGCGGTTTCCGGCTTGGGCTTAATATTGCTCTGATAATAGCTATAAGTCACCGTTTCCTTATCTGAAAGCACTCTGGCCTCCGTCACCGAACAGATGAACATGCCGTGTGTGTCCAAATCCAGATATTGTTCCACTTTAAGCGACATAAAGGAGTTAATATATTTAGGCAGGAAAGCCAGCCCATTATCGGAGTGCAGCGGCACCATTTCAGAAAATTTATCCACACTGCGGCCGCTCTGAAAACCAAAATTCTCAAATATCTTAAACGGCGTTTCCACCGACAGACAGTTGACATTCATAATCCCGGTCTGTTTGATAACATGATGTGAATAATTTTGCTTATTGATAGTAACAGCAATGCGGTTTGGCGTGCTGGTAACCTGCGCCACGGTGTTTACAATCAGACCGTTATCGCGCTTGCCGTCATGACATGTGACAACATACAGGCCATAGCCAATTTTAAATAGCGCGGAAAGGTCGTTCTTATTGGCCGTTTCATCATGCTGCGCCAGATAATCACGACAAAGTTCGTCAGCCAAATCATTCAGCTGCTGCGAACTGGTTTCATTCAGGGCCGACATTATTTTTACCGTCGTATCAGTAAAGGTCAGATTTTTGCAGCCGGCCAGCATATTACGCATGGTCTTGGCGGCCAGCGGCGCCCAGGAACCATTCTCAATCAGCGCCACCGTTTTATTCTGAAAATTGCGCTCCGTCAAATGATTAATAAACTCTTTCATAAACGGAAAAATATCCGCATTATAGGTGGTAGTTGCCAAAACCAGCCGACCAAAGCGGAATGCGTCCGCCACTGCCTGCGCCATATCACAGCGCGCCAAATCATAAGCAACAACCTCCGGGCAGCCACGACTGCGCAACTTATCAGCCAGCTGCTCCACGGCCTTTTTGGTATGCCCATAAACTGAGGTATAAGCCAGCATAATACCCTCGCTCTCCGTGCTGTAAGACGACCAGAGATTATACAAATTCAGATAATAGCCCAGATTTTCCGTCAGAACCGGACCATGCAGCGGACAAATTCTGGCAATATCCAAAGCGCCGGCCTTTTTCAGCAACGCCTGGACCTGCGCGCCATATTTGCCAACAATACCAATAAAATACCGGCGCGCCTCATCGGCCCAGGGCTCGTCCACATCTAAAGCGCCAAACTTGCCAAAACCATCGGCGGAAAACAAAACCTTATCCACATTATCATAAGTAACAATAACCTCCGGCCAATGCACCATTGGCGCGGTTACAAAGGTCAGAGTGTGCTGCCCCAGGCAGAGAGTATCATTTTCGCCCACCACCAGACGGCGCTCCGCAAAATCGGTGCCGAAAAAATTCTGCATCATGGCAAAAGCTTTGGCCGAAGCCACAATCACCGCCTGCGGATAATGTTTCATAAAATTTGCAATATTTGCCGAATGGTCCGGCTCCATATGCTGCACAATCAAATAATCCGGCTGACGGTTCTGCAACACTGCTGCCAGATTATCCAGCCATTCATGCGCAAAATTGCGGTCCACCGTATCCATAACGGCAATCTTCTCATCTAAAATCACATAAGAATTGTAAGAAATGCCGTTCGGCACCGGATACTGCCCCTCAAACAAATCAACCTGATGGTCATTAACACCAACATAACGTATATCCTGCGTAATTTCAACATTCATTTGCTTTCATCTCCTCCGTTTATCTGTAAACATTTGGAACTTATAAAAATTATACTACATTTTAATTTGCCTGGCAAGCAAAAAAATGCAGTATAACTAAGTATATAAGAATGGTCACAGATAATACCCGGCTCAGAGCAATCATATTCAGTCAATTTCCCGATACAGAGCCGCCAAATCTGCCGCCGCCAGCGCCAAATCCGTGCAGCCCGGCGCAACCACCGCCAAAGGCGGCCGACCGGTTAATTTCTCAATCATCAGCCGATTATCACGATGCATAAACTGGTTTTCATCATAATTATTCAAAATAATGCCGGCCAGCGGCAAATTATGGTTCTGCATATATTCGCAGGTGGTAACAACCGAATTAAGCGTACCCAGCCCGGCGTCGGCCACCAGCAGCACTGGCAGACGCAGCGTCTGAATAATATCCGCCAAAAACAGCTGCTGTTCCTCATCATACCGAATCGGGCAGACAATGCCGCCGCTGCCCTCCATGGTTACATAATCATAGGCCGCCGCCACGCTGTAAAAATCTTTTTTAATCCGACTCAACTCCACCGGCAACTGCTCCAGACGAGCCGCCAAATGCGGCGAAACAGCATTTTCATACACATATGACACCATCTCCGAATAGGTCTGCTTCAAACCGGCCACCCGGCGCACATAATCCGCATCGCCCGGCACCAGCTGGCCGTTCTGACATTCCGCGCCGCTTAAAGCCGCTTTATAATAACCAGCCGCCAGCCCAGACTGCACCAACTTTTTCACCAGCAGCGCCGTAACATAGGTTTTGCCTACATCGGTGCCAGTAGCGCTCACAAAAAGCCCTTTACTCATCTAAAAGCGCCCTCCTGTAACCCAAACCGGCAATTATCTCTTTATCTGAAGCAATCGTTTCGCCAGTAGTAGTCAGCATATCACCGGAAATTGCCGCATTAGCGCCAGACTGAAAACAACCGCGGCCGCTATCGCCCAAAAGCAGACGACCGCCCGCCAGACGAATTGCCGCCCGGGGCAAAATAAAGCGAAAAACAGCGCAAATTCGGCGCATATCATCATTAGTCAGCAAATCATTATCCGCAAAAGGCGTACCGGCAATCGGGTTCAGCATATTCACCGGCACCGAGTTCACACCCAAATCGCGCAAATCCAACGCCATATCAATTCTATCCGCCATGCTCTCGCCCAGACCCATAATGCCGCCACTGCAAACAGATAAACCGACCGCCTGCGCCGCTTTGATAGCGGCAATTTTATCATCATAGCTGTGGGTGGTGCAGACATTCGGGAAAAAACGGCGTGAAGCCTCCAGATTATTATGTACGCGCATCAGCCCGGCCGCTTTCAGCCTGGCAAACTGTGCCTCTTCCAGCAGACCAAAAGAAGCACAAACGGCAATATCACAGCTTTGGCAGATTTCCTGAATAATCGCACAGGCTTTATCAACCTCCCAATCTGCCAGCCGCTTGCCGGAGGTCACCAGAGAAAAGCGCATCACGCCCTGCTCTGCGCTGTATTTAGCCGCCTCCACAATTTTCTCACTTTCCAGCAGTGGATATTCCTCCACATCAGTGCTATAACAGCCAGCCTGCGCACAATATTTGCAGTTCTCACTGCAACGGCCGCTCTTTGCATTGATTATCGTACACATATCAAAGGCATCGCCACAAAAGGAGCATCGAATTTCATCGGCCGCCGCACACAAAGCCGCCAAATCCGCTGCCGCAAGCGCCAAAGCCTCCTCACGGCTGATATTATAGCCAGCCAAAACCTTTTCCTTTAAAATATCAACTAAATTTTCCGCTTTGCTGTCCTGCACTTTATTTGCCCCCTAATATAACAAATTGTAAACTATTTTTTTTATAATTTTATACAATTATAGCATGCGCCAAGCAATTTGTCAACCATATATAGACAATTTTAGTTTACAAATTTCCTGTGCCCATTAATTAAAACAAAATTAGCTTATTTGCCCCAAAAACTTAAATATAGCTTGACTTTTCGCCAAAACTTCTTTATAATTAATGATAATAAATACTGATAAGCAACTTTTCAGCCCCAAAAGGAGGTAAAACATGGCTATATATAAATGTAGCGTTTGCGGAAAAATTTTTGATGAGGAAAAAGAGGGTCAAAAACTCTCTGATTTGGACGCCTGCCCGGTTTGCAAACAGCCGGTCAGCAAATTTGTGTGCATTGACCAGAAAACAGAAGCTCCGGCTGCACCCAGCTTAAACGCCGGCGAGTTGGCGTATGACGCGGCAACCGCCCGACACGACCAGTCAATCCGCTATATGGCGGAAATTCACGAAATGGCTGTTTCCGGCAAAACCATCGGCGGCGCAATGTCCACCCAAATGCCACTGCCCAGCTGGGACGATATTCTGCTGATTGGCGCACAGCTGGCTAGAATGCCACTGAACGACCATGACCCGGTTGACACCAGAACCATTATCGGCAAAAAAGCCTTAAAACCTATGGTTTTGGAAAGCCCGATTTACATATCGCATATGTCTTTCGGCGCGCTTTCGCAGGAAATAAAGGTAGCGCTGGCTAAAGGTTCGGCGCTGGCCAAAACTGCCATGTGCAGCGGTGAGGGCGGTATTCTGCCGGCTGAACAGGCCGCCGCCTATAAATATATTTTTGAATATGTGCCAAACAAATACAGCGTCACCGATGAAAACCTGCGCAATGCCGATGCGATTGAAATTAAAATTGGTCAGGGCACCAAACCAGGTATGGGCGGTCATCTGCCCGGCGAAAAGGTAACGGCAGAGATTGCGGCACTGCGCGGTAAAAAGCAGGGCGAGGACGTGCAAAGCCCCAGCAAATTTGCCGAGTTAAACTCACCAGACGACGTTAAAGCCATGGTGGAAATGCTAAGAGAACGCTCCGCCGGACGGCCGATTGGTCTGAAAATTGCCGCCGGCAATATTGAGCAGGATTTAGCCGTCTGCGTTTATGCCGGCGCAGATTTTGTCACTATTGACGGGCGTGGCGGCGCTACTGGCTCCAGCCCTCTGCTGCTCAGAGAAGCTACCACCGTTCCGACTATCTATGCCCTGCACCGCGCCAGAAAATATCTTAACGCTGTTAAATCTGATATGCAGCTGATAATTACCGGCGGCCTGCGCGTTTCCGCCGATTTTGCCAAAGCCTTAGCCATGGGCGCCGACGCGGTTGCCATTGCCAGCGCGGCCTTGATTGCCGCTGCCTGTCAGCAATATCGCATATGCGGCAGCGGTAACTGCCCGGTTGGTGTAGCCACACAAAATCCGGAACTGCGTGCTCGTCTGAAAATTGACGCCGCCGCCCAGCGCACAGCCAACTTCCTGAATGTGTCCAGAGCAGAACTGCAAACCTTTGCCAGAGTTACCGGGCACACCTCTGTACACGATTTAAGCATTGCCGACCTCATCACCTTAAACGAGGATATAGCCAAATATACAGATATTCCGCATGCCGGCATTGCCCAGACAGAACCCCAAATTAACATAAAAAAGGAGCATAACAACATGGTACAAGTTAAATGTAAGCTCTGCGGCACAGTTTTTGAGGCCACCAGTCTGGCCGAGGCCACCTGCCCGGTCTGCAAAGCCACTGGCGATAAGCTGGAATTATTAACAGCAGAAACCGCCAATCCCTATGCCGGCACGCAAACTGAACAAAATTTGCTGGCCGCCTTTGCCGGTGAATCACAGGCGCGCAATAAATACAGCTATTTTGCCTCCAAGGCCAAAAAAGAGGGTTTTGAGCAGATTGCCGCTTTGTTCCTGCAAACCGCCGATAACGAGAAAGAACACGCCAAAATGTGGTTTAAAGAATTGAACGGCATTGGCAGCACCGCCGAAAATCTGGCCGCCGCAGCTGCCGGTGAAAATCATGAATGGACAGATATGTATGTTGGCTTTGCAGAAACTGCTGAACGCGAGGGTTTTCCGGAGTTGGCGCAGAAATTCCGCATGGTTGCCGATATTGAAAAACGCCATGAGGAGCGTTACCGCGCTTTGCTGAAAAATGTGGAGACCCAACAGGTATTCCAGAAAAGCGAGGTTAAAGTTTGGGAGTGTCGCAACTGCGGCCATATCGTGGTTGGCACTGCCGCGCCGGAAATCTGCCCGGTTTGCGCCCACCCACAGTCTTATTTTGAAGTTCATGCCGAAAATTATTAATTGCTGATACCTATAAATAAAAAAGTACGCCGCCTTTCCACAAACTAAAGGCGACGTACTTTTTGTATGAACACTCAGCGATTGGCAAGGCCACTTTAGTGGACGCAGACAGAGTTTAGTGTGAACCATTTCAACCGGCCGCACCCTTTATGGTAGCGGCTGGTTGATTATTTAATCAATTTTAATCAACTTTGGGCAGAGAAGCCAACGCGGCGGCAATTTCCGCGTCACTGGGAATATAATTGCTCATTTCACCATTATGAAACTTTTCATAAGCCACCAAATCAAAATAGCCAGTGCCGGTTAAACCAAATAAAATATTTTTTTCTTCACCGGTTTCCTGACATTTTTTAGCTTCATTTATCGCCACCAAAATAGCATGGCTGGATTCCGGCGCTGGCAAAATGCCCTCCACCCGGGCAAATTCTTCCGCCGCCTGAAAAACCTCCGTCTGGCGCACAGACTGCGCCTCCATATAACCATCGGCATAAAGCTGGCTTAAAATGCTGCTCATGCCATGAAAACGCAAACCGCCGGCATGGTCAGCAGATGGCATAAAACAGCTTCCCAGCGTATACATCTTCGCCAACGGACAAACCATACCCGTATCGCAAAAATCATAGCGATATTCGCCGCGCGTCAACGTGGGACAAGAGGCCGGCTCCACCGCAATAAAGCGATAATCCGCTTCACCACGCAGCTTTTCGCCCATAAATGGTGCAATCAAACCGCCCAAATTGCTGCCACCGCCAGCACAGCCAATGATAATATCCGGCTTAACACCATATTTATCAAGCGCCAGCTTGGCCTCCAGACCGATAATAGACTGATGCAGCAATACCTGATTAAGCACACTGCCCAAAACATAACGGTAACCGGGCGTGTTTACAGCAACCTCCACGGCTTCGCTGATAGCGCAGCCTAATGAACCAGTGGTGCCGGGAAATTCAGCCAAAATTTTGCGGCCAACCTGAGTAATTTCCGAGGGCGAAGGTGTTACGGAAGCGCCATATACGCGCATAACCTCTCGCCGGAAAGGTTTTTGCTCATATGAACATTTTACCATAAATACCTGACAATCAAGTCCCAGATAACCGCAAGCCATGGAAAGCGCCGTACCCCACTGCCCGGCCCCGGTTTCTGTGGTAACGCCCTTTAACCCCTGGGCCTTGGCATAATAGGCCTGCGCAATAGCAGAATTTAACTTGTGCGAACCAGATGTGTTATTGCCCTCAAATTTATAATAAATTTTAGCCGGAGTTTGCAACTTTTCTTCCAGACAATAGGCACGCACCAGCGGCGCCGGCCGATACATTTTATAAAAATCGCGAATTTCCTGCGGAATATCAAAATAAGGCGTATCATTATCCAGTTCCTGCTGCACCAATTCAGCGCAAAACACAGTTTCCAACTCCGCCGCTGTCATCGGCTGCAATGTGCCGGGATTCAGCAGCGGCGCGGGCTTATTGCTCATATCTGCGCGCAGATTATACCACTGACGCGGCATTTCATCTTCAGTTAAATAAATTTTGTAAGGAATTTTGTTTTCAGCCATTTTCGTTTGCTCCTTTATCTTTTTTTCTGGAACAAAGTCACAATTAGTTTGTACTGTATCCAATTTTTTATAACAAGCACAAAAAAACGCCTTTGTCCCAAATAACTGCTGGGACAAAAGCGATAAAATGCTTCTGCGGTGCCACCCGGCTTGACGCTCAGAATTTATATTCCCCAAACGGTAAAAAGCGCCCACCTCTGCACGTACTAACATACGCCGGTTTTGATAACGGAGTTCCCTCTCCGGCGCGCCTACTTGCCAACGTCAAAAGCCTGACACTGGTTTCAGTTTGCCCTCAAAAGCCCATTCAGCCAAACGCTCCCTGCCGCATTCCCACCGCCGGCGACTCTCTGTGAGGTACCTGCCTGACTTACTTACACTTTTTCTTCGGTTTATGTTTAGCATTATATCACTTTACCGTGCTAATGTCAAGAAGTTTTTTTCGCCTTAAGCTGTTTTTATCAATCAACTTTGCGCAATAGCCCGGGCAATTGCTCCGGCCGCCTGCGCCAATTCCTGCCGGGTATGACTTGACATCAAAGCGGCGCGCAAAATCGCCTGCCCTCGCTTAACGGTGGGATAACGAATAGCCGAAATAAAATATCCCTCTGCCAACAAATGGTCCGAAACTCTGACCGCCTGCGCTTCATCGCCAATATGAATCGGTATAATCGCCGTGGCGGCCTGCTCCGGTATGTTATCAGCCAGCCCCTCCTGACGCAAACACTGACAAAACCAGCGCACATTCTCCTGCAATCTGTGCACGCGCTGCGGTTCTCGCTCAATAACCTGCAAAGCAGCCAAAGCGGCAGCCATAGTACCAGGCCCCAGAGATGTAGAAAAAATGTAGCTGCGCGTTTTGTTGCGCAAGAAATCAATCAGCTTTTGCGAGCCGCAGACGTAACCGCCCTCCGCGCCCAGCGCTTTGCTCATCGTTCCCATCAAAATATCCACACAGCCCGGCAAATTATAATGCTCCTCCGTGCCATGCCCGGTCCGCCCGATAACACCGGTGGCGTGGGCTTCGTCCAGCATGGAAAGCAGGTTATATTTTTCTGCCAGCTGCACCAGACCTGGCAGGTCGACAATATCACCGTCCATGCTGAAAACCGCATCGCTGACAATCAAACCATGGCCGCGCACCTCTGTAGCCTTAATTTTTTGCTCCAAATCAGCCATATCATTATGACGATAAACAATAGTCCGCCCCGGGCTTTGCCGGCAGCCATCAATAATACTGGCATGGTTCAGCTCATCACTGAAAATCACATCATCAGCCGATGAACAAAGCGCCGGAATAATGCCGGAATTGGCCGCAAAACCCGTGTTAAAAACAATCGCCGCTTCTCTCCCCTTAAAACCTGCCAAAGTCTCCTCCAGCTGCACATGAATATCACTGGTGCCTGTGGTAAGGCGCGAGCCGCCGGAACCGGTGCCATGACTCAAAATATACTGCACCGCCATACGCTTAACCTCATCATTATTGCACAAATCCAGATAAGCATTGGAAGCCAGCATCAGCATATCACGCCCCTGCCAAAGGACATGCGAACTCTGCGCTCCCTCCAGCACCTTAAGCGTGCGGTATAAATTATGCTGCCGCAGTCGCTGCAACTCTGCCTCCAGCCACTGCCATTTATCTGCATTTTGGCTCGCCTGCATACGCTAATCCTCCTCTCCTAAATCTGCACCAACACCTTTTGATGCTGCAAATAGTCTATACAATCCGCCAATTCGCTCTGGCTGCCACGGAACAGGAAAATCCGGCCGCCGTCCGGACTACCCAGCGGCTTCAGCGTGGTTATGCGCACATAACCAATTTCCCGGCTGGCGATATAACCGGTTACATAATCCGGGTCGTCAGAAATACAAAGTTCCGCCACAATATTGGGGTGATGGGCCACTTTGGTAGCCAGAACCAGTGCTTCATTATAATGATTTTTGCCGCTGTCAGATTGAATATCAGCGTTTGCCGTTGCGTCCATGTAAGTGGCGCGCACACCACGCGTCGGGTTCGGCTCCAAACGCTGCAAGCTATCCACATCTAACAACATGGCTCCACGCATAGCGTAACTTTGCTGCCAAAGCTGTAAAATTTCATCAATATGCGGTAAACCAAGTCGCTCCATCTCCAGGCGCACCGCCAACAATCCCTCTGCCGGCGTGGCCGTAGTAACGGTACGCACCGGCAAAGCCGGCAATGTTAATATCTCCTCGGAACAAAGGGCTTCAATCTTCAGATTGATAAAATCCGGCTTGCCCTTGCTGTGATGCAGAGCACGCTGCAAAAGCTGGGCGCAGCAGCTTTGCAATTCCTCCTCTGTCAGGATTCTTTCTGCGCCGGATATGTGCTCATTTTGCTGTGACGCGCGCATTTTCAAGCTATATAGCTGAGGACTCGTTGTCATTTGTCAATCTTCCTTTCCCAAGCTTGGCCAGCTGACCGCCGCTGGCCGGTAATTCGCCATAAAACCGCAGCGTCAGGCGTTTCATTAACGGATAAAGCAACAAAGCGCCGGCCGCCGTATAAAACATGCCCGGCAACGCCGCCAGCAGAAGCGGCAAAGGACTAACCCCCAAAATCGGCGCCAACACCAACCGGCCGGCCGCAGTTCCCAAAGGGCCGCCCAACAGCAGCGTTATAGGATTACTGCCTAACAGCGCAATAAAACCACCGGCCACCAGACGAAAAACCATAGCCACAGTGATGTTAATTATGGTGTGCGTCCCCAGCATAAAATTAATCAGGCTGGCCAAAATGCCAATTTTGAAATACATTTTGAAACCAAAACAGGCCGCGATACAAACAGCAAACGGCGCAGAAAGCTGAAACTCCGTGCCGGGCAGCAGCCCCGGCAGTTTGAAAGTTCCCAAAATGGCTAAAATAGTGGCCAGCAAGGCCATGGTGGTAAGGTTTTTGGTCTGCATAAGCGTTTTTCCTTCTCCTGTTATAATATTTTATATATATTTTAACAGGGAACATGGAAATTGTCAAGTATTTTTGTAAACTTAAGTTTACAATATAAGTAAACAAATATCCCTCCCGATTGTCAGCCAACAACCAGAGAGGGATTTTAAGCCAAAACTATTTATCTCGTCTGGCCACCACGCGTATAACAGAGGGGTCCTCATTGCCATAGGGTGCAAACCCTTTGCTGTCCTTGGCATATTCAACCAAAAAGCCGCACTCCTCCAACTCCGCCACCAACTCATCCAAGACAATAAAACGGCGGTAATGATTATCATAAAAAAATGCATTATGCTCCAGCTGCCGACCCTTGCCAAACAACGGGTCTTTCACACTGCGCACCTCAATAAACAACTTCCCACCCGGACGCAGACTGGCATACACCCTTTGCAGCAGTAACTGCTCCTGATTCTTATTTATTGAATGCATTGTAAAACGACTGTACGCATAATCATAACCATTCGGGCGATGTATGTCGGAATTGATAAAATCTTCACAAATAAATTCCGCATTCGGAATATTCTGCTCCCGCAAATGCTCAATCGTCACCGATGACAAATCCAACGCCGTAACCTTTAACCCCTGCGCCGCCAGATACACCGCGTCCCGGCCGTTGCCGCAGCCCAACTCCACCAGCCGCCGTCCCGGCTCTATCAGCGTCGCCACATATTGCGCAAACGGCGATGGCTGTTTACTGCAAACATCATTCTTATAATACTGATTCCAATAATCACGATTATCCACCGGGTTCTGCACAATATTCGGATACAGCTGACGCTCCAACTGCTCCACAATCTGCTCAGGCGTTTCTGCACCGTCATTCTCAATAACGATGTCCGGATTTTGAGGCTCATCAAAGGGCAGGCTGACCCCCACCACCGCACTGTCCGAAGTATAAAGGCCTTTCTGGTTGCGGCTTTGCAGAGTTTCCGGCTTTACCTTGATGTATATTTCCTTATAATTGGTAATGTTTTCCCGGTTCCAGGCGCGCACGTCGGCATACATGGCGATTGAACAGCAGACCACGTCTATACCCTGCTCGGCCAGCATACGGCAGACGCGGAAGATTCGCCAGGCACGTTTAACCCTGTCCTCATGGGTATAGCCGGTGTCCTCACAGAAAACCGGGCGAATTTGGTCGCCGTCCAGCAGAACCGCATTGGGCTTGGTGGCTTTCAGGCGGCGGAAAAACAGACCGCCAACAGTGGTTTTGCCAGCTCCGGCCAGACCGGTGAAAAAGTAAACCGTTCCTTTATCCATTTAAAGCGGCTGGCCGTTTTTGTTGACAAAACGCAAACCGTCCATCAAAATTTGGGCTACATTCAAACGGTTTTCTTCAATGCTTTGCATATACCAGTCCACCATAGCCTGGGTTAGTTTTTCCTCCGCTTCTGGCACCATCTCCGGCGATATGGATTTGTCTGTTTTCTGCTGCTCGGCCAGCTGACTGGCAGCTTGCTTAACCAGAACTCTGGGCAAACTATCACGCATAAACTTATCAATTTTCTCAAAATTACGCACCCACGCCAAAACCTGAATTTTATCCACCGGCTGCCCCTGATAATAATGGAAATCATAGCCATAGTATTCGTAAACATCACGCATAAAATATTCAATAAAAGCGCGCTCCGCATCACAAGCATAATCGTCATAGGTTCTGTAAACAGCAGCCGTGCTGAAGCCAATATCGTTACCCTCCAGAGATTCCGGGTCGCGTTCACCATACAAAGAACAATAGGTCATGCTTTCAGTGTAGGGCAAATCGAGAAAAGCGGCCAACGCCTTAAAAGTGGCTTTGGGGTTCAGCTTACCGTCCTCAAAGCGCACCAAAATGCTATCCTTGAAAAGCCTGTCCTGCCAGTCTATCATAAAGCTGCGGTTCAAAACATAATTCACCAAAGCGTCGTCCATAACATGATTTTCGTCTTTATCCCCAGATTTAAATCTGATTGTTGCTGCATAACTGCTAGTCATGCGGCGCATAGGCGTAAATGTTTTGATATATTTGAAACCGCGGAACAAAGGCGATTGACGTATATTCTCAAACTGCTTGGAATATATCTGCGCCACTCCGGGCTGAAAATTATAAATCCCAAAAAATATATTAGTAAAGTGCGGCTGAAAGAAGATTGCCGGCACAATGCGCGACGATTCGTCAAAGTTGGGAGAAGTCCTTTTCAGCGTCATCATAAAAAAAGCCACTAAAATATCTTTCAGAGTGCGGTTGGGCAGAGAGTATAATTCAAACAAAAGTTTTTTATCCACCCACTCAATTTTCTCCTGAACTTCCTCAAAATTTCTGGCATTATCCAAAATTTTGGCATGTTTGGTTAAGGTTTCCAAGGTTTCATCAAAAAAAACGGAAGGTTCTGCCAGCAAATTAGGATGAGCGTCAAAAATCTCATTAAAAAAGTCACCGCCGTTATGCGCGGAAAGCTGGGTGTGCCAGATAAGACGGTTATATTCACGGATACCAGGCATACGCACCGGATATTGAGTGTAATCTATGCCAAAACGCTCTTTAAAGTCAATCGGATACTGCTCTATTTCATCTGCAATCAGATAAACAATTTTGCGCTCCTTTAATATCTTCGCCAAATCCCAAACCGCCAGATATGAGCAGAAAACACCCCAATCTGCATAATGCAGATAAATATGGTTCTCCTTTGCCACATATTCGCTCTTGCGCACATTATCATTAAGATACTCCAACTCATACTGCGAGAAAACGTCTGCCGCTAAAATCGGTTTATCCAAATCAGCAAAAAAGTTGCGGCTGATTACCTGATTATATGGCGCAAAAAATTCGCCAAACTCTCGCGCCTGCATATCATAAGGCACATATTTATTATCATCAAAAGGATAAAATTTAACAGGCAAATCTTCAAAATCAAGAAAATCTTTGCGGAAAAGATACGGATATTTCTTCAGCAAACGGCAATTTTTATCATAACGCTTTTTCTGCATTTTGCTGTTCGGCTGATAAAAAGCCAGCGTCATGATATCCTTGATTTCAGACGGCATAAAACCGCGTTTGTGCAAATCAACAAAAGTGCTGAAAGAAATTTGATAATCCTTGCCGCCGCCAAACTGCAATATATATAAGGCACACTCCATTTCCACCGCCTCATCAGCGCCCTGGCATTCATTAAGCGCCAGCTTAAAAGCCTTAACGGCCTCTGCCTTCTCCCCCAGAGTAGCCATTTTTCTGGCTATATCCAGCGTATTCATTCACAAAAACTCCTTTTATTTTATATAGAAAGTGGAGCGAGCCGAAGCCCGCCCCACTTAATTGCGTTTCATTAATTAGGCTTTAACATCAAACCCATAGGGGCTTGGTGGGAGCATTTCCTGCAATTCCTGCAAGGCCAGCTCCTCAACGTCCATCGCTTTTTTCTGCATGGAAATTGAATACTGCTGCTCCAACTTTGCCGCACTCATTTGCATTGCGCCAGAGGCGATACTATTCATCATATCCATAGTTCAAACCTCATTTCATTATGCCGTCAGCTTACTGCAACAGCTGCAAAACGCCCTGCGGAACCTGATTAGCCTGTGCCAGCATAGCCTGTGCAGACTGTACCAGAATGTTGTTCTTGGTGTAGCTCATCATTTCCTCAGCTACGTCAGTATCGCGGATAGAGGACTCAGCGTCCTGAATGTTCTCACGCATTACAGACAGGTTGTTAGATGTGTGGTCCAAACGGTTGCTGATAGCGCCCAGTTTACCACGAACAGCAGACACCTGATTGATAGCGTCTTTGATTACATTGATAGCAGCCTTAGCGCCATCAGCGGTGCTGATATCAATAGCGTCAATGCCCAAAGCCTTGGTGTGCATATCCTGAATAGAAACAGCCAGCTGGTTGTAACTGTCAGAGGTATCGCCAATCTGCAAATTCAAAGCTGTGCCCTCATAGCTGTTGCTGGAAAGTTTAACGTCTGCCGCCACGCGCTGTTCCTGTGTATCCGTACCAGCTACGTCTTTAGATGTAATGGTCATCTTGTTACCATCAACGGAAAGGGTATACTTGCCCGGCAATTCCTTATTAATAGCTGTCTTCAAAGCGTCCAGAACATCTTTGGTGTTATACTCCGGAACAGTGCCGCCCTCAGCCAGACCCAATTTGCTCAAATCAACAGCAATGCCGTTCTTGGTGGAAGCATTGGCGCCGTCAGTAAACTCAAAGGTGATGCCGTCAATTGTGATGCTGTCGCCCTCTTTAATCTTGGTAACGTCCATCTCAAAGGATACGTTAGCCGCAGACTCTTTGCTGCTGGAGTAGAACTGTTTCATAACATCAGCTTCAGTGCTCATGTTACAAGTTGGCGCGCCGGCAGCTGTGCTTCCGCCAATAGCAGTCGCATCATCAGTATAGGTGGACAAGGACTGGAATGTCAGTGTGCCTTTGCCGTCTTTAACGCCGCCATTACCTGTAGACCAGGTTGTGCTGTTTGCAGCACCCATATCGCCAACGATTTTATCCAAAGCCAGTTTCTGTTTGTCAACATCAGCCAAATCAGCTTCACTCTTGAAGATAGTAGACAAATCAATCAGTGTTTGGCTAGCAGTGGCCGCTGTTGTACTGTTTGCGCCAACCTTGAACACATAATTCTTCTCGCCAACAGTCAGAACGTCGCCGTCTTTCAGCTTGTTGAAATCAATATCAACCTGCGCCTGAGCCTGGTGGCTGGCGCCAACGCCCATACCGGTTGTGGTCTTCTGAACCTGCCAGTTAACCGTACCAGTGTTGTCGCCCACTCTGGCTTTAACTTCAATCGGGAAATCAGGGTGAATAACTTCGCCGCCGCTTGTGCCCATAAAGTCAGCCTGCTCAAAGTTAACAGTGTTGCCGTTAACCGTCATCTTATAGTAGTGGTCGCCAATCTTAATGGCTGCTTGTGTTGCTGTGCTGGAAGCGTCAGCCAGACCGTCATATTCTGCGTCCCAGGTAGCGGTACCGGCCTTGCTGGCTTCAGTTGCAGCGCCGTTGGCAGAGCAGGCAACATCAGATGTAATCTTTTTGCCAGCCTGCATAACAGCTTTGGCAATCTGAGTGCCAGTCATAGCAGTGGCAGCACTGCCAGCCTCAGCAATAATAGAATCATTACCAATCATAACTTCAATCTTGGCAGTTTTGCCGCTGCCGGGATTGGGCATGGTCACATCATCGAAGCTGATGGAGAACTTGGTGTTGGTCTGCGTAGTTTGCGCCGGCGGACGGTTGGTGATATAAGCAACATCAAAAGCGCCGCTGGGGCCGGCTGCCTTAAAATCATTAACAGTCAAATTCTGAATTGGGCTGCCAGCACTGATGTTGGCAGTGCTTTCAGAATCCAGAGAGCCGTCCAACAATTTAATGCCGTTGAAGTTAGCGCTGTCTGCGATACGGTTAATTTCATCGCGCAGCTGGTCAACTTCCTGCTGCAGGTTCTTACGGTCAACTTCGTTATCGTAAGTGCCGTTAGCAGACTGTGTGGAAAGGTAAACCATACGGTTCAACATATCCTGAATTTCCTGCATAGCGCCCTCAGAGGTGTTTACCAGAGAGATGCCGTCTTTTACGTTCTTCTGAGCAGCTTCCAAGCCGGTAATCTGTGCGCGCATTTTTTCGGAGATAGCCAGACCAGCAGCGTCGTCGCCAGCGCGGTTAATCTTGTAACCAGATGACAATTTCTCCAAGTTTTTGCTCAAAGCAGAAGTGTTTTTGTTGTAGTTACGATAGGCGTTCATCGCCATAATGTTGTGTTGAATACGCATAATTTTTACGCTCCTTGTAAAATTTTTTTTTGGCGCTTTCCCTCGCGCCGTTTTTTAGTGAGTTTTTATACACTCCGTCGTTGGCCAACCGACATCGTGCATAAAACTCTATATTTCAACCAAATTACCCAAGGCAACCTCGCGAAAGCCGCCAATAAAGATAGTTTGTTTGAAAACCAAATATGTTACCGCTTAATAAATTGATACCATTTTTTTATTTGCCATATTTTTCTCTTACTCTGCGGATACATTCCGGTGTTTCTCCGTTGCGCTCATGCACCTTGGCGCGTTCTATCGCCAACTCACGCGGCGCGTCAATCGCCACCCGGCACACATCGCCAACTTTCAAAATCTGGATAACCACGTTATCGCCGATTGTAATGTAATCCCCAGCATGAACCGTTAAAGCTAACATTTTACATACCTCCCTGTGAAAACGCCCAACCACCGGCAAGCCGGCAGCCTGACGCAAAACATACACCAACCGCCGGCTGATGTAGTCCTCTTAAATCCATTTGTTTAAATCGACAATTGCAAAACTACCACTATCAAAAACTATAATTTGTGATAGCGCCTTTGTCATTTTTAGTTTAACATATTTCTTTAACGATTTCAAGATATTTTATGTTTTTTTTTCTGGGCTGACTCAAAATTTTTTTGCTTATATCAACAAAATTTTGCTATCACAAATTATACAATGTGATAGCGCTTATTTCTTTTTCAGACATTTTGAGATATAAAAATCAAGCATATTCGGCCAAAATCAGCAAAATTTATTAAAAACACTTTTACTATCAATATAAAAAAAGTGATAGTGCCTGACTGCTTTCAAAGTAATCAGACGCTATCACTTTTAAATTTACCAGAAAAAGTTGTTAAAATTACCAAAAATTACAGTTATATTTATCTGTTAAAACATTTCCGCAATTTCAGAATACAAATCCTCCCTGTTAAATAGCTGCCCTCCGCGCAAGGGCAGTTCAATAACAACGCAACAGCCTTCTCCCGGCTGGCCGCAAACCGACATTCTGCCGCCGTGCAGCCGCACAATAGACTCGCTGATACTGGTGCCAATGCCGTTGCCCTGCGGTTTGGTTGTGTAATAAGGCTTGAAGAAATTGGCCTGCTGCTCCGCCGATAAGCCAACGCCGTTATCCTCCACCAACAGCCGCACCATGCCTCGGGCTTTGTCAAGCTGTGTGGTCAGCAAAACCCGGCCGCCGGGCTGCCCCTTGGCCAAAATCGCCTCAAAGCTGTTATCCATACAACTAATTATAACCTGCTTAATTCTTTGCCTGTCCAGCCAGACTTTTGGCAAATCCTCCGCCAGAGCGGTTTCCAAATCAATCCGCTTAACCACAAAATGTGATTTCTGCATACTCACCACGTCCAAAACCAGCTGATTTAAATCGTAGCTACCAACATTGGCCTGCAAATTACCCTCCTGCACGAAATCTGCCAGCAATTTAACGGCTTCTGCATGCTCCTGCCGCAACAAATCCAGCGTTTCCAGATGAATATTGTTAACTTCACATTTTTTGTCCAGAACCTGCAACATGCCGCCAATATTCTGCAAACGGTTTTTCACCATATGGATTGCGTCCTGATAGCGCGCCGCCTGATTACGCCGGCGCAAATCTTCCTCCAAAGCGGCCGCATCGCGCTGACGCTCCAAAAACACCAAAACTGCCGCCAGCCAGCTGCCGTCTTTGCCCAGCAGCGGCGCCACTTTAACCTGCCAGGGCAAACTGTTATTCGGCAAATGAAGTTGACCAGACCAGGAACCAAAACCCTCCAAAGCCTCCTGAACCGCCAAAACCTCGGCCAGATGCTCCACACAACCGCCCTGTTCCGCAAAGCCCAGCGCCACCGGCAAAAACTGCATTAAAACTGCCGCGCGCTCCCTATGTAAAACTTGCTGCAAACAATCTTCTGTAACAGCCAAAACTCTGCTTTGCTTATCCAAAAGTAAAATACGCTGCTGCGTTGCTGCCAAAATCTGCAAGGCCATATGGGTAATATCAGAACCCTCCATATTTAAAATATTATCCCAAACTTCAGCCGAATTTTGCGGAATATCCCCAGCCTGCTGCTGATTTAAGAAATTTACCATCTCAAGCACAACCCTCCCTCCAAAAAGCATTATACTTATTATTTTCCGCAAATATCTTTATAAAACCTGCACTGCTTTCCGCCATTACCCCGACAAATTATTGTAAAATCAGCTCAAATCCGACAACCTCAATCATCTGGCAATTCCGCCGAAATAACACTCTCATAACTAACCTGACCATTCTGATAAGTTATGCGGCAGGAGCCATGCAGGTCTGTGCGCCAAACCGGAACCCCCAGCCGCTGCCAGTATTCCACAACCTCCGCGCCCGGCTGGCCAAAGCTGTTATCCCGGCCCACCGAAATCAAAACCGCCTGCGGCGCAAAATTGGCATACCAATCCTCCGCATAGCTATACCGACTACCATGATGCGGCAGCTGCAAAACCTCAATATCACTGCAATCCAAATCCGCCACCGCCGACTGTAACTGCTCGCCCACCAAATCGCCCGTCAGCAGCACGCCAAAATCCTGATAACTAACTTGCAGCACCAGAGAACCATTATTCACCATATCTGCGCCAAATTCAGCCCCAGCAGGCGGCGACAGCACTCTAACCGAAAAGTTTTCCGAAAAATGAAAAACATCACCAGCCGCCACCGACAGAATTTCAACCTTTTTCGCCGCCGCCAACTGCAAAAGCTGCGCCTGCCGCTCATTCCCCGGATAACCAGAAAAAACAGCCAGCCTTTTCACTGAAATTTCATCTAAAACTGCAAAAAGCCCACCAATATGGTCAATATCCGGGTGCGTATTAAAAACCATATCCAGTCGGGCAATTCCCTGCGTTTTCAAATACGGAATAACCACATATTCCGCCGCGCCCACGGCGTCAGTCGGCCGCCCACCAGCGTCAACCAATACGTTAAAACCGTCCGCCGTCAGCAAAATAGCGTCACCCTGACCAACATCAAAAGAGATTAGCGTCAGCCCCTCCGGCTCAATTCGCCGCCCCGGCAGCAACAAAACCAACAAGGCAACCGCCAGCAAAGCTATTGCCGCCCATTTATATCTCTGCTTCATCAAATCAATTAAACCTTAATCCTGTCTTGCAGCTGCTCATAAATTTTTTCGCCAATGCCCTTAACGCCCAGCAACTCCTCCACATAACGAAAACCGTTATGCTCGACCCGATAATTTATGATAGCCTGCGCCCGGCTTGGACCAATTCCCGGCAGCTGCTGCAACTCCTCCAGCGTTGCCGTGTTGATGTTCAAACGCTCCGTTGGCTTTGTTGCCGCCGGCTCCGGATATGTTTCATTAAGCAACCAATCCGGCGGCTCTGTTTCCAGACCATTCGCCACATAATATTGGTCGCCATGCTGCGGCTGATGCGCCAAATCCCAGGCCGAAACGTCACTCTCCGCCTGCAAACCGATAAAATCCAGAAAATCACGCAATTCCATATCCGCCGGCAAAGCATAATAACCCCGGTTCTTAACCGCGCCGCTCACTGCCACAACCACGCTGTTCTCCGGCTTTACCGCGTCAAACCCAGCCACGGCCACTGCCACAGACGGTGCGGCCGCCGGCAGAATTCCGGCTTGATAAGCCGAGTACTGCGCCCATACCCCATAAAACAGCAAAAGCAGCAGCGGCAAGGCCAAACCAAAACGCTTATCAAGTTTTTTCAGCCTGTTAATCATGCCGTTCCAATGCCAGCAGCGCATATTCCAGCCAACCTAAACATAAGTTATTCACCTATTTCACGCGTTGCAACTCGCCATTTTCGTCACGCTTATAAACAGTACGCCCATCGCCGCTCATCAAAAATTCACCCACATAAGCGTTAGTATGCGTTACTTCGTCCAACTCATAAACGATAAACTTGCGATAAATCCGGCCGTCCAACACAACACTACCCTCCTGATTATAGATGTTATACTGCGCCATAGAATCACCCGGCAAACCCAAATCAGACGGGCGCTGACCCTTTATGTAATCCAGCGCGCCGGTGCTGTTCATCATCGGTTCTTCCGGGAAAGCGGCCTCCGGACAACTAACCTCAACATTACATTCGCCCTCTGCCGTCCAGGTTAAACGAACCTGGAAAAGCCGCCCTTCAACGCTGGCCTCGCGCGCCAGCAAAATTGTTCCGGCCGCCATGGCAGATTCCGCCTCTTTATCTTCCTTGTCGTCCTTTTTATCATCTTTGTCATCTTCAGCATCTTTATCGTCCGCCGCTGCGTCTTCCGCCGCTTCAGCAAAAACCGGCCGCTGCTCAATTTCGTTATAATTTTCGTCCACCATAACAAAACCCTGGTCTTCCGCCAAAAGTGCGTCAAGATATTGCTCCAGAGCCGCCGGAGTCACACCAATATAATCATAAAGCGCTATTGTATCAACAGGCACCGGCTGCGGTTCAGCATTTTCCGAATTCTCCGCTTTCTCCTCCTGCTTCTCATCTTCCTTTTCCGCTTCTTCTTCCTCGGCCTCGCCTTCCGGCTGTTGCAGGGTTATAGCTTTAATTTTGCCGCCCTCCTCCAGAAAACCGTCCAAAACGATAGTACTTTCCTCAGCAATCACATAAGCCGTTGGCGGCTGCAATTCCTCGCCGCCTTTCAGGAAAAAGAAAGCGCCGGCCCCACCGGCAGCCAACAAAATAACCAGCGGTATAACCACTTTCATATTAAGTCTTCTCTTGCCGCCTTCATTAGCGCCATCGTCCTTGCCCTTTTTGGCCGCCTGCTTTTTAGCCTTAGCCTCCTGTTTTTTTGCTTTAGCTGCCTGCTGTTCCTTTTGTTTCTTGGCCTTAGCCTCTTTTTTGGCGGCCTGCTTTTTGGCTTTGGCTTCTTTTTTTTCAGCCTGCTTTTTGGCTTTAGCTTCCTGTTTTTTAGCTTTGGCCTCCTGCTTCTTGGCCTTAGCCTCCTGTTTTGCTTTATTATCTTTCTTTTTCATTTCCGCTCCCACCTTCTGCGTCTATTTTTCTGATTTTTGGCCCAGGCGTCAGCAAAAATATTTTCCGGCTTGGGCTCCTTTTCACCATAACGACCATTGCGCACATCGCTGGTGATATGCCCATCAGTCAACATCACCACACGCCGCCGCATAATATTAACATACTGACTGGCATGTGTAGCCATAATAATTGTAATACCACGGTTATTCAACTCATTCAAAAGATACATAATATCCCAGATATTATCATCATCTAAATTTGCCGTCAATTCATCTAAAATCAAAATCGGAGGGCTATTAACCAAAGCGCGCGCCAATTCCACCAGCCGCACCTCGCCCAGAGAAAGGTCTGCCGGAAAGCAATGCTCCACGCCCTGCATACCAACCAGCGCCAAAGCCTTGCCCACAGCCTTATCCCACTTGACGCGCCGTCCGATTGAACGTGCCGCCAGCGCCATAAACAAATTTTCATATATGGTACGCTTGCGCAGCAGCTGAGGTTCCTGCCAAACATAACCAAAGCTGCGCCGCAACCGAAATTGCAGAGGCCCAAAAAAATGGTTCATATTGGTTTCACCAAGATAGGCCGAGCCGGCGTCCGGCTTCAAATCACCGCCCAGCATACGCAAAACCGTGGTTTTGCCGGCCCCACTGCTGCCAATTAAAAAAACAAACTCGCCCTGTTCAATCGTCAAATTGATATCTTCCACAGCCAGCAGTTTTTTCTTTTCCACCTTATAATATTTTGTTGCCCCTTCAAGCCGCAAATCGGGCATTATCTCGTCCACCCTTCAATTTTGCTACTGGACACTTGCCGACATTAATGCTATAATATAATAAACTATATTTTCAGTTTGCCATTTTGATTTTTTTATTATATCATAGAAATAAACAAAGTGCAATCCATTTTATAAATTGCAAATTGATTTTACTGCAAAATCACAACTATATATTAAAAAAAGGAAAAAATTATGCGCCAATCAGAGCACAAAACCTTTCACATTATTCTCGCTGTGCTGCTGCTGGCTATAATCTGCATCGGTGGCACAGAACTCATCGTCTGCCGCATTGCCGCGCCAGAAGTTTATCAAACAATAACTGAACCCGTCAAACAATTTGTGGTCGATAAAAGGGAAAATCTGCTGCAACTCAATCAAACTATTGTCCAAAACATAACCACCACAGCCGAAAACATAACCCAACAAACGGCCGCCATAGCTGCCGCCGTGGAGGAAGCCCAGCTACCGCAGGACGATGAACCTCTGCCGCCGGCGCCCCTGGCCGGCAATCCGGATATTACCAGCCTGATTGAAAAGGACGGCCACCTTTACTTAACCGGCAGCGAGCCAGAAATGATTTATTATAATCAGAAATCAGAACCCTGGGCAAGCCAAAACTATGGTACTGACCCCATAGCCGGCTATGGCTGCGGCCCCACTGCTTTGGCAATGGTGGTTTCAACCCTGCGTCCGGAAAATGTCAACCCCATTGAAATGGCTCAATTCTGTACTGACAGTGGTTATTGGGCCAACCGCCAGGGTTCTTATCTTTCTATTGTCAACGGCGTAGCCGACGCTTATAGCCTGACCTGCACCTCTCTGCCGCCGGCCGAATTAAATCATGATGATTTTAAAGCCCAGTTAAGCAGCAACAAACTGGCCATAGCTTTAATGCGCAAAGGCCACTTCACCTCCAGCGGTCATTTCATCGTACTGCGCGGCGTTACCAATGACGGCAAAATTCTGGTATCTGACCCGGCCAGCCTGGAGCGCAGCCTAATCCCCTGGGATTTACAGCTAATCCTTGATGAACTTTCATACAGCAGGTCTGCCGGCTCACCGCTCTGGCTGCTTTCCTATGATGTACAGCCATAAAGTGGCCTTGCAATCGCTAACTGCTCACAAAAAAACCCCTCCAAGCTTTGTTGCTCAGAGGGGTTTTTTTATCTCTTATAATTATTTATCTTCGTCCTCGCTCTGCTTTGTTTCGTCCTCAACTTCAACATATTCAGCATCATTAGAGAACACAGCAGCATCACAAACCGGGCAAACAACCTCAATCGGTTCGTCAGCCTCTAAAATATCGGAACTGAAGCAAACGGTTTCATGGCAGTTCGGACAGGTAACTTCCACATAGTCCTCCTCGTCCTCACAACAGCAATCGTCATCATCACAATCGCATTCATCATCGTCATGATGATGGTGATGACAACAGCAATCATCATCTTCATCGCCGTAAACTTCTTCCTCAATCTCAGCCAAATCCTCGTCCAATTCATCAACGTAATCATAGATTTCGTCCAAATCAGCAGACATATCGGCCATTTCATCAGCCATATCGGCCAGAATATCCAATATGGATTTCAGCAGCTTACCCTCTTTGGTGGTTTCGTCAACCTCCATTCCCTGAGCCAAGCCCTGCAAAAATACAACTTTTTCTTTCAGTTCACTCATAAGCGCAAACCTCCCTTTTGCAAATTTTCGGTATAGAACGCTGAATTAAAACATTTATATGAATATACCCACACATTCATATAATATGCTAAATCTACCGATATTTTATCGGTAAAATATTAAAAAATATCAAATAAACCAATATTGAAACGAATTTTTAATTAAACACGCTCAATATATTCGTTGGTTTCGGTGTTAACGCGAATAACATCGCCCTCATTAATGAAAATCGGAACTTTAACCGTAGCGCCAGTATCCGTAACCGCCGGTTTGGTGCCGCCGGTGGCAGTTGCGCCAGGAATACCAGGGTCAGTCTGAACCACAGTCAGTTCAACCTGGGGTGGGAAATCCACGCCTAAAATATCGCCCTTAAAGAACAGAATATACAAATCCATGTTCTCTTTCAAATATTTCAGTTTGGGACCAATCTGGTCAGCAGTCAAAGACATCTGCTCATAACTCTGATTATCCATAAATACATAATCGCCATCATTATACAGATATTGCATCTGTTTGCGCTCCAAATGAGCCTTCGGCACTTTCTCGCCAGCAGCAAAGGTACGCTCCACCACGCCGCCAGTGCGCACATTTTTCAGCTTGGTACGCACAAAAGCCGAGCCTTTTCCGGGCTTAACGTGCTGAAAATCAACCACAATAAAGGCATCGCCATCTAAATCAATGGAAACACCATTTCTAAAATCATTACTGGAAATCACTAATATTACCTCCTGCCTTTTTATCAACTTTCTGCCGAAATGTAGGCTATAATTTTTCGCTTATATTATACCACATAAAATCAGATTGCACAAGCTTTTTTTTCCAATCCTAACAAATCGGTTCAAAGAAATAAATGCCGCCGTTTTCCACGGGAACGGCGGCATTTGTTAATTTTACAGACTAAAAACTCCGGCCTAGCGGATATCCTTAATACGTGCAGCCTTACCGGTGAGGTTACGCAGATAATAAAGCTTCGCCCGACGCACTTTGCCGCGACGCATAACCTGAATTTTAGCCAGTCTGGGGGAATGCACAGGGAAAGTTCTCTCCACGCCAACGCCATAGCTTACACGGCGCACGGTAAATGTTTCCCGAATACCACTGTTCTGGCGTTTAATTACCACGCCCTCATACTGCTGAATTCTCTCCTTGCCGCCCTCAACAACGCGTACGGAAAGGCGAACAGTATCACCAGGTTTAAACTCCGGAATATCATCACGCAACTGTTCTTTTTCCAATTCTTCGATTACGTTCATGGTCTGTTTCCTCCTTAACATCTCGGAGCGTTCATACCCGGCGGCCTCAATCGAATAAAGCCGCGGCAGCGGACCGTCCGTTCATTCATATTAAATCAGCCTGAATGTTGGCCTAAAATACTTAACTATTTTAACACATCGCCAATCGTTTGGCAAGCTTTTTTTGAAATTTTTTCAATTCTTATCCTCTTGCGTCTGCTCCACAGCGCTCACAATCTGATTTTGCAGGCTGGCCGCAAAACGCTTAAAACGCTCCTTATCCAACTCTTCCACCATCTCTTTCAATTCAGACGGCGTAAAATAATATTTCTCACCACAGAACCGGCAAACCAACTCCGTCTGCTCACCGGCCTGCTCCTTTTCCTGCCAAAGTTCTTTCAGCTGCTTATAGCCCAGGCTTAAAAGCGCACCACGCAGACGTTCCTGGCTACATGAGCAGCGATAAGCCAAAGGCGCGCGCGCCAACTCGCGCCACGGCACGCCCAACATAACCTCATCAGCCATTTCCGTCAGCGTCAGACCATTTGCCACCATCTGACTAATCGGCAGCAAATTGCTGATATTAAACTCCAGCTGTTTAATCACCTTTTCGTCGGCATGCGGCAAAACCTGCAACAGAAAACCACCGGCCGCGTCAACCGCACCGCCCGGTGCAATCCGCACGCCCAGCCCAACAGCAGCCGGCGTTTGCTCTGACTCCAAATAATATTGGGTGACGTCATCGCCAATTTCACCACTCACCAAATCCACCGTACCCGTGTATGGCTCGCCAAAGCCCATATCCTTAATTACGGTTAATGTGCCGCGCCCCACAGCGCCGCCCACATCAAGCTTGCTGTCCGACCGCCGGGCAATATCTACCTGCGGATTAGCTACAAAACCACGCACCGCACCGTCCGGTTCGGCCACCACCGCCAGACTGCCCAACGGGCCGTCGCCGTTCACACGCAGGGTCACGCTGTCGCCCTCGCCTTTCAGGTTCAGGCCAAAAAACACGCCGGCCGTCAAAAGACGCCCCAAAGCGGCCGCCGCCACACTCCAGGCGTCATGCCGCCGGCGCCCCTCCTCGCACAAATTAGTAGTCTGCGCCAGCCAAAGCTTAACGCTGCCGTCCTCGCTCACCCCACGCAGGCAATAATCCTGCTGCTCTGTCATCTGCAACACCTCTATATTTTCTACTATTTTATTGCAACTTTATTTTAACAAATTATGCTTCAAAACAACCTCGCGCGTATCACGCGCAATCATCAGTTCTTCGTTAGTCGGCACCACATAAACCTTAACCCGGGACTCCGGTGCAGAAATCAGCTTAAAATCCTGCTCGGAACTGTTAATTTCCAAATCCAACTCCACACCGATATAACTCAGACGCTGACAAACGTCTTTACGCATCTGCGCATCATTTTCACCCATACCGGCCGTAAACACAATCGCGTCCACACCACCCATTAATACCACATAGCCGCCAATCAGCTTAACCAGCTGATGATACAGCATGTCTACCGCCAACTTGGAACGCTTATGGCCATTACCAAGCGCCTTACGGATATCACGCATATCGCTGCTGATGCCAGAAATACCTAAAAGACCGCACTCCTTGTTCAGATACTCGCTTAAGCGCGCCGGCGTCCAGCCCTCCTGCTCCATCAAAAAGGCCGCAATCGAGGAATCAATCGTACCACAGCGCGTACCCATCATCAAACCCTCCAACGGCGTGAAACCCATGGTGGTATCCAAAACCCGGCCACCCTTAATTGCCGCCAGACTGCTGCCATTACCAATATGGCAGGTGATAATTCTGGTTTCCTCCTGCGGCTTATTCAAAAGGCCAATAATCTGGTCACAAACATAAGCATGGGAGGTGCCATGAAAACCATAACGCCGAATATTGTATTTCTCATACATATCATAGCTGATAGGATACATATAAGCCTCCGGCGGCATGGTTTGATGAAATGCCGTGTCAAAAACGCCCACATTCGGCACGCCGGGCATCTCGTCCAGACAGGCCTGCACGCCAAGCAGCGCCGGCGGATTATGCAGCGGCGCCAGTTCATTAAGCTTAACCAGAAGCTGCAAATTCTCCGGCGTCAGTTCCACCGCCTCACTAAACAAATCACCGCCATGTACAATACGATGCCCAACCGCGCTTATCTCACTCAAATCATGAACAACACCCAAATCAGAATGAGTCAGCAGTTTAATCACCATCGCCAGGGCGTCCCTGGAATTTTTCAGTTCACATTCAATAGTATCCTTCTTTTTGCGGTGTTCAATACCCAAACTGGTTTCCATTTCCAGATAAACAGTATGCTCAATATAAGAATCTGACAGTCCAATCTTATCCGCCACGCCTTTGGCCAAAGCCCTCTCAGAATTCGTGTTGAACAGCTGATATTTTAACGAAGAACTACCAGAATTTAATACCAAAATCAACATTTTGCGTCCCCCCTTAAGCGAAACAACATTTTTTCAATCCTATTGCCGCTTTAGGAGGCATATTACCGCCAATGCAGCCATAACTTGTTAAATAACAAAAATCTGCCGCTGCAAACAGCGCGGCCATATTAAAAAATGCTGAACCTATTTAGAATACTCATCTCCCTGACTATTTTCTGGACAATGCTACAACAGCCGCAGGCCGCCCTGCTGGCCGCGCAAAATGCCCTCGGCAGCTGGTGGCGCAACGTACTCCCGGCCCTGCTGCCCTTTTTCATCTTAACCGAATTTTTAAGCCGCTGCGGTTTTATCCGCGCCTTAAGTATCTGGCTGGAGCCGATTATGCAGCCGTTGTTTCGTCTGCCGGGAGCGGCCGCGCTGGGCATTATCCTCGGCTTTTTTGCCGGCTCGCCCACCGGCGGCGCTATCGCCGGGCAACTACGCAGCCAGCAGCTAATCAGCCGCAATGAGGGTGAACGCCTGACAGCTTTCTGCAACAACGCCGGCCCTCTTTATGTCATGATAACCGTCACCGCCGCTTTGCAGCAGCCGGCGCTGGGTATCTGGCTTGCGCTGGCACATTATCCGCTGAACCTGCTTTTGGGCCTGCTGCTGCGCTTTTTCGCGCCAAAAAGAAATTCGCCCCAACCTCCGACACAATCCGTTCGGCAGTTAATAGCCTCCGGCTGGCAAGCAGCTTTCGGCCGCCAAACCAAAGTGCAGCCCTTAAGCCAAATGCTCAAGGAAAGTTCATTTAAAGCGCTTATAAACATCGGCATGATTGGCGCTTTTATGCTTATTTTCAGTCTGCTGCTGCTCACGCTGCGACAAACCGGTCTATTAAGCCTGCTGCAAATACTGTTGCAGCCCATCTGCCAGCTTTTTGGCCTGCCCAATTCCGTACTGCCGGCCTTAAGCGAGGGCTTTTTTGAAATGACGCTGGGCATTGACACGCTGGCCGCCAGCGCCGCCCCCTTGCAGGCCAAACTTTTATGCGCCGCCATAATTCTGGGCTGGAGCGGCCTTTCCATTCACACTCAAATTGCCGGGGTGCTGAATGAAACTGATTTAACCCTGAAATATTATCTGCCCTGCCGCCTGCTGCATTGTCTGGCCGCGCCAGCGCTGTTATTAGGCTGTCAAAAATTCGGTCTTATTAATATTGGCAGCAGCACCCTGCCAGAAACGAACGGCCTGTTCGGTATTATGCACCTGCTGGGTCTGGCTCAGACATTTAACGTCTGGCAGACTCTGGCCGCCTGGCTGCTGGGCAGTTTAATCTGCCTGCTGGCGCTGCTGTCCTGCTCATTTGTAATTGTTCATAAACATCGTTAAATACTTTCAAAGGTTTCCAGCCAGCTATGCTGACTGGATTAGTTCACAATAAACTTTGCCGGCAGCCTTTGGCCTTGGCAATAGTTAAGCGTTCACTAACCTTTCCGACTAATCTCAAAACTGTCGCGCGTGGTTTTCACCGCCTCCACAACCTTATCCAGATTGCCCTCCAAATGCGCCAGCAAACTGTTTATGTAAGCTTCAGCGTCACTAATAATCTGGTCAGACTGCTCATTAGCCTTATTAACCATGCTTTCGCAATAATCCTTGGCCTCGCTGATAATTTTTTCGGCTTCCTGCTGTGCCATCTGCACAATTTCAGTTTCCTGCACAATTTTTTCTGCCTGCGCCCGGGCGTCGTCCAACATCTTTTTGCCCTGCGCTTCAATACTCTCCAAAATTTTGTCGCTTTGCTCCAAAACCTGCTTGGCCTGCTTCATTTCCTCCGGTAAAATAGCATTAATTTTATCGATAGTTTCCAGAATAAAATCACCCTCTGCCATAATTTTACCGGTCAGCGGCACCCGAGAACACTTTTCAATATAAGTTTCCAAATCCTGCAACAACACGCCAATATCAGCATTACCCAAGCCGTCGTTGTCCGTAAAATCCATTGTTTGCGCCTCCCTTTTAAGCAAATATCATTCCAATAAATAAGCCTATAATTCCCAATAATATACAGCCGTATCACCATATACCCGGTTTTTTAACTGCCGCCAGCGTGTATCCGCCAAAAGTTCCGGTTCTCTGGCCGCTGTTTCCAGCATCACCAAAGCACCGCTCTGCAAAAAGCCCTCACGCAGCAGCAGAGGTTCAATCTTCGTAATCAGACCCTGATTATAAGGTGGGTCTAACAAAACAATATCAAAAGCTTTATTTGCGCCAATAAGCTGCTGCTCCGCCGCGCCGCAAAGCAACTGCGCACGCGCCGCCAGCCCCAGCCGAGCCAGATTTTCCTTAATCACCAGCTGCGCCGGCCGGGCCTGTTCACAAAAAACTACGCCCTTCGCGCCCCGGGAAAGCGCCTCCAAACCCAGCGCTCCACTGCCGGCAAAAGTGTCCAAAACATACGCTCCCTCCAAAAACGGAGCCAGCGTGCTGAAAATAGCCTCTCTCACCCTATCTGTTGTGGGTCTGGTTCCGCGCCCGGCCGGCGCTTTGATAATCTGTCCGCGCTTATCACCTGCAATTATCCGCATAATATCTACCTAATTATATATCTAATCTTTTTTCTTGCTGACAAACCAGTCAATCAACGCCGCCCAATGCAAAACATAATCCCCAGCTATCATCAAAAGCAGCATAAACAAAATGACCCCAAAGCAAAAATTTATAACGCTGCCAGAATTTTTTTCAGCCAGCCGGCCATTTTTGTATTCACCGGTTCTCACCTCTTTTTCCGATTACTTTTATTATATCACAAAAATATACAATTTGTAAAATAGAAAAATTTGTAATTAATAAAAGCATAAAAATTAGTATAAAACCGGTCGATTGGCATAAACTAAAGCCAGATTATCTTTCAAGCAGATAATCTTCCTCTCCCAAACAAACAAAATTCCGCTCCTGCAAATATTAAAAAGCAGTGGGCGGAATTTTGCGCTTTAAGCCTAAGCGTTATGCATCAAACCTGCTCCAGCTGCTTTTTGGCCTCATAAGCAGCTGCGCGCTGACACATGGGACAAATAATAACCGGCTTTTTGCCGCTTCGGATATCTTCAAAATCTTTATTCATCTTATTAATTTCCATTTTTTTACCGCATAAAGCGCAACGAATTTCCATAATAACGTCACCTTTCCGCACCTTTCAGGCGTAATCAAAAAAGCGCATAAAAATATAAATAATATAAAAAATAATATAAAATAAGCTATTTTATTATTCGCTAAAGCATAAGCTTCTTCCTGCCTGAAATGGCATTGTAAAAATTTTTATTTTTGGAGGCTATTATAATGAAAGATAAACAAATTAATTCAACGCTGCTGCAACAAGCACAAGCGCTGGATATGGCGGCAGAAGCACACCAGCTGCTGCGCGGCGAGGCCAATCAGGAAATTCCCGGCGTGCGCCACACAGAAAGCAGCTTTGCCTGTGGCCAGATTAACATTATTGAAATTCTGGACGCCCAAGGCGCAGAGTTGATGGGACGCGCAGAGGGTACCTACATCACGATTGAAGTGCCCGATTTAAAAAATGACCTCAACAACAGCAGCGGTCAGCTGCTGCCGGTCAGTCAGGCCGTGGCAGAGGCATTGCAAAGCGTTATGCCGGCGGATATGCCGCCGGAGGCCGGCGTGCTGGTAGTGGGTCTTGGCAATTATCAAACCACTGCGGACGCTATCGGCCCCAAAACAATCTCTTATATTCAGCCAACGCGGCATTTTTATCAAAAAGACTGGGTGGAGGAAATCCGCCCGGTGGCCGCAATCAGCCCCGGCGTGGTTGGTAACACTGGCATTGAAACCGCTCTGCTGATAAAAGGCGTGGTGCGTCAGATTAAACCGGCCTGCCTGATTGTGATAGACGCGCTAGCCGCGCGCAGTATCAGCAACATCATGAGCAGTATCCAGATATGCAACACCGGCATTCGCCCCGGCTCCGGGGTGCAGAACCGCCGGCAGGCTGTCAATCAGGCTTATCTTGGCGTGCCGGTAATCGCCGTCGGCATACCCACGGTTGTGCATGGCGCCACGATTATCCGAGAAAGCGCCGATTTATGCATGCAGCGGCTGGCGACAGAAAATCCGCCGCCCGGCCTGGCCGATGAACTGGTGGAAACGCTGCTGCGTCCGTTTGCGGATAATCTGGTGGTAACGCCCAAGGAAGCTGATGCGCTGGTGCCGCTCGCAGCGCGTATCATTGCGGCCGGCATCACGCGCGCCCTGCACCCGGCCGCCGATGAACAGCATTTTGCGCAATATATGCAAATTGGCTGTTAATTTACTCAAAACAGTATCACCAGAAATTGACAAATAAATTTAGGGATATTATCAGAAAAACGGTACAATACTAACATTGCTTTTGAAAATAACAAAAGCAAGGCGGCCGCCGGAGGTTTTTTCGGTCGGTTGAAAAACAAGCTTTTGCAAGCACAGAGAAAATGCGCGGCGGCCTTGAACTTTCTGTAAGCAAGGAGGTGACAACAATGGAAAACAAAGCAGTTCTGAACCAGTTCAAAACTGAGGTTGCCAATGAGTTGGGCATCAACAACTATGAGCAGATTGATAAGGGCCAGCTGACTTCTCGTCAGAACGGTTACGTTGGCGGCAACATGACTCGTAAGATGGTGGCTTTTGCTGAACAGGCAATCGCCCAGGGTCAAACTGCGGCCATCAACAGTGCGGCGCAGACAGAGCAGATTAAATAACTAATTTAATTCCGCTTAAAATAACAACAAACCGTCTTACTGTAAAACAGCAAGGCGGTTTGTTACATATATACTGATTTTAAGCTATTTAGCCAGCAGCAAGCGCGCCCCCAAACCCAACAGCACAATGCCAGCGCCCTGCCAGATTGAAAACTGCGTTTTTTCCAGCCCAAACAGCCCCAGCCAGTCCAACAGCGCCGCCGTCGTAACCTGACCGACAATAATCGCCGTAGTGGCCGGCGCCGCGCCCAGCCGGGCAATAGAAACCATTACGCCATAAATAATCACCACATTAATCAGGCCGCTGCAATAACCATACCAGGGAATTTCGCGCAGCCGACTCCAATCACCGTCGCCAATACGCACCACAAACAGCAGTACAAAAATTGCCGCCAGCCCAATCAGATGCATTAAAAAATTGCCCTCCAGCGCGCCGATATACTTGGAAACCTGCCCGTTAATACTACCCTGTACCGCCATCAGCAGCCCGGCCAGACAAGGCAGACCCAAAAGCAGCCAATTCATAAAACAACACCTACCTGTAATTTAATTGCTTACAGATAGGTGTTGCCAATTTTGGCAAAATTATACATTACTTTTTTCTGTTACGCCAGCTTTAACAGGGAATACGCAGCACCATACCCACAGTTAAATCGCCGGACAACGCTTTATTAGTTTCACGCAGGCGCTCCAGAGGCACATTATGCTTAAGCGCAATGCTCATCGGGTCGTCGCCGGGCTTAACCACATAATATTTCAGACAATAATTACCAGCAGTCTGTGTGGTTCGGTTTGTTTCGTCAACCGGACGCGGCACTGGTCTGATTTTCTGTGCGTCACGCAGACCGACACGTAACCGCACGCCGTCCGCGTTAACCGTCTTAATCGTGCTGTCCGCCGCCTGTTCGGTCTGTTCAGACTGTTTGGCCTGCTCGGTCTTTTCAGCCGCCGCCGCAACCGTCGCCGCCAATTCTTCAGCATAGTCCTCCGCCGTAACCGCCAAATCCTGCTCATCAGCGTTTTCAGCCGCCACCGGTTCTATATTCACAGTATCTTCAACTGCCACCGGTTCAACTGCCGTTTCAACCACCGCAGACGTTTCAACCGCGGCTTCTTCCTCTATATCAGCCATAACCCCGGCCATATCCTCATTCAGCACCGGTTCCGTTACTTCTGCCACTGTCTGCTCAACCTCCATTTCCACTTTGTCATCTGCCATAACCGCCGCGGCCGGCGTTTCCTCATGCTCCGCCGCCACCTGCACATTGATTGGCATTGAAGCAACGCTCTTGCCTGCAACCGCTTCTGTTTTCGGCTCCAGCAAAATAACCTCCTGTGGTTGATTTTTATTCACCCCAGTTAAAACCTCACCCTTAGCCTGCAAGCGAGAAATTGCCGCCACCGTCAGCATGGTACGAAGCTTGCTCTGTTCAACCTGCGGCAAAGCAACTTCCTCGGCTCCAGCAGACGCGGCGGCCTGCTTAACTGGCGGTTTATCCTCCGGCGCGCTGATTGCCGAAGCTGATTTTTGCCCAGACCAGACTGGCAAATGATAATCCCTTTTAGCCGCAGAAACCGCTCTTTCCGCCGGCTCCGCTTCCTCCCTTACTGCCGCCTCAACCGTTTCTGCCGGTTGCTCCTCTTTTGCTTCAGCAGAACTGCGCACAGCTTTCGGCAATAATTCTTCAGCAGATTTGGGTTGAGCAGGACTGCCGAATTTGCTTTCCAGACGCTCCTGTATTTCTGCTGACTGCATCTCCCGGGACGGCATATCCTCGGCCGTTATCTCCAATGGCTGCATATCCTTTGGCTGCACCTCCTCCGTCTTTTCCTCCCGATATAAACGGTCGCCAACATACTCCACCACCAAACCGGAACCAAATTCCAGCACATAAGGCGATAAAATGCACAGCATTGGCTTGGTTATAACCACATGCAGCTCCTCCGGCTCATAGGCCAGAGGCGCCAGCCAATCCGCCGGCAATTCCACGCGCAGCGGCAACATAACCCGGTGCTTATAAAGACGGTTGCCCTCCAGCCCATGATATTCCAAATCAATCTCATAAAAGCCGCGCAGAAAAACCGCCTCCGGCTGACGCTGCACGCTATCCAGATAAACTCTGGTGCGCACCTTATCTATATAACTAACGCCCATTGCCGTCTGCGGCAGAAAAATGGTTTGCCCCAGCGGCAGCACCAGACGGTTCGGTTTGTTTTCCGCCGGCTGTTCAGCCTTGTTCATACCGGCCTGATTTTGTTTAGCTTTATTATTTTCAACCTGATTTTTCATAGCCCCTACCTCCCATTACTCAATCAAGGTATATGCGCCCAACCGGCAAATTATACCTGCCAGTTAAATTCAGCCCAATGATTTTTAACCGCGCTCCGCCGCCATTTGCCAAATTTTCCCCAACACGTCTTTAGTAGCCGCGTCCAGGGCTTCAAAATCCATCGCGCTGATATAAAAGCTTTCCAGGTTATCATGCAGACAATGCTCATGCTCCAACTCCACGGCCGCCGTGGTCAGCATAGTATCCGCAGCCGCCTGCGCATCTTCATCATAAACAGCATCAGCATCGTCCAGACGCAGCAAAATATCGGCATAACGCGGCTCCAAATCCGGGCAGTCGCTATCCACCAGCGCCACCGAAAGTCCGGGAATAATCAGCATTTCCAGCTTATCCGGCGCCAGACAGCTATAATACAAATCCAGATTATGACCATGCTCCGCCGCCGATTGCGCCAGCCCGGCCAGCACCAGACCAACATTCTCCCGGCTGCCCTGCAAAAGATAACGTCGGCGACAGGCAGCAGATAGTTCCTGCGCATAGCTTTGGCGGCCGTTGCGAGTCATCGCCTCGGCAAAAAATTTGCGCACGCGTAAATTCTGCTGACCAAAAATTTCCTCAGCCAGACCACGACAAAGCTGTTTCTGCTCAACCTCCGTCAGCGGCGGCACAGCGCGTGCCTCCTCCTGCTGTTGATATTCCGTCAGTATTTTATAAGCCCGGGCGAAGCTGGTTTGAATATCCGCCGTCAGCTGCCGGATTTCCTGTTTATGCTCACGCAGCTGGCTCTGGTTCCAATGCTCGCCAAGATTAACAATTTCCTCAATTATGCCGGGATACTGCGGCTCCACAACATGCGGTGCTGTGCCGTCCACCACCGCCACCGCCAAATCCGGAATAAAAACGCCGTCTAAAGACTCCGGCGCGCTGGAGCAAAGCCAAACCTCCACATCAAAACCGCGTTCGGCCATGTTGATAGCAATTTTATTCATTAAAGTGCTTTTACCGCAGCCGGGGCCGCCTTTCAAAATAAAAATGCGCTCCAAACCTTCCAAATCTTCATTCATAAAGCCCACAAAACCCTGCGGTGTGTTACTGCCGGGAAACATATGTATAATTTTGCCTTTTTTCATACTATCAACACTCCTTATTCTAATTTTTAGTTCATTTTTTTCTGCTGATACTGGCAAAATATGCAGCAAAACCAATATTAGTGCCAGACCACGCCAAAAAAATAAGTATATTTGACACAAAGCCGGGCATAATAGGCATAAAAAGCCAACAACAACCCCCACAAACGGCATAAAGGAGCATGGCATGCGAACACCCCAACACATTGCAGTAATCCCAGACGGTAACCGGCGCTGGGCGCAGGCGCACGGTTTGAGCAAAGAACAGGGCTATAAGCACGGCCTGCAACCAGGCGTAGAACTTTTGCGCCAGGCCAAGGCGCAGGGCATTAATGAGCTTACTTTTTACGGTTTTACCACAGACAACTGCAAACGGCCCAGCCAGCAGGTACAGGCCTTTGAAGCGGCCTGTGTACAGGCAGTGCGTCTGCTGGCGGCCGAAGGCGCGGAACTTCTGGTGCTGGGTAATGCCGACTCCCCCTGCTTTCCGCCGGAACTAAAACCCTTTTGTCAGCGTCAGAAAGTTGGCCAAGGCGGTATTAAGCTGAACTTTCTGGTTAATTACGGCTGGGATTGGGATTTATCCACCTTACAGGCCAAACACGGCCGCAAACAGGTTATGTCCGGCCTGCATTCCGCCGACGTATCGCGCATAGATTTAGTTGTGCGCTGGGGCGGACGGCGGCGGCTTTCCGGCCTGTTGCCCGTGCAGGCTGTTTATGCCGATTTTTTTGTGCTTGATGATTTATGGCCAGACTGGCAACCGCAGCATCTGGAAAACGCGCTGCAATGGTGGCGACAGCAGGATATTACGCTGGGTGGTTAAGGCCTGAATGCTTAATGAAGAATTTTGTCAATAATTTTTTTGAAAAATTTTGCCAAAAAGTCTTGACCTTTTATAATATTTAATGTATAATAGACAAGCATTTAGGACACGCGTGTTTGTAGCTCAGTTGGATAGAGCGGTCGCCTCCTAAGCGACAGGTCGCAGGTTCGATTCCTGTCAAGCACACCATTTATCAACTTTCCGATAATAATAATGGGGTATGGCCAAGCGGTAAGGCACTGGTTTCTGGCACCAGCATTCCTAGGTTCGAATCCTAGTACCCCAGCCAATGAGGCCTCCAAGCTGGTAATACAGCTTGGAGGCTGTTTTCTGTAAGCAAGGAGCTTGCTGCTATGAATTACCAAAAATATATGCGACAGGCACTTACTCTGGCCACGCTGGCGGCCGCGCGCGGCGAGGTTCCAGTTGGTGCGCTGCTGGTTTGGCAGGATAAGGTTGTGGCCGCCTCAGCCAACGCCACAGAAGCCTCTGCCGACTGTCTGGCCCATGCTGAAATGCTGGTTCTGCAAAAAGCCCAGCGTTCATTAAACCGCCGCTGGCTGGAGGATACCACCCTTTTTGTCACCATGGAACCCTGTCCCATGTGCGCCGGCGCCATTGTGCTTTGCCGGGTTGGGCAGGTGGTTTTTGGCTGCCCCGATAGCCGCTGGGGCGCTTGCGGCTCCGTGTTCAATGTGCCTGAAAATCGCCAGAGCAATTTCCGCCCCCGGGTTATCGGCGGTATTTTAGAAGATGAATGTCGCACCGTTCTTCAGGATTTTTTCCAAAGCCTGCGCCGCAGTTAATCAACTATCCAAACGCTCCAAATGCACAAACCTGGTAGCCACTTTTTCCTGAAAGGCCAGGTCATGCTCCACCAGCAACATGGTCGGCGCAAAGTCAACAATCAGCTGTTCCAGCTGCAAACGGGAAAAAATATCCACATAATTCAACGGTTCGTCCCAAACGTAAATATGCGCCTGCTCACAAAGGCTTTTCGCCAGCAAAACCTTTTTCTGCTGGCCAGCTGAAAGTTCCGCCAAATCTTTTTCAAACTGCACCCGGGAAAAATCCAGCTTGCGCAGAATAGCCAGAAACAGCGTTTCATCAATACCCTGCTCCGCAGCAAAGCCACGCAAAGAACCGCGCAGAAAAGAAGTATCCTGCGGCACATAAGAGATAATAAGGCCAGACGCCATGCGCAACTGGCCTTTTATTTCGGCCTGCGGCAGCTCCTCCCCCAGCAGCAGCTTCAAAAGACTGCTTTTACCACTGCCGTTAGCTCCGGTCAACATAACGCGCTCCCCCTGCCTAACGCTGAAAGAAACCGGCTGACAACCAGCCAGACCGGCATAAGCCACGCTAACCTCCGCAAAATCAGCCAAAACCTCGGCATGATGACGTAGCGGCCAAAGCTTCAGCGGCTCGGCATTTTCCTGATTTTGCAGCAGACCGGTTTTCTCCTCAATCGCCTGCTGCTGACGCGCCGCCAAATTCTTGGCGCGCTGCATCATCTTGGCTGATTTATGGCCAACATACCCCTTATCATAAGAACCCTGCTTGCTGGCCTCCACCTTATCCGACCATTCCGCCGTGCGTCGGGCCGCCTGACGCAGCCGTTTAATATCTCGGTGCAGCAGCTGCTGACGCTCCTGCTCGCTTTGCTGGCGCTGCTCAAATTCGGCCAGCCAACAGGAAAAATTACTGTTCTGCACTTCTATATTCGCCCGATTAACAGCCAGAATATGGTCAACGCAGTTATCCAGAAAACGCCGGTCATGCGAAACCAGAATAAAACCCTTTTTCCGCCGCAGATAAGCAGAAACCAACTCGCGCGCCGGCGCGTCCAAATGGTTTGTCGGTTCGTCCAGCAGCAAAAATTTGCCCGGCTTCAAAAATAACGCCGCCAACAGTGTTTTAGTCTGCTCACCGTTAGAAAGCGTATTAAACGGCCGCCAAAGCACCTCAGCGCCCAGCTTGAGATACGATAACTCCCGGATTATCTCCCATTCAGCCGCCTGCGAACAAAGTTCCTGCAAAATATCAAGCGTAAGCAGACTTTTATCCGGCACATCAAAAGGAAAATAATCAAAAGTTACCGCCGTGCTTATATGACCGCTATACTCATATTTACCCAGCAATAGCTGCAAAAAGGTGGTTTTGCCTCGGCCATTACGCCCAACAAAACCCAGCCGCCAATCAGTATCAATCTGAAAACTGACGTTCTCAAAAATATTATCATAACTTGAGGGATAAGCAAAAGTTAATTTATCCACTTTAATCATCGACATACACAGCACCTCCGTTTATGCGCAAAATACAAAAAAATAAAAGCCGCAGGAAAGTTAATCCCACAGCCCTAAATCTGCACAAAATACGCGCATTAAAACATGGCGCCGCGCCATATTATCAAAATGGGTGGTAAAAAATGCTTAACTTCCCTGCAAATGGGCGCAGAAACACAAAAAATTTTAATGCTGCTGCCAACCCAAAAAAATTATTTGCAGAAAAAGCTTAACATCTTCCCACTCCTTTCAATTTGTTTGTATATAGTATTCTATCATATCTGCCAGCAAAATGCAATACATAAATACAAATTAAATTATAGCCCAAAGCCGTTTTTGCGTCAAGCCCATTCATTAACCTTGAGAATTTCTTGAGATTTTTGTATTATACTAGTATAATATTATTAAAATAAAATCAGAGGGAGGTCTGCTCTTTGCCGCCCAAAATTTTAATTGTCGATGATGAACCGGGCATTGTGGAGATGCTGCAAAGCTATTTTGCCGCCGAATATCAGGTGCTGACGGCCAGCAGCGGCGCCGAAGCACTGCAAAAAGCCGCCGCCAAC
Source organism: Bacillota bacterium (assembly GCA_021771915.1). Classification (GTDB taxonomy): domain Bacteria; phylum Bacillota; class Dehalobacteriia; order UBA4068; family UBA4997; genus Avidehalobacter. Next base: position 199,661 of record JAETNY010000006.1, read on the forward strand.
CCGGATTTAATTCTGCTGGATATTAACATGCCCGGGCTGGACGGCTTAAGCGTTTGCCGACAGCTGCGCGACCACCTGAACTGCCCAATCCTGTTTTTAACCGCCAGAATTGAACAAAGCGATAAAATCGTTGGCTTTGCCGCCGGCGCTGATGATTACATCGTAAAACCATTTGATTTAGATGAACTGGCTGCGCGCGTGCAGGCGCACCTGCGCCGGGAGCAACGGCGGCAAGGTAAAGCGTCCGTGCGTTTTTTTGGCGATTTAACGATTGACTATAACGCACGGGAAGTCACTGTGCAAGGGCAAAATGTTCCGCTCTCCAAACGGGAGTTTGAAATTGTTGCACTGCTCTCACTGCACCCCGGTCAGGTTTTCGACCGCGAGCATATTTACGAAGCCGTCTGGGGTATCGACGGTGCCGGCAACAGCGATACAATTATGGAGCATATCCGCAAAATCCGCGCCAAGCTGGCGGCCTGCACCATGCACAGCTATATTGAAACGGTTTGGGGGTGCGGCTATAAATGGCTTGGCTGAAAAATCTAAGCTTGAAAAAATCATTTTTTATGCTTACCCTTTGCGGTCTGTTAATTTCCCTGCTGCTGCTGACGCTGCTCTGGCAAGTCTGCCACACTCTCGCCGCCCAATACCCCTCTGGCGGCATAGTCTTTAATACGGACGGCACGATGACCAGAATACCCGAGCCCACGCCAGAGGAAAAGCAGATTTTAAGATTTTTGTGGAATATTCCTGTACTGGGTTGTATCATTTTCCCCATTCTGGGCTTAAGCGCCGCTTCCGCGCTGTTTTTTCGCTGGAAACTGCAACCGCCTATCGCCGTTTTACTGGACGGCACCCAACGTATTCAAAAACATGATTTGGATTTTGTCATTCCCGAGATTGCTTCTGACGAACTGGGACAGGTCTGCGCCGCTTTTGAAACCATGCGCGCCGAGTTGCTGCAAACCAATCAACAGCTTTGGCGGCAGACCGAGGAACGCCGCCGCCTGAACGCCGCTTTTGCACATGATTTGCGCAACCCACTCACCGTACTGAAAGGTACCGTTAAATTAATGCGCCGCCAACCTCCGGACGAAACAACCCTAAATCGGCTGGAAAGCTATACCACACGCCTGGAGCAATATGTTGAAGCCATGAGCAGTATCCAGCGGCTGGAGCAAATGCCGGTTAAAATTAACAGCGTTACAGCCTCAGAACTGCATGCCGAATTATCAGAAACCGCCCGTTTGCTGGCTCCCGGCCTGAAAATATCATTTTCAACCGCCAATTTTGCGGAAATACAGCTGGACAAAGCGCTTTTCTTAACGGTGGCGGAAAATCTAATCAGCAATGCAACGCGTTTCGCTCAAAATGAACTGAAAATCAGCCTTAAACTGGAAAATAAATTCTTATCTCTCACAGTGGCAGACGACGGCGCAGGCTATCCGCCAATATTGCTAAAAAACGGCCCACAACCTTTCAGTCATACCGACCAAACCACACCGCACCTGGGTATGGGCTTGTATATCTGTCAAACTCTGTGCAAACGGCACGGCGGCTGGCTGACCCTGCAAAATCACCAAAATCAGGCCATAAACCAGTCAACGGGCGCGCAGGCAATAGCTGTATTTAAAATTTTTTCAGAAATGAGCATTTTTTGAGATTTATAATTTAAACTCTCCTTATCAAGCAAAATCAAGCTAAAAAAGGAGAGTTTTTATTATGCATATTTCTGCCCACCAAATTTGTAAAATTTACGGCATCGGTGCAAACCGCGTAACCGCCCTGGACAACGTCAGCCTGGAAATCAAATCCGGCGATTTTATCTCTATCATGGGGCCGTCCGGCAGTGGCAAAAGTACGCTGCTGCACCTGCTTTCCGGGCTGGACCGGCCAACCTCCGGCCAGCTGACCTATGACGGCACCGATATTTACAGCTTTGCGGATAAAGACCTGGCCGCTTTTCGCCGCCGGCGCATTGGCTTCATTTTTCAACAATTTAACCTGCTGCCGCCGCTGACCGCGCTGGAAAATATCTGCATGCCACTGCTGCTGGATAAACGCCAGCCAGATAACGCATATCTGCAAAAGCTGTGCAGTCTGCTGGATATTCGGGAGCGTTTAAGTCACCTGCCGCATGAACTTTCCGGCGGCCAGCAGCAAAGAGTGGCCATTGCGCGCGCCCTTATCACCCAGCCAGAGGTTATTTTTGCCGATGAGCCGACCGGTAATCTGGACAGCAAAAACGGCAGCGAAGTTCTGGCGCTGCTGCGCCAAATCCACCAGCAGCTGGGCAAAACGCTGGTCATCATCACGCATGACAGCCGCATTGCCCAACAAGCCACGCGCCGCCTGCAAATTATCGACGGAATACTGACGGAAAATCAGACGCCACAAAAGGAGGATTGAAAGTGAATAAACCCATGAAAAATTATTGGAGCCTGGCATTTCGGGAATTGCGCGTCCAAAAAGTAACCGCTTTGTTAATATTAATTGCCATTATTTTATCCACCATGATGACCGCCGTAATTGCCCAATCAGCCGGTATACTTTCAGCCATGCGCCAGCAGCAGGCTATCACGCTGGGCGGCAACCGCCACGCCAGCTTTGTCCAGCGCACCAGTGAGGAAGTTAAAATAATGCAGCAAGACCCTCGCCTTTCCTTTGTCGGCACCTACATTCAGCTGGGCTCCAGCCAATTAAACCGCACACTAAGACTTTCCCTGCTGGAATATCAGGAAGATGTAAGCGCGGTTTATCCCCAACAGGCGCTGCTTAAAGCCGGGCGGCTGCCGCAAGCGCCCGGTGAAATCGCCCTGCCGGAGGACGTACTGCAAAGCATGGGATTAAGCCAGCAGTTGGGGCAAACGCTGAACCTGCCCATGTCCAAGTCGCTGCGCCACGGCGTAGAGGTGGAATCCTGGGAATATACCGCCGATTTTACCCTGGTCGGTATCACTGCCAGCAATTATCTGGGCTATACAGCCGGTATCGTTACCGGTCTGGCCGGGCCCGGAACGGCAGCCGAACTGCTGCCGGAAAAATATATTTATTATAATGTTGATTTCAAAATAGCCGACAACAGGAAGTTTCAAAGCACATTAGAGGACTTGAGCGCCGAACTGAATGTGCCGGAACTGGATATCATTTATAATATTCCCTATCTGAATGCATTGGGTATAAAATATCAAACCAGCAAAAGTTATGAGAAACTGGCAAACATAGACGACGGTGGTTTTGGCTTTATGCTGGCGGCCGGCCTTCTGCTGGGTCTGTTGCTGCTGCTGGCGGCCGGGCTGGTTATTTACAATATACTGAAAATTGCCGTTTCCCGGCGCATTAAACAATACGGCATTATTCGGGCTATCGGCGGTAATAAATTTCAGCTGTATATGCTGCCAACATTGCAGGTACTGCTGCTTTGCAGCGTTGGCATTCCGCTCGGCCTGCTGCTGGGTCTGCTTTCCAGTCAATGGATATTAACGGCCGCCACCGGTCTGCTTTCGCCGGAAATTTTTCTGGTGCAAAGTCAGGCAGAATTAAACCAGCTGATTGCAGAAAACAGCGCCAGCCAGAACATTTTTTTGCTGGCCAGCGTCATCATCACTCTGTTTTTCGCCTTAATAGCCACCATTCCAGCCGCCCACTATGCCGCCAATGTGCCGCCCACCGTTGCCATGGCTGGTCAGCATATCAAAATCAAGCGGAGGCGGCATAATACACCCAAAATCCGCAGCTTTGAGCGCTATTATGCCCGGCTGAATTTAAGCCGCAGTCCCGGGCGCACCGCACTAACCATTCTTTCATTGATAATGAGCATCACGGTTTTTATTGCCCTGCAAAGCGGTCTTTCACTGCTGAACACAGCCGGCCAGGTTACCCAACATCTGGGCGATTACTCCATAATCAATGAAACATCGGGCTTTTCTTCTGATGATATAGCCGCTTTGACGGAAATGCCGGAAGTAGCATCCGTGGCAACCATTCAGTTAAAATTATACAATACAGATGAAAACACCCAAATTATCGGCCTTGATATGGATTTAGGCCTGCAACCCGGCGAAACATTTCAGCTGGTGGGACTGAATGATACCTATTGGGACGCGCTATTCAGCAAACATTTCTCCGCGGAAGAAATGGCGCAATTTAAATCCGGTCAGGCCTGCCTCCTCCGCAACCCATTGCCGCTTGTCTGGGAAGGAAAAGAAATTCCACGAACAGAGATTAAAGCCGGCAGCAATATCAGAATAGGCGACCAATCAATCCCGGTTTTAGCCACGCTGGACGGCTACGACACCTACCTTAGCGTCGGCAACAGCGGCTTTACCAACGGTATACAGGTAATCACCAGCCCGGAAGTATACAGCCAGCTGACCGGTGAAAACACTGTACACGAAATTAAGCCCACACTGCACCCCAACGCCGACCGCACAACTTTCGACGCCGCCTTAACGGCGCTGACGCAACGCGTACCCGGCACCACCTGGCTTTCCTACGCAGAAACAGACCAACAGGCGGCCGCCAGCTTTGCCAAAATACAAATGTTGGGCTGGTGCTTAATCCTGTTCATCGGCCTAATCGGTATTCTGAACATCATCAACACGGTCTACACCAACATTCACACGCGCCTTAACGAAATTGGCATTCAGCGTGCTATCGGCATGAGCACTGCCAGCCTTTATCGAACCTTTCTCTGGGAGGGAGCCTATTATGGCCTGCTGGCCGCGGCTATCGGCGCCATCAGCGGCTATCTCTGCACCATTTTAATCAATGCCGCTACCAGCAATGTTCTGGAATTGACGCCCTTTCCCCTCATCAGCACACTGCAAGCCAGCATTGTTTCCGTATTAGCCTGTCTGCTGGCCACCCTTATCCCCCTGCGCACGGTCAGCAAAACCAGTATTGTCGCCGCTATCGAAAATCAGGAATAAACAGCAAACAGCCGCCCACTGCCAAAGTGAGCGGCTGCCGCCATTTTAACGTGAACGACTAAATGTTGTTGCTTCACTAAAAACACGCTGCGCATTGCCACGCTGTAAGTCAGTATGACAGCGCCAGTTCTGATTTTTAGCGGCCGCCTGCTGTTGACGTGCCGCCTGTGCCGTCAATTCACGCAGACGCACCACAGCCTTTTGCCGGTTGGCATGCTGACTGCGCTCCTCTGTACAGACCACTACCAAACCGCTGGGCGGATAAACTGCACGCACACCCGTAGCCACCTTATTAACATTCTGGCCGCCATGGCCGCCGCAATGCAGCGCCGTAAAAATAATCTTATCCGGCTCAAAATTGTCCAACCCCTCGCTTTCGGCACAAACGCTAAAATCTACAAACCAGTTTTTGCGCTTGTGCGCCGGCCGATAAGGACTGCGAAAAACCCATTGAATGGAGCCAACATAAGACGACAAATCAACGTCAGAGCGCAAACGTACCGAGCGATAAGTGCCGGCATGATAACCGGCGGAACAATCCGTCACCTCAACCTGATAGGTACGCTGCAAATAAGACAGAAATTTCGACACCGCCAATTCACACTCGGCCGGCCCCTGACCGGAACTAATTTGATAAAGCATCGCTCAAACCTCCCCGGCCTTAAAATTATAAACAGGCTTTAAACGCGCCATAATTTCCACCGTCGGCGCAATCTGGCTGATAATTTCCGCCATCGGCTTATAAGCCATGGGACTTTCGTCCAATGTGGCGCTATTAATTGAAGTGCTGTAAATTCCCTCCATCGCCTTTTTATACTGGGATACAGTAAATGTATGCCGGGCCTCGGCACGGTTCAGCAAGCGGCCAGCGCCATGCGGCGCGGAAAAATTCCATTCGGCATTCCCCAGCCCCCGACACAGCAGACAGCCGTCACGCATATTCAGCGGTATCAGCAAGCGCTCGCCGGCCTGTGCCGAACAAGCGCCCTTACGCAAAATTAAATGCTTCAGGTCGATATAATTATGCACTGTATCAAACTCATCAAAAATATCCAACTTCATGCCACGCAATATTTCACTGGCGATAACCTGACGGTTCAAAGAAGCATACGCCTGCACAATTTGCATATCATGCAGATAATCTCGCCGCAGAGCACCGCCGGTATAAGCCAACTCATAGGGCGTGCCGGCCGGACATCGCCGGAAAGCCGCTTCCTGATAGTGTTTAGCCACCTCAACGCCCAGATGACGGCTGCCAGAATGGATAATCAGCCAATAAGCGCCGGCCTCGTCAACATCAACTTCAATGAAATGATTACCTGCTCCCAAAGTACCGATACCACGCAGCGCCTTATCCTGCTGAATATACCGGGCGCATTTTAACGCCGCCAAATCAATGCGGTCTGTCCAACGGTGCATTTCCCGGCGTATATGACGACCAGCCGGTATTTTGTTCAGAATTAATTTGTCCAGTTTTTGCAGTTCCAAACGGCGGCCACCTACCTGCAAAGCCAACATGCCGCAGCCAATATCCGCGCCGACCAAACCCGGCGCCACATAATCGCCAACTGTCATAGTAGTACCCACGGCACAACCCTTGCCGGCATGCACATCAGGCATAACCCGTATCTGACTGCCCTCGGCCAAAGGGCTGCCGCATAAAGCGCGCAATAAGCCCTCTGCCCCTTTATCAATTTTATCGCTGTATACAACAGCCTTATTGTAATGATTGCTGATTGTTAACAATTTTTTTCCTTTCTTTAATTAAATAAGCAATTCCTCCGTGTTCCTCTGATTAATTAAATAAATGTATAACATAGCAATCAGCCCCTTTTATTATTATTTTGGCAGAAAAAACCAATCATTAATTATACAGTTGGCAAGCAAAAAAAATTGCACCTTGCAGGAAAAAACCTGTAAAGTGCATTGTTTTTTATTGAATTTCTGACATATTTTCATACATTGTATAAAGCTGGTCTTCCACCAGGAAGAAACTATCCAGCAAATGCGGATTAAACACACCACACTGCCCCGTCCAAATCATTTCTAAAACCTTATCACGCGTAAAAGCATCCTTATAAACACGCTTACAGTTCAACGCATCATAAACGTCAGCCAAAGACACAACCTGCGCCCAGGGCGATATTTCCTCACCAGACAAACCGTCCGGATAGCCCTTGCCGTCAAACCGTTCATGATGATGCTTGGCAATATCACAAGCATATTCATAAATACCATTATCCCGAAACTGCGGTATACGTTCCAAAATAACTGAACCCTGCGTAGTATGTGTTTTCATAATCTCATATTCTTCCGGCGTAAAACGCCCCGGCTTGGTCAAAATAGCGTCCGGAATAGCAATCTTGCCAATGTCATGCATAATCGCGGATAAAGCAATATTATTTATTACTTCTTCACTCATGCCAAAGCCAAATTCGGTATTTTCCAGGAAAAAGCGTGTGATTTTACAAATTCGCTGGACATGACCGCCAGATTCTTCATTACGAAATTCAATAGCCGTCGCCAGCGCCTCTATCATGCCCTGATTAAGCTGAATAATCTTGTTAGCCTGCTCCAGCAAAGCATTCTTCTGCGATAAAACCACACTGTTCAAATATTTGCGCGCTTCAAACAGTTCAATCACAGAATGCAGACGGCGCAGAACCACATAAGGAACCACAGGCTTGCTGATAACGTCCATAACGCCCAGTTCATAGGCTTCTCTCTCCACACTCTCCACTCTCTCAGCTGTAATCAGGAAAACCGGAATTTTATCCAGCAAACCCCAGCCTTTCAGGCGCTTCAAGACCTCAATACCGTCCATCTCCGGCATGATAACATCAAGCAAAATGGCACAAAAACGATTTTTATTGCAAAGAATTTTAGTCAAAGCAACACGACCGTTTTCGGCCTCCTCAACGGCATAATCTGACGAAAAAATTTTGCCCAAAACTTTACGGTTAATCACATCATCATCTACAATTAAAATTGTCTTAGTTTTGTTCTCACCATTATAAATTTTATTATCATCAATTATATTATTCATAGTATTAAGGTCTTTATCAAACATTTTATTTGCCCCTTCTCTCCCGGTTTAGCACAGCAAAAAAACAAAAAATGAAGATTAGGTATCCATACGCAAAAAATAATCAACAATTTGTGGTTCGCAATCACTCAGTAAAGCATAAAGTTCCGGGCTTACCATGCCTGGGTCATTATTTGTTAACCGGCGAATAATAAATTTAACCGGTTTAGCATTACTGCCATAAAATTTAGAACGCATATTATCAAACTCATCACAAAGCCGACACATCTGGTTATAAATGGAATTATTATAACCCATGATATGATAGGGATAACCCTGACCATCAAAACGCTCATGATGATGCAAACACATACCAGCACAAAGTTCCACAAAGTATGAACAGTTTTTGGAACGATTAAGGCGAATTAAATTAGCACCCAAAATTGTATGCGTGTGTTGAATATCCTGCGTATCCGTATAGCCAGCCATAATCTGCGACATTTTATCAGGAATAAACATCTCGCCTATATCACAAAAATAAGCAGCACGGCTAATCAAATCAACATTTTCAGTTGTTAAACGCAGGCCTCGCACCGTCTTGGCATAATAGACCAAAAGCATCTTCATCAAATCCACCATGGTTCTATAATGCTGGTCATTCTTACCGAAATTTTTCAGATAATTATTATAAACCGTTGTCAAATCGTCAATATATTTCAAGGTTTCCGCCAATTCCTCTTTATCCAGATTAAAGGTAGGAATAATTCCCAAACGGGAACGCAAACGCCGTAAAATATCATCTTTATCAAACGGTTTGCCAATAAATTCCGCAATTTTAAACTGCAAAGCCTTTTCCACATTATCACGCGTGGGGTCAGCCGTAACCAGAAAAACCGGAATATTATCAACGCCCTTTTCTTTCATAAACCGCAAAACATCAAAACCATCAATATGCGGCATGGAAATATCAAGCAAAATGGCGTCCAGCTGGTTATACCGCTGCATTATATATTCAAAAGCCGCATTACCGCTGTCTGCTTCATCAATTTCAAATTCCGTGCAGAGAATACTTTTCAAAATAATTCGGTCAATCTCTGTATCATCAACAATCAACAAGCGTTTTTTATTCTGAGCCATAATCAACTCCCTCTCATTGCTGCATTTCAAGCCGGGCATGCAGCTGCCCACTCCTTTATTATTTATGCCTTACAATACAATCAATAATTTTTTCCTGAACCGGCAAAAGTTTAGTCATCAAAGCCTTGGCCGGCGCAGGATTTCCATCGCGCAACATACCCAAAATCTCATTATACATTTCAAAAAGCGGTGTGATAGAAAGATTGCCGGTTGTACCTTTCAGAGTATGAACCTGCTTGGTTAAGCCATCATAATCAGCAGCATCAAAATCAGCCAACTCAATCGGTTTCTGCTTAACGGCATCAACAAACATATCCAACATCATCACATATAAGTCCTTATCACCAATAACCCGGTCCAGCCCCTCCTGCACATTAACGCCCATCGTTTCTAATTCTTCCAAAAGTTCCATAAAACAATCTTCCCTTCATTTTCAAGTTTTTAAGCTTGTTTTTCCGCTTTAATTCTCCGAATTATCACTTTTTGACTGAAACACTTCACGCATAGTATTTTCCAGATTTTCCAAAATAATCGGTTTCGCCACATGCGCGTCCATACCAGCCTCCAACGCTGCGCGTACATCATCAGCAAAAGCATTGGCCGTCATAGCCACAATCGGTATAGATTTGGCCTGTGGGTGCTGGCTGGCTCTAATCGCTCTCGTTGCCTCATAACCGTCCATAACTGGCATCTGTACGTCCATCAAAATTATATCAAAATCACCCTGATGTGATTTGGTAAAGGTATCAACTGCCTCCTGACCATTTTCCGCAATCTCACATGTCGCGCCGCGGCTGGTCATAATCTTAACCAAAATCATACGGTTAACTTCAATATCTTCAACAATCAAAATATGCTTATCCTTAATAACATCGCTTTCCGGCGCTTTTTTCTTAGATTTATTAACGCCCATAACCCTGCTCACAGCTTCCTTAAAATTGGAAACAAAGAACGGCTTCTGTAAAAAGTGGTCAATACCAATATCCATCGCCTGCGTCCCAATATCTTCCCAATCATACGCAGTCAGCAACATAATCGGAATTTCATGGGTTTTATCCTGACGAATTCGCCGAGCCGTTTCCATACCGTCCATATCCGGCATATACCAATCCAGCAAAATCAAGTCATAAGGCTTTTGATGCTTCGGTGCGCTGGCAATCTTCTCCAAAGCCTCCTCGCCGGAAGTTACATATTCAACTTCCACGCCTGTTTCTGACATGGCCTTAACCACATTGCTGCAAATATCGGAGTCATCATCAACAACCAACATTTTATGCAGCCCGGTTTTGTCCCAGAATTTTTGTTCCGGTTCGTCCTTTTTTTCCTCCTGAATGCGCAGTTCCAACTCCACCGTAAAGACCGAACCCTTACCCAACTCACTTTCCACATTAATTGAACCGCCCATCAACTCAACCAGACTTTTGGTGATGGCCATACCCAAACCAGTACCCTGAATTTTATTAGTTGTAGTGTTCTGCTCACGTGTAAATGGGTCAAACATAATCTCCAGATATTCCGGCGACATACCTTGACCGTTATCCTGAACTTCAATTTGAATACGGCTGTAACTTTTCAAAATCTGCGGCAACTCGCGCACGCTCATTACAATCCGGCCGCCGTTTGGCGTATATTTCACCGCATTAGAAAGAATATTAATCATAATCTGATTTATGCGCATCTTATCACCCAATAAACGCTCATGCGTGAAAGATGAAGCAAAAATCTGGAAATCCTGGTCTTTGGCTTTAGCCTGCGGCCGGATAATAGTATTCAATTCATCAATAATATCAGCCAAATTCAACTCTGAAATATTCAGTGCCGTTGTGCCGCTTTCAATCTTATTCATATCCAAAACATCGTTAATCAAACCAAGCAAATGCTTGCTGGCCGAATCAATCCGCTGCGTATATTCCAAAACTCTGTCCGGGTCGTCCGCTTCATCACGCAGCAAAGCCACCAGACCAACAATCGCATTCATTGGCGTACGTATATCATGGCTGACGCTGCTCAAAAAGCTGCTCTTGGCCTTGCTGGCCAGACGCGCTGCATCTAAAGCTGCGCGTAAGGTATTTTGAACCTCCCGTTCACGCGTTCTGTTGGCAATATAAACGATGATTTTCTTTTCGTTTTGAACCTCCACACAGGAAACCATTTCCAGGAAAAACTTTTCTTTGCCCTGTTTTTTATTAAAACGCATTGTTTCCAGAGAATCTATCGTTTGGTTAGGTTGCAGATTATCCAAATCTGCATATTCAAATTTGCGGCCATCACAATATTCCGCACGCCCCAAAATCGACAAATCTTCACGCACATCAGCCATAGTGCAACCTAAAATCCGTTCAATATTAGGACTGATAAATTCAACCTTATAACCATTATCTTTGCTTAAAATAAGGTAAACATTATCCGTATTTTTGGACAAATAAGAAAAAAATACGTTAAACATCTGCTCCTGATAAGCAATTTCCTTATTCTTAGCCTGAAGATTTTTCTGTACACGCGTAGCCAGCCAAACGATTGTTAAAATAACAGCCATTGCAACCAGCAAAACAATAAACAAAACCTGAGAATTAAAAATTATCTGTTCTGTTTCCGCCATAATTGCTGATTTCGGCACAATAGAAATTAAATACCAATCAGGTACCTCTGTAACCGGCACAAAACTATAAATAAAGATATCCTTTTCGCCATGGAATTGGAATATACCACTCTCATTATTAGCCAACGCCTGCCGAAAATCCTGAATATGTTCTTCGCTATCATGCGAAAAATCCACAATATCGAAAATGTTAGTAAAATTACTTTCACCATAAAACTCAGTATTACTATTTAAAGAGCGCATTAGAATTTCGCCGGTGTTCGTCACAACATATGAAAAACCCTGACCATCATAAAATGAAAGCGAAAACTCATCGCAAACCTGCGCATTGTTATAACTTTTTTGAAAAAGTCCCTCCACGCCGTCCGCAAAAACAAAACGCTCATAATAACCAAACATATTTGTACCGGTATACAAGCCCTGATAGGAATTACGCACACCTCGCCCGGACAATCTCTGGTAGTCCCAAAGCTGGTCAGCTGTCATACGATATGTTTTATCAGTTTTGTTATTATAAAAATTACCGTTTTGCAAATTAATAATTGAATAAATAGAATCCACATCACTGAATGCAGTTAATTTATCATGAATTTCCGCCACATCATTAGACTCGGTCTGCGAGAAATAATTCGCAAAACTATGCATTCTGACCATATCCCTATACAGAAAACTGTCAAAAGCCTCTTCCTGCTGCTGTGTAACTGTCATAACATTGCCGATAGACTGCTCCACCAGACTATTCTGAACTGAAGCCAGATAAAAATGACAGCCCCATAACACAACGATTACGCAAAAAGCAATCAAAATCATCGGCATAAGCTTCTGAATTTTCGTTTCATTCTCTTTCAAAACTGTTCGCCCTCAATATCATTATATTTACAGTTTTCAAAAGGTTCTGCATAACCCGGATATTTTTGCCAAAAGTTTTGATAATGGCAAAAAAATGAGATAAAGCAGTTATCTGTTTCACATTCCTCAAAACAACTATAAACAAAAGCAAGAAACTTATGATAAAAACTCTTTCCCTATTTATATTATATTCTCATAGCCGTCTAAATGCAACTCTTTTTTGTATTTTTATAGCGAATTTTTGCACTGACTTATCACAAAAAAATTAAAAACCGTAACATACTTATATTACCTTATCCTGAAATACAAGAAAGCTAACTGCCTGAAATCACAGTTAGCTCTTTGATTAATATTATCTTAAATATCAGGCAGAAGTAAAACGCTGCTTCAAACCTGCCTGTCATACATCAATTCATAATATAGCAAATAGTCACCAGAAGTAACATTCACCACCCAGTCCGGATTTTGCAGATACCATTCAATCGTTTCTCCTATACCGCGCTCAAAAGTATATTCCGGCCGCCAAGCCAACTCCGTGGTAATCTTGCTGTTATCTATGGCATATCTGCGGTCATGCCCCGGCCTGTCCTTCACATACTCAATCAAACTCTCCGGCTTTCCCAGATGCTTTAGTATAAGCTTAACAATCTCAATATTAGCCCTCTCATTGTTGCCGCCAACATTGTAAACCTCGCCAATCCTGCCCTTCTGCAAAACTCTCCAAATAGCAGCACAATGGTCCTTAACATGCAGCCAGTCCCGAACCTGCATACCATCGCCATACACCGGCAAAGCCTTGTCCTGCTGCGCATTATGTATCATCAGAGGAATTAACTTCTCCGGAAACTGATACGGCCCATAGTTATTGGAACATCTGGTAATATTCACCGGCAAGCCAAATGTGTTGTGATACGCCCGAACCACCATATCCGCGCTGGCCTTGGAGGCGGAATAAGGACTATTCGGCGCCAGCGGCGTGCTTTCAGTAAACATACCCTCCTTTCCCAACGCCCCATAAACCTCATCAGTGGATACCTGCAAAAAGCGCACATTTTCTTTATATTCCTGACTGTATTTATTATCCGGCTCAATCTTCCAACTATCCTTTGCCACATCTAAAAGCGCCTGTGTTCCTAACACATTAGTGCTCAAAAAAATTTCCGGCTCGGTAATACTGCGGTCAACATGACTTTCCGCTGCAAAATGCACCACGGTATCAATCTCATATTCTACAAACAGCTGCTTCAGCAAATCCCTGTCCCGAATATCTCCGCGCACAAAGTGGTAACGCTCATCATTCTCACAGCCCTTGAGGTTTGCCAGATTACCGGCATAAGTTAACAAGTCCAGATTGAACACTCTGACACAGTCAGAGTGCTCCAGTATATACTGGACAAAATTGCTGCCTATAAACCCAGCCCCACCGGTTACTAATATGTTTTTCATCTTTTCTCCTCCGCTACCACTTTCAAATACTGGCCATATTCCGTTTTCAGCATTGGCTCTGCCAATCTTAATAATTGTTCTCTGTCGATGAAGCCGCGCCTGTAAGCAATCTCTTCAATACAGGAAACATACAGCCCCTGACGCTTCTGGATAATATTCACAAATGTGGAAGCCTCCTGCAAACCATCATAGGTGCCAGTATCCAGCCAGGCCATACCACGCAGAAACTTTACTACTTTCAGCTGACCTCTGCGCAGATACTCATTGTTAACAGCAGTTATCTCCAATTCCCCTCTGGCTGATGGTTTAATATTTTTGGCAATCTCTACAACCTGATTATCATAAAAATACAGACCCGGCACAGCATAGTTAGATTTAGGCTTGGCTGGTTTTTCCTCCAAAGACAGCACCTTGCCGCTTTCGTCAAACTCCACCACGCCAAAACTGCTGGGATTATGTACCGGATAACCAAACACAACCGCCCCTTTATCCAATTTGGCTGCTTCTGCTAAAGTGCTAGAGAAATTTGCGCCATAGAATATATTATCCCCTAATACTAAAGCAACCTTATCCTGGCCTATAAATTCTTCGCCAATAATGAATGCTTCAGCCAGACCGTTTGGAGCCTGCTGAACTGCATATTCAAAGCGCATTCCCAGCTGTGCGCCGTCACCTAATATCCGCTCAAACACACCAATATCCGTTGGTGTAGATATAACAAGCACCTCACGAATACCGGCCAACATCAAGGTAGATAATGGGTAATATATCATGGGCTTATCGTAAACTGCCAACGCCTGCTTGGATACGCCCTTAGTTATGGGATATAATCTTGTCCCACTGCCGCCGGCTAAAATTATGCCTTTCATAGTTCCTCCAAATTAAATTTCCTTAAAATATAAAACAAATATTTTTCTTAACTTTATATCAAACCAGCACAGACAACGCCTCATAAATACCCTCACTATGCGTGGGGTGTGCGCGCATACCTTTTATTAACTGTTCAGCAGTCCAACCGTTTGCAACAGCATTAACAAACTCGCCTATCATATCAGAAGCGTCTGCACACATTATCTGCGCGCCTAAAATTTTGCCGCTGTCTGCCAAGGCAATAACCTTTATTAACTCACGTTCTCTCTCCTCAATTACTGATTTGGCATTGGCATGCATTACATATTTTCCAACATTAAATGCCAGCCCCTTTTCTCTGGCCTGCGCTTCTGTCAGACCAACAGAGGCAATTTGCGGCTCTGTATATACGCAGGCAGGAATAACCGAAAAATCAACAGAAGGCTGTAAGCCCACAATCTGCTCAACAACAGCAAGAGCCTGAGCCATAGCCGCATGCGCTAACTGTGAACCTGGCAACAAGTCCCCAATAGCATAAACACCCGGCAAATTGGTTGCAAAATCAGAACCAACATCAATATAATTGCCATTCATTTGCAGCAAAACATCATCAGCACAAAGCCCTTCTATGTTAGGTTCACGTCCAACTGCACACAACACATATTGAGCAGTGGTATCCGCAAATAAATCTTTCTCCGAATAATGGCAAACCAGATTATCCGCATCTTGCGCTACGGATTGCATTCTGGCGTTAGTATGTATATCCACACCACGTTTTTTCAATATCATTTTCAGATTTTGTGCAATTTCTTTATCCAATGCCGGCAGCAACTGCGGCGCAGCTTCAATTATCGTTACCCGGCTTCCCAAAGCGGCAAACACTTCGGCAAATTCCACACCAACCGCACCGCCGCCAATTATAACCAAACTTTGGGGCAATTCCCTCAAGGCCAGCAAATCATCACTGTTCAGAACTCCCGGCAAATCAATACCAGATACAGACAAAACTTTCGGCTGCGAACCAGCAGCTAAAATGACCTTCTCAGCCTGTAAAATACACTTGCCCTCAACCAAATCCACACTGACCCTATTTTCTGACATCAACTGGCCATGACCCTGAAACAATTTAACGCCATTGGCCTGTAAAAGCTGCTGCACTCCAGCAGACAGTTTCTGCACCACGTTCTGACGATAAGCTAACATCTGCGCATAATCAAATCGTAAATTATCAACTGTGATACCCAAACATTCACTGTATTTAATCTGACGATACAGAGCAGCCGTGTGCAGCATAGCCTTAGTTGGTATACAACCGCGATTAAGACAGGTGCCGCCAAGCTGCCTGCTTTCAACCAAAGCCACGCTCAGGCCAAGCCGGGCCGCTTTAATTGCAGACGTATAGCCGCCCGGACCGCCGCCAATCACAATCAGGTTAAATTTATCTGTCATTTCAAATCTCCACCCCTTGTAACCAACACAGTAACTCATCACGCATAACCAATTCTTCTTTCAATGCAGCACATTGCCGCAAAGCATTACAAATATCATCATTGGTATAACAAACACCATACAATTTCTGAGCAAACCCGGATATCAATCCTGTATACAAAGCATCTGAATAAACCATAGCATTTCTTATGCGGCCTGACTTTATCTGCAGCCGCAAACAAAAATTTCCCCAGCTAAAACGCCGGCTCAACTCTTGCTGAAATCTGATTTTACGGCCAAAACGCCATTGCCATGAAGAAAAAAATTCTTCCCTTTCTGCCAATTCCGGCTCATCTTCAGGCAGGCAAATCAACTGCATTTGCATATCATATACCTGTTCAAATGCTGAACGCAAGGCTGATTTTAATCGGCATATCGTTAAATCCGGCTGCAACTCCTGCAAATTCATAACCCTGGCCTGCACTGAAGCAACACCATTAGACTCCAGCTTGACCAAATCAACATTCAGGCAGGCCGTTAATTTTTCAACATCAACATTTAACAGCAAAGTGCCATGCTGACAACAAAAGCCATTATACTCAAAAAATGCTGTACCAGAAATTTTTCTTCCGTTACACAAAATATCATTACGCCCGGAAAATTCCACACTTAAACCTAAACTGTCCAGCGCCGCATAAATTATATTCAGCTGTTTTTGTACATCATAATTACCTTTAGCAGCAATAAAGCTGTAATTCAGATTGCCCAAATCATGATATACCGCGCCGCCACCGGAAAGCCGCCGGGCCAAACAACCGCCTGCCGCTTCCAGGCTTTGCAAACAACATTCCTGCCAGGCGTTTTGGTTTCGGCCAATCACCACAGTTTTATCATTCTGCCAAAGATAAAGGATAATTTCAGTTTCATCACAATGCCGCAGCAAATAGTATTCCAAAGCCAGATTTTTATAAGGATTATAAACAGAACTTTCAATATAAGATATTCTTTTTAACATTATTCAGTTAAATCATCAACCAGCTTCTGATACTCCTCTGCTGAAAATAATTCAACACTGGCGGATACCTCCTGCACCTTAATTAACCAGGCCTCATAAGGCGATTCATTGATTTGTTCCGGCATATCCAAAACTGCTTCATTTACCTCACAGACCACACCGCTCAATGGCGAGGTAACATCAGCCACCACCTTGGTTGACTCCACATCACCCAAAGCCTGTCCGGCTGTCACTTCTTCACCAACTTCCGGCAGATTAACAAATACCAGACCACCCAATTCTGCCTGGGCATAATCAGTAATACCAACAGCATAAACACCATTTGTATCTTTTACCCATTGATGTGTGCACGAATATCTATAATTATCTCTGATTTCCATATAAACTCCCCCCTATTCATGAACCTGCAACGCCGAAAGCGCACAACCAATCGCTGAAAGATAAGCGCCGTTTTTCGGCAATAAAATTGACCTTTGTAAAATCGACGCAGCAAATTCCGCAATGCCCTCAACAGCCGTCAAACCGCCGGAAAGTAATACCTCCGGACAATCCTGCTTATTCAGCAAAGTTTTGGCCTGCGTCATAATATGAGCCAATACAGACCGAGCAATATCCCCACTCTCTGCCCCGGCAGCAATTAACCCCACAATCTCACTCTGAGCGAATACTGCACAGACAGAGGATAATTTTATCTCTCGTTGCGCCGCTTTATGCAAATCTATATCTTCAAAATCTATTTGCAGCATATTCAATACATTTTTTAGAAACATGCCACAGCCGGCTGCACATTTCTCATTAACAAAAAATGATTTCAATTTGCCATCCTGCTGCCTGATTAATTTTGTATCCTGACCGCCAATATCCAAAACATATTCAGCCTGTGGACATTGATAAGCAGCCCCGGCCGCCAATGCCGTTAATTCTGTAATACTGTGATTATATGAAATATTTTTTCGCCCGTAACCACAGGTTACAATTTTACAATCCGGATACTCCGCATAAAACAAGGGCAACTTATTTTCAAAAAAGGCCTGTTGTCGAACCGGCGTCTGCTCCATAAAAAGTTTTATTATCCGGCCTTTCGCATTCAGTACACAATACTTGGTAAAAGTGGAACCAACATCAATACCTATACCGTACATATACTCTCCAACATAGTTTCTATCTGACGCCGGGCGCGTTCAATATCTAAAAACTCCCGGTCTATCATATCAATTTCCAGTTCCGCCTGTGGAATGTCAATCTGGCGAGCAGATACAAAATCGCACTTACAGCTTTTATTGTGAAGCGAAACAGCAGCCACCGCCCCTGACTCCTTAATACATTGCCACAAAAGAGCATTTTTGCTTTCCTGCCGCAAATTAAGAAAAGTATAATTATAGGCATTAAACATTTGCCGCTCCCAACTCTCACCGTCATAATCCAAATTCCACCAGCTTAAATAATTGGAACCACTAACCCGACAATCCTCCAACAATTCCGGCAAATAACGTTTGGCATGATACCAGAGTGGATAACCCAACCAAAACAGCGCCGGCTTACTTTTGTCCGCCTCTGGCGCAGCGACCAGTTCCGTAGCCATAGCCCTATATAAATCAGCCGTTTCCGGCTTGCAACGTGCCGTAATAAGATATGAAACCGCGTCAAAAAACAGAGTTGGCGCAATATCATGCTTAACAAGCAACTTGAGCAAACTTTCCCAGGCCTGAACGCTGGCCCTGCTGTTGACAATACATTTCTGCAATAATGCATAATCCAGCCGGCTGCCGCTCAATGCTTCCATGCGCACAATCAAATCCTGGTGCTGCTTGGTTACATATTCATAAGCCTGTTCTGTTTCCATAACCTCACCAGGATAATCCAGAACAATCAGCGGCGCCTGATACCGTTGCGCCAAAATATTCCACCAGTTTGGTAATGTATTGCATTGATTGTTAGTAGCAATCAGAACATCAGGCTTTGGCGGCAATCCACGCGGAGCCGTTTCTAAAATCAAACTGCCCTCAAAACAACAGGAATATGAACAACAATCCAGACAAAGCGCATGCCTCTCGCTTTCCGCTAACAACTCCTGCTCTTTGCCGCTGGCCGCAATTACCGCCGCATAACTTTCCGGATATATATAACTGATATTAAGCGCTTCCAATATCTCCACCGGTGTAAAGGCTGTCACCCAGGCCACTTTCCGCGACGGCGGCTTCCCTTTGGCATATTTGGAAAAGTCCTTATAATAATCGCGCATCAGCCTCGCCTGAAGTTGTATTGATGATTGAGCCATAATTATTCGCCCCCCCTATATAATCTCCGCAAAGCTTTCCAAAGTGTTGTTAAAATCACGCTGTTCCGCTGAATCAGCCAGCACTAAACGCAATATCGGGATACCCTGTTCGTCAAGCGTCTTTTTATAAACTGAAAATAAATAATCATAAGGCTCGCAAAATTTCTGGGTAACAAAGACTACCCCTCTTATACCTTTCGTTTTGATTTCCTGACAATCCTCATGCAGAATAGCCGCAAAATTATTTTGACTGGGTGAAACCTTATTTTTCAACATACTCTCGGCTATATTGATATAAATATCACCTGTTTCTGAAACTGCCGGCGCTGAGAACAAACGCTTAGACTCTGTAAGCCTGTCGCCAACCACCTTCAGACCTGCCAGTTCAACGGATTTAACCAAATCAATATTACCCAAAAACGAACCAATCAAATAAACCCTTTTACCACCATTGCCAGCAGCAATATCCTCAGCCACTCGCTGCTCTTTCAGCGGTTTTTGCAACAACCGGTGCAGTTGACTTAAATAATCGCTATATGAGATATCTGCCAAATTATCATATAAATCACTTAAAAGCTGGTTACGCCTGTTCAGCAGTTCTGCGCGCTCCCAAATGTCAGTAATTTTTATACCATAATGTTCTTCAACAGCCTGCTGATATGTCCGAATATTGGCGGCCAAAAACTGTACCGCCAATTTATCCTGACGGGCAGGGATATGCAGCTGATACATAAACTTGCCGCAATCAGACAAATAGCTGCTTATTACCCGGCTGCTGTCACAGCTGCGTGGAAACACTGCGCCGTCATAACGATTATCCTGCAAAACCTGGGAAATATAATCCGCTGCATATCCGCAATAATGGGATATTCTCTGCTCTCCCCGATATGAAATAAAGCGCACCGTATCACAGATTTGCTCCGGGATAAAACCAGAAAATGATAATATGTTCATAAAGCGACCTCCAACGGTTTACAAATATATGAACTGCAACCTGTATTATAAAAATAATTATCCGCCTATATATCTGCCAATGTAAAAATATCTTTAACGCTTTTAATTTGCAAAGCCTGCTCCAATGATATGCTCAAACCAAGCTTTTCCTCCAAAGCGCCTATAACCATTATCTGGCCCAGCGAATCCCATTCAGCAATATCCGCCGCCACAGTATCCTCTTTAATTGTGCCCGGTTCCAGTTCCAATATTTCTTCAATAAGCAAAATTACCTTTTCTCTCATAACATTATACCTCCGTTTTCTAATTCATAGTTTCTCTTAGGTGTGTCTGATAATGAAACCTCATAAATCGCACCCTCAACAGTATTGTTTTCCAGTTTTTTATAGCCCAGTGCGGAATACAAATCTGCAACCGGCTTGTTCTTTTCTGTGGGAATATATTCGCCCAACAGACGTTCATAACCACGCTTTCTGGCCGCCTGCTCCATATTTTCAATAATTGCGTTTTCTATTCTTCTGCCCATAACCCGGCAACTCATAGCAAATTCAATTATTCGAGCGTCTTCACCATAATCCAAAATAGAAGCCGACACAATACCATTATCGCCAAAACAATCTGTCACCTGATACAAAAATATCTCTTTATTTTTATCCTCTAACATTTTTTCCATTTCATTCAGCGTAAATCTCATTGTAGTAAGATTAAACTGATTGGTTTTATTAACCAGCTGTACAAGTCTTTCAATATTCTTATCTGCTTCAACTCTTATTAATTTAATCTGTAAATTCTTCAGATAACCCTCAAAACTTAACGCTGACTGACGCATCTCATCTCTTTTTTGATTTGCCTGGTATTGAGCGGTTTTTTGTCTGTCTTCAACCGTAACATATGGTTTTTCAAAATACTGCTGATATATAGCAATCATTGCTTCTGGCAGCTGCTCTGCATTAGCAGGAAAATCCGGCACCACAATCTGCGGCAGCATTTCCCTGACCAACTGACGCTCCGCTGGATTATCGTCAAAGAATACCATTGAATCCAGGCCCAGATTTAATTCCTGCGCAATCATCATAATATTCTCATGTTTAGCCGTCCAGTTTAATTTCATTATGGCAAAATCCTCGGCACGCAAAACCATATGAGCATGATTATTGATTATACTCAAAGCATCTTCTGGATTGTTTTTGGAAACCAGACCCAAAACTATACCTTGCTCTTTTATTCGCTTAATAACTCGCTGAAGATTTTTATATGCCATTCCTACACCGTCTTCAGAAAGCTGTATCGGTGATTTATCATGCTCACCTGCCAAACCGCCCCAAAGGGTATTATCCAAATCCAGCAAAAGAACCTTTTTCGCCGGGCGCCTGAAAAGCTCTATTTTATGCAATATATCCTCTTGCAATGCTTTTTGCATATTCGTGCTATAAGGAATTTTACCCATATACCAGAACTTGGAGGAATATACCTGAACCTCCCCCATATGCTCAATTATGGTACGCAGTGGAAATACCAGAACATTATTAAACTTTTCCCGACAGACCGCTAAACGCTCCTGCCATAGATTTTCCAAATGCGCCTTGTTCTGCTCGTCCTGGCCAACCAGCAACTCCAATCCATAAAGATATATGTCAGATACATAGTAAGTTATATCTTTATGAATAGACGACTCAAAAGCACCAAACCATCTATCCACTGCCGCTGCGGCCTGTTCCATCTGCAAATTATGGCCAAGCAACTCCATATACTCTTCTATAACAAAAATCAACTCTGGCTGAAATTTATAAAGACCTGATTGTTCGTCCAGCAATATGCCCAACTCATTGCCATAACCTTCTGACTCAAACACTTCTATCTCTTTTCCCAAACCTCTTATTACCGAATTTAAATTTACATTTGATAATACCGCTACTTTCATTCTTTTTACCACCTTTATGTAAAGTAAACCATCAGTCCAATTAAAATAATAACCATACCCAGAAGTTTCCGTCTGTTAATATGTTCCTTTAATATTAAAAAGCTTAAAACTGGTACAAATATTTGTCCAGTTGAATCCAAAGCCGCCGCCAGGGTTATTGGGATAAAGCGTAAAGCAAACACACTGATTAAAGTTGTTCCCAGCAACAACATATAACCTCCAATGACCAACGGATTAACATATTCTGTAATTTGACTGGCATACTTTTGTTGGGCAGATTTTTTCAACATTATTTGCGAAACAGACGCAATAAATGTTGCTAATAATATCAAACTAATACCAAGAACATAGTTATAACCATTACTCATCAGCTTTCACCACAATATTAACACCAAGCAAAATAATTGCAGCGCCAACTATCATGTTCAATGTAATTTGCTCCTTAAACAGCAACAATCCCCACAACATTGTTAAAATCAGCACCAATGAGCGATTGGCATAAGCTGTTGTCAATAAAAATCGTTTTAATATCTGTTGCCATAAAACAGCATATATCACCAGAAATAACAAACCATAACTATAAAACAAACAGAAATGCCAGGATAAAAACGCATAACCTGCCGCTACTTTATTCATAATTGAACAAAGCGAATAAATAAAAATTCCAATATAAAGCAAAAGATAATTCTTCATAAATAATTTACCATTCTTTTGGCATAAATCGCTCTAATTCTTTGGCAGAACTGGCTTTCAATAAGAAATAACCATGCCTGGTTGAACTATCTAAAATTTCACCACTTACATCTTCATCAACATGTTCATTAACTAAATATTCATTATGATTGGTTTTAAGCAATAAGAGTTTGGCCAAATCTTCTTCCGTAAAAATGAAGTTAACAGCCGCCCCCCCCCCCCCCGGAAATTTTAGCGTTCAAATCAGGGGGTTGTCCTAAAGCAACATGTATCACTGCTTTAACAAAATCAATACCACTCGACATTTCAACTAAATTACTGCCAATAAAATCGCCGCCCATTCTGGCTCCAATCTCAATTATCATAATTTGGCCGTCAACAGTAATTTTCAATTCTGTATGCGAGGCACCATTTTTTATCTGCAAACTGTCCAAGGCATGAAATGTAATCCTTTTCACCTGCTCTAAAACATCAGAAGCAACATTAGCCGGCTGCAAATGCCCGGTTTCAATAAAGTGAGGCGCGCCAGTTGTATACTTTCTGGTTAAAGCCAGAAATGTATGCTCACCTTGCCAGGAAATACATTCTACGCTATATTCAACTCCATCAACAAACTCTTCAACTAAAGCCTGTTTAGCAAAACTTTGCTCACTGGCATATTCAATAGCACTCGCTAAACCCTGATTGTTCTCCAGCCTGGTAATACCCCTGCTGCCAGACCTATCCACCGGTTTAACAATAATTGGATAGCTTAAATCTTTCTCTTGCAAATCATTCATTGACTGAACAAGATAACTTTTTGGAGCAGGATTATTATTGGCATAAAAACATTCTCGCATAGCATGTTTATTAGTTGATACATATGTTGATTGAAGCGAATTACCAACCAGACCCAATTTATTCGCAACATAGTTAACTGTTATTACTGCCAAATCTGAAGCAATAGTACAAATACCGTCAATCCCAATTTCACGACACTTGACCAATATTTCATCTTTTTCAGTTATGCTGATTGGATAAAAATAATCTGCCGATTTTTCACCAACATCATTTGCCGCCCAAGCAAAAACGTGCGTTTCCAACCCCATGCTTTTAGCCTTTTGGATTAACGGCTCCTGTAAACATGAGGCGCCTATTATTGCTAGTTTCTTCATTCCATACTCCTATTTATTATGTTTTACAAATACATAGTTAAATTCTTTTACAACCGCACCAAAGATTGTATGTAACTTAAATATTTCTAGATTACTGCCAGATACCTGCGTTATACACTTATCTATTTTATTATTAACACCAAACATATAAGAAGCATAAATAGCCGGCAAACCCATTCCCGTGCCTAAATAATTTATATATACACCAGCCAGTACCAGATTGTAAATTTTAGGTGATATTTTCTGATTTAAAAAAAAGCCAATCGGTTTATCATCAAAAACATACTTATATGGAATATTGCCTTTACTCATCAAATCCTCAACCCAAAAGTTATATCTTCTGGCCGCCTGTTCATGAGTAAACTCAGAATCAATATATATCCTATCTGTATGAAACATATTTTTATCAATTTCAGCTTTCATTTGCTGAATATCAACCTCATTCATTTGCACACAGGAACAATGCTCACATAGTTTTTGCACACCATGGGGCAATTTTGGTAATTGATAATTTAATTTTTTATAATTATACTCAAGCTTTATTGCTACCTCAATAAAAGAATATCCCTTAGTTTGAAATAACTGCATCAAATCATAGCGAGATGAAGGAATTTTAGCAACCATATATTGTCGTTTTTCCAACCCGTTGAGATTAGCCGATACTACGTTAACATCATCTAAAAATTCCATCTCCAGTTCGTAACAGGTTACACCAAGATTTCTTTTTTCCCAAAAAGCATCTATAATTTTCATAATCTAAAATCTCCTAATTATTACAGATAGATTATTCATCAATATTAATCTTGTTTCTTATAACATACTGCGGTGAATTATTTATGGATATGTATATACGTCCCACATATTCGCCTATCAACCCCAGACACATCATAATGACACCACCAGTAAACAGCTGCACAGCCATTAAAGAACTATATCCAGCCGGAACTTCCGGATATATCAGCTTACGGCAAACAAAATATATTGCCAAAACAAAACCACCCAAAGACGTCAGAAAACCAATCACCGCTGCCAAACGTAGTGGTTTAACAGAAAAAGCCGTAAAACCATTTAACCAGAGAGATAAAGATTTACGAAAAGTATAATTGCCAGTGCCTGCAACACGCTCACGTTCTTCCATTTCTACATTAACAATGCGCGAGGTAGCCCGAAGCAACAAACCATTTAAATATGGATAAGGATTTTTATAACGTAAAATTTCATCAATAACCAAACGACGCACTACACTAAAATTGGATATTTGCAACTCCCGGGGCTGCTTAATTAGCCAACGTGCCATAAGTTCATTAACGCAACTACCAAAATTCTTAAATGCCGACTGTTTTTTTTCAGGATAACGTGCCAACGCCACATCATTATCATCTGCCAACGCACATAATAATAAATCTAATTTATCCACCGGACATTGTCCATCATCATCTAGATTTACAACAACATCTCCTGTTACATATTTATAACCTGCCATAACCGCAGCATGCTTACCACAGTTCATAGCCAATTCAATTACTTTTAATTTTGGCATTGTTTTAGCCATATTAAGCAACACATTGTAAACACCATCAGGCGAACAATCATTAATAGCTATAATTTCATAATCATAATCTGGATAATTACGCAACCACTGCACAATTTCATCAATAACAAAAGTTATTGTCTGCTCTGAACCATAACAGGGAATTACAAAACTCAATTTCCGAAACATTGCTAATCCTTTCCTGAAAATATTGTAAAACTATTTTGAATATGGGTATTTTTCTTTCCATTCGTTTAGAAGATTTTTAAACGAATTTACTTGAGCATAATATTTTTCCGGCCATAATTCCAACTTTACCCCAACAGCATTATCACCACAACTGTTCTCTATAACTGTTTCTTGAACAATTTCATAACCAAATCGTTTATTATAATTAATTATTGGTTTATTTTCCTTATATACATAAACAATTAACTTGACAAATTTTTTCACTTCAAATAAAAAATCCATCAATAATATACTGGTTTCTATGTTTTCCAAAGAGTTTCCATAAGAAATAAAGCGACCAACCTCACAGGTATTTACATCATAATCTATATTAAAAAAACTGATTGTTCCTAATGATTCACCAGATTTATTTTCAATAACCAACAAACAACCATCATCTGATAAACTATATTTTTTCAGCCATTCACGCTGACCAGCTAGCGTATTATTAAGTCTAGATATAAACCTGGTCTTTTCCGGGTCATTACGTATAGACAAGGTAAACTCTGCATCTTTTTCCTCCGCACAACGTAAACGCACCCAATGCCCTTCTATTGGTTCAATATACATTATTTCTTACCTCATAAATAAACTTTTAATTTAACTCTCTTGGTTTTATCACCCTTGACGGACAACCATCAACAACTGCATAAGCAGGCACATCTTTGGTAACCACCAAACCAGCGGCCACAACCGCTCCCTCGCCAATCGTTACTACCAGCAAAATAATACTCATAGCACTAATTCAAACATAATCGCCAACCATAATGCTTGCTGCCATAACAGGCAGGTTTAACTTAGCATTCATCATTTTACAAAATCGCTCCAATCATTTGCACTACCTTTTCCGCCTGTTCAGGCAACATATCAGCATACAGCGGCAATCTTAAAACCCGTCCGCCATATTCCTCTGTAACAGGGCAATCTTCTGGCCTGCACCCCAACTTTAAACCCATAGGCGCCGAATGTAATGGAACATAACAGATATAAGCCATAACATCTAGCTTCTTCAATTCATTTACCAACCTGGTACGCACATAATCATCAGGCAAAACAATGTTATACATATGCCCATTATGCTGCGCATAATCAGGTATAATCGCTCGGCGCAGTTTACCGGCTTTCTCCAAAGGCTTTAACGCCTCATGATATGTATTCCAAACAGCCAATCGCTTTTGCATAATCTCGTCCCAACGCTCTAACTGCGCACTCAATATGGCAGCCAACAAATCCGATGGCAAAAAAGAGGAACCAATATCATGCCAGGTATATTTATCTGTCCATCCTTTCAAAACCTGACGACGGTTAGTGCCTTTCTCCCGAATAATTTCTGCTCGCTCCAAATATTTAGCTTCATTCAGCACGATAGCGCCGCCCTCGCCCATCACGTAATTCTTGGTTTCATGGAAAGAATAGCAGCCAAACTCAGCCAGAGTTCCGGCATTTTTCCCCTTATACGTAGAACCAACCGACTGGGCCGCATCTTCAATTACAAATAAACCATGTTTATTAGCAATCTCATTGATTATATCCATATCACAGGACACACCGGCATAATCAACGCAGTAAATTGCTCTGGTTCTTGGTGAAATCAACCCATCAATCAGCTTTTCGTCTATATTAAAGGTATCTGGTCTAATATCGCAAAACACCGGTTTGGCGCCTCGTAGTAAAAAAGCATTAACCGTAGACGAAAAAGTGAATGACGGCACAATAACCTCATCGCCCGGCTGCAAATCAATCAGCAATGAAGCCATTTCTAAGGCCGTGGTACCGCTGGTTGTCAGCAACACATTCTCTAAGCCCAAACGCTTTCGTAGCTGCTCATAAACTCTCATTGTGTATTTGCCGTCCCCGGAAAGCTTGCTGTTCTGCAAGGCATCCAGTAAATAAACTTTTTCTAATTCTGAAATGCTGGCTTTATTAAATGGAATCATTTCACTCGCCCCTTTTCCCTGATTTCTGCCACAAGCTGTGCCTGCCGCAATATACTATCATTATCCGTTGTTGACGTATCCCCTATCTTATCCGTAAACCGCTCAATCGAATGTAAAAACTGGTCGTCTGCTTCAAGCCATATCTTCTTTTCGTCACTGGAGGATTTCATAATTAACCCTGGCATATAATCCACCCCAGCCGTAAATATCCGAGGGGCTGTTAACGTGAACTGACTGCCCCATATTTCCAACTCACATTTATAGGCATTATCCATACCAAAGGCAATTTGCACCGTTACACCGCTTTCATTTTGCAGCACCGCACTGCCATATAAATCAACCTCATAGCCCAACGGCTGAATTAAGCTGGCCTGCACAACCTCTGCACTATCTCCCAGCAGTTCCAGCGCCAGCCGCACCGGATAACCGCCGCAATCCAGCAAGGCTCCGCCGCCCAGCTCCTTATTATAACGAAAATCAGCTTCACCACGTTTCGGGAAACCAAATGCCATTCTTATCAGCCTAATTTCTCCCAACTCGCCATCTGTCAGCATTTTCTTTATCTCTGTTAACTGCCTATGATACAAAAACATATAATTTTCATGCACTGCCAAATGCTGATGTTCAGCTAAATTAAGTAATTCTTCCGTATCCTTAATATTGCTGCAAAATGGTTTCTCCAGCAAAACGTGTTTACGGGCCAGCAAAGCCTTCTTCGCCCACTCATAATGCAATGCCGGCGGCAGTGGAATGTATACCGCATCAATATTTTCATCTGCCAACAATTCGGCATAAGAAGCATAAACATCTCCACCGAACTGCTGCTTAAAAACCTCCGCCTTTACTGAATTAATATCTCTAGTTGCCACACCGGCATATTCAAAATATTTCTGCTTCTGCAAGGCTGGCAGAAAACGTCGCAAAGCTATATCTGAAGTACCTAATATTCCCAGCTTCATTTTCATACCTCCAACAACGACAACAAATTGCGTAACTGAATATTCAAACAGTTATTAACCTGCGTCAGCATATTTAAAGTTCTATAATCCGCCCAGAAATAACCATTTGGCGGCTCAAATGCTGCCGTTTCTATAATCACATTGCGGTTCTGCTCATGATAAAAGCGACCGCCCTCCTCAGACAGAATAACATCGTGCTTTATGCCTTTACCGGCTTGCAGCTGCTTCATAAACAGCATGTCCATTTCATTTTCAGTTTCCCGACAAACAGCCTCTCGCTGCACTGTCGGCCCCAACTCCATACCATCAAAGCAACCAACCTCTGCCTGAGCTTTCACCAGAAAACGTCTTTTTCCAGCTATAACTGCCGTAAACAGACCAAACATGGCTATGCCCTCCGCCTTAAACAAAGGCTGTGTCCAATGACGCACCTCCCTGCCCTCCACCTCTATATCGCAGTAGATAACGGAAAAACTGTATGGCTCTCTGCAACGAATACCAAAATCGTCCATTTGCCATTTATGTAATTCGTCCAAACGTATCAACTCCGGCTGCGCATAATCGAACATCTTATAGTTGTTTATGTAGTTGTAGATTTCTGCCATATCGTCGGGCTCAGCTGCGTCAAACATGGAGTTGTACAGGCTCTGGTCTTTGAAATATCGGCGCATTTTGCCGCGTTCATCGTCCAACATTGCCAGAGGCAAACAGGATAAAACCGTTCTTGTATCCATATTGACCAGATTATCATAGTGCATCAGCTGCTTTAACTGGTGCAATGTTATCCATTTATGGCTAGGCAACACTTCCACTTCATCTTCAACATAAAGCACAATATTCCGATTGCGCTTCTTGTAAAACCTGGATGATTGCTCAGACTGAATTTGGTCGACAATAATGGTGTGCTTATCCGCCTGCACAAAGTAATCCAGATAAGCTGGTTTATTACCACCATGCTTTTGCGTAAAATTACTCTTTGTAGCCTGAATGGTAGGCGATATTTGAATTTTATTGATATTACCTGGCTCAATTTTTGCCTGCATAAGAAAATGAAGAGTACCATTAATTTCTTTTGCCAGAATGCCCAGATAGCCAATTTCATCTTGTAATATTATGGGTTGTTCCACCTCACCGCAACGCATACCACTGATTTCAAAAAAACTGCGATTCTGATTGTGTATGCGTCCTGTTTGCTCATCATATAGCCAAAAACTGCTTTCCGACAAACGGTTCGGCACTATATTAACCACCAGATTTTGATTTCGTTCCTCTATCCAAAACAGCAATTCATCTAAACTATTTACTGTTTCTTCTCTACCTGACCAGCTTTTTATTAGTTCTTCCAGCATCATAAATCACCATCTTATTTCTCACCAATGTTATTTTTTCTCCAAAAACTCCGCATACCTATCACAAATCCCAGACACATCAGAGCCAAACTCCACCTGCCGCCCCTTATCCAGCCACAGTATCTTACTGCACATCTGCCTAATCTGGTTTAATGAATGAGATACCAATATCGTGGTCGTTCCACCAGAGATAATCTCTTTCATCTTAGCCTCACTCTTCTTCCGGAAAGCACCATCGCCAACAGATAACACTTCATCTAATATCAATATATCAGGTTCCACCAAACTGGCTATCGAAAAGGCCAAACGACTCTTCATACCGGAAGATAACTGCTTAAACGGTCTGTCCTCAAACTCTTTCAACTCTGCAAACTCTATTATCTGACCATAAGTTTCGTCCATAAACCTTCTGGTATAGCCCAGCATCGCCCCTCGCAGATAGGT
>JAETNY010000045.1 GCA_021771915.1 Bacillota bacterium
CGGCAAGCCGCTGGCCAACCAAGCGCCATATGGTTATCTGAAAGATGAAAATGGTATGTTCATCATTGACGAAGAAACTGCGCCGGTGGTCAAACAGATTTTTGCCTTGTGTCTGGTTGGCAATGGGCCAACCAAAATTGCCAGAATATTATCGGAGCAGCAAATTCCCACGCCGGGAACGCTGGAGTATCTGCGTTATGGCATAACACGCCGCTATTATCCGGAACATCAGTGTAAATGGGCAACCGGAACTGTCTGCCATATTCTGGAGCATAAGGAATATCTGGGGCATACGGTGAACTTCAAGACCAATAAGGTTTCGTATAAATCCAAACATACAATTACCAATCCGGAGGAAAAGCAGGTGGTTTTTGAAAACACCCACGAGCCGATTATTGATTTGGCAACCTGGCAGAAAGTGCAGGAACTGCGCCAACAGCGTCGGCGGCCAAACCGCTATGATGAGATGGGATTGTTTTCCGGCCTGCTGTATTGCGCCGACTGCAGTCATCTGATGTATCAGCAACGGTATAAAGAGGGCAATATAATGCGAGATAGTTACATATGCGGCAGTTACAAAAAGAGAACAAGGGATTGTTCAGCGCATTATATAAGCACTGATTTGCTAAAGGCTGGTGTTACGGCCAATCTGCGCCAGATAACTGGTTATGCGGCTAAACACGAAGCAAAATTTATGCAGCAGCTTATTCGTCAGAATGAGAACGGTGATAGAAAGGCAAACACTGCCCGGCAAAAAGAATTGCAGACAGCGGAAAAGCGTATCAATGAACTTTCAGCCATTTTTAAAAGGATTTATGAAGACAGCGTCAGCGGTCGTATTACGGATGAGCGATTTATGGAATTATCTGCTGGTTATGAGCAGGAACAGGCGGAGTTAAAGGCCAGATTAGTCGAATTAAAATCGCTGCTGACTAAAAACGCAGAAGCTAAGCTTAATGCTGAAAAGTTTATGCGGATAGTTCGCAAGCATACCAACTTTGAAGAACTCACCCCTACCCTGTTGCTACAATTAGTTCGGCTTTAAAAACGATAAATAGAATGATGTAAAAAATCATTGTTGCAAAGCCACTCATTTCTAAACTACAATGAAGAGGTAACCGGTCTGACGACGCCCCACTTGAGATTTTTATGCTCGTCTGCGCAAACTGTCAGCCGGCCTCA
>JAETNY010000013.1 GCA_021771915.1 Bacillota bacterium
CTGGGAAATACAAAAATGTCCATTGCCCAAAGCAGCTGCTCAACCTTATCCGTTACTCCATAGAAAATCACTTTATCCGCAATACCCAGCTTTTCCACCTGCTGCTGCAATTCTTCTTTCATCTCGCCCTCGCCAACTAACAGCAACACACTTTCCAGCCTTTCAGATTGCAGCTTGGCAAATACCTCCAACAAATTCTCCTGATTTTTCTGGTAACACAACCGACCTACATTGCCGATTACCAACTTCCCCTCTATACCTAAATCCTTGCGGACTTTCTTTCTAACCTCATCGTTAAATCTAAACTTCTCTATATCTATACCATTAGGAATAAATTCATATCTTTCCACAACATCTCTTGGAAACATAAATTCTGCCGCCAATCTGGAGCACGCCCAATAGTCAGTAGCGTTTTCAGCCAGCAGACTTTTGGCCATATTATGCAAAGCCAGCTTTAGCCACCTTGTTCTACTCCGCCTTAAAGCGGAATTATGACCATGCGCAATCCTAACCTTTACCCCTGCCTTTTTAGCCAGATAAGCATAATACAATGACAATCCCTGAAAGATATTTAAATGAACTACATCATATTGACGCTCTTTTAACAGCTGCCTGAACATCTTATGGTTTCGTCCTAACTTTCGCTGACTGCCGGACAACTCATAAAACCCAACGCCTTTTTCTTTCAAGTCAGACGTAAACACACTTTCACATATCTGCGCCGCCAAAATATCTATCTCCAGGCAGCTAATATCCATTTCCATAATCACATTATGCAGAAACGACTCTATACCGCCTGACTCCCACTTCTCACAAAAACAGCACACTCGACGCTTACGATTGTCCATATCCATAGAAAACTGTTCCTACTATTTATTAATCCAGCTATTGAATAATTTTCCAAACAAAAACCAAAAAGACAAAAAACACAGTACATAATTTTTATTTTGTCCTATATTTGCTTGGATATAAAAACACAAAATAAGTATAACACCGTAGTTTAAAAATTACAAGCCCTTTCCCGAAATTTATTTCAATACTGTCTTTTTATATAATATTTAACAAGATGTGCATAAAAGGGTTCTGTGCATTTGCAAACCGAATAATAATGAACTAAATATATTTTTTGTTCATTATTATTCGGTTTTATAATACCAATATTTTCATACTTAAAAATTAAATTTTTTAATGTAGAAAAAACTCAAAAAAAAGTATTGTCAAAATATTTAACAAGTATTATAATAAGTTCATTAATACTAAATACATAAAAGACTTATTTTGTCAGATGAGGTGAAATAAAAATGAAATTATTTCAGTTAAGCCGCGAAACGGCAAACAACAAATCAAAACGTATTGGCAAAAAAGTAGGCAATGTCGTTACAATTATGCTTGCCCTATCAATTATTCTGGCAGTAACATTATGTGTAACCATCTTCCGCACGCTTACTACGGAAATGTTAAAAGACCGCTGTACCAATGGCACCAATGTTCTGGCCTATGAACTTGAACGTATTGACAGCGGCGCTGATTTAACACAGCTGCTTGACGAATTAAAAAACCGTATGGGCTGTGAATTTACCATATTTGAAAATGACACCAGAGCCTACACCACAGTTATACAGGACGGCCAACGCGTGGTGGGTACCAAACTTTCGGCTGAACTTTCAGAAACTATCTTAAAACAGGGGCAATCATATGTAGGTAAGGCTTCATTGTTGGGTGAAGATTTTCTATGCTCCTATGTGCCAACCAGAGATAGCAATGGTCAGGTTAACGGCCTGATTTTTGCCGGTATTTCCAGTAAAGAAGCCAACCAGCAAACGCTGGTCGCCGTGTTGCTTTCTATTGTGGCAAGTATCGTTGCAATCATCGTCTGCAATCTGATTTTGGTTGTTTATCTGAAAAAACGTGTTTCCATGCCTCTGGAGGAAATTACCCAGGTAGCCGAACGTCTGGCACAGGGCAATTTGGGTGTAAACAGCGGCGAGCATATCAATATCAACATTCAATCTGATGATGAAATTGGTCTGCTGGGACAAATGTTCATGGAAACAAGTCAAAGACTGCGTTCCTATATCGGTGAAATTGCCAGCATTCTGAACGCCATTGCGGTCGGTAATTTGACCAATAGCGCTAAATTGGATTATGTGGGCGATTTCATATCTATCAAAAATTCACTTGAGGATATTGAAAACAGATTAAACGATACCATTGGCCAGATTAAAAACAGCGCTGAACAAGTTTCCGGCGGTTCCGACCAGGTTTCCAACAGTGCACAGGCTTTGGCACAGGGCGCCACAGAACAGGCAAGTTCCATTGAGGAACTCTCCGCCACTATCACCGAAATTTCAGCCAGCGCCAAACGCACCGCCCAGGCCACAGAAGAAGCCGGCGAATTTGTAGAAAAAGTAGGCTCCCAGCTGGGCGTCAGTGTGGAATACATTAAACAGATGAATACCGCCATGGAAAGAATATCAACCTCCTCCGAAGAAATCAGTAAAATCATCGCCACGATTGAAAATATTGCTTTCCAAACCAACATTCTGGCCTTAAACGCCGCCGTGGAGGCTGCACGCGCCGGTACTGCCGGCAAGGGCTTTGCCGTTGTTGCCGATGAAGTTCGCAATCTGGCTAATAAATCCGATGAAGCCGCCAAGGCCACCAAGAATCTGATTGAAAGTTCAATTACCGCCGTCAATGAGGGCAGTGAAGTCGTAGAAAAAGTGACCCAGTTCCTGGAGCAAACCAGTGATATGGCCAGCGGCGTTACCGGCAAAATGACCGTGGTTGTAGACGCTGTGGAGAAGCAGACCACCGCTATCGACCAGATTACCGAGGGTATTGAACAGATTTCAGCCGTGGTGCAGACCAACTCGGCAACCAGTGAGGAAAGTGCAGCCGCCAGCGAACAGCTTTCTTCTCAGGCCAACTTGCTTAAAGAATTGGTTGACACTTTCCAGTTAAAACATGGCGCTCATTAAACCAAAAAAATAAACTAAACTTAAATATACAAACAGTGCGCTGTTATATCCCCTGAAAAGGAGATAACAACGCACTGTTTATTTTGCAAAAAAACACGCTTTATTAAAGAACCTTGCTCAAAAAATCACGCAGACGAGGGTTTTGCGGATTGGCGAAAAACGGCTCCGGTTTGTTTTCCTCCAAAATCTGCCCCTGATCCATAAAAATAACTCGCGAGCCAACCTCTTTGGCAAAGCCCATTTCATGGGTAACCACCACCATGGTCATGCCCGCCTCTGCCAGCGATTTCATTACATTCAAAACCTCGCCGACCATTTCCGGATCCAAAGCAGACGTTGGCTCATCAAAAAGCATTACTTCCGGGCTCATGCAAAGTGCGCGCACAATGGCAATGCGCTGCTTTTGGCCGCCGGAAAGCTGCGAGGGATAAGCCGCCGCCCGGTCTGCCAGCCCCACGCGTTCCAAAAGTTCCATGGCTTTGGCCTCCGCTTCCTCCTTGCTTTGCTTTAAAAGCTTGCAAGGAGCTAAGGTCAGATTGCGCAAAATGGTCATATGCGGAAACAGATTAAAATGCTGAAAAACCATACCCATTTTCTGACGGTGCTGGTTAATATCCAGCTTGGGGTCTGTTAAATCATCACCGTCAAAATAAATACCACCGCCGGTTGGTTTCTCCAAAAGGTTTAAACAGCGCAAAAAGGTGCTTTTGCCGCTGCCGGAAGGACCGATTACCACCAGAACCTCACCCCGGTGAATATCTGTGTTAATACCTTTCAACACTTCCAGCTTGCCAAAGGATTTATGCAAATTCGCCACTTTAATCAAAACGCCGCCTTGAATATTCTCTTTAGTGGTCACTTTGTCGCAGCCTCCTTTCCAGCCGGTTCACCATATTTTCCAGAAACATTACCATAACCAGGTAAATCAGCGCCACCACATACAAAGGCATGGCCGCCAGTGTGCGCCCACGAATAATATCGCCGCCCTTGGTTAAATCCTGCAAAGCAATATAACCGGCTACTGAGGTTTCTTTCAGCAATACGATTACTTCATTGGCCAGCGCCGGCAAAACATTTTTGAATGCCTGTGGTGCAATAATATAAATCATGGTTTGCCAGTAATTAAAGCCCAGCGAGCGGCCGGCTTCCATCTGACCCTTATCCACCGACATGATACCGGCGCGCACAATCTCTGCCACATAAGCCCCAGAGTTGATACCAAAGGCCACGATACCGCTAGTTATCTTATCGCAATGCAACATCGGCCCCATAATTACAAAATAAATTATCAACAGCTGCACAACCACCGGTGTACCGCGAATAACCGTCAAATAAACCCGGCAGAAGAAATTAAGAATTTTAATCAGCCAGTTCGGTTTATCCGCGTTATCATGCGTGGTGCGGATAACCGCCACCAGAAAACCAATAAGCACACCCAGAATTACTGCACCAAAAGTAAGCTTTAGCGTAACCTGCAAGCCGTCCACAATATAATGCCAGCGTTCATCTTCAATAAAATTAAGTTCAAATTGCCGCTGCATTTTTTGCAGCCATTCATTCAATACAATCACTTCCCTGCCCCAAAATCATTAACAAATGCAAAAGGGGAACGGGAGCCCCCGTTCCCCGGTTTATTTAAGCTAAGTAAACAGATTATTCAGCGTTAATGTATCTATCAACAATCTCCTGAACAGTGCCGTCTGCAATCAATTCCTGCAAAGCGCCATCAACTTTCTCAAACAATTCGGTGTTTTCCTTATTCAAAGCAATAGCATATTCCTCGGTGGCATATTCAGTTTCCAGCAGCTTCAAACCGTCATTGGTAGCCACAAAAACTTTCGCCGGCTCCAGGTCAATAATCACAGCGTCAATCAAGCCCTGGCTCAAAGCTATAACAGCGTCTGCGCCTTTGTTGTAACGCTCAACAGCTTCATCGCCGAAATCATCGGTGGAATAGATATCGCCGGTGGTGTTGGTCTGAACGCCAATCTTCTTGCCCTGCAAATCATCAAGCGTTTCAATCTCAGAATCCTCTTTTACAATAACCACCTGATGACCTTCAGCATAAGGTGTGGAGAAGTTTGCATTCTCCTTGCGCTCTTCAGTAACGGTCATGCCAGCCATTACCATATCAGTCTGACCGGTGGAAAGAGCCATCAAAGTAGATTCAAAAGCCATATCTTCAATCTCCAGCTTCATACCCAGCTTTTCAGCAATCGCTGCCGCAACTTCAGCGTCAATACCCACAATTTTATCACCCTCATAATACTCATAAGGCGGAAATTCTGCGTTTGTCGCCATTCTCAGCACCGGCTGCTCCTCTTGCTGGTTGTTGTTGCCAGCATTCTGTTGTTTGTCATTACCGCAGGCCGCCAACCCCAAAACCAGGACGCAGGCCAATAAAACAGATAACAACTTTTTCATCTTCAAATACCTCCTAAAAAATAAAAAATTAAAAGCTTTATTAAACTAAATCATAGCATATTTATCAGCTAATAGCAAGTATTTATACAAATTTTTATTTAATAATATAATCAAAAAATTTATCTTCGACAAATTCAAACTATAAAACAATCCGATTTTTCCCTAAAAGCGACGCAGCAGCGCAATCACCCGGCCCAAAATCTGCACCTCATGGGCAATAATATCCGCCATACTTGAGTTGGCCGGCCGCAAACGGTAAAAATCCTTTTCCTTATAGAAATATTTCACAGTTGCACTGTACTCAAGCAGCACAGCGGCAATCTCGCCATTGGCAACCTGCGGCGTCTGCTCCACCACCAGCAAATCGCCATCAAAAATGCCGGCTTCAATCATACTTTCACCCTGAACGCGCAGCATAAACAGCTGCTTGTTGGAGTGAACAAAATCCAGCGGTAGCGGATAAAAATCCTCAACCTGTTCATCAGCCAAAAGCGGCTGGCCGGCCGCAATCGTTCCCAAAAGCGGTATGCTGGTCATCTCCTTTAATGGCAGCGGTTCAGGCAAAGCGCTTTCCGGCAAAGCCTTTTCCGTCAACTCCAGCGCGCGCTGCTTGCAGGCGTCACGCCTAATATAGCCCTTTTCCTCCAAAGCGCGCAGATGCCCATGCACAGTGGCCGGCGATTTTAACCCTATGCCCTGGCCAATCTCCCGGACAGTTGGCGGATACCCCTTTTGAAGCTGCACTTTCTTAATATATTGCAGCACCTCCTGCTGACGCTGATTTAAATCCAGATAATCCATAATTGCCCCTCCCAATATTCGCATTAACTCCCAAATGATATAACCATACATTTTAATATTAACACAAAATATTAGAAATTGCAAACATTTGTTCCAAAAATCTCTTGACAAATTTTCAGTGCTTCAATACAATATTAATAGAAGTAATTTATCAAATTATTAATATAGAGGTAAAATTTTGGATATATTAAATTTTTTAGTTATAGACCTGGAAACCACTGGACTGAACCCAGCCGAAGCGGAAATTATTGAAATCGGCGCCGTGAAAATTCAGGGCGGTCAAATTACAGAAAGTTTTCAGACACTGGTGCGCCCCAAGCAAAAATTGCTACCTGAAATCAGCGAACTAACCGGCATAACCGATGCTATGCTGACCAATGCTCCCAGCGCGGATTTTGCCTTACAGGCTTTGCAGGATTTTGCCGGTGATTTCAGCTTTTGGGTAGCGCATAACAAGGATTTTGAGTCGGCTTTTTTAAATCCATGGCTGGAAAGACAACCGCAATGGCTGGATTCGATTGATATTGCTAAAATCACCCTGCCATTGGAGCGCTATTTCCGCCTTGGGCATTTAATTGATATTCTGCAAATTGAGCATGACCAGCTGCACCGGGCGCTGGCTGACGCGATGGCTACCGCCAAGCTGCTGCTTATCCTGCTGCGCCGCCTGATTGCCCTGCCAGAAAGCCTTTGGCGTGAATGGCTGCTTATCTGTGGTTCTCTGGCGCTGCCGTTGGCCGAATTACTGCGCAATCTTTATCAAAACACCAATCCACAGCTGCGCCCGGCGTCATTTACTGATACGTCAAGCAACAATCAGACCGAGTTTACCTATCCGGAGCCTGCTGAACGTCCAGAGCCTGACGAAAATTATCAGCTGCCGCTGCAACAAATAACCAGTTTTTTTCAACAACTGCCGGAAAACGGCTTTGAATACCGGCCGGAACAGATTAAAATGTCGGAGCTGGTAACCACGGCCTTTAATAAAAAACAGGCGCTGCTGGCCGAGGCCGGCACCGGCACCGGCAAAAGTCTGGCGTATCTGTTGCCGGCTGCTCTTTGGGCCAAAGGCAGTAAGCAACAGGTACTTATCAGCACCAACACCATTAATTTGCAGGAACAGCTGTTAAATAAGGATATTCCACTGCTACGCCAACAGTTAGGCGAAAATTTTGGCGCGGTGGTCTTAAAAGGGCGCAGTAATTATCTTTGCCTGCGCAAATGGCAGGCGTTGCGTCATCAGGCCGGCATTGATACGCTGGCTTTGTATCTGCGGCTGGCGCATTGGCTGCGTTTAAGTTCCACCGGCGATTTCAGCGAACTAAACCTCTGGGGACAGGAATTGGAACATATGCAGGAATTAAATGCAGCCAGCGAAACCTGCGTTAATTTCAACTGCAAAATGCAGCGCAGCCACTGCTTTGTCAGTAAGATACGTAAGCAGGCGCAGCAGGCTGACCTGCTCATTCTTAATCACTCCCTGCTGGTTACAGCAGCCCAACTGACCGGCGGCAACAGCGAAAGTGCCGGTATTCTGCCCCCGGCGCGCTATCTGATTGTAGACGAGGCGCATCAACTGGCGGCTGTGGCTCAAAGGCAATTCTCCCAGCGTTTTTCCTCACAGCATATCCGCCATAGTCTGGGTAAACACTGGCAGCGCCTGCGGCCGCATGAATTGTTGCGCGCTCTGCGCAAACTGCCAGATACTGTCAATCTGACTAACAAACTGGACAAAACCTGTCAGGCTTATGATAAAATAAGCCCCAGCGCCGCCGCCTTTGATGCCGCCACGGCTTATTTACTGCCACCGCAGCAATGGGAACGCCGCAACCTGCGCATTGAACACCAGCGTTTTAATCCGGAACTTTGGCAGCCGATTGAAAACGCTTTGGGCAATCTGTTCTTCGATTTGAAACAGTTCAGTCAAGCCTTAAATGAACTGCTTTTTGAACTGAATGATAATGACGACCCCTATTTCTCGCTGGACGCGGTAGCCGCGCTGCAAACGCTGTTAGCCAGCACCAATGAACTGCTGGTCACCGCTCAAATTATTATTGACGGCAAAAATTTGCAGGCCGAGCCGGGTTGTGAAAACTGCGTAATCTGGCTGGAAAGCAGCAGCCAGCCCAACAACCCAAACGCCGCAGAAACGCCAGAATGGTGGGTGGCTCCTTATGACATTCGGCCGTTGCTTAACCGCTGCATTTATCAGGAC
This sequence comes from Bacillota bacterium, assembly GCA_021771915.1. Taxonomy (GTDB): domain Bacteria; phylum Bacillota; class Dehalobacteriia; order UBA4068; family UBA4997; genus Avidehalobacter. The sequence continues at coordinate 8,422 of JAETNY010000013.1, forward strand.
AAGGAAGCGCTGGTTTTCACCTCGGCCACCATGGCTACCGCCCAGGATTTCAGCTATTTCAGCAATGAACTGGGTTTGTATTTGCTGGATTTACCCAAGCAAAGCTGCTTGCTGCCCTCGCCCTTTGACTATCAGCACAAGGCACGGCTTTTTTTAGCAAACGATATTGACGATTATACCAAAAGCAGTGAAATGGCTATCAGCCAACAGCTGGCTGAAGCCATTGCCCGGCTGACCAAAGCCGCCAATGGGCGCACGCTGGTGCTTTTCACGTCTTATCAGCAGCTAAACACGGTTTATATGATGCTGCACCCCCTGTTGCAGGACACCGATATTCAGCTTTTGGCGCATGGGCGCTCCGGCGGTCGTAACTTTATTCTGGAAAGTATGCAGAACAATCCGCAAACCTGCGTTTTGGGCGTTAACAGCTTCTGGGAGGGCGTGGACATCAAAGGCGCTAATCTCTCGCTGCTGGTTATTATCCGCCTGCCTTTTGCGCCGCCCGGCACACCGACTTTAGAAGCCAAATTTGAGCAGATACGCCGGGAGGGCGGCAATCCTTTCCGGGAATACAGCCTGCCCCAGGCCGTTATCCGCTTTAAACAAGGCTTTGGCCGGCTGATACGCAGTCAGGACGATTACGGCGTTTGCTGTGTGCTGGACCAACGTATCTGGCATAAAAAAAGCTATGGCAAGCATTTCTTAAACTCTCTGCCCAATCTGCCCACCAAAATCTGCTCCACCACCGAAATGACAGCCGAAATAAGCGAATTTTTAAGTAAATAAAAATTTTTTCACCAGAAAAAGCAGTGGACAACTATCATTTTTCCTTGCTTCTGTATATATATTTAATAGATAGATTTGCCAGCCTATATTAATTCCGGGCAAGGAGGTTAATTGATATGAAAGTATACTATTTTAAGCTGCCAACGCCGATTTTGAATTTCCTGAAGAAAACATTTAAACATTAAAACTCCCAAACATTGAGCGCCGGTTAATTTTTACAACCGGCGCTTAACTTTTATTCACTTGTGCCGCCGCGCCCACTCTGCTATAACACGCCGCTTTTTGCGCACATGCCTTTCAAACGGCCGCCGGACGATTTCAAGCAGCAATTTCATCAGAAGCTGCTGGCCGGTTTCCGCCGTATTGAAGATTATCCCTTTATCAAAGAGAACGCGGCCGCTTATCAAAAATGGCAAAAAAATCACTGCGCCGGTCTGAAAAATACTTGACAAATGTACGAAATCATACTACAATAGCAAGTGTGTACGAAATCATACTTGCTATTATTTTTTGAGGTGATAAAATAAAAATGTCAAACAATCCGCCGCAACCAAATAATTCTGAAAAAATTCAACACTTGCGTGAGTTAAACAAACGCCTGAACCTGCTGCTTTTTGAAACAGACGCTGTTTATCATGAAGCCGCCAAGCGTTTGGGGCTGGCCAACAGCGATATGAAAATTCTCTATACTCTCTGTCATCTTGGCCAGCAAGCGCCGCTTGCCGATGTTATCCGACTTTCCGGCATCAATAAGCAAACTATAAACTCCGCACTGCGCAAGCTGGAAAAACAGGATATTCTCTATCTGCAAAACGCCAATGGCCGGCGCAAGCTGCTTTGCCTGACGAGCCTTGGCCAACAGCTGGTGGAAAAAACCGTGCTGCGGCTGATTGAGCTGGAAAATGAAGCCATGCTCAACTGGACAGACCAGGAAACAGACCTTTATATTGAATTAACCCAACGCTTTTTTCAGGATTTTAAAGCTAAAATCCAAAAACTTTAACAAAGGAGAAACGCAAATAAAATATTTATGAAAGACACTATTCAGCTATCTGACCATTTTGATTATTCCCGACTAATCCGCTTTACCCTGCCTTCAATTATTATGATGATTTTTACCTCAATTTACGGCGTGGTAGACGGCTATTTTGTATCCAATTTTGTCGGCAAAACGCCCTTTGCCGCCGTCAATTTTATTATGCCGCTGATTATGATTTTGGGTTCTGTCGGCTTTATGTTCGGCGCCGGCGGCGGCGCGCTGGTGGCGCGCAGTCTGGGCGAGGGCAAAAAAGAACGCGCCAGGCGGCTGTTCTCATTATTCGTCTATGCCACTGCCATCAGCGGTACAGTTATCGCCATTATCATCTTTATTTTTCTACGCCCCATTTTGCAGCTGATGGGCGCGGAGGGTGAACTGCTAAAAAATGCTCTGCTTTACGGGCGCATATTGTTGCCGTTTTTGCCCATTTTTATGCTGCAATTTGAATTTACCAGCTTCTTCATTACCGCGGAAAAACCCCGTCTTGGCCTGATAGTAACCCTGCTGGCCGGCTGTACCAATATGTTTTTTGACGCGCTGTTCATGGGCGTATTCAAATGGAACCTGGCCGGCGCCGCTATCGCCACCGGTTTGGGTATTCTGGTTGGTGCAATTATCCCCTTAATTTATTTCTCCCGGCCCAATTCCAGTCTGTTGCGTCTGGGGCGCACCAAAATTAACGGTGTGGCTCTGCTGCGCGCCTGCACCAACGGCTCGTCAGAGTTGATGAGCAACATCGCTCTGTCAATCGTCAGCATGCTCTATAATCTGCAACTGCTGAAATATATTGGCGAGAACGGCGTGGCGGCATATGGTGTAATTATGTATATCTCCACCGTATTCCTCGCCATTTTTACCGGCTACGCCAACGGCATTGCCCCGGTTACCGGCTATCATTTTGGCGCCGGCAACCATGCCGAATTAAAGAACCTGCTGCAAAAAAGCTTAAAACTGGTTACGGTGCTGGCATTGATTATGTTCGCGCTGGCCCAACTGCTGGGCGGAATGATGGCCAACATCTTTGTAGGCTATGACGCGGAACTTTTACAGCTGACTATTCACGCTATCCGCATTTACGCCTTTGTTTATCTGTTCGCCGGCTTTGCCATTTACAGTTCCTCGCTCTTCACCGCCCTGAGCGACGGTATAACCTCTGCGCTGATTGCTTTTCTGCGCAGTCTGGTATTTGAAATTTCCATGGTACTGTTGCTGCCAATTTTTCTCAAGGTAGACGGCATCTGGCTTTCGGCTGTGCTGGCCGATATGTTCACAGTGATTGTGGCCTTTAGCTTTATCATCGCCAAACGTAAGCGTTATCATTATTATTGATAAATTAACCCCGGCTGTTTTTACAGTCGGGGTTTTGGTTATTGCTTCTTCAGCGGCAGACGAATTACAGTTTTCAGATTTTCCGGTTTACAGCGCCGCACATCGCTCAAATAAATTTCATGGTGCAGACGACCGCCTGTAAAATCCAGCTGATAACCCTGCTGCTCCACAAACTCATGCAGCATACGCAGCGTGGCCGGCTCATCATCATAGGAGCCGACATGCAGGCATTGCACACAGAATCCCTCCGCATAACGGAACAACTCCAGACGCTCCGCAGCGTCCGGTATTTTTTTGGCCGCCTGCGCCACAGCCCAGTTAAAATCAGCCTCGGTCACAAACTCCGGCAAACGGATTAAAGCCAACCATTGAAAACGCTCCTTATGCGCATAATCAATCTCGCCCAGTGTATCATTTTGCCACCAAAGTCCCTCCAATGGCGGAACTACAAAATCAAAATAGCCCTCCATGCGATAATCGCCCATTTTGCTCATCTTGATGGCATAAGCTGCCGCATAAAGCAGGGCAATAGCCTGCTTATATGCGCCGTCCGGCTGGTTGGGGTCGCCCTGACCACGCACCGCCAGAAATTGCAGCGGCGGCACCTCAACTAACCCCGGCTGCCGCTTGGGCAGATAAAATTCCTTATACTCTTTCTTATAATCAAACGCTTTCTCTTTGGCTGGCTTTGTTTCCGGCTCAGGTTTAGACTTAGCTTTGGCCTTAGCCCGGGGCTTCTGTGTCAAACGCAACTCAGCGCAGGTTGCCTGCGCCAACTCCGCCAGTTCCAGATGGTTGTCCAAATCTTCAATAAGAAAATAATTTTTAGCGCCCTGATAAGGCGGCGCTTCCAGTATATCAGGCTGCAAACGCCTCGCGGCCTCTGTCGGCTTAAAAAAAAGCTGGTCGTCACATATCATGGCAAAAAACAGACCGTCACAATACAAGCCATATTCACCAAACATTCTTTTATAGGTAATCTCACCAGCGCCGGCCAGCTGACCGGCCGCAAATTCCACAAACTCTACGCTTGAGGACATTAACATCACTCCTTATTAAAAGAACCAATTTCCACCAAATTACCCTCCGGGTCCGCCACATAACAGGTACGCTGCCCCCAGGGACAGGTAGTCGGCGGCATAACCGGCCGCGCGCCTTTGGCCAAAATTTCGTCCCAAACCCGGTCCACTTCAGCATAGTTGTCCACATCAAGCGCAATCTCAAAATGCCCATTCACCCCCTGAACATAATCAAAGCTGCTATTAGTCAGCTGTTCAAAATCCTGGCGGCCAAAAAGCAGAAAAAGCGTGCCGTCCTTTTCCAGATAAACATTTTTAGTGTTCTCATCTTCGGCAATCTCAAACCCCAAAACATCACGATAAAAGCGAATTATCGTCGCCATATCCTGCACCAACAAACCAAAACCGGACAATTTCATACCAATTCCCCCTTAATGTGTTATTGCTTTAATATTAACACATTAAATATGACAGGTATATGTCAGGTTTAATGATGTAATTAACGATAATTGGCACAAATTGCCTCCGCAAAATCCAGCATGCGCCGGCGCAGTTCCACCGGCTCCAAGACTTCAGCATGACTGCCAAAGGTGGCTAGCCAGCTAATAATATTTTCCTCGTCCGTAAAGCCAATTTCAAACAACAGGCGGCCGTCCGGCTGTGCCTGAAAGCTATCCACACCATATTCGTCAATCAGCCGCCATTTGCAGTCTGGTTCAATCAAAGCCTTAACCTGATAAAGCGAGGGGAAAACGCGTTCAACCGATAAATCCGGCAGCGGCGCCGAACGCGGCACAAAATCCTCCACCAACGCCAAGCTGCTCATGCGGCTTAACCGAAACAGCCGAAAATCCTGCCGCAGATTACACCAGGCCCATAGATACCAGCTTGACCATTGAAAAAGCAGCTTATAAGGCTCAACCAAGCGCTCTGTTTCACCAGCCGGCGCGCAGTAAACAAAGGCCACCTTCCGGGAATCGGTAATAGCATCTTGCAGCAACTCTATTTTATCGGTCAACGCCGCCTTGTCCCAGGAAGCCAAATCAATCAGAATATGCTGGTTTACCGGCAAAAGATTCTCCCCGGCCGGGCAAAGCCGGTCTATCAGCTGCTGATAGCGCTTGGCATTATCGGGCGTACAAAAACTATCCAGCGTTTTTAAGCCGATTAAAATGGCCTGCATATCCGCCGAAGATAACAGCGTCCTGTCAATTTTGAAACCGTCCATAATAGCCACGCCACCGCCAATACCCTGCGTCGTCACCAAAGGAATACCAGCCTGACAAATCACCTCAATATCCCGATAAATTGTCCGCGTTGATACCTCAAAGCGCTCGGCCAACTCGGCCGCCGTGGTTTTCGGCTGTTGCAACAAAATAGAAAGTATACCGATTAAACGTGCAATTTTCATCTGTCTTTCCCCAAAACCGGCCTAATCAGCAAAATCATAAAGCCTGGCCGTTTCCGGATTGCGATATTCATGCTTTTCATAATAGCCAATCAACTCGCCGTCCGGCTTGCGCAGCGCCACCATGTAAACATCTTTATTTTCGGCTTCATTGCGAAAAGTATAAATCTGGTTATGCGCTGGGCTGGCCGCAAACCACTCCACCACCTGCTCAATCCGCGCTTGCGACGCTGGATTATGACAGGCCAGCAGGCTTTGTCCAACCAGCGCCGCGCCGCCGCTTCTGGCATAACGCTGCACTGCCGCCGGGTTCATGTAAATAATCTCATGCTGCAAATTACAGATTACAACCGCCGCCTTGTCCTGCGCTAAAACGCTTTGAAAATATACCGCCAAATCCATTTCAACACCTCCGTTTTCAATTCAATTTCAGCTTAAACGTGCTTAAAGCAAGCGGCGCAATGCCGCCAAATCCTCGGCCGTGGTAGACCAACTGGTCGCAAAACGAACCACCGTATGGGTTTCATCATATTTTTCCCAAAAACCGCAATCCACTCGCTTTTTCAATTCCGCCAGCCGGTCGTTGGCCAAAATAACAAACTGCTGATTGGTGGGCGACTCCAGATAGAACGGCAGCTTCTTCTCATGCAGAATAGTTTTCAGCTGCTCGGCCATCTCAATGCCATGCCGGCCAATCTCTCCATACAAATCGTCGGTAAAAAGCGCATCAAACTGCACGCCCAGTAAACGCCCCTTAGCCAGCAGCGCCCCCATCTGTTTAACCATCGTCAGAAAATGCGGCGGCCGGTTATGGCGCGGAAAAACCACCGCTTCACCGCAAAGCGCGCCCACCTTGGTGCCGCCAATATAAAATACGTCACACAACTCCGCAATATCCGTCAGGCTAACGTCTGTCTGGCGGCTGGCCAGCGCATAGCCCAAACGCGCGCCGTCCATAAACAGCGGCAGCCGATATTCCCGGCAGACCGCCGCCAGTGCCTGCAACTCCTGCTTGCTGTATAAGGTGCCGTATTCCGTCGGGTGTGAAATATAAACCAGCCCCGGCTGCACCATATGTTCATAGTTGGCGTCGGCGTAAAAATCGGCCAGATAACGGCGCAGCAGCTCCGCCGCCAGTTTGCCGTCCTGATGCGGCAGCGTTATCACCTTATGACCTCCGGCTTCAATCGCACCAGCCTCATGACAGCTTATATGCCCGGTATCCGCAGCTACCGCCCCGGCATAGTTAGGCAGCAGGCTGTTGATAATCACCGCATTGGTCTGTGTGCCACCGGCCAGAAAATCCACCTGCGCCTCCGGACAGCCACAGGCCGCGGCAATTTTCTGCCGCGCTCGCTCACAATATATATCCGTACCATAACCGGTCAGGTTCTCCAAATTTGTTTCCAAAAGACGCTCCAAAATTTTGTGATGCGCCCCCGCCACATAGTCACTGGCAAAAGAAATCATTTAACCACCTCTTTTCTGTATACTACATGCTTTACAACCATCTATCACATTATATCATTTTACACAATTTTATGCAACACAATAACGGCACAGAAAACTGTGCCGTTAATCCATACCCGAGCCTTACGCCTCGCTTACCTGCATATGACTGCGCCGATAAGTATCGTTATCCTTGCGCGCCAACTCGCTCTCCACCTGCTTCAACTTATTTTGCAGATTTTTAATTTTGCTTTCATCTGTTGCCACCGCCAGCTGCTGTTTCAGCGCCTCCCTGCGCTTTTTCAGTCTTTCAATTTCCCTATCCACCTTATCGGTACTGCCAATGCACTTTTCCGCCTTTTTGCCACCGGGTTTCTTATCCGACGCGGCAGCCTTATCCGCATTTTCCTCGTCCGCCTTCGGTTCATCAAAATAAACTCTCGGCTGACCATCCTCGTCCTGACCCAGCCAATACTGGCCTATTGGTTCCGGCTTTTCCGCTGGGCTATACTCGTCATACACCGGCGGCTTTGGCTGCGGCTCATTCTGCGGTTCTGTTGCCGGCTGCCGCACCTCCGGCGGCGCCTGCACATCGCCCAAAGGGGCAGTCCGCTTTGCCGCTTGCGCCGCCAATGAAGTTAAATCAGAGATTAAATTCATTATTCACTCCCCCAATCACAAAATTAATGGTTTTAACCACAATTTCAGTTTAGCATAAGGGCAAAAAAATTACAAGCCACTAAACCTGAACTGCCTTAAAAATGTTATGAAATGTTTAAGCCGCCCATATTCAGCAGCACGCTCAGGGTAAAATGCCGTCCCTCTTTTTCAATCTGCACTGCGCCCTGATATTTTTCGGCCACCATCTGAATATTAGCCAAACCGATGCCCGGCGGCGACAGGGGCTGCTCCGCACAGCTATTACTAAACTCCAGCAAATAAAAATCTCCCTGCCGCCCACCTTTAATGCGGATTGCTTTCTCCCCCACCAACGTCCGACAGGAGTTAATAGCATTATCCAGCGCATTGGCAATAATTACACAGAGGTCAAAATCATCTACTCCTGAATTCTGCGGACAAAATAGCAAAACCTCGGTTTTTATGCCCCCGGCCTGCGCCAGCCCCAGCTTCTCTGCCAGCAGAATATCCACCACGGCGTTGCCGGTGTTATACGGAAAGGATAGCGTATCAGCCGCCGCAGAGATTTTTTGCAGATAGGCCAGACCAGCCGCTAAATCGCCCTGGCGCAGCAAACCGCCCAAAACCGATAAATGATTTTTAACGTCGTGCCGAAAAGACTGCGTTTGCGCATAACGCAGCTGCACTTCACGGACATAGGTTTTCTGTGCCTGCACCGCCTGCGCCAGCGAATTTAACTCGGCCTGCGCCTGAAAACCCAACCTAATACGCCGATAGGCATAAAGCGTGCAAAACAGAGCCGCCAGACCAAAAAGCTGCAAAATTAACAGCGCCATATGTTGCACCATCAGTTCAGGAGAACTTTCAACGCTAATATAGCTATATGAGGTCTGCAAAATATACAATTCCATAAGCAGCAAAAAAACTTCCGGCAATATCAGTAAAATAAATGCCAGCGTTTGCCGCTCCCCGTCCAGTGTCAGAAATTTTATAACCAGCCAGTAGCCGGCGGCACAAAAGACCAGCGCTAACACGCTGGCCAAGACCACCAGCAAATAAAGCAGCGGTCGGCCTATCATTTGAGGAAAAAGCAGCGCCTCGGCGGAATTAACCACGCCAAAAGCCAGCTGTGCAATGTAGACGGCCAAAATTGCCGCCGCACCGGCAACCCAGGGCTGATTTTGCAGCGCCAGACGGTTAAAGCCGTATAAAACAATCAACTGTAAACCAATAGCCAGAAAACTGTAAAGTTCCAGTTTCACCGCCAGCCACTCCAAAGCCATAACCAGCAAAGGATAAACCGCCCAATATCCAAGCTGCAATTTTTTTTCGGTCAGCCGACCCACAAACGCCGTCTGCAAAATGCTTTGTCCCAGCAAACAAAAAGCGTTCAAGCCAACACTGAAATATTCCATATCAGCTTTCCCTCTCCGCCGTATCCGCTTCAGTATTATTTTGCGCCTTTATATTCCCAACTTTTTTCATATGACACAAAAGCGCTTGCCGCAAATCGCGCTCACGCAACCGGGAAACCGGAATTTCCGCCCCCGTAGCCAGTCTGATTTGTCCGGCGCCGCACCCATGCACATAATCCAGATTAACAAGATAGCTGCGATGACAGCGGAAAAACCGACCGTCCACACGCTGCGCAAATACCTCCAGCTTATCATAAAAATCAATAACCGACCCGTTATTTTGATGAAGATAAATTTTTCGCCCCTGTACCTCGCAATAAACAATCTGCGCCAAAGGCAAAACCTCACAAACCGCGCCTTTCTGGATAACCACAGTTTTACAATGCTGCTCCAGCCGGTTCAGCAAACGTGCCAAAGCTTCCGGCTGCACCGGCTTCAGCAGATAATCAAAAGCCTGCACCTCAAAAGCTTTAAAAACATATTCCGGAAGTATGGTTATAAAAATCAAAAAACCGTCAAACCCCAGGCGACGAAGCTGCTGCGCCGCCTGCATGCCGTCCGGCGGCGGCATTTTGATATCCAGAAAAACCATGTCTGGCCGCCAGCCCTGGTCATAAGCCGCCAAGAGTTCGGCCGCGTTGGTCAGCGTGCGCAGCCGGGCCCGCGGCCAGAACTCGCCAATCTGCGCGGCCAACTGCGCCAGCATATACGGCTCATCGTCACATATCGCAATTTCCCACATCAGAAACTTTTACACCTCTGGCAAACGAACTTTGCGCGGCTTATCCGGTCTGGCAATGCGCTGCTTCATCAAACCATGCTGACTGCAATAGAAATAAATTTCTCCGTGCTGCTGCCGGGGGAAACGAACCTCCGGCGCCTGCTCTGGATAAAGCTTGATGAAAAGCACCCGGTCATAAGTTACATAAGCCACAAAAGCCAGATAATGCTGTTTGCTCATCTCATGCTGCCAGGTCAAATAATAATCCTCCTCAACCTCGGCCACATTCAGGGAATGCTCCGCGCTCACCTCCTGCGCCGCCAGCGGCTGCAAGGGTCGCCCACAACAGGATATTTCCGCTTCACCCATGGCGAACATGGCGCTGCCGCATTGTGGGCAAACGTAAAATTTAAGTTTTTTCATGTTACCAACCTCCTCATCATTGGGCTGCAAATCACCCAACAGAATTTTTTCAATATCCACAGCCAAAACCGCGGAAAGTTCAGGTAAAAGTGAAACGTCAGGGCAACCCAACCCTCTCTCCCACTTGGAAATCGTCCGGTCGCTCAAATTCAGAACGTCAGCCAGCTGCTTCTGCGTCCAGCCGCGCTCCTGTCGCAGGCTTAAAAGCAAACTACCAACCTTACTGCAATCCATTTCAATCACCTCTGCTATTTAGTATAATCTTTCTGCAAACAATTTGCAACAAACGCTCAGTAGAGTTCAGCCCGTTAGCCTGACTTAAAAAATCAGCCGCGCCAGAAATGACGCGACTTTATGTTCAGCTTAAAAGCCTGCTAACCTCAATCCAAATTTCATCGGCAACATCCTGCTCGCTCCGGTTGCCGTCAATTTTAACAATGTTTTCTTCCTGCTTCAATTTGGCAAAAGCCTCAAGATATTTTTTGTGAACCTGCACCAAAAAAGCCTTTTTCTCAAAAAGTTCCTGCTGAAAACGATTTTTGGCAATCCTTTCCATCGCCACATCAGGGCTGATGTCAATATAAATGTTTAGGCTGGGGCGCAAAATATCGCTGCATATCTCATTATCCCTAATCAGCCGTTCCAGCGGCAAATCAACCCCCTGATAGGCATAGGAAGAAAAATAATATCTATCGGAAATCACCGTAATACCCTGATTAATTTCAGCCAGAATACCATTAACATCATTCAGCAAATGGTCCAGACGGTCAGCCGTAAACAAAGAAGCAATCACGCGCTTGTCCATTTTCAGCCGCCCGGTCAGAACCTGTCGAATTAATGAACCAATCGGCGAGCCAGTTGGCTCCATCGTGGTATCACAATAAACGCCAGCGGCTTTCAGGCGCTCCTGCAATATCCTGACCTGAGTGCTTTTGCCGCTACCGTCAATCCCCTCAAAAACAATAAATTTACCTCGCTGATTGCCATTCTCAAGCATATCGTTTTCTCCCATTTATAATATGAAAATATTATATTCGCCAATTCCTCCGGGCTTTCCTGCTCCTGCCACCAAGGTTTGTGCAGCATATATCAGATAATGCTATTTAGCGGAAATGGAATTAATCATCTTGGTGGCCTCCTCCAGAGAGAACGGCCCCACAATATTTCCCTCATATTTACCATTCTGCCATTTAATTGCTCGCCGCCCATCATTACCTAAAATATAATAATCAATATTATTTAGCGAATACCTGACAATACTGCCAAATTTCATTTCATAAAGAGATTGTATTGCCTGCATTTCAGGCGACAAGATAGCCGGTTTATTATCCCAATGACCCCAGGCGTTATAATTGATATATATTTTATCCAAATCATTGCCGGATTTTTTATTAAAATCAGCTGTAACAAACAAGTGATGACCATAATCATTAACCGTCAATTCACCGGCACGATAACCGGCCGGCAGCCACTTTGGCACCAGCTTAACATATTTATTATAGACAGCCATACTATCAATTAAATCCTGCGTAACCGGCGGTTTTTCCGGCCAGCCGCTTTCATCGCCCCAACTGACAAACACCGCAAAAGGGTCATAACCCAAGGCATAAGCCGTCATGGAGCCGCCAAACAGCAACAACATCAAAACCGCCACAGCGCTGGCAAAGCGCCGCCAGGGTTTTATCAGCTTATGACGCCAATCTGGCTTTGCCGGAGCAGCCTGGCTCACATGCAATTCTGCATCATCATAAAAATCAAACAGCAGCTGTTCATCTTCCAACAGCGGATAATAATTCTCATAAAAATTATCCAAAGCCGCCTTGGCATTTTCCGAAGGTTCTTCATCTTGTCGGCGTTTCGCCAACAAATCCAGAATATACATCACCGCCTCCGGCTCCAACTGCTCCGACTCCGGCGAATTAAAATCTGCTTTCAAAAATGCTTCCAAAACATCGCTCTCAACATTATCAAATTTACTGTAATCAGCATTTTTGTTATCACCGGTCTTCATCACGGCCCAACCTCCTTTCTTTTAAATACGTAATAATAAACGCCAAAAGTTACACTATTTTTCACTTTTTTTATTTATCAGCACCTGCTGCAAAATCCTTTTGGCTCTGAATATTCGCTGCTTACAGGTATTAACTGAAATACCATATTCAGCGGCAATTTCACTGGTTGAATAACCCTCCACCACAAATCTTTTCAAAATCTCATATTCCTTATATTTAACCAAATCACCATATAAAAAATCCAAATCATCAGTTGGCATCTGCTTATCCGGATAATTATTCAACCAGTCTTCCATGGGCATATCCACAATGATATTAGTTATACAATCTCGCATACGCCAATAATTATATATATTCTTTTTCAATGCCGCCACCAGCCAACCGCCAGGATTGGGGTGCTGAACCAACAAATCAACTTTAGCGCAGGCCATAAGAAAAGTATCCTGCACAATATCCTCTGCCGCTGCCGAGCCACTCATCAGTTTTTGTGCATAATTATACAATTTATCATATTTTTTCAGATAAAGCTTGTTAATAAATTCCTTTTCCTCCGGCTTTAACTCTCGCATAACTATACCACACTTATCTTTTCTTTAATCAAAAACCTTCTTTATAAATTATTTTAGCACCATTTTGTTATTTTTCCAAGTTTTTTACTAAATATATTGTAAAATTTTTTATTATAGCAATTTTAACAAAATACGCCATTTTATTTTTTGCCAACAAATTTCACCGGCAACCAAACCTCAAATTTAGCGTCGGCCGGATTGGGAGAGAGATAAACCTCAATATCCGGGCCATTATCATATTCATAACCAGATTCCGGCAGCCATTCGGTTATAATCCGTCGCTCCAGCTGCTGAATAGCCTGCGGACAAGCGCCTGCGCCGAAAAAAATTGCCCAGGTAAATGAAGCAACCTGATATTCGTTCCACTCCGCCGCCGGCTGATTACTGGCCACCCCAATGATATACTGCCACTGCTCATCATCACCACAGGCGCTGACCCCCAAAAGCCCGGCCGGCTCCCCCTGCATCAAAGAAAGCAAACGCGGCATGGTATCTCCGGCCGCCAATTTTTGCCAAAGCTGCGGCACCTCAGCAAAATTCTGCTCCAAATTAGACGCCAGAGGCGCCGCCAGACCCAAAACCCGAAAACCCGGCTTACTTTCCAGACGATAATTAAGCTGCTCCGCTCCGGTTACCGCAATATGAAAATGCAGCGGTGAATACGTTTTCAACGGTACACCCTGATTTTTTACCACCGAAGGCGCAACGCCATGCACAGATTGAAAAGCCCGATTAAAAGCCGTCGGTGAACTGTAACCATATTTTGCTGCCAAATCAATAATCTTAGAGCCGCCGCTTTGCAACTCCGCTGCTGCCAAAGACATACGCCGACGACGAATATATTCAGCCAGCGGTACCCCAGCCATATACGTAAACAGCCGCTGATAATGATAAGCCGAACAGCAGGCAATCCGGCCCAGCTGCGCATAATCAATCTCCTCGCTCAAATGTTCCTCAATATAGGCAATACTTTCATTCAGCCTGTCCACCCATTCCATAATACAAGACCTCCTAATTAAATTTTCTGTCTGTTATTTATTATACTTTATTTAATCCGCTTTTTCCTCGCAAATTCTGCCCAAAAAAGTGTGGTTAATACAAATAATATTTTATTGACATAGCAAACTTTTTATGTCATAATAAACAAATAAAAAATATAAGGAGTTTTTTTACAACAAATGCCTAAACAATTACCCAAATTTTCTCTGCCCCATTTTGATAAAAACCTGTTGCCCGGGTTTGGTCTGTGTCTGTTGCTGGCTATACCCTGCTGGTATTTGGGCAAGCTTATACCAATTATCGGCGGCCCGGTTTTCGCCATTCTGGCTGGCATGCTGCTGGCGCTTTTTTATAAGCAGCGCCGCACCACCCAGGCCGGCATCGCCTTTACCTCCAAAAAGGTACTGCAATATGCCGTTATCCTGCTGGGTTTTGGTTTAAATCTTTCGGAAATTGCCCGGGTTGGCTTAAATTCTCTGCCCATCATTATCAGCACAATCTGCACATCGCTAATAGTGGCCTTTGTTATTTACAAACTAACCAAAATGCCGGCCAACACCGCCGTTTTAATCGGCGTTGGTTCCTCTATCTGCGGCGGTTCCGCCATTGCCGCCACCGCGCCGGTCATCAAAGCCAATGATGAGGAAATCGCCCAGTCTATCTCTGTAATTTTCCTGTTTAACGTGATTGCCGCCCTGATTTTCCCCACTCTGGGCGGCCTGCTGGGCTTAAGCAACGAGGGCTTTGGTCTGTTTGCCGGCACTGCCGTTAACGACACATCATCAGTAACCGCCGCGGCCGCGGCCTGGGACGGTCTGCACCCCAGCGCCAATACGCTGGAAACTGCCACCATCGTTAAACTAACGCGCACGCTGGCCATTATCCCTATCACCCTGGTATTGGCTTTCTGGCAGATGAACCACAGCCGCAGCGCTGCCAGTGGCTTCAATCTGAAAAACGCTTTTCCCATGTTTATTTTATATTTTGTGCTGGCCTCAGTTATCACCACTCTGGCCACGTTAATTGGCATTCCCGGTATTATCTTTGCGCCTTTTAAGGATTTAGCCAAATTCTGCATTATTCTGGCTATGGCCGCTATCGGCCTGAACACCGATTTGGTCAAACTGATTAAAGGCGGCCGCCAACCGCTGTTTATGGGTTTATGCTGCTGGGTGGCTATCACCATCGTCAGCCTGCTAATGCAGCATATTTTAGGTATCTGGTAAATCAAAGAAAAAAACGTAAAATTAATGCCGCCACCAGCACATCAAGCGCAGGTGGCGGCATTATTAAAAGGAAAAGAAATTATGTTAATAAAATTGTAAGATTCAATTTCTAAACCAGGAGTTAAAATTAGCCGGCATATTTCTGTTCCAGGAATGTTTTGGCAACCTGTGGGAACATTACATACAGCAACAAATCTTCATCATTTTTCGCCAAAGCGCCAATCTCTTTGCGCGCTTCGTCCAAATACGGCGGCAGGTCATCAGCAGGACGATGTGTAATAACCGGCAAATCTTTAATAATCTGCTTCTGCACATCAGCGTCCATCGGCGCCGGCGGCTGGCCATACTGACCCTGAAAATAACCCTTAACCTCATTGGTAACCATTTTATAACGGCCGCCCGACAAAACATTCAGCAGAGCCTGCGCGCCCACAATCTGGCTGCTGGGCGTAACCAGCGGCGGATAACCCATATCCTTGCGCACACGCGGAACCTCTGCCAGAACCTCGTCAATACGATTTAACGCATTGGCCGCTTTCAGCTGAGAGAGGAAATTACTCATCATACCGCCGGGAATTTGGCTGGCCAAAACCGTGGGGTCAACACCAGGATTAGCCAAATCAAAGTCCTTATAATGAGAGCGAATTTCCTTAACCTTGGGAGCAATCGCCAGCAAATCATTCAAATCAATACCGGTATCATACTGCGTTCCCTGCAAAACAGCCACCATGGTTTCATCAGCCGGCTGAGAAGTACCCATTGCCAACGGGCTCATCGCACAGTCCACAACATCGCAGCCTGCTTCAATAGCTTTCATGTAACTCATGGCTGCCATACCGCTGGTATAATGGCAATGCAGCTGCACCATCAGGCCAGCGCCCTCTTTAATGCCCTTAACCAGTTCATAAGCGCCATAAGGATATATTAAACCGCTCATATCCTTAATACAAATGCTATCAGCGCCCATCGCTTTCAGTTTTTTTGCCAGTTCCACAAAATGTGCGGTATTATGTACCGGACTGTTGGTATAAGAAACAGCCACCTGAGCATGAGCGCCATATTTCTTGGTGGCGCGCACAGCGCTTTCCACATTGCGCACATCATTCAAAGCATCAAAAATACGGATAATGTCAATACCGTTTTCCACGCATTTCTGCACAAACAAATCAACCACATCATCGGAATAATGGCGATAACCAAGCAAATTCTGACCACGCAACAACATTTGCAGCTTGGTATTTGGGCAAGCCTTGCGAATTTTACGCAGACGCTCCCACGGGTCTTCATTCAAAAACCGCATACAACTATCAAAAGTTGCGCCGCCCCAGACTTCCATGCTGTGGAAACCAACTTTATCCAAATCGGAAGCAACAGACAAAATATCCTCAATCGTCATACGAGTAGCCAACAAACTTTGATGCGCATCGCGCAGGGTGGTGTCGGTGATGCCTACTTTACCTTTAGTTGCCAAAATACATCCCTCCCATAAATTAAATACCATTTTAATATGAAAAAATAGTGTGATATAAAAAGATTATAATTCACAATCTTATTATATCACACTATATAAGCTTGAAACAAGCGTTTTTCAGATATTTATTTAATTTCTTGCGCACGAGCCGCCAGTTTTTCCTGCAGAGCCGCCGCCACACAGGGCGAAACAATGCTGTCTGGCGCATAGCCAAGCAATGTGAAATTTTTCACAATGCTGGAACTTACAAACTGATACTCCGGCGCCGTCATCAGAAACAGAGAGTCAATTTCCGGCGCCACTTTTTTGTTCATCAACGCCATCTGAAATTCATTATCAAAATCAGAAAGCGCACGCAAACCACGGATAATCGCCACCGCGCCCTCCGCCCGGCAAAACTCCACCAAAAGCCCTTTAAATAGCTTAACTTCCACATTCGGCAATTCCGCCACGGCTTTTTTTGCAATATCCACGCGCTCATCTGGCGTGAAAAAAGTATCCTTATAATTATCCTCGGCAATCGCCAGGATAAGTTTATCAAACAAATGACTGGCACGCGCCAGAATATCCAGATGCCCCAGAGTTATTGGGTCAAAAGTACCGGCATAAACAGCAATCTTCATCAGTTTTACTCCTAAAAATTTACTTTGGCCAAAATACTGTTTGGTTTAACCAAAAAGTTCTTTGCACATTCGCCCCAAATTCTGCACATCTTGTTCATACGCTTCCTTTTTAGAAGCATCATAAATCAAAGCTGCCGGGTGATAAAGCGGATAAACCGGCAGATTATATTTATCCCAGACAAAAGCCTTGCCATGGTATTGCCCCACCGCCGCATTCTTGCCGACAACATAAGAAAGTGGCACGCCCCCAAGCGTCACCAACAGACGTGGCCGCAACAGGCGCAGTTCCAACTCCAGCCAGGGCGAGCAGGTTTGAACCTCCGTCAGCGTTGGCTTGCGATTAGCATAATTGCCATAAATACCGCTTTTGGAGGGACGCGTCGGCCGGCATTTAACCACATTGCTGATATAAACTTCTTCCCGTTTCAAATCTGCCAGACGCAGAAAATCATCTAAAATACCGCCAGCCTGACCACAAAACGGCCTGCCCTCCTGGTCCTCACGTCCGCCGGGCGCTTCGCCCAGCATAAAGATAAGCGGATTTTCTCGATATTCACCAGCCACAGCCTGCGTGCGCGTTTCACACAAAGAACAACGCCGGCAGGCTTTCAGCGCCGCCAACCAATCATCAAAAGTCAGCGGTTTTTTTTCGGTTTGAGCCTCGGTCTGCATAATATCTTCCTGCGTCATATCAATCACCCTAATCTATCTTATTCAGTCGCAATTAATCCTCAAATCCAGGCGCCACAGCCACCGGCTTGGGTTCAGCACCCGTCAGACGAGCCGCAGCCTCCTCCGGGAACAACTGCGCGCGCACCCGCATTGGCAAGGCAAAAATATTAATAAAGCCGCCAGCATCAGCCTGGTCATAAACATCGTCCTCATCAAAGGTAGCAAAATCCTGACTATACAGAGAATAGGGACTGGTAGTGCCGGCCGCGCTGATATTGCCCTTATAAAGCTTCAGGTGAACCGTACCGGTAACCGTCTTCTGAGTAGCGTCCACAAAAGCGTCCAGCGCCTCACGCAGGGGCGTAAACCAAATGCCGTCATAAACCAGTTCCGCATAGCGCAAAGCCACGCCCTCTTTGTAATGCAAAGTCAGGCGGTCCAGACAAAGTTCCTCCAGCTTCTGATGCGCATAGTAAAGAATGGTGCCGCCGGGAGTTTCATAAACGCCGCGAGATTTCATGCCAACCAGACGGTTTTCTACCATGTCCTCCACGCCAACGCCGTTGGCCGCGCCCTTTTCATTCAGATAATTAATCAACTCTGCCGGAGAGAAAGTCTGGCCGTCCACCTTAACAGGAATACCCTGCTCAAATTCAATCTCCAGATAGGTCGGCTCGTCCGGAGCCTGTTCCGGCGGTGTGCAGATAAGCAGCATGGAACTCTTAGGCTCATTGGCCGGGTCCTCCAAATCCATACCCTCATGGCTCAAGTGCCAGAGATTGCGGTCCATGGAATAGTTGGTTTCCTTGGTAACCGGCAGCGGAATATCATGCGCTTCAGCATAGTCAACTTCCTGCTCACGTGATTTAATATCCCATTCACGCCAGGGCGCAATAATCTTCAAATCAGGCGCCAGCGCTTTAACCGCCGCTTCAAAACGAACCTGGTCATTGCCCTTGCCGGTAGCGCCGTGCGCAATAGCCACAGCACCCTCTCTGCGCGCAATCTCCACCAGCCGACGGGCAATCAGCGGCCGGGCAAAAGACGTGCCCAGCAAATATTTGCCTTCATAAACCGCGCCGGCTTTCATAGTCGGGTAAATATAATCGGTCACAAATTCATCACGCAAATCTTCAATATAAAGCTTGGCCGCGCCGGTTTTAATCGCCTTTTCTTTCAGCGGCGCCAACTCTTCTCCCTGCCCAACGTCGGCGCTCATAGCAATAACGTCATAGCCATAATGCTCTTTCAGCCAGGGAATGATAATTGATGTATCCAGGCCGCCGGAATAAGCCAGCACAACCTTTGGTTTTTGTTCAGTCATTAGTTTAACAGCTCCTTTGCCATTTTTCGCCTTTATTTTACAACATTTCAGGCGTATTTACAATAGTTTTATAGAAAAAATTTATAAACACAATTCACTAAACCAGCATAAATTTAACCATACCGCACATTATGCCAGTAACAAGGCCATAACCGCCATCTGGGCATAAAGCCTGTTTTCAGCTTCATCAAAAATTTCCGGGTGCGTTTCAAAAACGTCCTCAGTAATTTCCTCACCCCGGTGCGCCGGCAGACAATGCAGCACCATAGCGCCAGGATTAGCCGCCGCCATCAGCTGTTCGTTCACCTGATAAACACCGCCGAAAACTTTCTCACGCTCGGCTTTTTCCGACTCCTGTCCCATGGAAGCCCAAACGTCAGTATAGATAACATCAGCCCCAGCCGCAGCCGCCATTGGGTCGGCCAGCACCTGCACGCTGCCGCCGCTTTCCCTGGCCGCTTCTTCCGCCGCCGCCAAAACCTGCGCGTCTGGCTGATAACCCTCCGGGCAGGCAATAACCACATGCATACCCATGCGCGCGCCGCCGTTCATCAGAGAATGAGCCATATTGTTACCATCACCAATAAAGGCCATTTTCAAACCGGCCAGCCGCCCCTTATGCTCCCGAATTGTCTGCAAATCAGCCAGAACCTGGCAGGGGTGCAGCAAATCGGTCAGACCGTTAATCACCGGAATATCCGCATAGTTTGCCAACTCCAACACAGTTTCATGGCTGAAAGTTCTAATCATCAAACCATTCAGAAAACGGGAAAGCACACGCGCGGTGTCCTTAATCGGCTCGCCGCGGCCAATCTGCAAATCGTGGCCGGAAAGAAACAGCCCCTGACCGCCCAGATAATAAATACCGGCCTCAAAAGAAACCCGGGTACGCGTGGAACTTTTTTCAAAAATCAGCCCCATCGTCTTACCCTGTAAATAGGAAATTGGCTGGCCAGCCTTATGCTCTGCCTTGAGATAATCGGCAACGTCCAAAAAATACTGCAAATCATCGGCTGTATAATCCAGCAGGGACAAAAAATCCCGGCCGGCGTAATCTTTTTTCAATTCTTTTAATGCCATTACTGTAAAACCTCCTGCAATGCGCTGTCTAAAACGCTTATAAATTCATCGGCTTCCGCGCGGCTGATATTAAGCGGCGGAATTAAACGCAAAACACTGCCAGCCGTGCAATTTAACAGCACACCACGCTTCAGACAGGCCTGCACCACCGGCGCGCCAGGTCTGTCCAGCTGCACGCCCAGCAGCAGACCCTGACCCCGGATTTCTGTAATACAGCTGTATTTGGCCTGCAACTCCGCCAGTCTGCTTTTAAGATAATCGCCCATAGCCGCCGCCTGACCTGGCAAATCCTGCTCCAACATTACCTGCATAACCGCCAGCCCGGCCGCGCAAACCAATGGATTGCCACCGAAAGTCGAACCGTGGTCGCCCGGTTGAAAAGCCGCCGCCACTTTATCCGTCGACAGAAACGCCCCAATCGGCGCGCCGCCGCCCAGCGCCTTAGCCAGCGTCATAATATCAGGCACAACACCGCTGTGCTGATAAGCAAAAAGTTTGCCGGTACGTCCCAGACCGGTTTGAACCTCGTCAAAAATCAGGACAATATCGCGTTCATCGCAAAGCTGGCGCAGTTGACGCAGAAATTCCGGCTCCGCCGGAAAAACGCCGCCCTCGCCCTGCACCGGCTCCAGCATAATAGCGCAGGTTTGCTCATTCACCGCCGCCTGCAAGGCCGGCCAATCATTAAACGGCACATACGTAAAACCCGGCGCCAGCGGTTCAAAGCCATGGTGCATCTTATCCTGCCCGGTTGCCGTCAGCGTGGCCAGCGTACGCCCATGGAAACTGCTCTGCATGGTGATAACCTGCTGACACTCCGCATGTCCACGATAAATGGCATATTTGCGCGCCAGCTTCAGCGCACCCTCATTAGCCTCCGCGCCGCTGTTGCCAAAGAAAACCTTATCAAAAGCTGAATTTTCTGCCAAAACCTCGGCCAGCTGCACCTGCGGCTCCAGCCAATAAAGATTGGAGGCATGAATAAGCCTGGCCGCCTGCTCCGCCAACGCCTTTGCCACCGCTGGGTGAGCATGCCCCAAAGCGTTTACGGCAATGCCGCCCACAAAATCCAGATATTTATTGCCGTCAGCGTCAAAAACATAACTTCCCTCGCCGCGCACCATAGCAATCGGCAGGCGGTTAAAAACATTCAGACAGTATTTTTGACCTTTGACGATTATTTCTGCATTATTCATTATCTGCTTTTCTTCTTTCTTCATTATAATAATATTTTGGTTAAAAGTTTCATAGTGCCTTAAGCCGCATGGACTTTTACTTATTAATGACCATGGTGCCAACACCCTCTTTGGTAAATATCTCCAGGAGGATACAGTGGAGAACGCGGCCGTCCAGAATATGCACACTGCCCACACCCTGTTTAACCGCCTGCACACAGCAATCCACCTTGGGCAGCATACCGCCGGTGATAACACCCTGGTTTTTCAGCCCCTCCACCATACGCGCCGGCAAAACTGAAATCAGCGAAGTCTTGTCATTATAATTGCGATACAGCCCCTCCACATCAGTCAGCAGCACCAGTTTTTCCGCCTGCAAGGCCGCCGCCACGCGTCCGGCCACCAAATCAGCGTTCACATTCAGGCTTTCGCCGTAACGGTCCACCGCCACCGGCGAAATTACCGGGATATAGCCCTGGTCCAACAATGAATTTAACAAATCCACATTAACGCTTTCCACCTCGCCAACCAGACCCAAATCCATCATTTGCTGGCCGCCGTCCGGGGTGGGAATACGCGCGCGCTGTTTGTGCGCAAGCAGCAGATTAGCGTCTGCACCGGAAAGTCCCACCGCCGAGCCGCCGTTCTGATTGATATATTTTACAATGCTGCTGTTCACCTTACCGGTCAGCACCATTTCCACAACTTCCATGACGTTTTCATCAGTTACGCGCTGGCCGTTGACAAATTCAACTTTCATACGCATCTGCTCCATTACGCTGTTGATGTCCGGACCGCCGCCATGCACCAGAACCGGCCGCATGCCAACCAGCTGCATCAACACAATGTCTTTCAAAACGCCCTCTTTCAATTCCTCGCTCAACATGGCGTTGCCGCCATATTTAATCACCACGGTTTTGCCGTGAAAACGCTTGATATAGGGCAGCGCTTCCACCAAAATACTCGCTTTGTCGATTGCACTTATATCCTGCATTTTTACTTTCCTCCTGCTTCTTCGTAATTTTCAATATCTTTAAGCGCTATTGTCCAGCTGCTTTAACTGCGATAATCCGCGTTAATAGATACATATTCATGCGACAGGTCGCAGCCCCAGGCACGAGCGGTAAACTCCCCGGCGCCCAAATCCAACAGAATAAAAATTTCACGTTCCTGCAAAATCTGCTTGGCCGCCGCTTCATCAAACACCAAACCGCTGCCCTGACGCATCAGTTCAATTTCACCGCCGGAACTGCGCAAACGCAGATTTACGCCAGCCGGCTCAAACTCCGCGCCGGAATAACCAGCCGCGCAGATAATCCGCCCCCAGTTAGCGTCCTCGCCGTTAAAAGCGGACTTAACCAGACTGGAGCCAACCACCGCCTTAGCCGCCAGTCGCGCATCTGCCGCACTGGCCGCACCGCTCACCTGACAATCCAAAAGCTTGGTTGCACCCTCGCCGTCATAAGCCATCAGCCGCGCCAGCCGCGCCGCCACCAGCTGTAAAGCCTGTACAAACTGCGCAAAACCATCGCCGTCAGCCACAACTTCAGCATTGCCGGCCTGTCCATTCGCCAAAACCAGCATACTATCATTAGTGCTGGTATCGCCGTCCACAGTTACCATATTAAAACTGGCGTCCGCCGCCATTTTTACCGCTCGCTGCAAAGCGTCCGGCGCAATCTGCAAATCGGTGGTGATAAAACAAAGCATCGTGGCCATGTTGGGGTGAATCATACCGCTGCCTTTGGCCATACCGCCCACAGTAATAGTTTTACCCTGATATTGATAACTAACCGCACACTCCTTGCGGTATAAATCCGTAGTCATAATCGCCTCGGCCGCCGCCTGAGCGCCAGCTTCCCGGGAAAGCTGCTCCGCGCAGTTTACAATGCCCTCACGCAGCACCGGCATAGGCAACTGAACGCCAATAACGCCCGTACTGCAAACCAGAACCTGCTCCGCTGCAACGCCCAAAGCCCGGCCGCCGATTGCCGCCATTTCCGCCGCATTGGCTGCGCCCTCCGCGCCAGTGCAGGCATTGGCATTGCCGCTGTTTATCACCACGGCCTGCGCCCGGCCGCCGGCCACAACCTGCCGGCACCAGTTAACTGGCGCGGCCGCAAATTTATTCTGGGTGAAAACACCGCCAACCGCCGCTGGCGTTTTAGAGTAAATAATCGCCAAATCTTTTTTATCCTGGCCCTTTTTCAGGCCAGCATGTATACCTCCAGCCACAAAACCAGCCGCCGCCGTCACGCCGCCCTCCTGCTCGGTAATCCAATCCAGATTTTCCGGATTTAAATAACTTAATTCAATTTTATTATTCTGTACCTCGGTCATTTTAATTAAAACTCACTCCCGTTTTTTAATATTGAAAAACTTTCTAAAAAAGTCTATTATATAGAAATACTTTTATTTATTACAAAAGTTTTTGTATATTTATGCATTTCAAGGCATCATCGGCAGCTGCTGCAAACCGGTTTTTTCATCAAAACCAAACATCAGATTCATATTCTGAATGGCCTGTCCGGCCGCACCTTTAACGATATTATCAATCGCCGCGCAAACCACCAGCAGTCCGGTGCGCTCGTCCAGCTTCAGGTTGATATCGCAGAAATTACTGCCAGCCACCCACCTGGTATGCGGCCAAACGTCCGGCGACAACAGACGCACAAAGTATTCATCGGCATAAAATTCCCCCCAGAGCGCACGCAGTTCAGATTGACTGACCGACCGCCGCAAATGCACATATATTGTAGATAAAATACCGCGGCTCATCGGCGTTAAATGCGGTGTGAACAAAACGCTTGCCGCCTCGCCGGCCAACCGCCCCAACCCCTGCTCAATCTCTGGCGTGTGGCGGTGCCCGGCCACACCATAGGCATTAATGCTATCATTGGCCTCGCAGAACAGCAGATGTTTTTCTGCCTTGCGGCCAGCGCCGGTTATACCGGATTTACAATCGGCAATCACCGGCTGGCTTAAATCAGCCAAACCAGCCTTAAGCAGCGGCGCCAGCGCCAGCTGCACACTGGTAGGATAACAACCTGGATTGCCTATCAGAGAGCAGGCCGCTATCTCCTGTCGCCAAAGTTCCGGCAGACCGTAACAGGCCTGGGGCAAAAGCTGTGGTCGGGCATGCGGCTTTTTATACCACTGTGCATAAATTTCCGCGTCCTTAAAGCGAAAATCCGCCCCCAGGTCAATAACCTTAACACCCCGGCGCAAAAGTTCGTCCGCAGTTTCCGCCGAAATACCGGCCGGCAGCGCCAAAAAGGCCACATCAGCCGACTTATCCAGCTGCAAATCCTCAATCATGGCCACATTTTCCGGCAGCAAACCCAGCAGCCAGGGCGAAACCTCGTCCAGCCGGTGACCGGCGTTATCATGGCCAACCAGACCGCAAATCTCCGCCGCCGGGTGCTGCAACAGCAAGCGCACCAACTCTCCTCCAGCATATCCGGCCGCACCCACCACCAAAGCCTTAATTTTTGTCATAAGCATTTCCCCCTGTCATTATCAATCTGTCAGCGCATGTCTGACGGATAACAAAGTAATGATAAAGACTATTATATACCCAAGGCAGAGGAAATGCAAGCCTTTTTTGATATAATATACAAAAACCGCGCATAAATATCATAAAAACTATGATATATATACGCGGTGTAAAATACTGCCGGCCGCATCGGCACAGCACATAATTCTTTCTTTTTCCTCTGGCGGCATTTGCGTCAAAGACGGCTGACCGGGCGGCAACATTAAATGATAAGGGATATCCGGGCCATAATTCTGCGCCAGATAGGCGGCAATTCTGGCAATGTCCTCCGGCGCATCATTCTGGCCGGGCAACAGCGGCGTCGTTACCTCCAAATGCACATCAGAAAGCGCCAGCATACGCAACGCAAGCAGCACCTCCGCAAAAGAAACATGCATATTATTGCGATAAAAGGCCGAGTCAAATGCAAACAAATCAAAACGCACCGCGTCCACATAAGGCAGCAGTTCCTGCAAAGGACGTTGGTTCACAAAACCAGCTGTGGCCAAAATAACGCGCATATCGCATTTTTTCAGCAGCATAGCAGACTGCATCAAAAATTCATACCACATTAACGGCTCGGCATAAACAAAAGCCGCGCCAATACAACCCTGCTTAACCAAACTCATGCAGATGTTAGCCAAATCCCGGGGATAAAAGCTGCGCCCACTGCCAACCTCTGCGCCAAAACTTTCACGCTCGGCCTGGGGAACAAAATTGCAGCCAAAGGAGCCCAGCTTCAACACAATGCCGCCGCTGGCATATTGCACCAGCGGCACACTTTCAATCCGACCAAACTGCAAAATAGAAAGCCAGTTATGATTGGCAGACCACAAGCGGCCGCGCCGGTTGAAACGGGTTTGGCACCAACCGCGCTCACCAGGCGCCAGTTCACAAAAACGGGGGCAGAGGTCACAAATTAAATTGCCGTTCGGCAGACGATGCCCAAAAGCTGCCTCTCCCCTGCTTACCTGCGGTTTCTGCGCTGTTTGCAAATTTTGCATCTCCAATCAAGCTAAATTTATAATTAGCATATATTCGGCAAAAAACCTGCAAATCCTCTTTTATTCGCCTGGCAAAAAAATGATTAAAAGCAAATTAAATCCGTTTAAAACCCGGATACCGGCTGCTCACTGTAATAACTGACTATCCCCAGAAAAATGGCATACGCCACCAGCTGCTGATAACGGCTGTCCGCCAGCAACATTTCTTCCGCCGAGTTGGAAAGAAACCCCGTTTCCACCACAATCGAGGGGATTGCCAGCTTATTTACCACATAAATATTTTCAATCGACTTCGCCACCCGGTCCGTGTTCTGTAAAACCTGAACCAGACTTTGCTGAATACTTTCAGAAAGCCCCTGCCCCTCCGTACTGCCAGCCGCAAAAAACACCTGCGCACCGCGATATTGCCGCTGCGGTATACTATTGGCCTGAATGGTAATAAACAACTCCGCTCTATTCTCCTCAGCAATTTCTACCCGACGATAAATGTCGGCACGCTTGCTGTCCGCCAAAGCCGTATCTGAAGTACGCGTTTCCACAACATTCGCCCCCACCTGCCGCAGCAAAGCCGCCACGCGTTGACTGATTGCCAGATTAACGTCTTTTTCCAAAACACCGTTAACGCCAATTGCCCCCGGGTCAAAACCGCCATGCCCGGCGTCAATCACAATCGTTTTGCCCAACAGCGCCAGCGCCAAAGCCGGCTGCGGTTCCGCCGGCTCCATCAGCCCAGCCCACCAGCCGCGCCCCAAGCCGCCCAGCAACACCAAAGCCGTGCAAAGCGCCAGCGCCCATTTTGGCCGCCGATAACGCCGATGGCGGTTAGGCCGCCATGCCCAAATCATCATGCTTTCACCTCCGCTTACCTGCTTCTATATTTATGAAGCGCCCAGCCAAAAATGACTGAAAATTGCAGAAGAAGATTGACTATTTGTTCAGATATGATATAATTGTCATTAACTTGTTTTTTGAGGTGAAAAAATGGAGTTGCAGCTACTGCACTTTTTAATAGTCTGTCCGCTGGTTTTTTTGGCCGGCTTTGTCGATGCGGTAGCCGGCGGCGGCGGTTTAATCTCCCTGCCGGCTTATATGATGTGCGGCCTGCCGGTACATATGGCTATCGCCACCAACAAAATGAGCAGCGCCATAGGTACGGCGCTGGCCACCTGGCGCTATGCCGCCAACGGCTTTATTAACTGGAAACTGGCGCCGCTTTGCATAATTGGCGCATTTATCGGTTCTGCCGGCGGCGCCAATCTGGCTTTATTGATTGACGAAAAAATTTTGCGCGCCCTGCTGCTGCTTATCCTGCCGCTTACCGCGCTTTACGTCATGCGCAGCCAAAGTCTGGCCGGAACAACGCCAGCCGCACCTGGTCAGACCAACCAACAGCGCGTTATGCTGCTGGCCGCCCTCGCCGCCCTGTTTATCGGCGTTTATGACGGATTTTATGGCCCCGGTACCGGCACTTTTTTAATTCTGCTGCTGGTAGGGCTGGCTAAAATGCCGTTGACGCAGGCCAACGGCTTAACCAAAGTTATCAACCTCACCACCAATCTGGCGGCGCTGCTGGTTTTTCTGCTTAACGCTCAGGTGCTGCTGCCGCTGGGTCTAACGGCCGGCTGTTTCAGCCTGGCCGGCAACTACTTCGGCACGCGCTGCTTCACTGACCGCGGCGCGGCTATCGCCCGGCCGATAATTCTGGTGGTGCTGCTCATTTTCTTCATCAAAACCGTAACAGAATTTTTTTAAAAATCACCACCCGAACATAAAAAATAGTTCAGAAGATTTTTGACAATCTTTTTGCGGATATTTTTCAGGGCAAGTTTTCATAAAATGGCCAAAAGAAAATATTACCCAACGCGATAATCACCGCGAATACCACCAATACCAGCGCCGCCGCCAGCGTCCAGCGAGATAAGTACGCTCATCGTGGCAACCGCAACGCAGAGCCAGCAGCATAGTCAGAACGTCAATTCTATCCTCGTCAGACCGACTTTGCCGACTCAGCCAGTCGCGCAGTTTTTGGCATTTTATCGCAAAATATTTCGTTTTCAGCAACTCCACATAAAAGACCAGTTTTCATTACAGGCCACGGCTTCCCAATATATGCCCAGAGCGGACAAGCCAAACAACAGCAGTATACAGACATAGCATTTAAGACAATCAGCGTTAGTGCGGCATTTTTGGCGCCGCCATATGATATAAAGCACCACAAGCGGCGACAGCAGAAAAATTTTTTGCGGATAAGCCCAAAATAGTTTTTGCCATCTTTCTGCGATGGTGTATCTTAACCAACAAGCATAGCCCAATTCCTGCAACACAATCCACAGACCACACACCAACATACCCAGAGCAAAAAAAACCGTAAGCACGCCAGGCCAGTCAATTTTCTCCGGCCCGTCAGGCAGATATGGCTGCCGCAGCCAGCCGCGCAGTTTTTGCAACCAAAGCATAATAAAAAACCGCCTTTCTCCGCTATCATAATTATAATTTTAGCACAGGAAAGACGGCTTTTTATTAAGATTTTCTTAATTTTGGGCTAGAAATATTTAATCGGCCACCACCATATCTGTCAGCCGTGTGCCGTTAAGAACCATCGGAAAGACCATTTCCTCCTTGGCAATCAGACATTCCACCAGCGTCAGGCGGTTGCAGGCCAGCGCTGCTCGCAAAGTTTCTTCAATATCCTCCGGCCGCTCCAGCCGAAAATAAGCCATATCATAGGCTTCGGCAATTTTGGCAAAATCCGGATTGCCCTCCAAATCAATGCCGAAATAATTGCCCTGCACATAATATTTTTGCAGCTGACGCACCATGCCTAAATTGCTGTTGTTGGAAAGAATTACCTTAATTGGCAGATTATGCGCTTTAGCCGTGGCCAGCTCATTCATGGTCATCTGGAAACTGCCGTCGCCGGTAATGCAGACAACCTGTTCCCCCTGCGCCGCCAGCTGCGCGCCCACCGCCGCCGGGAAACCATAACCCATGGTGCCCAAACCACCGGAACTGATAAAACCACCCCGGTGCCGCGCCTGATAAAACTGCGCCGCCACCATCTGGTGCTGGCCAACGTCTGTGGTAACAATCGCCTTACCCTTGGTCTGGCGGTTCAACTCGGCAATAACCTCCCGAAAATGCAGCTGTCCGCCAGTATTAGCTTTTTCATAAACATCGCTGTGCAGCGGCCGCCAGCTTTCAATTTTGGCGCGCCAGGCAGTATGCTCCGCCGGGTCCAAAAATTCCAGCATCACCTCAATAATTGCCGCCGCATCGCCCACAATCGGCACCTCGCTGGTGACATTTTTGCCAATCTCAGCTGGGTCAACGTCCACATGAATAATCCGAGCTTCTTTAGCAAACTCCGCCACATTAGCCGTAACCCTATCGTCAAAGCGTGCGCCGATTGCCAGCAGCACATCACACTCTGAAACGGCCAGATTAGCGGCCGGTGCGCCATGAATACCCAACATACCAATAAAATAGCCATCTCGGAAGGGATAAGCCGCCTTGCCCATCAGCGTTACGGCCACCGGTGCGTCCAGCCGATGCGCCAGATTTTGCAGCAGTTCCTCCGCTCCTGCGCTCACCACGCCGCCGCCGGCATAAATAAGCGGCTTTTTGGCCTCCTGCAAAAGCTTGCAGGCATTTTGAATTTTCAGGCGATGCCCCTTAAAGGTCGGCTTATAACCAGGCAAATCAATCCGGCCGGGGATTTCCGCCTTGCAAATACTGTCCGCCACATTTTTCGGCACGTCAATCAGAACCGGCCCAGGCCGCCCGGTGGTAGCCAGATAAAACGCTTCCTTAATTACCTGCGGCAAATCGTTAACATTCGTCACCAGATAACTATGCTTGACAATCGGCCGGGTAATGCCTGTAATGTCAATTTCCTGAAATGCGTCGGTGCCAATCATGGCCGTGGAAACCTGCCCGGTTATCGCCACCAGCGGAATTGAGTCCATATAAGCCGTGGCCAGACCCGTCACCAGATTAGTCGCGCCTGGGCCGGAGGTTGCAATGCAAACCCCAGCCTTAGCGCCGGCGCTGGCACGAGCATAACCGCTGGCCGCATGCGTCGCACCCTGCTCCGTACGCGTCAGTACGTTTTTAATCTGCTTCGACTCACGCAGCGCTTCAAAAATGCTCAAAACCGCGCCGCCCGGATAGCTGAACACTGTGTCCACATCTTCCAACTCCAAACAGGCAATAATCGCCTGCGCGCCGTTAATTTTTCCTGCCGCCAATGCGCTCACCCCTTATCGCCGCGCACCATGGCAATGATACCGGTGCGGCTCATTTTTTGGATACCAAAAGGCCGAAAAGCCTGCTCCACAGCGTTCAGCTTGCTATGCGTGCCGGTGGCTTCAATAATAAAACTTTTCTTATTAATATCCACAATTTTTATGCGGAATATTTCACAAAGGTGCATAATTTCCACCCGGTCCTCTTTATTAGCCAAAACTTTCAGCATTAACAATTCCCGGCCGACATATTCCTCTTTGGTTACATCGTTAATTTTTAAAACTTCAACCACCTTATGCAGCTGTTTGGTAACCTGCTCAATAATGCGGTCGTCGCCCTCCACCACAATCGTCATGCAGGATACGCCGGGGTTTTCCGTGCTACCCACCGTCAGGCTGTTAATGTTATAACCGCGGCGGCTGAACAGACCGGCCACGCGCACCAGAACACCGGAACGGTCCTGCACCAGCACATTCAATATATGCTTCATAAGCCCTCCAATTTATCGCCGCTATCTGACCGTCACAGCGCCCGTGGCCGCAGAAGTTACACGCTGCGCATATTTAGCCAGATAACCTTTTTTAATTTTCGGCTCCGGCTGCTGCCAGCTGGCCCGGCGCTTGTCCAGTTCCGCCGCATCAACCGCCAGCGTCAGACGGCCGGCGTTGATATCTATTTCAATCAAATCGCCCTCCTGTACCAGACCAATCAGACCGCCTTCGGCCGCCTCCGGAGATACATGACCGATAGCCGCGCCGCGCGTTGCGCCAGAAAAACGACCGTCAGTAATCAAAGCTACTGATTCGCCCAGACCCATGCCCTGAATGGCCGAAGTCGGGGTCAGCATTTCACGCATACCAGGGCCGCCCTTTGGCCCCTCATAGCGAATAACCACCACGTCGCCGGCTTTAATCTGACCGCCGGTAATCGCCGCCACCGCATCGTCCTCGCTGTCAAACACACGCGCCGGCCCACTATGCACCAACATTTCCGGCGCCACAGCCGCGCGTTTAACCACCGCGCCGTCAACCGCCAGATTACCGCGCAGAATTTTCAA
Organism: Bacillota bacterium; assembly: GCA_021771915.1. Lineage (GTDB taxonomy): Bacteria > Bacillota > Dehalobacteriia > UBA4068 > UBA4997 > Avidehalobacter. The sequence continues at coordinate 39,642 of JAETNY010000013.1, forward strand.
GCCGCCTTTCTGGCTGTATGCCGTATCCTTATCGCGAATAACCTCCGGCAGCAAAACTCTGGCATTTTGAATATTCTCGCCCAACGTATGGCCGGTCACCGTCATAGTGTTAGTATCCAGCAGACCCTGCCCGGCCAGCACCGCCAGCAGCGCCGACATACCGCCGGCCGCCTGCAAATCCTCAATGTGATGCTCGCCGGCAGGAGCCAGCTTGCATAAATGCGGCGTAACCTCGCTAATCTCATTTATCATATCCAAATCCAGCGATACCCCGGCTTCATGCGCAATAGCCGGCAAATGCAGAACGGTGTTGGTTGAACAGCCCATCGCCATATCGGCAATCAGCGCATTTTTGAAAGCCGCCGCCGTCATAATAGCATGCGGCCGAATATCCTGCTCCAACAGGCGCATAACCTGCATGCCGGCCTGCTTGGCCAGCCGCAGACGGCCGGAATCCACCGCCGCCACAGTGCCGTTGCCCGGCAAAGCCATACCCAAAACCTCAGAAAGACAATTCATGGAGTTGGCCGTGAACATACCGGAACAACTGCCGCAGGTGGGACAGGCGTTCTGCTCAATCGCGTCCAACTCGGCCTGCGTCAGCTTGCCGGCCGCAAAAGCGCCGGAAGCTTCAAAATTGGAGTTCAAATCCAGCGTCTTACCATGCAGCTTGCCGGCCAACATCGGACCACCACTGACAAAAACACAGGGCAAATCCAGGCGCGCCGCCGCCATTAACATGCCCGGCACAATTTTATCGCAGTTGGGAATGAAAACCAACGCGTCAAAAGCATGCGCCAGCGCCATAGTTTCCGCCGAATCAGCAATCAGTTCGCGGCTGGCCAGGGAATATTTCATGCCCACATGACCCATGGCAATACCGTCGCAGACCGCAATCGCCGGAAACTCCAACGGCGTGCCGCCGGCCAGACGCACCCCGGCCTTAACCGCCTCGGCAATCTGACGCAGGTGCATGTGCCCCGGCACCACCTCGTTAAAAGAATTGACAATACCCACCAGCGGCCGGTTAATCTCCTCCGGCGTAAGACCCAAAGCATATAACAGTGAGCGCTGCGGTGAACGCAGATAACCCTCTTTCATGTCTTTGCTTTTCAACTCACATTTACAATCTGCCATATCTAACACCCCTATTTTATGTTAATTACTTAAGTTTATTATATAAATTTTATAATAACATATTTTTATTAAGATTGCCAGCTTTTTTTATAATAAATTCAGCGGTTCCACATCAATCGCCAGATTGGCCTGTTTAGGCAGATGCAGAGCCGCCGCGGCCTGCCGCACGATTGCCCGCATCCGTGTCAAATCATCGCCTTTCAGCAGAATTTGCAGGCGGTGCCTGTCCTTAATTTTAGCCTTGGCGCAGGGCTTCGGCCCCCAATACTGCACTGTATCAACCGCCCCGGCCTGCTCCAACCCCATTTGCAGCTGATAAGCCAGCTTGCGGCCAATATCCCAGGCCAGCGCCAAATCTTCCGCACTGATAACCAGCCGAATAAGCGCCGTAAAGGGCGGATAGGCCGCCAGCTTGCGACGCAGAATTTCCTGTTGATAAAAGGCGGCGTAATCCTGCCGCGCCGCCGCCTGCAAAATATCCGATTCCGGCTGATAAGTCTGCACAATAACCTCGCCGACCTGCCCATCGGCCAGCAAGGCCCGGCCAGCGCGGCCAGCCACCTGACAGGTCAGCTGAAAAGCGCGCTCGCCGCTGCGCAAATCCGGCATATGCAGGGCAATATCCGCCGCAATTACTCCCACCAGCGTCAGGCGCGGAAAATCCAGCCCCTTGGCAATCATCTGCGTACCAACCAGAATATCCACCTGCCCGTCCAGCATGGCCTGATAAACCTGCTCATAGCGGCCGCGCTGCTCCGTAACGTCCCGGTCCAGCCGAGCAATACGCGCCTGCGGCAACAGTTTTTGCACGGCCTCGGCCAGCTTTTGCGTGCCAGCGCCAAAAAAACGAATTGCCGCCGAACCGCAATGCGGACAGCGGCTGGGTACAGGCAAAGTCTGGCCGCAATAGTGACATTTTACCGCCTCATCACCGATATGATAGGCCATCGCCACCGAACAATGCGGACATTCCACCACATAACCGCAATGTCGGCAGGAAACAAAGGATTCATAGCCACGCCGATTTAAAAACAATAAACTCTGCCGCCCTGCCTGCCAGTTAGAATATAGCTTCTGCTGCAAAATCCGGCTGAAAATGCTGTTGTTGCCATCACGAAACTCCTTGCTCATATCCACCAGCTGTACATCAGGCAAATGCCCCCCCAGCCGATGCGGCATCTCACAAAGCAGATATTCACCCTGCTGCGCCCGAAAACGAGTTTCCACGTCCGGCGTGGCACTGCCCAAAATCAGCCCGGCGCTGGTCAGCCGACAGCGTTCCTGCGCCAAAACCCGGGTATGAAAGCGCGGTGCATTATCCTGTTTATAGCTGGCCTCATGTTCTTCATCAATCACCAGCAGACCCAAATTGGGTGTAGGCGCAAAAATAGCAGAACGCGCACCGATTATCAAATCATAACGCCCCTGAGCAATGCCCAGCCAGGCCGCACGCCGCTCCGCCCCGGTCAGCCCGGAATGAAGCACCGCCACGCCGCGGCCAAAACGCTGCTGAAAAACGCGCACCGTCTGCGGCGTCAGGGCAATTTCCGGCACCAAAATAATACTTTGCTTACCAGCACGACGCGTTTCCTCGGCCAGCCGCAGATAAATTTCCGTCTTGCCGCTGCCGGTCACCCCATGCAGTAATACCGGCTTTTTGGGCAAACTGCCGGCCTGATTAAAATTTTGCTGAATTTGCGCCAAAACCGCTGCCTGTTCCTCGCTCAAACAGCGTTCCAACGCCGTGGGAGCCAACATAGCCGGCTCGTCCGGCCAAACCATCTCTTCGCGCAGCTGTACCAAACCGCGCTCCGCCAGACTGCGCACCGTAGCATAACTGGCCGCCGTCTGTGCCTGTAAATCCGTATAAGATAAAACGCCGCCCGGCGCCGCCTGCAAAGCAGCCAAAACCTGCTTTTGCTTTGCGCCACGGGCAGCTTCAACCTTCCCCGACAAAGCCACCAAACGCTGCATCTGCGCCCGGGGCATTTTACCGGTTAAATACATGCCGGCTGGCAACATGGCTTGCAGCATACTGACCCAGCTGCACAAATAATAATCTGCCGCAAAATGAGAAAGCGCCAGCAAATCCGCGCCAAACAGCGGCTGGGCGTTGATAATGCGACGCAGCGGCTTAATTTTTTCAGCCGGCCAGTCCACCGACGCCGTCAACTCCACCACAATGGCTTCCAGACGCTGGCGGCCAAATTCCACTTCCACAATCTGCCCCAGCTGTACCGCAACGGCCAAATCCGGCGGCAGACTATAATAAAAAATACGGTTCAGCGTGGCCGTTTTTTTGTTAACGACCACGCCGGCAAATTTTTTTTCTTCCATATTAAAATTAAAATCAGCGTTTATTGACAGTCTTTATAAATAGCTTCTGCGTCCGCCATAGTCAGTTTTTTGAAATTACCAACTGTATCGCCGCAGGCCGCATGCAGCTGCTCAACCAACTGCGGAATAGCCTCCGCCGGCACGTCCAGATGCTCCAGCTTGCTGGGCAGACCCAAACCACGCAGAAAATCCTGAAAACGCTCAATCCCCTGCAAACCCATTTGCCGCTTATCATCGCTCTCCGGCACCTGCCAAACTCTGGCCGCCAACTGCGCAAATAAGTTTACGTCCTCGTCCAGACAATAGCGCAGCCAGGCCGGGAAAACCACGGCCAGCGCCGCACCGTGCGCCACGTCATACAAAGCGGAAAGCTGATGCGCCAACGCATGACTGGCCCAATCCTGCTCCCGGCCAACGCCGCAAATATTATTATGCGCCAGCATGCCGGCCCACATCAGCGCCGCCTGCGCCTGATAGTCCTCGCTGTCAATAATCACGCGCATAGCGCTGTCCTTAACCGCCAGCAAAACGGCCTCACACATGCGGTCGGTAACGGCGTTATCCTGTGTTTTAGTGAAATAACGCTCCAAAATATGCGACATCATATCACAAATCCCACAGGCGCTCTGATATTTGGGCAGAGTAAAAGTCAACTCCGGGTTTAAAATAGCAAACTGTGGCCGCAGACAATCACTCTTAGTACCCTTTTTAATTTTATTTTCCTCGTCCGTAATCACCGTGTTAGGCGAGCCCTCGCTGCCAGCCGCCGGAATAGTCAGCACCACGCCCACCGGCAAAGCCTTTTCCACCGGTCTGCCACGGTAAAAATCCAAAAAATCACCGCTATATGGCACGCCGGCCGCCACAGCTTTAGCGGTATCAATCACAGAGCCGCCGCCCACCGCCAGCAGGAAATCTACGTTTTCCGCACGCGCCGCTTCAATTGCCTGATACACAAAAGAACTGCCCGGGTTAGGCTGCACGCCGCCCTGCACCACGCAATCCACGCCGGCCGCGTCTAAAGACTCCACAACCTCCTGCAAGCGGCCGCTGCGCAGAACCGAGCCGCCGCCATACAACACCAGCGCCTTTTTACCGCCGCACTGTGCAATATATTTGCCAGTGCGTTTATGTTCATCAGCACCAAAAACAAATTGTGTCGGACTTTTAAAAATAAAATTCTCCATAATTATATCAACTCCATTTTTTCAGCCATAGCCAGCTTAAATCAAAAATCAATAGTCCAGATATTTTTCATAATAAACATCGCTTTGCAGCCAACGATAAATAATCGTTGCACCCTCTCCGCGCGTAATAAGCCTGTTCGGCGCAAAACGCTCCGCCGAAATACCCTGCATGATACCAAGCTTATACAAATTAGCCACCGCCGCGCCGGCCCAGGTATAACCCTCCTGCATATCCGCATACGGCAAGGTAACTTCCGCCGCCGTATCAGCTCCGCCCATCACGCGACTAAGCATTACGGCCGCCTCGGCGCGCGTGATATAAGCGTCAGGCCGCACAGTACCATCGGAATAACCGGATAAAATGCCCCTCGCCGCCGCCTTATAAATCTCGCCATAAGCCCAATGTCCGGTGGCCAAATCCGTGTAAAGCCGCTCCGCCATAGCATTATCCGGCTCTGGCCGAACTCTATCCAACACCCGGTTCAGCAACGCCGCAAACTGGGCACGAGTCAGATGCTCATTAACACCAAAATAGCTGTCTGAAAGACCGTTCACCAGCGGCGGCGTGTTGTAATAAAGACCCAAAACGCTCTCCGCCGCCCAATGCCCGTTCAAATCCTTAAACGGCGAAATTACAGAATAAAGCGCCAACTCAGACATATAACTAACCAGCGGCGCCGCGCCCTGATAGGTATAGCTGACGCTGTTATTATCCGGCAGGTACTCGCAGGTATAAATCAAACGACTGTCATTGGCAATATTGCCAAAACGCGACCAGTCTATCATCTGACCGCCCACAGATTCCGCCGCATAGGAAAAAGTGGGGTCAGCAACCAGCCAGCCCACGCCGGCTATGTAAAACTCCACCCAATTATGACGCAGCCGGTCAGCATTAATATGACCGTTGGGACTTAAATAAGCGTTATCCTGCACCGAGGTTGGATTGTAAACGAAACCACCGCAAACCCTGGCCGGAATACCCACAGCGCGCAGAGTGGCCGCATATAAATTGGCATAATCAACACAATTTCCGGTTGCATCGCGGTAAGCGTCCAAAGAGGAATGGCTGGTGCGCTCCGCATCATTATTATAGGAAAGATAATTATTAACCGCTGAAAACAACAGCCGCGCCTGCAAATAGGGGTTGGCCGAAACCGATGTAGCTGATTTGGCAAAAGAGATAATTTCCGGCGCGTCGGCGCTGATTTCCTCTGACGGAGCCAGATAAGCCGCAAAATTGTTTAACGGAACTTTAGTGTCCAGACTGCTGACGTCATAGCTGACGCAATAATTCTGCACCGCCACACGCTGCACCAAATCCACCGTCTGACCGGGAGCCAGTTCCGCAATCGTATAATACGCCAGACGGCCGCCGGCCGCCGCCTGCTCAATGCGCTCCGGCTGGGGAGAAAGTTCTTCGCCCAACACGTCCTGCCAATGCACGCTCTGGTCAGAAGCCAGCGGCACCTCAACATTAATATTATGAATAGACCGGGAACTGCGATTTTCCAGACGTACCGTATTGATGACCGTATATATGCGCCCATTTTCTCGCTGCACATAATCGTCCGCCCAGACCAAAACCGGACGGCTCAACAAACACAGCAACGACAACACAAACAAGCCAACGCCCAGCGTCAGCCGGCGCAATCTGCTTCTTTGATACATATAAAAACTCCTTAACACAACAAAACTATCAGAACTTAACGAATTGAAACTAAGTTATACACATATATTCGCGTTTATTATATCATATTTATAAATAAAATGCAAATTTTTTTGCCGCTTCGTCATAATTTTTTCAGCCGCCAAAAGCAGGAAAATGAAAAAAATACTGGTTTTTCCGCAATAAATATGCTATGCTATATAAAAATATTGAAACAAAGGAGCCAAAAACTCACCATGAGCAAACATAAAAGCCGTAAATACAGAAAAGACCAGCCGCAAACCACCTGGGAAATTATCAAGGACTTATTCCTCCACCCCTTTGAATACCGCAAAAAAAACACTAACAACAGCATCGGCAAATTTTTGGGCGGCCTCTGCATTTTTTTAGCACTCTGCCTGCTGTTTGCTTTATCCGGCAACAATCTTTAAGCCCCAATCAGGCCAACTCAAACAAGCCGGTATAAAGCTGATAATAGCGGCCGTGCTGCTGTAAAAGGTCGGCATGGTCGCCGCGCTCAATAATCCGCCCGTCCTCAATCACCAAAATAGCATTGGCGTTGCGCACAGTGGAAAGACGATGCGCAATGACAAAAACCGTTCGCCCCTCCATCAGGCGGTTCATACCCTTTTCAATCAACGCCTCAGTGCGCGTATCAATAGAACTGGTGGCTTCGTCCAGCACCAAAACCGCCGGATTAGCCACAGCCGCCCGGGCAATCGTCAAAAGCTGGCGCTGTCCCTGCGATAAATTGCCGCCGTCGCCGCTTATCAGCGTTTCAAAGCCCTGCGGCAGATTTTGAATAAAATGCTCCGCATTGGCCAGACGCGCAGCCGCCTCCACCTCGGCGTCGGTAGCATCCAGCCGGCCATAACGGATATTCTCGCGGATTGTACCGCTGAAAAGATGGCTGTCCTGCAAAACAAAAGCCATAGAGCGGCGTAAGTCCGCTTTTTTTATTTGCCTGATATCAATACCGTCATAGGTAATTTGTCCCTGCCCGATATCATAAAAACGGTTCAGCAAATTGGTAATCGTGGTTTTACCGGCTCCAGTGGAGCCAACCAGCGCAATCTTCTGCCCCGGCTTGGCGTAAAAGCTAACGCCATGCAAAACCTCTTTTTCCGGCATATACCCAAAGACCACGTCTTGCAAGCGCACTTCACCGCGCACTGGCCGCGTGGAGCCGTCAGGCAGCTGCCAGGAAAATTCCTGTCCCTGCCGGCGCAATTCCACTGTTCCCTCGTCAAACTCCTGCTTTTCGTCCAACATCTTAAAAATACGCTCCGCCCCGGCCAGCGCCAACAGCACATTGTTAAACTGCTGGGAAATCTGCGTAACCGGCTGCGCAAACTGTCGCGTCATCTGCAAAAAGGCCGCCAGCGTACCCAAATCCAGCCAGCCGCAAACCGCCAGCACAGCCCCCAAAGCCGCCGTCAGCGCATAATGAATATAAGATAAATTCATCATAACCGGCATTAAAATATTAGCAAAGGTATGGGCGCTGGTGGAGGCACGGCAGAGTTCCGCATTCAAGCCGGCAAAGTCCTGCTTGCTGGCCTCCTCATGCTGAAACACCTTAACCAGCTTCTGGCCGCCAATCATTTCCTCCACATAACCGTTCAAACTGCCAATAGCGGCCTGCTGGCGCTGAAAATAATAGCCGCTGCGCCGGCCAATCAGACGCACCGCCAACAGCATAACCCCCAACATAACCAGAACCAGCACGGTCAGCGCCGGGCTTAAAAACAGCATGGCGCAAAAAACGCCCGTCAGAGTCACCGCCGACGCCAAAAGCTGGGGCAAACCCATGCTCAAAGTATCGTGCAGCGCATCAGTATCATTGGTATAAAGGCTCATCAACTCGCCGTGAGCATGGGTATCAAAATATTTCAGCGGCAGACCCTGCATATGCCGAAACATATCCTGACGAATTTGCGCTAAAGTGTTGGTGGAGATTACAAGCATCAGGCGACTATAAATATAGGTGCAAACCGCACCCAATATATAAATGCCGGCCATAATAGTCATCAACCGAATAAAACCGGACAAATCCGGATTTTGCTGCCCGACAAACGGCATAATGTAATTGTTAAACAATGGCTTCAAATAATAGCTGCCGGCCACAGCCGCGCCGGAACTGACCAGAATAGCCAGCAAAACCAGCAGCAGCCGCAGGCGGTAAGGCCTAAGATATTGCAACAGCCGCCTTAAAGTTGCTTTCAGATTGCCCGGCATTGGCCGGCCTTTTTTAGACATATGTCCTCCCGTTTTAGCTGGCAATTTCTTCACCTCCCGGCTTGATATCTTCATTTTGCGCCTGCTGCGAATAATAGACCTCCTGATAAATACGGTTGCCCGCCAAAAGTTCCGCATGTGTACCCACGCCGTCAATACGTCCCTCGTCCAGCACCACAATTTTATCGGCCTCCATAACCGAAGCAATCCGCTGCGCCACAATCAGCGTGGTAACCCGGCTGTTATGCGCCAGATTGGCGCTCAAAGCCTGACGTATCTGCTTATCCGTGGCCGTATCCACCGCGCTGGTGCTGTCGTCCAGAATAATCACCGGAGCCTGCCGCAGCAAAGCCCGGGCAATGCACAGCCGCTGCTTCTGACCACCAGAAAGATTAACACCGCCCTGCCCCAAAACCGTCTGATACCCGTCCGGTAGCTGGCTGACAAAATCATGCGCCGCAGCCGCCCGACAAGCGTTTTCAATTTCCGCCGGCGTGGCCTGCGGATTACCCCAACGCAGATTATCCGCAATCGTACCGGAAAAAAGCAGATTTTTCTGCATTACAATAGAAACATGAGCGCGCAGTTCCGCCAGCGGATGCTGACGCACGTCCACGCCGCCCACCAGCACCCGGCCGGCCGAAACATCGTAAAGACGGGGAATAAGCTGCACCAGCGTAGACTTGCCGGAACCGGTGCCGCCGATAATACCCACCGTTTCACCGGGTGCAATCCGCAGATTGATATTATGCAATGCCGCCTCGCCCTTTTCCGTATAACTGAAGCTGACGTTTTCAAAAACAATCTCGCCGGACCGGTCGGCAGCTGCCGGTTGCGCCTCCGCCTCTTCCGCCAGACCGTTATCCTCCGCCAGAACCTCCACAATGCGGCTGACCGAAGCCCGGGAAAGAATTAAATTTACGGCAATCATGGCAATCATCATCACCGACATCAAAATTTGAGAAACATAACTGATAAAACTCATCAAATCGCCTTGCAGCATATCGCCAACAATAATCATATTGCCGCCAAACCAGGCCGCCGCCAGCATACAGCTATACATCACCAGCTGCATAATCGGCATCGCCAAAATCATCAGCCCTTCGGCGCGGAAAGAGGCCTGCCGCAGTTCATCGACGTTTTTATCAAAAGAGTCAATTTCAAAATCACTGCGCACAAAGGCCTTAACCACCCGGATAGCTGTCAAATTTTCCTGAGTCCGCGCATTCAAAGCGTCATATTTAGCCAACAGCAGCTTAAAAAGACCAAAGGCCCGGGCGAATATCAGCAGAATTGCGCCGGCCAAAATCGGCAGCGCCGCCATAAAAATCAGCGCCAGCCGGCTGTTGATATAAAAAGCCATGGCCGCCGCACAGACCAACATAAACGGCGCACGAAACAAAATACGCAGTGCCATCATCAACGCCATCTGCGTATTGGTAACGTCCGTCGTCAGCCGGGTAATCAGCGAGCCGGTGCTGAATTTGTCCAGCTTGCCAAAGGAAAGTTCCTGAATTTTGGCAAAAAGCTGACTACGTACATTTTTGGCAAAGCCCATCGCCCCAACCGCCGCACTGCGCCCGGATAAAACCCCAAACAACAGCGACAAAAAAGCCAGCCCCACCATCAACGCACCATGCCGCCAGATAAAAGCCAAATCGCCCTCCCCGGCCAGGCCGACATTAATAATCTGCGCCATCACCAGCGGAATTAAAATCTCCATCACAACTTCGCCCACAATAAACAGCGGCGCGGCCAGCATGGCCAGCCGATAGCCTTTGGTGCAGGGCAACAGAATTTTCAGCATCTTATCACTCTCCCCAATCCTCTATATCTTTTATTTATATATCTTAATAAATTTTTTGTATATCGCAAATTGTTGACATCTATAAACCGATAAGCTATAATAGGATTTGCCTATTATTTATCTAGGCTTTATTTTTTTAATAAGGGGGCTTTTTAACATGCCTATTAAGATACCTAATGATTTGCCGGCGCGTCAGGTGCTGGAGGACGAGCATATTTTTGTAATGACGGAAACCCGAGCCTTGAGCCAGGATATCCGACCGCTGAAAATTGGCATCGTCAATTTAATGCCAACCAAAATCACCACCGAAACCCAGCTTTTGCGCTGTCTGGCCAACACGCCGCTGCAAATTGAAGTAGATTTAATTCATACGCAGAGTTACACCGCCAAAAACACCGCAGAGACTCATTTAACCACATTCTACCGCACCTTTGCCGATATTAAAGACGAAAATTACGACGGTATCATCATCACCGGCGCGCCCGTGGAAAATATGCCGTTTGAGCAAGTGGAATACTGGCCGGAACTCTGCGCCATTATGGACTGGACGCAAACCCACGTACACAGTACAATGCATATTTGCTGGGCCTCACAGGCCGGCCTGTATTATCATTATGGCATACCCAAGCAAGCCCTGGCGAGAAAATTAAGCGGCGTTTATTCGCATAAGCTGTTAAATCCCAAAGCACGGCTTTTCCGCGGCTTTGATGAAGAATATTTTGCGCCCCATTCCCGGCATACCCAATCTGACCCGGAGGCTATCTCCCAGCAGCCGGAACTGCGCGTGTTGGCTGTATCGCCACAGGCCGGTATTCACATCGTCAGCGACCAGGAAAGCAAGCTGTTTTTTATCAGCGGCCATTCAGAATATGACCTCTACACTCTGCGTGACGAATATCAGCGTGATTTAAACAATGGTCTGGCCGTACCGCTGCCGCTCAATTATTTTCCGCAGGACGACCCCAGCCAGAAACCGGTTAATCACTGGCGCGCCCATGCCAATCTGCTGTTTACCAACTGGCTGAACTATTATGTCTATCAAACAACTCCCTTTGATTTGGAACAGATTTAGGCTTTTAAGAGGTACAGACAACTTGCCTGTACCTCTTTTTAGCCAGCTATATAACATTATAAATGCCCAACATAAACCAAATATTAATTATTTAACTCCTCCGCGCCGGCATTATAAACAGCCTCCGTGCCATAAGCCTCCATGCGGTTTACCATTTCCGGCGTTACCTGCTCGACAGCTGTGGGCGCAAACATACTTTCCGCCAAACCATCGGCCGAAGGCTGACTGGCCTGCGATGAGCCCTGCTGCTGACCTGTTTTGCCGGCTCGCGGCGGATTTACAGCGGCCCATTTAGCGCCGGCCTTGCTGGGTCTGCCGTCTGCCAGATGACTGGCTGCCGCGCCTGTGGCCGGAGGCGTCTGTCTGTCCAGATTTTGCAGCAACTCATTCTCTTTATTAGTATCCATAATAAAATCTCCTTTTACATTTTTTATATCAAATAGCATGGCATAATTAACAGCCGTTTATCCTATTATAATAAAAAGTCACAGTAAAAAAACAAAAAAACGGCTGGCAAATAAAGGATTTTGATTTTTCTTGTAGAATAAAATATTTTTAGCAAATTTATAAGGTTAATTTTGCTCATTTCTATAGCTAAATTTTTCGTGCATGATGTGCATATTAAAATATGAAGTAAGTATGGATAGAGAGGATTATCAAAATGCAGCTTTTCGCACTAACCAGCAAAACCAAAAAGGCTCTGGCTTTGCTGATTTTAGTTATGCTTGCCTTAGCCTTGCCGGGCCGCCCCACGCTGGCCAGCACCATTCAAATTTATATTGACGACCAGCTTCTGGCAACCGATGTTGAACCACAGCTGATTAACGGCCGCACCTATCTGCCGTTGCGCGCCTGCTCTGAAGCGCTGAATGCCAGCGTTGAATATGACGGCGCCACCAAACATATCACCATTATGTATGGCGATACGGAAATCCAGCTGACAGTTGGCGAAACCCAGGCCACGATTAATGGCCAGGCCTATACTATTGACGCCAAGCCGTTTTTGCACAACGATTTTACACTGGTACCGGTGCGCTTTGTTAGTGAAGCACTGCATTGTCTGGTTGAATGGGAGCCGCAAAATTCCTCTGTGCTGATTTATACCAATTCAGACTCTTCCATGCAGTCCGCCAAACCAACGCCCAGCTGGGACGAAACAATTCCCCAAACGGATTCTATTGCGCTGGAAGCAATTCAGCAAATTAACAATATCCGCCAGCAGAAAAAGCTGGAAACCTTTATTAGCATAGGCGAATTAACAGAAATTGCTGAAGCACATAATCATGACATGATATCAAACGGCTATTTAGCCACCCACTCGCCTATTTATGGCAGCCCGGCCAAACGAGCGCAGGCTTATAATTTGCAGCCAATTTCTGAAGCTATTGCCAAGGTTAATTATGACTTAAGCAATGTATCTCTGGCTGTTTCTGCCTGGCTGAACGACCCGGCTACCAATGCCATTTTGCTTAATCCCTCAGCTTCGTTTATCGGCGTGGCCGCTTATCGTCCTGATAACAGTAATGTTGTTTATATCACTGCTGAAGTACTGCCAACACGTGCCTATTTTATAGACCAGCCGGCACAATCCACTACTGAAACCGGTAAGCTGACTTTAAACGGCCGCAGTACCGCGCGCACAGAAGTTATTAACATTTATAAGCTTTCCGGCCAAAGTTCTGCCATGTACACAGAAAAACGTCATCAGACCGTCACAGTTAATAACACCTATTTCTTTACCAATATTGAACTCTGGGCGCCCGGCTCCTATGCTATCAATGTCGCTGATTGCACTATCTATGTTACCTATAAGTAAGACCATTCCAGCCCGAGGTGATTTTTTGTTCACTCTTTTATCTCGTTTAGACATTGCCTTATTTAATTTTTGTAATAAAACCATAAAATGTCGCTCCTTGGATTTTATTATGCCATTTTTTACACATTTGGCTGGTTTTTCCTCGGTGGTTGGTATCTGTTTATTTTTCATGCTTTTCGTACCATCGGTTCCCGGAACTAATATTTTGGGCGCCGTATTCTTTGCTCAGGCTTCAGCTCAAAGCATTAAATTTCTGTTTAAAAGAGTACGTCCGCATATTAATTTGCCAGACGTTAACATTTTCAGCAAGTTAATGCAGTATGACCCCTCTTTTCCCAGTGCTCATACCGCCACCATCACCGCTTTGGGTGGTGTAATCGCCTGGCTACACCCAGCCACTCTGCCAGCAATCATGCTGATATGCCTACTGGTTGGTTTATCGCGCATTTATCTTGGTCAGCATTATCCTGGTGATGTAATTTTCGGTGCATTAATTGGTACCATTTCAGCTGAATTATCCTGTTTAATTTTCTAAAAAATGCTTGCCAAAACAGTATAAATATGTTATCATTCTAAAGCAACCATTTAATTATACAAGGAGACGTATCGAAGTGGTCATAACGGGGCGCACTCGAAATGCGTTAGCCCTCACGGGCTCGTGGGTTCGAATCCCACCGTCTCCGCCATTGAAAGCCTTATCAAGTCAACTTGATAAGGCTTTTCCCTTGCCTGCAAAATAGTACATATCCACCTCCTTTCTATCAAAATAGTGCCAATGACGCCCAACTTTTCAGGGCACCACAATTTTGGCCTATTTATTTTTATACGATAAACAGTATGCTATGGTGCCCCCGTGGTGCCCTAATCCTCTAAAACCATATAAAAAGCAGCGAAAAGCTATAAACAGATATATCTGTCAACGCTCAACTTCGCTGCTTTTCTTTCTGGTTTTTCTCTTTGCCGATTTATCCTCACCCCCCTTTTCTGCATTATTTTTTTGTTGATGTAAAGCCTTGTGATAAATTTCCAATACCGACTTCTTGCGCTCCAACCGCACATCAACATACTGCGCCGTTACAGCCTCCAGATTAGTGGAAATACCTAAAGACATACCAATACCTTTAAGGGTATGCCCCAAAATCTCACCCACCGTATAAAAATCACCCGTAAGTTGGTGCATATTGGTGGCTGCCGAATGCCGCAAATCGTGAAAACGAATATGCGGCAGCTCCAGATGCCGGATCAACTGCCCAAAATTAGCAGATACTCTATCTCTACTTTGTGGTGAACCGTCCGCTTTAGGAACGAACAACTTATTGTCAAAGTATTTTCCTCCACCAGCCTCAATCATCATCTTTTGCCTTTCTATTAACTCAAATTATCCAAATTAATATTGGTTGTTCGCAAACCCAAAATCTCACTTATGCGCAAGCCATACATTCCTGCCAACACAACCGGCATTTCCCATTCTGTGCCTATAACATTGCCCATAAACTGCTGCATTTGTTCAACAGTATAGGGTTCTGGCGTTTTTCCCTGTTTGCCGAATTTGGTAATAATATCTCTGGCCGGATTTGTTTCTATGTAGTGATATTTGCGAGCGTGCTCAAGCGATACGCTTAAAACTCGCTGAACATAGCGAACACTACTGCTAGAGAGCCCTTTATCAAACAACTGCTTAAAAAGATTATCCAGCATTGCCGGAGATACCTGTTTGAGCTGAACGTGTCCGATATAAGGCACAATATGATTTTTAATATTTCCTTTATAGCTGGCAAAAGTGCTGGGACGCAAATTAGCCTTACCGTGGTTCTCTACCCATTCTTCCAAATACTCTTTAAGAGTTTGCTTGCCGCCTGCACCTGTAACTGGCGTATAGGTCGGATTTTGAAGTTTTGTTTTCATTTCCGCTTCGTGCTGTGCGGCCTCCTTTTTGGTTGCAAAGCCTTTTTTGGAATACGTCTTTTTGCCATCCGGCGCATTATATTTGATATTTACATCATAAACAGTGCCTGGTTTGCCGGTTAAAACACCATTACTATCCCGTTTATTTTGCACTTTTCTTGCAGATACAGCCATTATTAGCCATTACCTCCAGAACCATAATTAAGCGCCGCAACTTTAGCCTGCTCATACCATTTCCAAATTGCAGCATCAGCAATCAACCTGCGATTACCATTTTGAACATATTCCAATTCTCTGCGCTCCATAAGTTCACGCAATTTGTTTTCACCAATGCCACTTAACTTACTCATTTGTTCTACTGTTTTCAGCATTGGTAAAGCAATATTGTTTTCCACTTTCTTAGCCATATTATAACCTCCTCTCATAGCCAAGAAAAATAATAAATTAAAAATTCTGAATACAAATTCGGATAGTATATCCCCAAATGGGGATTATATTACAGGCCGCCTCTAGCAAGGCTGTCATAACTCCACGCTGCCGTATTCTCTAACAGCGCAGGGTTCTACCGCAAGTCTGTGGGTAGGCGTGAGCAAGTATCATTGTCAACACTGCACCGTTATGGCGGTCAGTTTGCCAAACTGATTTCCATAGTTTACGCTTATCGCTCGTCCTAAAGGTAGAAGTCTTGGCGGCGCACTATGTTTCGCTCTGATGCAGCTTTTGTGCCTGCAATATAATTTATGAAGTTGTCAAAGAACCGTTATTCGATTAAAAATTCATAATAATTTTCTTATGAAAAATTATCTCTCTATAAATAGCATCTGTTTTTATATGTTTTAGCCTCCTGTCAGTAATTATTTTGAAAAAGTTTTTTTATTTTTTTCTTAGCATCGTTAATTGAAGTTGATATACGCCTTTGACCAACCTTTTCAATATCTGCTATCTGCTGCTCGGTTTTGCCCTCAGCATAATAAAGCCACAACCTCCGAAACTGCGTTTCAGTCAAAACAGATTTAACCTTATTTACCAAAGCCTTTCTTTCCTCATCAGCTAAATCATTTAACATAATCTGCTCAACAGATAGAGAAACAGCTTTATTTTCCGCTTGCTTTTGCAGTTTGTTCTTCAAGCGTTTATAACTTTGTTCAGCATTATATTCTTGACGATAATTATCATCAGACCATTCTTTCCAATGAGCAAATTCTTCTTCACTGGCAAATTCTTCTTTAGTCAGCTTTATATATTCTCCTGCCGCATTTCTGCTCACAATAGCTTCTTTATTCTTTTTATTTAAAGCATAATCGCTATTTTTGTTATACATAAAAAATCTCCTTATTTTTAAGAATTTCTTATAAATTAGAAACCTTGAAAATAAGGAGGCGAGCGACAGCAAATTGCTTCATAAAAATTTTTTTGAATGTTATAATATCTTGAAGAACAAATAAAAAATACAGAATATACAACTATATTGTTGCTTATTCTGTATTGGTTTGCAAAATATATTATTTTGTTTGTTCATATCAATATATTTCATAATTCAATCACTTAAATTTTATAGATTTTGTATTATTTATAAATTTTGCTCCTCTACTATATATATGATATAAACACCCTAAAAGGTAACAGAGATTTTTATTTATAACCAAAAAAGGTACTTTGTAAACTAAAGTTCACAAAGTACCTTTTTTTAATTCTTTATAATTATTTTGCCGTAACAACTGGAGAAGTTAATTCTAACGTGTCATAACCGCCATTTTCAGCATAAAAATATACTTTAGCCTTATAGGAATAACCAGGAATAGCATCATAATAATAAACAGTATAATTATGACTTAATGCTTTATTTCTTAACATACCAGTATATTCAGTATAACTGAATGTTTTTACTGCCGTCCAGGAAGATGAGCCCGGAGCCTGTTCCTGCAAGATAATAGTTTTAGCGCCTATTTTGTTCATTTTATCAGCGCCATTTATAGAAAAGTTTATTCCTAACTGTCCGCCGGAATATGTATATATTTTAGTATGACAATCATTAATATAATCACTAGCCTTAATGACCGCATTAGCTACAGACGGTAAACTGAAAACAGCTAACATAACCAAAATTAAAACAGCAATTCTTTTATTCATTTTTTCTTCACTCCTCATAGATTGAATCAATTATTTTTTTTGCTTCGTCAACAGAAAATTTACCAATAATCGAACATTCAAAATTACCATTCAACCAAGTAATGCAAGTATTTTGAGAATTCAATAAGATGTAGTGCTTAATACTACCCCTAAGATACTCAACAGGCTCTTCATCAATTTTTTCATAAAAAGCCTGACTATCCTGAATTTCTTGGATATAATTAATACCTATATGTTCAATCTCATCATTTTTAGATTTTATGAAACTTGAGCCAATTAGAACACCATCTGGACGGTTGATAACTTCAATATTTTCACACATAAAGTAATCCGGCAACCATTTGGGGACTAGCTTCAGGCTGTTATCATATTCTGCTAATTTATTGGCTAATTCCTGCGTAACCAATGTCTTTTCAAACCAAAACTGTTCATTATTCCATCTACCAATAGCAGCAAAAGGATTATAACCAAAAGCGTAGGCTGTAACAGAACCCACACAAAAAACTATCAAAATAGCAGCAACCATACTGGCTACTTTTTTATAAAACTTAACAGGCTTATCTAGTTTCCTTGAAAAATTAATTTCTTTATCGACATCACCAATAATATCCCGTACTAGTTCCTTATTATCCTTAAGCGGATAATATTCTTTGTAAAACTCTGCCTTAGCATCAGCAACATCTTTGACAGAATTTTGCAAATATGCCTTTTTCCGTTCTGTCAACAAATTAGTTATATACATAATAGTATCAACATCCATCTGTTCAGCCTCTGGAGCGTCAAAATCAGCTTGCAGAACTGTTTTTAAGGCTTCCGTACTCATATCGTCGAACTTATTATAATCTAAACGCTCTTTTGTTTCGACAGACAACATTATATTCTCCTCCCCTCTATAATATATATGACGTTTATATATAAAAAGGTAACAGGTTTTTTTAGTTTTTATTTTTCTATATATTTACGCAATCTTAACCTTGCTCTATAAAGGCGTTCTTTACAAGCATTTATTGATATACCATATTTTTCTGCCAATTCAGATATGGAATAATTTTCCAAAACATTTTCTTTTAACAGTATGTAATCACTACGTGTAAGCAAATCATTATAAAGAAAATCAACGTCCTCGTCCATATCTTTAGCGCCATATGGCAAATCTGCTAAAGTATTGGGGTCAATATACAAAATCCATTTTATAAGCTGCGCTCTTTTCTTTTGCTTTCTTTTATGACATTAATCAATGTTCTAAAAATCCAACCTGGCGGCTTCTTACTTTCCTTAACAGCCTCAGCATTTGACATCGCCACAAGAAAAGTATCCTGCACAGCATCTTCAGCCCAATATTCATCCTTTAATACAGCCTTGGCATATGCAAGTAAATTACTGTGCATTTTATCATACAAAAAATCAATAAGTTGTTCTGGATTTAGATTCTCAAATTCGTCTGCTTCTACATTTTTCAGTTCAGTTGTATTAATAATATTAATTGGTTTAGTGTGTTTAATGTTTTCCATAATAAAATCTCACTTAACATAATATTAAATTTTTGAACTATCTAATAAATTTGTTTTTATCACTCCTGTGGTTTTGATATTTCTTCCAAAATAACAGAAATAATTCGTTCAATAGATTTAAGATCTGACAATGACTTGTTCTTAAGCATAAAACTAATATTATTTTGTATATCCAACTTAGCTTTATTTATGCTTTCAACAAAACTGGCAGCTTCCTTATTTGGTTCAATAATATCACCCATTTTTACGCCAAAAACTTGTGATAGGGACTGTAAGACTTTCAAACTCGGTAACCGCTGACCATTTTCCAATTTTGCATAATGTGATTGACTTATACCCACTATTTCAGCTAATTGCTCTTGGGTTAAATCCATTTTATTACGATAATCTGCCAACTCCGAGGAAACCGTTTCATATAAATTATTACTCATTGACATACACCTATTTAATTTTTTGTGTAGCAAAGCTAAATAAGCTACAAAAAATATTCATATAGCTTAAATTTTCTGCTCAAAATAAAATATATTCCTTATTGTGCCAATTAAATTATACAATTATTACTGGGAATATCGAAAGACACTTATTGTACTAATTTTATGTCTTGAAGTCATAAAGAAAGTATGGTATAATAGAATTAATTAAAGAAATCAGGCCCAGCAAGGCTGGACGCAGATTGAACTTAGAAATTCTTAATACCATAAGTGCAGATTGTAAAATGAGAAAAATTTGTTTATCCCTATTGTATAATAAATTTAACAAAAAATAAAAATAAGCTGTTACTTTTTAGGTTGTAAAGTACATATATAAGTAGAGGAAACAAAAACAATACATTAAGGAATAGGAGATGATAATTAAAAACAAATTTTTGGTATGAAAACCATAATCAAACAATAAAAACTTTACTAAGAAAGGACGGGGAAACGAAGAACAAATTGTACTTATAATAATACTAAATTTTCTGCATAAAATTTATGGTGAATTTAGATTATCTCTTTAGAAGTTCTTATATACCCTCATAACCTCTTAGGTTTTCCCTCTCAATGGTAGTAAAAGAAGTAGTAAATCCGTCTGCGGCTATGCTGCAATCAGCCTTTCCATTTCAGCCCTTGCGGAAGCGAATGTTGCGTGTGCGTAATAGTTCAGCGTCATGGTGATGTTGGAATGTCCCATGATATACTGTAACGCTTTCGGGTTCAT
>JAETNY010000014.1 GCA_021771915.1 Bacillota bacterium
TGTTCAAGAGTGGCGCAGTCGCCCATAATCGAATTTGTCAAATCAGCAAGGTCTTTCTTGCCAAAAAAGGACAATGGGATTTTACGGAGCTGTTCTGCTAAGGATATACGCCTTACGCCGCTTTCCAAATATGTCGCTAAATAGGTGGCGTTGTATTGAAACCAAGTCACAATAAATATAAGTGCAAGACAAACTAAAGTACCAGCCGCATAGAAAGCAATGCGGCTTCCATTTACGTTCCCATTCATGGTATCAATAACAAAGTAATAGAGCAGACCAACAGGAAGCATAAAGGATATATCCTGTGCAACACAGGCAATGCAGCCTTTTATCAAATCAACAGCTCCCTGTCTTGATAACGCAAAACGTCTTTGCAATTTCTTAATCATGCGTTTACCTCCAATCCCTTATTTTCATTCAAAATCTTCCATTCTGCCGCTTCGGAATAATTCTTCCACATTTTTGTAAATATGCCGTTTCTCTCTATCAACCCACTATGCGTGCCGCTTTCGGCAATTTCACCGTCTTGCAGTACATAAATGCAATCCGCGTCAGTGATTGACGACAGCCTGTGTGCAATCATAATGACGGTCTTTCCCTTTGAAAGAGCAGATAAAGCCTGCTGTACGCGCACTTCATTGTCGGGGTCGGTAAACGCGGTCGCTTCATCAAGAATTAGGATAGGCGCATTTTTCAAAATTGCACGAGCAATCGCTATTCTTTGCTGTTCGCCGCCGGACAGGTACACGCCTTTTGTGCCGACAACTGTATCTATGCCATTTGGTAATTTTTTGATAATATCCAAGCACTGTGCAGCTTCCAGTGCATGGGCAATTTCTTCACGTGTAGCGTTAGGCTTTGCCATACGAATATTTTCCAATATGGACGCTTTGATAAGGCGGCAGTTCTGAAATACAAAAGATACCTTATTCATCAATATTTCTTTCGGAATGTCGCGTATGTCGATATTTCCTATCAGTACCCGGCCTTTTTGTGGGTCAAAAAATCTTGTGACGATATTTGCAAGCGTTGTCTTACCGCCGCCGGACGCGCCTACCAATGCGACTGTCTGCCCTGGCTTTATGGAAAGAGATACATCATTGAGCGCGTTTTTCTCTCCGTCATAGCTGTAACTAACGTGTTCCAATGTAATTCCATTATTTTTAGGAATATTATCCACGCTGCTTTCAGATAATGGTTTTTCGTTCAGTACTTCATCAATCCTGTTGATTGCGTCGCTTACAATCATTGCGTCCTCGCTCATAAACATAATTTTTGTGAGCGTCGTACCAATGACGGGCGTAATCACAATATAGAAGATAAGGTTTAACAGAAGTTCATTTGTTACGCCGCCCCTTGTAAAGATGATACCTCCGGCAATCAGAAACGCGAATACACCGTTAATTGCCGTTGTATAGAACATCATAGGCAGACGCAGCCCCTTTGTGTACGCGATTACCCACGTTTCGTAATTGTCTATCGCATCTTTGAAGCGTTTGAAAGAAAAGATTGTCTGCCCGAAAGTCTTTACTACGGGTACGCCTCGCACATATTCAACAGCTTCGTTTGACATATCAGCAAGCGCATTTTGATATTGTTCCATTCGTTTCTCCATATCTTTCCCAGTCATTTTCATCATAATCAGAAAACCAAGCACAACGGGAATAAGGCTTAAAAGCCCTAAGCGCCACTCAAAAGCAAGCAGCAGGAAAAGTAGCCCTATGGGGGTGGCAATCGCGCTCGCTTTGTCGGGCAGCCTGTGTGCAAGATATGTTTCCGTCGCGGCGCTGGAGCTGTTTACAATCCGCCGCAGCTTTCCGCTTCCATACTTTTCTGTTATCCCAAGCGGCAGAGATGTAATATGACGCATAAGCCCTTTTCGGATATTGGCGGCAACCCGGAACGCGCTTAAATGCGAACACATCAAAGCGGCTATATAGACAATAATAGAGATAACCGCAAACAATACGGCAGACCAACCGTAGCCTGTAACATTCCTCGCCTGTGAAAAGTCCGGGGAAACTTCCAGTATGTCGTGAATGATACGCCATATATACCAAAAAGGCACAAGAGCCAGCAGCGCACTCATTACGGACAGTACCCAAGAAAGATAGGTCAATATCCTATGCCCTCCGGCATAGCCCATCAGTCTTGAAAGATTAGACTGTTTTTTCATTGAAAAAAACCTCCTTGAAAATTTTTTATGATATAAGGACTATATATCTGCCCTCGAATGTTCTTATTTCGGTTAGTTGCACATTTCAAAAGTTAGTATCGACTAACCAATGCGTAAAAATTATAGGGCAGATTGCCCTAACAAATTTATTCATTTTATTGCCCCATAATTTTCATCCACCCGGCGGTATAGAAAGCTCTCATTTCTTTTAAATAGTGCTTTGCTTCTTCAAGTGGCATTTCATGTATAATCAACTCAAAAAAAGTATTGAACATTCCCGTAATCAAAATATGCTCCAACCGTTCATCAATAGGCGGTGCTGGTCTGCCCAACTTTTCGAGTACCGCTAAATAATCGTGTGTGCCTTTTGTTTCTATTTCCACCATTTCATCAATCAGCTTTGAAAAGCGCGTTCCCTCTGAACAACAGAGTATGAGCTTAAATTCTTTCAAATGCTCATATGCATACAAAAGCATTTCATACATACATTCGCCGGAAGTAGAGGTAAGATTATCGGGCTGTTCCTCTGGTGGGATTTCTGCAAAATCTTTCTGGGCCTTGCCAAAGCGGCTTAAAATAAAATCGTAATGTTCGCCAACCAGTGCTTCAAATAAATCTTCCTTGCTGTCATAGTAGCCATAGAACGCGCCTGTTGTCACGCCTGCCATTTTAACAATGTTCCGCAATGAAGCAGACTTGAACCCTTTTTCAAGAAATTCTTGCATAGCAGCCGATAGAATCAGGTTTAGCGTGGTCTGCTCTGCCTCGCTCATTATCTCACCCCATTTATAACGCTGTTATATATCACTGTTATATGATACTGCAATTTAGGGGATTTGTCAATAGCCTAAAAAGAGATTTTTCGGATTTATTTCTTGGAGCTGACAATTCCCTGTTACCGATTGTGTTGGAAGTAAGCGGACAGAAAGGCACGGCTTGAATATTATATGAGTTTACAGACCAAAGGGCAGCGCGAGAGGGTTTTGGACACTTCCCAACAAGCCGTTTTGCGGAGCAAAATACACAAAACACATACAGAACGTAATTTGTGAAAAAAGGCCACTTGACAATTTCCGGCCAAAATGCTATACTATATTACAAATTTTATAGGCAATCAACGACACATGCAGCGCATTTGCGCGTAAGTCTGATTACGGTACAGATGTGCAGCGTGTGTTGATAATTGATGTTTTTTCAGCACATGCGTCAGTATGTGCTGTTTTTTTTGCCCTAAATCAAGGAGGTCACTATGGAAAACTCAAATTATCTTGGCAGCGAAAAGGTAGGGACACTACTGCGAAAGTTTGCTATCCCCTGTATATGCTCACTGATTATTTCTTGTCTCTACAACATCGTTGACCAGATTTTCGTCGGCAACGGTGTTGGCTATTTGGGTAACGCTGCCACTGGCGTTATTTTCCCGATTACGGTTGTGGGCTGGGGATTGAGTCTGTTTTTTGGTGATGGCGCCGCCGCATTAAGCGTTTCTTTGGGGCGAAGAGAAACTAAAGACATTCACAGGAGCATAGGGAGCGCGCTTCTTGGCTCTTTTCTCTCCGGCGTGGTCGTTATCGTTATTGCCTATTTATGGGGCGATAGTTTGCTTTGGCTTATTGAAGCAACAGAGGCAAATATCCAAATGGCGCATGATTACGGTGTAATTATCTTTGCCATGATGCCCCTTGCTATGACGCAGAATACTTTAGCGTCCATCATTCGCGCAGACGGCAGCCCCAAATACGCGATGACGGCATTGCTGCTGGCGCACAGCCCATTGTGGGCTATAATTACGGCGCAAAAAACTATGACCGGGTGCGAGAACTGCTGAAACTGATGATTAAGTGGACAGTTATCGTTGGCCTAATCTGCACGGTTCTCTTTGAAGCAATCCCCGGTGTATTTATTCGTATGTTCGGCTCGGCAAACGACCCGATTTACTTTGATTTCGCCGTACTGTGCTTGCGGATTTACCTTGGCCTTATCCTCGTTACCTGCGTACAGAAAGTTTGCGCCATCTTCTTACAGTCTACCGGCAAAGCAAAGGCTGCTGCTCCATTGTCGATTTTGCGAGACGCGCTGTTGATTGTTTTCTCCCTGCTGATTCCTGTTTTCTTAGGCGTTACCGGTATTTTCTGGGCTGCGCCGATTGCAGACGTCTTAGCCATTTTAATTACCGCTGCGGTTATGATTCGGGTGTGGAAAGAATTGAGCTGTGACAATAATGCCCAAGAGCCTACGGCAGCAATTCAGCCCTCGCGTCAGGGCGCGATTATTACGATTGCAAGAGAACATGGTTCCGTGGGAAAGCGAATTGGACAGTTGGTAGCGCAGCGTCTTAATATCCCTTGTTACTATAAAGAACTTGTAGCCGTTGCAGCCCAGGAAAGCGGTCTGGCTCAGGAGTTTATCTCCGGTATCAATTCAGACGAAAACGCTGTTATGCGAGAGTTATATCTCTCTACCGACCCTGTTAAACGAGCTATCGCCGCACAGGACAAGGCTATCCGCAAAATTGCGGACGCTGGTTCTTGCGTTCTCATAGGCCGCTCGGCAGATTATATCTTGCGGAATTACAAAGATGTGGTGCGTATTTTTATCCACGCCCCCAAGAGCTATCGAGAGAAAAAGATAATGGAAATGTACGGGGACAGCCCGGAAGCCGCAAAAAAGAGCATTGCCCGTTCCGACGCAGCCAGAGCGGCTTATTACAAGAATGTTTCCGGCCATGAATGGGGCGACCCCCACGGATATGAATTGTGTATTGACGCTTCTATGGGAGAGGAGGCCGCCGCGAACTTGATTTGCGACTATGTTAACCGAATGAACAAGCTATAAAATCAGATTTCTAATCTGCCAGTGATAGCTTGGCAAGTATGGCGGCTGACAGGAGGCAGCCGTCATGAAATACAAACAGATTCGATGTTTCCTGACTGGAAACGCGCTGCCACCAAAAAGCGAACTCACCGTCAAGGGCTGTTTCGGTCTTGAAAATGACGGTCTGCCAACTCTACGCGAATCAGAACAATCACAGGAGAAATGTGCGACACAACACCATGAAAAGCCAGGAACGGCTAGCGATGTATCAAAAATACCTAAGTCGTCAGTATTTAAGAAAACTGGAAGTTGTATGTTTGCAGGTCTATATCCCGTTTCAAGTCTTCGATTATTGAACCGAAAGACCGTATGCCTTTTTGTTATGGCTCAAAAACCACCTCTTTTCCGTCCGATTTTAGAATCAGAGTAACTTTTTCACCGTCATAACCAACAGACAGGGCCGGGTCATTTGAAATCTTCATACTGCCAACGCCATCGCTGCCGCACAGATAAACGCAATCGGAATCCATACGGTTGATAAAATACAGCCCTTGCTCAGTCAGGCAGAAGTCATAAGCAACAATATTCTGCAACGGTCTTGTTTTGTGAGTCTTGGTATCATATGCTGTCAGCAGAGAATTTTCGTTGATGAAATATATCGTCTGTCCGTCAAACGCTATATTCCCCCTGGTGGGAATATCCAGCATTTGCGTTCGCTGAATTGTCCTGCTTACTTCCGTAATCCCATCATTCGTAATGAAAAAGAAACTGTCATCGTTCAGGAAAAAGCCGTAGCAGTATTGCAGAAACATCCAGGTATCTCCCACAGTATAATCAATTCCCAGCAAGGATTGCCCGATGTCCGTTATTTTCTCAAAAATAACCTGCTCTTCAAATGTTTCCATGTTGAGTTGGACAATGGACACTTGAGTAGACGTGCTGTTGTAGCTGCCGACCCGGTCAACATGCCGTTCTGTGCGTGAAGCCATATAATAAATGTATGCGGCGTCCATATAAACGGCCTTGACGGATTCTTCATCCGAAAAAATCCCGAACAATGGTGAAAGTGGTAGATTCGTCAAAACGCCGGTTGTCAGGTTTGCCAGAGAGTACGTCTGCGTCTGGTCATTGAAAATCACGCTGTAATTTTCCGACACACTCTGCGAAGATGAATTGAAGATTCCGTTTGCAGATTTTGCGACAGAGCAGCCGGACAGCGAAAACAAAAGCAACAGGCTTAACGCAACAACTCTGTGCCGTTTGATAAGTTTTCTTGCTGATTGCCAGCAGTTGGTGTTTTGCCGCAGCACCCACCATATCATGAGGGCGCAACAGGTAGCGGATAAGCCGAGCAAAGTCAGCAGCTCCTGGAGGGAACGCTCCGAAAATGTAATAATGGTATCTCCAGTCAGCAAATCCTCCGCCGAAGAAGTTCCTGACAGAAAGTCGGTAGCCAGCAGAAACGGCAAGGGCAACGGCAAATTGTAACAAATTTGCTTGGACAGGCCGATGTAGGGAATCAAGGTGGCTGCCACCCCGATTACTACCGTCAAAGCGTATTTTTTCACCAAAACAGAGATAAAGAGTAGCAGCGCAGCGAGATACACCGAGCCAAAACAGCGCAGGAGGGTCAGAATCAGATACGCGGCCAGCAAAGAGACATTTTTTGTACTGCCTCCGAAACTGGCGATACTCTGAACAGGGTACTCCCCGTGAGGCAGACCGTATTTCAGCCCGAAGAATACAAAACGAATCAGAGCCAGCCCTCCGCAGAGAACGAACACGACGCAGAGGACAATTACGGTTTTGCTTCTGGCACTCTTGCGGCTCTGCGGAGCCGTCCGCAAAAGCCCATCCATCTGGCAGCTATACTCCGAGCAAAAAACCGTCGTCGCCAAAATCAAAATGACAAGGAACAGTGGAAAGTCCAGCGTTTGGGCAGAAAACAGCCCCACCCAGCCGTTTGTGTTCAGAAAGTAACGATTGTTAGTGTCTTCGCAGACGTATAAATATTGCTGGTATGCAGCTTCAAAGCCTTGCTCATGCGCCAATACAGCGCTCGCCTCCGCAATCTGCCGCTCATACTGTTCCGCTGTAATCTGGCCGCTGTAATAACTTTCCTGGGATTGAGCGCGAGTACTGCGAGCCTCCGTGATGGCCTGGGCCTCCTGTTCCAGCCAAGCGGCTTTTTCCTCTGTGTACTCCCCCTCCAGTCGTTCCAGATACCACTCGTATTCCTCACGATATTCTTCCAGCGCATTGTTCTGCGGCCTGTCGGTTACGACCAGCCAAACTGTACTGACCAGGAGCGTAGCCAGAATGTATAGCAGTCCACGCTGGAAAATCATCAGTTTTTTCCATTCATAAAAGAAAACTCTCATTTTGCCCTCCGAACACAGCGGTGACAGTTTTCCGCTGACAGAAAATAAATCATAACAGCAACTGCAAGGCCAACAATCAGAGCAAACCATATTGCGGCCTGCCAAGTCAGGACGGGGAATCCGCCCAGGTTTATAAACTCCGTTTTGCCCAGGAGAACACGGTTTGCCAACAAAGAATAAGGGTTTAACGCCTTGAGCCAGAAAAAACTGGAATAGGCACTGGCGGCTCCGTTGACAATCAGCGCCATACAGAGGGCAAAGTTGATGATAAACGGAACCAGGGCATTTTTCCAGAACATTGAAACCAACAGCCAGAGCATACCAATCACCCAGGCACCGGCGCATTTGAGCGCCGCAGACAAAAGGGCATATTGGAAAATGCTGATATTGACGGATGACTCCGCAAAGTTAGGAATTGCAAATATCGGCAGCGCCAGTCCTTCCAGAGTTTGAAATGAAACCGCAAAGCCAATCAGGTCAAGCAAAGAAAACCACAGCGACGTCAGGAGCAGAAACAGAGTGGCGGCAAGGATTTTGGCTAAGGCTGTTTTTCTGCCGCCGTTGGGATTTACCAGCAACAGCATATCCATCTGCGTTTCTCTCTCGTTCACAAAGGTACTGATGACTCCGTAAAGACTGATTAGTAAAGTCAGGACGATGGAAAAATCATAGTTCAGATAGTAATTGCACATTTCCCGATAGGCAAAGGCTGTGATGGCGCGTCCAGCGTAAAGATTATAGATTATACTGTTCTCCCTCTGCTGGTAGACCGCTCCCCGTTCCCCATAAAGCGCGGCGTTTTGCCGCGCTTTATTTGCCACTTGCTCTGACCGGCCGCTGTACTCATAGAAATACTGCATAGGCTGCACAAAATACCTGTCCAGCAGGTTCCTGTCGCTATACAGGTTACCGGTCATCGTGTTGGGGTCATCGACGGCTGTGCTTGCGGTCATATCCGATGTGGCCTCCACAAGAGGCTGATAAACCGCAAGCAGGTGTTCGATTTTCTTCAGGGTAATCTCTCCCCGGTATTCCTCATAAAGCTGCCAATGGTGCGTGTGCCAACTCCGCTCTCCGTTCCCGTCTGTCAGATAGGAGTAGGATTGGTATTCGCCATAGATTTTGAACAGGTTGGCGAGGCTGAACACCACAAATAGCGCCAGAATGGAGTGTTTACAGAACTGCTTGATAAATTCATACCGTATCAGACGTATCATGGCGCTCTCTCCTGCAATAGTATAAGAACACATCTTCCAGATTGGGCTGGACAGGCTGTGCGCCCTTGATTGGGCATCCATCCGCAGCAATGCGGAGGGTAAACTGTCCGTCCTCCTGCTTCATGTTGCTGACACAGTACATATCGGTCAGCAGCGCGGCATCCTCGGCTCCGGCGGTTACATTCCACACCTTGCCCTCAATGTTCTGCTCCAGCGCGGTGGGTGTTCCCTGCATGAGCAGCCTCCCCTGTTTCAGCAGCAGGATTTCTCGCGCAATGCACTCAACATCGGAAACGATATGAGTGGCCAGCAGAATTGTCCGGCCCTGAGCAAACCGGGAGATAAGATTGCGAAACCGTATCCTCTCGCTGGGGTCAAGACCGGCGGTAGGCTCGTCCAGAATCAAAATTTTGGGGTCGGACAGCATGGCCTGCACAATGCCGACGCGCTGGCGCATACCGCCGGAGAGTGCGCCGATTTTCTTGTTCTTGGCGTCCGTCAGATTCACCGTGGCCAGCAGTTCAGAAACCCTATTCTGCGCTTTATCGGTGGGAATATCTTTAAGCGCACACATATAGAGCAAAAAGTTTTTGACAGTAAAATCCCGGTAAAAAATAGGATACTGCGGCATATAGCCGATTTGAGCCAGAAATGCTTTGCCCAACTCTCTGACGTTCTGGCCGTCCACCCAGATTGTGCCGCTGTCCCCACACAAAATGCCCACAAAGGTATTGATGAGCGTTGTTTTCCCCGCTCCGTTTTCACCCAGCAGGCCGTACACGCCCTCATTCAATGTGGCGGTAAAGTTTTTCAGCGCATACTTGCTTTTGTATTGTTTCGATATGCTTTCAAATCTAATTTCCATGTTATTCGCCAAAGGTAAATGTGGATACCAGCGTATCAACTTCGCTGATACTGGCTCCGAGAACTACAACGGCGGTTTTGGCGTTATCCAAAAGGTAAATTCTGGGTATGCGGTTGAAATATGCGCTATTGGAGTTTTTAATGACTTTGGTGGCAATTAGTTTACCGGAATTTACATCATAAACACGAATTGTCAGACTGCCGTCTAAAACGGCGGTCGCAACATAGTTTCCCTGCTCAGAACTATACACACCGTTACGCCCCTCGCTTTTGTTTGCAAAGGACAGCGTTTTTTTCTCGCCAGTTTGCCGGTCTAACCAAAGAAGCGTTCCATTGGCTTTGGTAAAGATTTGTGGGAAAAACAGCCGCTTGGTGCTGCTTTGCATTTCTTCTATGTCATAGGCTGACGGTTTCGTGATTTTCAGATTGCTGCCATTTGCGGCAATACTTCCATAGATAGAAAAACTGTTCTCGCCGTTTTTGGCAGGAATGGAGATTCCTCTGCCATAGAATATGATTTGGCTGTTGTCCGGGGAAAACGCAATGCCATCCAGCGAAGAAATCTGAATTGAGGCTGTGCCGCTCTTTTTCGTTAAGTCAAGCAGAGTGGTAAGTTTTTCCTTTTCCAAATCATACAAATATAGCCCGCCAAAGGCAGCAATGGCCAGCTTTTTTCCGTCTGTGGTGGCCGCCACGCCAGTTTCGCTGACAACAAAATCTTCCAGCAAAATCTCATTGACCGCAATTTTCTTATTTAACGAAAGTGAATTGTCATAAATATACGTCGTCATGCCGCTATCGCTCATGCCGGACAGTATGTAGCCTCCGTCAATGGTTTGAACATCAAAAGAGCGTAAGGGTTTTTCTGCGGTGGCCAAAACCGTAGCTGTGGCGGTATCATAAAGGTATAACTTATCCGCCGCGGCGAAAAGTTTCCCATTACCGGCATAGGCGCAGTCCTGAAGTTTTCCGGCAAACTGGGTGGGATTGAATACGCATTTTACGGGGTTTGCCGCCGGAGAAACATTATTCTTCGAAAGGCTGCCAGAGGCCGAAGCAAAGAAAATTTGCACGTCGGAAGATACTTTCGTTGGCGCAGACAGCGCTTCGGCTCTGCTATTAACCGGCAATGCCAGCATAAAAATTGCAGTTAAAATTATACAAAAAATCTTTTTCATGTTTATTGCTCCTTATACATTAAAATTAAATTACACTTAAAATGAAAATGTGTATACCAGCGTATTGATTTCACTGATACTGCCGCCAAGGACTACAACAGCGGTTCGGGCTTCGTCCAAAAGATAAATCCTGGGAATGCGGTAGAAATATGTGGAATCTGCGTTTTCAATCACTTCGGTGGCAAGCAGTTCGCCGGAAACCACGTCATAGATGCGAACTGTCAGACTATCGTTCAAAACGGCGGTTGCGACGTAGTTCCCCTGCGCCGAACTATATACGCCGTCCCTACCCTCATCACCGTCAGAGAAAGAAAGCGTATCAGTAATGCCTGTTGACCGGTCGAGCCAAAGCAGCTTGCCATTGGTTTTGGTAAAAACTTGAGGGAAAAACAATCGGTCGGCGCTGCTCTGCATTTCATCTATATCATAGTTCGATAATTTCGTAAGCTTCAGATTGCCGCCGTCCATGTTAATGCTTCCGTAAATGCAAAAACTGTCTTCGGCTTCTGTTGTGGGGATAGAGTTACCTCTGCCATAAAATAAGATATGATTGTTATCGCAGGCAAACGCAGCACCGTTCAATATGGAAACGCTAATGCCGTCTGTCCCGGCGTTTTGGCGCATGTCCAGCAGATTTGTCAGACGCTCGCTTTCCATATCGTATAGATACAGACCGTCAAAGGCAACAATAGCCAGCTTCTTTCCATCAGTGGTGGCTGCTATACCACCGGTTTCGCTGCTAACAAAATCTTCGGTCAAAAGTTCGTTAACTACGATTTCCCTGTTCAGAGAAAGCGAACGGTCATAAACGTATGCCATCGCACCGTCATCTCCCAAGCCGGTCAGTATATAACCATCGTCAATAGGCTGAACCTCAAAGTCAAACAGTTGAGGCGCTTCTGTTTCAGCCAACACTGATGCAGCAGCAGTATCATAGAGATACAGTTTGTCCGCCAGTACAAAAAGCGTTCCATTGCCGGCATAAGCACAGCTTTGGAGTTTACCGTCAAACAAAGTGGGGTCGAAGGTGCAGTAAGAAGACGACTGTCCCGGCTGTCCGCCAGAGGCTGGAACAGAAACCATGGGAGCCTGGGAATCCGTCTTATCACAGGCGGATAATGCCAAGGTAAAAAGCAGCGCCAATGTAATGCAAAATGTTTTTTTCATATTCACTTCTCCTTATACAATAAAATAGAATTACTCTTAAAAAAGGGAGCGGAAGTTCCGTCATGGGGAACGGCGACACAATAGAAAGTGTTAAATTCTTCCAGCTTATCTGGATCTATTATAGTTTTAATTTCCATAAGGCCGCCTTTGTTCAAAACAACAGGGCAGAAAGTTCTGTTGCCAATTTCCACCGGCTGGTGATTAAGAAAAAAAACAACATTGTAACTTGTTCCGGCTGTGCCGCACATGGTATACCGCAGGGTAACTGGCGCCGAAACACACAGGTTATCATAGACGATATCGCCGTCATAAGAGAGAGTGTAGTATATTCCGCTGTCCAGCGTATCCATGCTCACACCGTACCAGCCGTTTTTGGAAAGTTCGTTTTCCACATACTGCGCTGTAACCTTTTCCTCCCATACATCACTCTGCGTGAAGATTTCCTGAACCGGTGGGAAGTCTGAGCAGTCGGTGGGCGCGTCCATGCTAAATTGCAATTCAACATGGGAATCCAGCGTTTTATGATACCAGCCATAGCTGGATGTGGATTCCATATCCGGCTGGAAGTCCGGGTTCGTGATGCTCACCACGGTCAGAGACAGCGTATCGCCGGCGCTGCCGGTAACAGGCTCAAAGAGAAAAGAAAAGCTTTGATTTTCCCCTATGGGAAAACTGTGGCAATACTCATACTCCGCTGTGGTATCGTTCACCTTGTAGGGCTGGGGCTGACCGTCCAGAAACAAAAGAAATCCAAGGCTATCTAGCTTGCCGGTAACAGAATACTGATATGCAAGCTGAAACTCTCCGCCATTATATGTAAATGGCAGCCTTTCTCCTTTTGCGGAGAAATCAGGCGAAACAGCTTCATGAGTAAGCATTGCCAAAAATTCGGCGTCATCTTCTGCCGCCTCAAACGGATTTGCGGCGGCATTCTGCGACGGTGGGGGCGTACTGTCTGGAATGGTATAGTTCGCACAGGCGGCGAAGGATAAAAGAGCGCCGCACATAAAAAAAATAGTAATTAATCGTTTTAGCATAAATGGCCTCCTTTGCTTTGTGCTAGACTAAGCATAACAAACAACGGTCAAAATTCGGTCAAAAAAAGCGAAATGCCGCCCAAGTTTTTTGGGCGGCATCCAAGATGGATTATTTTTATCATGTGGATTGCTTGACCGTGATAGAGGCTTTCACACAAGCCCCGTGAGGCGGTTGGTTTGACAGTTCTATGGTTCCCCCATGCTTCTGACACAATACCCGGCTCACCGCCAGCCCCAGCCCTAAGTGTTGTCCGGAGTTATCCTCGGAATAAAACAAGGCTGTTTTCTTTTTCAGCAGTTTGTCCGAAAAACCCGGCCCATCGTCTGTTACGGTGCTTGTCAGAATGCCATGCTCCAGACAAAATGTAAGTTCAATTTTCTGCTCTGCAAAACGAAGAGCATTGGAAAGCAGATTTTCCATGATGCGGTATAACAATTCTCCGTCAAGGATAACCCTGCATTTTGGTACCTGGCAATTACAGGAAAACCGCACTTCAGTATTTTGAAACAGGATAGCTAGAGAATCCGCCATGTGTTGTAAAAATTCCGGAAACTCCACCTCTCTGGGTTGGACTGCGGTTTCTTCAATCGTGTCCATGTTGCGCATAGTATCTGTATAGCGAACCATACGCTCTGCGGTAATGCCAAGATTGAAAAGTGCTTTTTCCAATTTTTCCTCCGTCAAGGTTCCACTCTTGCTGTTCTCCTGCAAATATTCCACATATCCGGTCATTATAGCAATAGGGTTACGCAAATCATGAGCCACGGACGCCTGCAAGGCCCGGCGTTCCTCCAGCATATTCCACATTTGACGGTTGTTCTCATATAGGGTCCGCCGCATTTTCTCAAAGGCGGTACAGAGCTGGCCCAATTCATCCTGCCTGTCAAAGGTAATCTGAAAGTTTAAATCATGGTCTTGAATGTGTGCGGTGGCGTCCATCATGACAATAATCGGCGGCTCCAGCACCTTGTGATAAAACCACCACGCGCACAAAGTAATTCCAATGACAGCAAACAGAAACGACAGCAGCACCATACAAATTTGTGAAGCACGGTAGACCGTTCTTACTTTAGGGGAAAGCATGGAGTAGCTGGATTCAATGCGCTCTATCCTGTAACTCGTCTGCCACTCTGCCCCATCGTGTTCTTGGCCGTCCGCTACCAATTGGCCGAATGACTCTGGTGGGGCATCAAGGACATACCTCTTCTTTGCCTCTGTAACCGTACCATCAGGGGAGGTCGTTTGCTGCGTCAGCCAGATTTCATTTAAATCGGGAAGAATATGCTTTTGAAAGCGGTAACAGCCGAAAATTGCAAGGCCGCTGCACAGAAATACAATCAGCATTGTGAGCGCAACAGACTTCATAAAAGAGCGTTTCAGTGATTGCCTTTTTATTTTTTCCATCGGTAGCCCATCCCCCAAACTGTTTCTATGTACTCACTTCCGCTGGTCTGCATTATCTTTGCTCGGATTTTGCGGATATGCTCTTTAATCACATTGCTGTCGCCCTCCGCATCATAGCCCCATACCGCCTCATAGATGCGTTCTTTGTCAAAGACCTGATTCGGGTTAGAGGCCAGAAACTCGATGATGTCAAATTCCCTCTTGGAAAAGGAAAGCTCCTGCTCATTCCAAAATACTTTTTTATCAGAGAGATTGATAATCAGCCCCTGAGAGGTCACAACCTCTGGTGGACGATTATTCCGCTCGTCCCGGCGCAGATGGGCCTCAATACGAGCAAGCAATTCCTGCAGGCCGAAAGGTTTGGTAATATAGTCGTCACCTCCAGCACGCAGGCCGTTGACCTTATCCTGCTCTGTAATCCGCGCCGTCAGGAACAGAATAGGACAGACGATATGATTCCGAATGACTTTGCACAATTCCAGCCCATCCATCCCAGGCATATTGATGTCCAGAAGGATAAGGCTTGGCTTTGTATTCAGCTTTGCCAGGGCTTCATCGCTGCTGTTGGCTACGGAAACCGTATAGCCGTAATCCTGCAAATGGGTTGAAAGCAATTCGGTCAGGATTGGTTCATCATCAACGATTAAAATTCGATATCCCATACTAACACCTCCAGTCTTTTTCATTATATAAAAGGGAAGTCAAAATTTTGTCAAGTTTTATCGTCCTATTTTATTATACAATAGGAACGAGGTTATATCATCTTATTTTACAGTTTAACAATCGGGTAAAACTTGCTTAGATATTTAAAAAGAATATGACGTTTCTTCTTGCACCTTTTCTCTTTTGTCACATACTTAATGTTAATCGAAACTCTTTTTTCATTATATTTTCGCCCATAAGTACGACATTCGGGGATTGGGGAACTCCCAACAAGCAGCAAAATGTACATTTTTGCTATGGTTGACCACCCTTGGCAGGTTTAACCCCAAGCTAGAGGTACAAATTCCCCACTTTTAATTACTTTATCTAACGGATTTAATACCAGATAAAGTAGTTTTGTAAACAAACTTACATCAATATGCGGCAGCAATATTGCTCAAAAAGTCTTCAAAATGTCTGTTCCCAAACAGAAGTTTCAGAATTGTTTGGGTGTTCAATGAATCCCTAAATCTTTTTCCAGCCAAACAACGGGGTCATTGCCCCCCAATTAAGAAAATTTCGCCTAAATATAATATTGGCTTATGTTTTTTATCTGTTTTTTCTGAATAGCAAGGGTGAAAAAATGAGCATTGACTTTCTAAATTGCCTAAATGTATGCATATTCATTCACCCAATTTGTATAGAAAACACCAGTTAAACATAGTGATTGTTGCTATTTAACTTCTTGGCAATATTGCCAACCCCTTAAACGAAAAAGCAGGAATGTAATTTTTTAATTACATTCCTGCTATATTTTTAATCATCATAATCGATACGTTCAATCTTAAAAATAACTGGTCTTGTGCCGTCAGAACAGCAGGTAATCATTGTGTTTTCTTCTTTCATCCAGCCTTTCATAATTGAACCGCCTTGCAAGCCAGTATAAATATACCTGGCAATCGCATCCCAAGCTTCTGAACAGTGAGGCATTTTAGGTCCTCCAGCAATAGTATCAGGGTCAGCATTGGTTTTGTTTAATGTGTTTATTCCCAAATGCCAGAAATCATCTTTATCTCCATCACGCTCAAAGATAAATTCATCGCCAACATTATAACATGGGCAAGCGCCGGAATTTGGGTCAGTGCAATATTGCTGTTGAAGTTCCGGGTAGAGTTTTTTATCAATTACAGTTATTTTTACTTTATGTTTCATTTGTACACACTCCAAATTTGCTAGTAGGTAAGTCCGTCCTCATTTTTATGCTTGCGTATAGTAAAAACTCTTACAGTTTGAACTGTAAGAGTTTTATCTGGTGGAGATAAGCGGGATCGAACCGCTGACCTCTTGAATGCCATTCAAGCGCTCTCCCAGCTGAGCTATACCCCCATAAAACATGTAGTTCTTCAAGACTTTTAATATTTTATCATATCATCCAAACAAAATCAAGAGTTTTTTTATAATTATTTTATTTTTTTCCAAATACCCTACCCTTTTGTCTAATAATACCAACAGCGATATAATAATTATCCAAAGGCCAAACAGGATAAACCGAACAAATAGCGAATATTGTTATGACAACAGTTTTTATGTGAGGTTTGCGCTATGATTTTTTTGATAGACTATGAAAATGTCAACAATGCCGGTATGCGAGGGGCTGAATTTTTGCAGCCCACAGACACAATGATTTTGTTTTTTAGCAAAAACGCCCACAATATGGAAAAAAGATATTTAATTGATATCCAAAATTCCGGCTGCACCTTTGAAACTTATAAGCTTATCAACTCACAGAAAAACGGTCTTGATTTTTACTTGGCCACCAAGCTGGGTGAGGTTTTTGGTAATCCGGCCAACAAAAGCGTCGTCATCATCAGCAAAGATGCCGGTTTTCAAGCTGTGCGTGATTTCTGGCAATGCTGCGCCAAGCCACAACGCCGCGTTTTTCTGAGTGAAAGCATTGAGTTGGGAATTCTTCGCGCCAATGAGCATGATGAAAGAACAGATATTATTCGCGACCGCCTGCTCAGTACTGATATTGGCAAATTCTTCAATGCTTATCGGGAAACTCTCAAACTGCGCGAACTTTTGCAGGAGGTATTTAACGATACCGAATACATAAACCGCACCGATGAAATGGAAGAAATTCTTAAAACCGGTAAAACCGCCAAGGTCATTTATCTGAACACCCTGCATTGCTTCGGGCGCAAAGACGGCTTGGCGGTTTATCAACGTTTGAAAAATTGTGCCAAATTATGAAACCGGTATTCAAGGCCTAAAGTTGTTTAATTTTACGCGCCCTAATAAACACACTGGGGCTGGGATGCAGAGCCGCTAACGGTTTTTGCAGATGCTTGTCCAACCAGCAAAGCAGACGCTTGCCAAAAAGCTTTTTCAACCAGCGATTTCTGAATATGGAAACTGCCAACTCCTGCTCTATCACAAAACCTTGCTCCAAAAGTTTGTCTTTGATATAATCCGGGTGGAAGTTGTAAAAAATGCCGCTGCCGCGCTGACTAGGCTGATATTCAAATGGTGCAATATTGGGCCTATGCAGCAAATAACGGCCAATTTCCAACAAATTTTTCTTATTCGCATATTCAAAAATAAACACACCGTCTGCGCTCAAAGCCAGATTAACCTGTTGAAAAAACGCTGATACATCTTCCACATGGTGCATAACACGCACACAAACAGCATTATCAAACTGGCGACCGCAACTCTCCAACTCATATAAATTCAGTCGCTGACACTCCACGTTATCCAGACCCAGGCTTTGCACACGCTGCTTGGCCGCCTCCACCAAATGTGCGGTATAATCAGTCAACAAAACCTCCGTACAACGCGGCGCATATTCATTCACCAAACGGCCAAAACCGCCGCCAATCTCCAAACAACTGCCCTGCATGTCTGCCGTCAGCCGCCGCAGTGCAATCCGCTCCACTGCGTCTTCATAATCACGGTCAAAATTCTGCCAAAACGCCTTATAATCTACACGGTCATAATCAAAAACTTCATGTTTAACAACACCCATAATGTTCATAACAACCTCCCAATTTTAACTATACACGACCACAATAAATTAATATATATTAAAAATCAGCCGCCCCCTTTTTCTTGATATGTACATTATACAAAATCGAGGCGGCCGATTTTTTGCTTTTCCGCTAATAATCTATTAAGTTTTTATTAATTTGCCAAAATCTCTTTCTGATTATCGCTGTTAACAATCTGCGCAGCCATATCCAACATTTCATCGGCTGTCAAAGTCAAATCCATGCCGGAAAGCATATATCGCACATCGTCCTCCTGCCATACAACGCCCTGAATAATATGCTCCTCAACCTCGCTGCTACCCCAGGCCAGCTGCAAAGAGCCGGCATTAACGGCCGCCGTATCCTCCTCTGTTTCCTCATAATCAGGCGGTACAAATTTGTAATCAAACTGATAAAAGGTAAAAAGCACATCTCCCTCCTGCCACTGCTGTGTATTTGGCGGCAGGGGTTCCGCCGTCTCCGGCGCGGCCTTCATATAACAATTAATGGTTTCCGCAGTTTGTGGGTTTTTATAACACAGCAATAATTCATTCTCCATAATATCTGCAACCGCAAACAAAAATCCGTTGCTGAAGCCAGATACACACTTTGCGCTAAAATTCAGCTGCTTTGTTAAATCGCCCAACTTGTTAAAATCGTTAATTTCACTGGACTGAGCAGAACAGCCCATTAAACCGCCTAACATTAATAAAGACAATATTAATAAAATTTTTTTGCTCAATCGTTTCAAAACTATAACACCCCTTTAATTTAATTCCGGCGCACTGGTTTGCGCAACAAAATCCGCCGCCATATCCAAAATTTCCTCAGATGTCAGACTCAAATCCCAGCCAAACAAATGATAATGCACACCCTCCTGCGTCCAGTTCACGCTGATGTTAAGCATGCGCTCCACCTCATCAGTGCCAACCGATATTTCCAGACTACCGTCGGCCAACGCCGCTTTGTCCTCCTCCGTCAGCACATAGCTGACCGGCACAAATTTATAGGGCTGAGTTGTATAAAGCAGTTCCACCTCGCCAACCTGTCGGCGGATTACCTGCTCGGCCCTGTCAAAATCACCACGCGGCGCATTGCTGGCCACCAGCGTAACCATTTCGCCACTCTGGGCGTTAACATAGTCTATAAACAAATTCTTATAAACATGGCTCATGCGATGGCCGTTTTCGTCCAGCTGCTGGGAAAAGCTGATATGCCCTTCCTGAAAGGCATAGCCGCCGGCCAGATTTTCCACATAATATGGTGTAAAATCTATATTTTCAATCACTGTCTCCACTTGCGCAAAATCATCAAAACGATAATCAAGTCCACTGTGACTGACCCAACCGCGGCCACCGCCATTTACCGCCGCCACCACGCCGCAGCAACTCAAACAAAACACCGCACAAAATGCCACCAGCAGTTTTTTGCCAAACAAACCCAAGCTGCTGCTTTTCACAACTCTGGTTTTCTGCCATCTGGCCCGGGCAACCTCCTGCCGAACAGCGTCATCAAGGCTGGCCGAAACTGCCACTTCATTGGCTCTGTTCTGCAAAGCTACTTTTATCTGAGCGTCAAGATTGTATTCGCAGTTCATTTTTACCCACCTCCTTGGAAAATTGCTCTTTCTTATGCTTGCCGTCGTTTTGACCGTTAAGCTTCAACAATCTTTTTTTCAAATTCTGACGTGCCGTAAACAGCCGGCTTTTAACCGTACCAACAAAGGAACCAGTAATTTCGGCAATCTCCTGCACGCTTAATTCATCATAATAATACAAAACCACCACAGTTTTCTGCTTAAGCGGCAATTCATTAATCGCCGCCAGCAGTATGGCCTGCGTTTCCACCGTCGCCAGAATATCCAAAGCGGAAAGCGCCGCCGGTGCCTCGTGCGCTTCTGCAAATACAGCCGCCACAGGAGTTTCTCTGTCCCTCTTTTTGCAATAGGCCCAGGCCGTTCTGGTTAAAATACGATAAAACCAACTCTTAAAACTGCTCGGGTCTTTCAGTTTAGGCAAATTTTGATAGCAGCTTAAAAAAGTTTCCTGTAAAACATTTTCACTATCACAGTGATTGCCTGTTATCAAAAAAGCTGAACGCAGAGCCGGATTTTTATAAAGTTCATAAAGTTGCTCAAAAGCTGTTTCTTCACCGGCCTGAAAGCGCCGCACCAGACTGGTTTCGTCCATTCATCTCACCATCGCTTTATCATTATTCAGGTTAAATCCATTTTAACCGCTTGCCATATAGGAACATAATCAATTTGTCATCAATTCGGCATCATTTTTACAAAAAATACTTTATGCCCGGTTCTTATCAGATGCATCTACATGTAAGAGAGCGTAAGCCAGATTTTGGTTCATTTTTTTTGCCTCTTTTATTATATTTTATCAATAAATTTTTTGAAATATATTTTATCTTAATCTTTATTAAGTTTTTATTAATTTTCTTTTAAAATATAAGCATAGACCAGGCGCTTTCAGGCCTGGTCTATGCTTTACTATACTTTTTGACAATATCTTCCGCCAGCTGCAATTTGGTAATGCGCCGGTTCATAGCGGTTTTTTCAATAGAATCATGAGCCTGCTCCTCGGAAAAGCCGCAGTTTGCAATCAGCAGACACTTGGCGCGAGAAACAAGGCGTAGTTCCTCCAGTTTTTGCCGCTGGCGCAGATTGTCGGCACGCAGCCGACGCAGGCGACGGTTCATAATCCGCACCAGCGCCACGGCCTCCGTTAAGGCCGCCCGGTTTAACGGCTTGGGCAATACAATAATCCCCTGCTCCTCCAGGCGCGGCTGCACCAGACTCAAGCGCTCGCTTTTCAGCAGCAATAAAACACCGCCGCTGTTGCGGCCAGCCGCCAGCCCGGCCAAATCCTGTCCATTCTCGTCTAGCAGAGGCGCGTTAATCAGCACAAAATCAAAATCCTGCGCCAGCAAAATGCGCCGCGCGTCAGCGCCGCTAACAGCCAAACTAATCTGCAAACCGGGTTGGCTGACGTTTAACAGCTGAATTAAGGCCTTTTGCCCCTTTTCCGCAGAAATCAGCAAAAGCCTTTCCGGCTCCAAAACAACTTCCGACAAAGCCGCCACCTCCTTTGCCGTTTAATTCTAATAAACGCCAAAATAAAGTTCCTCCTCGGCCGCCGCTTTATCCTTTTGCTGTTGATAATACTGCCACTCCTCCTGCTTGGCCGCCACAAAATGCTGCAAAATCTCCGGCGTAAGCACCGATTGCACAAATTCACTTGTTTGCGCCGCCGCAATGGCCTCGCCCAAATCATAAGGCAGGCGCGGCAAATCCGCCCCCTGATTTTCCGTATGCTGCGGCTCCGCCAAGAGCAGACGCTGTTCCACCCCCTCCAGACCGGCGTTCAACAACAGGGCAAAGGCCAGATAAGGATTCAGGCAGGCGTCCGGCGAGCGCAACTCCATATGCACGGAATTATCCCCGGCCAGCGGAAAACTGATTAGCTGGAAACGGCTTTTATCCGACCAGCTGATATAAGCTGGGGCTTCAAAACTGCCAAAACGCGCATAAGAATTGGTTAAAGGGTTCAAAAACAGTGTAATTTCCCGAATACGCCGCAAAATACCGGCAATAAAGTGCTGCCCCACCAAATCAGACTGCAAAATGTTCGGCGCCAAAATACTGCGCCCGTCCCGGCAAAGCGAAAAATGCACATGCAGGCCGCAGCCATACTGTTCGGCGAAAAGTTTGGGCAGCATGGAAGCATAAAGTCCATTATAATTGGCCACCGTTTTCACCACCGACTTAAAACTGACCAAATCATCAGCCGCGCGCAAAGGCTCCGCCGCCTGAAAATCAATCTCATTTTGACCGGGGCCGCGCTCGTGGTATGATTGCTGGGGTTTAATATCCATTTCCTCCAGATAAAGGCAAATCTGCCGGCGCACGTCCTCGCCCCTATCCAGCGGCGCAACGTCCAAATAGCCGGCTCTGTCCTGCGGCCGCCGGGAAACGGTGCCGTCATCATTCAATTCCAGCAGATAAAATTCACACTCCGTACCCAAACGGCAACTTAAACGAGCCTTTTCCAGCCGTTGCATGGTCTGCCGCAACATAAAACGACCGTCACCCGGGAAAGGCCGCCCGTCAGGGTAACAAATATCGCAGAAAATGCGTATCACCCGACCGCTGGAGGGACGCCAGGGCAGAAAAGCCAGCGTGGTATAATCGGGAAAAAGCAGCAACTCGGCCGGCATTTTGGCAGCCTCCTCTGCAACCTGCTCACTCATAAAACCTTTAACCGCCGAAGCCTCAAACGGCATACCGCTGGCAAAAGCGCGCGGCAATTCATTGGGCATAATGGAAATATTTTTCTGATTGCCAAAAATATCACAGAAAGTCAGGCGAATAAACTTAACATCATTTTCCGCCACAAACTGCAAGGCTTCATCAACATTACGCAACAGCATGCTAATCACTCTTTC
This sequence comes from Bacillota bacterium, assembly GCA_021771915.1. Lineage (GTDB taxonomy): Bacteria > Bacillota > Dehalobacteriia > UBA4068 > UBA4997 > Avidehalobacter. Next base: position 22,366 of record JAETNY010000014.1, read on the forward strand.
TAATTATTCACATACAGCTGTTTATATGGGTTTTTGGTGTTCGGCAGCAGCACATAAAATTTCGGCGCTAAAAGCTGCTGCGGCTCGCCACCAAAGTAGGCGCAGAAATCCTGCACATAGCCCAAAATCTGCTGTTTATCCTCGGCTGTGGCCTCACGGCAGATTACCTGCGGCGGCAGACCCTCCGGCTCAAAATCAGTGCGCAGAAAGATTTTGCCGCCGTGCATGCCGGTGCCGGTAAAATAGCCCACCGGCAGCTGCCCTGATTGCCCAATGCCCAGCACCACAATCACGCCGCCGGCCTGATACTCGCCCAGAAAACTGCCCACCCGGCCGCCGATTACCACCACTGGGATTTTATCCTGATATTCTTTCATATGAATACCCGTGCGATAGCCGCTGTTGCCCTGCACAAAGATGCGGCCGCCACGCATGGCATAACCCGTCGCGTCGCCGGCGTCGCCATAAATCACAATTTCGCCCTCGTTCATGGTGTCACCGGTGGCCTCCTGCGTGTTACCGTAAACTTTAATTTGGGAGCCGTCCAGATACGCGCCCAGCGCGTTGCCCGGCAGACCGTTAATCACCAGATTTTTGCCGGCCAGACCGCTGCCAATATAACGCTGACCCAGGCAGTTGTCAATCACAATATCCCGAGCCGCTGCGGCCCGAACCTGGGCATTTAAATCCTTAAAATGTAAACCTCTGGCATTAATATTCATGCTTTATCTCCTTTTTGCTCCTCCAACTCACTGCTTGCCACCGGCCGGATTGCCAGTTTCTGCGCGCGCTCCCTCGGACTAAAAGCCATCAGCTGCGGTTTCACCTGTAAAAGTGGCCAGTCAACCTCATCTAAGGGCTGGCGCGTGCGCACCAAATTCGTATAAATGCCGGCACGCGCCACATCGCCCACCAGAATAAAGCCATTCAGACGGCCGTCCTGCACAAACAGACATTTATAATGCTGCGCGTCACTCTCCACCAGCGCTTCGCCCTGATAAACACCGGCCGACATGATATGCAGACCCCAAAAGCCAATCGAATTCAGCGCCAGTCCGTTTTTGTATACCTCCGCCTGACCGGCCATATTAGCGCCAGCGCAATCGCCCTGCATATAAGCATTGGGCAGCAGTGCCAGAATTCGCCGCTCGCCGGAAACCACATCATAACCCTGCGTGCAGTCTCCGGCCGCAAAAACGTCCGGCAGACTGGTTCGGCAATACTCGTCAACCAACACGCCGCGTTCCGCCTCCGCCCCGGCCGCCGTCAGCAACGCCGTGTTGGGGCGCACACCCACCGCCATAACCAGCACATCAAATTCCAGCTGCCGGCCGGAATTTTGCAGCATGGCCATATTTGGCTTAAACTCTTTAACGCAGTCGCCCAAAATAAACTGGATACCGCGGCTCTCCAGATAGCGCTGCACCACCTCTGCTGCTTCGGCGTTCAAAATACTGCTCAAAATCCGGTCTGCCAAATCAACAACCGTAACCTGCTTAACGCGCTCGGCAATGCCCTCCACGCATTTTAAGCCAATCAGACCAGCGCCCACCACCAGCACCCGGCTCTCCGGGCTGATAGCCGCCGCCAGCGCCTGCGCATCGTCCAGTGACATGAAGCTGAAGCAGTTGGCCACCATATCCAAACCTTTGGTCGGCGGCACAAAAGGCAGACTGCCCGTAGCCGCCAACAGCTTTTCATAAAGCACCGTGCTGCCGTCCGCCAGCCGCAGCCGCTTCTTCGCCGCGTCAATTTCCATCACCTCATTTTCCGCGCCCAACAGTGTTTGCACGCCATTGACGCTGTAAAAATCGTCCGGGCGGTATTTCATGCGCTGCTCGTCCGTTCGCCCCAGCAGCAGATAAGAAATCAGAGGCCGGGAATAGGTATGATAAGGTTCGGCAGCCAGCAAAATAATGTCGCCCTCCTTATCCACGCGGCGAATACCCTCCACACAGCCAACCGCGCCGGCAGAATTGCCAATAATCGCGTATTTGGCCTGATATGTATTAGTTGCTTTTTTGTTGCTCAAGTTATCCGCCTCCCCTATCTTTCCTCAAACACAATCGCCCGGTTAGGGCAGGCCGCCACGCAGGCCGGCGTGCCGCCGTTCAGACGCTCAGTGCAAAGTTCGCATTTCTGCATCACCTTACCGCTCTCCGCCGGCGTCACCGCGCCGTAAGGGCATACCAGAACGCAGGTATAACAGCCAACGCATTTGTTCTGGTCGATATGTACCACACCGTCTTTAACGCTAATAGCGCCGGCAATGCAGCATTTCTGACAAACCGGGTCTTCACAATGACGGCAGGAAACTGCAAAGCTGATATTATCTTTTTCTTCTATTTTAATACGCGGATTGATGGCGCGGCCTTGTAACGCTCGGCTCATCTCCAAACCGCCGGCGCCAGGCTGCTCCTGACCGGAATTGGCAAAAGCACAGGCGTATTCACAGAGATGACAGCCCAAACACCACTGCTCCTGTACATAAACTCTTTTCATATGGCAGCCCCTCCTTATTCTCCGGCGTGTTTAATGCCCAGTATTTCCAGTTCCTTTTCGGTCAGACCAATACCGCGCAGCATTAAGCGGTTGCCGCGCAGGGCTTCAATCGAATTAATACCCATACCGCCCATAATCTCAGTAATCTCATGCTCCCAGGCGTTCAACAGATTAATCAGCCGTTGTGTGGCAATTTCCGGATTAAGCCGCTTAACCAACTCCGGCTTCTGGGTGGCAATGCCCCAGTTGCAGTTACCGGTATGGCAGCTGCGGCAGAGATGACAGCCCATAGCCAGCAGCGCCGCCGTGGCAATATAAACCGCGTCCGCACCCAGCGCAATGGCTTTCACAACATCGGTGCTGTTGCGGATACTGCCGCCGCAGATTACGGAGATATTACCGCGAATACCCTCATCGCGCAGCCGCTGGTCCACAGAAGCCAAGGCCAACTCAATCGGAATACCCACATTATCGCGGATACGAGTGGGCGCCGCGCCAGTGCCGCCGCGGAAACCGTCAATCGCAATAATATCCGCACCACTACGCGCCACACCGCTGGCAATAGCCGCCACGTTATGTACCGCCGCAATTTTAACAATAATCGGCTTCTGGTAATCGGTGGCCTCTTTCAGCGAGTATACCAGCTGATGCAAGTCCTCAATTGAATAGATATCATGATGTGGGGCTGGTGAAATAGCGTCCGTACCCTGCGGAATCATGCGCGTCTGAGAAATATCGCCGACAATTTTCAGCCCCGGCAGGTGGCCACCGATACCGGGCTTGGCGCCCTGACCAATTTTAATCTCAATCGCCGCGCCGGCGTTCAGATAATCCTTATATACGCCAAAGCGGCCGGAAGCCACCTGTACAATGGTGTTAGCGCCATACTGATAAAAGTCCTTATGCAGACCGCCCTCGCCAGTGTTATAAAAGGTGCCGCAGGCTTTGGCCGCCTGCGCCAGACTGGCATGCGCGTTATAGCTGATAGCGCCGTATGACATGCCGCCAAACAGCACCGGCAGTGCCAACTCCAAATTTGGCTCCATCTTGGTAATAATATTACCGTCACAGTCGCGCTCAATTTTGGCCGGTTTTTTGCCTAAAAAGGTGCGTGTTTCCATCGGCTCGCGCAGGGGGTCAATCGAAGGATTGGTAACCTGCGAAGCGTTAATCAGAATTTTATCCCAGTAAACCGGAAAATCAGCCGGATTACCCATGGAAGAAAGCAAAACACCGCCAGAATTGGCCTGACGATAAATTTCTTTCATGTAGTCGTTCGTCCAGTTGGAATTAGTCTTGAACGTGTTGCCGCTTTTTACAATTTTCAGCGCCCGAGTTGGGCAAAGCGATACGCAGCGGTGGCAGTTTACGCATTTGGAGTCATCGGCATACATTTTGCCGCTGGCTTCGTCAAAAGCATGCACACAGTTGGCGCACTGCCGCTCACAAACCCGACAGCTGATGCAGCGGTTCTGGTCGCGCACTATTTCATATTCAGGATAGAAAAAATCCACACTCATAGTTCAATCATACCCCCTATATACTCACGCTTTTATCCAGAGTGACAATAACCGGCTCGCCGCCGCGCGGTGACCAGACTTTCTCCACATAAGGCTCAACCACCCGGATTGCCGACTCCTCGCTGGCGATATAGACCATATCGTCTTTCTCGCCTACCACCATGGAGCGCAGCTTAAGCCGGTCATTCAACGCCAGCAATCCGCCCTCAAAGCCCAGCAGAATGGAAAACGGCCCGGTTATCAGCAGACTGGAAAAAGCATTGCGCAAAAAGGTCAGACGTTCCTTTTCTGCCTGCGGCTTGCGACTTATAGTTGACCAAAACGGCGCAGCAATCACATTGGCCATTTCGGTCAGCGTCAGCCCCTGCTTACGTACCAGATAATCGACAATATAGGTGATAACCTCCGTATCTGTCAGCAAATTGCAGCGGTAACCATACATCTCAATAAAACGGCGGTTCGCGTCATAAGAGGAAATCTCGCCATTATGCACAATGGTTTTATCCAGCAAACCAAAGGGGTGCGCGCCGCCCCACCAGCCGGGCGTGTTGGTGGGATAACGGCCATGCGCCGTCCAGGAATAGCCCTCGTATTCCTCCAGCCGGTAAAAATCGCCCACGTCCTCCGGGTAACCACAGGCTTTGAAAACGCCCATATTTTTGCCGCAGCTGAATATGTAAGCGCCAGGCATCTGGTCGTTAACACGCACCACACTGCGGAAAACATATTCCTGTTCGTCCAGCTGACTATCTGCCAGCTTGGTGGGAAAGGGATTGACAAAATAGCGCCAAATCAGCGGTTCATTAGTGATACGCGGATTTTTGCGAATAGGAATTTTAGAAAGGTTGATAATATCAAAATGATGGTCTAAAAAATCCTCACAGGCATTTTTAGCCTCCGGTGTTTCATAAAAAACATGGAAAGCATAGGCATTTTTATATTCCGGATAAATACCATAGCCAGCAAAGCCGCCGCCCAGACCGTTGCTGCGGTCATGCATAATCTCAATGGATTTTACAATTTTGCTGCCGTCAATCCGTTTGCCGCTGCGCGAGAAAATTGAAGATATGGCGCAACCGGCCGGAATTCTAATCTGCCCCTCTTTCTGCATAAAAAGTCACTCCTTAGTTTATTAACATTTTAAATCAGCATATATAAATGGTAAAAATTGTTTAGTATACTAAAATATTAAAGAAATTTTTAATATTCACCTATTTTATAACAATTTTTCAATATAGTCAATAGCTGCTGCTATTGTATACAATGTAAATTCATGGCTTATATTGATTTATATTAATTCATGATATATAATTATTTATGCAGCCCGGGCTATACAAATTTTTTTACAGAAACTGACAAAAACTCTTTACAAGCTGCGGCGGATACGATATAATAGATAAGTTATGTTATTATAATAATTTTTCAAGATTAATTGGAGGCAAACAAAACAATGCAGCGAGATGATTTAAGAAACATTGCCATCATCGCCCACGTTGACCACGGCAAAACCACTCTGGTGGATCAGCTTTTGCGGCAAAGCGATACTTTCCGCGCCAACCAGAATGTTCAGGACCGGGTTATGGATTCTAACGATTTAGAGAGAGAACGCGGCATCACCATTTTGGCAAAAAACACAAGCGCCATTTATCACGGCGTAAAGATTAATATTGTAGATACCCCCGGCCACGCCGATTTTGGCGGCGAGGTGGAACGCGTTTTAAAGATGGTAAACGGCGTTTTGCTGCTGGTAGACGCTTTTGAGGGTCCCATGCCGCAGACGCGTTTTGTGCTGCAAAAAGCGTTGGAGTTGAACTTGCGCGTGATTGTGGCCATCAACAAGATTGACCGCCCAGACGCTCGCCCAGATGAAATTGTAGACGAGGTTCTGGAGTTGTTTATGGAACTGGACGCCAGCGATGAGCAGATGGACAGCCCCTTTATTTACTGCTCTGCACGCACAGGCGTGGCCGGCACCGATTATAACCAGCTGGCTGGGGATATGACTCCGCTTTTTAATACCATTTTGGATTATATCCCGGCGCCCGGCGGCGACGAAGCCAGCCCTCTGCAAGTGCTGGTTTCTTCTATTGACTATAATGAATACGTGGGACGTATCGCCATTGGCCGCATTGAACGCGGTGAGATTGTGCAAAATCAGGAGATTACTCTTTGTGATTACCATGATAGCGCGCTTCAGCAAAAGGCCAAGGTTACGGCTATCTATCAGTTTGACGGCTTAAAGCGTACCCAGGTGGAAACAGCCAAGGTTGGCGATATCGTGGCCTTTTCCGGCATTGAAAACGTCACTATTGGCAATACTGTATGTGCGCCGGCCGCGCCGGAGCCAATTCCTTTTGTAAAAATTTCCGAGCCAACTGTGGAAATGACTTTCTCCGTTAACGACAGCCCCTTTGCCGGGCAGGAGGGTAAATTCATCACCTCTCGTCAGCTGCGCGACCGTCTGTATCGGGAAACGCTTAAAGACGTTTCACTGCGCGTGCAGGACACGGAAAGCAGCGATTCATTTCTGGTGTTGGGGCGCGGCGAAATGCACCTCTCCATTCTTATCGAAACCATGCGTCGTGAAGGTTATGAGTTCCAGGTCAGCACACCGCGCGCCTTGATTAAGGAAATTGACGGCCAAAAGCAGGAACCCTATGAGGAACTGACTATTGACGTACCAGAGGAGTCGATGGGCGCAGTCATGGAAAAAATGGGGAACCGCAAGGCGGAACTGCAATCCATGGAAAAGGCCGGCAATCGTATGAAGATGGTTTATATTATCCCCACACGCGGCCTGTTTGGTTATCGTGATGAATTTTTAACTGATACCAAGGGCGAGGGCATTATGAATTACCTGTTCTATGGCTATGGGCCCCTAAAAGGCGATATTATCAAACGCGCCAACGGCTGCCTGATTGCCTTTGAACGCGGCGAATCTATCACTTATGGCTTATATAACGCACAGGAACGCGGCACACTATTTATAGGCCCCGGCGTGCAGGTATACGGCGGCATGGTGGTTGGTTCCTCGCCTCGCAGCGAGGATTTGGTGGTTAATGTCTGCAAGAAAAAGCAGGCCACCAACACGCGCGCGGCCGGCTCTGATGAGGCTCTGCGTTTATCGCCGCCAGTAACCTTAAGTCTGGAGCAATGCCTGGAATTTATTCAGGAAGACGACCTTTTAGAAATTACACCACAGAATATACGTATTCGCAAAAAACTGCTTGACCATTCCCAGCGCATGAAGCAGCTGAAACGCAGCCAGGCCTGATTGGTTTTATTAATTTGTGGTGACTTGTTTAGGGTGATTTATTATGAATTTTTTTGCTGAATTTGTCAACCTGGTTAACGATTTATCGACCAGACTAAAGCAGAACCCGGCACGGCTGGGCAAAATTCTCATTCTGCTGGCCACCATAATCTGGGGCAGTTCCTTTGTTGTGCTGAAAAATACGCTGGACACTATCCCCACGGAATACCTGCTGGGTTTCCGCTTCTCTTTTGCGGCGTTGCTGCTGGCCGGCGTATTCTATCCCATGTGGAAAAAATTCAACCTGACCTATCTGCGACGCGGTTTGCTGCTGGGCATACTGCTCTTTGGCGCCTATTATACACAGACGCTGGGATTGACTGATACCACACCCGGCAAAAATGCTTTTTTAACCGCAACTTATTGTGCTATTGTGCCGTTTTTTTACTGGGCCATTGATAAACTGCGGCCAGACCGCTATAATATCAGCGCCGCCCTGCTTTGTATTATCGGCATTGGACTGGTGGGGCTGGACGGCGATTTGAGTCTGCGTTGGGGCGATACCATGACGCTGATGGGCGCGGTATTTTATGCGTTGCATATTGTAACGCTGGCCAAATTTACACGCGGTCATGACCCAATACTGCTGACAACGCTGCAATTTGCCACCTGCGGCATTTTTGGCTGGCTGCTGCAAATATTCGTGGTTAAAGCGCCAGTAGCGCCGCTCACCTCAGCCAACATCAGCGCCCTGCTCTATTTAACTGTTTTATGCTCCGCCGTTGCGCTGACATTCCAAAGCTATGGCCAAAAATACACTGAACCAGCCACAGCAGCCATTTTGCTCTCACTGGAATCAGTATTTGGCGTAATTTTTTCCATTATATTTTATCAGGAAAACGTCACTATACGCATATTCAGCGGCTTTTGCCTGATTTTTGTTGCGCTGATTATCTCTGAAACCAAACTTAGTTGGCTTAAACCCCAGGCAAATTTTGCCACTTTGAAAAAAAATCCGGAAAAAAGCTGATTTATTCACTCAATCAACTTGACAAAACAGCTTTTTTCTTATACAATATAGGATATTATTAATTTTTGTTAACCTTTGTCGTGCTATGTGGGGCAGTAGCGGCGCCTTGTAACCCTCAATCCGCTCAAGAGGGGCAGATGTTCGGCCGAGGGGCAGGCTTGTTGTAGTCAGTTACGTTGAGAACAATGTTGACGCTCTGGCCCTGCGCAGCAGATAGCCGTGAACCGTGTCAGGGCCGGAAGGCAGCAGCACTAAGCGGTCCTCATCTGGGTGCCGCAGGTTCAACCGGAGCAGAGTTGCAAACAGCGTAAACGTGCAACAAAAATGTCTCGAAGCCGAATGCACGACATTTTTTAGTGAACACTTAACGATTGCCAAGCCAAAGGCGCAGGCAGAGTTTAGTGTGAACTAATCCAGACGGCACAGCCGGCTGGAAACCCCTATTGAACACTTAACGAAATCAAGCCGGCAATAGCTGGCTGAAAACATATAAAAAGGAGTATGACCAAAAAATGTTAAACAACAGATGGGAACTTAACAAAAATCTGGCTCAAATGCTCAAAGGCGGCGTAATTATGGACGTTACCACTCCAGAGCAGGCCAAAATTGCCGAGGCCGCCGGCGCTTGCGCCGTTATGGCTTTGGAACGCATACCGGCCGATATCAGAGCCGCCGGCGGTGTATCGCGCATGAGCGACCCCAAAATGATTAAGGGTATTCAACAGGCCGTTTCTATTCCGGTTATGGCAAAATGCCGTATTGGTCATTTTGCTGAAGCCCAGATTTTGCAGGCCATTGAGATTGATTATATAGACGAAAGCGAGGTTCTTTCGCCGGCTGATGATAAATACCATATTGACAAAACCGCTTTTGAAGTGCCTTTTGTCTGCGGCGCCAAGGATTTGGGCGAAGCCCTGCGCCGTATAGCCGAGGGCGCGGCCATGATTAGAACCAAAGGCGAACCCGGCACGGGCGATGTGGTACAAGCAGTGCGTCATATGCGCATGATGCAGGCAGAAATACGACGTTTGGGCTCCATGGCTGAAGACGAACTTTTTGAAGCCGCCAAACAGTTGCAAGTTCCATGTGAGTTGGTACAATATGTGCATGAGAACAAAAAACTGCCGGTAGTCAATTTTGCAGCCGGCGGCGTAGCCACTCCGGCCGACGCTGCCTTAATGATGCAGCTGGGCGCCGAGGGCGTGTTTGTCGGCTCCGGCATTTTCAAATCCGGAAATCCGGAAAAACGCGCCGCCGCTATTGTTAAAGCTGTCACCAACTTTACCGACGCCAAAATGTTAGCCGAACTTTCCGAAGATTTAGGCGAAGCCATGGTTGGCATTAACGAGCAGGAAATTAACCTGTTAATGGCGCAAAGAGGCCAGTAATGCGATTGGGAGTTTTGGCTCTGCAAGGAGCATTTATCGAACATGAACAGGCTTTGCAGCGACTGGGTGTTGATTTTACGGAAATCCGACAGCTGGCCGACCTGGAACACGAATATACAAATAAGAACTGCAAGCTGGACGGTCTGATTATCCCCGGCGGCGAAAGCACTGTGCAAGGCAAATTGCTACACGATTTGGAACTTTTCCAGCCAATACAGGAATTAATTCAGCATGACATGCCGGTTTTCGGCACCTGCGCCGGACTGTTGCTGCTAGCCGAGAAAATCAGCAATGATGAGCGCTGTCATCTTGCTACCATGCACATCACGGCTATGCGCAACGCCTATGGCCGTCAGCTGGGCAGTTTCTTTACAGAAGCAGAATTTAAGGGATTGGGAAAAATCCCCATGACATTTATACGCGCTCCTTATATAACCGAGGTTGCTTCTGATGTGGAAGTTTTAGCTGAGGTTAATGGCAAAATTGTAGCAGCCCGGCAAGGCAAACAGCTGGTAACAGCTTTTCACCCGGAGTTACACAATGACCAGCATTATAATGACGCAGTACATGCCTATTTTCTGCAAATGATAAACGAATAGAATATGAGCCGCCATTTTCCAGATGAATGGCGGCTAAATATTTATACAATAAAAAATCCTCTGACTTTATCAGAGGATTTTTTATAAGTATTTTCAATCTTAAAAGTTAAGCCTTAAAACAGTTAACAAGTGTTAACTTAATTACTGCAACATGCTGGCGTCAACTTCCTGCCAGGTGTCCATACCCTCAGGGAAATCAATGGTAACACCTTCAGTAGCAACAAGGTCCATAGTCATATCCATATCCATAGTCATGGTCTGGCCTTCAGCATTAACAGTGATAGGCAAAAGCATCTTGTAGGTGGTAGGCATACCATCAGCATCAGTGGTCAGGTCGATAGTAACATCACCAATGGTCATAGCATCTTCAGACAGACCAGCCATGCTGCTAGAAGCCATATCAGCATATTCAGTCATCTGAGTGCCGTCAACTACCAAATGAATGGTGTTGCCGTTAACAGAGGAGTCTTTAACCCAGCTTTCTTCCAACTCAGCCATGCCTTCAACATTCATCTGTTCTTCAGCAGCAGCCATATCCATAGCAACCTTCATCTGACCCATTTCACCCATATCATAATACAGGTAGCCATTGGTGTAATACATGTTAACGTCCATAGCGCCAGCGCCCATAGCGGACATATCCATGTTCATGTTGAAAGCCAGGTCGAAATCAGTATCAGCCTCGCCGGTCTTAACCTGTTTCATGTTGCCACCCATGGTCATATCAACAGCCTGGCCTGCAACGTCCATCTTCATGCCAATGTTCAGATTGTATTCAGCAGTATCCAGATTGTTCATTTTTTCGCTGGCCTGAGTATACAACTCAAATGCGCTGGGACCATCAGTAACGTCAGACTGTTTGGTATCGCCGCCTTTATCATCGCCGCAAGCAGCCAAAGCACAAATCATCAACATGGCGCAAAGAACGGCCATGATTTTTTTCATATTCATTTTCATTATAATCTCCTCCAATATTTTTTAATAAATCCTTTTGGATTAAATTTTTGTCAGATTGTAATTTTTTGACAAACTCTTTTGAATTTTGGTCACTATTTTTCGGTCAGCAATTTTTCCACGCTGGCCAGTTTCACGCATAAGCAAAACAACTCCGCAGCCTGCCGTAGGTCTTCCAATGACGGCATGGAGGGCGCTATGCGAATATTTTTATCTTCCTTATCAATACCATGAGGATAAGTTGCGCCGGCGCCGGTCAATTCCACACCGGCCTCTTTACACATAGCAACCACTTTTTTAGCCAAACCGGGCCAGGTATTGAAAGACATAAAATAACCGCCCTGGGGATTTGTCCATTCAGCACAACCCAAATCGCCCAGTTCCCTTTGTAGTGTATCGGCCACCATTGCAAACTTGGGCTGTAAAATAGCCGCATGTTTTGCCATATGCGCCAGCAAACCATCTATATTGCCAAAAAACTTAATATGCCGCAGCTGGTTCAGCTTATCATAGCCAATCGTCTGGGAAGCCATCAGCTTTTTAACATAATTAACAGTTTGCTCTCCAGCAGCAAAAGCCGCCAAGCCCGCACCGGGGAAAGTAATTTTTGACGTTGAACCAAAGATAAATGGACGCTCCGGATTACCAGCCGCCGCACACTCCGCCAGAAAGTCCAAAATCTGCGCCGGTTTATCCATATCAAGATGATGCACACAATAAGCGTTATCCCAAAATACGCGGAAGTCATCAGCGGCCGTAGGCATTGCCGCCAGGCGGCGCACGGTTTCATCGCTGTATACATACCCCTGCGGATTGGAATATTTCGGGACGCACCAAATGCCTTTAATCTGCGCATCAGAAGCCACCAATGACTCAACCGTTGCCATATCCGGGCCGTTTTCGGTCATTGGTACCTCAATCAACTCAAAACCAAAGGCCTCGGTTACGCCAAAGTGGCGGTCATAACCAGGCACTGGGCATAAAAATTTAATTTTGCCCTGGTCTTTCCAAGGCGTACTGTCCGGCAAAACACCAAAAACATACGCACGCATAACCGTATCATACATAATGTTCAAGCTGGAATTACCAAAAACTATCACGTTTTCTTCCGGCACAGACATAAAGGCCGCCATAAAGGTCTTAGCCTCCGGCAGACCATCCAACACGCCGTAATTGCGTGCGTCTGTCCCGTCAGCAGCCCGGGTTTCTTTAATATCCAACATCGGCATCGCCAAATCAAGCTGTTCCTGACATGGCTTACCGCGCGACATATTAAGTTTTAACCCCATCTTCTGGTAATCCGCATACTGCTTTTGCAGGTCTGTTTTCAAGGCCTGCAACTGAGCAGTGTCCATCTCTTTGAGCTGCAAAAAACCACCTCCTACACTTATTTACATAGTCTACCTATGGCTAATTATAATACAATCTATCTAAATTGGCAATATTTTTTAGCTAAATTTTTTTCAAATAGGAGAGTTTTTTAAGTTTTTATTTTTGCGGCTCCGGTAATTCGTCTAAAGACTTAAAAGTATAGCCCATATCCTCCCATTTTGTCAAAAGTTCATCTAAAATATCGGCATTGGTGGCAGATGTACTATGCAGCAAAACAATCGCGCCCGGGTGCACCCTCGGCAGCAGCTTATCAAAAGCCTCCTGCTTGCTGGGCTGGTCATTTTCATACCAATCCACATAAGCCAGACTCCAAAAAACGGTTTTATAACCCAACTGCTGCGCTTGCTGCAAATTATCTTCACTATATTTACCCTGGGGCGGCCGATAAAATTTCGGCATTTCCTGGCCAATTAAATCCTGATAGGCCTGCTCCACCGCCGCCAATTCCGCCTGAAAGGCCGCTTGCTCACTAATAGCTGACATATCTGGGTGCGTGTTGGTATGATTGCCCACGATATGCCCCTCCGCCACCATACGCTGCACCAAATCAGCATGGTCACGAATATAGCTGCCCACCAGAAAAAAAGCGGCCGGCGCCTGATGCTGCTGTAAAACGTCTAAAATGCGACCGGTGCAGCCATTTTCAAAGCCGGCGTCAAAAGTCAGATAAATGACCGGCTGGCTGCAATCCCCCACATAATAAGCGTCATACTGCTGCAAATAGTCCTGCGCAGCATTGCCCACCGGCGTTTTGCCCGGCTCCGGGAAACTTAAACCCCAGTTAACGGCACTGCTGCTGGCCCGCACCGTCTGCTTCTCCGCCCAATCTGGCAAAACGCTAACCAGACCAAGCAACAGCAAAAAGCAAACCGCCGAAAAAGCAATCTCCCGACGCCGGCTGCGCGCAAATCCGCTTTGATTTAATCTCATATTTCTCACCAGCTTTCCATGTTTTTTCTAAAAACATATGTCAGCCGGCAAATAAAAATGCCATTAATCAGGCTAATTTTTTAACTGTTCTGCAAATAATTACGCAAATTCTGCATTACAACCTTAAACATCATCTCTCGGTTGCTCTCCGCAAAAAAAGAATTATGCGGCGTTATCACCACATTAGGCATGTCCCAAAGCGGACTATCCTCTGCCAAAGGCTCATGCGCAAACACGTCCAAAACCGCGCCCTGCAAATGACCGCTCTGCAAAGCCGCCACCAGCGCCTCCTCGTCCACAACCGCACCGCGCGCCACGTTCACAAAAATTGCGCCCGGCTTCAGCTGTGCAAAACGCTCCGCATTAAACATCTGTATGGTATCCGGTGACAACGGCAAAGACAACGCCACAATATCCGTGGAGGGCAAAATCGCCGCCAATTCTTCCTGCGGACAGATACGCTCAAAATAGGGCGAGTCCACAGGGACAATATCCACACCCTGCACCTGACAATCAAACGCCTGCAAGCGTTTGGCCAGCGCACAACCAATACTGCCAGCGCCGATAATGCAAACTCGCCGGCCGGCCAACTCCTGAACACCGCGCAGCCGTTGCCATTTATGCTCCTTTTGGTTCTGCCAGAACTGCGGCGCTTTCTTATAAATTTGCAGCAGACCGCCAATCGCAAATTCCGCCATCGGCACGCTATAAACACCACGCGCGTTATGCAGCAGAATACCGCGTCCGGCAATCTCGGCCAGCGGCAGGTGGTCCATACCGGCGCTGGTCAGCTGAATATATTTCAGGTTTGTAAACTGCTCAATCGGATTAGCGTTAAACAGTTCATAGCAAATCACCAATTCATACTGCTCCGGCGCTGCCACCGGTTCCGTTTCGTCCTGCTGATAAGTAATCTCCAGCCCCAAAGCCGCAAACTGCTCTTTTTCCGCTTCGTCCAACTTCAGGCTGCCAGTTATCAAAGTTTTCATAATTTCACCTCTATTATTTTTTATAAATATGCCCACCGGGCATTTATTCATCATTTGCAATCCCCACAAAATTGGGGTTAACATGAACCATGCAGTGTTTAACCTCCGGCAGGGTCTGCTCAATGTTATCATGCAAAAGCTGGGCTATGTTATGCGCCTCCACAATATTCAGGCGGCTATCCACCCCAATTTCCACATCAACATAACTTTTGCTGCCAAAACGCCGGGTCTTTAAATCGTCCAGCGAAAGCACCCCCGGCGTATCTCGCACAACCTTGCGTATCTGCTCCACCACCGTTTCATCACAGGCATGGTCAACCATTTTATCAAAGGAATCGCTTGCAATGTCCCAAGCCACTTTCAAAATGAAACAGCAGATAACCAACGCCGCCACCGGGTCCAAAATCGGCCAGCCCAGGCGAGCGCCCAAAATGCCCACAAAGCTGCCCACCGAAGAAAGCGCATCGGAACGATGATGCCAGGCGTCCGCCAGCAAGGCACCAGAACGGGTTTTGTTCGCCGCCGCCCGGGTATACCAATACATAGCCTCCTTAACCGCAATCGAAACCACCGCTGCCCAAAGCGCCAGCAGTCCCGGCGCTGCCAAATCGCCGTCCAGCGCCAAACTGATGTTTTTAATGCCATTCAGTCCAATACCCACGCCGGTGATAAACAGCAGCGCCGCCAGCAACAATGCCGTCACACATTCCAGCCGCTCATGACCATAAGGGTGGTTTTGGTCCTCCTCTTTGGCGGCCATACTAACGCCAAACATCACCATTACTGAACTTATAACATCAGAAGCCGAATGAACAGCATCGGAAACCATCGCGCCGGAAGCCGCCAGCAAACCAGCCAGCAGCTTGCCAAATGAAAGCAGCGCGTTTACAATAATACTTACCCAGGAAACGCGCACCGCTATTTTCTTTATCGCGGCGCTGTCATATATCGTTTCTTGCTCATTATTTTGCATTTTTGTTCCTCCAGGCAATCAACATCAAAACAAATAAGCAACAGACAAAAGTTATCGCTTAATTTGCATCACGCAGCAAAAGTCCGTCCAACAGGCCGGCGTCGCTGGCTATAAATTCAGCTGCGCCCAACAAATCCGCCAGCGTCAAATAAATGTTTAACCCAGCCAGAATAATATCCTCCCGGCCTTGCAGCAGCGGATACTTCTGCAAACGCTCTGCCGGCGTCAACGGCTGCAAATCCGCGCAAAGCCGCTCAATTTCCGCCCGACTAACACGCCGGCCACTGACCGCTGACCGGTCGTAAACCTCAATCCCGGCCAACAGCGCCGCCACCAGTGTAATCGTGCCGCCCACACTGACGAAACGATAAGGCCGGTCAACCACCGGCAAAACAGTCAGCAGTTCGGCCAGCATCGGCCGTAAATTCTCCTGCGCCACCTCTCCGTTAAACAGACGCACCGCGCCCACCTTAACACTTTTACCAAAAATAGTTCCGTCCGGCTGCTGACTGATTAACTCGGTACTGCCGCCGCCAACATCAATAATCACTGGCTGCCCGTCCGCTGCACCTGTCAGCTGCTTCAAAACCGAAGCCGCACCGGTATAGGAACAGGCGGCCTCCACGTCACCGGACAAAATTTGCAGCCGCCAACCCAGTTGCTGCCAAATTTCTTGCTGAAAATCTGCACCGTCAGACGCTTCTCTAACCGCACTGGTTGCCGCCACCACCGGCGGCTGTTTCACGCCGGCCGCCGCAATCTGCTGCTTAAACTGGCGTAATGCCTCGATAGTTTTAGCCCTGCCCTCGGAAGAAAGTCTATCCCCCACTCTGGTATTCCCCAAACGAGTGGTTAACAGCGCCTGGCTGTGTACATTAACGCTCCCGGCAACAACCTCGCCAATCAGAAGCCGCACCGTATTGCTGCCAATATCAATCGCAGCCTGCATAATAAACACCTCTCTGTTCATTTACTGTATTTTATGGCCGAAAAACTCATGAATATCCACATTTAAGGGCTAATTATGTAGTTATAACTAACTTTTCGGCTATATACTAAAATTAAGGCACCCATAAGATGCCTTAATCCTGTTTGCAAAATATTTAAGTTAAAATAATTATAAAGTTAGATAATGCTTTAGCGCCGGCGTCCCTCCTGATGTCTTTTCAGCTGTGTCAGTTTCTCCGTACTGTCTTTCATAAATTCGGCCAACTTATTTTCAAAACGGTCATTACGAGATTCCTGCGTTTGGGGCTGTGGTTTAGGCGTCGGCACGGCTTTTTTAATGGAAAGCCCAACCTTGCCATTATCTGCCACATTCAAAACCTTAACCTTAACTTCGTCACCAACCTGCAAAAAATCACTAATTTCTTTCACGTAAGTGTCCGCAACCTCGGAAATATGTACCAGGCCGGTCGTTTTTTCATCAATCTTCACAAAAGCGCCAAATTTGGTGATACCTGTAATCACGCCTTCATAAATCTCACCAACAGCAATAGACATACAAATAGCAATCCTCCAATAATTTTTTGTACTTTTCAATTTAACCAACAGTTTTTACTATATAAAAATATTTTACAATATTTTATAGTTAAACCCCAACCGCATTAATGCAACTCTTTATCATCAAGCTGAACATGGTTCTGAAGGTCCTCATTAGTTTCCGCCGGCACAACCAGATATTCATTCGGCCGGATAAGCTTAAAACGCTGACGCGCCAGGCGTTCCATATAACTTTCATCATTCAGCAAATCCTTGGTTGCCAGAAGGTCCGTGTTTTCCTGTAACAAATCCTGATACATATTTTCATAATAGGTCTGCTTAGCCTGCAAATCCTGCAAGGTCAACCACTGCTTGGCACAGCAAAACAGCGTAAACAACAAACAAGCCGTCAAAACCACCGAGACTACTCGAATTTTTTTCTTCTTTTTAGCCATAAAAAGCTGCCTCCAACACAATCACACACCAAAAAATAGCCCTGAATCATATAACAATTTACTTAATATAATTATATATCATCAGGCTCATCAAAATCAACCTTTTTTGCAGGTTTTTTCAGGCTTTTATGTAATTTGTGTGCCAGCCGCCGCCAGGGGCGCAGCAGGAAGCTGCCGATTTTAACCAGAATATGCCATATTTTTTGCCAAAAATGCCAAATAAACAGCGTTAACCGGAAAAAAAGTTCCACCAGCCACACCAGAGGACTTAAAAGCAAAGCCAGCGCCCCACCAAAACAACCACCCAGCCAGACAAGCAGATGCCAAAGCCCCAGCAATAAACGCCCCAGACAGCCGAACAGCAGAGGACTGAGCAGCCCCATATACAGGCAAACGCCAGCCGCCGTCAAGACCAGAACCGGCAGGCGTAGTTCCGCCCCATTGATATGATACAAACCAACAAAGGCCAGCCCCAGCGCAACCAGCCACCAGACAATATCCCCCAGCGCCGGCCAAAAACGGCCGCGCACCTGCCTGAACCAAACCCGATACACATCATAAAAAAAGCCCAGCCCCAAACCCAGACCCAAAGCGGCCGCCAGCTGTATGGCCTGTAATTCTGCTCTGTCCATCAGCGCCCCCTATTTCGTCAGTCGCTTGAAAAAACTGCCCTGTTTTTTCGGCTTCGGCTCCTCAAAACAAACGGAGCAAATCTCACCCTCCACCGCCAACTCCTCGTTTTCCAGCAACAGCTGCGCAATATGCAGTTCATGCCCCTTGATTACCAACGGCCCCAGATTGGTGTCCAGATTAATTTCTTCCTTATCAAAATCCTCCACCCTAAGCACGCCCTGCATCTGCAAAAAATTGCCGTCCTTGATTAAAATACTGTTTTGCTTCTCATTATTGCCCCGGTTGTTGCTCATATTATATCACTCTGCCTTCTTTAGTTTTTTATGCCTGCTAATTTTATAATAATTATATGCAGGCGGCCGGGCTGTAATGAATATCAAGTGAAAAAATATTGTATTTATCAACCCCAAGCAGGTTTTGCCCCCAATGACAACGAATATTACAACTTAATAATAAATATGCAGATTTTGGCCAGACCAAAACCATGGTGACCTTTAATGCGATTGAACTTTTTAACGATTTTGCAGACCCATGCTGCACGCTATCCGCTTATGCAGCCGCAGGATTATGCCAAACTACTCTATCAAAGCGAGTTTGGCCCTCGCCACCTGCTGGCGGCGCCTGATAATTTAAAACAGGAATGGCAGGCGCTGTCTGACAGTTTATCCCTGCCTGATACGCAGCCAGAAGTAATTGGCGGCGGTTTTTGTCGTTTTCACTTAAACAGCAATTATCCACCGGCCGCTATATCGCTGCTTAACCAACTGTTTCAGTTAACTGCCAGCCAAAGTCAGGGCAATATAACTGGCTTGCAACAGAAAATTGAACAGCTGCAAAAACTTCCCCAGACCGCTCGTTTGCCCGATTTCCAAACCTGGCTGGCCAACTGGCGGCAGCAAGGTTATCCGCCGGCACACCACAGCGCCATTTTTCGTCAGGCCTATAAGCCGCATTACCGGGTGCTGCGCAGTGATTATGCCGGTTTTTTTCCGGCTCTTTGGGCCTGCGCCCAGCTGGCGCAAACCGCGCCAAAGAATATTATCGCGGCGCTGGACGGCCGCTGCGGCAGTGGCAAAACCAATCTGGCTCAATTAATCAGCCAGCTTTTGCCGGCCAGCCTGTGCCGGGTGATACACATGGACGATTTCTATTTGCCAGTTGAAAAACGCCCAACCGACTGGTTGGAGCAGCCCGGAGGCAATCTTGATTTAGCGCGCCTGCAAACCGAAGTTATCCAACCGGCAAAAGCCGGAGCGCCTATCACCTATCAGCCTTATAACTGCCAAACCGCCTCTTTACAGCCGGCACGGCAACTGCCGCCGGCCAGGCTAACCATTATCGAGGGCAGTTACGCCCTGCACCCAACGCTGGCTCCCAATTATGACCTGAAAATTTTTCTAACCGTCAGTCCAGCCGAGCAAGCTGAACGCCTGCGAGTCAGAGAGGGCGAATATTTTCCCAACTTCGTCCGCCGTTGGATTCCGCTTGAAGAACAATACCTGCAAAAATGCAATGTCACCGCCAATGCCGACCTGATAATAAATACAGACCAGTTATTTTAACTGGTCTGTATTTATTATCTTAAACTATATCAACTTTTCATATTGCGCCCAAACCTGCGGCAAAACCTGCCCCAAACTGTACTGCTCTACATTACTTTTCGCTTTAGCCGCCAGTTCCCACGTCAGCTGCGGCTGCTGCCAAAGCCGAGCAAGCTGTACCGCACAGGCCGCCGCGTCGCCATAAGGATAAAGCAGACCGCAATCAGCCAGCAAATCCGCATGCCCCTTAACATCGCTGGCTACCACCGGCAAACCGGCATACATGGCTTCCATAATATTAAAAGGCAACCCCTCGCTGCGACTGCTGGAAACAGCCGCGTCAGCAGCCGCATACCAAAGCGGCATATTCGGCTGCTGACCGGGAAAAATTACCAACGGCCGCTCTGAGTTTGTCTGCATCAACCCCTGCTCCGCCGCCAGCCGCCGGCAATCGTCCAACAAAGCGCCCTGACCGGGCAACAACAGCACCAAACGACCGCCAACCGGCAGATTATGCGGCTCGGCAGCCAACCGGGACAGGGCTTGCAACAGTATATGCTGGCTTTTGCGCCCAGAAAACTCCGCGGCATAAATCAAGATAAAATCTTCAGGTCGCAAACCCAACTCCGCACGCAAACGCTGACCGTCCACCGGCTGCACCACTGCAAAACGGGCGAAATCAACCCCCACCCCAGGAATAAAATCAATCTGCCGCCCCAGATGATAGCGCTGCGCCGCCGCCAAATCCCAGCGGTTCATTGTCAGCAGCAAATCCGTGCGCCCGGCCGTCATTTTCTCCGCGCCCAACAGTAAACTGCGCTTGGCCGGAGAGGTCTGGTCATCAAAAAGATAACCATGCACCATATTTAAGACCGGCGGCCGTTTATGAATATTGGACGCTAAAGCCAGACGCGTAAAAAATGCCGCCAGCGAAGTATGCGTACTGATAAGCGCATACTGCTCGGCAGCAATTTTTTGGCGCAAAAGCCGAACAGCCTTAAAATTACCGGCCGCCAGCATTTTTTTCTCCAAAGGCAGGGTAAAAAGCTGGTCTGCTTCAGCAATCAGCGGCAGGCCGGCCGCCGCTGATGCACCACAAGCCACATGCACTCGCCAGCCCAACTGCTTAAATTTACGCAGATATGGCAAATGAAAATTAATAATATGCGAAAAGGTTGAAGCCGTAAACAGCACCTTGGGCATGGCAAACCTCCATTTAAGCCTGAATTAAGCTATAAGCTTAATTCAGTGCTTCATCATTCATAAATTTAGCCTTAAAAACGGTTATAAACAAAATCTTCAAATCAAAAAGCAACCGCCAATGCTCAATATAATAAATATCATACTCCACCCGAGCTTTAATTGAAGTATCCCCACGCAGGCCGTTAACCTGGGCCCAGCCCGTAATCCCGGGGCGCACCTGATGCTTCACCATATAAAGCGGCACCTCGTCTTTAAACTGGTCGACATAAAAAGGCACCTCCGGCCGCGGCCCCACCAGACTCATATCCCCTTTCAGAACATTAAAAAACTGGGG
This sequence comes from Bacillota bacterium, assembly GCA_021771915.1. Lineage (GTDB taxonomy): Bacteria > Bacillota > Dehalobacteriia > UBA4068 > UBA4997 > Avidehalobacter. Next base: position 43,544 of record JAETNY010000014.1, read on the forward strand.
GAACTCGTCCAGCGAACATTTACGCATGAAGGAACCAAATTTGGTTTTGCGGTCGTCATGCTGACTGCTCCAGCCGGTATCCTGCTGCTTATTAATGCGCATGGAGCGGAATTTATACATATAAAACGGCTTTTTATTGCGCCCCACGCGCTGCTGTTTGAAAATAATCGGCCCCGGAGAGGATAAACGCACGCCCAGCGCGCAAAACAGCATAATTGGTAAGGTGCAGATTATCAGCAACAGTGAGCCAACAATATCAAAGGCACGCTTGCAAAAGGCATTGCCCCAGTTATCCAAAGGTATGCGGCGGATATTTAACAGCGGAATACCGTTTAAGTCATCAAATTCCGGATTGGAGGGCATGTAATCAGCATAAAAGGGAATTATAGAAAGCTTGGTGCCGGTTTTTTCACAGGCGGCGATAATATGCGGCGTACGCTGATAATCCACCATATCAATCGCCGATATAACCTCGTCTGGCCGCAAATCATTCAAAAGATTTTCCAGCTTGTCATAATCGCCCAGATAAAGCAGCCCAGGCAGTGGCCTTGCCCCGGCTGGCGCCACATAACCCATGGCGGAATAACCCAGTTCCCGTTCGCGCTGAATGGCATCAAGATAAGTCTGCGCCATCTTACTGCTGCCCACAATCAGCACATGCTTCTGGTTATAACCCAGCTGCCGGTAACGGCGCAGTAAACGGCGCAGCACAAAACGCTTGGCGCTTAACACCGCCAGCACCAGCAGATAGAAAATAGCCAGCGTCCAACGGGAATAATGCTCGTCATGCTGCACAAACAACACACTCAACAGCAGCATAATATCCAGCGTGCTGGCGCGCAGCAGTCGGGAAAACTCGTCCATCAGCGAGTTATTGCGAAAAGAACGATACAGACCAAAGGCCGCAAAGCTGAACAAAAACAGCGCCGTTATCAGAAAATCCAGCTTCAGGTACTCGTCCAGAGTGATATTGATAACACCGCCCGGCAACACATAAAAACGCAGCCAGAAAGCCAGCGGCAGCATGGCATAAACCAATAGTCCGTCGCTGACCACATTAACCTGATTAAGAAGTTTTTGGTTTTCTTTAATCATATTCGCCCTCTAAGCCTGTCAGGCAAGCAATCAGCCTGCCTGCCGCGCCACAAACTCCTGCGCAGCCGCGTCCAGCTGTATCTGACCCATGTTCTGCTCATTCCAGTTATTCATAATTTCCACAATGCGCGCCGCGCCCTGGCGGAAAGATGTGGTATTCTGCTCAAAATTAATCAGCATGTTAAACACATTCTGCCAGGCTGAAGCATCAGATGAAACATAGTTAACATATTTTTCCAGCATGGCGAAAGCCTCTTCCTGCCGATTATTGCCAAAATAATACTCCGCCAGATAAAATGGTATGGTATTGGAATTCACCTTGGCCAGATGCTCGGCATATTTATCCGCCTGCTTCTGAATATCTTCATTAATATTGCTGGCCAGAGTGCTGCGCACATAAGAAAGTTCATAATCCGCCCACTCATATTTGTCGATAGCCGCCGCTGCGGCCAGCTTTTCAAAAGAAACCTTTTGTGGGTCGCTTATCATATTCGCAGCCGCCAGATTACCGCCCAACAGCACGATAAACAGCACCAAAAAAGCCGCCGCGCCGAATATGCAGCCAGTGCGCACTTTCAAAGACAACTCCGGCATTGGCAGCGTTTTATCACAGCAAAGGATAAGCAGCGCCAAAACGCCAAAGGCCATCGGCAGATATGGATAAGATGAGAAAACAACCTCCGTGGCGGCATGACCGGCCATAAACACCAGCGCCGCGCCCAGCGCCGGCACCATTGGGTGAATTTCGCCCTCGCCGCGCCCCTTGCGCATCATCAGCACAGAAACCGCCCCAACCAACAGCATACCAACAAACAATATCAAACCAATTATACCGGTTTCTACCAAAGACTGAATATAATGATTATGCGCATATTTTGTTTCATAATAAAAACTCTGCACACTCTTAATGCCATTTTCATAAGCGCCAATACCCAAGCCAAAAATCGGACTGCGCTGCCAAAGCTTAATACCATCATCGAAGAATACCAGACGCTGAATGGCGTTTTCATTCGCCCACAAGCCCTGCAAGCGGTTAGCCACAAAGCCCGGCAACAGTGGGTAGCCCAGCGGAATATCCCCGGAGCCGTTTGTTCCCTGATAAGTTAATGCGTCCAACGTCACAGAACCGCCATCTGCCGGTTGTACCAGCGTGAAATAAACCACAGAACTGCCCTCCGGCACATCAAACTCCGCACCGTGCAAAGCTCCATTATAAAGTATGGTGCTGGTATGCATCATAGTTTCCTGCTGATTCTGGCTTTCAATGGATACCTGTATTGCACTACTATCCATGCTGGCATATTCCAGCGTATAATGCCCCGGCTCCGGATAAGCCGCCCGGCGCAGGCTCTCGCCTGGTTGCAGTGTAACTGCGCCATTCAGGTTATAAGCCAGCATGACAAAAACTACCAGCAACGTCAATGTGGCATACATTACCGCCTCCACCAGCCAGGCGCGACGGTTCAGCACATCAGACAGCGGCCGGCCAACATAGTTATCCAGCACAAACAGCAACGCCGGCCCCAACAAAGCCAGCAGCAATGGCACGGGTCGCGCGCTCTGCCAGGCGTCAAAAGAGGTTACCGAAACAATACCGGCGGCCAAAACAGTCAAAATCAGTGTTTCCAGCATTAATATCAAAAGTGAGGCGCGTCTGGTTTTAACCTCCAAAAGCAGATATACCCAAAAGGCCAGCGCAATTATACCGCTGGCGCCCATACTAAAGGCCAGCATAAAGCCCATAGCGTTCACAAACAGACAGAATATATGCAACGCTTTTTCGCCCTTGCCGCCAGCAGACTGCACCAGCCCCAAAGACAACAACACACCAATGCCCACACAGCCGGCGAAAATGTTCGGATTAGCAAAAAGCGAGGTCATACGCACGCCAATTTCCAGACCGTCCAGTCCGGTATAATCCGGCGTAAAAGCGCCTAACAATGCCAACACGGCGCCGCTGACCAAGCGTGTGGAAATCATATCGATGCTGACCAGCGCCATCAGCGCCGCCGCCATGGACAACACCATAGCCAGCCGACGTCCCGGCTGCCAGCCGCGACCGCGCGCCAAAGCCAGCATAATCAACAGCAGACAAAAGGAAATGATAACTTTTAGAAATTCATACAACGCAAATTTGCCGGATATGGCATAAAGCGTAGAGATACCGTCCATCAACACCCAGGCCGCCACCAAACCAAACAGCGGCCCCACATGGTCACGCAGAACGCCCATACCAAAAAATACCGTGGCCACTCCCACAATCAGCAGCAGCATTGCCATGCCCTTAACCGTGGCGACGGAACTTAAACAAACTGCCAAAAAGAACAAAACAGCCATTAAACCGGTCAGCAACAGCTGCCGCACCGACAGCGCTTCCGCGGACACACTCTGCGCGCCGCTCTCAACCACAACAGGCGAACTAACGCCCCCCGGCATTTTATTAACAGCTGGTTGTCTGCTTTTCTTTTGCTTCACCATAAATCGTTTTCACCTCAATAAAATCTTTTCCCAGTAAAAATTTTTTTAATCTATTATTAAGCATAATTTTCTATATTAATTTAGTATAACATAAACCAATCGTAAAGGCAATAAAATTACCTTATTTTTCCCAAAAAGCACATAAAAAACCAACGCTCAATTTTAAGCGTTGGTTTGCAAAAAAATCAAATATTGCCGGCAACCTTAGCCAGTCGCCTCTGCCCGGCCTCCGCATATTTGCGCTTGGTCGCCATACCGCCGCGCAAATGGCGCTCTGCCTTGTTGTTCTCCAAAATCTCCTTAACCTGCCCGGCCACCACTTCATTCAGCAAGGGCAGGCGTTCCGTTATATCCTTATGTACGGTCATATATATTTGGAGCGTTAATTCTTTCATTAGCAGCAATGCGTCTGGCAGGCTTTTTATTGTCCGCTATCAGCACTTTATCCGTCAGCCCCAAGTCCCCCAACAGCCGCAGGAATATTTCCACATTGCCGTCCTTGTCCACTTCAATCCGCTGGATTATCTTCTTCAGCTGGGCGTTAGTCATCTGGCTGACATCTGTTATATCTTCAATCTGCTTAAAGGTGCTATGCAGCAAATTTTCCAGCTGCATACCCTTAGTCAGGTTATAGGAAACCATTTTCAGCTCATTTTCCAGTCGTTCAATTTCCTGTCTGGCGCCGCCAATCTTCTCGTTCAATTCCTCTCGGCTGATTAAATCGTCAGCGTACATATCCATATATTTCTGACGGTTTTTTTGCAGTCTGGCAAGCTGGCTTTGTAGCTGCTTTTCATACTCCAAATTTTCGTCTTTAGCTTTATAAACTCGCTGAAACTCGCCCACCACATAGCCGATAACCTGCTTTTTGTTTTGCAAAATCTCGGCAAAATATTCCTGCAATACGGCAATCAGTTCCGCCTCGTCCACCGTAACCGCATTCGGGCAGCTATCCGCACCCCGGCCATTATGCCCGGAACAAACCCAACGAATATAAGTATTTTTGTAAGTTCGCACCGTCCGCCGGAAAGACCAGCCGCACTCTTTGCATTTTATTAAGGTAGAAAAAAGATGTTTGTTGCTCTGGCGTTTGCCGTCCACCTTAAAAGCCTTATACCTGGCAGCCATTATCTGCTGCGCCTGTTCAAAAACCTCCGGCTCAACAATCCGCAGCTCCGGCTTGTCCACCGTCAGCCATTCGGTTTCGTCCTTATCCGCTCGCTGCCCGGTGAGAAAATCCGTAACCTCCTGCTTGCCATTGATAATTTTGCCGGTATAAAGCTCATTAGTTAAAATCCGGCAGGTTGCGTTCTGGCTCCACTGGCAATTTCGCTTGGTTTTCAAACCTCGCTCATTCAGCATATTGGCAATCTTGGCCGCCCCGTAACCCTCATTAATATACCAATGGTAAATTTGCCGTACAACTGCCGCTTCCTCCGCATTGACAGTCATATTAAAATAGTCGCCAATCGTTTTATCATAGCCATAAACTATGTTCGGCACCCGGCCTTTTTCAGCGTTAAGCTTTTTGCCGAATTTCACACGCTTGGAGGTGTTGGCGCTTTCTTCCTGCGCCAGCGCCCCGAAAATTGTCAGCACAAATTCACTGTTGCCCATATTCGTCATATTAGCGGTGAGAAACTGAGTTTCAATCCCTAGAGCTTTCAGCTTGCGAACATTTTGCAGCAGGTCAACGGTGTTTCTGGCAAACCGGGAAATATCCTTAACCACCACCATATCAAACAGGCCACTTTCTGCGTCCGCCATCATACGCAAGAACTCCTTGCGGTTTTTGATTTTGGTGCCGGATATACCCTCGTCAGCATAAAGCCGTACCAGATTATCCCCTGTACGCTGGGTATACTCGGCAAAAAATTCTTTCTGCGCCTCCAGACTGTTCAGCTGGTCTGTTTTATCAGTGGAAACCCGGCAATAAGCTGCAATATTCATAACAAAACCCCTTTTTAATTGTCATCTCAAAAATTAAACGAGCGTTCGCATATAACCGAATTATAACATAGGTCATCGCAAATTGCAATATAGTATCAAAAAAACAAAGAGTTATCCCACATTTTATGCAGGATAACCCTCCTCATATCTTATTGCGTTATCGTTTTCAATCTCCCCAGACGCCTTTCGGATTACCGCCTCCACCTTGGACGCATTAACCTCCAAAAAAAGCTTTAGTATGTAGTCCGCAGTCGCCTCCAGCGTGTTCGGATTATGAAATATATAATTCAATTTTCTTCTTTTCATCTTATAAGAACCACCTCCATAATAGCTGTCCAGCTGTTTCTGTTAAAGCTTATGATTTTCCATTGCCATTATCACCAAAAAAATCCGCCTATTTTCCGAACTTTTTCTAAACCCAAATATAAGCTTTTAGAACTCTCCAAGCCGCACCACATAAGGCCTCCGGAGCCCCATTTTAAGGGTGCGTGTGGGGTAATACCTAAACCCTAAAAACAGCGTTTACTTTGTCTATAAAAGCAATTATAAATCAAGCGTATTGTCAATTCCCACCAGCCGCTGCTCACTCTTGGTACCGGCATATATTTCCAGCACCTCCGGCGGTATCCTCTGCATAACCGCCAGCGCAGCCTCATAATCGTGCCGCAGTTTCAAATCCTGCATTTTCTTTAGTATACTTTCCCGCTGCACTGCCTCCAATGAGCAGGCCAGTTGCTTATTTTCCTTTTGCAGCTCCCGGTTTTCCGCAGCTGTTTTGGCAAAAACTCCCTTATATTTTTTCAGCTGACTTTGCATTTTCTCTACACCAGGTATATAGCCATCCAGCAACCGGCTAATCTCTGTCGCTCTTAACTTGGCGTTCAAAGGATTTATGCCAGTCAAAAGCTGCTCCAGCCGCTCCCGCTGCTTGTTTAAGCGGCACATCTCCTTAAAAACTCTGGGTGGAATATGCTCTCTGCCGGTCTGGCTAGCGCTCTCCCCTCGCTCCAAATCAGGATACTTTTCCACCATCGCCGACCAAAAATCGTCTTGCCAAAGCGTCAACTTTTTCTTATTGCCCACAATCTCCTTAGCACAAAGCCGACCGTCCGCCGTCAGCGGCACAAAGGAAAGGTGCATATGCGGCGTTTTTTCGTCCATATGCACCACTGCCGATATAAGCGTTTTTTTATCTTGCCTCTCCTCAACAAATTTCAACGCCTGTTCAAAAAAAGCTTTTATTTCCGCCCGTTTCTTACCTTTAAAAAAAGCCGGACTGGCTGTAATCATCGCCTCCACCAGCCTCACGCTATCCTTTCTCGTCCTGCAACCGGCCTCGGCTATCTGACGCTCCGCCTCCGCCCGGTATTTTCCTGGCGGCTCCACCAGATGAAAATTCAGCCTGCTGCGGCTGCTATCCACATCAGGATTGCTGGCATATTTTTCCTTGGTACGCTCGTTATGCGCCTCAATATTGCTAATCTCCGGCCCCTTATATTTGGCAAAACGCAAAATCGCATACTGCGCTTTCTCCATAAGAATTCCTCCTTTATATACTTCTAAAACCGATCAAAACGCTATGTACATACATACATCAACTATCGCCAAGCCATCTTTCAGGCACACTACAATCCGGTATGTATGTACGCAGAGAATTAGTAGAAACATCATTTATATTTGGCTGCACCAAAGGCGCAACACCCACAAAGCCCCAGACCCGCCTACCGGCGGCATTAGTTATCCGATTGCAGTGTTCAAGGTTATACTTATTTTGGTTTGCCACCAGCCAATCGCTAAAGCTGCGAGCTTTAAGCGGCGCCAGCGAATTTTCCTCGCACCACATTTTATAGATTTCATAAAAATCCTTGGAGCTGATGCTCGCCCCGGCTTGCAGCTTGATATAGCCCTCCGAATCCATAAAATCAAAAACATTGTTATTATCCCTTTTGACCGTTTCCCGGTTAGCTTTGGCTCGCTCACTTTCCGTAAATTTGAAATTATTAGTAACCAAACGTTGTAATCCCTCAAAAGCCCACAGAAAGATGCTTGCCAATTCAGCTTTCATTTTCTCAGCCAAATCAGGGTCGTCAATCCTACCCTCAGGTTTTTCCTTAGTCGTCAGCACCAGCTGCCGCCGGTAAAAACCGTCGCTACGGTCATAAAGCGCCTGCAAATCCCCGTTGCTAAAGGCCAACAGCCGGGCAAACATCCAGCCCTGATAGCTTTGCTTGCATTTGCGCTCCAAATCCATTTTGCCCTGCGCCGTTACAATAGATTTGACATAATTAGTCTGCCGCAGCGCCTCCATACGCATATCATCGTCCACACACAGCAAAATATGCTCCAAATCTGCTCTGGCAAAGCGGTTCTCGGAAATTTTGCCGATGCTGCCGTCTTTCATATTGCAGCCAAATAAAGCTCCCAGCACCGCTCCAATCTGCGACTTGCCTTCGCCGCCTTTACCTTTTATAACTAGCATTCGCTGGCCTTTATTGCTGGGTATTAAGCAATAACCGATAAACTCCTGCAAGGTCGGAATATCTTCTGGATACAGCAGGCTTTGCAAAAACCCCAGCCATTGTACCGGCGAAGCCGCCTGCGGATTATATTTTACCGGCAAGCGGTTACGCACAATTTCCGGTCTGCCAGCAACAAAACTGCCATCCAGCTTTAATGTGCCATTGCTCAGATGAATTTTATCCGGCTCCGGCGCAAAATCCTTAACCTGCGCTGCCAGCTTCAAAATCTCCAAAATATTGCTTATCTTGCGAGGAATATTGCTGACTGCGCAACATTTCAATTCATCAAATATCTCGCCTCGCAGAACCAGCTCGTCAGTCAGCCTGCCATTTGGCGTAAAGAACGCCCCATTAGCATAGATAATCTGGCGGTTTTGCAAAAAATCTTCCGCAAACATCGCTTCATTTATCGCCTTGCCGTCGAACCAGCGTGGCGTAATACCGTCAGGCAATTTCTTTGATTTTTTCATTTGCCAACGCCTCCTTTTGTATTTTTTCCAAACGCTCCGCCAATCTGCCAATAGTATTATTTTGCCGCAATTCTGCAAATATCTTACTTCGTTGTTCCTTTTCAGCAAAAGTTAAAATATCTGCCAGATAACGCACATAATTAACCATTTGACAAGCCGCCACAAAACGATCGTCCAATTCTACCGTTAAATTTATCGGCGCATATTCTCGCTGCCACCTTTCCAACAGATGCAGATAATCACACAACAAGCGCTGATAGCGCTGCTCCATTTGGCTTAATTCTTTTTGCCGCTGCCATACGGCTTTGCTTTCCATTACCGGCTGCAGCATATCAGAGTCAACAGCCAAATCATAGGCCAGCTTTTGCGCCGATTGGTAATTGCTTAATCCAAACAATTTGGCAATCAATGCAATAACATCACCGGCAGCCCCACAGCCAAAACAATAGAAATAATCTTCATTTAGCTTCAGACTGGGGTGCTTGTCCTCGTGAAACGGACAGCATACCATACCCATCCGCATCACCTCCAATCCATACATTTTAGCCGCCTGCGGAACGGAAACCACTGACTTAACTCCCTCAAATAAATTCATAAACATTCCTCCCTTGCTTTGCTTAAAGTTTCTCCGTCTACCTGAATATACGCAGGAAAACCGCCTCAGCAAAAAAATCCGGCAGTAATGCAAATAAATGAAAAAAACGCCCGGCAAATTTGCAAAAATGCAAATCCCGGAGCGCCAAAATGTATTGCAATGCAGATTGATTTAAACAGTCAAAAGTTCTATAATATTAGGTAATATTCGCCAAGGAGCAACAGCTATGAATGAAACATATTTACCCGGCACAATCCGGGAGCGACTGCAAGATTTAATGAAAGAACGCAAAATCTCCCAAACCGAATTAGCCGCCAAAATCGGCTGTACCGACAGCACTTTAAGCCGTTTTCTCACTGCCAAAACCGATAAATTAAGCGATGAAAACATTATCCGCATTGCCAGAGACTTTAATGTTTCCACCGACTTTTTGTTGGGCGTAACCAACACCCCCGACCGCAAAAATTATGAGATTGCCGAGCTTGGACTTTCCGTACAAGCCACTCGCAATCTTTACACTGGCAAGGTAAATGCCAAAGTTGTCAACCGTCTGCTGGAAAGCCCTCGCTTTGCCGAGGTAACACAACTATTAGAGCAATATTTCAGCGATACTCTGGCCGCCGGTTTTGCTGCCCAAAATCAAATGTACAACACGCTGATAAATTTGCTGCGCAATTCTTTCCCAGACAAAGCAGCCAACCAAACCGCCAAAGATATAAATCGCTTAAAAACGCCCGTCTATCAGGCAGATTTAACCACCATTCAAAATCAATTTATGGCAGCAGTTAATGATATTAAAAAGGATATTGGCAATGAGCTGGCCGCTTCACAAATATTAACCCACAACACCGTCAAGCAGATGTTCAGCGAACTTACCAAAGGTCAGGATATTCACAAAGCGCACATAACCCCGGAGCAAATTGCCAATGCCATAACCGGCAGCGTGGCAGGAATGGAAGGCGCAAGTCAGGAAGATCTCAATAAGTTTGGGCAGGCTATAACAGAGTTTTTGCAATCTACAATAAAGCAGGCAAACGAGAAAAAATGAGGAACCTAAGCAATGAGCAGCTTTGCCAATTAGCCCGACAAGGCAATAATAAGGCCAAAGAAAAACTGCTGCAAAACAACATGAGGTTTATCCACAAACAAGCCAGCGAGTTGTTGCAAAATAACAATCCCAACATTGAAATTGATGACTTGATTCAAGAGGGTTGCTTGGGTTTGCTTAACGCTATTGCCGGTTTTGAAACTAATAGAAACATAAGATTCTTAACCTATGCCGCACCTGCTATCCGCAATGCTATGCTGGATTTTTTGCGCAATGCTGCCAACCATTTTGAAAGCAAACTAACATATGACTTTGGAGTGCAAATAATCTGTTTAGATGATGTGCTGACAGAAGATGAACGCCAACAGAAAATTGAAATTATCGCCAACCCTGCGACACAATCGCCAGAACAGATTTATATTGAAAAGGAAACATTACTGGAGCTTTATGCCGCTATTAAAAAATTAACAGCCAGAGAGCAAACCTATCTGCTTTACCGCTATGGTTTTATTGATGATACGGAACATAACCTGACCGAAACTGCCTGGCATTTTCATTTAAGCCTGAGCAGAACAAAAGCCACAGAAAGCCAAACATTGGACAATCTGTGGCTGGAGCTGCCTTGGTGATTTTAAGGGCAACAAACTTTTCCATATACCTATAGGTATAACACACTAGACTTTCTGCGAAAGTCGTGTGCCCAAGGGAGCATATCTCCCTTGGGGAATCCTCTTATTTGGATACCCAGAATTTCTATTTATAACATTTCTTGTTGTAATATTAATTCAATTTATCATAACTATAATCAATAGATAGAAGTTCATTTGTAGGTGTAAGAGATTTACCACTTTGAGTAACTCGCCCTTGCTCTGAAAAAAGGTATATATTTTTCTTGGCTCTGGAACAAACCACATATAAAAGTTTTTTTGTTTCATTTTCTACATAATACACTGATTTATTATAAACAATATCCCAATGCGGAATATAACCCTTTAGCAAACCAAATGCAATAACAGTATTATATTCTTCACCTTTTATTCCATAAAATGTATTAATAGCAATACCTTCATTTTCTCTAAAACACCGTTTAAAATATTCAACATCAGTAGATAAACTATATTCTTTTATTCTATAATTAATTTTACAAAAAAAATCATTATATGACTTATATAA
>JAETNY010000046.1 GCA_021771915.1 Bacillota bacterium
ATCGGTACGAATAACAAAAAACTTGATAATTACATATTTGCTCCTTATATTTTAAACAGACACCAACTTCATGGAGAACAATTTAAATGTTAGAAAATAAAAATTTTGCCGCCGTCAGTGCCAAATCGGCCGCAACCGTAGACGAGGGGCTTCGCCAGTACATGATTAAAGTTTACAACTACATGGCTGCGGGTCTCTGCCTGACCGCCTTTGCCGCCTATCTGGTTGCCAATACCTCGCTGATAAGGCTCTTTTTCAACATTACCCCGCAGGGCGCCAGCCTGTCCGGTTTGGGCTGGCTGTTTCTGCTGGCGCCGTTTCTGATGATTTTTGCTTTCGGCTGGGTCATCAGCCGCGGCACGCTGCAGCAGGTTCAGGGCGTATTCTGGGGCTTTTCGGCAGTTATGGGCATTTCTCTGGCGCCGATTTTCCTGACTTATACCGGTGACAGCATTACCCGCCTGTTTCTGATTACCGCCGCAACTTTCGGCGGAATGAGCATCTACGGCTACACCACCAAAAGAGACCTGACCGCCATGGGTTCCTTTATGGTCATGGGCTTGTGGGGAGTCATTATCGCTTCCATCGTCAATATCTTTATGCAGAGCTCCGGCCTGAGTTTTGCGCTGTCGATTCTGACTGTCATCATCTTTACCGGCCTTACCGCTTATGATACGCAGAAAATCCGCAGTCTTTACCTCAGTGCCGACACGGGCGATACGCTTTCTCGCAAAGCCATTGCCGGAGCATTGGAACTCTATCTTGATTTCATCAACCTGTTCCTGGCTCTGCTCAGACTTTTCGGCGACCGCCGTTAAAAAAACAAAGTGTTTTCAGGCTCCGTGCATACGGAGCTTTTTTTTGCAAAAAATCATTGACTTGCCGCCCAAAAATGTCTATAAGCAGAATTACCCGAGGCCTTAGATTCAAAATTAAGGCTTAAATAACTAATAAAGATCAGCCGGCTGACGCCGGCGTTAACCGGAGAAAACAAATGAAAAGAA
>JAETNY010000047.1 GCA_021771915.1 Bacillota bacterium
CGAATTTGTGAACTTTATGAATGGCTGCGTGACACATAACAATTAATTTTAAAAGTTTGTAATTATATGAATTAATCTCAGAATAGTCATTGGGAATAGTTTTTTTTATAGCACAACGGGAAGTAAGGTTCAAGACAAAAAAAGGCAGGGAACGTTCCCTGCCTTTTTCCGGTTTCATTGTTTTTATTCAAGCGACGAGGCTTTCCCGGTCCTTTCAAAAACCATGCTTTCGCCGTTGGCCTTGCTCAGAATCAGACGGTTGCCGTCCAGACGATAGGTGGCAACCTGCGGCAGAAACTGCATATATTCGCGTTCGGCGGCCATCAGATGTCCGGGACCAGCCATCATGGTCGAACCGGCAGGGCCGAAAGTCAGTTTGTCGCCCTCGGTTTTATAAGTTCCGAAATAACGGTTAATTGCCGAACGTCCGAAAAAGCGCTTGTCCTTGCCGTCAAAGCCAAGCGTAATTTCCGCGCCGTTTTTGGCATTGCGCAGTTTATAGGCGTTGTTTTCAAACGTTGTATTATCGCCGTTGCAAGCGGTAATCATAAACAACAAAGACAACACATACACAATTTTTTTCATTTATCTTCTCCTTCGTTAACTTATCAAGGAGTAAGATAACGTCTTAAATTTAAAATGCCAGCTAAAAATGACACAAAACAAGACTAGTAAATCAGCGTATGGAGGGCGGCGGCCAGCAAAACGAACGCCCCCAGCGCCAGGCCGAGGTCTTTCAGCCAGGGTTTGCGCGGCGCACCGGGAAGCCGTGCGCGAACCGCCTCGACCTTATATGCCTGAAAATAAACATAAGTTACGACCGCCCACCAGACCAAAATACTGGCTATCGATGCACTGCCGGGCGCAACATACAACTGCAGCCCTTTCTCAAACGTCCACCATAAAATGGCAAAAACAAAAATCCAGCGATAACCGCGATACATCAGATACATCATCGGCAGCATAAGCGCCAGTTCAAAAAAGATGTCGTAACTTTGGGTCAA
>JAETNY010000025.1 GCA_021771915.1 Bacillota bacterium
ATATGTTCACACTAAATTCTCGCTGCGCCTGCGGCTTGCGCTCATTAAGTGTTCACATAAAAAGAAGCAAGAAAAGTCCTCGGGAAACCTCTCTTGCCTCTTTTTTAAATCCTAATCAATTTTTCCTAATCATATTTTTGTGGGCTTATAATATCTTTCGGCAAATTATCTGCTCACAAAACTTTTTAACTCTTTTCGGAAATTTTTCTGCTTTGCGCCCTGTATTAACTCAGAAAGTATTGGTACAAATACAGACATCTCAAGGTGCTATTGAAGCGCCGCAATTAAAATTACTCGTTAATAGCGGTTACCACACCAGCGCCAACAGTCCTGCCACCCTCACGGATAGCAAAGCGCAGACCTTCTTCAATAGCGATAGGTGTAATCAATTCAATGTTCATGCGAATGTTATCACCTGGCATTACCATCTCCACACCCTCCGGCAGCATAGCTACACCGGTTACGTCAGTGGTACGGAAATAGAACTGCGGACGATAGCCATTGAAAAACGGGGTATGACGGCCACCCTCATCTTTAGTCAGAACATATACCTCACCGGCAAATTTGGTATGCGGATGAATGGAACCAGGCTTCGCCAATACCTGACCGCGCTCAACCTCTTTGCGGTCAATACCACGCAGCAAAGTACCAATGTTATCACCGGCTTCAGCCATATCCAACAGCTTGCGGAACATCTCCACACCGGTTACTACGGTGCTCTTGGGTTCGTCCATCAAACCTACGATAGCCACCGCGTCGCCTACCTTAATCTGACCACGTTCTACACGACCGGTTACAACAGTACCACGACCGGTAATGGTGAATACGTCCTCAATCGGCATCAGGAACGGTTTATCCACATCGCGCTCAGGCGTCGGGATATACTCGTCAACTGCGTCCATCAAATCCCAAATCGGCTTGCAGTTCGGGCAGTCGCGGCCGCCGCAGCCACATTCCAATGCTTTCAATGCTGAACCGGAGATAATCGGAATATCATCGCCCGGGAATTCATACTCACTCAGCAATTCGCGAACTTCCATCTCTACCAGTTCCATCAACTCGTCGTCGTCAACCTGGTCTGCCTTGTTCAGGAATACTACGATATAAGGCACGCCTACCTGACGGGACAACAGAATGTGCTCGCGTGTCTGCGGCATCGGACCGTCTGCTGCGGAAACTACCAGAATTGCGCCGTCCATCTGCGCTGCACCGGTAATCATGTTCTTTACATAGTCAGCGTGGCCGGGGCAGTCTACATGGGCATAGTGACGTGTGCTGGTTTCATACTCAACGTGAGCGGTGTTAATCGTGATACCACGGGCTCTTTCTTCCGGCGCTGAGTCAATCTGGTCATATGCTTTGGCTTCTGCACCGCCTGCTGACGCCAGACATCTGGTGATTGCTGCGGTCAATGTGGTCTTGCCATGGTCTACGTGACCAATGGTGCCGATATTTACATGCGGCTTTGTACGTTCAAACTTCTGTTTTGCCATTTTTCTGTTCCTCCATGCGTTTCTCAATGATTGTTTCGGCAACATTGCGCGGAACCTCTTCAAAATGAGAGAACTGCATGGTGTAAGTGCCGCGACCCTGCGTACGGGAGCGCAAATCAGTAGCATAACCAAACATCTCGGCCAGCGGTACGATGGCACGAACAGCCTGAAGACCATTACGGCCTTCCATACCCTCAATACGACCACGACGAGAACTTACGTTACCCATAACCTCGCCCATATAATCTTCCGGCACAACAACCTCAACCTTAAACACAGGTTCCAACAAAACCGGGCTGGCTTTTAAGCAGCCGTCTTTGAATGCCAAAGAACCGGCAATTTTGAAAGCAACTTCAGAGGAGTCAACCTCATGATAAGAACCGTCAACCAAAGTGGCTTTAATGTCAACAACTTCATAACCAGCCAACAGACCGGAAAGCATTGCTTCCTTAATGCCATTTTCAATTGGCCCAATATATTCTTTCGGCACTACGCCGCCCACGATTTTGTTCTCAAATACAAAGCCCTGACCTGGCTCGGCCGGCTCAAATTCCACAACGCAGTGACCATACTGGCCATGGCCGCCGGACTGTTTAACATGCTTGCCGACGCCGGTAACCTTGCCGCGAATAGTTTCTTTATAAGCAACCTGCGGCTGACCAACATTGGCCTCCACTTTAAACTCACGCAGCAGGCGGTCAACAATGATTTCCAAATGCAACTCGCCCATACCGGCAATAATAGTCTGGCCGGTTTCCTTATCGGTATGCACCTTGAAGGTCGGGTCCTCCTCAGCCAGTTTAGCCAAA
Source organism: Bacillota bacterium (assembly GCA_021771915.1). Classification (GTDB taxonomy): domain Bacteria; phylum Bacillota; class Dehalobacteriia; order UBA4068; family UBA4997; genus Avidehalobacter. Next base: position 2,303 of record JAETNY010000025.1, read on the forward strand.
GCAATACCCATTTTTTCCTGGTCGGCCTGAGTTTTAGGCTCAATAGCTACGTCGATAACCGGTTCCGGGAACTCCATAGACTCCAGAATGATTTCATTCTTTTCATCACAAATAGAATCACCGGTGGTAGTATCTTTAAAACCGATACCGGCCACGATATCACCAGCATGCACTTCCGTTACTTCCTCGCGGCTGTTAGCGTGCATTTGCAGCAAACGGCCAACACGTTCCTTTTTGCCCTTGGTAGAGTTATATACATAGGAACCGGCCTGCAAGGTACCGGAATAAACACGGAAATAAGTCAGCTTGCCAACAAAGGGGTCAGTCATAACCTTAAAGGCCAAAGCGGCAAACGGAGCATCATCAGAACTGGGGCGAGAATCCTCCTCACCGGTATCCGGATTAAAACCAGTAATATCCGGTACATCAATCGGGGCCGGCAAATAATCAATTACCGCGTCCAGCAACATCTGTACGCCCTTGTTCTTGAAAGACGAACCACACAAAACCGGGGTCAGCTGTACAGCGATTGTGCCCTTGCGCAGCGCAGTACGAATTTCGTCCTCGGTCAGTTCTTCGCCCTCCAGATATTTCATCATCAAATCTTCATCGCATTCCGCAGCGGCTTCAACCATCTTTTCATGATACTCGGCCGCCAGTTCCTGCATATCTGCCGGCACATCAACCTCTTCAATATCCTTGCCCAAATCATCTTTATAGATTTCAGCCTTCATACGAATAAGGTCGATAATACCCACAAATTTATCCTCAGCGCCAATCGGCAGCTGAATCGGCACCGGGTTAGCACCCAGGCGCTCTTTAATCATATTTACACCGCGCATAAAATCAGCGCCGGTGCGATCCATCTTATTAATATAAGCGATACGCGGCACGCCATAACGGTCAGCCTGACGCCAAACGGTTTCAGACTGCGGTTCTACACCGCCCACGGAGCAGAACACCGCCACTGCGCCGTCCAAAACGCGCAGAGAACGCTCAACCTCAACCGTAAAATCAACGTGGCCGGGTGTATCAATAATATTAATGCGGTTACCTTTCCAAAAACAGGTGGTTGTTGCAGAAGTAATTGTAATACCGCGCTCCTGCTCCTGTACCATCCAGTCCATAGTCGCGCCGCCGTCATGAGTTTCACCAATTTTATGCACTTTGTTTGTATAGAACAGAATACGCTCGGTGGTAGTTGTTTTGCCGGCGTCGATATGGGCCATAATACCAATATTCCTGGTATTCTCCAAAGAATTTTGTCTTGGCATACTTTATTTCTTTCCTCCAATAATCAATCAACTGATTGATGCTATTACCAGCGATAATGTGCAAATGCCCGGTTGGCTTCGGCCATTTTGTGTGTATCCTCACGCTTTTTAACAGATGCGCCAACATTGTTGGCTGCGTCCATCAATTCAGCGGCAAGCTTCTCCTGCATGGTTTTGCCGCTGCGTTTTCTCGTGTTGTTAACCAACCAACGGATACCCAGTGTCTGGCGGCGTTCCGGCCGAACCTCCACCGGAACCTGATAGTTGGCGCCGCCCACACGACGAGCCTTAACCTCCAGCACCGGCATAACATTCTTCATTGCTTCGTCAAAAACCTCCATCGGGTCTTTGCCGGTTTTTTCTTTTATAATTTCAAAAGCGCCGTAAACTATTCTCTCTGCCACGCCTTTTTTTCCGTCCAGCATCACCTGATTAATAAACTTAGTCAGAATAACACTATCATAGACCGGATCCGGCAGAACGTCCCGTTTGGGCGCACTCACTCGTCTCATTTTGTTACCTCCTTAAAATGAATAACTGATACCGAATATCCGGCGATTATTTCTTGGCGCCGCCCTTAGGCCGCTTGGCGCCATACTTGGAACGTGCCTGCATACGATTGGCTACGCCAGCAGCGTCCAGCGCGCCGCGCACCACATGATAACGAACGCCAGGCAAGTCCTTAACACGGCCGCCGCGCACCAGAACCACACTATGCTCCTGCAAATTGTGGCCGATACCGGGAATATACGCGGTAACCTCGATATTATTGGTTAAGCGCACACGGGCTACCTTTCTCAAAGCGGAGTTAGGCTTTTTAGGTGTTGTTGTATAAACTCTGGTGCAAACGCCCCTCTTCTGAGGACACTCTTTCAGAGCCGGTGCAGTGGATTTTTTCTCCACACTCTGACGACCTTTTCTGACTAATTGGCTGATTGTAGGCAAAACCGCCACCTCCTTCCCCGTAAAAATAAAGCCTGCCGCTGTTTTTGAGCTTTTTAGTATTTTTGCCAGTTTTATGCAGAATTATAACATAATTTTCTGACAAATCGCAGCCGACAAGCCTATCCAACGGCTAATCATGACAAATAATTAATTTAAGATAATTTTTAGCAACCCCGGCAGTCACAAGACCCGTTCCTGGTCTGGCCGCCAATGCGCACTATTTCAGCAACGCGACAACTGCCGCGCCCACATCAATACCACAAGCGCTGCCCAATTCAGCACGGGTGGGGACTGTTATCTGTTCAATATCCTTGACAAGACACAACGCCACCACGTCCGCGGTAATTTGCCGGTCAGCATCTCCAGCAATATATACCAGCGCCACAGAATCTGATTCCAAAGCCTTAATTGTCTGCTTCACGCCTATGCGTTTCCTTGCAGCCTGTAAGCCGCTCAAATCCATCTCGGCATTAACCTCCCAGAATAGCGTACTCAAATATTTTAACAAGCCTGCCGGCTATTGTCAACACCATTTTGCAATTTTTTTTATATTTTTTTTATTTTTTTCTACATATTAGAATAAAAATAAAATATCAGCCCTCTCTGTCAGACAAAGAAAGCTGATACAGTTATTTCAAAATTTATTATTGTAGTGTAGCATACTGCGATGAAACGTAACCAGTCACACTGCCGCGCTGAATTTTATACCAGCCGCTCTCTGTACCCAGATAAGTGGCCGTATCACCGTTGCTCATCTGACCAACTATTTCATAATTGGTGCCGGGACCTTTACGGATACGCAGACTATCACTGTTGCTGCGTACAGTCCTGCTGCTGGTATTGCTCTGATTACCAGAAACATTAGTATTATTTCCAGAAGGTGTAGTATTGTTGTTGCCGGAGGGCGGTGTAACATTACCGCTGCCCTTAAGCGCGGCCAATTCCGCCTCCACTTCCTCCAGTCGCGTTGTTAAAGTAGCCAGACTCTCGCCCAGCTGCGTTGCAACATAACTCTGCGTTGCCACCGGGTCGTCCTTATCCCCGGGCAGTGTAGTCAGCGCTTTTACAATCTGGCCAAAAACAAACCCCACCACCAGAAAAATAATCGCGGCTATAATAAATAAAGCAACCTTTCCTCTTGCATTCGGCTTAGGCACAATAATTTCCCCCTTTAATATATCATATCTATTATAACCCAATTTTTCTACTTTTTCAATATTCTTTTGCAGATTTTTTTATTTTTAATCTTCAGTTTTGTTATTTATTTTATCATCATGCGCCGCCGGCGCTTTTTCCGGCTGTTTTTCGTCAAAAACCTTCCCGTCCTTTTCAAGGTTCTCGCCATCAGGCTCCGTTTCAGCCGCCGCCGGCTCCATCTGCATATTCACGCCCAAAATACCCAGCTTTTTTGCACCAAAAAACAACAGCGCCAATGCCGACACCAACAGTGCCAAGGTTACCAGTGGGTTCAAAAGCGCCGTTAAAATGGCAATACAGCCCATAAACATGGTAATGGCATAGATTATCAAAACAGTCTGCTTGTGAGAAAGTCCCTTAGCCAGCAGGCGGTGATGCAGATGCCCCTTATCCGGCTGCATAATCGGCTTATGCTCCAGCAGGCGGCGAATAATGGCAAAAAAAGTGTCCATAATCGGAATGGCCAAAATTAATATTGGAATAACCAGCGCAATCATGGTCGCGCCCTTGGCAAAGCCCATAATGGCAATCGCGCCCAACACATAACCCAAAGTCAGCGAGCCGCTGTCGCCCATAAAAATGCTGGCCGGGCTGAAATTATAACGCAGAAAACCCAGGGTAGAAGCCGCCAGCACGAACAGCAGCGCCGCCGGCATGTAATAGCCATGTGAAAGCGATACCACACCCATCGTACAAGCCGAAATTATGCTAACGCCGCCGGCCAGTCCGTCCAGACCGTCAATCAGATTAACCGCATTGCTGATACCAACCAGCCACAGCACCGTCACCGGTATGCCCCAATAATCCAGATACAGAATATCGCCGCCGAACGGATTACTGAAAAACTTAACATAACCGCCAAAACTGACGAAAACCAGCGCCGCCACCAGCTGCCCGGCCAGTTTGGACGTGGGCCGAATACTGCGCACATCATCCACCAGACCGGTCAGAAAAACAATACTGGCTGAAATCAGCAAACCCAAAGCCTCACCGGTCAAAGCCAGATTGGGGTGCGAAATAATATAAACCAATGAGCCGGCAATAAAACCGCAGTATATACCTAAACCGCCCATTCGCGGCACTACGCCCTGATGTACACGGCGCGCGCCCGGCTTGTCCACCACGCCAAAGCGCAGCGCCAAAACCTTGGCCACCCTGGTCATCATCAGACCCACCAGCAGCGCCACCAGACATGAAATTAATAAACGTAACACAAAAGCTTACCTCCGCCCCAGTTTAGCCTTGAATTTATCAATAAAAAGCTGGGTTTCCGGTATGCGCAGCGCCAAAACCGCCCCGGCATACACTACCACACCGGCCATAATACCCAAACCGGTTTTTTTCAAAGCGCCGTCAAACGGCAAAACATTAGCCACCAGCCAAACCGCCGCCCCCATAAGCGCCGCGGCCGCCGCTATTTTCAGCAGACTTGGCAGCATACTCTGGTCAGCCAGCTCCGGCAGTGCCTTAAATTTCAAATAATAATACATCAACAGGCAGCAAAGCAAAGCCGCCAGAGAATTAGCCAAAGCCAGACCGCCGCCGCCAAAGGCCATGGTCTTAAACAGCAGCAGGCTCAAAATGACATCAACCACGATGGAAAGCGCGCCAATACGCACCGGCGTTTTAACGTCCTCTAAAGCGTAAAACACCCGGGTAATCACCATATTGGCCGCCATCGGGATAAGACCCAGCGTGAAACAAACCAACGCCCAGGCCGTAGCCAGCGTGGCCTGATGATTAAACTCGCCATGCTCAAAAAGAAGCTGCACAATCGGCTCAGACAACAGCGCCAGACCAACCGCCGCCGGAATAGCCACCAGCATGACGGAAATCAAGCCGCCTTTCATAGTACTGGCCAAACTCTGCCGGTTCTTGCGCAGAGAAAATTCCGCCAGCGCCGGATAAATCGCATTAGCCACCGCCGCCACAAAAATACCCATGGGCAGCATCATCAGCTTATTGGCGTAATTGATATGCGAAATCGTACCCTCCGCCAGACCAGAAGCAAAAATACGGTTTACTGCAAAATAAATCTGGTTAACCGCCACGCCCAGCACAATCGGCCCAATCTCACGCAGTAACTGACGTATGGCCGGATGCTGCAAATCCAATACAGGCCTGTATTTAAACCCAATCTGCCAAAGCACCGGCACCTGAATGATAAAAAAGCCAAAAAAGCTTAAGAGCGTGCCCCAGGCCGCGCCGAAAATTCCATAGGAAGCGCTGAAAAACAGCAATGAAACAATAATAATAATGTTAGACATGCCCGGCGCAAAGGCGGAAACAGCAAAACGATAATGCGCATTACAAATACCCGTCAGCACCATGCCCACGCCCATAAAGACCACGGAGGGGAACATGATACGCGCCAGGCTGGCCGTCAGCGCCGCCTGTTCCGGCCCATAACCGGGAGCCAGCAGCTTCACCAGCCAATCGCAGACTAAAATACCCAGCAGAGTTATCGCCGCCAGCGCCACCGCCGTCAAATTGATAATCGCACTGCCCACATAAGAGGCCTCATCGTCCCGGCCGTCCACCAGATATTTAGTCAAAATCGGCACCACAGCCGTAACCAGCGCATAGCCCAGAATGGCCTGCAAAAAATAAGGTATCGTATACGCGGAAAGATAAGCGTCGGAAAGCTCGGTTGCACCAAAAGCATTCGCCAGACTGGTTTCTCGCAGAAAACCCAGCAGCTTAACCACCAAATTCATCACCAGCACCACGCCGGTAGCCTTCAATATATTCTTCGCCATATTTTTAAACTTCGTTTCTTTCGTTATAGTATTTTATTTGGGAGTTCTTATTATAATTTTTTGCTAAATCTTTCTTATACAAAATCTTTTAAACTTCGTTTCTTTCGTTATAGCATTTTATTTGGGAGTTCTTATTATAATTTTTT
>JAETNY010000015.1 GCA_021771915.1 Bacillota bacterium
GACAATAGCGAGGAGGCCACACCTGTTCCCATTCCGAACACAGAAGTTAAGTTCCTTTGCGCCGATGGTACTTGGGTTTTTCCCTGGGAGAGTAGGACGTCGCCAGAATTTTTTTTATCCTTTTACCACCCACCCACACCTACCTGCTTTTTGAACCTTTGGGGAGAGATGCCAGAGTGGTTATTGGAATGATTTGATAAATCATCGCACAGTAATGTGTCATGGGTTCGAATCCCATTCTCTCCGCACAGGAAGAAGTTTTTATTGTAACTTCTTCCTGTTTTTTATTTGTCTTTTTGAAATAAATGATATATAATATAAAAAAGGGGGTATGGGCATGCCGTTCACAGAGATATGTATATATCAGGTTAAACCAGAAAAGGTTGAGGAATTTGAGGCATTAATCTTGGAAGCTAAAAGTTTTTTAGAAAAACAGGAGGGTCTGCTTTTACTACGCCTTGTTAAAAGGGGTTATCGAATAGATATGCCGCAAATTAAAGAGGGTTTGCCACCGTTAGAGATTACACGCATTGTGAAAAGTGTTAAATATTTGCTTTATTGGGAGTTTGATGCGAAAGAAAACTATGGATTGGCACAAAAAACTCTTTATAACAGCTATTGGAAGTCGATTGAAAAGTGTTTAATTATGCCGCATGATAAGTATTTGGGCGAGCGTTTGTTTTGATATGTTTATTATAGCCGGCTATGTTTATGAATATATGTTATAGAGAAAGGATAGATTGTTTTGCTGCTAATTCAAGAGGTTAATTTGACCTGGCATAAGCCTGAGCGTGGTGGCGCGGCGGCCAGTGCGCGTCAGCAATTTCCGTTGGCATATGTTTGGCCGGCAGAAAGCGGTCTGCATAATGTAACCTTGCATCGCTTGAATTTTTATCAGGAGGGTGAAAAATTTCTGGATAGTGTTACGGAAATGCGTCATAGCTTACAGGTTTGTGGTCAGAAAATGGCAATGCCGCAATCTGAGATTGACCGTCGGATTAGTCAGCGCTTATGGCAGATGCAAAAATATGAGCAGCAGTTTTATAACTCGGCTGATGAATTGAATTTGACAAATTTAACGCTGGCTTATTGCGGCGAAAATTTGCAGGTTGATTTTTGTTATGATGAGCAACGCAGCGGCAGACCAATGCGCCGTGGGCGAAATAAGGATTTTAATAATCGGCACTCGCGTATGCTGGGTCGGGATTGTCTGAATGAAAATGCATTTTTGCTTGCGCCGGGTCAATATGGCCGGCTGATTTGGAATGAACGCCGGGTAGATTGTGATACTGGCGGCTGGTATTATCAGCTGCATGTGTATAATTTGTTATATACGGTGCGCGGCGTGCCGGTGAACGATGTTCTAATCAGGGAGCCTGATTTTGTTTATGAGCAGTTGGCTGATTTGTATTAGGAGAAAACGGAGGTATTTATGCGCAGGGTAATTCTATATATTGCTATGAGTTTGGACAGTTACATTGCCGATGTTAATGGCGGCGTTGGTTGGTTGAATGGCCAAAATCCGGAAATTGAAACTTCTGATAGTTATGCTGAATTTGTGCAGGATATTGATACGGTGATTATGGGCTGGAATACATATCGGCAGGTGACCGAGGAATTGTTGCCGGACGAATGGCTTTATGGTGATTTGCAAAGTTATGTGATTACGCATAGGGAAATTGCAGATAAAGAAAGAATTTATTTTGTGCAGAATTCGCCGGCCGATTTACTGCGTGGTCTGCTTAAAGAGCCCGGCAGGGATATTTGGATTTGCGGCGGAGCAGGCATTGTGCAGCAGCTTATGACGGAAAATCTGATTGACCGTTGGCATATTGCCGTTATACCAACGCTTTTAGGCGCAGGTTTACGCCTTTTCGCTAATTTTCGGCCAAAAATTGACTTGAAATTGTTACAAACACAAACTTATAATGGTATTGTAGAATTGATATATGAAAGACGCATGACTGAAAGGGTGACTTGCGATGTCTGATGAGATAAAAAAGAACAGCGAACAAAACGGTTGGGAGGCTATTCGCGACGCTTTTGACCGGCTTTATGCGGATACGCTGGAAAATACGCAGCAGTTTGGCACATTGATTAGCTGGCAGTTGGGTGGACCGAGTCCTCTAGATAGTTTTCGGATTTACGATGGCGGTACATATTGGCATATTGTCGGTTTTGGTTTGTCGGAGTTGTTTGAAAAGGAGTCAAATAACCCGGAGGTTAGCGGTTATGGCATGGAATTTACTTTTAAACTGCTGAAAGCTGGCTGTGCTGATGTGGATAGAGAGATTAAAACAGTTATTGGTATTTTTCAGGATTTGGCGCGCCTGACATTTGAGGAGGGCGAAGTTTTTTGGCCTTATGAGTACATTTATACTGGTCAGCAGCAGGGTTTTGATTATGAGCAGAAGTCTCGTCTGACTGGTTTTTTCACCGTGCCGGAGCCGCTTTTGACGCAGTTGGACACGCCTTATGGTCAGGTGCAGTTTGTGGAACTGGTTGGGGCGACGGACGCGGAGTTGCAGGCAATTATGCAGGGGGAAATGCGCGTGCGCGAGCTTTATGAAAAGCTGGGTTCCGATATTACAGATTTATGGCGTGATAGTTTGGTTTAACTGATTGGGAGGTGTCTTTATGGAAATGACTTACGTGCACAGCACCTATCATATGAGCAGCTGGCCGGTGTTGCTGGGAATTGGCGGTCATTTTATTTTCTTTTGTCTTTGCGTGTTGGGGATTATTCTGCTTATCCGCAGACCCTGGCGAAAGAATAGATAAGGAGGTTCGGCGATGTCTAAACAAGAAACAACGCCGCCGGAAAAGCTGCATATTAAGGGCGCTGGCGGTATGATTATCAGCAAGTCGGTGTTGAATGGGGAGCAGCCTTTGAAGTGGCTGTTTCGGGACGAATCGCCTTATGGCAGCGGCTGGGTGGCTTTTGGCGCCGGTGATGATGATGAATATGTTAATAATGCGGATAATCTGACAATTATTGATTTTAATGAATTGATTGATATGGAGCCGGCGGCTTATAATGTTTATCATATGCCGGTTGGGACGGAATTGGAGCTTTGCGCAGACAAAGGCGAGCGTTTTTTTGTGGATTGCAAAACCGGCAAGGCGATTTTGGAGCCGGTTAAGCACCCGATGCAGCTGGCTTTTGAGCAGAATTTGCGTTTTTTGAACCAGCCGGAATATCCGGAGGAGTTTTGGCAGGGACTATTTCAGGAGAACGAATTTTTACAGCTTTTTGACGTGGGCGAAATTGATTTGTCAACGGGTGAGTTGGTGTTGGCTGACCCTTTGTCATATTTGGGGACGAAGTATCAGACGGTTTTGGCGCGGCAGGTGGCGGCCGGCAGTTATCCGGTGCAGTTGGCGGTAATGCGGACACGCTATGCCGGGCTGCGTTATGTGGCGGCGCGTTTGCTTTTTAGCCAGGAGCCGGTAGTGCGGCATGAAATTGCCATGCCTAAGGGGTATAATCCGGAGGATTTGGGCAAGCCGCGTGTTTTCAGCTTTTTTGGTGTGGACGCTGGTCTGGCCTGTTTTGCGGATATGGCGCAGGCGCAGGAGTATCAGCGTTTTGCCGGGCAGTGGTATCAGGATAATCAGGGCAAAAATATTTATAATGATTATTTTGCGGAATTATTTAAGCAAAGTTATGCCCAGCAGTCGGAGCAGCAGCGCGAGTGTATTGATTTTCTGCGCTGGCAGCTGCCGGAGAGTGGCAGCCGGCTGATTATGTTTACCAGCGGTTTGGGCGATGGCGTTTACAGCGCTTATTGGGGGCTGGACGCGGCCGGCGCGCCGGTGGAGCTGGTTATTCCGTTTATGAATCCGGAATTTTTCAGATAAAAAGCCTTTGTCAGGCAGTAAGTGTATATAAAAAAAACCCTTGAACCAATCGGTTCAAGGGTTTTAATGGCTGACAGATTAATTTATTGATAAATTAATAATTTTCCGGCTTGATTTCAAAATAAGCCTGTGGGTGGCTGCATACCGGGCAAATGGCCGGAGCTTGCTCGCCAACGTGGATATGGCCGCAGTTTAAGCAAATCCAAACAGTCTGACCCTGACGCGCGAAAACCAGACCCTGCTCAATGTTGGCCAGAAGTTTACGATAGCGCATTTCATGCTCTTTTTCCACCTGAGCAACGCCGTCAAACAGATTGGCGATTTTATCAAAGCCCTCCTCACGGGCGGTTTTGGCAAAATCAGCATACATGCTTGTCCACTCAAAATTTTCGCCCTCGGCGGCGTCTTTCAGGTTTTGCTCGGTTTTGGGCATAGCGTCGTCATGCAGCAGCTTAAACCAGATTTTGGCATGCTCCTTTTCATTGGCGGCAGTTTCCTCAAAAATCCGGGAAATCTGCACATAACCGTCCTTTTTGGCCTGTGAAGCATAGTATTGATATTTGGTATGCGCCTGAGATTCTCCAGCAAAAGCGGTAATCAGGTTTTGTTCGGTCTTGCTGCCTTTTAATTCGCTCATTTTAAATCCTCCTGTTGTCTAATAAGAATAATTATCGTTAGATTGTAGATAATTATATCATATTTGGCAGACTTTGGCAAGGGGCAGGACTATTAAAAAGTTGATGTTTATTCGACAGCAAACGCCGGCGTTCAGAGCGCTTGACAGCCGATAAGCGCGAATTTGCTCCGCAGAAATATTTCTATAAATGATGATTGCTCCTGGCTGCTGAAAATATTTTGTATAAAGTTTAACATGTTGGCAGGAAAAAAACATTATTTAACATATATAATATAAATAGAGCATTTAAAAAGAGGTGATATATTGTCGCGCAACAGTTTTTGGTTATCTCTCAACAGCTTTGATTTAAAAATATTGGCGGTTATTTTTATGGTAATTGACCATATCGGTTTGTTTATTGACGGCACTCCGGTCTGGTTTCGTTATATTGGCCGGCTGTCCTATCCGTTGTTTTTGTTCTGTCTGGTTTGGAGTTATCATTATACGCACAGCCGGCTGTGGTTTTGTCTGCGTCTGTATTTAATGGGGCTGTTTATGGCGGCGCTGCGCTGGTGGGTGGAGGTTTATCAGTGGCCGGAGGCCGGCAGTTTTTATAATCATAATATTTTTGTTACAATGCTGCTGACCTGCCTGTTAATCAGCGTGATTGAGTTGGCCGGTCAGGATAAACTGCGCTGCGGCCTGCTGCTGGGCGGCCTTCTGGCGGTACAGCTGGCGTTTTATGCCGCGCCCTGGTATCTGCTGCCGCAGCTGCGCCGCTTCAGCGGCGATATTCTGACGGCCATTTTCCCTAATCTGGCCTTAAATGAATTTGGCTATGAGTTTGTGGCGCTGGGGGTGGCTATGTATTTTCTTAAAACGCGCCCGGACAAAATGGCGGCTGTCTATTTGCTGTTTGGGATATTGCTGTTCAGCCGGGAACTGCTTGGCGATATGGAAGCCTCGCATCAGTTTATCATGGTGCTGGCGCTGCCCTTTATGCTGCTTTATAATCGGCAGAAAGGGCGCGGCTGGAAATGGTTTTTTTACATATTTTACCCGTTGCATGTGTTTATCCTGTTTTACCTGGCTAATTTTGTTTTATAAGAGAAAAGGGGTTTGTTTATGAATAATATAGAGAAATGGCTTGGCGATGTGCGGAGTGATGAATTTTTACAGGGGCGTTTTGATATGCACGTCCATACCACAACTTCCGACGGTCTCTGGTCGCCGACGGATATTGTACGGCTGGCTAAGGAGCGCGGTCTGAGTGGGCTGGCGATTACTGACCATGATACGCTGGACGGTCTGGCGGAGGCGGCAGAAGCGGCGGAAAAAATGGGTGTCAAACTGATTTTTGGCGTGGAGTTAAGTACGGAGGTTACAGAGGCGGACGAGCCTTATGAAGTGCATATGTTGGGTTATTTTCCTGGTTTGGAACTTCCGGACGCACCGCAGCTTCTGGCGCGCCTGCGTGAGCAGCAGCAAAGCCGGCGCGGACGCGGTCTGAAAATGGTGGAGAAGCTGGCAGAGTTGGGTATGCCGCTGGATACAGGCTTTTTGCAGGAATATGCAGAAAACGGTTCAGTTGGTCGCGGTTTGATTGCCCGGAAAATGCTGGAGGCCGGTTATGTGCAGACCCGGGAGGAGGTTTTCAGCAAATGGCTGGGGCAGGGGTGTCCGGCTTATGTGCCGCACCAGCGTTTGCAGCCAATGGAGGCCTTGCGGCTGGTGCAGGCTTCTGGTGGTATGGCGGTTATGGCGCACCCGGCGCAGGCTGCGCATGATGAGTTGGTGCCGCAGCTGGTGGCAGCTGGTTTGAATGGTTTGGAGTGTCGTCACCCGGACCAGCCGGCCGGTGCGTTGCAGGAGCATTATTTGCAGCTGGCCGCCAGTCTGGGGCTGTCCGTTACGGGCGGTTCGGATTGTCATGACAGCGGTCTGGGGGATTTTACCACGAGCGGTGCAGAATTATTAAAGCTTTTTAAAATTAAATAGCGCTTCAATTTCGTATCAGAAGTTAAGTATAAAAGGAGCTTGGCCGGCATATATTATAATCAACTTTTCCTGATTGTTATGAAGGAGGCTGGCCGCTTTGGCAAATGAAAAGGTTTATCAATTAGAGCTGCTGCCCTGTTTTGGCGGCGAGCATGTTCCCAGCCCGACGGAGCAGCTTTTGAGCCGGCGTGTGGCGGCTTTGGAGGAACGTCTGGAGCAGATGAAACTTTCCCGGCGTGTGCTGCTGCGTCTGCTGGACAGGGCTGAGAGTGACCGTAAGGTTGAGGTGGGCAATCTGCGCCTGGAAAATCAGCGGCTGAAAAAGCAAAATCAGGCGCTGGCCAACAGTCTTTGGGCCAAGAACAGCCAGATTGTGCGTTTGAAGATGAATATTAATGAAGCTGATTATCAATAATTTCTGTTAAAACGCCCTGTGTGGGGGCGTTTTAATTTTTTTGAAAAAAAACCGCGAATAGACTGGACAAACCGCTTAATTTAGTGTAAAATAGTACAAATAATCAGAATCGTCATGGAAGTCATGTAAACGAGGAAAAAGATTTTTTTGGGAGAATGAGGAGGTGCGGCTTTGTCTGCTAAAGTTGTTAAAGAGGGGTTAACTTTTGATGATGTTTTGCTGATACCGGCGGAGTCTAATGTGTTGCCACATGAGGTTGATATTGGCACACGGTTTTCCCGTCATATTCATTTGAATGTGCCGCTGGTCAGCGCTGGCATGGATACGGTTACGGAATCGCGCATGGCGATTGCCATTGCCAGAGAGGGCGGCATTGGCGTTATCCACAAAAATATGCCGATTGAGATGCAGGCGGCCGAGGTTGACCGGGTTAAACGCTCTGAGCATGGAATTATTATTGACCCTGTGTTCCTCTCGCCGGATAACACGATTGAGGACGCCCTGAATTTGATGGCGCGTTATCATATTTCCGGCGTGCCGGTAACGGTGAATAATCGTCTGGTTGGTATACTTACTAATCGTGACCTGCGTTTTGAGGAAGATTTTTCCCGGCCGATTAAAGATGTTATGACCACGGAAAATCTGATTACTGCGCCAGCCGGAACCTCTATTGATGAGGCGCGTAATATTTTGAAGCAGCATCGCATTGAAAAACTGCCGATTGTTGATGCGGATTATAATCTTAAAGGCTTGGTGACGATTAAGGATATTCAGAAGATGGTGAAATATCCGAACTCCTGCAAAGACGATAATGGTCGTTTGCGCGTGGCGGCGGCTATCGGCGTGGGTGCCGGCACTTTTGAGCGCGCGCAGGCTTTGATTGCGGCCGGTGTGGACGCACTGGTTATTGATACGGCGCATGGTCATTCTCTGGGCGTAATCAGTCAGGTTGCCAAAATCCGGGAGGCTTTTCCTGATGTGGACATCGTGGCTGGTAATGTGGCGACTGGCGAGGCCACGGAGGCTTTGATTAAAGCCGGCGTGGACGGTGTTAAGGTTGGCATTGGGCCTGGCTCTATTTGTACCACGCGTGTGATTGCCGGTATTGGCGTGCCGCAGCTGACCGCTATTATGGACGCTTTTGAGGTGGCGGCCAAATATGATGTGCCGATTATCGGCGACGGCGGCATTAAATATTCCGGCGATATTGTGAAAGCGCTGGCGGCTGGCAGCAGCTGTGTAATGATGGGCAGTTTGCTGGCCGGCACGGAAGAAAGCCCGGGCGAGGTGGAAATTTATCAGGGTCGCAGCTTCAAGGTATATCGCGGCATGGGTTCGCTGGCGGCTATGAAGCAGGGCTCCAAAGACAGATATTTCCAGGAGAACGCCAGCAAGCTGGTGCCGGAAGGCATTGAAGGCCGCGTGCCTTATAAGGGTACGGTGGCGGACACTATTTTCCAGATGCTGGGCGGCGTGCGTGCCGGCATGGGCTATTGCGGCGCGCCGGATATTGTGGCCTTGCAGCAGAAAGCGCAGTTTGTGAAGATTACAGCGGCCGGCCTGTTGGAAAGCCACCCACATGATGTACAGATTACAAAAGAGGCGCCTAACTACCATATCTAATAGCACGTCATCTGTTTCGTTGTCAAAATATCCACTTGATTATTGTATAATTTATAGGGAAGTGATTGTTTGGGGACAGGTGTAATCGGCGGCGCGGACGGTCAGACTGTGATTTTTATGACCGGTTCACCGATAGGCTTTATCGCACTGGTGGGCGGCGGTTTGCTGCTTTTGGCATTGATGGGCGGTCTGCTGTTTGCTATTGTCAAACGGCACGGCGAGTAAAGAGAGTCTGATATTTATGGTTTTGACTTTGCTGTTTTTTCCTGCCGCGGTGCTGGGCGCGGTTTTGCTGATTGGCGCTGTGGTGTATGCTATCATGAAGCAAGGCGATGATTAATTTGATACAAAAATTAGAGTGGCGATGCGTAAAATACGTGTCGCCACTTTTAAAATGTTATTTTTGGCAGTTGCGGACTGTGCGTTAAAGCATGGCACCCAATAATCGCTTCGCTGTGGGTTGTTCTCACCAGGCTC
Organism: Bacillota bacterium; assembly: GCA_021771915.1. Taxonomy (GTDB): domain Bacteria; phylum Bacillota; class Dehalobacteriia; order UBA4068; family UBA4997; genus Avidehalobacter. The sequence goes on from JAETNY010000015.1 coordinate 8,991, forward strand.
TGGTTGCGTCTTTCAGACTTATCAATCGCCAAGTGTTCACAAAAAGAAACAGCCGCCCAGTCACAAATGGAAGCGGCTATTTTGGGCTGAATTCTGAGGCCTGACCCGGTTTGGGGTCGGCTCTTCTTGTTTGTATTATAAGATATTTGGTAGTAAAAAGTAATAGATATGGCTTAATATTTTTTTGTCTTTTTGCGTATATTGAAAAATTTTCATAAAAAAGAAAAAAAATTCTGAAAAGGTATTGCTTTTTATTATTTATTTGTGTTATGATATTAAACGGTTTGGTTTATCAGGCTTGTTTGATTTGCCCAGACCAGCACAAGCGATGAAGTGAGAGGTTGCTTTATACGGCTATGCCTGCCGGGTAAAGGTTTTCTCACAGAGCCAGTTCGTAAAGAATACGAGCGAAAAGGAGGTAAAAATATGTCGCAACAAAAAATCCGTATCCGTTTGAAAGCTTATGACCACAAGCTGCTTGATGTGTCTGCTGTTCAGATTGTTGATACTGCCAAGAGGACAGGCGCAAGGGTTTCCGGGCCGATTCCGCTGCCCACTGAAAAGAGTGTGTACACCATTCTGCGCTCTCCTCATGTCAATAAGGATTCTCGTGAGCAGTTTGAAATGCGCACCCATAAACGCCTGATTGACATTCTGGAGCCGACTCCTAAAACAGTCGATTCCTTGATGCATTTGGATTTGCCGGCTGGCATTGAAATTGACATCAAACTTTAGGGTTCGGTTATAGTTTTGGCCTAAGGTTGTTTGCAAAAAAGAAACACACGGCTTCGTGGTTTTGTGAAAACGGCTTTGGCCGGGGCTTTCGAGCAATGCGGCTTGGCATGGCCGTAACTCGGATTTTGAATTTTGGAGGTGTAAGTAATGCCAAAAATGTTGATTGGTAAAAAAGTGGCTATGAGCCAGATTTTTACTGAAGATGGAAAATTAATTCCTGTGACGGTCATTCAGGCCGGGCCTTGCGTTATTTCTCAGATTAAAACCGCTGCTACTGACGGTTATGAGGCTGTGCAGCTGGGTTTTCAGGCCTTGAAAAAGGGCACCAAACCGCAGGTTGGCCATTTTGCCAAAAGCGGCATCACCCCTCTGCGTTATCTGCGTGAGATGCGCGTTGCGGACGCTTCTGCCTATCAGACTGGTCAGGAGTTGAAGGTAGATATATTCGCTGCCGGCGAGAAAGTTGATGTGGAAGGCACGTCTAAAGGCAAGGGCTTTGCTGGTACCATCAAAAGATGGCATTTCCATCAGGGGCCTATGAGCCACGGCAGCAAAAACCATCGTCGTCCGGCATCTTCCGGCGCCAAAGGGCCTGCCAGAACCTTTAAGGGCAAGCATGCTCCGGGTCAGATGGGTGGCAACAGAGTTACTGTACAAAATCTGGAAATCGTTCGCGTGGACGTTGAAAGAAACCTGCTTTTGGTGAAGGGCGCCGTGCCCGGCCCCAAGAAAGGTTTGGTTTACGTCAAGTCCGCCGTTAAATCTGCCGCGCAAGCATAAGGCAAGAGAGGAGGACAAATAGATGACAAGTGTTCAAGTTTATAATATGGACGGCAACGCAGTGGAAACTCTGGAACTGAATGACGCTGTGTTTAACCGTGAGATTAACGAAGGACTTATGCATCAGGCTGTTGTGCTTTATTTGGCCAGCCGCCGGCAGGGTACTCAAAAAGCCAAGACCAGAAGCGAAGTTTCTGGCGGCGGCAAAAAGCCGTGGCGTCAAAAAGGCACCGGTCATGCACGTTCCGGCAGCAGCCGCAGCCCAATCTGGCGCACTGGTGGTGTGGTGTTTGCGCCCACTCCCCGTTCTTATGGCTTTAAAATGCCCAGAAAACAGCGCCGTATTGCTCTGGCCTCTGCTTTGACCAGTAAGATGCGTGAGAACCAGTTGGTTGTTTTGGATAATTTGCAGCTGGCAGCACCGAAAACCAAGGATATTATCAGCCTGCTTGGTAAGTTTGAGGCTTCCAATGCGCTGTTGGTTTTCGCCGGCGACCAGGAAAATGTCGTTAAATCCGCACGCAATCTGGTTGGTGTGGAAGCGGTTAATGTTGCTGGTGTTAATACCTATAACGTATTGCAACACCGCCGCCTGATTATCACCAAAGATGCGGTGGCCCGTTTGGAGGAGGTGCTGACTAATGCGTAATTATGCTGATGTTTTAGTCAAACCGATGATTTCTGAGAAAACTATTGGTCTGATTGAGGAGAACAAATATACTTTTATTGTGGCCAAAGAAGCCAATAAAATTGAAATCGCGCATGCGGTTGAAGAAGCCTTTAAGGTTAAGGTTGTTGGCGTTAATACACGTATTGTTAAAGGCAAGGTTAAACGTATGGGTCGTTATGAGGGCAAACGCTCTGATGTTAAAAAGGCCATTGTGACCCTGCGTGAAGGCGATAGTATTGAGATGTTCTCTGGCCTGTAAGAAAAAGGGAGGTATTGCAAATGGCTATTAAAGTTTATAAGCCTACTTCGCCCGGTCGGCGCGGCATGACGGTATCTGCCTTTGAGGAAATTACCGCCACACGCCCGGAGCGTTCCCTGTTGCAGCCGTTGACCAAAAAAGGCGGCCGTAACAATCAGGGACGTATGACAACCCGGCATCAGGGCGGCGGTCATAAGAGAATGTACCGCTTGATTGATTTTAAGAGAGATAAGGATAATGTGCCGGCTAAGGTTGCTACGATTGAGTATGACCCGAACCGCACCGCTAACATTGCGCTGTTGCATTATGTTGACGGCGAAAAGCGTTATATCATTGCTCCGCAGGGCTTGAAAGTTGGCGACATGCTGGTTTCTGGTCCGCAGTCTGATATTAAGACTGGTAACGCACTGCCGCTGGCCAACATTCCGGTTGGTACTGTGGTGCACAATGTGGAAATGCGCCCTGGCTGCGGCGCCCAGATTGCCCGTTCTGCCGGTTCTTCCGTGCAGTTGATGGCCAAGCTGGATAAATACGCCACTCTGCGTCTGCCTTCTGGCGAGATGCGTCAGGTTCCGATTGGCTGCAAGGCTACAATCGGTGTGGTTGGCAACGCTGACCAGGTTAACATCAATATCGGTAAGGCCGGCCGCAACCGTTGGCTGGGTATCCGCCCGGCAAACCGTGGTGTTGTTATGAACCCCTGCGACCACCCGCATGGCGGCGGCGAGGGCCGTTCTCCGGTGGGCCGCAATCCGGTTACTCCTTGGGGCAAGCCGGCTTTGGGTGTTAAGACCAGAGATAAGAAGAAACAATCCAATAAGCTGATTGTTCGTCGGCGCACCAAGTAGTTGTGGAAGGAGGATATGACTGATGGGTAGAAGTTTGAAAAAAGGCCCTTATTGTGAAGGTCGCCTGTTGGCTAAAATTGAGGCCATGAATGAAAGCGGCGATAAAAAGGTTATTAAAAGCTGGAGCCGCCGTTCTACAATCTTTCCGCAGATGGTTGGCCATACCATCGCTCTGCATGACGGCAGAAAACATGTGCCGGTTTATATTACTGAGGATATGGTTGGGCATAAGCTGGGCGAGTTTGTTTTGACCAGGCGTTATCGCGGCCATGGCTCCCTGGTGGAAAAAGGCTCCAAAGCCAGATAAACAGAGGAGCCGGATAAGTTAGATTACCGAGAGGAGGTAGTTGTTAATGGAGGCAAAAGCCATTGCCAAATATGTTCGTATGTCCCCCAGAAAAGCCCGTTTGGTAGCTAATCTGATTAAGGGGAAGGATATACAGGAAGCTGAAGCCATTCTCCGTTACACGCCCAATAAAGCTGCTAAGGTTATTCAAAAGGTTTTGCTTTCCGCTACTGCAAACGCGGAAAACAACCTGGAATTAGATAAATCAAATCTGGTGGTTAAATCCGCAATTATTGACCAGGGACCGTCCATCAAGCGGATTAAACCCAGGGCACAGGGGCGTGCCGACCGTATGGTACACCGCACCAGCCATGTTACCGTGGTGGTTGCGGAAAGAGAGGAGGCTTAAGCAGTGGGACAAAAGGTTAATCCTAAGGGGCTTCGTGTAGGCGTCATCAAAAATTGGGATTCTCGTTGGTACGCTGATAAACAATATTCCGAATTTTTGCTGGAAGATTACAAAATTCGCCAGTTCCTGAAGAAGAAATTATATCATACCGGCATTTCGCACTTGGAAATTGAGCGTGCGGCAAACCGGGTGAAAATCAGCATCTTTACTGCCAAGCCGGGCATTGTAATCGGCCGCGGCGGCGCTGATGTAGAGGTTCTGCGCCAGGAGCTGCGCAAACTGACTGATAAAAACGTATTCGTCAATATCGTGGAAGTTGCTCGTCCGGAGATGGACGCTCAACTGGTGGCCGAGAATATTGCTGACCAGCTGGAAAGACGTATTGCTTTCCGCCGGGCTATGAAGCAGGCTATGGGCCGCACCATGCGTATGGGCGCAGAGGGTATCAAAATTATGTGCTCTGGCCGTTTGGGCGGCGCTGAAATTGCCCGTACTGAATGGGTATCAGAGGGCAAAGTTCCGTTGCATACACTGCGCGCTGATATTGATTATGCAACCGCAGAAGCCAATACCACTTATGGTAAGATTGGCATTAAGGTTTGGATTTATAAAGGCGAGGTTTTGGGTGGCAGACCGCTGCCGACTGAAGAAAAGAAAGAAGAAGCCAAGCCGAACAACAATCGCAGACAAAATCGTCCGCGTAACAGAAGAAAAGGTACGGAGGAGGGCGCATAAATGTTATTGCCAAAGAGAGTTAAATATCGCCGCCAACACCGTGGCCGTATGAGGGGCGAAGCACATAAGGGCAATTTTGTTGCTTATGGTGATTTTGGCCTGCAAGCACAGGAGGCCAGCTGGATTACCAGCCGGCAGATTGAAGCCGCCCGTGTTGCCATGACCCGTTATATCAAGCGTGGCGGCCAGGTTTGGATTAAGATTTTTCCGCATAAGCCCGTTACCAAAAAACCGGCTGATACCCGTATGGGTTCCGGTAAAGGCGCACCAGAGTTCTGGGTAGCCGTGGTTAAGCCGGGCAAGGTAATGTTTGAGATTGCCGGCGTTTCCGAGGAAGTGGCTCGTGAGGCTATGCGTCTGGCTGCACACAAGCTGCCGGTTAAGTGCAAGTTTGTGGTTAAAAACCAAGGGGAGGTTGAGGCATAATGAAAGCAAAGGATATCCGCGATTTGTCTAATGACGAATTGCAGAAGAAGGTTGCTGATTTGAAGGTTGAACTGTTCAATCTGCGTTTCCGCGCAGCCACTGGCCAGCTGGAAAACCCCTCCAGCATAAAGGACGTTAAAAAAGATATGGCACGGGTTAAGACGATTATCCGTGAAAGAGAACTGAAGCAGGCCCAAGCCTAAAGAAAGGAGGAGCAGTTTTTAATGAACACGGCTGATAGAAAAAACCGCAAAAGCCAGATTGGTGTTGTGGTTTCTGATAAAATGGAAAAAACCATTGTTGTTAAGGTGGAAACTCGTGTAGCTCATCCTCTTTATGGTAGAACCATGCTGACCAGCAAAAAGTATAAGGCACACGATGAAAATAACGAAGCCCGCATTGGCGATAGAGTGCAAATTGTGGAAACCAGACCTTTGTCCAAGGATAAGAGATGGCGTCTGCAAACCATCGTGGAGAAGGCTCCGGTTATCTAAGGCAGACTAATATAGAAAGGAGCGGCTTTTAAATGATTCAAGCTGAAACCAGATTAAAAGTCGGTGACAATACTGGCGCCAAGGAGCTGCTGTGCATTAAGGTTTTGGGCGGTTCAAAGCGGCGCTACGCCACTGTGGGGGACGTTATTATGTGTTCCGTTAAGGTGGCAACACCCGGCGGCGTGGTTAAGAAAGGTGACGTTGTCCGCGCTGTTGTGGTACGCACCAAAAAAGCAATTAAACGCCCGGACGGTTCATATATCCGTTTTGATGAGAACACCGGCGTAATTATCAATGAGCAAAACCAGCCAAGAGGTACCCGTATTTTCGGGCCTGTGGCCAGAGAGCTGAGAGAACGCGATTTTATGAAAATCGTTTCCCTGGCTCCCGAAGTGCTGTAATGGCCGGGAGGTGGAATAATGGCGAACAAGTTACACGTTAAAAAAGGTGATACTGTGGTGGTGATTGCCGGCAAAGACGCCGGCGTAACCGGCAAGGTCTTAACAGCCAGCCCGGCCAAAGGCAAGGTGGTTGTGGAGAATGTTGCCATGGTTAAACGCCACACCAAGCCCAGCAAAAATGACCCACAGGGCGGCATTAAGGAAAAAGAGGCTTTTATTGATGCTTCCAATGTGATGATGTATTGCCCCAAATGCAAAAAGGGCGTGCGTTTGGCTCATGTTGAGGGCAAAAACGGCAAACGCGTGCGCGCTTGCGTTAAATGCGGCAGCAAATTTGATAAGTAGTGAGAGAAAGGAGGAGCTTTTAAAATGGCAAACAGATTAAAAGAACGCTATGAAAGCGAGATTAGACCTTCTCTCCAGGAAAAATTTGCTTATAAAAATGTGATGGAAATTCCCAAGCTGGAAAAGGTCGTTATTAATATGGGTTTGGGTGAGGCTGTGCAGAACCCCAAGGCGCTGGACGCTGCGGTTTCTGATTTGGCCACCATTTCCGGCCAGAAGCCGATTGTGACCAGAGCCAAAAAATCCATTGCCTCTTTCAAAATCAGAGAGGGTATGGCGATTGGCTGCAAGGTTACTCTGCGCGGCCAGCGTATGTATGAATTTGTGGATAAGCTGATTTCCGTTTCACTGCCTCGTGTGCGTGACTTTAAGGGCGTTTCTGATAAAGCCTTTGACGGCCGCGGCAATTATACGCTGGGATTGAAAGAACAGCTGATTTTCCCGGAAATTGATTACGAAAAGATTGACCGTCTGCGCGGTTTGGAGGTTTGTTTTGTGACCAGCGCCAAAACTGACGCTGAATGTAAGGAATTGCTTGCTCAAATGGGTATGCCTTACGCTAATAATTAGGAGGGAATCTTGTGGCTAAGAAATCTATGATTGCCAAGCAACAACGGAAACCTAAGTTTCAGGTTCGGGGTTACAACCGCTGCAAAATCTGCGGCCGCCCTCATGCGTATATGCGTAAATTCGGCATTTGCCGTATTTGTTTCCGTGAGCTGGCTTATAAAGGCGAAATCCCCGGCGTGACCAAAGCCAGTTGGTAAAAGGCCGGAGCTTTAAGGAAGGAGGTATATCCTAATGGTTGTTACTGACCCTATCGCTGATTTTTTGACAAGAATCAGAAATGCCAATATGGTATTAATGGATAAGGTGGAAATTCCTGCGTCAAAAACCAAGATGGGCCTGGCTGAAATTTTGAAGGCTGAGGGCTTCATCAATGATGTGGAACTGATTGAGGACGGCAAGCAGGGTGTTATTAGAGTTTATCTGAAATACGGTGCTGGCCGGGAAAAAATTATTAACGGATTGAAAAGAATCTCCAAGCCCGGTTTGAGGGTTTATGCCGGCAAGGACGAACTGCCGCGCGTGATGGGCGGCCTGGGCATTGCCATAATCTCAACCTCCAAAGGGCTGATGGTTGACAGAGTTGCTCGTAAAGAGGGGCTCGGCGGCGAGGTTCTCTGCTATGTATGGTAAGAAGGCAGAAGAAAGAGGTGTTTTAGAGAATGTCCAGAATTGGTAAACTGCCCATTGTTATCCCCGCTGGCGTGGATATTACGATTGATGGCCATAAGGTTACCGTTAAGGGACCCAAAGGCGAGATGTCGCATGATGTGCGCCCGGAGATTGACGTTAAGGTGGAAGCCGGCCAGGTTTTGGTGACAAGAGATAGCGACGAGGCAAAAATCCGCTCTTATCATGGTTTAACCAGGGCTTTGCTGGCCAATATGGTAACAGGTGTCAGCGCCGGCTTTGAACGCAAGCTTACTATCATCGGTGTTGGTTACCGCGCTGCTGTACAGAACAATGTTCTGTCCTTGAGTGTTGGTAAATCTCACCCGGTGGAAATGCCGGCACCGGAGGGTGTGGTTATTACCTGCCCCACGCCTACTCAGATTGTTTTGAGCGGTTATAATAAAGAGGTTTTGGGTGGCTTTGCTGCCAAAATCCGCGCCCAGCGTCCGCCGGAACCCTATAAGGGCAAAGGTATTCGCTACGAAAATGAATATGTGGCCAAGAAAGCCGGCAAAACCGGCGCCAAAAAATAATCGGCCGAAGTCTTTAGCTGCTTGATTATTCGCCGGGTTTTTGGTATATAATTTATATATCTGGCCTGGACGCATATCAACGGCGCTTGAAAGATAACTTAAAAAGGAAGTGAAAAACCTTGTTTAAAAAGGTAGACCGCAAGGCAAGACGCCAGAAAAAGCATTATCGCGTGCGCCGCAATATCTCCGGCACCGCGGAATATCCCAGACTGGCCGTCTATCGCAGTGCGAAGCATATATACGCACAGATTATTGATGACACCCTGGGCCACACATTGGCGGCGGCTTCCACATTGGATGCCAGCCTGAAGGAAAATTATGGCGGCAACACAGAGGCTGCCAAGGCCGTGGGCAAGCTTTTGGCTGAACGCGCGCTGGCAAAAGGTATCAAGGGTGTTGTGTTTGACCGTGGCGGACTCCTGTATCATGGTCGGGTTGCAGCTCTGGCGGAGGGCGCCAGAGAGGGCGGCCTGGAATTTTAAGAGGAGGATATAAAACATGGCTAGATTTGAAGCTAAAGATAATACGCCTGAAATGATTGAAACCGTTGTGCATATCAATCGCGTGGCCAAGGTTGTTAAGGGCGGCAGACGTCAGCGTTTTGCAGCTTTGATGGTGGTTGGCGACGGCAAGGGCAATGTGGGCTTTGGCATCGGCAAAGCCACCGAGGTGCCGGAGGCTATCCGCAAGGCTGTGGAAGCTGCCAAGAAAGATATGGTTCATGTGCCGATTTTGCATACCACCGTTCCGCATGAGGTGGTTGGCGTGTTTGGCTCTGGCCGGGTTATGCTGAAACCGGCTGCCCCTGGTACCGGCGTTATTGCCGGCGGCCCGGTGCGTGCCGTTTTGGAAGCTGCTGGTTATTCCAACATTTTGACCAAGTCTTTAGGCTCCAATAACCCGATTAACATGGTGCGCGCCACCATGGAGGGCTTGAAGAGCATGAAAACAGCTGAACAGGTTGCACGGCTGCGCGGCAAAACCGTGGAAGAAATTTTGGGCTAGGAGGGTTGACAATGGCTAAAATTAAAATTACGCTTGTCAAAAGCCCGATTGGCTATAACAAGAAACAAAGAGCTATCGCAGTTTCTTTGGGGCTGCGTAAATTGCACAGCAGTGTAATGCAGGAGGATACTCCCGATATTATGGGTAAGGTTCGTAAAATTGCCCATCTTGTTAAAGTGGAGCAAGCCTAAGCTTTTAGATTAGGGAGGTGTAAAAATGCAACTGAATGATTTGCGCCCGAACGAGGGCTCCAGGCCGAAGCATGTCCGCAAGGGCCGGGGCATTGGCTCCACGCTGGGTAAAACCAGCGGTCGCGGTCAAAAAGGCCAAAAGGCCAGAAGCGGCGGTGGGGTTCGCTTGGGTTTTGAGGGCGGCCAGATGCCGATTTATCGCCGGTTGCCCAAACGTGGCTTTAAGAACCACTTCCGCAAGGAGTTTGTGCCGGTGGCGCTGGCTGATTTGGAGCGTTTTGAAAATGGCACAGTGGTTACAGAGGAGCTGTTGCTGCAAAGTGGTGTTGTCAAGAATAAGCGTGATGGCTTGAAGGTGTTGGCGAACGGAGAATTGACTAAGCAGCTAACGGTTGCTCTGCCTTGCTCAAAAGCAGCTTCCGATAAGATTGTGGCTGCCGGCGGCAAAGTTGAGGTGAAATAATTTGTTAACTACTTTGAAAAATGCCTGGAAGATTGCAGAGCTGCGCAAAAAGATTGTGTTTACGCTGCTGATGTTTGTGGTTTTCCGCATGGCGGCTCATATCCCGGTACCGGGAATTAGCAAGGACGCTATTGGTGAACTTTTTGGTTCTGACCTCTGGACGTTGATGGATACTTTTTCCGGCGGTTCATTGAAATATTTTACGGTTTGCGCTATGGGTATTATGCCTTATATTAACGCTTCAATTATTATGAACCTGTTAACGATTGCCATTCCGTATTTTGAAAATCTGGCCAGAGAAGGTCAGGAAGGCCGCAAGAAAATGGCGCAGTATACGCGTTATGGTGCAATCGGCCTGGCCTTTTTGCAATCCATCGGTATGACGTTCTATATCAACAGTGCTTTGGAAAACCCCGGCATTTTCAGCTATTTGGTAGTTGCGCTGACCCTGACAGCCGGCACTTGCTTCTTGATGTGGTTAGGTGAATTAATCACGGAACATGGTATCGGCAATGGCATTTCACTGATAATTTTTATCGGTATTTTATCCGGTATGCCCAGCACAATTCGTACAATCGTTACTTCTGTGCAGGGCGGCCAGACCAATATCATCACTGTTATTTTATTTGTTATTCTGGCGGTTTTGATTATCGCCGGCGTGGTATTTATCCAGGAGGCTCAACGTCGTATTCCGGTTCAGTATGCTAAACGCATGGTGGGTCGTCGTATGTATGGCGGTCAGGGCAGCCATATTCCGATTAAGGTTAACCAGACTGGCGTTATTCCGATTATTTTTGCCATGTCGCTGCTGATGTTGCCTGCGGTTTTGGCTGGTTTCTTCCCCAATAACGGCTTCGCGTCCTTTATTGCTGGTATGTTTACCCAGGGTTCCTGGTTCCACATGTTTATGTATGTACTGCTGATTATCTTCTTCACCTATTTCTACACTGCGGTTACTTTTAACTGTCGTGAAGTGGCGGAGAATTTGCAGAAGAATGGCGGCTTTATTCCTGGCCTGCGTCCGGGCAAGCCCACTTCTGAGTATTTGGACGGCGTTTTAACCAGAATTACTCTGGCTGGCGCCATTTTCCTGGCTGCTATTGCTGTTTTGCCTTTCCTGGCCAGCAAACTTTCCGGTCTTAACATCTATTTTGGCGGCACATCGCTGCTGATTGTGGTGGGCGTGGCGTTGGATACTATGAAGCAGTTGGATAACCAGATTATGGAACGGCAGTATTCTGGATTTATGAAGTAAGGAGGCGGAACTATGAATATTGTTTTAATGGGGCCGCCAGGGGCCGGTAAAGGTACCCAGGCCGATGTGATGGCTCGCAACCTCTTTGTACCGCATATTTCCACCGGCGACATTTTCCGTGCCAACATTAAAGCTGGCACGGAACTGGGTCAGCTGGCTAATCAATATATCAGCAAAGGCGATTTGGTGCCGGACGAGGTGACCATGGGCATGATTAAAGACCGTTTGGCGGAAGAAGATTGCGCCGAGGGCTTTATTCTTGACGGTCTGCCGCGCACCATTGGCCAGGCTGACGCTCTGGAGGCCATTTTGACCGAACAGGGCAAAAAACTGGATAAGGTTGTGAATATTGATGTGCCGGCAGAATTGCTGATTGCTCGCCTGAGCGGCCGGCGCGTTTGCCGCAACTGTTCCCAGACCTATCATTTGGAAAATAATCCGCCGACGGAGCCGGGGCGCTGTGATGAATGCGGCGGTGAGCTTTATCAGCGCGCGGACGATTCTGAGGAAACAATCAAAAACCGTCTTGATGTTTATATGGCGCAGTCAGAACCGCTGATTGCCTATTATGAGCAAAAAGGTTTGCTGCTTTCTATTAACGGCAACCAGTCCATTAACAATGTGCTGGTTGATATCGGCAAGGGCCTGAGCCAAAGCTGGTAAGCCGGTGAGTATTTTTGAGAAAAAAGGCGGCAGAAATATGGGAATGATTACCATAAAAAATCGGGACGACCTGGCGAAAATACGCAAAGCCGGACACATTGTGGCCGAGGTTTTTGAGTTGATGCAGGAAATGGTTCGCCCGGGGGTTACCACGGCGGAGTTGAACAAGGCAGCAGAAGCGCTGATTAAACGACGCAACGCCACCGCCCCTACCAGGGGATATGCCGGGTTTCCGGCTGGCACCTGCATATCGGTTAACCAGGAGGTTATTCATGGAATACCGGGGCGCAGGATTTTGCAGGAAGGCGATATTGTTTCCGTAGACGTGGTTGTGCAGCTTAACGGCTTTTGCAGTGACGGCGCGCGCACTTATGCGGTGGGTAAAATTGCGCCGGATATTCAGCATTTGCTGGACGTTACACAGCTTTGTTTGGCTGAGGGCATTAAACAGGCCATAATTGGCAACCGTTTGGGTGATATTGGCAGCCGGGTGCAGCAGATTGCCGAGGCTGAGGGCTATGGCGTGGTACGTGATTACGTTGGCCATGGCATTGGCCGGGAGATGCACGAGGCGCCCGATGTGCCCAATTATGGCGTGGCCGGGCGCGGTCTGCGTCTGGTGAACGGCATGGTGCTGGCTATTGAGCCCATGATTACCATGGGTACGCATGAAGTTTACTGCCTGAACGACGGCTGGACGGTGGTAACCAAGGACGCACGTCCATCGGCGCATTTTGAAAACACTGTGGCAATTACGCCCGATGGCCCCCAGATTATGACAACGCTGTGAGGTGATGGCATGACGGAGGCATTTAATCAAAATCAGCTGCAAGTTGGTCAGCTGGTGCGTTCTCGGGCTGGCCGGGATTTAGGCTGTTATTATCTGGTTTATAAACTGGAAAAGCCGCGTAAGAAAGGCGGCTCAGTGCAGGTTTGGCTGGTAGACGGGCGTGGGCGCACGATCGTTAATCCCAAGCTTAAAAATCCCCGACATTTACAGCGGACGCGGCTGGTGGCAACGGAATTTGCCGCAAGGGTTAAGGCCGGCAAATGTACGCCGGAGGATATCCGGGCGGCAATGAATATGCTGCTGGCTGATGAAAGCGCAGTGTCGCAAAAAAATCCTGATGAGGAGGCATTGGCGAATGTCGAAAGTTGATGAAATAGAAGTAAGTGGTACCGTTATAGACCCACTGCCTAACGCGATGTTTAAAGTGGAATTGGAAAACGGGCACGTTGTTTTGGCACATGTTTCCGGGAAAATCAGGATGAATTATATTCGCATTCTGCCGGGTGATAAGGTTACGGTGGCTTTGAGCCCTTATGACCTACAACGTGGACGCATTGTTTATCGTTATAAATAATAATTTAGATAAAGTGTTTTTATGTGCCTAAGTAGGAGGTTACAATAATGAAAGTTCGTGCTTCGGCCAAGCCCATTTGTGAAAAATGCAAAGTGATTAAACGGCGCGGCACCGTTATGGTGATTTGCTCCAACCCCAAGCATAAACAAAAACAGGGCTAATGGCATTATATAGTAAAAAATGTTCATTTATTATAAATGCGTGCGGCGGCAGCGCTGCGGCGCGCGAATAAGTTGATGATATCAGCTATATTTTCATCTATAATTTGGAGGTGTAGGAATGGCTCGTATTGCTGGTGTAGACTTGCCCAGAGATAAAAGAGTTGAAATCGGCCTGACATACATCTTCGGTGTTGGTTTACCGACCTCACAGAAGGTGTTGAAAGAAGCCGGGGTCAATCCGGATACTCGCGTTAAGGATTTGACCGATGATGAAGTTGGCCGTATCCGTGAAGTTTTGGATAAAACTGCACAGGTTGAAGGCGATTTGCGCAGAGAGATTGCGCTGAACATCAAGAGATTGACAGAGATTGGCTGCTACCGTGGACAGAGACATCGCCGCGGCCTGCCGGTGCGTGGTCAGAATACCAAAAACAATGCTCGCACACGTAAAGGTCCGAAGCGTACTGTTAGCGGTAAACGCAAGAAATAAGGAAAGGGGGTTATCTAATTGGCTCGCAGACAAATTCGTAAGAGAAAAGAAAAGAAGAATATTGAGTTTGGGGTTGCGCATATTCAGTCAACCTTTAACAATACAATTATCACGATTACTGATAAAGCCGGCAATGCCATTGCCTGGTCCAGTGCTGGCGCGCAGGGCTTTAAGGGTTCTCGTAAAAGCACTCCTTTTGCCGCCCAGCAGGCTGCTGATGTGGCTGCCAAGGAGGCTATGGTGCATGGTCTGAAGCAGGTTGAGTGTCTGGTTAAAGGCCCGGGCTCCGGCAGAGAAGCGGCAATCCGCGCTTTGCAGAGCGCTGGTTTGGAAATCAGCATGATTAAGGATGTTACTCCCATTCCGCATAATGGGTGTCGTCCTCCCAAAAGAAGAAGAGTTTAATTTACGGGTAAAGGAGGAAAAAATCGCATTATGGCAAAAAATATGCAGCCTGTGTTGAAAAGAGCTAGAACTCTGGGCATCGAGCCGGGCTTTGTAGGCGTTTATAAAAAATCTAAAAGAAAACCCAAGCAGAACAGACGCAAGCCGAGCAACTATGCTTTGCAGCTGACTGAGAAGCAGAAGGTTAAATTTGTTTACGGTATTTTGGAAAAACAGCTGAGAAGAACTTTCGCCAAGGCCGAAAAGCAATCCGGTAATGTGGGTGAGAACCTGTTGGTATTGCTGGAACGCCGCATGGATAACGTGGTGTATCGTTTGGGTCTGGCCGGCACTCGCCGGGAGGCTAAACAGCTGGTTTCTCATGCTCATTTCACCTTGAATGGTAAAAAAATGAATATTCCTTCCGCCACCCTGAAAGTTGGCGATGTTATTGCAGTACGTGAAAAGAGTCTGCAATCTCCCAAATTTAAGGCGTTGGCGGAAAATCTTAAAGGCAAGGCCACTCCGGCCTGGTTGGAGCTTGACGCTAACAACATGACCGGCAAAATTGTGGCGATGCCTGCTCGCGCGGACGTTGACGCGCCGATTACCGAGCAGCTTATCGTTGAATTCTACTCCCGCTAAGCATAGTATCTGGTGTGTAATAAAGTGGCTTTTGAATAAGGGGGCAATATATAAATGTTTGGAATTGAAAAACCCAAAATCCAATGTGTCGAGATGTCGGATAACCATTCGCATGGAACTTTTGTAGTCGAGCCGTTGGAAAAAGGTTATGGGATTACGCTTGGTAATTCTTTGAGGAGAGTGTTATTGTCTTCTTTACCTGGCGCTGCCGTGTCCTCTGTGCAGATTGACGGCGTTTTGCATGAGTTTACAACTATTCCTGGCGTTGTGGAAGATGTTGCGGATATTATTCTGAACCTTAAAGGGCTTTCAGTGCGCGTTTATGGCTCAGAGGAGCAGGTTATTTACATCGAAGCAAACGGCCCTTGTGAGGTTACGGCGGCAGATATCCGCGTTAACTCTGATGTGGAAATTTTGAACCCGGAGCATCACATTGCCACGCTGGACAGCGACGGCAGCTTGTTTATGTCAATTACGGTCAACAAGGGCCGCGGCTATGTCAGCGCCGAGAAAAATAAAAAAGAGGGCCAGCCGATAGGGGTTATCCCGGTGGATTCTCTGTTCTCTCCGGTGGTTAAGGTTAATTTCCGGGTGGAGAATACGCGTGTTGGCCAACACACTGATTTTGACAAGCTGACGCTGGACGTTTGGACTGACGCCACCATTACGCCAGATGAGGCTATTAGCAGCAGCGCGCGCATTTTAACTGATTATTTGCAGCTGTTTGCCAACCTCTCTGATAACGTGCCGGACGCTATCGGGTTGATTGACCCGGAAGACGACGGCCGTGATAAGCTTTTGGAGATGGCCATTGATGAGTTGGACCTGTCGGTTCGTTCATCAAACTGTCTGCATCGTGCCGGCATCAATACTGTGCAGGAATTAATTCAGCGCTCCGAGGAAGATATGATGAAGGTGCGCAATCTGGGCCGCAAATCTCTGGAGGAAGTTATCAACAAACTGGCTGAGATGGATTTGTCGCTTAGAACCGGTGATGAATAAAAATTTTTACTGAATTAGGAGGAGCATAAATGGCTTACCGTAAACTGGGTGTGAAAAGTGCACACCGCCGGGCAATGCTGCGGAACATGACGACCTCTCTGCTGAAAGAGGGGCAGATTGAAACAACAGTTACCCGGGCAAAAGAAGTGCGCTCCACAACCGAAAAAATGATTACCCTGGGCAAACGCGGCGATTTGCATGCTCGTCGTCAGGCCTTGGCATATATTAAAGAAGAAGATGTGGTGCGCCGCGTTTTTGATGAGTTGGCTTCCAAATATGCTGACCGTCAGGGCGGTTACACTCGCATTATTAAAACCGGCACTCGCAAAGGCGATGGTGCGCCGATGGCTATTATTGAGCTGGTTTAATTTGTTTAATTGAGTGGTCTGCTTTTTGGTGTAAATGCCTGAACAGCTGACGATTTGAAAAAAGGAGTCAGCGTTTAGCAAGCGCCATTTCAACCAAATGCACGCTTTAGAATGGCAACTGGTTGAATCCACGGCCGCAGACGCTTAAAAAATTTAATAAAAAGGAAGCATCTTACCGTCCACTTAGATGCTTCTTTTTTTGTATATATTCCCTTGGCAAACAGCGGCTTTTGTTGTTTACATTTCTAAAACAAATATTGACATTTCCCAGAATTGTATTTATAATAGGAACTGTACTTTAAAAAATGCAGCCGGAGGGAGATAAATGTTCAAACTGGAAGATGTTTGCTATGGCTATACTGATGGGCGGCTGGCTTTGAACAAGGTGAATTTGCAGGTGCGGCCAGGAGAATGGCTGGCCGTTTTGGGCGCTAATGGCAGCGGCAAAAGCACTCTGGCGCGTCATTTGAATGGTTTGCTGCGTGCCGGCTCCGGCCGGGTGCTGGTGGCCGGGCGGCTGGTGGAGGATTATCAAAATTTGCAAGATTTGCGCCGGTTGGTGGGCATTGTGTTTCAAAACCCCGATAATCAGATTGTCGGCAACAGCGTGGAGGAGGACGTGGCCTTTGGGCTGGAAAATTTAGGCGTGCCGCGGCCGGAAATGCGTGAGCGTATTGCCTGGGCGTTACAGCTGGTGGGGCTGTCCGGTCGGGAAAAGGTTGACCCGTCTGCGCTTTCCGGTGGCCAGAAGCAGCGTCTGGCGATTGCCGGGGCGCTTGCTATGCAGCCTAAAGCGCTTTTGCTGGACGAAGCTACTTCCATGCTTGACCCAGTGGGTGTGGCGGAGGTTTTGCAGGTTTTGCAGGGCCTGCATGCGCAGGGGCTGACTATTGTGATGATTACGCATAACATGAGCGAGGTTTTATATACGGATAGGGCGGTAGTAATGGCCGAGGGGCGGCTGCTTCTGGATAAACCACCGCAGGAACTTTTTGCGCACACTAAAGATTTGGCGCAGTGGCATATTGAATTGCCGGGCGTGACGCAGCTGGGTAATCTGTTGGGCGTGTCTGGTTGTCTGGATTTAACGCAGCTGCTTGATGCTTTGAGTAAGGAGGCCGTTTAATGGCTTTGCGTTTGCAAAATGTTTGCTGCCGTTATGGCGGTGATGGGCCGGTGCAGGTTACGGCCGTGCAAGATATCAATTTAACGGTGGAACAGGGCGAAATTGTGGGTCTGGTTGGACATACCGGCAGTGGCAAAAGCACTTTGGCGCAGCTTATCTGCGGCCTTATCGCTGCCGACGATGGAGAAATCTGGTTAGACGATGTATGCCTTACCGGGCGCAAAAAACCCCGGGCGGCCGTGTTGGTGCAGCATGTTGGGATGGTGTTTCAATATCCGGAGCATCAGCTTTTTGCGGAAACAGTGGCGCAAGAGTTGGCTTATGGGCCGGAAAATCTGGGCTGGCCGCCGAAAAAAATTCAGCAGGCTGTGCAGGAACTGGCAGAGCGTTTGGGTTTGTCCGGTCAGTTGGAGAGCAGCCCTTATCAGCTTTCCGGCGGCGAAAAACGCAAGGTGGCTTTGGCCAGCGTTTTGATTATGCAGCCGCCGCTTTTGCTGTTGGACGAACCGTTTGTCGGGCTGGACGCTTTGGCGCGGCAGGATTTTTTACAGCTGCTGTTGACCTGGCAGCAGGCTAACAACAGCACAATTATTTGTATCAGTCATGATATTGATTTGCTGGCCAGTTTTTGTCAGCGGCTGGTGGTGCTGCAAGGCGGCCGTTTGCGTCTGGATAAGCCGGTGCGCGAGGCGTTTAATGAGGTGGAACTGTTGGAGCAATGCGGCGTGCGTCTGCCCCTGGCGCGGCGAGCTGTTTTGGCGGCGCGTGCGCGTGGCTGGCAGTTGTCGGCGGACGCTTTAACGCTGGCCGAAGCCGCACAGGCGCTTCAAGCCAGAAAGGTCGGCGCAGGCCTGAAGGTGGGTGAAAAAATTGGGCGCTAAAAAAGGCGGTGTCCGCTTTGGTTCATATTATCCGGTTAATTCGCTGATACATCGGCTTGACCCACGCGCTAAAATTTTGGCTATGCTGATTTTTATGCTTGGCATATTTATGGTTAACAAGTTCTGGGTTTTTGGTTTGGTTTATCTGTTCGGCTTTATTATGCTGGCGTTGGCGCATATTCCGCCTGGCAAAGCCCTGAGCAGCGTGCGCGGTCTGTTGGTTTTGCTGCTGTTTACCTCGCTGATTAATATGTTTTTTACGCCCGGCGAGCAAATTCTTTGGCAGTATGGGCCGCTGCATTTGACCATGGAGGGGTTGGTGCGCAGTGGTTTGATGCTGTTGCGTCTGGTGGCGTTGATTGCTTTTTCTGGCCTGTTGACATTTACCACTACGCCGATTGAACTGGCCGACGCTCTGGAAAGTCTGTTAAAACCCTTTCAGCGTTTGGGTATGCCGGTTCATGAGTTCGCCATGATGATGACGATTGCCCTGCGCTTTATTCCGGTGCTGCTTGAGGAGGCCGATAAAATTGTTAAGGCTCAGCGCAGCCGGGGCGCTGATTTTAGCAGCGGCAGTCTGAAACGCCGCTTAAACAGCATTATTGCCGTAATTGTGCCGCTGCTTTATAACGCTTTAAAGCGCGCCGATGATTTGGCGATTGCCATGGAAGCGCGCGCTTATATCGGCGGCGAGGGCAGAGTCAGCCTGCGCGAACTGCAATGGCGGTTGACTGACGGACTGGCGCTGGCAACAGTGCTGCTGTTTGTGGTTTTCCTGTTCGTCAGCCATTGGTTGAAATGGGGCATTTAATATTTTAAGCGATGAGAGGGTGTTTGATAATGAAGTTGCGAACTTTCATGGCAAGCTGTTGCCTGTTTATAATTCTGCTTGGTCTGGCGGCCTGCGGTGGGCAGAAAGCGGAAATAACGGTTACTGAGGTTAAGTCTGACATATACACAGCAGATGAAGTTAACGCGGCAATAGATACGGCGATTGAATATTTTGATAAATATTTTGATGGTTGTACCTTAACGCAGATTAGCTATATCGGTGATGATATGGCCTCGACTTTTGCAGAATGGCAGCAGCAATATCAGGTTGACGAGGTGATTGTTCTGGTTTCCAGTTTTGAGGTGGGTGCGTCCGGCGGTGACGGTTCCCTGAACCCAAACAGCACCTATGATAACTGGCAGTGGATTTTAGGCCGGAATGCCGGAGGGGAATGGGAACATCTTACGCATGGTTATTGTTAAGTTACGGATAGCTTATGACGGTACGGATTTTGTCGGTTGGCAGCGGCAAAATCTGCCCGGCGCTAATAATCGCAGCGTGCAGGGGGAGTTGGAAAAGGTTCTGCGCCGGCTTTTGCAGCAAGCGGTGAGCGTGCAGGGGGCTGGGCGCACGGATTCCGGCGTGCATGCGCAGGGGCAGGTGGCCAGCTTTGATTTGCCGGCTCCGGGTGGGCGGCCGTTAATTCCGGTGGAGCGGCTGGCATATGCCATGAATAATCGTCTGCCGGGAGATGTGCGTATTTTAGGCGCAGAGTGTACGGAGCGAGCGCTGGATTTTCATGCTCGTTTTTCCGCCAAAAGCAAGGAATATCGCTATTTTTTAGTGTTGGGCCAGGCGCCTTGTGCTTTTGATTATCGTTATGCCTGGTTTTGTCCCTATAAATTGCCGCGGCTGGCGGATATGCCGCAGGCGGCGGCGCAGTTTGTGGGCGAGCACGACTTTCGGGGCTTCTGCGGCCGCAGCAGCGTGGTTACGACTTATGTGCGTCGTTTAAGTCTTGCGGATTTTAGCCGGGTGGAGCCGGCGGACGCGCCGCCCCAGCTGTATAGTCTGGCCGCAGAGGGGGCGCTGTATTGTTTTCGGGTGGTGGGCAATGGCTTTATTTATAAAATGGTGCGGCTGCTGACCGGCGCTTTGGTGAAATTTGGCCGGGGGCAGCTGGAGCCTGCGCAAATCCGGCGACAGCTGCAAACGGCGGCGCTTGAGCCTGATTGCTGGCCGCAGCCCCTGGCTCCGGCGGCTCCGGCGCGGGGCTTATATTTATGGCATATTGATTATTGAAAACAGATAAATTATTGCTATATAAAATAGAAAAAAAGTAAAAAAATTCTTGACAAGCGCTCGATAAAAGGCTATAATTTTAAGGAGCGACATTTGCCGCCTTATTGAACTTTCAGCCCCGTTAGTCAATAGGTTCGGCTGTTGTATTTCTAAATTATCTTATATTTTGAGTTAAACTGAATTTTTACAGTAGTTTTTGAGGAGGAAAACGCAATGCGTACTTTTATGGCAAAAGCGCAGGAGATTGAACGCAAATGGTTTGTTCTTGACGCTGCCAACAAGCCTTTGGGTCGTGTCGCCACAGAGGCTGCACGTTTGCTGAGAGGCAAGCATAAGCCGATTTTTACGCCCAATGTTGATACCGGCGATTTTGTAATTATTATTAATGCTGGCCAGGCTGTTTTGACTGGTAACAAATTAAATCAGAAAGTTATGTATAAACATTCCGGTTATCCGGGAGGTCTGAAGGAAACCCCTTATCGCCGTTTGATGGCTGAAAAGCCGGAGCGCGCTCTGGAGGCCGCTGTGCGCGGCATGTTGCCGAAGAACCGCCTGGGCCGCAAAATGATTAAGAAGCTGAAAGTTTTTGCTGGTGCAGAGCATATTCATCAGGCGCAGAAACCTGAAGTTTGGAATTTCTAAGAAAGGAGCGTGCAAATTAATGGCTGATAACAGATTTTATGGTACAGGCCGCAGAAAAAATGCGATTGCTCGTGTTTGGCTGGCTCCTGGCAGTGGTAATATCACCGTGAACAAACGCGGTTTGAGTGAATATTTTGGCAAAAAAACGCTGGAAATGATTGTGGAGCAGCCTTTGGCTCTGACCTCTAACCTGGGTAAATATGATGTGATGGCCACCGTTAAGGGCGGCGGTACTACTGGTCAGGCTGGCGCGGTGCGTCATGGCATTGCCAAGGCGTTGGTGGAAGCAGATGAGAACCTGCGCAAAGCTTTGAAAGCGGCTGGTTTCCTGACTCGTGACCCCAGAATGAAAGAAAGAAGAAAGTATGGCTTGAAAAAGGCCAGAAAGGCAAGCCAGTTCTCAAAGAGATAATAGCTGCCAAGTTAAAGTTTATAATCCGCTATGGTTATATAAAAAATCCGTCTGGCATTATGCCGGGCGGATTTTTTATAGTTAAATTATTCATCTTCAACTGGCTTGTAAACCAGATTTTTGATTTTTTCCTCGGTCCAAAGCTTGGAGGTGAAAAATAAATGTTCCCCTTTGCGCTTTTTAAAAATACGGAATAATTCCTGTGTATTATCATAAACATGGCAAATATCGCATAGCTTAATTAACTCCGGCAGGTTGGCCATTGTTAATTTATAACGCTTGAGGATTTTGTCTATGGGCACGTTATGCCCACCCTCTTCTGTTCTGGACTGCACGCGCAACACGTTAATGTTGGGGTGTCTGGTAAAAACAAAATAACCGCGTATAAAATAGCCCTGTTCTCTGGCACGGCGCAACAGGTTTAAATTGCGCTCTGTGGAAAGCACGGTTTCAAAGGTGAAATCGGATTTTTGAGCCAAAGCATTCTCGCGCAGCGCCTCCGCCTGTTTGGCGGCCGTTAAATCGTCGCAGTGGGTACTGGTTTTGATTACGTCGGCGTTGATGTAGGTGCCATGTTTAATTGCGTATTCATAGATAGTGCTTTTGCCTGAGCCGTTGGGGCCGGCAAAAATTGTTAATTCTGGTTTTTTTTCCGGTGTTTGATTAGAAATTTGCATATTCTCTGTGTCCATCTGGATACTCCAAATAAGCCTGTTCCTTTTCTTCATCAAAACGAGCAATCGGCACGCGTTTTATGCGTTTGGCTAAAATTGACATACGGATAGCCATTTTAAAGCGGCGTGTCATTTCCTCATCAGTCACGCCGTCAATAGCGTCCAATTCAGGGTCAAAGGGCGGTTGATATTTGTTGCCGTCATAGATTGGTAAATCCTTTAAGCTTGTTTTGTTCATTTCCATAATATAAACCTCCAGGCACAACTGCCAAAAAACCATATAAAACTGTAACTATCTATATTATATGAAATTTATGTGAAAAAAACAAGTAGTTTTTCTGAAAAATAAATTTAAAGGCTGATTACGGCCGCCTGACCGCCGCGTTCACCCTTGGTAAAACGGTGCGACCAGTATTTTTCCGGCCGGCAGCAGGTACATTCCGGGGAAATGGCGATATTGTCGTTTGGCAGGCCGGTCTTAAGCAGCCGCCAGGCGTTAATGGCTTTTAAATTCACAAGAAATTTGCCCGGCTTTTCTGCTTTGGGGTCTTTTCTGATGAAGCGCTCAACCTCGGAGCCGAAAGCCTTATGCATGGCCAGCGGCACGTCGGCGTGGGTGGAAAAACAGCAGCCGCCAATGCCGGGGCCGATAGCGGCCAGACAGCGAGCCGGCTCAATCTGATATTCCTGCTGCAAGCGCTGAACAGTTTTGGCGGCTATATCAGCCTGCGTGCCGCGCCAGCCGGCATGGACTGCGGCAACGGCGCAGGGTTTGCCCTGTTGGTTCAGGGCGCAGATTAAAATTGGTATGCAGTCGGCAGCGTAGGCAATCAGCGGCCGGCCGGTTTGGTTGGTAATTAGCGCGTCGCACTCATAAGGTGTGGGGCCGTCCAGATGTTGGCCGGCGTCGGCCGCCTGCGCCAGGCGAATAATATCGCTATGGATTTGGTGGGTGGAAACTGTCGCTTCCGGCGCATAGCCCACTGCCCACGCCAGCCGCAGATGGTTCTGGCGCACATTTTCTACGCTGTCTTTTTTGTGGTCAAGATTTAAACTGGCCTGCGCGCCCTGACTAACGCCGCCGTGCCGGGTGCTGAAAGCATGACATACGCCCTGAGCGTCTAAAATTGCGCTGGTCATAAAAATAACGCCGTTAATATCATGGCGGATAAATTCTGTGTTATACATATAAAGTACCTCCTTGGGTCAAATTAAAATGTGCAATTAAAATATTCTCTGTGTCAGACGGTAAAATCCTGCTGGTGAGATTGATTATTTCCAGATTTTCAGCCAGATGGAGCATTATAAATTTAGTCTATAACAAAAAAAGGCAGTCGCAGCAGGATTTTTGCATAGGACAAAGAATTATTATAAAATTAAGCAGTTGTATTGTACCCAAAAATAATGAAGCAAAATTAGGGCGCGATATTAAAGAGGAATGACTAATGGGATTTTTCAGGCGATTCTTTTTTGATTTTGGCACAAGCATTGGCGTTGATTTAGGCACGGCCAGTATTCTGATTTATGTGAAAAATCGGGGTATTGTCTTAAACGAGCCATCTGTGGTGGCTATGAATCAGCTGACGCATGAGGTTATTGCGATTGGTGCGGCGGCCAAAAAAATGCTGGGACGCACGCCGGAGGGCATTATTGCTGTGCGGCCGCTGCGTGAGGGCGTGATTGCCGATTATGATGTTACAGAGCAGATGCTGCGCTATTTTCTGGAACAGGCCTGCGGTCGTAACCGTATTTTGAAGCCGCGCGTGATGGTCTGTATCCCCTCCGGGGTGACGGACGTTGAGGAGCGTGCTGTAAAGCAGGCGGCGCTGGCATCTGGCGCCAGAGAAGCCTATTTGATTGAGGAGCCGATGGCGGCCGCGATTGGCGCCGGTATGGATATTTACACGCCCAGCGGTAATCTGGTTTGCGATATCGGCGGCGGTACTACGGACGTGGCGGTAATCTCCCTGGGTGGCATTGTCAGCAAAACATCTCTGCGCGTGGGCGGCGATAAATTTGACGATGCGATTGTGCGTTATATTCGCCGGGAATATAGCCTGCTGATTGGCGAGTCCTGTGCGGAGGATATTAAAAAAAGCATTGGCACCGCGTATATCACCGAAAAAAATCGGAATAATTTTGTGACGGTGCGCGGTCGGGATTTGATGTCTGGCCTGCCCAAGAGCATTAAATTTTCGGCGCAGGAGTGTCGGGAGGCCATTGGCGAAACTCTGGATACGATTATCGTGGCAATTAAAAGCGTTTTGGAAGAAACACCGCCGGAGTTGGCCGGCGATATTGTAGACCGCGGTATGGTTCTGACCGGCGGCGGTTCTATGGTGGACGGCTTGCCGCGTTTGATTTCCGAGCTGACTGGTCTGCATGTTTATTTGGCGGAGGACCCGGTGGCCTGTGTGGCTATTGGCACCGGTAAATCGCTGGCCGTTTTGGACCAGGCCCAGGAAAGCGGCAATATTTTTGCGCGTAAGGCGCTGTAAAAGGAACTGATTGTATGAAGTGTACATTTTCCCGAATTGCAATCTGTCTATTGCCATTAATTTTATTACTGGCTGGCGGCGCGGCGGCGGGTTCGGCTGACGACCCACTGGTTACACGCGGCTGGGTGGAGCAGTATATTGCCAGCCAGCTGGCGCCATTGCAGACGCGTTTGGAGCAGGCGGACAGCCAGATGTCTTCTGTGCGTTCAATTAAGCTTTGGATTGGCCGTGATTATTTGCAGGTTGGCGAGCGACAGATTAAGCTTGACGCTGCGCCGTATTTGGGCAGCAGCGGCCGAACCATGGTGCCGTTGCGTGCTCTGGGCGACAGTATCGGGGCGGAAATCAGCTGGGACGGAGCCGCTAAAAAGGCGGTTTATACTAAAGATGGCAAGCAGGTGGTGTTGTGGCTTGGGCGTGCGGAAGTCAGCGTGAACGGGCATATGGCGGCCACTGACTGCGCACCGGAACTGCGTAATGACCGGGTGATGGTGCCGTTGCGAGTGGTTACGGAAAATCTTGGTTTTCATTTAAGCTGGAATAATGCGGAGAAGCTGGCGGCGCTGCTGTATATAGCCAAGTAAAAAATGATATTATTTTAATTGATTTAGTGTGAGTGGTTGAATTTGATTGAATTGGAGAAATAATATGAGTTCAGATAAGGAACAGCAAGTTGAGTATCATAATTCATGGTGGGGACGGCATTTTGGTTATCTTTCGGCTGAGGCCAAGGGCTGGTTTTGGCTGGTGCTGCTGTTGTTGATTTGCGGTGGCTTTTACCTGGGCTTTTGGTATAGCTGCCAGCAGCCTAATCCTATCACCGTGCCTTATGTGACGGCGCAAAACTATGTGGAAAATCATGAAGAAGCACCAAAAATGCCGGACTATTTTGGTGCGGACGGTACGATTACCGTATTATTGATGGGCTGCGATATGCGCGAGGGCGAAAGGGCCGGGCGTTCGGATACGATTATGCTGGCTTTTGTCAGCGCGGAGAAAAAAGCGATTAACCTGCTTTCCATTCCTCGTGATACAAGGGTGGAACTGGCCGAGGGCAAAGGTACAACCAAAATTAATCAT
Source organism: Bacillota bacterium (assembly GCA_021771915.1). GTDB lineage: Bacteria > Bacillota > Dehalobacteriia > UBA4068 > UBA4997 > Avidehalobacter. The sequence goes on from JAETNY010000015.1 coordinate 34,529, forward strand.
GCCTTTGCTTATGGCGGTGTGCCGTTGACGCGCAAAACTATTGAAAACTTTTTAGATGTGGAGATTGACCGTTATGTAACGGTGGATTTTCAGGGCTTTGCCGATGTTATTGACGCCTTGGGCGGCGTGGATTATGATGTTGAACAACGCATGTATTATCCGGCGGAGCATATTGATTTACAGCCCGGCCTACAACATCTGGACGGCCAGGCGGCTCTTTCCTATGTGCGCTGGCGCGGTACGGCCACGGCGGATATTGGTCGTATTGAACGGCAGCAGAAATTTTTAAGCACAGTGCTGGAACAGGTTATGAGCACCGGCACGATTTTGCGCCTGCCTAATCTGATTATTACTATTAATACATATGTGCAGACGGATTTTACCCTTTCTGAACTTACTTCATTGATTAATGTATTTAAGGACGTTAGTAGCGTAACTTTCAATTCGTCCATGGTGCCGGGCGACGGTACGACTATTAATGGGATTAGCTATTGGCAGTATTATCCCAATCAAACCGCTGAATTGCTGGAGCAGATGAAAACATTTACTTATAATCTGCCGGTTGAAGAACCTCCTGCCAGTGCCGACGGCAATGATACGGATAATGACGCCGCCGGAGCGGCTGGAAATAACAGCGGCAATACTGGAGGAAATTAAGCTATGGCAGAAATGGAGATTTTAGGCGCAAAAATTAGCGATTATGATATGGTGGAAACCGTTTGCAGCGCGGCGGCGCTGATTGATGTTGGCCGGCAGGCTGGCAAGGGCGAGCCGATGTTGCATCAGATTGTTACTTTGAACGCAGAAATTTTATATAAAGCCCAAACCGATGCCCGTTTAATGGAAATTATTAATCAGGCGGAACTGGTAACGCCGGACGGCAGCGGTATTGTTATGGCGGCGCAGAAACTTTGTAATCGGCAGATTGAACGGGTTACGGGTATTGATTTAATGCAGGAACTGTGCAAGCAGAGCGCGGCCTGCGGCTGGCAGGTTTATCTGCTGGGCGCCAAGCCGGGCGTGGCCGAACAGGCTGCTCAAAATCTGCGTGAGCAGTATAATACCAATGTTTGCGGCTGGCACGACGGCTATTTTAAGGAGGACGAGCAGGCTTGGATAATCGGCGAGATTAACGAGAAAAAGCCGGATATTTTGTTTGTGGGTCTGGGCGCGCCACGGCAGGAATTTTGGATTGCGGAAAACCGCAGCCGGTTGCGCGTGCCGCTGGTGATTGGCGTGGGCGGTTGTTTCGATGTTATCTCGGGCAATTTAAAACGCGCACCTCAGATTTTTCAGCAAATGGGCGTGGAATGGCTTTGGCGGCTGCTGAAAGAACCCTGGCGTTTTGGCCGCATGCTGGCTTTGCCGAAGTTTATGATGTTAGTTAACAGTCAGGTTAAGGCCAAAAAACGTCTGGCGCAGGCCAATCAGCGTCAGATGGAAGACGGCCGTCGGGAAAAAAAGTTGCCGCAGTGATTATTATGCAAGTTTTTCCTGAAAAAACTTGTAATTATCATATGAAGTTGTATAGGTTTTCAGTTGTTTGGCGTTAACTGGAGTCCGGGGGACTTGGCATTCACTAAGTTTTCATAAGGGAGTTGAGAATTTTGAAAAAATTTACATTATTTTTTATGGCTTTGCTGCTTTGCTTGTTGATGGCTGGTCAGGCTTTTGCTTTTACCGACCTTGATGATTGTAACCCGGAAACCAGGCAGGCGATTAATGAGTTGGCGGAAAAGCAGATATTGAACGGCTATATTGACGATACTTTCCGGCCGAATGACAGCATTAGCCGCGCGGAGTTTGCCAAGGTGGCGGTTTTGGCGCTGACCAACAAAACTAACATGCCGATGGGCGCGGTGCAGGAGATTAGCTATCGGGACGTATCCCCTAACGCCTGGTATGCCAAGGTTGTGGCTAATGCGGCGGCGCTGAGCCTGATGCGAGGAGATGCGGAGGGAACTTTCCGCCCGAATGATACCGTTAGCGTGGACGAGGTTATAACCGTTCTGATACGCGCGCTGGGCTATACCGAGGCGGATTTGGATAAATCCGGCTGGCCGGCCAGCTATATTAATAAGGCTCGGGAAATTGGTCTGATTAATTATGATAATTATAGTGGCGACTGCACACGCGGCCAGGCTGCTGCGCTGGTGGCCAGAATGTTGGAACTGCCGCAGGCCGGAGAGGAGCAACTGGCCAATCAAAATGCGGCCTTTACTTATGATTATGGCGTGGTGACGGAATTGACCAATAATTCTATCACTATCAGCAGCTTTAAGGGCGGTGCGCATAGTTATAAGCTGGCGGCGGAATGTGACTGGCAGGCTGCCAAAAGTGACTGCGGCGTGGGTAAACTGATTTATTTCGGTTTGGACAGCAAGCAGGCAGTGGTTAGCGTTTCCCGGCAGGATATTTATACTCATAACCAGCATGAAGCCGAGGTTTCCGGCACCAAAATTAAGCTGAACGGTAAAAATATGCTGATTGCCGATGATGCGACGGTATTGCTGATGAACAGCAGCGGCGGCGTTACCTCCGTCAGTTTGGAAAGGCTTTTGGCCAGCAGTTATGTAGCGGATTTGCGCAGTAATAATTATCGTGCGCCGCTGCAGTATGTGTCTGACGGCAAAAATGTGCGCGGTCTGTTGATTGGCGATTACCGCGGCCAGAGCCAGCAGCAATTTGGTTATGTTGATGAATTTGGCACCGGTAGCGAGGGTGAGTCTGTTAAATTCTATGGTGAGAACGAATTTTATGAATGGAATTATGTTGGCAATGAGGGTGAATTACGCCCGGAAACTGATGTGCTTTACGCTTATGAACATCGGGCGGACGGCGTGCGCGCTTATGTTGTGGATAGAACCAAAGAGCAAATCCGCGGCGCTTATGGCGAGGGCGAGGTTGTGCAGTTTGCCGGTGATATTTGCCTGACAACCAGCGGTAAGCAGTTTATTATTGACGCGGAAACTGTGATTATGAAAGTATCCTATCGCTCAGACGGTTCCATTTATGATGTGGAATATATTGATTCTGTTTATGGCGGCGACCGGGTTTGTGTGCGTTATACAGAAAAAAGCGGTTCAAATTATACCGGTATTGAAGCTGCTTATGTTCTTGTACAGGATTTTATTTAAGATTATATAAGCCGTTTAATTTAAGGCTTCAATATTTAAGATAACTCGCATCTGTGTTCTTGTTTGAAAAAACGGCTGCGAGTTATTTTTTATGAAAGGTTTAAATAAAATTAAACTTTAGTTAATATTGTTTTTGTATAATTTGCGTACAACAAAATTTGGGTATAAATGTATTATTTCCAGGAAAAATATAAGAAGTAAAATATTAAATTATTTATAAATAAACATAAGGAAGGAACTGAAAATGAAAAAATCTTTGAAAAAGCCTTATTTGTGGGGATTGATGCTGGTCATGCTGGCTGGTTTGCTGCTGGCCGGCGGTTGTGGCTCTGATACCGGTGATGGAATGGCCGCAGAACCTGGCATTGCCGTGGAAGTTACGGAGGCGACAAAGGGTTCGATTGTTAACTCTACTGTGGTACGCGGCAACGTGGCCGCCACTGATGATGTTTATGTTATGCCCAAAGCGCAGGGTGTGGTGCGCGCTGTAAATGTTTCTGTGGGTGATTATGTGAGCAGGGGTCAGGTTATCTGTCAGCTGGATACGATTGATTTGCAGACCTCGCTGGCTTTGGCTAAAAGCCAATATGATACGCTTAATACTTCCTATCAGGAGGCGGTGAAAAATCGCGACCGTTATGCCGCGCTTTATGCGGAGGGGGCTGTTTCTCTGGCGCAGTATGAGCAGGCGGAAACTACGGTTAAAACTATGAATTTGGAGGGCGCCCGGCTTCAGGTGCAGCAAATTCAGGACCAGATTAATAACTGCACAGTGCGTTCCACCATTAATGGTGTGGTGGCAGAGGTTAATGTAAACCCCGGCGATATGGCCGGCGCCAATTATGTGGCACGTGTGGTGGATATTGGTCAGGTTAAGCTGATTGCCAATGTTACGGAAACGGTTTTGGCCAGCTTCAGCCAGGGCATGGAAGTTCAGGTTAAGATTGATGCGGCTTCGGCCGAGCCATTCATAGGCAAAGTAAGTTCCATGCCAGTGGCGGCTAATGCCACGATGACTTATCCGGTGGAAATTACGATTGATAACCCTGACCATACGATTATGGCCGGTATGTTTGCTGAGGTTAATGTGGTGCGTGAACAATCGGCGGCAGAAAATTTGATTATACCCAAGACCGCAGTTAGTAACGATGGTATGGTTTATGTGGTGGACGCCCAGAATATTGCGCATCAGCGCTCTGTGGAAACCGGACTTTCCGATGATAATAATGTTGAGATTTTAAGCGGTTTGAATGAGGGCGATTTGGTTGTTATCGTGGGCGGTTATCTGCTTTCTGAGGGCGCTGAGGTTCGCATTGTAACCAACGATGTTGGCGGCGATGGTGCGATTGACAGTGATAACGCTGATAATGATGAAAACGCGGCAAATGATGGTGATAATAATGATGGCGCAAATGCTGATGCGACCAAAGCCAACTAACTGGCAGCGGAGGATTATATAAATGAACATAATTAAACTGGCTGTTAAACGCAGAGTCACAGTGATGATGCTTTTTGTCTGCATTGTGATGCTGGGTCTGGTTTCGTTCAGCCGTCTGGGCATGGATTTGATGCCGGATATGGAAATCCCGGTGGCCATGGTTATGACAACATATAGCGGTGCTGGCAGTGAAGAAGTGGAAACCATGATTACAGAAACCATTGAAACGGCGGTGGCCAGCGTGGAGGGCGTGCAGGATATTTATTCTATGTCTTCCACCGGCAGTTCCATGGTTATGGTGCAGTATGACTGGGGCACTGATTTGGATATTGCCGGCCTTAACCTGCGTGAGCGTGTGGCAATGGTGGAAGGTTATCTGCCGGACGGCGCGGACGCGCCGATGGTTATGAAGATGAACATGAACCAGATGCCAATTTTGATGATGGCGGTTAACAGTGACGCTGGTCTGGCTGATTTAAAGCAGACTATTGAAGATGATATTGTGCCGCAGCTGGAGCGCCAGAGCGGCGTGGCTTCTGTGACGGTGGGCGGCGGTTATGTTAATCAGGTTAACGTGACGGTTAACCCAATGGTTTTGGAAAATTATAATCTTTCCATGCAGGCCATTGTGGGTGCTATTCAGTCCAACAATATGAATATGGCGGCCGGTCAGGTTGTGGACGGCGGCAAGAATATGACAATCCGGCTGATGGGCAAATATACGGCCTTAAGCGATATTGAAAATGTTGATGTTACATTACCAACGGGCAGTCTGGTTAAACTTAAGGATATTGCCACTGTGGAGTTGGTGCCGGAAAAGAACGATATTGACGTTTATCAGAATGGCAACGAGGCCATGTATATTGCTATCAGCAAACAGAGCGACGCTAACACCGTTTCCACAGCCAATGCGGTGCTGGACGTTTGCCGCAAGCTGGAGCAGACTATGCCTGGCAATCTGACGTTTATGGTGGCCATGAACCAGGCCGAGATGATTGAAATGTCTATCGACAGTCTGGTAAACAGCCTGCTGACCGGCGCGTTGCTGGCTGTGCTGGTGTTGTTCATCTTCCTGCGCAGCGTGCGCAGTACGCTGGTTATTGCGATTTCTATTCCAATTTCATTAATTGCTACCTGTATGCTGATGTATTTCGGCGATATGACCTTTAACGTGCTGACCTTGGGCGGTATGGCCTTGGGCGCCGGTATGATGGTGGACAGTTCAATCGTTATTCTGGAAAACATTCAGCGCCTGCGCACACAGGGTATGTCTGGCTTTGATGCGGCTGTTAAGGGCGCCAGCCAGATGCTGCTGGCGGTTATCTCCTCCACGCTGACCACGGTGGCGGTGTTCCTGCCGATTGGTTTTACCGAGGGTATGTCTGCCGTTATGTTTAAGGATATGGCGCTGACGATTACTTTTGCCATGCTGGCCAGTCTGGTTTCGGCTATTTTGTTGGTGCCGATGCTCTGCTCAACACTTTTGCGCCCGGAGGCCAGTTACAGCACCGAGGGTAAAGGTCTTAAGCCAATGATTGGCAAAATGCAGAATGTGGTGGCTGGCTGGTTTGAAAAGTTAAATGGGTTTTATCATAAGATATTGGTGCTGGCGCTACGCAAACGCAAAACCACAGTATTTGCAATCGTTGGTTTACTGTTGCTGTCTTTTGTAATGCTGGCTATGGTTGGTTTTGAATTTATGCCGGCTACGGCCAGCAATCAGATGACGGTTAATGTCGTGCTGGAAGACGGTATGGCCAAGGAAGAAACCGCTAAAGTTGCGGCGCGCGCCGAGAATATCATTTATGAAGTTCTGGGCGACGATTTAACTAATAATATGATGTTGGTTGGCGGTCAGGCCGGCATGGGCGGCAGCGGCGAGAATGTGGCGCAGTTTATGCTGACGCTGAAAAAAGAGAGCGAGCGTAAATCTGATATTAATGAATTGGCTGATAATCTGCGCAATCGGCTGGCGGATTTGGCCGGTGTGGAAGTCAGCGTTAGCGTTGGCGATATGATGAGCATGAGCAGTTCCGGCAGTTCCGGCGCCAGTCTTAGCATTTATGGCGAGGATTTGGATACTCTGCGAGAACTGGGCAACCGAGTGGCGGCAATTATGGAAAGTATGCCGGCCGCGCGAGAGGTGGAAACCAGTCTGGACGACGCTTTGCCGGAACTTAATCTGGTGATTAACGCCAACAAGGCGGCGCAGCTGGGTATGACCGTGCCGCAGGTGGCTTCCAGCGTCAGCGCTTATGTCAGCGGTATTACGGCCACAAAATATACGGAAGCCGGCGGTAATGAAATTGATGTTAAGGTTCAGGTGCCGGAGATGTATCAGGACAATCTGGATTTAATCCTGAACCAGCGCATGACGGCGCCGACCGGTCAGATTTTCCGTCTGGGTGATGTGGTGACGTTGGAAAATGGCCATGGGCCGCTTTCAATTAACCGTATTAATCAGGAGCGTTATGTGACTATCAGCTGTTCACTGGTGGGGCAGGATTTGATGTCATTTACCACGGAGCTGAACCAGCGTCTGGACGCGGAGTTGGTTCTGCCGCAGGGTTATCATTTTGAGGCAGAGGGTAGTTTTGAGCAGATGATGGAGGCCTTTAGCAGTTTGCTGCTGGCGCTGCTGCTGGGCTGTGCGCTTATCTATATGATTATGGCTTCTCTGTATGAGTCGTTCAGTCAGCCGTTTATTATCTTCTTATCTATTCCCACAGCTTTTATCGGCGCATTCTTTGGTTTGTTTGTAACCGGTCATGCGCTGGACGTTACCGGTATGATTGGTTTGATTATGTTGGTGGGCATTGTGGTTAATAACGGCATTGTGCTGGTGGATACGATTAACCAGCTGCGCCGTGACGAGGGCAAGGGGTTGCACCAGGCTATTTTGATTGCAGGCCCACAGCGTTTGCGCCCGATTTTGATGACGGCGTTAACAACAATCCTCTCCATGCTGCCGATGGCCTTCTTTGGCAGTGACGGCGGCCAGATGGCGGCTGGCATGGCGATTGTGGTATCCTTTGGTCTGGCAGTTTCCACTATGCTGACTCTGCTGTTTGTGCCGGTTATGTATAGTTTGTTTGAAGACGGCGCTAAAAAGGTTGGCATGCGCAGTGCTAAATCCAGAAACGGTTTGCATGCCGATGAGGAAATGGCCTGATTCCGGAAATTACCGTTAACAACCGGCGCGGTTTTTATACAAAAAAGCAGAATTGTTTAGTTATTGCCGCGTCGGTTTATGCTATAATAGAAGAAAAAATAAAACAAAAAAAGAACACAGACTGGAGGAAATTATTTATGGAAAAAACTGGTATGCCGAAATCTGATACGCCAAAAATGTCCTGTAAGGCTTTGGCTTTGGGGCTGGCACTGGGCTGCGGTCTGTTTTTTGCCCAGCCGCAGACGGCGGAGGCCAAGCTGCTGCCGGCAAATTATGAGGAAAAACAGGCGGCGGCCGCGGCGGAAAGCGGCGAGCCGCAGGGCACGGCCGAGGTGCCGGCGGTGCTGACCGGGGAAACCCGTGCCATTACGCTGGACGAAGCCATGGCCATGGCGCAGACCAACAGCCCGGCGGTTTTGTCCGCGCAGAATGATTTGGCGGCGGCCAAAGTGGCGGCGAACAAGGCGGCCAGCACGGCCCGGACTGCCCGGCAGGCGGCGGAAATACGTATTCCGTCTTATAAAACACCAACGTTGACTTATGATGCGAATGGTAATCATGTTATTGTTGATGTTACTGCCGGCGGCGGCCGTGCTATGCAGAAAGACCAGACTTATTACGCGGCCACAGTTTATGGCCCGGACGCCACGAAAAAGGGTGTGGAAATTCAGGAGTTCGCCGTGGCCAGCCAGCAGGCAGCCTGCAATCTGCAAACCATTCAGGGCTATTATACCGTGCTTTGTGATATTCAGTCGGAGCTTTCGGCGCAGTATGCTTTGGAAAAGGCGCGCAATCAGCAGCATGTGGTGCAGGCGCGTCTGGAGCAGGGCATGGCGACGCGTCTGGAGCTTTTGCAGGCCGATACGCAGGTTAACAGCGCGCAGGCCATGCTGGACGCGGCCAAAGCGCAGACGGTTAAGGACAAGCGTTCTCTGAATGTGACGATGGGGCTGGACCCGGAAACCAACTGGACGCCAACCACCGCCCTGAATTTTGAGCCGATGCTCTTTACCGACGTTGAGGCAAAGGTGCAGGAAATGGTTGCGGAGTCGCCCATGGTGCAGCTGACGCAGGTGGTTTTTGAGCTGGCCGGTATCAGCCGGGATAACAGTATGATAGCCTCGCCGGTTTTCACTTATGACGGCAAAACGGCCGAGCTTACCTATCAGACGGCGGAAATTGAATATAATAACGCCCAGCGTTTGGCATATACCAATGCCAAATCCATGCTGGAAAGCCTGAGCCTGGCCAGAGAACAGTATCTGATTTATCAGGAAAGCCAGGAGCTGCTGGAGGAGGTTTATCGTCTGGCGGTGCTGCAATATGAAAACGGCCTGAACACGCAGAATGATATTCAGGCGGCGGCGGCTGATTTGGCCAGCAATGACAGCAAACGTCTGAACGCGCTGCTGCAATATAACATTGCCAAAACGGCCATTGAGCAGGGTATTGTGCAGACCAGTTAGACAAATTGCGACAAAATTTTAAGAAATCCAGTTTTTAACAGCAGGTTTTTTGCAGAAACCTGCTGTTTTTTTTGCAAAAGGTGTTGAGGATTGGCGGCAAAAAGTTTATAATAGATTGGGTAGCTGTCGATAGTTGTATATTTGTCAGCTTTTGGTTGTTAATGATTGGGAATTAATTTTGCAAAAGGAGGCACAACATGAATTTAGTGAGAAGCAGTATGAAAAAAATTTGGTTTGTGATTGGTGTTTTACTGCTGGTGATAGTTGGGCAGTTGGTGGCCGTGGAAAAGACCTGGGCGGCAGAAACAGATGATGATTATATTTATATGGTTACAGATAGCGGCACGGTGGTGAAACGGCCGGTGAGCGGCACGCCGTCTAAGGACCATTCCACGGATTCCGGCAGCAGCACGGCCAAGCCGAACAGCACATCGTCTGACTCTATCATGATTACACGTTTACAGTTGGAACAGGGCAAGGTTGATTTAGCTAATCTGAATATGCGCGAATCAGCCAGCGCCAAAAGCGTTTATATTGAAAAGTCCGCCATGGAATATGCGGCGGAGCAGAATATGCAGATTGGTATGGTGACAAACTATGTAACAGTACGCGTCCCGGCTGCGGCGATTGTCAATTCTGATTATTGGCGGCGTGCGGCGCAGTCCAGCCGCAGTTTTCATTTCTTTTTTGAACTGGACGATGTGCATGGGCTGGATTTAAACCGGGAGTATCGCACTTCTGAACAAATTCGTTTAAGCGCCTGGCCCATTTCACAGCAGAGTGTGGAACTGGAAATGTATTTGCGCGGCTCCAATAACAGTTATATTTATATCGAAAAGCTTGATGACGATGTAATTTCCATTGTTTACAACTATCTTACCAATTATCGCACGGTAAACAGCCGTTATCCGCAGCAGACACTGGCTTTGCTTTGGTGTGATACGGAGCGCAGAATTAACTCCACCTATACTGCCAATCAGCTTTTGGCTTCACGTACCAATCTGGACACGCAGACGGTTGAGGTTCGCTCGCCATATGCGCATGGCTGTTATCTGCTGGTTAGTCAGAGCAATGCAGATAACCGCAAAACACAGCTGGCCGATATGGCGGAGCCGGGGCGTGTGAATACCGCCGGTGTGCCGGCCTGGGCGGCGGCAGATGTGGGCGCATTGCAAGCGGTTTCTGTGGTACCGGAGGATTTAAGCGGCGTTAAATTTAATCAGCCTATCACGCGAGCCGAGTTTGCTGCTTATCTGGTTAATGTGCTGTCTTTGCATTATGACGGTAAAGAGTTGAGCAATCCTTTTAAGGACGTTCAGGCCGGGCATACTTATTATGAGGAAATTTTGCTGGCCCATAAGGCCGGGCTGCTTTCCGGTCAGACAAAAAACACCTTTGCCCCAGACGCTGCGATTACCCGGCAGGAAATGGCCTGTATGTTTACACGGGTTTTGAATGTGGTACAGCATGAATATTCCACTGACAACAGCAAGCTGGCGGCCATGCCGGACGCCGGCAGGGTCAGCAGCTGGGCCAGGGAAAGTGTGGCGGTCAGTTTGAATACGGGACTGATTGCCGGCACGGACGGCGGCCGTTTTGCTCCAGCGCAGACCACAACCTGGACAGAAGCTGTGGTTATGCTGAACCGTTTGTATAAATTGCTGCATTAAAATTAAGATAGTGTTTGGTTTGGGATTAGAGGATTTTTAAGGAGGTACCTTTCTTTGAGCAAGAAATTGAGGTCTGAGATTTGGCGTTTGCCGTTGTATTTGTTGATTGTGGTTGGGGTGGCGGCTTCGCTGCTGGTTGGTTTACAGCGCATTGCTTTGGAATCGGTCAGTAAAACGACATTGCTTTCTCTGGAATGGGGGCAGCTTAAGGACACGGCGGCACGCAACGGCAGCACGGTGGAAGAGGCTTTGGAACAGCTGATTAAAGATGAAAAGGGTCGGCCGTTGATTTCCGGCGTGGTTTATAAGGAGCCAATGTTGAGTGATTGGCAGAACGGTGGCTATTTGCAGCTGCTTACTGGCGCGCAGCTGTTGAATGATGTGCGCGTGGGCGGCTGGGAAATAACCGCGCCGGAAATTGACCCGGCGGACGATAATACATCAGCATCTGATAATGATACTGAACAGCAGATTGATAACAACCATAACTATGTAATTTGTTATGATGAGGAACAGCAGAAGCTGGTTTATGATAATCTGCAATATAAAACTTCAGCGCAAAACGGGCTTTATACGCTGACTAATGCTGATGATGAAATGCTTTATGCGGTTTCCACTACCTATCCTTATACCGATTTGGCGGCTTTGGGTATTGGCTTTAGCACGGAGGAAACGGCTTTAATCAAAGAGCATGGTTTGTCCCTGGTGGTGCAAGTGCGCAGCTGGCCAAGCGTAACGCCGCAATCGCTGGAGTTCGTTTTCGGCGGTCTTTCGGCTTTGGGCGTGCAGGCAGCCGGCTTTAATGATAATGAATTGCCCGGCGTGCAGCTGGCCAACTGGCCGGAATTGAGCAAGCAGCTGGCCGAGATATTGAAGCGGCAGAATTTGCCCTCCATGTCGATTGAATTTTTCAAACAGACTGGCCTGCAAAGCTTTTTACAGCAAATGGATTATGATATGGTGCGCATGCACCCGGTTTCTGAGGCGGAGCTGCCAAAGCTTAACGATACACGTTTGCAGGAGCGTTTTGCGCTGGCGGCCAATGAGCGCGGCATGGACGTTATGTTGCTGCGTCTGCGTTCCGGCCAGACGCTGGCTGACAGTGTGGAATACATTACGGCGGTGCGAGATGCTATTCAGGCCAAGGGCGTGGCGACCAATCACATGACAGTGGTGCCGGATATGCATGTCTACAAGGCTGTGCTGGCGGCCGTGCTGGCGGCGGTTTGGGCTGGCGGCGTGTTGCTGCTGCAAAGCTTTGGTTTAAAGAAAAGCGCTTGGTTGTTGCCCAGTCTTGGTTTGGTGCTGGCGGTGGGGCTGCTGGTTATCGGCAAGGGCTATCTGGCGCAAAAGCTGGCAGCGCTGGCGGCGGTGGTTATCTTCCCCTATCTGGGTGTAGCTTCGGCGGCGCGGCCGGAGGGGCGCAGTCTGCCGGCGGCGATTGGCGTACTCTGCCGTATGACTTTGACCTCGCTTTTGGGCGCGGCGCTGGTGGTCGGCACTCTTTCTGAGCGCAGTTATATGTCGGCTATCAACACTTTCAGCGGTGTTAAAGTTGGCCAGCTGGCGGCTTTGCTGCTTTTGATGATTTATCTGTTATATCAGTTGGCTAATGAGCATGGCGGCGCCGGTTACCTGCTGGTTGGCTGCTGGCGGCTGTTGCAGAAAAAAGTTACGATTGGTCTGGTGTTGGCGGCTGGTTTGGCGGCGGCGCTGCTGTTGTATTATATGCTGCGTACTGGTAATACTTCCGTGGGCGTTTCTGATTTGGAGCGCAGTTTCCGCGCCTTTTTGGATAAGGTGCTGGTGGTGCGGCCGCGTACCAAGGAATTTATGCTGGCCCACCCGATTATGCTGATGGTGCTTTATTATGGTTATCGGCGGCAGCTTTGGCCGCTGGTGCTGCTGGGCGCTATCGGTCAGGTTAGTCTGGTGAACACCTTTGAGCATTTGCATACCCCTTTGCTGGTTTCTCTGGTGCGCACGGCTAATGGTTTGGCTTTAGGTATTGTTTTGGGCGTTATTTTAATCTATGTGCTGAAATATCCCGGCGGCTGGTTGCTGCGCAAGGTGCAGGAGGTTGCTCGTCTGGCAGCGGAGGCGGACGCTGCGGCAGCAACCCAGGAGGCAAAACGTGTCGGCTAAATTTAGGAAAATTTTGTTATCTGGATATTATGGCTTTGATAATGCCGGTGATGAGGCGGTTTTGGCGTCGCTTTGCGATATTTTGCGCGGTAAACTACCGAACGTGGAGTTGGTTGCATTATCCGCCAAGCCGGAGGCAACGGCGGCGGCTTATGATATTCGTGCGATTAACCGCTGGGATAAGGCAGCGCTGCGTACGGAGTTGGCGGAATGCGCTTTGTTTTGCAGCGGCGGCGGCAGTCTGTTGCAAGATGTTACCAGCGTACGTTCGGTCTGGTATTATACTTCTCTGCTGCGGCAGGCGCAGAAGCAGGGAGTACCAACGATTGTGCTGGCGCAGGGTTTGGGGCCGCTGCGTACTAAGGCCGGGCGTTGGCTGGCCGGCCGGGCGTTGAGTAAATGCCGGCTGCTCAGTTGGCGTGATGCGGCTTCAGAGCGGTTGGCGGCAGAGATTTTGCCCCCGGCACAGAAAACTATCCCCAGCTATGTGGTTTGCGACCCGGTTCTGCTTTGGCAGCCGACTGCTGGCGATAGTTCAGCGGTTGCGGACGGCGAGGAATTGACGGTTGCGGCGCAGAATATTAAAGTGGTGGCTTTGGCGTTGCGTCCCTGGCGGAATATGCAGCCGGCAGCCGCGGCCTGTCTTGTACAGCTGCTGCGTGAGCAGAATTTTCAGCCGGTTTTACTGCCTTATCATTTGGGCGAGGACGAAAAGCTGGCCGAACAAATTAATGCGGCTTTGACAACGGCCGGGCAGGAGCCGGCGGCGGTTTGGCTCTGCGCCACGCCGCAGGAGGCCTGGACGGCCGTTGGCCGGGCTGATTTGCTGCTGGGCATGCGTCTTCATTCGCTGATTATGGCAGCGGCGCAGGGAGTGCCGGCATTGGCTTTCAGTTATGACCCCAAGGTAGAGGCTTTTGCCCGAATGGCGGCTATGCCATTGGCTGCGGCCGGTGATTTGCAGCCGGATAGTGTGCTGGCGCAACTAAACGCATTGCCGGCCAAACCGCAGGCCTATCCGCTGGCGCCGTTGCTGGGTAGCTGGCCGCCCCTTTTGGCCGCTATAAATCGTATTTTAGCAGAGAAATAGAGATAAACTAATTTATAATAAGAACTCTAAAATAAAATATTATTATAATGAAAGAAACGAAGTTTAAAAGATTTCGCATAAGAAAGATTTAGCAAAAAATTATAATAAGAACTCCCAAATAAAATGCTATAACGAAAGAAACGAAGTTTAAAAGATTTTGTATAAGAAAGATTTAGCAAAAAATTATAATAAG
>JAETNY010000026.1 GCA_021771915.1 Bacillota bacterium
CTGGTGATTGCTGCGGTCAATGTGGTCTTGCCATGGTCTACGTGACCAATGGTGCCGATATTTACATGCGGCTTTGTACGTTCAAACTTCTGTTTTGCCATTTTTCTGTTCCTCCAAATTCTCTTTAAGATTTTCTATGTTCTTTGTTTAACAAATTTTAACATTACTGCAAACAGCTTCTCGCTATATTTTAATGCAAATTGCCGGAATTGTCAATCAGGCAAAGCAATTTTCTCAAAATATTACGGCAATGCTGCGCCAATTAATTCATTAATATCCGCAACGCCCTCTGTTTCCAGCCAGGCGTCCATTTCCTCGATAATTCGCAGCGGCGCCAGCGGATTAATCATTGTAGCTGCCGCCACGGCCACCGCGCTGGCTCCGGCCATGATAAACTGCAAAGCGTCCTCGCCGGTTTCAATACCACCCATACCGATAACCGGAATTTTCACACTCTGCGCCACCTGCCAGACCATGCGCACGGCAATCGGCCGGATAGCCGGGCCGGACAGCCCCCCCATCACATTGCCCAAAAGCGGCCGACGACGCTTCACATCAATTACCATAGCCAGGAAAGTGTTAACCAGTGAAACCGCGTCAGCGCCAGCCGCCTCCACAGCCCGGGCAATTTCGCTCACATCGGTAACATTAGGCGTCAGCTTAACCACCACCGGCAGTTTAGTACTCTCGCGAACTGCGCTCACCACCGCCGCCGCCAGCTTGGGGTCTGAACCATGCGCCATACCGCCGGCCTTAACATTAGGGCAGGAAATATTAACCTCCAACCCGGCCAGCCCCGGTACCTTATCCAGCGCCGCCGCCATTTCCGCATATTCCGCCGGCTCACTGCCGGCAATGTTTTGCAGAATTGCCAAATCATGCTGCAACACCCAGGGCAGCTGTTCAGTTAACACATTCTGCAAACCGGGATTTTGCAATCCCACACAGTTAATCACGCCGGAGGGCGCCTCTGCCACACGCGGCGTCGGATTACCCAGCCGTGGCTGCAACGTGGTACCTTTCAGCATCATGCCGCCAAGCTTTTCAATCGGAAAAATTTCATTTAACTCCCGGCCAAAGCCGCAAGTGCCAGATGCCGTAAAAACCGGATTTTTGGCCTTAATACCGGCAAATTCCACCGCCAAATTAGGCATGCCAAACCACCTCCTGGCTGTCAAATACCGGGCCGTCATAGCAAACGCGTTTTTTGCTGATGTTGCCCTCCGCGTCCTGACAATCAACCACACAGCATACGCAAATGCCAAAACCACAGCCCATACGCTCCTCAAGCGATACCTGACAGGGTGTGCGATATTCCGCGCAGATATTGGCCACTGCGCGCATCATCGGCATCGGCCCACAACAGAATACCTGCTCAAAGCGGCCATAACGCAAAACCTCCGGCAAATCCTCGGTTAAATAACCGCGTTTGCCCATTGTGCCATCATCAGTATAAAGACGGGTGGGAATACCCAGACGTACCAGCCGCTCCAGAGCCAGCATGCGTTCACCGCACTGCGCGCCCAGCATAATCTCGGTTTCTACACCCTGACTTTTCAACTGACACAACAGCGGATACAGCGGCGCCACGCCAATACCGCCGCCAATCACCAAAGCCCGGCGCAAATCCGCAGCCGGTGTAAATCCATTACCCAAAGGAGCCAGCAAATCCAGCTTGTCCCCTTCGTGCAGCCCGGCCATGGCTCTGGTGCCAGCGCCATGCACCTCAAACAAAATGCTGATGCTGCCGCGCATCAAATCCCGGTCATAAATGCCCATGGGCCGCCCCAGATAAGGTTTGCCGCCAGCTCCGGGCCGCAACATGGCAAATTGTCCCGGTCTGGCCTGCTCCGCCGCTTTAGGTGCCGCCAATTCCAGTTCATAAATACCATCGGCCACCGGAAAAATCGACAAAACCTCTGCGGCAATCGGTTCAATAGCATTGTTCAATTCATATTCACCACCCTACTTTTGATAATTTAATTATAACAAATTTTGGGGCTTGTGTATAGTATTTTTTAATCATTTTGCATAGCTAAATATTTTTCTTTCGGCTGCGCAGGAAAATTCCGCAAAGTCTGCCGGCATATAACCCTGGGGTTCTTCATTCTCCCCCCCTGGACTCTCAAAAAGCTGACGTACCGGCACGCCGGCGCCGTCGATACTGTCATATCTTAATTTTACTTCGTTATTTAGGCTCTGATATCCAGTCCTCGCCGATAACCGTCCAGAATACCGACGTCAAAAGACCTGCCCCAATCCCAGCCAGAATCGTATTTGTGAACATATTCGCCCAGTCTGGCCGCTTCATTATGAAATATTTCATTCAGCGTCCAGGAAACGCTTAAACGGTTTTCCGGAGAAACCGACATGGTATAGTTGCGAATAGCAGCGCTGATATCCTCGCCGTCACTCACTCCATAACCATTCTTCATATGCTCAAACGCCAGCTGTTTAATCTGCCGAACAACCCCCTCGTCCACTGGAACAGGCTTGCGATAATCCTCTGCCTCATTCAAACTCATGCCGGGCGTGCCATAAGGATTAACATGCGGTTTGCTCTGCGTCCTCTGCGCAAACGCGTTAACTCGCTGCTGCTGTTGGTTTTGCACCATTTGCGTAATTGTCATATAATCTCCCCTCCCTGTCGTTGCGATAATCCAACCGGCCGCTTATCCGCGCCACATTTTTAGTGAACACTTAACGATTATCAAGCCCAAAGGGCGCGGCAGAGTTTAATGCGAACAAATCCCTGAGCAAAGCGAATGGGCTTTTTCATTATTATACAAAAAAATCCGGCAACGGTCAAGCAAATGCCGCCGTCTTTTTATCTTAATAAAATCTTAATATTTTTTTAATGCAAAACCATACAAATTCCACTTGAAATATGTTAAAATAATATATAATTATATAAATAAGGAAGAAAAGCTTATGCCTGATAAAATTTTAGTTGTTGATGATGAAGCAGAAATTGCCGATTTAGTGGAACTTTATCTCACAAATGAAAATTTTCTGGTTCATAAATTCTATTCTGCCAACGATGCACTGGAATGTATCAAAAATGAGCAACTGGATTTGGCAATTTTAGACGTTATGCTGCCGGATATCAGCGGCCTGCAAATCTGCCAGAAAATACGTGAAAATTACAGCTATCCAGTAATTATGCTGACCGCCAAGGGCGAGGAAATTGATAAAATCACCGGTTTGACGCTGGGCGCTGACGATTATATCACCAAGCCCTTTCTGCCGCTGGAACTTCTGGCACGCGTCAAAGCCCAGCTGCGCCGCTACAAACGCTATAATCAAACCGGGCAGACCAACGATGACATCATCACTATTTCCGGTCTGGTTCTTAATAACAAAACGCATGAATGTACGCTTAATGAAAAGCCAATGGCACTAACACCCACGGAGTTTGCTATTTTGCGCATATTATGCAGCCAACGCGGCAATGTGGTCAGTTCTGAAGAATTGTTACATCAAATTTGGGGCGATGACTACTACTCTAAAAATAATAACACCATAACTGTGCATATCCGCCACCTGCGCGAGAAAATGGGCGATTCTTTTGAAAAGCCCAAATATATCAAAACTATTTGGGGCGTCGGCTATAAAATTTCTTAAAATTTTGACAAGCTAATTTGAAAAAATACAAATATTACAAATTAAAAATACGGAAAAATAAAATGAAATTTAAAGATTTTTTAATTAAATGGCAGAATAAACTTTGCAAAATCAAACCAGACGCTTATCTTCAGCTGAAAACCAAAATATACCTGCGGTTTATATTGATTGCTATTGTTTCAATCGTCATCACTATGTTGTTATATGATTTTTTATGGTATAACCATGCCGGCAATCTGATAACCGACTTCCTCGTCAACATTTTAGGCTGGAGCACCGAATCCGCCTACTGGTTCTATCATGATATTTTCCGTGCCAACAGTGATTTATTCTGGATTGCAACCATTGGTATGGTCAGTCTGGTTTGCTTTCTGTTTTTCTTTCGTTGGTTCATGCACTTTTTCAACGCTATTGACAAAGGTATTGACGCGCTTTTACAGGATAATGCCGAAATCAGTCTGCCGCCGGAAATGCTACCGATTGAGCGCAAACTGAACCTGGTTAAGCAAACCCTGCTCCAACGAACCTTGGCCACCTATGAAGCAGAACAGCGCAAAAATGATTTGGTAATGTATCTGGCTCATGATTTAAAAACGCCGCTGACTTCAATAATCGGTTATCTAAGCCTTTTAAGCGAAGCGCCAGACATGCCAACAGAGCAGCGCGCCAAATATATGAATATTACAATGGCCAAGGCGCAGCGATTGGAACAGCTGATTGACGAATTTTTTGAAATTACCCGTTATAATCTGCAAGAACAGGAACTTAGCCGGGAAACTATCAATCTGCATTATCTGCTGGTACAGCTGACCGATGAATTTTATCCCCTGCTGCAAGCCCACGGCAACACTATCACTCTAACAACGCCAGAAGATTTGAACATCTATGTTGACCCGGACAAAATGGCTCGCGTATTTAACAACATTTTGAAAAACGCCATTGCTTACAGCTATCCCAACACCCTCATACAAATTATCGCCAAACCGATGGCGGAGGGTCTGGAAATCAACTTCTTAAACAAGGGCCAGACTATTAGCCCACAAAAGCTGCAAAGCATTTTTGAAAAATTTTTCCGTTTAGACAGCGCTCGCGCCAGCAACACCGGCGGCGCAGGCCTTGGTCTGGCTATTGCCAGAGAAATTATCCACCTGCATGGCGGCGAGATTTGCGCCAGCAGCGACGACGAGGTAACTTGCTTTTGCGTTCAGCTTCCACCCAGCTGCCTTGCAAACAATTAAAATCTTCTTATAAACCCAAAGCCACCGAAAAGCAAATTTTTCGGTGGCTTTCAGTTTTATTTTGAATTTTCCTGCGTTTCCGGATTTTCAATATGTTTCAGCCAGGCCCAAAACCGCGCCAAACCCTGCCATAACAGCAACATAGCCCAGATAAGCACTAAATTTTGCATTAAAGACAAGGTATAAAACAACCAATCACTCTGCTTGGAAAACATATCAATAACATAGTTAATCAGTAAAGAAAAGGCCAGATTAAAAACATTACCAATCAGCCATGCCTTGGTGGTAATTTTAGGATACAATTTATAAGTAATTGCGCCATAAAGCAACAGAAAAACAACAATATAGCCTGCAAATATGTAATTAAATGACTGCCAGCTGATATCATTATCAAAATTGGTAAAATAATATATCGGCAATGCAAAAATAATATTAGCCGGAATTAAAGTAAATATTATATGCCGGCTTATTGAAGAACTGGCCGCCTGGTTTGCATTTCCATCGGCTGTCAGGTCAACACTATTTTGTGAAATTGTATCATTTGTGGGATTGACATTATTTGCAGAACTAGCATCAGCTGCTGAATTGGTATTGTTTAATGAAGTAATATCATTCAATAAACTTGTTTCATTTGGCACCGCCCACTACCCCCAATAACTGCTTTTTCTCAATTATACCACCTTCGGCCTTTTATTACAATAACATAAAGCAAAAAAGTGCGGTCATAAAATGCATAGCCACACTTTTCCTGGCTTATTTCATTTTTTTGAGCACATTTTTCAATTTTTAACCGACACCAAAGTAATATAACATACAAGGGCAGGAACATAAATTAAACGTATAAAATATTGTATTATAATATAAAAAACAGCAATTTATGATATAAATGATATTTTTTTACTTTTTTCGCAAACAGGAACTATACTTCCTGTTCTTCCCAATCATTTTCTTTTATGATAATAACAAAAGGATTTGATTATCATGGAAACAGAAGAAAATAAGGCCCTGTTAAATCACAGAAAATTTACGGAGATTATAAAA
>JAETNY010000027.1 GCA_021771915.1 Bacillota bacterium
GTGGAGAGCATTGCAGAGCTGTGTTGCGTGCATCCTCAAACGGTGCGTATGTGGATTGCTGGAGTACAACGCCCCGATGCACTCAAGCAGAAACTAATTGCAGAATATCTCCAAATGCCAGTAGAAACTCTCTTCCCCCCTAAAATACCATGCGAGCAATAGAATTTTATACCACACCCGAAGGAGAGGTAACGCTTAAAGCTCAAGGCGAGGCAGAACGCCAGCTAAAGCAGAGCGATACCGAGTTTATCCAAGCCTTTTTAGGTGTGATAATGGAATATTACCCCACAGCATATAAGGCTCTCATGGAGATTTACCGAGGGAGCGAGGGTAATAAGCAGTACCGCGATTTCCTTGCCGTGCGCCGCTTTATAAAATGCAACTTTGGTGTTTATGACAACACCATAGATATTGACGCTCAATGGAATTTCAACTTTGAGTTTGTAAGTTGCCCCCTCCGTGGCGAGTGCAAGCATGATCACATACTCTGCCAGCCAGCTTTTGATAGCAAATTAAGTGAACGCCAACTTGAAATAATGCGCTTGTGCTACGAGGGTAAAAACGATGGCGAAATAGCTGATACCCTATACATAAGCATAAACACGGTGGCTAACCACCGTAAAGCCGCCTTTAGAAAGCTGGGGCTGCATAACATGAGTGAATTTATAAGATACGCCAACCAAAACAAACTCTTTTAACCATGGCAGACAAGAAATTTGAACGTGAGCAAACTGGCCGAGAGGTAGCCATTACAGCGGCCATAATGGTTGTAGGCATTTGCTTTGTGCTGGTTGATGAAAATGCCCCTTACACAAAAGCATTAGCCATACGCCAAACTATAGGACTACTCATTGCAGGTGTGGCTCTCTTGTATCAGCATCATTGTATGCACACCCCTCTCAAAAACAACAAAAACGAGGAGCAAAATGGAAAATGAACTATACAAGGTGCGGAGCTTTATGCAGAGCGTGGCCGCGTGCGGAGCTGCCAAGGCCATAGCCACGCTGGAGCCTAAAAGTGATCAGCTCACGCAGCGGCAAGCATACGCTTTCCTGCGCAAACGTGATGAGGAGTTCGGGGGGCGGCTGGAACATGGCGAGGCATGGTTAAAGCGCAAAGTGCAAGATGGCAGCCTCCACCCACGCCGCAAGGGCAAAAGCCTAAACAGCCCTCTTATTTACTCCAAAGCAGAGATACTGGAGGCTTTGGCTGTAGAGGAGGCATTGAGAGAAGATATTTTTAGAGGTACAATCCTATAACCTGCAAGATATGAGAATACTAATCAAACGACTCACAACCCTAAATTTCAAGGGCATACTGGGTGAGCGAACAATGGAGTTTAGCCCCACGCTAACACAAGTGCTGGGAGCCAACAAAACAGGCAAAACCACGATAGCAGATGCTTTCCGCTGGTGCCTGTTAGGAGAGAACAGCGAGGGGCGTAGCTCTTTTGGAGTGCGAACCAAAGACACACAAGGTAATGTTATCCCCGACCTCCCTCATGAGGTTACGGTGCTGCTTGAGGTTGAGGGCAGCGAGGTTGAGTTGAAACGCTGCCAGCTTGAGAAATGGACTAAAGTTAAGGGCACCGAGGAGCGCACGCTCTCCCTCCCATCGGCATACTACATCAATGGGCAAAAACACTCCGAAACGGATTACAAAGCCTATATAGATAGCCTCTGCAAACGTAGCCTTTTCCTTACCATCACAAACCCCAGCTATTTCCCCAGCCTCCCTGCCACAGCGCAGCGTGAAATGCTATCTAAAATGGTGGCTGTACCGAGCATGGCCGAGGTTGCCAAAGGTAATGAGGGCTTTATGGCCGTACTGGAGGAACTGCACGACACCAGCCTTGAAAATTATCTCAAGCACATAGCATACCAAATAGAGCTTATAAAAGATGATCTAAAAGCAATACCTGTGCGCATTGAGGAGCAAAAAAACAACCTCACAAAGTATGCCGAGGCCAATACTAATTGGAAAGAGATTGAGGCCGACATTACCGCCACTGAATCTGCCATTGAGCGCATAGATGAGGAAATTGCAGACAACAGCAAAGTGGTAGATGGCGAGGAGGCCACCAAACGAGCCGAGCGCAACAGCATTAACCAGCTCAAGGCAAAAATACAAACCATCGCCAACGGCCACCGCACAGCACACCAACAGGAACAGCACGAATACACTACCTCCTGCAACACCCACAGGAATAATATTGCCACTCTCCAGCGTGGCATTGCTGCCGAGGAGGAGCGCAAAAAATTTGCAGAGCAACAACTGGCAACGATAGCCACGGCCACCGAGGACTTCCGCAAACGCTGGACTGCCACCGACAATGAGGAGTTTGCCATTGATGAGAGCCGTTTGGTATGCCCTACTTGCCACCGTGAGCTGGAGGCCACTGACAAAGCGGCAAAAATAGCCAGCATGGAGGCTGATTTTAACCGTACCCATGCACAGGAGGTAGCAGCCCTTGAGGCAGAGGCCGAGGACATCAAAAAGCGCAAGGCAAAATATGAGGGCGAGATTGCTGCCGCCACTGCTAAAATAGCAGAGCTTAACAAGCAGCTCGCCGAGGCTCAAAAATCTCTTGAGGCTGCCATGGCAGTAGTGGTAATAAGTGCCGAGCAGCGCATCAGCACCGACCTTGAGATTGACAAACTCAACAAAGAGGTTGAACGCCGTACCGCCCAACTTGAACAGCCCAAAGAGAACAGCGAGGCTACAGCCAAAGCCAGCATTATAGCCAGCCTTAAAAATGACAAGGCCACTCTGCAAG
The DNA here is from genome assembly GCA_021771915.1 of Bacillota bacterium. Lineage (GTDB taxonomy): Bacteria > Bacillota > Dehalobacteriia > UBA4068 > UBA4997 > Avidehalobacter. Next base: position 2,777 of record JAETNY010000027.1, read on the forward strand.
CTAAACGTGACGCACTCCGCGACAACCTCAATATCCGCACCATAATAGCAGATACCAACAAGCGTATTGAGGAGCTGGAGAAACAGGAACAAACCCTTAATGCTCAACTTACCCAGTTGGAGGGTAAGGAGGATATGGCAAAAGCGTTGCAGCTGGCCAACATTGATGCTCTTGAGCAGCGCGTTAACCAGCTCTTTAGCGTGGTAACATTTACGATGTTTGACCGCAAGCTCAATGGCTCTATAACACCTAAATGCGAGTGCTGCATTGGCGGTGTGCCGTACAGCGATCTCAATGCTGCCGACCGTGTAAATGCTGGCATAGACATCATAAATGCCATTTGCCGCCACACTGATACCTATGTGCCATGCTTTATTGACAACGTGGAGAGCATAAACGACCCACTGCCAATGTTGAGCCAGTGCGTGCAGCTCATAGTAAGCCGAGATAAAACACTCCAAGTAATAACACTCTAAACAAGGAAAGAAAATGGAACAACCCATCAATCCACAGCAGCAGGCCTCACAACCATCAAATGTGCCGACCTCACAGAGCGCAACAGCTCTCAAGCGTTTCCAAGAGGAAACAGCCGACATGGTACTGACCCGCGTTGAGGCCATGACTGAGGCAGGCGAACTGATACTGCCTGCCAACTACCATGCTGGTAATGCCGTAAAACTGGCATGGCTCTACCTCCAAACGGTAAAAGACCGTAACGACCGCCCAGCCGTTGATGTATGCACAAGAGAGAGCATCTGCAACTGCTTTCTTGAAATGGTTATCAAGGGCTTGAGCGTGGCCAAAAAGCAGTGCTATTTCATCGTTACAGGCAACCAGCTCTCATTTTGGGAGGATTACCGTGGTAAACTCATGCGAGCCAAGCGCGACACTGACATTGCTGATGTGTTTCCGCAGGTTATCTATGAGGGCGATAAGTTTGCCTACTCCGTAGATGAGCGTGGCCAGTATCAACTGGAGAGCCACGAAACGAGCCTCAATAACATTGACATCGACAAAATTGTGGGTGCCTATGCCGTGGTAGTTAAAAAGGATGGTAGCCGCCACATTGAGGTAATGACCATGGCTCAAATCCGCAACTCATGGCAACAGGGAGCCGCCAGAGGGCAGAGCGGTGCGCACAAGAACTTTACCGACCAAATGTGCAAAAAGACCGTAATTGCTCGCGCCTGCAAGGTTGAGCTGGGAGCCGCCGAAGATGATGAGGAGGAAGTGCGCCCCGATGAGGCAGCAGCCCAGCGAGATGCCGCCCAGCAAATAACCGAGCCTCTGCCCACAACCCCTTACATAGATGTTACGGCGCAGACCTCCGAGATTGTAGATGCCGCAACAGGCGAGGTGGTACAACCCGAACCCATAGCCCCCCAGCCTCAAGCCTCAAAGCCTGCTGGCCGTAAATGCCCACTCTAAAAGCCACGGATTATGCAGCTCAAAGTTATTGGCTCCAGCTCCAAGGGTAATGCCTATGTGCTGGACGGACAGCAGGAGAGCCTTGTTATAGAGGCTGGCATTAAGCTCAAAGAGGTTAAGCGTGCCATTGGCTACAACCTGCCAAAGGTTGTGGGCTGCATAGTTAGCCACTCCCACAACGATCATGCAGGATATGCAGCCGAGTATGCCGAGGCTGGTATTAAGGTGCTGGCCTTAAAGGCCACACTTGAGGCTAAAAGCATACAGCGCAACTGCATGGCCGTTGAGGAGGGCAAAGGCTATAAGATTGGCGGCTTTTTGGTGTACCCCTTTAACGTGATGCACGATGTGCCCTGTGTTGGTTATGTGGTGTGCCATGAGGAGTGTGGCAAGCTGGTATTTTTTACTGACACCTACGCCTGCCAGCACTCATTTACTGGGGTTAATCATTACCTCATAGAGGCAAACTACAGCGATGAGCGGCTTGAGGCGAACATTGCAGCTGGCAGGCTCCCCTCTATGTTGCGCGACCGCTTGCTGACAAGCCACATGGAAATTGGCAACACCATAGCATTTTTGCGGCGCAACCCCCTCAAAACGGTACGAAACATTGTGCTGGTACACTTGAGCGATGGTAACAGCGATGAGGCGCAGTTTATAGACCGAACCGTTGCCGCCACTGGCAAAAGGGTTTATGCAGCGCGTGCTGGTATGATGGTGGATATAAACGTGCAGCCGCTATGAGAAATATAACCGAGGCAACCGCCAAGATAATTGAGGAGAGACTGGAACAATACATTGCCGACCTCAAGGCCGTAAAATCTACCAGCCTACGACAGGCCAACAAGCTACGGCTAACACAAATAGCATTAAAAGAACTCAAAACTAATAAAACCATAAAAAATGGAAAAATTGACCGTAAATAAAGCTGATGCAGTAAAATACTACAACGCTGCCAGCGAGGACACCAAAGAGGTGTTGAGAGAGCTTTTTGGAGCAGAGGCTTTCAAGTTTGACTACCGCTCCATAAAGAGCTATGCCGATGCCTGCCACCATTTAGGCATGAAAGAACATCTACTTGCTGGCACACCCGACTGCGACAAAGAGGCTCTACAAATGGCCAACGCAGCATATAAGCTCATGGTAATATGCAAGGCTCTCAACAACGGCCAGCAGTACGATGAGAACGGCACTACATGGTGCCCGATATACTGGTTTTACACCAAGAGCGAGCTTGCCGAGATGGGCGAGGAGGAACGCAAAAAACAGGGCATTAAGCTCCTCTCTGCTGCTG
>JAETNY010000028.1 GCA_021771915.1 Bacillota bacterium
GTAAATGCGGAGTTAGCCCAAAAGGAGAATAAGCTGTTGACCCAAAATGTACGGCTGGGGCTGGATACCCATAAGCATCGCCGCTCCTTGAATGTGCTGGTAATCGGCGGTTCCGGCGCAGCCAAGACCAGAGGCTATGTGAAGCCAAATATTTTGCAGGCAAATACTAATTATGTAATTACAGATCCAAAGCAGGAAGTGCTTTTTTCTACCGGTGGTTATCTGAAAAGCAGGGGCTATGAAATCCGGGTTCTTAATTTGGTTAATTTGTCGCAGTCGGACGGATATAACCCCTTTTGCTATATCCGGGATGAAAAGGACGCACTGCGTCTGGTGAACAACCTGATTCAGGCTACCACACCCAAAGGGAATAATAGTTCTGATCCATTTTGGGAGAAAGCGGAAACCGCCCTGCTGCAGGCCATAATCCTGATGTTGTTTGAGGAAGCGCCGCCGGAGGAGCAAAACTTCTCAATGGTACTCAGAGTGCTGGAATATGCCGGGGTCAAGGAGGAAAAGGACGATTACAAATCGGCTCTGGATATGATGTTCCGCCGGCAAAACTGCCAAGTCGATTTTGGTGTCGGCGGCGGTGCGGCTGGCGCCTTTTAATCTGCCCCAGCTTAAAGCTATCACCGATCACGACGATATGGATTTGTGGACGCTGGGGGAAAAGAAGTGCGCTCTGTATGCGGTAATCCCGGACAACGATAACACTTACAACTTTTTGGTGAGCCTGCTTTATGCTCAGGCTTTCCAAACCTTGTATTACAGCGCTGACCAGATACATCACGGTACGCTGCCCCGGCATGTGCATTTTGTGTTGGATGAGTTTGCGGCGATGCCCCTGCCCGGCTTTACCAGAGAACTGGCCACAATGCGCTCTCGCAATATCTCGGCCAGCACTATCATCCAAAATATGGCACAGATAAAGGAGCTATATAAGGAGTCCTGGGAAACTATCCCCGGCAATTCGGATACCCTTTTATATCTGGGCGGCAACGAGTCCGGAACCCACAAGTACATTTCCGAAGCGTTGGGCAAGGCTACGATTAACACCAGAACCCACGGTCAGACCAAAGGGAAATCCGGCTCCTACTCTACTAATTTTCAGCAAAGCGGTCGGGAGTTACTTACCCCGGATGAGGTGCGGCAGTTAGATAACCGTTATGCAATTTTGTTTATCCGAGGAGCTAAACCGGTGCTGGATTTGAAGTATGATTTAATCAAGCACCCGGCGGTGAAATATACCCCGGACGGCGGTGGTAAGCCATATATTCACAAACCAGCTGCTGAAAATAATATTAAAGAAAAAGAAATACTCCAGGGCAAACCGTTATTTGTCAAGGAGGAGAAAAAGGAGGATATGTAATCTATGAAAGAAACTAAGTATATTAAACCTAAGAAAACTATTTTGAACCCGATAAGGGTAATGAAAAGCAAAAAACGGTTGCCATTAATAGTTCTGCTGGCAGCCGTTTTTATGTTGGTGTTGGCATTGCCGGTGTTGGCAGCTCCCAGCGATCCGCTGGCTGTAATCAATAACCTGAGCAGCTTTATCTTTTCCCTGATTAGAGCCATTGGCCTGATTTTGCTGGGTTTTGGTATTTTGCAGGTGGGCCTTTCCCTGAAAAGCCACGATCCCAGCCAGAGAGCTAACGGTATGCTGACGGTGGCTGGCGGCGTGGTTATCACTTTCACCCAGGAAATCCTGACTCTGATTACCGGATAAGGCAGTTTTTTACACTCATAATAAAGCTGAATAATTACGGCGGTTGTATAGAATACGGTGAATTTGCACAGTATCGTCATTTACGATATAGAAAACCAGATAATTTTGCACTATGAGATAGCGGTAGCCCTTGGCGGTTAACGCCAAATCACGAGGATGCGGACAGCGTTCGGGAGATTGCGCCAGGCTGGCAATCTTTTCGGTGAGCAAATCGTAGTAGCGCAAAGCAGTATCAGGGGAGAGGGTGTTCAGATAATCAATAATATCCCGAAAATCCTGTTGGGCAGTGGGATAAATTTTAATCTTGTATATAGCCATGCACATTGTTCCTCAGCTTTTTAGCAAAGGCGAGAAAATCCTCTCCCTCGGCTCCTGCGGCTATTTCTTTCTCTGCTTCGGCCAGCTTGCCGTATAAATCAATGAGAGCCTGACGGCGTTCATATTCCTTAATGCTTAAAACTACCATATCGCCGGTACCGTTTCGGGTGATGAAAACCGGCTCGCCGGTGCTGCGGCAGAAATCGGATATTTCATTGGCGCTGTTGCGCAAATCGGAAATTGGACGGATATTGGGCATATAATCAACTCCTTATGTATTTAGTATAGCAAAATTATGAGTAAATAGCAATATAAATTTATGATGAAAGTAGGTGACGCCTATGGGCAGCGGTAACTGGATAGTAGATAACCTGAACTCGGCGCTTAATATGTGGAACGGCAGACTGGCAGAGATATGGCAGCTGCTCTCCTGCAGCCCGGAGGATTTTCGGGGCGGCGGTGTGTGGACGGTGATGGTGGGGATAAACGACGCTCTTAAAGCCACCGGCTACGCTCTGCTTGTGCTGTTCTTCGTAATGGGGGTAGTAAAGACCTGCGGCAGCTTTGTGGAAATGCGGAAACCGGAGCAGGTATTTAAGTGTTTTATTCGCTTTGTATTGGCGCAGGCCGCCATAACCTGGGGACTGGATATTATGCTGGCTCTGTTTAATATTGCTCAGGGAGCGGCAGGAACCATAATGACGGCCTCCGGACTTACAGCAGCCACGCCAATGGCGTTGCCGGAGGAGCTGGTGGATATTATCGAGGACGTGGGCTTTATCGAGTCAATCCCCCTGTGGGCCATAACTTTGCTGGGCTCTCTGTTTATCTGGGTGCTGTCCCTGGTGATGATATTGACAGTTTACAGCCGCTTTTTTAAGCTGTATATGGCAACAGCGATTGCTCCCCTGCCTCTGGCCAGCTTTGCTGGGCAGCCAAGCTCCAGTGTAGGCGTGGCATTTCTTAAAAGTTATGCGGCAATCTGTTTGGAGGGCTGCGTGATCGTATTGGCCTGCGTTATCTTCTCCGGCTTTGCCGCTTCGCCGCCGGCTCTGGCTGACGCTTCTAACGCAGCGGCAACCATAGTTTGGAGCTATGTTGGCGAGTTGATCTTCAATATGCTGGTGCTGGTGGGAGCTGTCAAGATGAGCGACCGGCTAATTCGGGAGCTGATGGGCATTTAAGGTTAATAAATAAACTTATATAGATTGGAGTGATAACAATAGAAGTAAAGATAAATAAGGAAATTCGGAACTATAAGGAAAGCCTGTTCTTTGGGCTTAACCTGCGGCAGCTGCTGTTTTCGATTTTGGCGGTAGCAGCGGCGGTGGCAGTATATTTCAGCCTGAGAGCGGCCTTTGGCAGTGTGGGCGATTTGGGCGGCTGGCTTTGCGTTTTAGCCGCCTTTCCTTTTGCCTTATGTGGTTTCTTTCAGTATAACGGCTTAACATTTGAGCAGTTTGTTGTGACATATATCCGCTCGGAACTGTTATGTCCAAAACATTTAGTGTTTAAGGCAGATAATCTCTATGCCAAATGTCTGGCAAATTCAAGCATAAAGGAGGCGTTAAAAATTGATTAAAACTCTACAAAGCACGCTAAAACAGGACCGGGAATGGTTGGCAGTGCCTCGCTCGGTGCAGGATAGCATACCCATTAAGCGTATATGGCCGGAGGGTATCTTCCAGCAGGGCAGCAAATTTTCTAAGACCATAAAATTCAGCGATATTAACTATGCCATTGCCGCCAAAGAGGATAAAACAGCGATGTTCCTGGGCTACTCCGAGCTGCTGAACGCTCTGGACTGCGGCTCAGCCACTAAAATAACTATTAACAACAAACGGTTAAATCGGCAGGACTTTGCGGATAAAATGCTGCTGCCCTTTCAGGGAGATACTCTGGACAGCTATCGCAACGAATACAATGCAATGCTGACCGAAAAGGTGAGCGGCGCTGTCAATTCGGTGGTGCAGGAACGCTACATAACATTATCTGTGCATAAGAAAAATATTGAGGAGGCCAGAGTGTTCTTCAGCCGGGCGGTTAATGATGTGCGCAGTAAATTAAATCATCTGGATTCCCACTGTAAGGAGTTGGACGCTGAAGCCAGGCTGCGAGTGCTGCACGATTTCTACCGGCCGGGAGAAGAAACCGAGTTCGCCTTTGATTTAAAAGCGGCAATGCATAAAGGCCATTCCTATAAGGACATTATTTGTCCGGATAGTCTGGAGTTTAAGAAAGACCACTTCGTGATGGGAGATAAATATGGCAGGGTGCTGTTTCTGAAAGAATATGCCAGCTACATTAAGGATAGTATGCTCAATGAACTGTGTGGCTTGGACAGGAATCTGATGTTATCCATTGACATAATCCCGGTGCCTACCGATGAGGCAGTCAGGGAAATGCAGAACCGGCTGTTGGGTGTAGAAACCAACGTAACCAACTGGCAGCGGCGGCAGAACAGTAATAATAACTTCTCGGCAGTGGTGCCTTATGATTTGGAGCAGCAACGCCGGGAAACCAGAGAAATGCTGGACGATTTAACCACCAGGGACCAGCGAATGCTGTTTGCGGTGGTAACTCTGGTGCATTTGGCAGACAGCAAGGAACAGTTGGACAGCGATACTGAAACCCTGCAAAGCATTGCCCGAAAGCACCTCTGCCAGCTGGGCACCCTTAACTGGCAGCAGTTGGACGGCCTGATAACCGCTCTGCCGCTTGGTTTAAGAAGAATTGACGCATTGCGCACCCTGACTACGGAAGCTTTGGCGGTGCTGATGCCCTTTAAGGCGCAGGAAATCCACGATAAGGGCGGCGTTTATTACGGCCAGAACGTCATCTCCAAGAACCTGATTATGGCCAATCGCCGGGAGCTGTTAAACGGCAACGGCTTTGTGCTGGGGGTATCCGGCAGCGGCAAATCTTTCACTGCCAAGAGGGAGATTGTAAATATTGCCCTATCCACCAATGACGATATAATCGTTATCGATCCAGAAAGTGAGTACGGACCTTTAATAGAGGGGTTAGGCGGCGAGGTTATTAACATTTCTGCCGCCTCGCCTAACCACATTAACGCTTTGGATATGGAGCAGGGCTATGGGGACGGCGAGAACCCGGTGGTGTTAAAGTCGGAGTTTTTGCTGTCATTGTGTGAGCAGCTGGTGGGCGCAGGCAAATTGACTGCCAAGGAGAAATCCCTGATTGACCGCTGTACGGCGCAAGTTTATCGGGACTATATTCGCCACGATTACTGTGGCAGATTACCTACATTGCAGGACTTTCACGCAGGGCTGTTAAATCAGCCGGAGGCGGAGGCTAAGGATGTGGCGCTGGCTATTGAGCTGTTCACCGAGGGCAGCTTAAATACCTTTGCCAAGCCCACCAATGTGGATACTAACTCACGGATCATTTGCTATGACATTCGGGATTTGGGCAAGCAGCTGCTGCCGGTTGGTATGCTGGT
>JAETNY010000029.1 GCA_021771915.1 Bacillota bacterium
GTTAAAGAATTGGATTTCTTGGCTTGATAGTTTGGTATCTTAATTCTTTCCACTAATTTCGCAGCGTACAAAATATGAACGCTTTTAGAAAACTCAAAAACAATATAGATATGGAACTCCACGAATTTGTAGCTCGCACCAATGTTTACCTCACTGATGAGATTTATGCCAAAGTACAGGAGGAGTACATGGCAAGCGACATGGATAAAGACGCATTTTGCGATTGGTGGAAAGAAAACCGCCAGCTTGCAGTAACAAAACACATGGCCATGGAGGTGTACCGTGGCATGGGCAAAGTGGAGGAATATAGAGAGCAGTACCGCCGCCTCGCAGACCACCGCAATACTTTACAGGCACAAGTGAGCCAGCGCAACCTCCGCATTAAAGAGCTGGAGGCAGAGCTTGCAACCCTTAAAGCAATAGTAAACGCATAATATTAACCACGGCTGGGGGCAACCCCAGCCCTAATTGGAACTAAAACACAATGACAACAATCGAACAAATTGAGGAGCTGTGCGGAATGCATAGCCTCAACAATGAGAGAAACATTTTTGAGGAGCAAGATAACGATACGCTTTACATTGACCTCTCTGACCTTTGCTCTCCCTCAAAACTGAAAGCATTTGCCAATGAAATGCCCGAGGATTGCGATATATACTACCTCTATGCTGGCGATGATGCTATTGAGGATTGGCAACGCAAATTATGTATGGCCATTGAGTTTTAATCAAAACATCCTTATAACAATGACAACTCACATTTACACTGATGATCTCGGCTATACCTACAAGGTAGTAGAAACACGCAACGGCGCAAAGTGGCGCAAAACAACTTACAAAAACCTTGCGGCAGCTCGCCGCGCAATACGCCGCTGGGCAGAGGGTTCGCTAACTCATACAATTAAGCAGAATGGTTAAAACGGTAAAGGCAAAAGCTCGCGTAAAGGTAACTACGGATTTTGGTTACTGGTGCCTTGCAGAAATACGCGGCCTCAAGGAGGGCACCGTACTTGAGGGTAAATATAACCCAGTAAACAAAGCCTTTGATTTTAGCTGGAATGGTGGCGATGCAATGCTTTGGATTGGGCAAAATGGAGAACTGATAAACGAATAACAATATGGCACAGGAAACGAATAACACAGCCCTTGCGGTTGTAAAACTCTCGGCAGAGCAACAGGAATGCATCAACAACATGGCCGAATATGGTAAACGGCTGCAAGAGCTGGCCTACAACTCGGTTGGTAAATGGGTGGCCGCAGGCTACGCGCAGGGGCATAGCAATGTGGCTGGTATGTACTGCTATTGCGGTATGGGCAAAGGCTACAAAGGTGCACCCATTGTGCCTGCCAACGGCAATGCTGTAGTGTTTGCCTCAAGAGAGGCCGCACAGCGTAAAGCCAGCCAGCTCAAGTATCAAAACGGCAGAGGCGAGCGCATACGCCTCATGGCACTGCCAGCAAACGAATACTTTTGGCTGCTCCACGATGATTTATGCAACACCATGTGCGTTATTGAGCGCACCATGGTAGAGAACAACAAACGGAAGTAAAACGCAGGGGCTGGTGCAAGAGCCAGCCCCCCTAAACCAACTCAACTACAATGCTGGAAAAAGAAAACTTTGAAGACGTAAAAATTGGCGATCTCATCAAATACTCTGCTGGCCATTGGCATTCCACTGAAACGATTTGTAAAGTAACCGCTGTTACTCCAACTCAATTTAGTGTAGGTAACAGGCGTTTTCGCAAAACTGATGGGCGTATGGTTGGCGAGCGTTATACATACTGCCACCACGCAACGCAAGAGGATATAGACCGCATAAATGCAGAGCGACATGAGCGTACATTACGCAATGGCCTTTATCAGTTCTTTCAACGCTCCTCTAATTTAGACAAACTTTCCGTAAGTGATATGGAGGCTATAACAATAATAATATCTCAACATCAATAGCATGGCAACTAACACAACAAAGCAGCTTAACGCACAGCTCCAAATAGTGCGGCTTGACCGCCTCCAGTTTAAGGCACCAAATGGCACGGCAAGCATACGCGGCTGGGGCTTGTATATTGAGGGCAAGGGCTACCTCAAATTTAAGTGCGATAAAGGCCATTTGCCCTATACTCCATGCGGAGGGCGCAAAGCACTGGAGAGCATATTGGCGGCTGGTGGCCTCCTCAACTATAATGGCATTAAATTTATAAATCCTATAAACTGATATGGAACAAATAGAACGCAGAGCCTCGATAATGGCTCTTAAAGAACTGGCTTACCGTGCCACTCAAGGCACCAGCTTTGACCCCGACAAACGCGGCGAAATGCTCCTCAACGATTGCGAAAAGGAGTTGCGCCATTACACTGCCCAGCTCCCAGCAGAGCTGCATGAGCATTTTGAAAAGCGATACCTTGAGCTGTATGCCAACTGGCTCTCCGCTTATAGCCGTTGCATCTCCAGCTTTATAACTGGCCCTGCTCGCTTTCCTGTGCGCCGTGCAGAGAAATTGAACGGCTGGGAGCGCAGCGCACGCGAAAAGCTGGATAACTGGGCTACTCGGTTTGTGCAGCGAGCAAACAAGCAGGCACGGCTCACAGGCTGGGAGGAGATTGCACGCCTACAGGATAAGGTGGAAAAGCTCACGGCATGGCAGGAGCTTATGAAAGCAGCCAACAAAATCATACGCAGCAGCAAGCTGGCAGAGGTTGAAAAGGTTGATGAGCTGGTAGCACTCGGCATGAGTGAAAAGCAGGCCATGATGCTGCTGGCCGAACCACAATACGCATTTCTAAAGCGTGGTTTTCAGCCATACCAGCTCACAAACAACCTCGCCAAAATCAAGGACACGCAGGCACGCCTTGACCGCCTTACGGCCATTGCCAGCACCCCCGACCGCACCATTGAGCTTGAGGGCGTAACGGTTGAGCTGTGCAATAGTGAGGAGCGCATAAGGCTACACTTTGACGGCAAGCCCGAACCCGATATGATTGCCAAACTCAAGCGTGCAGCATTTAGATGGTCACCGCGCAATATGGCATGGCAACGGCAACTCACAAATAACGCTCTCTACGAAACAAAACGCCTGCTGGGAGTAGAGCAACTTTAATAACCCTGCCAGCGGAGTGTGCAGGCTCTCCGCTGGCATTAACACCAAACAATATGATAACACGAACCGAAGAAGAAATACAGGCAGCACTGGCCGCTATAGGCGAGCGCATACAGGAGCCACAAATAAACCAGCGGCGCAATGCCGCAGTAAAGGAGGGCTACAAAGAGGCCATCCATATCTTGTGCAACCGCATTGAGAGTTATAGCGGAATAAAGGAACGGTGCCACTCGGTGCAGAGTAGAGCCATCGCAGTGCTGGCCGTTGATTTCCTGCATGGGGAATGCGAGCATAAGGTCTTGTGTAGCGTACCCATTAAAAAATTATAATCATGGCACAAGGAGGACAAAATGCTGTACTGGTGCAGCTCAAATGTGTGCCGTACAATGGCAAACAGGCTTGGCTCTTTGGGAGCAAAAAGGCCATCTATGACCACCTGCCACAGCAGGTGCTTGGCATTGGGTTGGTTACGTTGCAGAACCGCAACATTACCCAAAAGCCTTATGAGAACGAACTTTGTATAATTCAAAAGCTGGAGGTGTTACGCGCCTCTCGCAACAAGGAGGCAAAAAAATGATTGGAGCAATTATTGGTGATATGGTGGGCAGCACTTATGAGTTTGCGCCCACAAAGAACTACAACTTTGAGCTGTTGCCAGCTGGGAGTGAGTACACCGATGACAGCATTATGTGCGTAGCCATAGCAGACGCAATGCTGCATGGGAGAAAATGCAGCGATGCAATGCGCGATTGGGGTAACAGGTACCCCACACCTAAAGGGAGCTATGGAGGCAATTTTGCGGCGTGGCTACGCTCGGAAACGCCCCAGCCATATAACAGCTATGGCAATGGTTCTGCCATGAGAGTAGCAGCTATCGGCTGGGCTGGGGATAACCTTTTAGACGTACAGCTAAAGGCATACACCAGCGCAGAGTGTACCCATAACCACCCCGAAGGTAAAAAAGGAGCTGTAGCCACAGCTACGGCAATTTATTTGGCTCGGTGCGGCCACACAAAGGCAGACATCAAGCAGCGTATTGAGCAGCAGTTTAGCTATGATTTGAGTTTTGACCTGATACAGCTCAAGCGCACATACAGCTTTGATGAGAGCTGCATGGGTACGGTACCAGTTGCCATTAAATGTTACCTTGAGAGTGAGAATTTTGAAGATGCAATAAGGCTGGCCGTGGCCATGGGAGGCGATGCGGACACGCTCGGTTGTATAACTGGAGCTATTGCTGAAGCTGGCTATGGTACTCACTCAATACCCACGCCGCTCTTTGAGGCAGCCATGAACGCATTGCCAACTGATATGAGGGAGGTGGTAGTGGAGTTTATAGATACTTACCAGCGTTAGATATACAGGTATATAGATTGTTAGGTTTGCAGGCCAAATGGGGTTAATTGCCTTGTTTGGCCTGTTGTTGTTTGGTATATTCAAGAAAACCGACTAACTTTGCATTTACATAGAGCGGCATCGGTCGCTCAAAGACATAACATTAGCCGTACTGCTCACAGAATCTACCACCTCCGTATTGCACAATGGCTAAAAAAATAACTCACTATGGGTGTAGTGTATCTACG
>JAETNY010000016.1 GCA_021771915.1 Bacillota bacterium
CCTGCACATAAGCCGTTGGATATTCCATTTCTCGCCCCAGTTTAATCACTGGGGATTTAGTCAAAGCAACCTCCAGCATAAGCTCCACCAACTCATCCAACTGATGCCGGTTGCCGGCGTTAGCTATGTAGGCATAACCGACCTGTTCTTTGATATTATCCCGGAGAGTTTGAATGTCCGTCGTTCCGTCCGTCTTTTCAGCAGCTTTAATATTTTCGTCCTGCTGTTCTACTTGTTTGGCCGAACGACTGAATGAATGAGTATTTGATACCTCGTTATTTACTCGATTAGTATTTTCTCGCTGGATATTTGCTGCTTTAGTATTTAATTCCGCAGGCTTTTTCGCAGCTGGCTTGTCCACGTCCGGCTTTTCCCCTAAAGGACTTCGCGTATGTGGCTCATTAAGATTTGCGACCTCCACATCTGACGGATTATCCAGAATAGTTTTATGCGGCTGCTCATAAATGGTATATTCCGTATCGCTGATACGGCCTTTCTCGCCCCGCAGCTGCCGTCTGATGATATATCCGGCCTTTTCCAATTCCCGAACCGTACTGCCGATAGCGTCCACGCCCTCCTTGCTGATAGCGGCCAACCCTCGCAGGGTATAGTTCCACTCGTCCGGCAGGGATAAAATCATCGAAAGCAAGCCCTTAGCCTTGAGGCTCAACTCTCGGTCTTTCAAATGATAATTGCTCATTACAGTGTAATCTCTGGTGCGCTCCACACGATAGATAGCCATTGTTTTCACTCTCCCAAATATTTAGTTACATTTTTTTCTTATATATTTTTTGCCTTGCTCCTCGGCGGCAAATCGCTCGCCTAACTCCGCCACGCTCCAATGCTGCTTAAACTGCCCCCAGGGGTTTGCCCCAAACTGCTCTCTGGCTCGCTTATCCATATCCAATAGTCTGTCCCAAAGCTGTGGATGGTGCAGCCTAAGCTGCCGCAATTCTTCTATACGCTGAAACGGGCAACAAAAGCAAGACGCTCGATGATATATCCGATACAGGCCACCGAAATCAAATCCCCGGTCATAGCAAATCTGTAATGCCTGCGCCTCGTCAATTTCCCAATCCACCAGAGGATAACGTTTGTCTTTATCCGGTTTACAACGTCCGGCCTCATCGGCGGCAATGCCGATATACTGCACAATCTCCCGTCCCTGCGCTAAACGCTTTAATTCTTGCTCAACCAAATGCACTTTCAACTGACCGCAGCACCAGCGCACCTTAATTCCCGGCCAGCCGTTGCCATAAGGCGGCAAACCCAAATCCTTTCGTTTGGCCAAACTGCTGGCTTTGATTTTCGGCTGCTCAAACATCAGCCATTCAAAACCTTTTGGGTGTTTAAGCGTAGTGATGTGCAAGCCTCGCTCCCGGTGCAGATATTCGTCAACCTTTTGCAAATGCTCGTACATTTTCGGGAACTCCATTCCCGTATCCGCCGTCATTACATAGTCGATGGGCATACATTTTTCAAGCATCAGAATTAACAGGGCGGTGCTGTCCTTGCCACCGGACAGCGCAACCACATTTAATGGTTTAGTTTTAATTTCTTCTATATATATCCGCCTCCCATTTATTTGATATTAAAGGCATTAAGTCCGTATCGCTCAATGAGCAGGGCGTTGACAATAACGCAAAATTCCCTCAAACCAACCGCCGATATATCCGCCAGCTTTTTCAGCAGCCGGTGAGTGTTGCCGACTGCAATACTTCTGGCTGCTGCAAATAAAGCGTAATCTTCATCTGACATCTCGAAAGTGTCTGCCCAGGAAAAATCAATGCTTTGTCGTTCAACGCAGTTAATAGTCCGGCAGTTCAGTTCAATACTGCCGGAAAACAGAAAGATGACCGCATAATATTTGGCTAAATCCCTGCGCTTTTTGCTGTATCTAAACCTGCTCATAAGGTGATTAAACCGCTTTTGGTGCTGCTCATCTGCCCACAAGGAACCGTTAAATAGCTGTTTCGCCATTATAAGCCAGGCTTTTAGACGGGCTTTTAGTATTGGCTTATCCGGGAAACTGCCCATAACAGCTTCGCTATAGCCAACCACGCCGGCTTCAATCCGTTCAGCCAGCCAGGGGCAAGCGCCCGGCACAATGCAGCCTTTGGGTTTCTGATATTCTGTACACAGCTTGCAATCTACCATTTCCGGCGTATATCTGAATGTGTTAAGGTACAAATTTCAACCTCCCTTTAAGCATAAAAAAATCAGATAGTATTTATATCGCTATCTGATTTTCAGTCTATTTAGTTTTATAATGAAAACGGCTTGTCCTATCTAATTTCTTTATTTATAAACAATTTTCTAGCCAGTTCGTTCTTATTTGATTGTAGCAAGCTACAATCATCACAAACTAATCTTGGTCTTTAGCTGGGCTTTTATAAGAATTTGTTCTTTCGTGATTGCAGCAGAACAAAAAGCACGCACAACCTACGACAACATAATCATGCTTGTTGATGACCCCGACATTCTTGACCCCATCAAATTTTTACGTGAAAGAGAAATTGTACATTTTCAAAGGTTTGGCGAAGCGCTGGAGCGTACCAAGGACCGCTTGAATTGCCGCAATTTTTATGCCATCAATCCGGAATTTCCCAGCAACAAATAAACAACATAAACCAAAATATCATTAAAAACATCTCTCATGTTTAACAAATATATTATCAAACATGAGAGATGCTTTATTATCCGGAATTCAAGCCGGACAGGCCAATCGGCTTAACCGAGAACAGCAAAAAATCAAAGAACTGGAAGCTGAACTCAAAATCCTCAAAAAGCAGGTATCTGAAAAAGACGAGGTTATCGATATATTAAAAAAATCTCTCGCAGCGGCTTTTATGAATGGTTAAATCGTAAACCATCAACCAGGGAGCAAAACAATATTGCTCTGAGAAATGCTATAATCGAACTTCATCACAAATATCCAACTCTCGGTCTTGATAGTATATATTACAACTAAAGCATCAATTTCATTGCTCCAGAAAAAGAGTTCATAAACAAATGCAGATTGCTCATATTCACTCTATCAGGCATAAAGCTTACAAATCTACCACCAACTCCAAACACAATTACAGCATCTCGCCAAATCTTCTGAAAAGAAACTTCTCTTTCAATTCTCTTAACCAGACCTGGGTGGGTGATATAACCTATATTCCCACTGACGAAGGCTGGCTGTATTTAGCCATTGTTAAGGATTTATGTGATAAAAAGATTGTCGGTTATGCTTTTTCTGAACATATTGATACCAATTTGACTTTAGCTGCACTAAATATGGCTATAAGCAGGAGAAAACCGGGTATTGGGCTAATATTTCATAGTGATAGAGGAGTGCAATATGCTTCGACAAATTATCTGGAGAGATTAAAGGCTTGTCATATTTGTCAGAGTATGTCGCGTAAGGGTGATTCTTATGATAATGCTGTTACCGAAAACTTTTTCAGCTGCCTTAAATGCGAACTTATTTATCTTAAGCATTATCGCTCAAGAACTGAGGCCAAATTAGATGTTTTTGTTTATATTGAGGCTTTTTACAACAATATTCGCACTCATTCTGCTTTAGGTTGGATTTCGCCTAATGCTTTTGACAGACTTCTTAATAATTCATATATTGCTTAATCTACTTCTGACATCTTTATATTATTTTTATTCCGCTTTTTCAACTGCTTTTCTGTCCAGTTTTGCGAGAAGGACTCAATGCTATGAAATAATAAAAGCAGAAACCATTTTTACATGATTTCTGCTTGAATAATCTAAAAACATTGACGCATTACTTTCTCTAAAGCATCTAAATCAACTGGCTTGGCAATATGTCCATTCATACCAGACTCCAACGCGTTTTTAACATCTTCCGCCATAGCGTTAGCTGATACCGCATAAATAGGCAGATTTTGCAATTTTGGCCGGTTCATAGCCCTAATTTGCCGCGCCGCTTCATAACCGTCCATAATTGGCATTTGGATATCCATAAAAATCAGATTATAGTAATCATCAGGGTGTTCCGCTACCAACCGAACGGCCTCCTGACCATTATAAGCCTCCTCTGTTTGTACATCTGTCAAACTAAGCAATTCTACCATAATCTCCATGTTAAGTTCATTGTCCTCAACCAACAAAACCCGTTTATCAGCATAATTAGTTTCTTCCTCCGCAGTTTGAATAAAATCGGGCTCATCTGTCGTTTCGGTTGAAGAAGCAGTCGCCAGAGGCAATGTCAATTCCACGGTAAAAGACGATCCCTTTTCCGGTTCACTTTTAACATTAATTGTGCCACCCATCAAATCAACCAAACGCTTAGTTATGGCCAGACCAACGCCGGTGCCGCTGATTTTGCTATCAGTAGTATTTCTGGCTCGTTCAAATGGCAAAAATACACGTTCCAGGAAATCCGCTTCCATGCCAATACCAGTATCAACACAGCTAAAACGATAAGTCGCCTTGCCTTCCGGTGCATCAGGCAGCTGTAATAAAGCAAGCTTAACCTGACCGCCAGGCGGCGTGTATTTAACAGCATTACTGATAATATTATGCATAATCTGACGCAAGCGCAGGGAATCTCCAATCACCAATTCATTCGTCAAATCAATCGGCAGAACCTGCATATCCAAACCTGCGTCATCTGATTTATGCAACATCAATTCCACAACCTCATCAAAAAGCTGCGGCAGACAGACAACCTCCTCCTGTAAAATCGCTTTACCCTGCTCAATCTGCGACATATCCATAACATCGCTAACCAGACTTAACAAATGCGTACTGGAAATTTTAATTTTTTTCAAACAATCTTCAATACGTGCCTGATTAGTAATATTTTCCTGGGCAATCACAGTCATACCAATAATTGCATTTAAGGGCGTGCGAATATCATGTGACATATCCATCATAAAACGCCCTTTAACCCGATTCGCCATATCCGCCATATGCAAGGCTTCCTGCAACTCCCTGGTATGGTTGTTGTTTTCATACATTTTCATGGCATAAAAGGCCAACATCAACAGCAAAATAAACGCCACAACCGTACCGGAAAAAAACATTGTTTTACGCAAAATACTATTGGCCTGCAAAGAAATTACCTGCTCCGGCACCACCGAAACCTGAAGCCAATCAGAATCTGCCCGTAACGGCTCATAACAAAAAACAAAACCAGCGTCATCATAAACAAATTTGGCCCAACCAGATTTCTGTTCATAAATGCTATCCTTAAATGTTTGCAAAAGCTCGGCGTCATTGCCATGAGTTGAAATCATATCAAACAGATTAGCCACAGTCTTATTGCTGTTACGGTGTCCAGGCCGCACCATAATATCGCCCTGACGGTTAATTAAATAGGAAAAACCGGCATTTTCATAAAAAGAAAGCGTAAACTGCTCAGAAATTTCTCTGGTATGGTATTCCTTAACCAAATACCCCTCTGTACCATCAGCAAAAACACCATGCATAAATATATTAAAAACATTTTCGCCGGTTAAACTGCTGATATGCGCATCTAAAACACCTTGCTTAATTGTATTGCCAGACAGATAATCAACCACGACCTGGTCATTTGTTTGGTCTGAGCCAATATAAAGCTTAATATCCGGCTCAACCTCCGCATAAAAACGCAGTACCATTTCCGGATTTTGGGCATTTTCAATATGCTGCCAAATTCTGCTTAACACATTAAAACCATTTTCCAGTTGCATATTTAATGCATTGGCTCCCTGATGAGAACTTTCCGTAATAGTTCTTATAGAGTTCGTCCATAGTTGAGTTCTAACCCCCTCAACAAACTGCCATACTCCTGTGCTAAGTACCAGAACCAGCAGGACAATTACAAAATATGCCAGCAATTTTTTCATTTGGAAAGTCCCTTTCGTCAAAAGTCATACCTGAACTTCTTTTATTGATAAACAACCAAAGCCCTGTCGTCCATATTCTGCATTATCTCCGTTAAATCCTTGCCGAACAAAAGTTCCTCAACGGCATCGTCCATAATATTCCATATCGGAAACTTAATTTGACTATCAGCCCCAATAACAGCCGCCTGATTACGATAGCTAAACACAATATCATGAATTTCTGATAAAGACGGCATATATTCATCTAACAGAGGACTAAAAGAAGCTTGATTATCAGCCAACTGCCGCAAATTTTCCGGCTGCATAAAATATGCCAAAAACTGCTTTGCCAGTTCCTGATTGGTACTTTGTGCTGAAACACTAAGACGGATATCTGGATTAATCACCAATACCGCGCCATCGGGCAAAACTGGATAAGGAACTACTTTAAAATCAAAACCTGGCTCCATGCCTTTAACCCGGCCAGCCGCCCAAACCCCAGTCAGCATAAAAGGGGTTTCACCCTGCACAAACTCAGACAAATCATCAGATGTTCTATTAGTCTGCAAAGCCAGACCAGCGTTAATATAACCCTTATCACAAAAATCTCTGGCCAAAGCCAAACCGTCCGCCAGATAATCGCTCAACCTGGCTTCTCCACTATTCAGCTTAACAAAGGCCTCCGCTTGTTTATTATCCTGATAAAGAGGATAAAAACCATGCGCCAAAACCAGAGTTTTTAATGAAATATCATTATTCGCCACAATCGGCGTTATTCCTTGCTCCACAAAATAATCACAAACCGCCTGCCATTCGCCAAGATTAGTCGGAACTTTCTGACCATGCTGTTCTAACAAATCCAAATTACAATACAAACCAAAGGCTGAAACAGTAGTCGGCAGCCAATAAATCTTACCATCTGGCGATTGCATTTGGCTGAGAATACTATCAGAAAAATTAATATTCGCCAGCAAATCAGTTAAATCCGCCAGACTGTCATTAGCTGAAAAAGACAAAACAACATCATGATTAACCATAAAAATATCGTCCAAGTGCCCAGTAGATTCCCGATTTTGCAATGCGTCATAATATTCAGAGCCTTTTATACTTTCATATGACACCACTACATCTTGATTGACCTCCATAAAATTAGTCATAATTTCCTCTATAACTTCAACATTAGCCGCTTCATGCTTATTACCAAAAAAAGTCAGCTTCTGACTGGCCATAGGTTGAGTTTCATAATTCACAACTTCATTTTTTTGCCCACAACCGGCCAAACAACCAAGCAAAATCAGTAGCATAAACAAAAAACCTGTTTTTTTGACTTCACTATAAATTATCATTTGCTAAACCTCCGCCTGATAAACAAAGATTTTCCTGAATTACAAAAGTTTATATATAATTTACTTATATATTTTAATAAATTTCTCATAAAATGTAAAGAGTTTATTGCATTATTATTAAAAATTACCAATCAACCAAGCGCTACCCTAAATGGCGCGGCTGAGCGAAATGGTTCACACTAAGCTTCCACCCGGCCTATGGCCTCGGAACTAACTCCGTATCGCTGACTGCGTCCCCTAAAATGGCCTTGCCAATCGCTAAGTATTCATACAAAAGCCCTGTGTTCATCATCAAACACAGGGCTAAATATCTTATATGAACATCAAACATATTTGCGCAGATGCAGTAATGCATTCTTCTCCAGACGACTAACCTGTGCCTGACTAATACCAATCTCATCGGCCACCTCCATTTGCGTTTTACCCACAAAAAAACGCAAATTAATAATTCTTTGTTCCCGTTCATTCAGGCAGCCCAAAGCAGTAGATATACTCAACTCCTCCGTCCAGCGCTGGTCATTCTCTCGCTCATCTTTAACCTGATCAACCACATAGATAGGGTCTCCGCCGTCATTATAAATCGGCTCAAACAATGAAACCGGCTCGGCAATCGCGTCCAGGGCAAAAACAACCTGAGAAGCCGGCAATGATAAACGCTCCGCAATCTCCTGAATTTTTGGCTCCACCCCTTTCTGCGCCGCCAACTCATCTCTGGCCGTCAAAGCCTTATAAGCCACATCTCTAACGGAGCGGCTAACCCGAATAGCATTATTATCTCTTAGATAACGGCGAATTTCACCAATTATCATCGGCACCGCATAAGTTGAAAAACGAACATTTAAACTTAAATCAAAATTATCAATCGCTTTCAGCAAACCAATGCAGCCAACCTGAAATAAATCGTCCGGATTTTCACCACGATTACCAAAACGCTGCACAATGGAAAGAACCAGACGCAGATTGCCCTGCACAAGCTTATCGCGCGCCGGCTTGTCACCAGACTGCGCCAGGGCAAAAAGTTCTCTCATTTCCTCATTGGTCAGCAAGGGCAGCTTGGCCGTGTTAACCCCACATATTTCCACTTTCCGCAATAAAATCGCCTCCCAGCAAATTCGCTCAGACTTATAAAAATTATTGCCAGGTAGATATGCAAATATACAAATTTGACCAAGCCAAATTTTACCCTTTTATGCCAAAGTATTACATAATATGTTAACAATAACGTTTCCCTATTCCATTCGGGTAATTTCCTTGCGCAGTCGGTTAAAAATACGCTTTTCCAAACGTGAAATATAAGATTGAGAGATACCAAGCAAATCAGCCACCTCCTTTTGGGTTTTAGCCTCGCCACCAAAAAGACCAAAACGCAGTTCCATAATCTTCTTTTCACGTGCAGAAAGCTTTTCAATCGCCATGCGCAATAATTTTTTATCCACCTCCTCCTCCAACTCACGATAAATTATATCACCGTCCGTTCCCAAAACATCAGAAAGTAACAGTTCATTGCCGTCCCAATCAATATTCAGCGGCTCGTCAAAGGAAACCTCACTTTTTAGCTTGCTGTTACGCCGCAAACACATCAAAATCTCATTTTCAATACAACGTGAGGCATAAGTGGCAAGCTTAATGCGCTTTTCCGGCTCAAAAGTATTAACTGCCTTAATCAGGCCAATTGTGCCAATTGAAGCCAAATCCTCAATGCCAATACCAGTATTTTCAAACTTGCGAGCAATATACACAACCAAACGTAAGTTATGTTCAATTAAAGCGCTGCGCACGCTAACGTCGCCGGCGGAAAGCTTGCGCATTAACTCGGCCTCCTCCTCGGCCGAAAGCGGCGCCGGCAGAGTTTCACCACTGCCCACATAAAATATACTTTCACTCTCGCCAAAATTGGGATTATCCAAACCCAGCAGCCGGTTCCAATATGCGCCAAGCAAGCCCTTCAACGCATGCAGACCGCCCCGGCAATCAAAAATTTGCTTGCTGACGCCAAAATTACTCCAATTCTTCATGCCCAATCCCTTTCTTTACATAAATCCACCAACGCCATTTCAATCTCTATCAATGCGCCAGCCGGTTGGCGGCTGGATACCGGCAACAACTGCAAATCTGCCGGTTCTGTAACTCCTGCCGCTTCCGGGTTGACCGTTAACAATGCTTCGTCCACCAAAAGCGCCTCTGGGTGAATAATAGCCCGGCAACCTTTCAAACCACGCAAGGGCAACGGTGAAATACCCAAAACCACCTCCTGCGCACATTCCACATTCCGTCCATCAGCCAGCTTAAACTGCAACTTTTCCGGTACAAAGCCCATCAAAAGCCCCCGACTCTCACCAACGGAACTAAACGGCAGTAACAGCAGACGTTTGCTCCAGCTAAAGTTCTGGCAGTTCAACCAAACCTGATAAGGACGCGCTTCGTCCCCCTCTTTCCGATAAAGTTCAGTCAGCTGATGCCAAAGTTCTGAAGGCAAAACCCGGCGCAGCGCAGACAACTCTGCCAACATGACCGGCCGCTGCTGCAAAGGTTCGCGCAGATTATTGCCCGTATCCAAAAAGCAGGGCAAGCAGACTTTTTGCCCGTCAAAACTTATTTCTACCCGGCTTAACAGGCCGAACCTGCGCAGCATCTGACGAAAACCGCCTATGCCCAGCCGGGCAATTCCGACAGCCAATAACAGAGCCGGCAATAGCCAGGCAGCCGCCGCCGGCTCGCCCAGACCCCAGCCCAACAGTGAGCGCAACGCCAAAACCAGACCACCCATCGCCGCACTTATTAAGTAAAAGCTGACAAACAGCCAGGCAAATCGCCGCCAGGGCAAAAAGCCAAAGGCCACCAGCAACAGTAAAACCGAAACTATAATCACAACAGGCAGCACATAAAGAGGTGCCAAAGCCGGAAACAGCAAACCAACGCCATAAAAGGCTCCAAATGCCGCCGCCAGCAACAACCGCAACCAACTGGTAAAAAAACAACCAAAGCGAGCCGTTGCCCATAAGATTATCAAATCCAAAAGAAAATTAATCGCCCAAAGCACGTCCGCATAAACGGTATAAACCAAAAGCAACGCCCTCCTTCCTTGTGAAAATTATAATCCTTTGCGCCGGCAAAAGATGTCACAATGGGTAGAGAACGCTGCTGTTTATTCCAACAAATTATTCAGTTTTTGCTTGATTATCCCTCGATTTATTAATATTCCTGCGATTTTTTGGCTCCCTCTGCGGAGCCTTGCCGGGAAAACGCCCTGAAAGCACACCACCCAAACGTCCGCTTTCTGAAGCCGTCAGGCTGGCCCAACCCTCGGCCTGCACCTTATCCCAAAGCCCAAGTTCCCTGGCAACCTCCGCCTTGGCAGCTTCCCAACCGTCTGTTCGCCGCTTCATCTTACTTTTTCTTGAACGACCGTCATTTTGCTCTTTTTCCGGCATTCACATCACCTCATAGAGATATAATGTCCGAATTAAGCAAAATTTATTCTTACATATATTATAGTTATGTTATTATACTTCTCCAACCGGCTTTTGCAGCCAGGCATTTTCATCTAAAACCATTATCTGCGGCTCTTTACCTAAAATCTCGGCCAGACGCTGTGGCAAACCTGCCGCCAGCACCAATGGCGCCGCAAACTGCACGTCTACCCGGTCAGAAAAACTGGTGTTTTTCAACTCACAGCCACTACTTTGCAAAAAACTCTCCAAACGCTGCCAATTCGTATAATCCACCGCCAGCGCATAAAGCACGGCTCTTTCACAGCTAACCAACCCGGCCGCCGCCAGCGCCGCCTTGGCTGCGGCAGAATAAGCGCGCACCAAACCGCCTGTACCCAGCAGAATACCGCCAAAATAACGCGTCACCACCACCGCCGTGTTTTTCAGGCCGCGTCCCCGGATAACCTCCAAAATCGGCCGGCCAGCCGTACCAGAGGGCTCGCCGTCATCACTGGAGCGTTGAAACTGGTCATTTTCTCCAGCCTGATAAGCGTAACAGTTATGGGTTGCGTCACGATGACGGCTGCGAATTCCCTGCAAAAAATCCATAGCCGCCGCCTCGTCAGCTACCGGCGATGCATAACCAATAAAACGCGACTTTTTCTCAATTAATTCGGCCGCCGCTGGCCCGGCCAGCGTTATAAACTCCTGTTTATTCATAGACTCACCCTGCTTACAGCAAATCCGGAAAACCCTGCTGCCGTAGTGCTTCAAAAAGCACCACCGCTACAGCGTTAGAAAGGTTTAATGAGCGATATTCGCTGCGCATGGGAATACGCAGACGGTTCTCCGGATAAGCCTGATGCAGTTCTTCTGGCAGACCGGCCGTTTCTTTGCCAAACACCAGAAAAGCGCCGCGCGGATATTGAATTTCCGTATATGGCACACTGCCCTTGGTGGTTGCCAGAAAAATTTCCGCGCCGGGATTGCGCGCCAAAAAATCTTCCCAATTATGGTATGTATAAAGCTGCAATTTCTGCCAATAATCCAAACCAGCGCGCCGCACGGCACGCTCACTGATATCAAAACCCAAAGGCTCAATCAAATGTAGCGCTGCACCAGTTACCACACAGGTTCTGGAGATGTTGCCGGTATTGGCCGGAATTTCCGGCTCATAAAGCACAATGTTAAGTGCCGGCTCCGCCCAGGCGGCCACATTTGGCTGCGGCCAGTGGCATAAATCTGGCGCTGACGCCGCCTGCCCGACATTTTGATAAGTTTGAAAAGCGGTCTGTTTATTCTGTTCGGTCAAATTTTATCACACCCAAATTTAAAATAATACTTATATATTCAGCTGCAACTATAAAATATCCTGCCTGATTTCCAGCAATTCCAACTCCGGACTGAAATCCTCCACAAATTCGGTTATGCTGGCCAGCATACTTTCCACATGCCGCTGCTGATTACCAACCACTGCCACGCCCAATGTGGAACGCTGCCAAAGTTCCTGTTGCTCCGCCTCACAAACCGCCGCCGGAAACTTGTTACGCAGACGCGCCTGCAAACTCTTCAGTAAGGCGCGCTTTTCCTTAAGCGAATGAGCATTGGGCAAAAAAAGCTGATATTCACATACGCCAACCAGCATCTCATCACCTCTGCTATTCAGCAAAATTTCTTAACCAATTAACTCGTCCAGACTTTCCAACAACTCGTCCAACTCGCTTTGTGAAGCAAGCTGATAACCGCCAGCCGCCAAACTGGCCAGAAAATCCGGCGGCAATTCCGCACTCAGGCTACCCACCGGCATTTCCAGCAGCAACTGCCCGGTATGCTGTAAATTGCCCTCATAAACCGCCAAACCGCGTTCCGTCTGACAAAGCAGCCTTTGAGCTGCTTCTTCCGGGCAAAGTCCCTCCTGCTCTCGCTCCAGCAGCAGCCGCTGTTCACCAATCTGAGCCACAGACCAGCCAGCCAGCGCCAATTCATCAAAAGCAAGCCCCAGCATATCACTTTCCGCAGCTTTAACAATCTCCTCCTGAGTATGGCCGCAAGCCGGATAGGTTTCGCGAATAGTCAACTGAACCTCTGGCAAAACAGTTTTAACCTCAGTCGCCAGCTGGGTAACCGGCGTACCAAGCGCCATATAGGGCTCGTCCACCTCTTTAGGGCTATCAGCCAATGCAAAGTAAATGTATGAGGCCGAAGCCGTAAACACAAATACTAAAATCAAGGATACCACAAACCAAAATCGCCTCATAAGGACATCAAACCTCCAGCATTTTTTATACTGTCAGTTTGCCCACTATTGACGCTGTGCATACTATCAGGCGGCATAATTTTTGAATTTTGTGCTTATTATACAGGTCAATAGTGGGAACTGTCAATTATTTTCGGCAATTTATTTAAATTATTTTAACGCCTGCGGCGATTTAACTGCCTACAAGTTCATTAGCCGCCAGTTCCGGCAGAATTTCCGGCATTTCTGCGGCGTTCTCCAAATTCTGCTGGCGATTATTACGGCTCTGTCGCCGCGCTTCATTGGCTTCATTAATATGCTGCAACACACCGCGCCCAAAACGCTGGGTATTCACAACAGTCTGCTGCCAGATATCCGCCGCTTTATCTCTGGCAGCCGCAAAATTCACCTGTAAAACCCCGGCATTAACCTGCAAATGCTCCAGACAACTTCTATCAACCACCACGGCATCAGCGCCAATAGTAATGATAAAGCTAGCCGGCACGGCCACACGACCGCCCAAGAAACCGCCAAACACACTGCCGGCAATACCACCGGATATCTCCAGCTTGCTAATCCGCCCGGTATCCCTGGCCAGGAAAAAGCGCTCCACCTTACCCAGCATCTGCCCCTCGTCGCTGATAATACGATTACCAACCAGTCCGCATGGCTTATGCATATACTCAACAATGCGCGGCAGATTAACCGTCCGCTTGGCCGACTGCTTTTCATCAATATTGATGACGTCCTCGCCGATACTGCGTATCTTGGCCGCCGGAATTACGCGCACATCATGATACCAGCCGCGTTTATCCACCGCCAAAGCCAGCAGGCATTTCTCCACTGGGTCAATAATAATATTTTTCACCACGCCGATGGCCTCGGCCTCATTAATACTGAAAACCGGCATATCCAACAGGTACATAGCGTTTACTTCATTAGAAACAGCTTCAGAAGCAGCGTCCGCCGTACGGACAATACGGCGGCCAGTCGCAGCCTCATCAGAACTTTCATCAGCCAACGCCCGAAAAATTTCTTTATCCAGTTTATAAAGTTTATTTTGCTTTTCAGCTTGATTATTATTTTGTGGGGTTAACATTTTATTCACGCTCCCGTCTTTTTCTTTGCATGCTTTTTCTGCTGCTAAATTAATATGCTAAACCCGACATAATATACCAGAAATATCGAGCATAATATCAGGAAAATTTTTTTGCCGAAAGTCTTTAACCAGCCGCCATTTTGTGTTAAAATAATCTACGTATATTTTTTTAACCGATTTATAAATATTTTAACATTTAAGGAGTATCTATATTAATGAAGTTAATCGTCGGCCTGGGCAATCCGGGCGCTGAATATCAAAATTCCCGACACAACCTGGGCTTTATCGCCATTAATTACCTGGCGGATAAGCTGGGATTGGAGTTTAACAAAAACAAATTTTTCGCCCAGACGGCCGAAGGGCATTATCACGGCCAGAAGCTGCTGTTGTTGAAACCACAGACCTTTATGAACAGAAGCGGTCAGGCCGTACAGGCCGCCGTGGATTTCTATAAAATCCCACATGAGAACATTTTAATCCTGTTTGACGACATGGATTTGCCGTGTGGTCAGCTGCGTCTGCGCCAAAAAGGCTCGGCTGGCGGCCATAACGGTATCAGGGATATCATTGCTCACTTGGGCAACGATAATCAGATAAGCCGCTGTAAAATCGGCATAAACCACCCCCTGTATGGTGATACGGTCAATTATGTCTTAGGCAGCTTCAGCGAGGAAGAAAAGGAACTTTTGCGCCCTGCCGTGCGCGATGTTGCCGACGCCACCATCTGCTGGCTGGAAAAAGGCATAAACGCCGCCATGAATGAGTTTAATGGTTTGGATAAGACAAACAAAAAAGAAGGAAAATAACCTAATGCTGCAACAGGATTTATTAAACACCTTAAAAAATGACAATTCCATTAACAGCCTGTTCCAATATCAGGCCAATCGCGCCCCTTTTGCGGTTGGTCTGCCTGCTGGTTTGCTGGCGGCCGCTGCGGCCAATCTTTTTCAACAGCGCGCCCAAAGCCTCTGTCTGTTGGCGCCTGAAATGGAAAGCGCCGCCGCCTTTGCACACAATCTGAAAGCCCTGTTGCCGGAAGCGCCAATATTTCTGCTACCACCGCTGGAAATATCCCCTCTGACAGATTTTCAGCCTGAAGCCGAGGTAATTGCCGAGCGCTTGCAGGCGCTCTCCGCCCTGGTACAGAATGAGCCGGCTTTTATCGTCACCCCGGCCGAATCTCTTTTAGGCAAGTTTCAGAACAAAACGGCCTTTCAGGAGGAACGCTTGTTGTTACGCCCGGGCGTAGAATTAGAAATTGACGAATTAGCGCGCCGCTTAGTGGATTTGGGCTATCAGCGTGAAGCCATGATTGACGCACCAGGCGCTTTTGCCTGCCGCGGCGGTATTGCGGATATTTTTCCGATTGGCTGGAGCCGACCGGTGCGTCTGGATTTTTTCGACCGGGAAATCGAATCAATCCGTTATTTTGACCCGGACACACAGCGTTCCGCTGAAGCCTGCACACAAACTCTGGAGTTATATCCCTGCCAGACCGCCCACCAACAAAACGGTGAAATGCTGCTCTCTTATCTGCCGTCAGATGCACCGCTGCTTATTCTGGAGCCGGCGCTCTGTGAAAAAAGTCTGCTGGACGCCGAAAAAGAACGCCAGCTTTATTTTGACGACCTGCTGGACGCCAAACGACTGACCAGACAACAGCTGCAAACGGTTTTGGGCAACTATCTGCCAGCGGAACAGGTTATTGAGCAGATTAACCGCCAGGCGCATACCGGCTTTACTACCCTGCCGCAGCGTTCCGCTATAAGGCAGCAGCAACACATTGAGTTGCAGGCGCTGGAATTACCGTCTTATACCGGGCAAATGCCTCTATTCAATCAGGATTTGCAAAAATGGCGGCAAAACGGCTGGCACATCTTTTTTTGCGCCAGTTCTCAACTGCGCGCCGAGCGTTTGCGCGCCATTTTAAGTGAATATGACTATCCCCAGGCCGCAATCGGCGTTTGTGCGCTGGCCAGCGGTTTTGAATATCCGGCTGGGCGGCTGACTGTGATTACGGAAAAAGAATTGCTTGGTCAGGCCGCCAAAACCCAGCGCCAGGCACGCAGCAATAAGGAAACGGATATCAGCACCTTTGTTGAGTTGAAGCCCGGCGACTACATTGTTCATACCAACCATGGCGTCGGCCTTTTCACAGGCATTGAAAGAGTAACCGCCGACGGAGTTACCGCCGACTATCTGAAAATTGAATATGCAGCTGGGGATAAGCTGTTTATCCCGGCTGAACAAATGCATCTGGTGCAAAAATATATCGGCAGCAATGCCACAGCACCCAAGCTTGACCGTCTGGGCAGCAACCGCTGGGAACGCGTTAAAGCCAAGGTTAAAGCATCTGTGCAGGATATGGCGGAGGAACTTTTGCAACTTTACGCGCAACGCCAAAAGGCGCAGGGCTATGCCTTTTCTCCAGACACCGCCTGGCAGCGCGAATTTGAGGACGAATTTGAATATGAAGAAACTACCGGTCAGCTGCAAGCCCTGACGGAGATTAAACGCGACATGGAAAGCAGCCGCCCCATGGACCGCTTACTCTGCGGCGATGTAGGCTACGGCAAAACGGAATTAGCCATGCGCGCCGCTTTTAAGGCATTGCAGGACGGTAAACAGGTGGCGCTGCTGGCGCCGACCACCCTGCTGGCAGAACAGCATTTTAACACTTTCAGCCAGCGTTTTGCCAATTATCCGGTCAAAATCGGACTTTTAAGCCGCTTTGTCAACGCCAAAAAGCAAAAAGAAACCATGGCCGCGGCCGCAGCTGGCGGACTGGAAATTCTAATCGGCACCCACCGTCTGCTTTCCAAAGATATCAAATTTGCCGACCTCGGACTGCTGATTGTCGATGAAGAACAGCGTTTCGGCGTAGCGCACAAGGAGCGTATCAAACAAATGCGCGGCAATATTGACGTGCTGACCCTCTCCGCCACTCCTATCCCACGCACCCTGCATATGTCGCTGGTTGGTATGCGTGATATGAGCGTTATCAACACACCGCCCAAGGAACGTTTACCGGTGCAAACTTTTGTTACGGAACACCACCCCCGGCTGCTGAAAAACGCCATTGAGCGCGAACTGGCGCGCCAGGGGCAAGTTTATTACATTTTTAACAGTGTACGCAATATTGAAGAAAAAAAGGCCAAACTGCAACAGCTGGTGCCACAGGCTAAAATTCTCATGGCGCACGGTCAAATGACAGAAACCCAGCTAAACCCGGTAATGACGGATTTTCTGGCCGGCGACGGCGATATTTTACTCTGTACCACCATTGCTGAAGCCGGTTTGGATATTCCCAACGTCAACACGCTGATTGTAGAAAATGCGGAAAACTTTGGTCTGGCTCAACTTTATCAGCTGCGCGGCCGCGTGGGACGCTCCAAGCGGCAGGCATTCGCTTATTTTACCTATCAGCCGGACAAGACGCTGGCGGACGATGCACGCAAACGGCTGGCAGCTATCCGTGACTTTACGCAGCTGGGCGCCGGCTTTAAAGTTGCCATGCGTGATTTGGAAATCCGCGGCGCCGGCAATTTGCTGGGCCCGGAACAGCACGGCCATATTGCAGCCGTCGGCTTTGACCTCTACTGCAAGCTGGTTAATGAAGCCATTGAACAGGGTCTGGGCGAAACAGCAGACACCAATATGAACATTGAATTAAAGCTGGATTTGGGTATCAGCGCTTTTATTCCAGAAAGTTATATCCCGGAAACTAACCTTAAATTTGAAATTTATAACCGCATTTCCGGCTGCCGCAGTCAGGCAGAAAGTGTGCTGCTGCAAAATGAATTGCAAGACCGTTTTGGTCAACCGCCGCAGCCCGTCTATAACCTGTTCAAAATTCTGCAAATCCGCAATCTGGCTCAGGCACTACGAATTAATGCCCTGCTGGCTCCTCGTAATATGCTGACCCTGAACTTCGGCGAGCATAATCCTTTTAATGGACCGGCGATGCTGCAACTTAGCCAGGAATTTGGGCGTAAACTTAAATTCAGCGGTCAAAAGCAGCTTTTAATCAAATTACAGCTGCAAAATCAGGACGATGAGCCGCGCTTAAAGGAAATTTCCGCATTTTTGAACAAACTGCTTGCATTAATTAATAAAAAATAGTAAAATTAGTAAAGTATAACACTTAACAAGCTTAAAAAAGCAAACAAATGGGAGGAATTAAACTTGAACTTAAAATTAAACCTGACCGGCAAAAAAATTAAATCAATTCTGCTGGCAGCGATGATTTTGCTGGCCGCACTGTCACTGGCCGGCTGCTCCGGCTCAAAGGATAAAGCAGCCATGGTCATAAATGATGTGGCCGTTCCGCAGGGAGTTTTGAACTATTATATCAATTACGGCAAGGATTATCTGACCAGCTATGGCATTAATATTGATGACCCGGAAACTGGCGGCCAATATCTGAGCCTGATTGAAGAACAGGGCGTTGATATTGTTAAGGAAATCGCCGTGGTACGCTCTTTGGCCAAAGAGGCCGGCTTAACCGCAGACGAAACTGTATTAACCGAAAACTTGCAGGCTGAAAAAAACTATTTCGCTGATGACGCGGCCTGGCAGGAATGGCTGACCACCTACCAGCTTACGGAAAATGACGTAAAATGGATTTTGGAATATCAGTTGCTTTCTGAAGCGCTTTACGAACATGTCAATCAGAATATCACCATGACCGACGCGGAAATTGAGGCAATTTATAACGCTAACCCGACCGATTATGATACTTTCAAATTTGCGCATATTTTGATTACCCCCGAGGGTAACGACGACGCTGCCTGGGCGGCGGCACAACAAACGGCCAATGATGTTCTGGCGCAGATAAATAACGGCGAGAAAACTTTTGAGGATATAGCCGCCCAGTATAATACAGACAGCACCAAAGCCACCGGCGGTGATTTGGGACAATATGTTACCAAAAACGCCAGCCCCTATGTACCGGAATTTACGGAGGCCGCCTTTGCTTTAAGCGAGATTAACCAGGTTTCTGCCGAACCGGTTCGCACCAGTTTTGGTTATCATCTGATTAAGCTGTTGGACAAAAACACTGGCTGGCAAAACGTGCGTGAGTCTATTATTGAGCAGCAGTTGGGTTTGCAGCGTTCTGAAAATTACAACAACTATTTAAATGAAGCAATTACCAATGCGGTTATTAATCAGGACTATGAACGCCAATATACTGTTGAAAGTAATACGGCGGTAAATAATGAAAATCAAGAAACACCAACCACCAACAACAATAGCAATCAATAAAACAACTCAAACTAAATCATAACTGCGAGGATAACTTCCTCGCAGTTTATTTATTCAATCAGGAATAAAATTTTACATTATTGTATAAAATGGATATTGTAAAATAACTTTATTTTGCTTTTGAGCATAAGCCAAAGTTTGAGCTGGCTTGCCAACATTACGAATAACACCGGAAATCACTATGTCACTTTTAGTAATCATAAAATGATTGCATTTTATAATTTCCTGACCAGGCTGTACTGGCCCTGTTTCCTCAAAATCATCAATAGGTGGATAAACAACCTGGTCATACAAAGAAAGTTCAAATTTTTTTTCGGGATAAGCCAAAACTAATATTGAATTAATATTTTTATGTACCTTTTTCTGAAACTTAAGTGCCAGAGCCGCCAAATAATCAAAATCGCCATAATTGCCCAGGTAAAATTTATTGGCACCACTGTCAATAAGCACCGGCAAAACATCATTAAGCCATTTGATAATTTTATCAGGCTCATTTATATGTCTATTGCCACAAAACGTAACATTCATTTGTATGCCCCCAATACTTTTATATATCGTTATTATTATACGAAAATAATTATTAAAAATCAACGCTTTTTACAAGTATAATTAACGAAGAATAAAAGTAGAGGTGACAAAACCATTGAAAAAAATTCTAGATGTCATTTCAGCTAACCGCGAAGCCAGAGGCTGGACGGAATATCAGCTGGCGGAACGCTCTGGTTTGCCGCAATCCACAATATCCTCCTGGTATCGCAAAAATATTTTTCCAACTGTCCCCTCGCTGGAAAAAATTTGTCTTGCCTTTGGTATAACCTTATCCCAGCTGTTTGCCGAAAACAATACACCAGTAGCGCTTACCAAACCACAGCACGAACTTTTGAAACGCTGGACAAAATTAAATGAAAGACAGCAGTCTGTAATCTTACAATTAATTGACTGCATGACCATAAAAAATTAACCTGGAGTCATAAAACTCCAGGTTTTATTTACATTAGCAAAAATAAATCAGGCACTTTCCAAAACACCCTCGCTAATCATACGGCGCTGCCCCACTAAACCAGTGAACACCGCCACCAATTCCGGATCCAGCGCAGTACCGGCATACATTTGCAACATATCCAAAGCATCTTCAGGGGAAAGTCGCCAGGCACCATAAGGCTTGGTAAAAGCATTATAAACCCAAGCTACCGCAAAAATACGGCTGCCCAGCGGAATATCCAAACCAGACATATGATATGGGCCGCTGCCGTCCCATTTTTCATGATGTGAATATACTAAAGAAGCGGCAGGCGCTAACTCTGGCACGGTTGCAATAATATCAGCGCCAAACTGAGCATGATTTTCATAGGTTGCCCCACTGACAAACCGCCCTACATCATAGCAATAACACAAGGTACGAATAGCGCTAAGTTCATCAACGCTTAATTTCAGCGCCCCACCCATACGGCCGCAATATTGCCAAAGCAGCATGGCCTCCGTAGTCTGAATAGTCTGAAAACGCTCCGTCAACAGATTATCAGACCGCTTCTGAGCGGCTGGCGAGGCAGAATGTGTCACATGCCCCTCTTTAACCTTACTTGATAATGCTTTTTTAATCTGGTCGCTGTAATAAATCGGCCGGTTAGCAATATCAATATCAGGGTTTTTGTTAATATTCTCCACGTAACTCAAACCACGCAGAGTATCATCACCACTAAAACTTTTATCCTTTGAAGCATCTAAATATCTTTCATCTGTGAAAAGAGCGTCCGGCTCAAAACCGGTCATCGGTGAAATCACCTTTGTTGAAGCCTTATAACCAGTATATACGCCAAGCAACAGGCACACCAAAAAAACCAGCACACGCAATGATAAACGCAGAATAGACACCTCTGTAAACAGGGCGCCGCTAATTGAAACGCTGGTCATGCCTAAGGCAAATATAATGCTATCAATGACCCAAAGTACACTACCAATCAACATACTGGTTATAATTGGAGAAATATACTTACCCAAATTATGTCTACCTCCAACCATATACTCTGCCAACATTTATGATATTTTGTAAGAACCGGGCAGAACACTATATACAGAGCAAGCTTGAAACAAGCCGCCCAAGATATAAGCGATTTAAGCAATTTAAGCAATTTAAAACGCTTATGAAAAATTTCAATTAAAATCAATACTTTTTTATATTTCTACTTCAACCAGGAATTTCCTGCTTTTTAAGAGATTTTTTTTACTTATTCCCATATAAGCTTAATTAAAGCCGGGGGAAAATTCCTCCCGGCTTTACAGAAAACGCTGTTATTCCAAAATATAGACTCTAACAGTGCGCACACCCCAATCCGTACACTCTTTCTCACTGTTAAAAAACAGGTCAATCTTGCGGCCGGTAATAGCACTGCCAATATCCTCCGCCTTGGCATAACCATAACCATCTACATACAACTTGGTACCCAGTGGAATAACTTTGGGGTCAACCGCCACCGTATAACCGGCGCGCGGCGTGGTACCGGTGTATGTTTTATTGCCAGTATGCGTATAAGCCGTTGCACTCATAGCCATAACATCTTTATAAGCATAGGTCTTACCGCCACGGCTGATAACCTGACGCGTTCCCACGGCCAAAACCTCGTCCTGCGCCGCAACAGTTACGGTTCGGTTAAGCTCTTGCCTGGCAATCGCCTCGCCGTCCTTGTAGGTTACCAAATTGGTAATTGTTAACACGCCAGGTTTACCGGCTGTTACAACCTTACTCTGGCCAGAATTTAGTGATGAATCCTCTTTGCGCACGGTTTTTGGCTCAATCGGCTGAGTAGTTTGTGTCTGCCGATAAGTAATACGGCTGACAACAACCGGCACGTATTCATCAACCATAGAATCTAAAGCTGGTGTAACCCAGTCATATTGCCCCACCTCAATATTGTTGGCCGCCAAAAACTCGGCCACAGTAACCGGCTGAGTTTGATAAGAGTTAGTAGCAAAATCGGCCGTTACCGTCACCGAAAAAGCACGATGAATAATCACACGCCCACAGTTAGTCAGGCTGGTATCAACCCCCGGCACAACCTCATCTGCATCAATCAGCTTAATTCCGCGTTCTTCCAAAAGGTCGCCCACAGTGGCCGCATGTGTGCTGATTACATTAACCCGGCCATTATCAATAATCTCCACTTCTTTTTCGCTAAAAGCGTAGGCAGCAACGGCAAAACTCATCAACAGCAAAAAGATAACGAGAAATGGTATCGGTCTGATTTTCTTCATTTTGATATTTTTCAAGCTGTCGTGCCCCCCTTTCCTGGTTTTCGGCAGCTGGCAAATTGGCGGCAGATTAACCGGACAATTCCCCACAACGACTATATAATCGCACTGATTTCCTTATCAAAAAACCACCTAATCCCTATTTATCGCTATTTCCTGCTATAATTGTACTCCATTATGCACCTTTTGTCAAATTTATACCCAAAACATCATGAAATGTGGTACAGCCGCCGTATAAAGCCTTTTTGAGCCAGTTAATAAGCATGACAAATCAAAATATACCAAAAATTTACAAGATTTTTTTTAGTAATTAAATAGCGTGTTTCAGCATATTTAATGCCAAACACGCTATAATTTGCCAATTATGTTGTTTAATTCAAAGATATACCATAAAATTTACAAGCATTAGCAGTAGTAATTTCAGCAATTTCTTCAATATCCATACCACGCAATGCGGCCACTTTCTCCGCCACAAAGAAAACATTGGCCGGTTCATTAACCTTGCCACGACGCGGCTCCGGCGTTAAATAAGGACTGTCTGTTTCAATCAGCAACCTGTCCAAGGGGCAATTTTGCACTACCTCCGGTAATTGCCGCGCATTTTTATAAGTAACCGGACCAGCAATGGAAATGTAAAAATTCATGCGCAGAGCCTCCTTGGCCAACTCCCAGCTGCCAGAAAAGCAATGCATAATACCGCCAAACTCACCAGCCTTCTCCTGCCGCACAATATTAAACAAATCACCATGCGCTTCACGGTCATGAATAACAATCGGCTTATGCAAATCCTTAGCCAGATGAATTTGTTCCACAAACCATTTACGCTGCACATCACGCGGCGTGGAATCCCAGTAATAATCCAAACCAATTTCACCAACTGCCCTGGCTTCAGGTGCCGCCGCCAACTCGGCCAACTCGGCAAACCCCTTGGCATCCAAGTCTTTGGAGTCTGACGGGTGTACCCCCACAGCGCAGGTTATCTGCGGATATTTTTCAGCCAAATGCAACGCAAACAATGATGAACGTAAATCGCAGCCAATCGTAGCCATGCCAATCAAACCGTTTTGCTCCGCGCGCGCCAGAACCTCAGCCAGGTCACCGGCCAGTTTAGCGTCATCTAAATGACAGTGCGAATCAAATAACCTTACTCTATGCAGCATAAATTAAACCTGCCTTTTTATTTTAATAAATTTTTTATTATTATAGCACCGTCAATTCCAATTTGCAAGTTCCGGCCGCCAAATCAGCGCTTATTTTTTGCCGCACAACCCGGGCAACTGCCGCAGCCCCCACCACACATAACCGTGCCGCTGGTTTTGGCCATTCTATGCTGCCGCCACAAACTGCGGCAAATCAGAGCAGAACCGCCAAACACCAACACTGCCACAACAAAAGTACCCATAAAAACACCCCCATAGACTAATTTTCAAGCGCAGCCGAATGAATATTGGCTTGCTTTTGTTTATGTTCCGGCCGGAAAAGCAGGCACAGGAACACAAACAGTACAATCAAACTGATAACCGTCATAACACCAAAACCACCGCCGTTCAGAACACTGCCCAGCTGATAGAACACCATAGCCGCGGCATAGGCCAACAAACACTGATAACCTACGGCAAAGGCAGTCCAGCGCACAGAACCTATCTCACGCCGAATAGCCCCAATGGCCGCAAAACAGGGCGCACACAGCAGATTAAACAACATAAACGAGAAAGCAGCCAGTGGCGTATATTGCGCAGCCACAACCGACCAAAATTCGTTGCCGTCCTCAGAAACCTCGTCCAAACCGGCATAAAGCGAACCGAAAGTGGAAACCACATTTTCCTTGGCTATCAAACCGGTGACAGTACCTACGGCCGCCTCCCATTGCTCACCCCAGCCCAGCGGCGCAAACACCGGCGCTACGGTACGGCCTACATCAGCCAGCATGGAATCTTGCGTTTCAACCGACTGCATAGAAAAGTTATAACTGCTCAAGAACCAGATTACGATAGAAGAAAGCAAAATGATGGTTCCGGCTTTGCGCACGAAAGATTTTGCTCTGTCCCACATATGCAGCAAAACGCTTTTTACTCGCGGCATATGATAGCTGGGCAGTTCCATAACAAACGGAGAAGGCTCGCCAGCAAAGAAATGCATTTTTTTCAAAATAATGCCTGATACAATAATTGCCGCAATGCCAATAAAATAGCAAACCGGAGCCACCCAACCAGATTCCGCAAACAAAGCGCCGGCAATCAGCGCAATAATCGGCAGTTTGGCGCTGCATGGCATAAATGTGGTGGTCACGATAGCAATTTTACGGTCGGCTTCCTTTTCAATGGTACGTGTGGCCATTACACCGGGTACGCCGCAACCGGTTGCCACCAACATTGGGATAAAGCTTTTACCGGAAAGTCCAAAACGGCGGAAAATTCTATCCATAATAAAAGCAACCCTTGCCATATAACCGCAATCCTCCAAAATTCCCAGGAAAATAAACAGCACCATGATTTGCGGCAGGAAGCCCAGCACAGCGCCAACACCGGCCACGATACCGTCCAGAACCAGCGATTTCAGCCAATCTGCACAGTTCACGGCCTCCAGAACACCTTCCAGCAAAACAGGAATACCAGGCACCCAAACGCCAAACTCGACCGGATTAGCATCAGAATCGATTTCTGCGGCCGCTGCATAATCAGAGGAACCAATGCCCAAAAGATGCCAACCATCACCAAAAACACCGTCATTGGCCCAATCCGTCAGTATACTCCCCACCGAGGTTATAGAAACGTAATAAATAATGAACATTATGACCGCAAAAATTGGCAGCGCCAGCACGCGGTTAGTCACAATCTTATCAATTCTGTCAGAAAACGTCAGTTCCCCAGCGGCATGTTGTTTGTTAGCAACCGTATTCAGGATTTTCGTTATGTATTCATAGCGTTCATTAGTGATAATGCTTTCGCTGTCATCGTCCAGACTTTCCTCACAGGCAGCAATCAGCTTTTCCAATTCCTGTTTCTGCGCATCAGGCAAACTCAGCTGTTCCAAAATTTTCTCATCACGCTCAAAAACCTTAACGGCGAACCAACGCTGACTGGCCGGATTTGGAACCGTCAACCGCTCCGAAATTTCGGACAGCGTTTTTTCAACCTCGGCCACAAATGTAACCGGCATTTCAGCAAGTTGTTTCTGTTCGGCAATAGCACAGGCCTTATCCACAACCTGTTGCAGACCTTCGGCATTGACCGCAGATGTTTCAACAACCGGGCAGCCCAAAGCTTTTTGCAGCTTGTCTGCAGAAATTATATCCCCACGTTTGCGCACAACGTCTATCATATTCAAAGCGATAACAATGGGAATACCAAGTTCCAACAACTGGGTTGTCAAATAAAGATTGCGTTCCAGATTGGAGGCGTCAACAATATTAATAACAACATCAGGAGACTCATTCAGCAAAAAATTACGCGTCACAACCTCCTCAAGCGTATATGGCGAAAGCGAATAAATGCCCGGCAAATCCTGAATAATTACATCGGCATGACCGCGCAGTCGTCCGTCTTTTTTCTCCACAGTTACGCCCGGCCAGTTCCCAACATACTGCGAACTGCCGGTAAGCGCATTAAAAATTGTTGTTTTGCCACAATTTGGGTTGCCGGCTAAGGCAATCTTTAAGCCCATTTTTACTCCTCCTTTATTGGTTAGAAAACACTAACATACAATCTAAAGATATGCAGACAAGTCGCAAAAAATATGCGGTTTATCTGCTAAATTCACTCAAATATTAAGTAAAATTACTGCACTTCAACCATTTTGGCGTCTTCCTTGCGGATAGAAAGTTCATAATTACGCAAATTAATCTCCAGCGGATCACCCAGCGGCGCCACTTTGCGTACAGTTATAATTGTCCCCTTTGTGATACCCATATCCATAATGCGATGCTTCACCGGCCCTTGTCCCTGCAAACGCTGCACGGTCACACTCTCACCAGGGCGTACACAATCCAATGTTTTCATCAATTTTAACCTCCTTATAAAATCAATTCTCAAATCATAATACGTCTGGCCAGCGCCATATCCAAAGCCAAACGGGTACCCCTGGCATTAATAATCAAACCGGCAGGGCTTTCGGCCACAACAGTAATTAATGCCCCAACAGCCACACCCAGATTTTCCAAATGACGGCGCACCTCGTCCTGTCCACAAATTCGCTGCACAATATACTGCTGTCCTTTATCAGCTAGAGTAATTGGCATAAACACACCTCCAACAATCAAATTGACCAGAGCAACTGGTTAGATACTACTAACACCATGACCTTAAACAAGGCGTTAG
This sequence comes from Bacillota bacterium, assembly GCA_021771915.1. GTDB lineage: Bacteria > Bacillota > Dehalobacteriia > UBA4068 > UBA4997 > Avidehalobacter. The sequence goes on from JAETNY010000016.1 coordinate 26,765, forward strand.
CAATACCTAACACCTTTAACATAGATATGTTAACATATTTTGCCTGCCATGTCAATATCTTTTCCAAAAAAATATTAGTCACAACAAACTTTTTTATATTGCCTTCTGTTCCACAAAAAAAAATTTGTAATTTTTTCAAAAAAAATTGCAAAAAGGGCTTGTCAAAAAAGCTTTTTTGTAATATAATAATAAAGCTGATGAAAAAAGCACTTTGGAATGGTATCGAAGTGGTCATAACGAGCACGACTGGAAATCGTGTTGCCGTGATGAGCGGCACGCGGGTTCGAATCCCGCCCATTCCGCCACAAACCCTTATCAAGTTAGACTTGATAAGGGTTTTTCTTTGTATCATACAAAGTTGCTTTAGTGTGTTTATGCAAAACATTCAAACCAACGGCAATTATATGATACAGAAACAGGGAAAACGACCAAGCTTTGGCAACAAACAGGTATATTTTAAAGATTATTTTCAAGAAAAACTTTGTCTTTAATAATCTTCATCTTCTTTAATAACCAGCAAATCCTCAATGGAACTACCAAACTGACGACTTATATTATAGACCAATGATATAGATACATTTTTATCACTTTTCAGTAATTTGCGCACATATCTATCTGAAATATATATTTCTTCCGCAAATTCTTCCTGTGTTATTCCTAATTTCGCTAACTCTCTGGCAAACTTTAGATGATTTAAGAGCGCCGTTTTTTTAACATTTTTCATAATCACCAACTCCTTCTACTATTAAACATAGAAGAAAAAAGCGATTTGTGACAAAGATTTATAACTTTTTTTGCCTTTAACAAAAAAAGGTGCGCAAACAGTCATAAAAACTGTCAACACACCTTTTCTTTATCTATTTCGCCGCCCAAACCGCTCAGCATAGGTTGGCATAACCAGCGGTTTAGCTATTGCCGCTCTGCTCATTAATGCATAAAGTGTTTATTGTAAACAGGCTTAAAGTCGATTTTCGCTTGTTCCAATTTTTCTATAAATTCTAATTCGTTCATGGTCTACCTCATTTATAATTAGCATCAAGCAAGAAGAAAGCATTATATGTACTATCACCCAATTCAGCGTTTAACCCCTTGCCTATTGCTGCAATTACTTCACTTATCACTTCTAACACTTTCCCTCCCACATAAAATTATTGATTTGACGCATTAAACATTTTAACAGCCCCCTAAAATTTTTTTGTAAAACAAACACAGGCATTTTTAAAACTTATATAGTATTATTGCTTTGTTTAAAAATAAACTCAAACTTTATTATCTGCCAACTTTTTACAATACCATTTTAATACACTTGAAACGAATAACTTTAATGTTTGAGTAAAAATCTTAAAGTCATATATTTGTCAAAAACTCCATATTTTTTCCGCAAGCAAATTCCTTAAACATCAGATACTTTTACATACAAAAAGGAGTCATGTTTCCACAACTCCTTAAATATTAATTTAACCAAACTCAGTTTAACTGCAAATATCCAACACTATAACTGCCATCACCACCATATGGAATAATATTTATAGTATCGTAACCAAGTGCAGCAATATCTTTCGGCAAAATGACTTCTCGCTGCTGCATTCCAACACCTTCAACCGTTCCTTTATTCTCCCTGTAAATAATTTCTCCATCATTTTCAAGCAACAACCAATATTCATCATTGTTATCGGCAAAGAAACTTATCTTCTGGTTATAGCTTATTTTATCAAGAACAATTTCCACACCATTTTTATCCAAAATCCAGGCATTAGGATTATTCCAGATATCACCAACCGTAATTGGTTTAGAAAAGTCCGCTATACTCATTTGTTTTTCAGCAACATATCCACGATAAAAATCTTTATCTATCAAATAATCATATTTACCCAAATTCATATCTATAATTTGCTTAAAGCGTTCTTTAGAAAACAAATCGCCACTGATAATATTATGTAAAACATCATAATATTCAGCCAAATTTTTATCTGCTATTACATTTTCGCCACTTTCAATAGTTTCCAAATAACCATCTGGAAACATTCTTCCTAAATGTCCTATACGCCAGGAAGGCTTATAGACTATCGGCAACCTGCTAAATAAGGCGTCCCCCAAAGCAAGACCATCTACAACATGAATATCGGCCCCAACTGTCAAACCATAAAAACCAATATTTCCAATTACAACAACACTGTTGCCAGAATATAAATCAATTAACGCTCTTTGTTTCCCTGGATGCCTGTTAAATGTTAACTCACCATTCTGACGCACTGCATTCAACAAACCAGTAAATTGATAATAAAAACTTCTTTCGTCTGCAATGCCAGAAACAGGAATCCCACTTGTCGGATATGACGCATCACTCAAAATATTATTGTTTGGCAAACAAATTGTAATTAATAATATCGTCATTACAACTTTGAATATTTTTTGCAAATCTATTTTCAACTCTATTAATATAATAGCCGATATAAATATAATAACAGCAAAAAAGCGCCCAGACATAAAATCTCCGCCTACACGCAAAATATAAATGTTGTATAGAAGCATACCAGCAGCCATACAAAGAAATTTATGCTCATGAAAATTAATATACCAATAAATCGCCAAACAACCTGCCAAAAGTATACCTAAAAATGCAATAGGGTCACGGTTAATAAAATCTAAATAATAAACAATTCCCTGTTGAATGTATTCTATATTTGGAATACCAGAATTCAATTTGGCATAAGCCGTGTTGGGAAATAAAAATCCATAATAAAATAATGAAAACATTTCCCAGATAATGAATGGTATTATACCAATAACCCCAGGCAGAATATTTTTATACCACTTGTCCTCACCTTTGAGAAAAAAAGCGTCAAATAAAGCCGGCAAAAACAGTAAAATACTATCCATTCTGTTTAGCAGTGCCAAACAGCCAATAAAGGAAAGTATCAACAGCCGCTTTTTAGAAAATTTATCCCATCGCAAATAAAAATAATAGAAAATTGCGGCAATTAAATATTCCAGAGAATTTTCCAAACCCGATGTTGAAAAATCAATAAACGCCTTGCTGCATATCAACAAAACCATCGGCACGGCAAATCGGTTAGCCTTGCCTTTAGCAATACCAAACATCAAAATCAACACGGCCGCAAATGTGCAGCATATATTGAAAATCATTGCCGTTAAATAGTATTCTTTGGTAAAAAAGCATAAAATTATCATGCAAAATACCATTAGAGGGTTGGTATATGTCTGCACTCTCTCCGACACATTCCAACGCAGGCCATAACCATGCAGAAAATTATCCACGGTTCTAAAAGAAATGCAGGCGTCGTCACTTATCCAGGCAGTACGTATTAAAATAACAAATAAAGCCAGCAAAATAAATATAGCGCACAAAATATCGCTGTTAATTGCTTTTTCAAAATTAACTTCTTCTTTAATATTCTTCATTTTATTATTCATTCATTTCCTTAAAATTTCTTAGTAAACAGGCCTATTATATCCTATACTATGTATAGGATATAATAGGGGTACCCCTATTGGTTCAAAAACCAAAATACGACCTTCTTAATCCTTAAATTTCTTTTCGTTATACATCTTCATTTGTCGAAAAGCTGTTAATTTTCGTTTGCCAGCCATAACTTCATCTAAAAGTTCCTGCAATTCCGTCACCAGATTATTCCTCTGCATCACCAGGATATTCAAACGATTTTCACAATCCTGCCTGAAATCCGCCCCAACATCATCTCGGTTCCTCTGCTCCGTCATATGATAAATCTTCAACTCATTAATACTCAGCTTATCTATCAAACTGCCAACTGTTTCCATTATGCTCGCCCCCCTGCTGCAACTCTGTCAGTAATAATCTCATCAATTTCTTCTATTAAATCATTGCGGTGCTGATTAAGCGGATTGATATTGCGAATAGCTTTCAAAACTGTTGCGTCCACATCGCTTCTCACCTTATCTTCCTCATGCCACATCTCGGTGTTAGTAACAACCAATTCCTGTATAACCTGTTCCAAATCCTCACGATGTTCATTCAAAGGCTTAATGCGGCGAATTTCATCAGTAACAATAACATAATCCGAATTTCTACCCACATTTTCTTCATGCCAGGTTTGAATAGTCGCCTTAGCCAGTTCCGCTATCTCCTGCGCTGTTTTAATCTCCATAATTCTTACCTCAATTCTATTTATATCTTCTATAAATCTTTATCAACCAAAAAGTGCTCCGTCATAAACCTGTCGCGTTCCGTATTTATAGCAACAGACATATTCAAACCAGACGGTTTGCGGTCATTGACCAAAATCCGCTCTCCATAAGGCGCATTAAAAATTATCTGGTCATATCTGATACCGTTTGCCTGCAAAAAATCCACCGTCATTTTCCTGCAATCGTCAGTTCTGGCTGTTATAAAAATAATCATATCCTCCGTCGGAATTGATTGCAAAAATTCCTTAGCTCCCGGCAAAAAACTATCATAACCGTCAATCTTATAACCATTATGTTTAACAATCGTGCCGTCTATATCCAAAACCCAGGTCTTAGCCAATGCCGAAACTTTTATTACATCAGACATTTTTCAATTCTTCTCCAATATGACCGCCCGGGTGATTTTCCTTAAAATCACTCAGAGAAATATTCAACTCATCGCAAAGCCGCATGGCCAGCATTTGCAGCACAATCAAGTTCAGAGTTGTGGAATTGTTAGGCATAATATTCCATTTATCCCCCTCATGCTGCAATTCAATTAACAGAACTTTTTCAATAGCTTTGGCCAGAGTGCTTTCCTTTTCAAAGGTCAGCAGCCAGATAATACAATCCCTTTTTTGCAGCTGCTTATACAAATACACTGACTCCGAAGTTTCACCGCTCTTAGTCAGAATAATTATTAAATCTCCGGAATGAATCATGCCCAAATCACCATGTACTGCCGAATTGGTATGCATAAAACAGGCATTAAGCCCCAGTGAATTCATTGTTCCCACAAATTTGTCACAAATAGGCACATTTTTGCCCAAACCGGAAACTATAATCTTCTTATCACGGCGCAGCACAGCAGCACAATCCTGCACCAGTTCTGTAAATTTATCCTCACTGATAGACATCAGTGATTCGTCCAAAATGTTTAGCAAATTCTTAAAATCATTTTTCATAATGCTTCCTCCAAATACTTTATCCCATTATAAAAAGCGCCGCAAATTGAATCATAATCTTCCCAGGCATAAGTTGTCAGAGATAACCAGATAATAGCGTGCAACAGCTTAATCTGCTCTCGCTTAACCTCGTCTCCCAACAATTCAAAGAAATAATCCTCCATATCCTCCCAGCCAGAAGACTGAATAGCCAGATTTACATCATGCTCGTTAATTTCCAGACTAAAACGCTTCAAATTAAACTGGTCATAATTGCCTACCACTGAATAATAAAGCTTAACCCAATCATAAGCAACATCACCATAAAACTCTGTCCGACCAAAATACCCCCTGGGGTCAATAAGCACCGGCTCCCTGTCATCACGCAGCATAATATTGGAAAAAGTGCAATCACCATGCAGAAATACAAATTTCTGCGGTTTCAACTCGTCCAAACGTCTTTTCAATTCATCTTGCACAAAGAAAATATTTCGGCACTTATGACCATTAATAGTTATGTATTCATCATTGGCAAAAGGCACTAAATTCCGAACCTTAACCAAACGGTCAAAGGTTTTGCCTATATATGCTTCCTCAAAACTAAGGTCGTCATAAGCCACGCTGCCGCAGGCATGAAGCCTTTGCAGACAATCCACAATCTGTTTCAAAATATCCTGCTTTTGCTCAACAGACAAATCCTCATACTCATAAACATTTTTGCCGTTTATCCGCTCCAATTTTAATGGTTCTGTTTCATAAATCTGCGGCAGATTGGCAAAACCCAAAGACTGAACTTTTTCATACCACGCTCGCTCACGAACAGCCAGCTGCCTGCCCTGCTCATCAATTCCCTCCTTAACAATATACTCACCATTCAATGTTATCCGGTTAAAAGGACGACATTTAGTCTTGGGCAATTTAGCATATTCAGACAACAAACCATACTCCCTGGTACGTTCCAGAGTTATTGTATCAAACTGCATATTCTGCCCGGAAAGCCATTTAACAAACTCGCCGTCTGCCGGAACTTCCTGCAATACATCTTTATCCCTAAACATAAACAAACCGGCCACCCCACAGCTTTCAGAACGCTCCTCGCTGAAAATACCATTTTCATATTTCCAGCGACATTCAAAGCCTAAGGAAGTACCAACATAATTATTAACAGCCACACCCTCTACCGAAAATTCTTCCGGCAAAATTAAATCAGACCAAATAAGCATAAACGACTCATTAGACGGCAATATAGCCAAAGACTGTTTCAGACCGGCACAGGTTCCTGTATGCCCCGAGGCATTAACCACCTTATAATCAACCTCTGCAAAAGCAGCCAGATATTTTTCTAAAACCACACATTTATAATCGCCAATAATGATAAACTTTTTATCCGGATATTTTCTGAACAGATGAAAAATAATCGGCAAATTGTTAACAGGCACCAAGGCTTTGGGTTTATTATGCGTTAAATGCTGCATACGCGTCCCCTTGCCACCGGCCTGTACAATTATGTATTGAAAATCCATTGCTCCCTCCTTAATTTACTTTCTTAAAAATATATAATTTGCTTAAAATATAATTGGTAACAATAACCACAAACTGAGCACCCACCTTCACCGCCATACTGCTAAAACCAAGCTTGGTTATAAACAGAAACAAAATCAGTTCCTCCAAAAGCAGAGTCAAAACTCTGGCTGAAAAGAAATCCCCCATTTGACGAATATGACGACGAATATCGTTATATTTAACCCGAAAAACATAGTTGCGGTTTGTCATATAGGCAAAGTAAACGGCAATAAACCACGATAATATATTGGCAACTAATTCATTCAAATTGCATACAACATTAAATAAGCCATAGGTTGCCACACTTACCAAAAAGGTCAGCCCACCAAAGAAAAGATACAATAAACCTTCTTTATGCTTAAAATAAAATGGCTCAAATACCCTAAATCCAGGCATTCCCATAACCACATCAAAAATATCTCTATCCATTCCCATTTGCCAATACCTCTAATTTTCGCTCGACTTTTGCAGCAATATGTCCGCCTTGGGCATAAAACGAACATGCCACGCCGTTTTGAAATATTTAAAATTGGCAAAAAACGGATTAACCGAAGCCCCCTCGGTTCGAGCCTCCCACTGCGCCGGTACCTCCAGAAACTCCACTCCCAAACGAATTGGTTTAATCGCCGTTTCCAAAAAGAATGGGTGCTTGGCCTCCTCCCAATTTATGCTTTGCACCAATTCGGTCGGCAAACAACGATAACCATAAGTTAAATCGCTTAATTTCACCCCAAACAAAATTGCAATAAGCTTTTCAAATATATAATTACACACCAACTTTATTTTATTGTAATTACGGAAACCGCCACCTTTTATCCAACGAGAAGCTGTAATCACCTTTTCCGGATTTTGCTTGGCCAATTCAATAAAGCGAGCGATGAGCTGCGGCGGTGTTTCCAAATCTGAACTCATCACCACTACATGGCTGCCAATCGCCAAATCAAAACCATCTTGTATGGCTCCGCCCACAAACGGACGCTTTTGATTATGTATGTATATCCTGAGCCTGTCCTGATATTGTTCAACCAGCTGCTCGGCCGTTCGGCGAGAATCCGTGCTGGTTCTTTCGCAGAGAATTATGATTATTTCTGCAATATCTGATAAGTTGCAGGTTTGCACTATTACATCTACCGTTTCCTGCAATGAATACGTTTCGTCCATTGCCGGTACCAACAAAGATAAGTTCTTGTATTTACCATTCATTATTTTAACAACCTTCCTTAGATTTTTAGGAACCGTTTTATATAAGCTGTATATCTACAAAACAACAGTGCTCTTGTTTAGATGTCATATTATTTATCTGGTAAGACTACTATCTGCAAATGTATCTACACAAATGCTATCTAATATATAGCCGGCCTTTTTATCATAAACTACAATGTTAATACCACGACTATTTATGGCATATTCCACACCATTTATCTTTATAGAACAATTATTCCCAAAATCATAACCTGCGCTTAATAAAGATATTTGGCTATCTGCAATAATTGTTTCATACTTTATTTCTTTATCTGATAAGTTTTCATAAATAACTTGTCCATTGTCAATTACAGCTAAGTATGACCAACGATATTTCCCTGGCAAATCAAACTCTAAACCCATATTACAAAAATCCTGAACAATTTCCGCTGTTAAGGATTGGCTTGCTTCGTCTTTTACCGCTATACAAACTACATAATCAGATTGACCTCCAATATAATTCAAAAAATCGGAAATACTTTTCTGGCTTTTGATTTCATTAGACACTATATTAATCATCTTATCCGTCCATAAAACACAATCTCTACCCTGTTCCGAAAAAATTAAACCTATTCTATATGTTCCATTTTCCACACTTTCTGCCGGAAACTTACCAAACCAGCCTACATATAAATTCTTATCATCAATATCAGATTGGTTCAAATAATATATATCTGTTCTTTTATTTGTGTATAAATCCAACTTGTAAGTTTTATCATCTGACATTAATAATAAATCGGCAGCAACAGGTAAATTTTTATCATCTTCTTTTTTCATTAAGTATCCTGAAATATTTACCAGCCTGTACAAATCTTCTTCATCAATAAAACTGTTTTCAATTTCATATAAATAATCCCCCGAAGCCAAATATTCCGGAATAACTTTTAACTCCTTAATCGTACGCTCAAAAGTACATACATTCGTACTTGCATAAATACTGATTATTTCCATAAAAAATAATATATATATCAAAACTGGTAATAAAAATCTTTTTATATATCGTTGCTTCATGTTTCACCAACCTATAAACCCAATAACGCTGATAAGAAAGTAACAAATTTAGATACCGTTACAATCCTTTCAGGTGCTGAATCAAACATTCCAAACATCAAATAAAATACACACACAGCGACTGGCAATATATTCAGATTTTTCTGTTTGCTATTACCAAAATGTAAATTATCATAAATTAATTGTATTTTTTCCTCTTTTATGAAGAAAAAAATTATAACAATCATCGCATTTAGCATAAATGAAGAATATCTTCCAACATCTTGAGCTATAATCATAGGTACGAATGCAAACAATGGAGATAACATTAAATAAGCAAAGGACGTCTTTTGAAGTACTGTTAAGGTTTGATTTTTTTGCTTAAATTCTCTATATAAATTAAAACAGATACAACCCATTAAAATCATTGCTGGCAATAAAGCAAGATAAAATAGTAAAAATCCTTTATATTTTATGGTAACCATTTGATCCATAAAACTAAATTGTTCCGAAATATTCCAGGTTTCCCAGTTTAAAGCATTATAGTTAAGCTGAAATCCAGAATGATTTTGTAAATGGTTAACAATTTCTAAATTATTATATTGTAACCATGGGTCATCTCTAAACAGAAAAATACAACATATTAAAACAGTTATACCAAAGGAACCACATAATAAAAACAAATATTTTTTTCTTTTATATTTTAGATATTTATACAATAGTATCGCTAAAACAGGCATCAAAAAATATGTACAGCTTGTTTCATTAATTAAAAGCATATTTACAATTAATATAGGCAGTAACCACAATCCATAATCATTAGCAATTAAAAACACACAAATTGCAAATATTATAAAAAGATATATATCAAAATTTAGTCCATCAGGAATAAAAACAAATGTACTTGGCAAAGAAAGAATGAATAAAATAAAAAACCAACGAATTTTATCATCATTTTGTTTTTTAATTAATTGACCAATACATATACTCAATACAAGATAGAAAACTACAAAAAAACATAATTTAAATATAAGTAATTTTTCTTGCGATATATACGGACTTATATTTAAAAATATATCACCTACTATCCCTCGTTTAACAAAACCAATTTCATAACCCTTAAAATAAAGACTTGAAGCATAATCACGAATGTCAGGATAAAGGCTATATCTTACAAGCATAAAGATACTGCCTAAAAATAACATAATTTCATATCTGTATTTTTTTGCTTTTAACATTAGTTTTTCAAAGTATAATCTGATAAATATCCAAACGGTAGCAAAAACAACAGAATGTATGAACAAAAAAACTAATATCCGCAGCACTTCGTTCTTTAATAAAAGTTCACTTGTTGAATCTGGAATTTCTACTACAATGTCCTTACCCGTTTCAGAATATAAATTTACATCTTCAATAAAATCACCAACGGTAATATTTATCAATCCACCAGTATTTTGTCCCTGAAATACAATTTTTCTTGTTACACCAGCAGGCACTTTTAAGACGATACTATCTGTAATATCGTTATCTGCCTGCCAACCATACATTCCATTCAACCATACCCACTTGCCATTCTCAATCACAGGAAAATCAACAGGAACATATTGTACCAAAATGGATTTTATAAAAACATCTTGTTGATTAGTACCCCCCCCCCAACTTTTAGTCGAATTTCATCGAAACATAGAGAAGAAATAGGCCATACAAAAAATAACAGCATCTCTATTACAAATGTAACAATACAAGATGTAGCAATATATTTTATCGCAACCTTGTTGTGATAAAATAAAGCCATACTAACAAATGATATTATTATAATTGCTATACATATTAAAATTGTTATGTACATTATTTAACCTCTAAACCGATATGATATAAATATTAAAAATCAATGCCAAGACCGAAAAAGCCATGAAAATACATAAAATTATATTAATAAAGGTGCCAATTATACTATTTTTCATTGTAATATAATTTTCTGAATACTTTTGTAACCAACAGGCTGTTCCAATAAAGGGAAAAAACATCATTATAGGAACCAACCTGTAATTCATATGACAAATAAGAGGATAAGAAAGATTAAGGTTTATATAACTAAACATCAAGGCAATATAACTGATAAAAAGCAAAACTTTTAATCCTTTATTTATTGTTTTCCTTTCAAAGATTGTCCATATAAAAAGAATATTCATAACAATCGCCAAAATAATGCTTATCCATAATAAAACTAATGCCGAAGATGCTATAAAACCAGAAGCCCACCATTCATCAAATAAAGAGCTCCTTATAAGTGAAAGCCAAATATTGTTTTCTAATTCTGGGTTCCAAACAGTAAAAGCATGAGATAACTGACCCAGCGGCGGCAAAAATATTGTTTGACTATCTATATATTGAGGACTATTTACATCATTTATAAGTTGCATATATATAAAAGGTAAATCAAACCTTATCATATTGCGTATCGGCCAAAACAAAGATATAGGAACGCATACTGTTAAAAATAAAATAAATTGGGATATTACTTCTTTCAATTCACTTCTGCGCAACCACAGAACATATGCAAACATTCCGCCAACACCAACAGCCATAATTGCCACACTAAATTTGGTAAACATACCAATGCCAAAGGATAATGCAAGATAAAACATTTTCACAAATGTCTGATTTTTATACCAACGTATTGCATTCCATATAATTAATGTCATTAAATACATTGTCATACAATCATTGTTTAAGGTTACAGACATTATTGAAAAAAAAGGATGTAATGCCAAAACAACTATTAAACAGCTTAACCACTTACAGTTAATATCAAATTCTTTCAAAATCTGATATACAGTCCAAATGGTTAAACAGGAACAACATAATGTAATTATTTGCAAACTTTCATAACATAACGGTTCCACAACATTAAACAGCCTTGTTATACCCAATATAATTGCACCAAGTATGTGAAAGCCTGGCGGCTGATAAAATTCCCAAACCCCTATATGTTCTGCATCAGGTAATTGATGGTTTTTATATAAATAATCTATATAACCAAAATGCCCCCAGCCGGACTCCGCTGTGTCAAGCCCTATGAAATTGCCTACATCATGATTAGTAATATCAAAAGGCGCACAAAGCACATAAAAGGATTTAAGTAGAAAACTGCCTAACAAAATATACCCAATTATTTGATTGCTATCTTTTTGCTTTTGTAATACAAACAAGTAAAATGCACTTACAAAATATAACAAACACATACAGATAACCAATATATCTTTATATACAGAAATAAAATCAGTAATAATCTTATTACAACTTAAGAACCAAACACATAAACAGCCAAGAACTATAAATTGCCAGGACGCTCCCCCCCCCACAAAGTTTAACTTAACTAAGCATCTTTTATGGTTCATTTTACAAATCACCTTTTACCATTCACCTTAATAAAACACCATACCACATATCTGATATATAATTGTAAAATTTATTTTCTAACATAAACCCTTACTTGCACATCTCTGTTATCTGACCCAAGTTTATAATTATTATCTAAAATAGTCTGCAATTTCGGCGAAAGTTCGCCATGCGAATATTGTATATATATTCTGTTATATTGCAGTAACTGTTCTTCACTTATATCATATTGTGTAATTACCTGAATATCATTTCTTTTGCCTTGTCTGCTAATATAATATTCCTGCCAACTCTCTGCAATTAATCTGTTAGCATTACAGACAATCAAAGTATCATCATTATATATGTAATTACTTTGTGTATAAATCCAATCCGCAGCTTCACGAAAAGGCTCATTTGATTTAGATGTAGATACAACGCTAAAACAGTTCAATGTTAAAACCAGCAAAAAGAATATACAAAATACTTTTTTGTAATCTGTTTTTATAAATGAAATAGATGATACAGAAAGCAAGCATACATATGGAATTAAAAATAAGAAATATCTGTTAGTCCATAAAGGAGCATTTGTATTAATAAAATTTCCATATAAAAACAACAGCAAAATAGATGAAGTAATAGCAAACAAAGAAAATACACAATAAAATCTTATCCATTTAACTTTATATATATTTTCTTTAGAATACAAAATTATTGATGTGGCAATACCAAAAACAAATAACCAGAATGTTAATTCATAATCCCCCGAAATAAAATATAATAGTGATTTAATCGACAACAAATTGGGAACTGAATGCCATGCTGGAATTCCTTCCTTGTGTTTATATATAAACACAAACGCAAACCAGATTAAACAAACAATGGCAAGAAAAGAATACGGAATAAAATCTTTTATTTTTAATTCTCTTTTAATAAGCAAATAGCCATCTGCACATGCAAACCATATACAAGCTAAAATACCAAAATAATGTGTCATGGCTAAGGCAGCCATGGAAAGGCTAAACAATATTGTCCACTTTTTTTGGTTTTTATTTTCATTACGCTTAATAAAGATATATAAAGTTAAAGTTGAAAATAATACCATACAGGCATAAGACCTATACTCATATGCAGCATAATTCCATATTGTTATAGATGTAGCCATAAGAATTGCAGCCAAAATACCACAATATTTATCAGCTATTTTTTCGCAAATAACCCCCATAATAAAAATTGCAATACATACAGGAATAATGCTAACCAAAAGCAAATATGGCTCACCATAAGGCACAATATGATACCATAGAGTTTCTAACAAAACCACAAGAGGCGGATTATCACAATTGGCATACAAACAGTGCATTAAAGCTTCTTTTAATGAGCCATTAGTAAAAGCGACCTCATAAAGTTCATCATACCAAAATGAAATATTACCGGCATAATGAAACATTAATAAAAGCGTAATAAATGCTATACATGCATAAATAAACTTACTATTATTTCTACAAAACCACTCCTTACTTTCAGGTTCATTATGCAATACTTTATTAAACAGCAAAATGCTTCCAAATACTATCAATAACATCATCGCTGTATACACTGCTACATATCTGACCTGATTTGCCAGCAAAACTCCAATTTCACTTTTAGCAATTTGAACAACTTTTATAGAACTTTTTTCTGCATATGTATCCTCAACCCAAACATTATACCCATCATCAATTTGAACCAAACCACGCCATTCACTACTACTAAAGTTAAGCGTTCTATCCCAGCCAACAGGTATTTTTAACACAACCGTTCTGGTCATACCATCTGGCTGTCTGCTATCCGTTTCCGGCCTCCATGCATATGTTTCACCACTCCAGAACCAATGACCTGACTCTATCTCAAGCGATTTACCAGCTAAATATTCTTCGCCATCAATTGTGTAGCCATTCAAATATACCTCCATACCTCTGGCTTCTTCTCGTTTCTCACCAAGTGCGGTTAAAGTTACAGTATCCGTCAATGGCGGTAACAAATTGGCTATATAATTGGCACAACAAGCAAAAATCGTTACCAAAATACCTAAAAATATAAGCTGTTTTTTATCTAATCTCTCAGAAAATATACGATAACAAAGTACTAAAGTTAAAATAAAAACCAAAATTTTAATTGCTGCTGCAGTGAACAAAATCATTTAAGCCAAAACTCCTGTATAATCATTTTTTCTCCAAAAACTCCGCATACCTATCACAAATCCCAGACACATCAGAACCAAACTCCACCTGCCGCCCCTTATCCAGCCACAGTATCTTGCTGCACATCTGCCTAATCTGGTTTAATGAATGAGATACCAATATCGTGGTCGCTCCACCAGAGATAATCTCTTTCATCTTAGCTTCACTCTTCTTCCGGAAAGCACCATCGCCAACAGATAACACTTCATCTAATATCAATATATCAGGTTCCACCAAACTGGCTATCGAAAAGGCCAAACGGCTTTTCATACCAGAAGACAACTGCTTAAACGGTCTGTCCTCAAACTCTTTCAACTCTGCAAACTCTATTATCTGACCATAAGTTTCGTCCATAAACCTTCTGGTATAGCCCAGCATCGCCCCTCGCAGATAGGT
>JAETNY010000007.1 GCA_021771915.1 Bacillota bacterium
ATTATATGACTTATATAAATATTTGTCTGAATTTACATCAACACCTATTAATACAAAAAAATGTTCTATTGCTCTTCGTAAATATTTTACCCCATCGTTATCTGCTATAGTTAAAGAATTAATATATTGCAACACCCTAAAATGATCTATTTCATCAGATAAATATATTTTGTAATCTTCTATTAATATAGTTAAAATTTCATTTGCTATTTTCTTTCTTAAAGCGATATCTTTACCAGATTCAGTAAATAACAATTTAGTAATTAAACAAAATACATTCATCGAATCATATTTTATTGGCGTAACATCTGGTGCATCAAAATTTACATTTGGTAATAATACTTGTATTTCGTTTAATAAATCATAAAGCAAATGCCATCGTGGCGCAACAATACATATTTCGTTCTCTGCAACCCCTTGAGATAATTCTTTAGTTATAATATTGGCAATTGCTTTATACAAATCAACATTATTTATAAAATTATTATAATACAAAGATCCGCTCTCATCCTTTATATTTGAAACAGAATATATCGGCATAGTTTTCAATTGAAAATTTGAATAAAAATCAATCAATCGTTGCGTTGTTCGATAGCATCCATCTAATCTTCTCTCAGTAAATACCAAGTCAAATTCCTCTTGTAATTCATAACATGATTTAGCAATTCCCCCCAAATTCCCATATATGGCTTGATCTGTATCTCCCACAAAAATTACTTGTATATTTTTATTTAATTTTACAATATTGCTAAGTATTTTATATTGCAAATTATTTGTATCTTGATATTCATCAACTAAAATACTTCTTATTATTCCAGCAATATTTTCAGAAATAAATCTATTTTTACCCACCAACTCATAAGATATTTCTAAAATACTATCAAAATCTATTTCTCTTTCGGTCAATAATCGTTTCTTATATCTAGTTCTTATTTCTATAAAACTTAAAGGATCTTTATATCCAACCTCAATATTAAGCTGTTGCGCAATTTCTTTTGTATACATCTCAGTAACATACTCATCTATAATATGATAACCTTGTTTCAAACGATTATGATACATTGTATAGGGTCTAATAATAAATTTAAGACAAAATTGATGTATAGTACCAACCCATACCTTATCCTGCTCAACATTCATCTTTTCTAATCTTTCCCTAATTTCATCTGCCGCTCTGTTTGTATAGGTTATTGCAATATTAAGCTTTCGAGAATTGTTATTTTTTTCAACGATATATGCTAACTTATAGGTTAAGGTTCTTGTCTTTCCACTTCCAGGACAAGCTGTAAGTAAAATATTGCCTTCATCCATACAAATTTGTCTTTGTTGTGGATTTAAATCATCTAAAAGCGTATTTGTCATTATTCACACCAATCTACACAATATTTATCTACTTCTACCAAAAACTTTGATAAAACATCCTTTTCGTATGTTTTTCTGAATTTTTTTATACATTCTTTTTTTGTTTTTACGTCTTTAATATTCTTTATTCTTTGCTCTAAATCTTTTTTCTTCTCATCAGTATACCTAGATAACGAATATTCAACCATCCCAAAAACGATATTCAATGAAATTACTTCTCTGCTAGCAAACGCAATAGCCGATAAAATATATTGAGGAATATTAGCATTTTTATCAATATAACTTGCAAGAACAGTAGCATACCAACCCTTTTTCATTTTATCAGCTATTGTCAAAATTGTATTGGCACATTCAGCATCTGTACCAGATTTTATTTTCTCTTTATGACTTTGTTTTTTATTATCTTGACGATACTCACTATCTATTATTTCATTAATATAACCAGCATTCGCTCTATTCTCGACTAACGCAAAATCAATCTCTAACGTATGCGGCGCATAAAATATTTCAACCCAATTATTATCACCATATAATCTATCTAGTTTATCTCTTCTGCTTTTGCCTCTCTTTTCTGCTTCCAGTTTATAAAAATGACTTCTTTCATCTACAATTTGTACATCTTCATCCGTAACAATAGCACATGACCTTCGTATTCTTTCCTCACCAAAAAGACTTGCAATATATTCAAATGACACACTTCCTACATTAACCAAACCAATACCCAACTCATCTAATGAAACGCCAAATGCCATTTTAGTAATATTAGGTATTAATATTTCTTCTCCATCACCTTCTACTAAAATAACACCTTTTGAAAACAACAAAACAGACCGTTTAGCATCCAAATAACGTTCAATACAAGTCGACAATGCTAGATTCTTTAATTCAAGATATTGCCGTCCAAAATCATCAAGACTTCTGTTTGGTTGTAATGCAACACTTTTATTATTAATTGATTTAAGCACATTAACACTATGTATAGCTGATACCTCTGCCAAATGTGTTGAATGAGTAGTAGTTATAATCTGTGTATAATCCTTTGTAATTTTCAACTTATCAAATAATGTTCTTTGAATATGAGTATGTATATGTGCCTCCGGTTCTTCAATTATCATAATATTAATCAGTTCTCGTGTTCTATTTATCTCATATTCCACAATTTTCAAAGCCATATAAATCATATTTAAATGGCCTAGTCCCAATGATTCAATATCATTCTGCTTTGATGTTTTCATAAATAAATATCGTGATAATGAATTTATATCATCTTTTAACCCTGATTCTAAAATAATATCAGGCGAATAAACCATACCAATCATATCTAACAATTTATTATTAATTCTTTGACCAACTAATTCAACCTGTTCGACTTCTGAAATAGATTGATTCAGTTGTACAATTTCATTTTTTATTTTATCAATTTCAGATTCTTTTATCAACGACTCAACTGATTCCATAATTCGCCGAATAGGGTTTTTAGGTTTTCGTAATTCATTTGCTACATCACGCAAGGCATCAATGAACACTACTGAAATATGGTCTTGCACATCGGAAATATTAAGTTTACATCCCAAAATTCCGTCATCATCTTTATCTGGATCATTACATTTTCCATTTTCTAAATCTCCAACAATTTTGGTATACACTTCTTCATTTGTAAAATCAGTTTGAGAACGACTTGTATAATAAAACTCATAATCTGATAACTTTATCTTATTTCTTTCATTTTCAAAATCAACAGGATCTGTAATTTCACTTAATTTTTTTCGAATATTTTTTTGAGGGCGAATAAAAAGTGAAATAACACCAATATTTTCACCACCACTTTTTATATATGCTTTCAAAAAATCTTCATTTTCTTTATCCGGTACAATTTCCGCACAAACCTCTGTTTGTTTATCCTCAGAAGTTATATTGCCAAATATTGCTGAAATGATAATCCAATGCCCTTTCCAATTATTAAGTGAACCTGAAAAATCACTTTCCTTCAATCTTTTTGTATTATAATAATATGTATCATCCAACAACATTCTTAATGCTGTCATAGCATTAGATTTTCCAGAATCATTCTCACCAATAATTGTATTAACACCCTCATTAAAAGATAAACGCATTGCACTAATATTTTTATAATTAACAATTTGTAAATAATTTAAAAACACAATATTCACCTCATAATATAGTTATCTTATCACAAAACATTTCTCCACCAATTCACTTAACCTACCCTGCTTTGCTGCCTCCGCAGCATCAGCCTGCGCAAAATTATGTGTGGCATTTTTCAATTCCTCATCAAAACCTAAAATATAATTTGTCGCAATCAAATAAATAATGCGTGTCGGAGCCAGACCATAAACCTGTTTTTGCAAAATATGCTCAATCCGCTCTCTATCATCAGGAAAGGCCGCTTTCAAGCCCTCGCTGCGATACAAACGCTTAACAATCTCTGTTATATAAAGCCCAGATTTCATATACAAATCAGCAAATGTTTTATCAGGACTATCAAAGCAGCCCGGATTGTTGTCCGCCAACTGGTCAACCATCATCGAAACAACCCAGCGAGGCGTAAATATCTGGTTAGTTTTTTGCGGCGGAATATAATCAAAAATATCTTCCGTCTGGGTTTCATCAAAATAATTGGCCAACTGCTGTTTTTTATGCAAAAATTCTTCCAGCGCATCATCAAAAACAACTTCGTCAAAAAGATGACCGGCAAAATATTCAATCTCACCTGTATCTGGATTAAGATACTCACCACCATCTCGCAAAAAGCGAAAATCTTCCAAAGAAATACCCGTTACTTCCCGAAAAGCGTCCGGCTCTACATATTTATCAAAATTAGCCAGCGTTAATTTTTCATCACCATAGGCCATAATAAAACTGGGAATTGTGCGAGAAAAACCACGCAAATGAGCCCGCATCTCATCTTCAACCGAGCGTTTTTCCTGTTCGGCCTTATGACGCTCAACCTGTTCAATAATCTCCTGCGGCTTGTCCGCAATAGTCTTTTGAACTGAATCCTTTACATTTTGCACCAAATCTGCCAAAGCAGCTTCCATATTTATGTTATACTCAGCCTCCGCTTTTTGAACCTCATGCTCTGTTTCAGCCGCTTGCCTTTTGCGCTCTAATTCTGCTTGCGCAATTCTATTCTGTTGCTGGTAATCACTATGAATCTTCTGTAAATTATTATCAATTTCTCGCTCTGTTTGATTTATCAGCCGATTAGCAAAGCCTCTTTTTAAATCGTAATCAGCAATAACAGGCGCTAATATTTTTTCCTTAATGTCGCTTTTTACTGTTTCAGCAATATTATTGATACTGGCCTGTACTGCATTTACGCTGTTATTATCCGACAGCTTTTCAACCTGCTCCTGCACATTCTGGCTTATATTATCATATATTTTCGCCCCAAACAAACCCTGCGTCTTGCCAATCACTATTTCATTGTCAATCAGAACACCACCATTTTCATCTAATTCTATGGTGTTCATACCAGCCAAACTATTTTGCTTAGGCTTTCTGATTTCTTCCTGCGCCGGCGTCAGCTTCTCCACAATCTCTCGCACAACAGCCGGTGCACCAAATATGTTGCTGATATTTTGAAACAGGAAATTGCACATAAACCCCCGGCGCACAACCTCCTGACTTTTCAGGCGGCGAGGAATGGAAAGTACAGCAGCAGCGTCCAGCTTAACCATTTTGCCGTTTTCATCTTCACCAAGAACTGGTAAGAAGTTAAGCAGATTTTTAATATTTTCCCGGCGTTCATCTGTTGTGCCACGCCCAGAGGCAGTTTTGCCAGACAAATTATTGGCAAACTCATCAAATATAATAAGCGTTCTGGCCGGGTCAAAATCAAACACATAGGCAGTTTCTTTACGCAGGCGTTTATTGTCCATGGTTAAAACGCAAGGGTTTTGCGCCCGAAAAGCCGCCTGCATATAAGCGGCAGGGCTTTTCATATTACAAAGCATCAACACGCCGCTCCATTCGGGGATGGTAACGCCCACCGTCAACTGACCAACTGTTAAGGTGATAGTTTTGTCGTTTTCAGCAATAGCCTTTTTCACCCGGTCATAGGCTTTAGTTACCTGCTCGTCATCATCCCGGCCATCACCAACTGCTAAAACAACTTCATAATCCCCAAAAACCTCATCATCTTTAAGCAGCTTTTTCAATGCCTTAGCGCTGGCAACTCGCTCCAGATACCACATAGTATGGCAAAGTTCCTGCCGCAGCTCCGGCGTGGAAAATGGATACTTCTCCTGCGTACTTAAAGCGTGCAAAAACTTTTTCACTTCCGCTTCATGAATAAACTTCTGGCTTTCATTGGTGGCAAAAAATTCATTCAAATCAAAGAAATAATCAACCGTATCTTCATCGGATATTTGAATACCCTTTGCCGCCTTTTCCTGAATCATTTCAGAAAGCTGATATGTAAACAACTCTAAACGAGGCAGCCGTTCATAGGGATTGTAATCGTTGGAACTCCATTTTTCTTTATAGCTTTGCTCGTCGGCATATGACCAGTTAAAAATCTGCTCTTTGGAAAACTGTTCGCTGGCCAGCGCCTTAAACGGCGTGCCGGATAGATACAGAGTTTTTGAGCGTTTTATTTTTTGAAAGGCTCGCTCCGTTTTTATGGTGTCCACGCCCTCATGGGATTCGTCCACAATAAGCAGGTCAAATTGCAAATCGGCAAGCCATTTTCGCTTGTCCGTAATATCCCTTTGTCCACCAAAATGAATGGAGCCTTTTAAGCCCTGCAAAGACTCAAAAGCAATTACCTTTCGGGGATTATTTTTATTGCTTAAATATTCCTCTCTGGAAATAACTCCCGGTTTGCCTTTTACAGCGTCATTATCTGAAACAAAAGAGTATTTGCCACGCCAGCCAACAAATTTATAAAAATCGTCAGCCCAGGCATTTGCCACACTTGGCCGATTGGTAACTACCAAAACCTTGCTTAAACCCATACGCTGAATTAAATCATAGGCAGTTAAAGTTTTGCCAAAGCGTGGTTTGGCATTCCAAAGAAACTCAAGATTATCATCTTGGGTATTTTCAAAATACGTCTTAGTCATATCAACAGCCATTTGTTGTTCTTTGCGCAATTCATATATGTACTGTTCAGCAGGAATCTGGTTTGTACGCATACAAAATTCATTAAAGTACATTAAAGAAACAGGGCCATTTAAACGAAACCATTCTGTCGAACCGTCAAAACAATTACGCTCAACATTGTACACATTTTGCAAAAAATCGTGAAACGCATTATCATTAAAATATTCGCCTGAATTATCTTTGAACATCGCATTATCCTGCCACAACAGGTTAGGACGAATCCCGGCAGTATGTGTTTGCTGTCTTATCCGTTGCGCCACCGTTTGCTTTTCTGTATAGCCAATTTTAGTCCAACCGTCCAAATAGGTTACGCCCGGCGCATTATAGGCATAAATCATCGGCACAACTCGTGTAAAGGGCTTTATTTTGGCAATTTCGCTCATTTATTCCATCTCCTTTACATGAGTTTCGATAAACTCAATTTCCTTTTCATCTAAACTATATTTAGCATATAGCTGCTTGTCGATTTCAGATATTGATTTTGTCCAGTCAATATCTGAATTAGAAGTAAAATCTTGCAAAGGAACATATCTCCATTTTGGCGCAGGATTATGCTGTGTTATCTTTAAAATACCCAACATAACACGACAAAACTTACTCTTGATATATTTAAGCAAATTTTCTACCTCAATAGAAGTTTGAAAATTACCAATAGAAATAAAGGTCTGGGTATGCCCGATTAAGGGCTGCCCGATTAAGGGCTGCCCGATTAAGGGTGTAGATAAAACCTCGCCCAAAGCGCCAGAACCATTAGCAGCAGGAACAAATACCTTATAAGCAGTAAAATTATCTGGAGCCTTAACATATTCCTTTTTTATCCATTTTGCCGTTCTATTGCCTTTAATCAAACCAAGAATTTGCACATAATCGCCATCAGCAGGCTTTTGTGAAAAGAAAATAGCATTATCCAAATTTTCCAGCACACTGGTCTTAAAATCATATTTATGACCTTTACTCAGCAATCCCTCAATATTTGGATTCTCCTTGTGCATTAAATCAGTAAAACGATAGGACTCGGAAGCGTAAATAATAGAATTTAAACTTTGATGTGCAGTAGCATTTACCTTATTGGCAATACCTCTTAACTCGTCAAATACAATGAAATGTTCTATTGCACCAAAATTTTGCTTGCTATCACGATATGTAATAGCGACGCCGCCTTTTATATCCGTATTAGCGAAAACCTCTGAACTATTGGGTTTATAATATAGCACTTTCAAATGCTCATCATTCAGCATTTTTTCATTCCACGCTTTAGGAGTGCTGCCAGCATTAAAAAGAAATCTGGCAGGGTGAATAAGTTCCACACAATCAGCAATTTTATATGCTTCGTCCATAAACAGATTATAAATCGGCGGCGCATAGGTTTTATTTTCCCCAATAGTTTCATCTTGATAAGGCGGATTGCCAATAATAAAATCAAACTTCATTGCCTTTTGCTCCTTTCGCTGCAATGCCAAAAACTCCAAACTGCGCCCCCCACGCCAATTATAAATGCGGCAACAGGGCTGGTGGTTTTCTTCCTCATCAGCTATGCCCCAGCCAAACAATTCCGCCATACTTACCTGCAAAGAATTGTTTTCGGCTTTTGCATAAGGCACAGTCCCGGTCAGCCCGTCCATTTGCCAAAGATTCCAACAGATTATGTTGGCAATTTTTTTATATTCAGCAAGTGTAGGTTTACGCTGCCAACGCTCAGTAAGATACTCCTCAAAGGTCATCAGCAAATTAACACGGGCAATCAGCAAATTATCGCCCTGAAATTCATAACCATAGGCAGCCTGAAAAGCCCTATAAACCCACTTAAGCCATTCCGCTTCATTTTGGGCATTTTCATTAACCAAACGCAGCTTTCTATCCAAAATTCCGATACGTTCAGCTATCGGTATCATCTCGCCGCTTTCCACATCATAGCGGCTCACCAGATACGGAGCCTCGCCGCAGGTTATCTCCAAGCGCCGGGAGTCCACATAATCCTGCCAGCTTTTGGTTTTGTCCCAAACTTCATCAGCATAATCATTCATCTTTCGGCAAACCCACAGTGGCGTAAAGACCTCGGCATGTTGCCTTGTCCTTACCGACTGCTGTTCCTGGGCCTTTCTGGCTCTGGTTTTAATAACCCCAGCATTTAAACCAGTAATCACTTCTGGCAAAATCTCCTCATTACGGCCATATTTTGCCCCAAAAGAGGAGTAAGCGTCAGTCGCCCACATAGTATTGCGCTTTGTCGTTTTATCAATCAATATTCTGTCTAAAATCCCTAAAGAATTTATTTTCAGAATATCGTCCTGAATATTGATAATCACCAAACTTCCCCTTTCGGTATCAGAAAAACAACGATGTTATATATAATATTTTAGTCTATATTGACAGAAAATGCAATCGGATTATTGCAGGAACTCTGCATTGCTATATATTATACATATTATTAAAATTGATCAAACTCATCATAACAAGACAAAACAGGATTCTCTATTACTGATATATCATCTGACTCTATTAAAACATAATTTATTGCACCTTCTGGATACTCCCACACTGAGATTTTCATAGATATTTCTGCATTACATTTATCGCAAACAAATTTTTGTTCATCTTTATACTCTATCTCTGCACCCATATTACGCTCATATGTTGCAACCATATCTAAATCTATATCTTCAATTACAATTAAATGCAAACATTTTTTACATTCTACCACTGCTGGTTTAACAACACGCATCATACCACCTCATTTAATTTTTTCTCTAAATCAACCATTTTGTTGCAAGCATCTTTCAAGTTTTGAATCACCTGTTCATTAAATTCATCAGTATGATGAACAATTTGTATTCTTAGATTTATTACATCACGCAAACTTTTATACATATTTTCATCAATCAATCCTTTTCTTAGCAATAACTCTATTGCACTTCCGAGAAAACTATATTGTCTATCCATTAATCTTTTTCTTTTTAAACAATTATGTATTGCTATTTCTAACTTTTTATAATTCAGTAAAAATTGCCCCACTTGCTGTTCCTTATTAGCTATAATATTTTCAGCTAACAGTTCTTTTGATTCATCATCCACTGTTATTTGATCAAGCTCGGCAATCGCCTTTTCAAGTGGTTCGCTTATATCTTTATATAGTTCACATATTGTTCTATATTCACTTGCATTTATGCCTACATTATGAGCCACACAACACCTTAGATCATAAAACTTGTTCCATTCTTTTTTTAAATAATCTCCATCAATGGATACACTTTTCTTAAAGAATTTTTCCCAATTTGACATAGGCAAAAATTTTTCCAGCTCATCTACTTTAAGTTGTTTACGTTCACTACATAATTTTTTTAATTCTCCAATATTTGAAATTTGATACTCATCAAATAAAAAATTAGCCAAATCAATAAAGTCTAAATCATATAAATATCCTCGTTTTCTATTTTTATTTTTATTACGTTCTTTAAATGCGGCAATTTTTGCTGGAACATTTTCTTTTTCCCAATTTGCACCAACATTTATCAACATAAATTTTGTAATCAATTTTCTCATTAAATTTTCAATTCTGAAAATTTTTGTATATGCTTTTTCTGCATAATATAATCCAACATCATTCCATATCACTTCAATTTTTGCTTTTACTGTTCCCATTAGAACTTTAATTGCTCTTAATAATTCTTCAAAAATTTTTAATTCATTATCAAAGTGTTGCCCATTTTCATAGTTAAATTCGATGCTAATATCATAATAATATATATTATCTTTAATATTACCATTCTGTAAACTATAATGAAAACAAGTATTTTTAAAATAAATCTCATTATTACTTATCGTTATATTACTATCTGATTGTAAAAAATACTTAAAAGAATTAATATTTTGGCAAAAATCTTTTTCTGTATCAAAAATAATTATATATTCAACTTTCATAACATATATACCTCACATATTTTATAATTACAAATATAAACAATCCTATATTATACTTTTCTATTATCTACTAAATCCAATAACTTCATTATATCATCTTATAATTATAAATAAAAGTCTATTAAGCAAAGTAAAAAAATATATTAACAATAAAAAACTTAAAACAACTCCAAAAACTATCGCAACAATTCATTTTCGTCTAAACATTACAGTTTTATTATTAAAATCTACACTCTCAACCTCATATCCTGCGTCAAGCCAAGCATAAGATTGTCTACCCTTACTTTTGTTATTAGCCCACCACTGCCTATGCACATAAGCGCTTGCAGGCAATTTATCAACCAAGATTTTTTCAATTTCTGCAAATACTAAACATACATTTGCTTCTTCACTTTTTATTAAATATTTATACAAAGGTTCATATTTACTCATATTTAATACTCCTTATATAATTACTTCAAAAGCCAATCCAAAACATTTTTCTGCTTAATCCCATTATGCGAAATAACCGGCTCAGCATCCATAGTCAGCAAAAATTTAGGATTATGGTCGTGAATAGCCTGCAATGGCGCTAACTCTCTGGCCAAAATACTGCCATCAGCGTCCTGCACCGTTTGCGCCACCTGATAATATTCTTCACCCTCCTCGTTTATAGCGATAAAATCAACCTCCACCTTGTCAACCTTACCCACATAAACCTCATAGCCCCGGCGCAAAAGCTCCAGATAAACCACATTCTCCAAAATATGCCCAGTGTCTGCTCGCTTGCTGCCCAAAAGATAATAACGCAAGCCAATATCAGCCAGATAATATTTACTACCAGTTACCAGTAACTGCCGCCCTTTCACATCATAGCGTTTAGCCCGATACAGTATGAAACTGTCGGTCAAGGCACTCAAATAACTGTCCACCGTATGAGCACTGATTTTCCGTCCAGCCGAAGTCAGCGTATTAGCAATCTTGGTAGAAGAACATAAATTGCCGATATTGTCAAACATATAGCTGATAACATTTTCCAGCAACGCCACATCAGAAATTCGCTTTCTAGCCACCACGTCTTTCAGTACCACCGCCGTATAAATGCTCTCCAAATAGACGCGAATATCCTGTTTGCGCTGCAAATCAAGCACATAGGGAAATGAGCCGTTCTGAATATAATCCCGATATTTGAATAACAAATCCGTTGGCGCAGGAAAAGCCGAAACATATTCCTTGAAGGATAGCGGCAGCATTTTGATCTCCACATAACGCCCAGAAAGCAGCGTCGCCAATTCACCAGAAAGCAAATAAGCATTAGAGCCTGTTACATAAACATCACAGTTAGGCTTGATAAATAGCCCATCAACCGCCTTTTGAAAGTCCGGCACATTTTGTACCTCATCAATAAAAATGTAATTCATTTTATCCGCCACAAGCTGATTTTTAATCAAACCGTATAGCTTTTTCCAATCGTCAATCTCTCCCAAATCTGGATCCTCAAGATTTATACGGATAATCTGCTCGACCTCCACGCCAACACTGCGCAAATAATCTCCATACAAATCAAACAAAGTTGACTTGCCACAACGACGAATACCTGTTACAATTTTGATAAGCTGTTTATCCTTAAAAGCGATAAGCTGCTGCAAATAATTTGGTCTTTCAATTAACTTTGGCATAACAACACCACCTTTTATGAAATCATTATATCATATATCCGTTGCTATTGCAAATTTATTAAATAGATTTCTTAAAATATATCTAACAAGCAACTTTCAGCACTATAATTATATATAAACATCAGATTGTTTATACATTAAAAAGCGCCTACCCCTAGCAAGGATAAACGCTATTTTATAAATTATTATTTGTGAAAAGTTACAGCCTGCATATCCCAATTTACATTATCAACTTTATAGCCTGCCTCAAGCCAAGCATTAGCCTGTATATGACCACCATTAGCCCACCATGCAGCATATTTATAAGCACTCGCAGGCAATTTATCAGCCAAAATTTTCTCAATTTCTGCAAATGTCAAACGCAAATTCAACCGTCCGCTTTTTTTCAAATATTCATTTAAGGGGTCATATTTAGTCATTTTTACTTTGCACTTCCTTTCTGATAAATATTTAATCAGAAAATAATAGCATCACGTTATAATGTCAGAATACTAACATTATTTCTATTCATTATTCTGTGCCGTATCAAAGCCTATCTCGAATGAAGACTTAAATTTTTGCAAGCTTTTTCGTGCCAGATTCATAGCTTTTACGGTTTCTTCTTCCCTTTTAATTTCAGCTTTTATCTCTTTGGCCTCTTTTTCCTTAGCCTCACCAGCCCGCAATCTTAAATCAACCAGGCCCTTTTCGATTTCGCTAATTTTTTGCACATATTGCTCATAAATGCTATTAGAATATTCAATATCTTTTTCATCATTAAGAAATATTTCTCTGACAGCAACAAGCAGTTTGGCTGATTGCATAATAATAGTTTTTTTACCAGCCACACCAGCCAAACCCACAGCGCCGCCCACGCCAGCGCCAACTCCCAATCCAAGAACAGCGCCGCCGCCAACTATTACCAATCCTCCAGCAAACATTCCCCCACCTCCAGCAGCAATCGCTCCGCCGCCCAAATAAGCAAGACAAGCACTTGTTAAAGCCGCACCATGCAAACCTACAAAATTTGAACCCACCAAGGCAACTGCTATTGACGGCGCAAACACTCCAGCAGTCGCAACAATAACAACAGAAACAACCGCTGTAACGGCCAAACCTGTTACCACATTTTTCAAAACCTCATTCAATTCTCCAAGCACATTGTCATAGCACTTTCGCAATCGCTTAATATATCCTTTAGGACAGTATTCTTCACAAAAAATATCGTCTAAATATTTATCGCCAAGATCTTTATTATAACCGCTAATAATGTTTTGCAGATCCTTATACATTTTACTTGGAACATCATTGCCCTTTTTATCCTTTTCAAGAGTTAGTGTGTAATAGGGTTCAAAGAGCATTGCTTCCAGCATGACAAGCCGAAACCAAGTGTTCTGTGGATTATTTTCCTTAATTTTGGCAATAAGTTCCTTTTCATTTTGATACCAATGCAGTTCCGCACCTTCAATCTGCATAAAGCTTGCAAATCCTCTGGTCATATTAACTTTCCATTCTGCAAGCCAACGCTTTTTCAAACTCTTTATACGTTCATTACTAATTAACACTTTAGTATTCCTTAAATCATTTAATGTCTTAAAATAATCAATATTATATAAAATCTCTGTTTGTTCCATAGTTAAACAAAATTTATCCATATTTATACTATTATTCATATCATCACCTATTCGCTTATAAATGTTATTATCTTCCACCAAAAAAGCAAATTGTTTAATATTTTCGTACATCTGCTTAATTTTTTTAATATTTCTGGTTTTCAAACACCAGCCAACATCTTCGCTAAAAGCAACAGCAAAACGTCCAACACCTATGTAATTAACTGCAACCCAATATTTTTGTGAAATAACCGCCTCGCCTATATCAAGCGTTGTAAAAACACCAGTTGCTATCAAAAGCATTCTGGAAATCGTTGGGTTGTTTGTCGGAACTACATTTGCCAATTCGATTTTTTTTATATTCATAAGCGTTTGAACATTACGAGTTTGCATTTCCATTGCCAAGCGACGAATAAAATAAAATGCTCGCACAATACATTCATTAGCAACAACAGGAACTGCCTGCTGTCCCAGTTCAATCCCGATACCAAGTTCACCCCGCAAATCAAACCTCAAAACTGTGTCTTTTATAATGGCTCCAGATTCATCACGCTGGGCCAGCAATGTTCCGTTAAACAGCTTAGACAAAAATATCGACAAAGAATTACCGCCAATCTTAATATTCTTAAAAAAAGGCAGTACTGATAATTCCTTAGCTAATGACAATATCGGGCCTGGAATGCCGGTTCCGCCGCTCTGCCCTACCGTACTGCTTGAACCAGCCATATCGCTAACAAGATGAAAGAACCAAGTAATTGTGCCAAACAATATTTTAGAAGGAATATCACGGCCAATAAAAGCCTTGCTTTTTTCAGGTACCTCTGCCACCATAAAACAACCATTTACATCTGTGCCATAAGATTTATATGTAAATTGTGTTAACAGCGAAAACATCAAACCAACTATTGTCGGGTGATGTGCAAAATCTCGAAGATGATGTTGAAGTCCACCACCAAAAACAGGAGTATTTCCATCACTGGGAATGGGAAATTTATTCTCCAAAAATCTAACGGCAGACTCCAAATCATCGCCTTGATAACCAAGCATTTTGGCCGTCTTTTTAACAAATCCATCAACCTGTTTGCTTGCTACATCCCGTCCTTGTTTCAAACTAAAATCGCCAACCCATAAAATGTCAAGCAAAGCGCATAATATTCCGCTGCCAACGGCTACTAAATAGTCATATCTATCAGCCTTACTTGACAGCAAGTCAATTTGGCCGTCCAAATCATATAAAATCCTATCAATGTCATATTCACTGTTTGCAGCCATTTTATTATCTGACATAAGTTCTACTTGCAGTATTTTCTCTTTTTCCATACCCCAAAATCACCTTTTAATCTGCATTTTATTTTTTTATTATACTTTATCGTCAATGATTTTGCAATGCTTTACACAAAAAAGTCGCCTACCCTCCAATCTGGAGGGTAGGCGACTTTTTCATATTATTTTATTACCCAAACAAAACGCTCTATAATATTACCTCTATATGTACCGTACTTTTGCTAACCCCAAAAACTCCGGCCGTCTGCCGCACTGTTGATTTGCTTTCAATTATATAATTGCTGATTTCCAACACTCTTTTTTGGATATACTCCTGCATAAAAAGGCCTCCCCACTTGTGCCACAAACTTTTGTAAAGTATATGACTCAAGTGGGGGATTATGCCAAAGAAAAAGTTATCTGTTCCCGTTCCGTTCTAAAAAGCCCTCTATTGCACACCCTGTTTCATCATTTTTTATATACACGGCCCAATTAAACTTTTAATCTCACCACAGGCGATTTTAGTACCAGAATTGCCAGAGGGTTGTGTAGCAAAATCATCAGGGTTATTATGAATTATAACCGTTCGTCCAACAATCTCATCAACGCTGAAGCGATTGGTCAAAAACGCCGAAATCGCAAGTCCCTTGTTACCAAACAGCGGCGGCAAATCACCGGCATGATACGGGTGCGCACAATTCGCCAAATCAAAATGCTGCATAGCGTCAGCAAAAGGGTCTTTCATATTGCCCTCGCAGTCCGTTCCTTGGTGTATGTGAAAGCCAAAAATCCCCTCATAACATGGACGCTGAACATCAGGCAGTCCGCATATCTCAGCAAACACAATCACACCTTCATGGGTTTGATAAAACAGCACCGTTCCCAGAACATCAGGGTATTTTTCGCTACCCCTGATAACGGCCGCCGCCTGCGCCCGACTGCATAAAATTGACGATAAATGCAAATCGGAATGGCTGCAATAAAACTGCTTTGTCATATAAAAACGCTCCCTTACAATTAACGCTTAATATACCAGAATATGCAGCTTTATATCAACAGGTTACCGCTTCGGCGCTCAACCATTAAATTGTAATTTAACAACCAACAGAACAAGAACCGCCAGAAAACAGATATTTCCCAGCGTAAACAATGCAATATATTTACCTTTACTCTGCGGAATTTCCTTAGCAACCTGCTTATAAGAAATTAAACTTGCCATGGAAGCAATCAGAGTACCAAGCCCACCCAGATTTGTGCCGATAATAAGGCCGGCAAAATTCTCCGTAAAACCAGACAAAAGCAGCGCCGCCGGCACATTACTAATAATCTGGCTGGCAATTATAGCGGTATAAATTTCCCGACTGGCAATAATATTCTGCAAAAACTCACAAAAAACAGGAATACTGCCAACATTACCAATAAAAATAAAAAAGCCTGCAAATGTAAAAAGCAACGAATAATCAACCTGTTTAAATACCTGCCTGTCAGTTACAAATATAACAATGCAGACAAGTGCCAAAACCAGCAGCCAAGGCAAAATATGCCCCACCGTCAGCAAACAAAGCAAAAATAACGCCAGATAAACTATTAACGGATACATGATTTCTTTCTGACGCAGAGAATTGCAGACGGTTGAATTATGTCTAAAACGCAGCGACAGCGCGCCAATTTTACCCAACAGCATACTGCAAGCCAATAGCATAACAAATGCCAAAAGCGCATAAGGCAACATCAACAGCATAAATTTGCTAACGGAAAGACCGGCTTTGCCGTAAAGATACAAATTTTGCGGATTACCTATGGGCGTCAGCATGCTGCCAAGATTAGCCGCAATCGTCTGCATCACAACCACCGGCAGCAGCAGGCGTTTTCTGAGCTTTGTTCCCAACAGATTAAAAACTGTAAATGTAAAGGGCACAAAGGTAATCAGCGCCACATCGTTGGTAATCAACATGCTGGAGAAGAAACACAGCAAAACCAAGGTCAGAAAAAGCCCCCGGCCATTTTTAACACGCAGCAAAAGCTTTCTGGCCGTCCATTGAAATACGCCAATTTTCTGCAAACCGGCCATAACAATCATCAGGCAAAACAATATCGCTAAAGTTCTGTAATCAATATATTGCCAATAGCTGCTGTTTGGCGGCACAATAAACATCGAGAATATTGCTAAAATAACAGCAACACATAAAACCGTTTCTTTTTTGAAAAAATCAATTATTCTATTCATAAAATGCATCTAATCCAGTTCCAAAATCCCCTAAACTTAACTGCTTCGCCGCAGTCTTTTCCTCAAATGTTTGCAGATAACGAAATATCTGCTCATTATCATAAACAATGCCAGAATCCCGGCATTTCTGATAAAAAAACTTCATTAAGCGCTCATTGTTCGGGCTTTCAATTACATACCGATTTCCGTATGTTTGTATATATTTTTCCTTTAATCGCGGAAAAAAACGGTCTAACTGCGCATAAAAATATTCGCGGTTCCCCTCGCGCAGCGTCAAACCCATACCAAAACAAATTATCCCATAAACCTTGGCCTCAACACACATATCCAAAATCCCGGCAATATTTTCCTCCGTGTCGTTAATAAACGGCAAAATCGGGGACAACCACACAACAGTCGGTATGCCGGTGTCATGCAGGCGCTTCAGAACATTAAAGCGCTCCCTGGTAGTACTGACATTTGGCTCGATTTTTCTGCACAAGTTTTCATCATATGTCGTCAAAGTCATTTGCACAACGCACTTTGTCTTTTCATTTATCTTCTGCAAAATATCCAAATCTCGCAAAATAAGGGCTGATTTTGTAATAACTGAAAAGCCAAATCCATATTGATAAATTAAATGCAATGCCTTTCGGAGATTGCCGATTTCCATTTCCAAAGGAATATAAGGGTCAGTCATAGAACCCGTGCCAATCATACATTTTTTTCGTCTATGTTTAAGCGCATATTCCAACAAATCAAGCGCATTTTCTTTAACTTCAATATCCTCAAAAGCATGCCCCATATGATAACACCGGCTTCTGGAATCGCAATAAATGCAGCCATGCAAACAACCACGATACAGGTTAAGACCATTTTTGGCAGATAATATTCCTTTTGCTTTAACAAAATGCATGGCACATCTCCTGTTTATTGGTGACTTTATCACTGAATAAGCAACGGTTTAGCTGTATAATAAAAAATAATAAAACCAAAGGAGTTTTAAAATGATTAGAAAAAAAGCTGTTGTCAGCATAAATGAATGTGTTGCCTGTGGCTGTTGTCTTAAGGTTTGCCCCAGAAATGCAATTTCTATCCCAGCTGGTATCCATTCCGTAATCAACCTGGATCTTTGTGTTGGTTGCGGAAAATGCGCCAAAGAATGCCCGGCAAGCGTTATCTCACTGGAGGTTGTAGAAGAATGAACAGAAAAAAGAAATGGTATGATTACCTTTGGCTTGTTTCTCTTACTTATCTGATTTTAGGTTTTTTCAATATCCTTTTTGCCTGGCTGGGACTCTTTTGCTTTTTTATCCCACTTCTCATAGCAATTATAAATGGCAACAAGGCATATTGCAACAAATATTGCGGCAGAGGTCAACTTTTTGCCCTTATCGGCGGCCGATTTGGCCTTTCATCAAAAAAAGATATTCCTAAATGGCTAAAATCCAAAACCTTTCGCTATGGCTTTTTAATTTTCTTTCTTACCATGTTCTGCCTTATGCTTTGGAACACCTATCTGGTTTTTGCCGGAAACAACGATTTAAATACGGTTGTAACCCTGCTCTGGACATTTAAACTGCCATGGCATTGGGCATATCATGGCACGCTGTTTTCTGCCGGCGTCGCCCAGTTTGCATTCGGCTTTTACAGCGTAATGCTAACGTCTACGGTGCTTGGACTGTTCACCATGATTTTATTCAAACCTCGCTCCTGGTGCGTATACTGCCCTATGGGAACAATGACGCAGCTTATATGCCAGGCCAAAAACCATAACACCGCACAGGAAAATTAACCTATATTAAACAGCTAACTCACGCAAACGATTTTTATTAAGGATAGTAACGCCGCCCCGGGAAACCTCAACCAAACCCTCGCCGGCAAAATATTTCAACATTCTGGAGATAACCTCACGGGCAGAACCCATATATCGGGCAATCTGCCCGTGCGTCATCAGAATTGTATCTGAACCAGTCCGGGTCGCTTCATCTAAAAGAAAAATTGCCAGCCTTTTATCTATACTCATAAAAAGTATTTGCTGCATTACCCACATCACATCTGCAAAACGGCTGATTACCGCTTCCTGCGCAAATATTTTGATATCAGGATTGCGCTGTGAAACTGCGGCAAAGGCAGGCCCACTAATAACATAACATTCGCTGTCCTCCTCAGCGTCCACAAGGACGTCAAAAGTGACGCTATCCAATACGCAGGAGGCCGATAACATGCATAAATCGTCCTGATGCAAACGATAAAGCGTAATATCTTTCCCCGTGTCAGACATCATATACAATCGCAGACTGCCGGAACGCACCAGTATCACACCGGAACATTTACTGCCGTCATGAATATTCTTGCCCCGGGGATAATTAACAACATAAGAATTTTGGCAGATATAGTTTCTGTCTTTCGCTGATATTTTCTCCCAAAAAGGAAAAATCTCTTTATAAACATCTTCAAACATTTTTTCTGACATATCCTGATTATTCCTCTGTTTTATTTTCAGAACCAATAATCATTATGCCTCTATTCGTGCAAAAAATCAAGTTTTTTAAAGAAGAATGGACAATCCATTCTTCTTTAATATTTATATTAATTTTCCCCAAAAAAATAGCGCGCAGCCAAACCAGCCGCGCACCACAACAGGAACAGTCATATACGGACTGCACCGTTTAAATGTTTAATCTTTTTCCGAAAAATATCCAGATATAACTGCTAATAAAATTGCAATAAACCAATAGAATTTTAATATCGTTATACTAAAGTTTGCAGGAATATGAAAAAAATCTGCGATTGGACTGACCACTGCAACATCAAGCCACCAACCAAACGGTGTAAATAATATTCCAAGAAAGATTATCCCAAAAAAAATCATTACAAAGCTAATTATTCCTAAAATATGACCGGTTTTTCTGGATAATTTTTTCATTTTAAACAATATTAACGCCCAATATCTATCTGATAAATTTTTGAAGATGAAACCAAGTGTCTTGGATATAGAGTACCATACAAAGAAAGAATATTTTTATAATTTATAAAGTACAAATCCATTAAGATTTCCACTTATTTTTTTCTTGCTTAATATTCCAATTTCCTCCTAAAATTTTAAGTTATTTCAATTTTCTTTACAAAGTTGCGGCGCGCAGCCAGGACAGGCGCGCGCCACAACAGGAACAGCCATAAAGCCCAAAATACTGTGCCACTTTTTTAATTCATGTTTCATTTTGGTATAGATGCACTATTCAAAATCGCTGGCCAAATACCCCAACAAAGCACGAAATTGCAAACTCTCATTATCATAATCTTCCTGCGATACACCTCGCGCTAACATCATATCAATAAAAAGCTTATTGCTGGAAGAACACATATAACCAGTCTTTTCCTCAAAAACAATATAACACATATCCTGCATAAGCAACGTGTTGGGTTCAGCAGCAAAATACTGACGGGCACGCTCGTCCATTATTACCTCAAAGAAACGAAAAACCATTTCATCAGGCATTATTTGCAATTTTTCATTATTAATACAATAAAAGGCGTTAAGTTTAAGCGCCTCACGATAATAATCAGAAAATTTTCCTGCGCCTATTTCCTGCACAGTCAATTTGTTTTTTAACAAAATACTCAATTCCAACACAGTTTTAGGGCCGATTTTAATTAAATGCTTAAAACTTTTTAACTGCTCATCATAATTCAAGCTGAAACCCTACCTTTTCAAAAATCTATTCCTTAAAACATTTACTTAATTTCACCAAGTTTAGATACCATATCAACACTTCTACACATAATAAACATCCGCTACCCAGGCCGGAGCCGCCAGCGCAAAGCACCTGAATAAGACTTAATAAATTCTTCTTTGTTGTTATGTTAATTCCCTCCTGAAAATTTTAAGTTTTTTCAATTTTCCTGAAAATGCCAAAAAGTTGCGGCGCGCAGCCAAACCAGCCACGCGCCGTATAAGGAGCAGCCATATATCACAGAGGACTGCACTATTACCACAATTTCTAATCAGAATAAATATATTAAATACAAATATAATCTTAACTAAGAGTTACCGCTCTTGCTGTATAACTTTTCATAGAACCACCGGCACCTATTGACAATACCGGAAGTCCTGTTGCAGATATTGCCACACTTATATTACCAAAACCAAATGTTTTATGTCCATATGCAGCCTGAATATTAGCCGTACCCTCAGCAATAATACCATATTTTATATATGCACTAAATGAAGTACATTTAGCACTACTTCCACTTGTACAATAATCACATCTTGTATCAATATTATCAAAATACAAACATGGTACAAAATTATCATAATTCATTACTAAGTCAGCATCAACTGTTGAATTAGCATTTACACTTCTATACCTTGTAGTTTGTCTGGAACAACCATTTTGACATACAAACGTTTGATTTACATTACCCTGCTCTGTAAAAGCATCATTAAAGAAAGCGTTCGTACCCAATACAAAAACATCAGACATCTTATTAACATTAATTTTCAGCCAAGTAGCATGCGCCCACACAGTAAAATACTTTTGTGAACCACTGGTCTTTGTTTTGGTAGAAGAGGTGGTAATTTGCATAACACCATCAGTTGATGTCCAATCAGCTGCCATTGCAATAAGTGCCTCCTCTTTGCTAAGTTCTTCTACCATACCTTGCTCATCTACAAGAAGATAAACATTAGATGTTGAGATATTATCATATTCCAACATATCTAATATTTCATTTTCTGGCAGACCTTCACTGTTTTGCTCCGTAAATTCCATAATAAATTTTGCTAAATCAATATCAGAAATTTCTAAATGATTATTTCTTACTTCTTCAACAAAACCATTTAAATTTTCAAAAGTGGTTACAACAGCACCTGATTCTTGTACAGCTTCTGTAACCTGAACAGTAGAATTTGCAATTTCATATAAGTCAATTTCAGCATTTTCAGATGCCAAAGCCGGTGTTGTTAACGCAAAACATAAGCATAAAGCTAAAATCAAGTTCATTAATGTTCGTTTACTTGTCATTGTAAACGCCTCCTTTTAATTTTCATTATTTTGCATCAACGGGAAAATTTAATTTTTTTCCGGGCATACTCCCTTTCAGTTTCTATCAAAATTCCCCCAAAAGGGGAAAAAGCCCACAACAAACTATTAACACTATTTTGTAGCATAAGCATAAACGGTAATTGCTTCACCGGCCACGTTTATATCGCACTTGATACGATAACTGCCGCTGCCGCTGATTGTATAGCTATCAGAAAAATGGAGAGAGCCATTATCGCTTAAACCGGACCAGCTTGTCACATAAGCATAGCTGTTATTGGAATTTAACTTCTGCAAGGTTACCGTTGCTGTAATTTTGTAACTGCTATATGCCGCGTCCACGTCCAAGGAACAATATGCATTACTGTTTCTTATAGTAAGTACAGGCTTACAAAGGTCCGTATTATCCCAAATCGGCATAATATCAGAGGCCAAAGCCACAGAACTGAAAGCCATAGTAAATATCATCACCAATGCCAGGAGCAATGTTTTTTTCTTCATCTTTTACACCTCCTTTCTATATTTTATCAAGAAACAATTTACCTAACCTCATTTGACAAATTTACCCTAATTTGTTTCTCATATATATAGACGCATTTAGAAACATGATTGTGACAAAAAAATTTTTTTTCTTAGATTTTTTTCAAAAATAAAATATTCATTTTGAATATAAACACCCCATAAGCTATTTTATCAAAATATCATTGGCAATCTTTATTAATTCTTTTGCTGATAAATCGCCATTAATGCTTAAAGCAATATTGTCATCAAACTCTGTCCATAACAAACTGTTCCGCCTATTTTCCTTATCGCGCACAAGGAAAATAGCCTGCCGGCCATTGTTTAAAGCAATACGTTGCTGTTTATGATACTCATTATCATAATACATCTTGAAATTCGCATCGTTAACGTCAGCATAAATTGTTAAAATTTTTCCGTCAGTATTTACATATTCCCAAACTGCATGAGTTTTAGCTCCATTTATATCAAAATAATCAAGTTCATAGCCCTCTGGAATATAGGCAATTTCAATCTCAGGTAAAATTAACTTTTCATCTTTCAACGCATAAAAAGCAAAATGATAACTATTATACCCCTCATGCCATTCTGTGAACAGGTTGGTAGCGATAACTCGCAACTGCGGCACGCCGAAAAGGACGCCACAAGCAATCGCCAACAGCACCATAGCCGTCATCATATAACGCCGCAGTTTCAGCAATGGTCTTTCCTGCCAGTGCTTAACATACTCAAAAGGATTTGCCAACATTCGCTTAAAACGCCAACGATATTTAAGGGAAAGTACCCCTTGCCAATCTGGAGTTTCCGCATAATAATCAGCTAATGCTTCAGATAAAACACGGTCAAATTCACAATCTTCTAACAAACTATCACCTACTTAAAATTCTCTGTCAACCTCTCACGCAGCATTTTTCTGGCGCGGCTCAATCTTTGTCTGGCATTATCCGATGATATTCCCAGCATCTCAGCAATTTCTGAAATTCCATAGCCAAAAAGATAATATAATGCCAACGGTTCCCGATATTTTTCGGGCAGATTTTTAATTTCATCAAGCAGAAAATTGCGCTCTTCCACTCTATCAACATAAGGCTGCTGTTCCCAAAATTCATTACTCATTGGCAAACCAGATTTATACTCTTTCCTTAAAA
This sequence comes from Bacillota bacterium, assembly GCA_021771915.1. GTDB lineage: Bacteria > Bacillota > Dehalobacteriia > UBA4068 > UBA4997 > Avidehalobacter. The sequence goes on from JAETNY010000007.1 coordinate 23,839, forward strand.
TATCTTTCGCTGTGTTAACTGCAACCGCCACCAGCCAAGCCGCCCGGCGTTCCGGCGCCACCGCGCGCAGCTTTTCTATCGACTTAATAATTTTTAAAAAACTCTCATGCACCGCTTCCGCCGCCAAACCCTTATCATGTGTAACATTTGTTGCCGACAACATCATCTTGCGCCAATATAAATTGTAAACATCTGTAATAAGCTGTTTGTCAGCGTCAGTTTTCAGAATGCTTAAATATAATGCTAACATATATTATCCCCGCCCCGGTTTATATTTTAACTGAAACGCGAATATCTGTCAACACGCATATATTTAAACGAATTTCAAACTTTAATTGTGACAAGGAGAATAAAAATATTTTTCACCAGCGCAAAGAAACGGCCAACACACCCATTTTTGCGCTAAAATATTGCTATTTTGCCCCCAACATGGTATTATTAAATATTATAACAAATTAAATTTAAATGAGGAAAAAACTATGCCAAAAATTGAAAGATTACTTCTGGTCTGCACAGGCAACACCTGCCGCAGTCCCATGGCTGAAGCCCTTTGCCGGCAATATCTGCCCCACATCGAAACGCTTTCCGCCGGCGTAGGCGCAATACCCGGATTGCCGGCCAGTATTGGCGCCATAGAAGCCATGCAGCGGCGCGGTCTGAACCTGGACCACCACCGCAGCCGGCCGCTTTCCAGCTATCTGCTGGCCGACGCCGATTTGGTGCTGTGTATGAGCCAAAGCCATAAACAAGTCATTTTACAGGCTTTGCCAGAGGAATGTAATGGCAAGGTGTTCACCCTCGCCGAGTATGTAGACGAGCCAAATCAGGAAATTGACGACCCTTTTGGCGGCGACCAGGAGGTTTATGAAGCCTGTGCCCAACAAATTGAAGAACTAATCAAAAAGCTGGCTGCCAAATTAGAGGAAAAAGCCTAAATACAGCGAATAATTTAACAGTTGTTTAAATTAACCAAAATTTAACTCTAATAAGGAGGCTGCCAAAAAACATGAACAATGCTTCAGCAAAAATTGCTTTGGGCTGCGACCATGCCGCCTATCAGCTTAAAGAACAGATTAAAACGCATCTGCTGGCCAAGGGGCTGGAAGTGAAGGATTTTGGCACTTTTGACGAAACTTCTGTGGATTATCCCGATTATGCGTTTTTTGTCGGCAAAGCCGTCACCAGCGGCGAATGCAGCCGCGGCATTGTGCTTTGCGGCACTGGTATCGGCATTAGTATTGCCGCCAACAAAATTCCCGGTGTGCGCGCCGCTCTCTGCCATGATTTATTCACCGCAGAAGCCTGTCGCCAACATAACAACGCCAATGTTCTGGCTATGGGCGCACGCGTTCTGGAGCCGGAATTGGCATTGCAGATTTTGGACGTCTGGCTGAAAACTGAATTTGAGGGCGGCCGTCATCAACGCCGTCTGGACAAAATAACCGGCATTGAGGATACTATGGCCGTGGAACATGCCCAGGAATTGGCGAATATTGTAAACAATGTGAATAACACCAAATAATCTAAGCCCAAAGGAGCAAAATCTACATGAATAAGCCTGAATATCTGGAATTGGAACTCCCGGCGGAACAGCTGAAAGCGCTGCATGATGAAGCCGCAGAGTTATTTTATGATTTTTTACAGGCCGCCATGCCGCCCCAAGGCGGTTTGCTGGTGATTGGCTGTTCCACCAGTGAAATTTTGGGCGGTCAAATCGGTCAAAATGGCTGCCGCCGCCTTGGCGAAGTTCTGGCACAGGCCGCACTAGCTGAAGCTGAAAGCTATGGACTGACAGCCGCCGCCCAATGCTGCGAGCATTTAAACCGCGCGCTGGTTATGGAAAAAACCGCCGCTTTAAGCAGGGGACTGAATATCGTAAGCGCCGTGCCGAAACCGCATGCCGGGGGCAGTTTTGCCGCCGCCTTTTATCAGCAGCTGCAAGACCCGGTGCTGGTGGAAACGGCTACCGCGGATTGTGGGCTGGACATCGGCCAAACCCTGATTGGCATGCACCTGCGCCACGTTGCCGTTCCTCTGCGTCTGCCCCAGAAAATGCTGGGACAAGCTGTGATAACCGCAGCCTCCACCCGTCCGCCGCTGATTGGCGGTGAACGCGCGGAGTATAAATAAGCCATGCAGTCACTGGTAATGCCGGAATGGCGAGCGCCTAAATTTGCCGAATTGCCAAAAGTAGAATTATATATGGATCAGGTGCTGCTGATTTTGGAAGAAGCCTTGCAGCCATTGCTGCTCCAGTCGGATATGCCGAACAAAGTCGGCAAAATCAGCAAAGCCGAGCGACCGCTCACGGCCAGCATGATTAACAACTATGTCAAGCAGGGGTTAATCGAGCCGCCGCAGAAAAAGCGTTATACTCGCCAGCAGGTTGCGGCGCTGCTGCTTATCAGTCTGCTGAAAAATCTGCTGCCGATTTCCGATATTAAGCTGCTTTTGCAGGCGGCGGCAGAACAGGGATTGGCCGATTTCTATGACCGCTTTTGCGAGCAGCTGACGGCGCTGCTTGGCGATTTAAGCGCCGCCACGGCCGCCGAACAGCAGGATTTGGCGCAGGCCGCCGCTTTGGCGCTGGCTCACAAAATTTATTTACAGAAACAGCTGCACAACCTGACAGTTTAGTTATCGACACCAAAATATCAGAATTAAGAGAGGATTTTTTATATGCAGGAATTAGCCTTAAAATATGGCTGCAATCCCAATCAGAAGCCGGCACGTATTTTTACCAGCCAGGGCGAACTACCCATCACTATTTTGAACGGTAACCCCGGCTATATCAATCTGCTGGACGCTTTCAACAGCTGGCAGTTGGTTCGGGAGTTAAAAGCGGCTTGCGGTCTGCCGGCGGCCGCCTCATTCAAACACGTCAGCCCGGCCGGAGCGGCCGTGGGTGTGCCGCTGGACGAAACACTGAAACAGATTTATTTTGTGGAGGGTCTGGAATTATCGCCTATTGCTACGGCCTATGTTCGTGCGCGCGGAGCCGACCGTATGTCGTCTTATGGTGATTTTGCCGCCCTTTCTGACGAGTGTGATGAAGCCACCGCCCGTTTTCTGCTGCGCGAGGTTTCCGACGGCATTATTGCGCCCAGTTATTCCCCGGCGGCGCTGGAGATTTTGCGCCAAAAGCGCAAAGGAACCTATCTGGTCATTCAGATTGACCCTGATTATCAGCCTCAGCCTTTGGAGTTAAAGCAGGTTTTTGGTATCAGCTTTGAGCAGCAACGCAATGATGTGCTGATTAATGCTGATTTGTTAAACGCCTGCCCTCGCCCCACCCAAAACCAGGAAATACCGGAAGACGCTTTGCGTGATTTGCTGATTGCTCTGATTACTTTAAAATATACGCAGTCTAATTCCGTCTGCTATGCCAAAGGCGGTCAGGCTATTGGTATTGGCGCCGGGCAGCAGTCGCGTATTCACTGTACAAGACTGGCCGGCAATAAGGCTGATATCTGGTTTTTGCGTCAGCACCCCAAGGTTTTGAATCTTCCTTTTAAAGCGGATATTCGCCGCCCAGACCGCGATAATACGATTGACGTTTATATTTCCGAGGAATGGGAGGACGTGTTGGCCGACGGTGTTTGGCAACATTTCTTCACCAGCCGGCCGGAGCCTTTAAGCCATGAGGAAAAGCGTGAATGGCTGAAGCAGCTTGATGGCGTTGCGCTTGGTTCCGACGCTTTCTTCCCCTTTGGCGATAACATTGAGCGCGCGCATAAAAGCGGCGTGACTTATATCGCCCAAACCGGCGGCTCGGTACGCGATGATAATGTGATTGAAACCTGCGATAAATATGGTATTGCCATGGCCTTTACCGGCGTGCGTTTGTTCCACCATTAAAAACAAATGTCTCATAAAAACAAAAAAATCCAAGCAAATTTACTTGGATTTTTTTGTTTTTTGGTGGTATAAAAATATGAAAAAAAGAAATGTTTGGAAAACATTTACACAACCGAATTTATCAAACAGAAAGGGTTTGGCGACCGTTTGGAGGGAAGCCATAAAGCCGCCAAACCAAAAAGGGATTAAGTAAAAAAGAAAGTTAAAAGGGGAAAAACTAAAAGAATGTTGAAAAACGCATTACATCTCAGGCAGATGCTTAAAACAATAAAACCCATCAAACACCGATGGGAAAACAAAAAACGGCTCAACAGGTGAACCGCGGATAAAACATCAATGACGAAATAAAAGCGCAAGCTGATATTTCCTGCCAAAGCCTCCCACCCTAAAGGCAAAAGCAACATTTACGGCAAATATCCTGACTTATGACTCTTTCTCCCAGAAACCTTCTCAAGCCAAAGCAAAAAACGGCTCAATGGTGAACATTCTGTTCGTCGTCAAATACAGTAGAGTTTGGACTGCGCCGGATTCTCACCGGCTTCCTTTTTAAGCTGTTAACATAAGTTAATTCAGCACCGTAAACTTTCAATATTCAGTTATACTCATATTATACACAGAAGATTGGGGATTGTCAAGGGTTTGCGGCAAAATAAATGCCTATATTACCCGGTTTTTTCTACATTTTTTCCACAGGCTGACCGGCCACCCCGGCCACCAGATGCGCAGGAATTTCCGGCATCAATTCATGATTGATTACCTGCAAAAATTTGGTGATAACAGCCAACTGCTCTGCTGGAAAATATTCCCGGATACGCTCCATCACCCGATTAACATAGGTACGGCTTAAATTATAATATTCATAATATTTATCTGTAACCATCAGATGATATTCGCGCTTATCATCAGCTGAACGCACCTTTTTTATATAGCCCTTGCTAATCAGACTATTAATCTTATAAGCTGCATTAGGCGGTGATATTTTAATAAATGAGGCAAATTCATTAACCGTCGGATTATTCAAAGCATGAATAGTTTCCACACAAAGCGTTTCCACCGTCGTCAAAGAAGCTTCCCGTTCATGCAGCTGTGAGAACATCTCCTGATAAAAATGAATTTTAAATTTAGCATAAATTTCGGCAAAATTTGCCTCCAGCTTGTTATCAAACTGCTTATTTTCCGCTATCATCTCTATGCGCACCTACTTAATCTTACTTCCCACCCAATCAACCTTACCCAAACCTTTTACCAAGCCAGCTTATTCGCCAATCGCAAAGGAAAGTTCTGCCATCGCCGCCACTTTGCCGTTTACCTTAGCCACGCCCTTGCCAATACCCAACGGCCCCCGGCGATTAATCAACTCACACTCTAACTCCAGAATATCGCCCGGCTCCACTTTAGCTTTAAAGCGAGCGTTTTTCACGCCGCCAAAAAACACCAGCTGACCAGCCGCCTCCGGGTCGGTCAGGGTTGCTACCGCGCCCACCTGCGCCAGCGCCTCCAAAATCAACACGCCAGGCATAACATGCCGCCCCGGAAAATGACCGCAAAACTGATGCTCATTAGCTGAAACGCATTTATAACCCTTGGCCCATTTACCCGGCTCATAATCGGTTATTCTATCCACCAGCAAAAATGGATAACGATGCGGCAGAATTTTTTCAATCTCATTAGAATTTAACTGCATTTTCTTCATTCCTATTCTAATCTGTTAATTAAAGCTTGCCAAAAATCAATGAGGCATTATGACCGCCAAAGCCAAAGGAGTTGGACATGGCCAGACTAATTTCTGCTGTGCGCGCTTTATTCGGCACAATATCCAAATCACAATCCGGGTCCGGTACCTGATAGTTAATAGTTGGCAAAATAATGCCATTATGCATGGAAAGTGCGGTAAACACTGCCTCCACGGCGCCGCTGGCGCCCAACATATGCCCCACCATCGACTTGGTGGAACTGACTTGCAGCTTGTTAGCCGCTGCACCAAAAACCTGCTTAACGGCTCCGGTTTCCGCCTTATCGTTCAGCTGAGTGGAAGTGCCATGCGCATTTAAATAAACAATATCCTCCGCCTGCACGCCAGCATCAGCCAAAGCCAGGCGCATGCAGTTGGCCGCCCCGGAACCGTCCGGACGCGGCGCTGTGATGTGATAAGCGTCACAATTAGAAGCATAGCCTTTCAATTCACAGTAAATCTTAGCGCCCCGGGCCATGGCATGCTCATATTCCTCCAAAACCAGAATACCAGCGCCCTCGCCCATTACAAAGCCATTACGTTCCTTATCAAAAGGAATGGAAGCGCGGCTTGGGTCCTCACTTTCCGAAAGCGCACGCATGGAAGTAAAACCGCCTACGCCCAGCGGTGTAATGCTGGCTTCTGCGCCGCCGCAAACCATCATATCCGCATAACCGTCACGTATCAGACGGAAAGCATCGCCAACCGCATTAGTGCCGCCGGCACAGGCCGTCACCGGGCAAGTACACATACCCTGCAAACCATAAGTAATTGCAATATGGCCAGCCGCCATATTACCAATAGACATGGGAATAAAAAAGGGCGAAACCCGGTCAAAGCTGTAATCCAGACCTTTTGAGTGTTCACGCTCAATCGCACTTAAGCCGCCAATACCACTGGAAACTGTCACACCAATACGGCCGGCGTCTTCTCGCTCAACATGCAGGCCACTGTCCAGCATGGCCTCCTGCGCCGCAATCAAAGCAAACTGCGTAAATCTATCCAACTTGCGCGCTTCTTTTTTATCCAAAAAATCCTCAACGCGCAGATTTTTAACCTCTGCCGCCAGCTTAACCTTGTGGTCGCTGACATCAAAGGCTGTAATCGTCGCAATGCCGCAGCTGCCCTCTTTGGCCGCCGCAAAACTGGCCTGCGCTGTATGGCCAATCGGTGTTACCGCCCCCAGGCCGGAAACAACCACCCGTCTTTTTTCGCTTTTTTCCATATCTGCTTAAACTCCTTATTATTTACATTGCCATGCCGCCGTCTACGCGCAGCACCTGTCCAGTGATGTAGGCGGCCTGCGGTGAAGCCAGAAACAGCGCGGCCGCCGCCACGTCCTCCGGCTGCCCCATGCGTCCGGCAGGTATGCCCTCCAGCATTTTAGCGCGCACCGCCTCTGGCAGTTCTGCCGTCATGGCAGTTTCAATAAAGCCCGGCGCCAGTGCATTTACCGTCACATTACGACTGGCCAGTTCTCTGGCCAGTGATTTGGTCATACCAATAATACCGGCCTTGCTGGCTGCATAATTGACCTGACCGGCGTTACCACGCAGCGCAACCACGCTGCTGATATTGATAATCCTGCCAAAGCGCTGCTTCATCATCAACTTGCTGGCCTGTTTCATACACAAAAAAGCGCCGCGCAGGTTGGTGGAAAGCACCGCGTCAAAATCATCTGCTGAAAGACGCAGCAGTAACGCATCACGCGTAATACCGGCGTTATTCACCAGAATATCCACGCCGCCCAGCTGCTGCACCATCTCCGCAAACAGCTTTGCAACATCTTCTTCCTTGCTGATATCCGCATAACAGCAGACCGCCTGAACACCAAAAGCCCGACATTCCGCCGCCGTGGCCTCGGCCTCCTCCTCGCTGCCCACAAAGTTTATCATAATATCCGCGCCGGCCTCCGCCAGCTGCAAGGCAATGGCCCGGCCAATGCCCCGGTTGCCGCCCGTAACCAGCGCCCGGCGGCCTTTTAAGGTTTCGCTTAACAACTTGCTCATGCCAGCGCCCCCTGGTTATGCAAAGCAGCAATCGTCTGGCGGAAACTTTCCGCGTCCTCAATGTTATAGGTTTTAATACCTTTAACCGTCTTGCGGATAAAACCAGAAAGCGCCTTGCCCGGACCAATCTCAATCACTGTATCAATGCCCTGCTCCGCCATATAGCGTACAGTATCCTCAAACAGAACGCTCTGGTGTACCTGCTTTTCCAACAACTCCGGCAATGTTTCGTCCTGTCCCAGCGGACGCGCCGTAGCATTGAAAATAACCGGGAAATCCATCTCTCCAAATTCAGCATTCTGAAATTCATCATGAAGTTTTTCCGCTGCCGAGTCCATTAACGCCGTATGGAATGGCCCGCTGACTTTCAAGGGCAGGCAACGTTTGGCGCCGGCGTCCAAAGCCATTTTAGCCGCTTCGTCCACCGCTGTTTGCGCACCTCCGATTACCAGCTGCATCGGGCAGTTATAATTGGCAATGGAAACCACGCCCAGTCCCATAGACTCGCACTGCTCGCAAATGGCCTGCAATTTCTCACGCTCCAGACCCAGAACAGCCGTCATACCACAGGGAATATCTTTAACCGCTTCCTCCATAGCCTGGCCGCGGAAAGCTGCCAGCGCCACCGCTGTCTGGGCGTCAAAAACACCGGCCGCCTGCAAAGCGGAATATTCGCCCAGGCTTAAGCCGGCCGCCATCTGCGGCTGCAAACCAGCGTCGCGCAGAAGCGCATTCACTCCGGCCGCAAAAGCCACCATACAGGGCTGGGTATATTCTGTACGTGTCAAAACATCTTCAGGCCCCTCAAAAGAAATACGCTTCAAATCAAAATCCACGTCCAAATTATCAATAACCTCACGGTAACGGTCAAACTCCTGATAAAAATCGCGCCCCATACCAGCACGCTGACTTCCCTGACCGGCATAAACAAATGCTAAATTCAAGTTCTTATCCCCCTATTCTAATGCTTAACTATACTAAAATCATTTTTTTGATATACTTAATTATGCTTATTTTCCTGAAAATTATTTTTTGATTTCCTTACACAATTCAGCCAGCAACTCATCAACATGCAGCATTTTCTGCACCCGGCCGACATTGCTGCCGCAGAAAAACAGACCTTTTTCCCAGTTGCCGCGCACCGCCTCAATCAAAGCCTGGGTGATGCAATACGGCGTTTCCTGCGGCTTACAGCTGGTTATACAGGCAGCGCAGCGCTGTGGCGCAATCCGCCCCAATGACGCCAGCCGCTCCAACAAAGGACTCTTCAGCGCCCGTCCCGGCATGCCAACCGGGCTTTGCACAATCTGCACATCTTCCGGTTTGGCCGCCAGCATAATTTCTTTATAACCCGGAGCAGCGTCACATTCATAGGTGGCAATAAAACGTGTTGCAATCTGGGCGCCGGCCGCCCCAGCCTGAATATATTCCGCCACGTCCTGACCCGTAAACACACCGCCGGCCACAAAAATCGGTATCTGACAGTTATATTTCTGCTCATAAGGCACCAACTCCGCGCGCACCTCCGGCAGTAATTCGGCCAGTGTTTTAGTATGTCCGGCCAGCAGTTCATCGCGCTTAAAGCCCAGATGACCGCCAGCCTCAGCCCCCTCAATTACCACAAAATCAGGCACATGGTTAAAACTGCGATCCCAACGACGACAGATAGTGCGCGCCGCCTTGCCACTGGAAACAATCGGCGCCAACAAAACGTCCGGATTATCAACAGCCAGTCCCGGCAAATCTAAAGGCAGGCCCGCGCCGCAAATAATAGCGTCAGCCCCAGCCCGCACGGCCGTCTGCACCGCCTGCGGATATTGTCTGGTGGCTACCATAATGTTCACGCCCACCAAACCTCGTCCGGTCGCCATACGCAAAGCCTTTTTTATTTCCTCCTGTAAGGCGCGCAGATTAGCGCGCCAGGGGTTTTGCCAGAAATCCGGCTCATTAAAACCAGTATTCGCACTGCTAATAACCCCCAAAGCCCCACAGGCGGCTACGCTGCCAGCCAGATTACCCAGTGATACACCAATGCCCATACCACCTTGGATAATCGGCAATGTTAAATGCCGACCTTTAATCAGCGTCATTACTCATCGCTCCCAATTTTTTCGCCCAGGCTCTGCCAAACCGGCTGCAAATTGCCGACCAATTCCGTAAAAATCTGTCGCAGCGGTTTAATTTCTTTCAGCTGTCCAGCCACCTGACCAGCCATTAAGCTGCCGCGCTGCACATCGCCATCAAATACGGCGCGACGCAGGCTGCCCAGCGTAAATTTTTCCAGTTCTAAAAGTTCTGCACCGTTCTTTTCCAGCTTAAGATAATCACGCGTCATCGCATTTTTCAAAATGCGCACCGGAGCGCCGGCAATACGCCCGGTAACGGTGGTGCTGTTATCTTTGGCTTTCAAAACAGCTTCTTTATAATTGGCGTGAATTGGACATTCCTCACTGACCAGCAGGCAGGTTCCCAACTGCGCTCCCACCGCGCCCAGGGCAAACGCCGCCAGCAGCTGCCGGCTGTCTGCAATGCCGCCCGCCGCCACCACCGGAATTTGCACCGCGTCCACAACCTGCGGCAATAAAGCCATTGTAGTCGCTTCACCGATATGACCGCCGGACTCACAGCCCTCGGCAATCAACAGGTCTGCGCCGCCCTGTTCCAGACGGCGTGCCAATGCAACGCCGGAAATTACCGGAATAACCTTAATGCCGGCGCCTTTCCACATTTCCATGTATTTGCTGGGACTGCCGGCGCCCGTGGTAACCACCGGAACCTGCTCTCTGACCAGCAGCTCCGCCATTTTATCACATTCCGGATTCATCAGCATTAAATTAACGCCAAACGGCTTATCGGTCAGGCTTTTAGCGCGCTTAATATGCTCCTCCAGCATTTCCGCGTTCATGCCGCCGCTGCCAATTATACCCAAAGCGCCAGCGTTAGAAGCCGCCGCAGCAAATTCACCAGTGGCAATATTAGCCATGCCGCCCTGAATAAAAGGAAATTCCAAACCTAAAATTTCCCGTAAAGTCATATTTTGCTTTCCCCTCTTTATTGGTTTTGTATCACAAAATTTAATTATATCATATAATAACTATATATGCCATATTTTTTTATATTTATTAACAATTCTTTTTTAACAGCCCGTTTACCAGGTGAGCAGACATGCGCCCCAGGTAAATCCGGCACCAAACCCCACACAGATTATTCGCTGACCGGGCTTAAGCAGTCCTTGTTCCCACATATCGTTAAGCGCCAGCGGTATGCTGGCCGATGATGTATTGCCATAATGCTGTAAATTGATAAAAAACTGCTCCGGCGCTGCGTGCATTTTTTTAACCACATGTGAGATAATCCGATTGTTGGCCTGATGACATACCACATGGTCAATATCCGCCAGCTGCAGATTTGCCCTGGCCAGAACCTGTTCGATGCTATGCGGAATAATATCAACCGCAAAGCGAAAAACCTCCTGACCCTGCATATGCACCACACCGCCGGGACGCCCCTGCTGCTGGTCGGCCAAACCGCTGCAATACAGCATATTTTCATTATCCGTGCGCGAACCGCAAATTGCCAAATACGGCTTTTCCTCAGAAAGTTCAACCACCGCCGCCGCCGCCGCATCACCAAACAAAACACAGGTGTTGCGGTCGGTAAAATCCATAACGCGCGATGGCGTTTCTGAACCAAGCACCAAAGCATAAGGCCGTGTCGGCTCCGCCGTCAGCAGCAGCTGACGCGCTGTTTGCAGACCATACAGAAAACCGGCACAGGCCGCATTCAAATCAAACATTACGCTGTCCTGCGGCAGCCCCAGCCGCTCCTGCAACATGCAGGCCAAAGAGGGCGACATTCTATCCGGCGTAAATGTAGCCACCAGACAAACGCCAACTTGTTCCGGCTTTATGCCGGCTCGGCTCATCGCTTCCTCCGCCGCAGCCTGCGCCAACTCAATATTGGTCTGCTCCGCGCAGAAATAACGCTCCTTAATGCCGGTGCGGCTGACAATCCATTCATCACTGGTATCCACCAGCCGCTCCATATAAGTGTTGGGCACCGCCCCAGCACTCGGCAGCGCATGCCCTACACCTAAAAATTTCAAACCAATATGCGGCCATTCAGCACGCAACATTTCCAGTTTAGTCATCTTGACTTTTTATTTTTTTCAGCCGCAGGACTATTCAGCCTTGGCCTCAGAGTGAGAGTCGATATAAGCAACAACATCGCCAACCGTTTTCATGCCGGCAATATCCTCATCAGGAATTTTGATGGAATAAGCGTCTTCCAGCGCCATATTTAATTCCACAGCGTCCAGAGAATCCGCGCCCAAATCTTCAAACAAAGTGGCCTCCGGTTTTACCAAATCCTCATCGCAGCACAAAGTATCCACAATAATTTCTTTAACCTTATCAAAAGTCATGTTTTTTTACCTCTTTCTCAAATTTGAATGTTTTTTAATTTTCATGTTTTGAATGTTTTTTCTTTTAAGACAAGCCCAGTTAATTTTTTTAGTTTAAATTCAGTTTATAAAATTTTTAACTAAATTTTTTTACTTAAAAAATTTTAACTAACTCGTGATATAAAGAATATCATGTTTTAACCAAATTGTCAAGCAAAAGTTGGAAAATTATACGCTCAATCTCAAAAAAAATTAACACCACCGCGAAAAAGCAACAGCAATGGTGTTATTTGTCAAATATATGTACAATCTGCCGTATAATTATCAACTGTTATTTAATATTGACGCAGGCAATCCAATATCTGCTCCCGATTAGCCAGATGGTTGGGCATGCCGCCGCCCAGCCCGGCGCGTTTGGGCATTTGCAGCTTAATAAAACCGCCGTCGCACATAGTCAGCGCACAATTTACAGCGCCCATAATACCCTTTTTAATTACGCAGCTTTGAATATCGGCCAAGGCAAAACAGACGCCCAAATCCTCCGCCACCGTTTTGCGCCAATCGGGAATTTTGTATTCCGAACATAAATATTGGCGATTCTCACACTCGATTACCAGCAAGTAATTTTCGCTCAAACCAACGTAAACATCAAAAAAAGAGGTTTTTTTCTTATTTACCTGTAAAGTAATCGCCTTAATAGCCGCCAGCAGTTTCTCCCCTGGCGGCAGACATGGCCGCAATAAGTTCAGCATATAGTTTTCGTCCCAAATATCCGCCATGATAAGCCCCCCAATTAATCTTCCCTGCGGCCCAGCTGCCGCAAATCGTCACAGAGCGTATTCAGGCGCTGCTGCAACTGGTCGATTTCCTGTTGAATGGGGTCTGGCAGGCTGACCTGGTCCAGTTCCCAGCTGCAATACTGCTGCTGATTATCGCCGCGTGTTACAATTACACCCGGCACACCCACCACAGTGGCATTGGGCGGAACCTCTTTAAGAACCACCGCATTACCGCCAATGCGTGCATTATCGCCCACCGTAAACGGCCCCAGAATTTTAGCGCCGGCGCCCACCAGCACATGATTACCCAGAGTGGGGTGGCGTTTACCCTTATCCTTACCGGTACCGCCCAGCGTTACGCCATGATAAATGTTACAATAATCGCCAACCTCGGCAGTTTCACCAATTACAATGCCCATACCATGGTCAATAAACAGACATTTGCCGATTTTCGCCCCCGGGTGAATTTCCACACCTGTCAAAAAACGCGCAAACTGTGATATCCCACGCGCCAAAGTGCGCATTTTATGTACATGCAGCCAGTGTGAAATACGATGCCAGCGCACGGCATGATAACCCGGATACATGAAAAACACCTGCCAGGGACCGGTGGCCGCCGGGTCCTGCGAGGCTATATATTTTGCATCTTCCCAAAAACCCATATTCAGGTCTATCCTTTCATTATATAATATTATATTTCTCAATTAGATTTATATCATAATATTATATGATGGTATGCGGCAAAATGCAAGCTATTTTTTTATCCCCAAATTTTTATAAATAATAAAAGTCAAGGCTGACGGCATGTCCAACACGCAAAACATCGTAAATGGGCGCAAATCAAAGCAATTGCAAGCATAACCGGATATATCTGCCAGATTTTGGTTTGAAATTCCAATAATTGATGTTTTTTCAGACTTGCACTGAATGGCATAATTAGCTATCATATAAACAGTTGTTAGCACTCGAACAGTTAGAGTGCTAACAAAAGCAAAAAGTCAAAAATTATTCAATAATAAACATTTTTTTAGGAGGGACAAACAATGAACATCAGACCCATTGGTGAACGTGTGGTTATCAAACCCATGCAAAAGGAAGAAAAGACACAAAGCGGTATTCTGCTGCCGGACAGCGCACAGGAAAAACCGATTGAGGGCGAAGTTATGGCCGTTGGCCCTGGCCGTATCAATGAAAAAGGCGAGCGCGTGCCGCTGGAAGTTAAAGTTGGCGATATCGTGGTTTTTGCCAAATTTATCGGCACCAATGTTAAGCAGGACGGCGTTGATTATTTGATTGTTAACGGCGAACGCGATATTTTATGCGTAATTGAGTAGACTGCTGTAAATTTTGCGAATTTATAAAGATAAAAATTTAGGAGGCAAATATTAGAATGGCTAAACAAATCATTTTTAAAGAAGACGCCCGTTATGCTTTGAAGCGCGGTGTTGACGCTCTGGCTGATGCGGTTAAAGTAACTTTGGGGCCCAAAGGCCGCAATGTAATTCTGGAGCGCAAATTTGGCTCTCCGCTGATTACCAACGACGGTGTAAGCATCGCCAAGGAAATTGACCTGGAAGACGCTACCGAGAACATGGGCGCTCAGCTGGTTAAAGAAGTTGCTACCAAGACCAACGACGTAGCCGGCGACGGCACCACTTCTGCCTGCGTTCTGGCTCAGGCCATCATTGACGAGGGCGTTAAGAATGTTACCGCCGGCGCCAACCCGATTATCCTGAAACGCGGCATTGACAAAGCGGTTAACGCTACTGTGGAAAACATCAAAAAGAATGCGCGTCAGGTTGAAAGCAAAGAGGCTATTGCTCAGATTGCTTCTGTCTCCGCCAATGACCCGGAAATCGGCGAATTGATTGCCGAGGCCATGGAAAAAGTTGGCAAAGACGGCGTTATCACCGTTGAAGACAGCCAGACCTTTGAAACCACCTGCGATGTGGTTGAAGGCATGCAGTTTGACCGCGGCTATATCAGCCCCTACATGGTAACCGATACCGATAAAATGGAAGCTGTTTTGGACGACCCATTCATTTTGTTGATTGAGAAGAAAGTTGCTACCGTGCAGGAATTGTTGCCGGTTCTGGAAAAAGTTATGCAGGCTGGCCGTCAGCTGTTGATTATCGCTGACGACGTTGAGGGCGAAGCCGCTGCTACTTTGATTGTTAACAAACTGCGTGGCACATTCACCTGCGTGGCTGTTAAGGCTCCGGGCTTTGGCGACCGCAAGAAAGCTATGTTGCAGGATATCGCTACCCTGACCGGCGGCAATATTGTTTCCGACGAATTGGGTATTAAACTGGAAAATATCACTCTGAACATGCTGGGTCGCGCCCGTCAGGTTCGTATCAATAAAGACAACACCACTATTGTGGGCGGCTATGGTGACGGCGAAGCTATCAACAGCCGCATCAACCAAATTCGTGGTCAGATTGCCGAAACTACTTCTGATTTTGACCGCGAGAAATTGCAGGAACGTCTGGCTAAATTGTCCGGCGGCGTTGCTGTAATCCGTGTGGGCGCTGCTACTGAAACCGAGTTGAAAGAGAAGAAGCTGCGTATTGAGGACGCGCTGAACTCCACTCGCGCTGCGGTTGAAGAAGGTTATGTGGCCGGCGGCGGCACCGTACTGATTAAAGCTATCAAGATTTTGGACGAAATGTTTGATAAAGCTGAAAGCGACGAAAAGACCGGTATCGGCATTATCAAAAAGGCTCTGGAAGCTCCGGTTAAGCAGATTGCCGCTAACGCCGGCGTTGAGGGCGCTGTGGTTGTAGAAAAGGTTAAGGAAACCGACGAGGGTATCGGCTTTAATGCAGCTACTGGCAAATTTGAGGATATGGTTGCGGCCGGCATTGTTGACCCGGTTAAGGTGGTTCGTTCCGCTCTGACTCATGCCGCTTCTGTGGCCTCCATGCTGTTGACTACCGAAGTTCTGGTGGCTGATATCCCGGAAGAAAATAACGCTCCGATGATGCCCCCGGGCGGCGGTATGCCGATGATGTAAGTGAACACTTAATGAAATCAAGCCGTAGGCGCAGATTGAATTTAGTGTGAACTTATCCAGACGGCAAAGCCGGTTGGAAACCTATACCGAACACTTAATGAAATCAAGCCGCAGGCGCAGATTGAATTTAGTGTGAACTTATCCAGACGGCAAAGCCGGTTGGAAACCTATACCGAACACTTAATGAAATCAAGCCGCAGGCGCAGATTGAATTTAGTGTGAACTAATAAAGAATAATCAGAGCCCTTTAATGCCAAACGGTATTAGAGGGCTTTTTTATCCCATCATAAAATAGCCCAGCAAATCCAGCTTGGTAATTTCTGTTTCCACCAAATCGTCCAGACTGATATCCATAGCATTAGCCAGCGCCGCCGCATAAAAAAGCAGCGAGCCCAGCTTATCCTTAATTTCATGCCGACATTCCGGGCAAAGGCCGGCCAACTTATCCCCCGTCGGTTGTTGTTTTAGCTGCTGCCAGTTTAAACTGCCAACCGATGGCAATTTGTCCGTTCCCAGTTTGATACAGCCGCAGGTGTTGGCAGCACGCAACGTCGCCTGGTTCAGGCGTAGAGCGTTTTGCTGCATTTGCAATAAAATTTGCAATACGGAAGGATTGGCCAACAAATATTCATCAGCCTTTTGTTGCAAAGTTAAAAGCTTGTTCATGTGGGTTAGCCTCCTTGGGCAATGCTTAAACATAGTTTATGCAGAAAAAATGCCGTTGGTCATATTTTCTCACCCCAGCGCATAGATTTATTAAACGGCCTTGGCCGTTGGCGTTGAGAGTTGATAAGCAAGCAAAAACAGGGAGGCGTTAATATGTATCAAATTGGCGATAAGGTGGTTTATCCGGTGCATGGCGCCGGCTGGGTGGAGGCTATTGAAAACCGCGAGGTTGCCGGATGCAACCGCAGTTATTATGTTTTAAACCTGCCTTTTAACAGCCTGCGGATTATGGTGCCGCAGGAGGAGGCAGAAAAAGTCGGGTTGCGCGATTTGATGCCGCCGGAAACCGCCGACCAGGTTTTACGCATACTGGAGGGCAAACAAACCGAAAGTGAGATGAGCCAGACCGTGCGTGAGCTGAATTTGGAAAAATGGAACAACCGTTTTCGGCTGCAAATGTCGCGTATTAAAAACGGCAATGTTTATGAACTGGCAGAGATTGTTCATGGTCTGACCGTGCGCGACCGCTTAAAACCGCTTTCCACCGGCGAACGCAAAATTTTTGAGCAGGCCAGAGAAATACTGTTCAGTGAACTTTTGCTGATAAGCGACGACGCACAGCCGGAAACCGCCAGCCGCATTAAAAACATTTTAGACCTCCCTAATTAAATTAAAAATTTACACCAAAAAGACCAGCCTCTGCTGGCCTTTTTATCATTTAAATCAAAGTATCTGAAGATATTTAACGGCTCAAGCAGGTATTTTTATCTCAGAACCGGCTAAAAAATTCCATAACCGGCAGGAAACACTAACTATATGTCGAATAAAAAATAGTTAAACTAATTAAAATAGGAAATGAAAATTCAGGAGGCACTAATGACAGAAATTTTAAGAAAAAGCCTGGAAGTCGGCGGACGTACGCTGACATTGGAAACCGGACGCATGGCCAAACAGGCCAGCGGCGCAGTTTTTACAACTTATGGTGATACGGCCGTTCTGGCAACTGCCACCGTGGCCGCCAAAGCCAAAGATGGTATTGATTTTTTTCCACTAACCGTGGATTATGAAGAAAAAATGTACGCTGTGGGCAAAATTCCCGGCGGCTTTATCCGTCGGGAGGGACGCGCCAGCAATCAGGCAATTTTGAACGCACGTCTGATTGACCGCCCCCTGCGCCCTTTGTTCCCCAAAGCTTATCGCAAGGACGTTCAGGTTGTGGCCACAATTCTCTCCGTAGACCATGATTGTCCGCCGGAAATTACCGCCATGTGCGGCGCGTCAGCAGCGCTGCATATCTCGCATGCACCATTCAACGGACCAATTGCCGGCGTAATTATGGGCATGGTGGACGGTGAATTTATCATCAACCCAACCGTTGAGCAAAAGGCCAACAGCGTTATGCATATTGCCGTGGCCGGCACCAAAGACGCTATCATGATGGTAGAAGCCGGCGCTGCGGAAATTCCGGAGGAAACTATTCTGGAGGCCATTTTGACCGCTCATGAGGAAATTAAACGCATTGTAGCCTTTATCGAAGATTTCAGAGCCGAGGCGCTGACGCTTGGTCTGGCCAAAGAAAAAGAGATTTTTGTTGAAGAACAGGTTGACGAAGAATTGGAAGCCGCCATCATGGCGCATAAAGAGAAGTTAGCGGCCGCTGTGCATAAATGTGCCGTGGAAAAACTGCCCAAACAGGAGCGCGAAGATTTGCTGGAAAGCACCAAAGCCGCTATTGTTGAGCAGTTTACCGGCGAGGAATATGCTGAAGTACAGGATAATATTGCTCACTTCATTGACAAAATGGAAAAGGACGTCTTCCGCACCATGATTGCACGGGACAAGCTGCGCATTGACGGCCGTGCGCTGAATGAGGTGCGCCCGATTACCTGCGAGATTGACATTTTAAACAAGGTACATGGTTCTTCCTTGTTTACACGCGGCCAGACGCAGGTTTTGAACATCTGCACACTGGGTATGCTGAGCGACGCCCAAACGCTGGACGGACTTGGTCTGGAAACTTCCAAACGCTATATGCATCAATATAATTTCCCACCGTACAGCACTGGTGAAACACGCCCCATGCGTGGTCCCGGCCGGCGAGAGATTGGCCACGGCGCACTGGCGGAGCGCGCTTTGGAACCGGTAATCCCCAGCCCGGAAGAATTCCCCTATGCTCTGCGCCTAGTTTCAGAAGCTATTGAGAGTAACGGTTCAACCTCTATGGCCTCCGTATGCTCCAGCACCATGAGCCTGATGGCCGCCGGCGTGCCAATTTCCGCTCCGGTTTCCGGTGTGGCGATGGGCTTAATCAGCGACGGCGAAAACATGACAATTCTAACGGATATTCAGGGCATGGAAGATTTCCTTGGCGATATGGACTTTAAGGTGGCCGGCACCAGCCGCGGCGTAACCGCCATTCAGATGGATATTAAAATTGCCGGCATAAACAAGGAAATTCTGACCAAAGCTTTGGCACAGGCCAAAGAGGGACGCGCCTTTATTCTGGGCAAAATGCTGGATTGCATTGCCGAACCCAGAGCCGATATTTCACCCAACGCACCGCGTATTATCTCCATGTCTATTCATCCGGACAAAATCCGTGAGGTTATCGGCAGCGGCGGCAAGGTTATCAAGCGGATTGTGGAAGAAACAGGCGCTCAGATTGATATTGATGATGACGGCAAGATTGCTATTGCCAGCGTGGACGGCGAAGCCGGTTTGCGTGCCAAAGCCGTTATTGAAGCTATTATCACCGAGCCGGAGGTTGGCAAAACCTACACCGGCAAAGTGGTTGGTATTAAGGATTTCGGCGCCTTTGTAGAGATTATTCCCGGCGTTTTCGGCGGCAAAGGCAAGGAGGGCATGGTGCATATCTCTGAGTTGGATAAATCACGTGTGGCGCAGGTAACCGATATCTGCCATGAGGGCGATATGCTGACGGTTAAGGTCATCGCCATTGATTCCCAGGGCAAAATTAAGCTTTCTCGCAAAGCAACATTAAAATAATATTAAACAGCCCTGCACCAGGCATGGCTATATAGAAATAAAGCGGCTTATTTTTGTCTATACAGTCAGGCGAGTTTAAGCCGCTTTTTTTGGGAGGGAGAAATTAAATCATGAAAACAGCAGCAACGGAAAAAATTAAACCCAAGAATCTATATCAAAAACTTAATCTTATTTTAATTTTAACCTCCTGCCTTTTTTACATATTATTAATTCGCACCACGATTAACGCCGTAACGCAGTATAACCGTCTGCAAGATTTTACCGAAACTTATATTGCCTGCCAGAAAGCTGACGCGCAGCTGGCCGCCGGTTCCGATTATTTAACAGAGCAGGCGCGCATGTATGTTATTATTCAGGACGAGCAAAATTTGCTTAACTATTTTGCCGAGGCTGAAGAAACGCGCCGGCGAGAGCGCGCCATTAATGATTTGGCCGCTTATCAGCCGCAAAACGCCACCTATGATTATCTGACGGCCGCGCTGGACGCTTCCAACCTTTTAATGCAACGTGAATTTTATGCCATGAAATTGACAGCTTTGGCCCAGGGCAAAAAGCCAGAGGATATGCCGGCGAGTTTGCAGAACATCATATTAATTGACGAGGACTTAAATTTAACCCCAGAAGAAATGTTAACCAAAGCCCAGGATTTAGTTTTCAATGAGCGCTATAATTTATCAAAGAACACGATTAACAAAAACCTGGAATATGCTATCAGCAGCCTTTTGAACACCACTATCCAGGAACAGCAAAACGCCAAACAAAACCTGAATCGAACTATTAATGTACAATTTGTGCTGATAAGTATTCTGTTTCTGGAAAATCTGCTGCTGGCGGCGCTTTTCTGGCTGCATCACAAACATCGGCTCGCCAAAAATCAGCCGCCCCAAATTAATTATCAACCCAGCAGATAATTTTCTACAAAGCAGGCCGCACCCAAAGAAACGGTGTTTTCCGCCTTTATCAGATAGATTGGAATTTGCGCCAGCTGTTTTCGGAAAGGGCAGTCTTTCAAAAAAGACTGATAAAAAACCGCACGGTCAAATAATTCTCCGATTTTGGCAATTACCCCACCGCCAATATAAATGCCGCCGCTGCTGAAATAGCACAGCGCCAAATTGCTTAAGGCCTGACCGGCGGCTTCGCTGAACAGCTGAAAGGTCTGTCGGCAAGCGGCCGCCAACTCTGGCGCAGCCGATTTTTCACCTCTGGCTATGGCGGATACGTCGGCCGGCGATAATTCTGCGGTTATGTTGGCCAATTCTGCCTGTCCGTCAATAAAACAAGCACGCAAAATATTCACCAGACCGCGTCCTGAAAGTAAATCCTCATTGCAAGGCCGCTCAATAAAACGGCGCATATTCTGCCATAGCTTAACCTGTGCCGGGCTTTCCGGCGCAAAACTGCAATGACCGGCTTCAGTGCTCAACACTCTGCCGCTGCCCATTCTGGCGGCCACACCCAGACCGGTGCCAACTGCCACCGCCATGCAAACCCCCTGCAAACCATACTCGGCAGAAGTTTCCGCATTAATCAATTCAATCTGTTCTAACGGCATTTTATGCAACGACGGCAGGGCATGCGCAAAGGCGGCCAAATCATTAAGCATTGTCCAATGCTTAATCTCTCTCAAGCCAAGGCTCAAATTGGCCAAATCCAGACAACAGGAATTATTAGTCAGCTGCACCCTGCCCTCCTCATTCGTCACACCGGCCACCGCCAAAGCCGCGGCTTCAATCTGGTGCCCCTGACAAAGCTGCTGCAAATGCGGCAGAAGCCCCTGCTCATCTGCAAAATCAGTGGGAACAGTAAGCGTCGCCAACTCCTGCGGCAGAGCCGCACAACTGCTTTGCCAGATAGTCAGCGCGCATTTACTGCCGCCGCAATCAATCGTAAGTATTTTCGACATATTCAACCTCCTGTTTTAATATTTCCCCCAAATAAATAGAAATATATTTTAATAAATTATTGCTATTCTGCATATTTTTTATTAAAATTATAGCATATCCAAGGCATATATTACAGGTCTTTTGCCTAAAAAATTATTAAATACAGAAAGTGGAGTGATTTTTATGTTATCCCCGGAAATCATGGCTCGTTATCAGGAATGGCTAAACGCAGACTGGTGCGACGCAGCCACCAAGACAGAACTGCAAAATCTGCAAAAGAATGAAAAAGAACTTGAAGACCGCTTTTACTGTGATTTGGAGTTCGGCACCGGCGGCATGCGCGGACTGCTGGGCGCCGGCACCAATCGCATGAACATCTATTTAATTCGGCGTTTAACACAGGCGCTGGCTGACTGTATCAGCGACCACGGCGAGGCCGCAAAGGCACGCGGCGTGGCAATCTCCTATGATTCGCGGCGTTTTTCCCGGGAATTTGCGCTGGAAACCGCACTGGTACTGGCTGCCAATGGTATTAAGGCCTATCTTTTTGCAGAACTGCGCCCCACTCCAACTCTTTCTTTCGCCGTCCGTGAAAAACAGGCGATTGCTGGCGTTATGGTAACGGCCAGCCATAACCCCAAGGAATATAACGGGTATAAGGTTTATTGGGAGGACGGCGGCCAGCTGCCTCCGGAACAGGCCGACGTTATCATTGCCAAAATGCAGCAGCGAAACACCTGGCAAATTGCCGTGGCTGATAAGGGGCAGGCTTTAAATCAGGGGCTGCTGGAGATTATGGGACCGGAACTGGACGACGCCTATGTTGCCAAAGTGCATGAGCAGATGCTAAACCACCAGATGACTGCCGCGCGCGGCGCCAACCTGAACCTGGTGTATACCCCCCTGCATGGCACCGGTACCAAGCTGGTGGGGCGTATTCTGCGCGAGAACGGCTTCAGCAGTCTGCATATGGTAACAGAACAGGCCGAGCCAGACACCGAATTTCATACCGTGGCCGTACCCAATCCGGAAGAAGCCGACGCCTGGCGGCTGGCGGAAAAACTGGCGGCCAAGATTGAATCGGCAGGCCAGGGACATGTTGATTTATTACTGGCCACTGACCCGGACGCAGACCGTTTGGGCGTTTGCTGCCGCCGCGCAGACGGCGCTTATCAGCGGCTGACCGGCAATCAGGTAGGCGTGCTGTTGGCCTATTACATCATCAAACAGGCCAAAGATTTGGGCAATCTGCCCATTGACGGCATGGTAATTAAAAGCATTGTGTCCACAGCGCTGGCCAATAAAGTGGTAACCGGTCTGGGCGTAACCATTAAAGATGTGCCTGTTGGCTTCAAATATATTGGCGAGCAAATTAAGCTAATGGAAGAAAGCGGCCACGGCAACTTTTTGCTGGGCTTTGAGGAGAGCCTTGGCTATTTGAAAGGCACCTATGCCCGGGACAAAGACGCTGTTTTAGCGGCGGCGCTGGTGGCCGAGGCGGCGCTTTATTATCGTGAACTGCTGAATATGAGTCTGCTGGACGTTTTGCAGACAATTTATGACAAATTTGGTTATTTTCTGGATACACAAGTGGCCTGCACCCTTTCCGGCATTGACGGACGTGAGCAAATAACCGAGATTATGCGTATTCTGCGCGCTGATGAACGACCGGAAATTGGCGGCCTGCCCGTAATGCGCCGGGAATATTTTGACCGCGCCGAGGTTTGGGAGCAAGCCGATAACGCCCTCAAACCGCTGGATTTTCCGCAAGTGGATATGCTGGGCTTTGTCTTTGCCGACGGCGGCTTTATCCGTGTCCGCCCCTCTGGTACAGAACCGAAAATCCGTTTCTATTTCTGTATTGCCGGTGAGAATGAAGCAGACGCGCAGGCCAGGGTTCAAAACATCAAACAGGATTTTTTCCAGCCTGTCAGCCAATACATTAAAAAATTCTAAAAATTTTGGCGAAACTTAACGGCAATAAAATTCACTTCCGCCTGTATAAGACGCGCCGCAACTGGGCAATTTTATTAGTGTAAAGGCATTAAGGTAATGGAAGATGCAGCGCATCGGCCTACATAAGCCAGGCTAGGACGTTTAAGCTGTAATCTGCCAAAAAAATTGCAGGGAGTGAGTGAAATGCCCTTAAAAAGAGGAGATATTTATTTTGCAGAACTTAACCCGGTGCAAGGCTCTGAACAGGGAGGCATGCGCCCGGTGCTGGTAGTGCAAAACGACGTGGGCAATAATTACAGCCCAACGACTATTGTTCTACCGATAACCTCTCGTTTGCAAAAGCCCAAATTACCCACCCACGTGGCCTTAAGCCGGCAGGAATCCGGCCTGACCCGGGATTCTGTGGTGCTGGCTGAACAGATACGCACGATTGACAAGGTGCGTTTACAGCAAAAAGTGGCCTGTCTGGACGCTATAACCATGAACCGCATCAATCAGGCCATGGAAATCAGCATGGGAATTGCGCCGGAGCATTATTTGCATTAAAAACGTATCATACAAACACAAAACCGCCCGGGCGTTAACCCAGGCGGTTTTTATATGCTTAAAATCATGTTTAATAAATACGTTTAACAGCAAAGCCCTCATCTTGCAGCGCTTCTAAAACTTCCTGAATATGCAGATGGCCGTTGGTTTCCACCGTAACCTCAAGCACCACCTTATTGGAATAGCGGTCAATGGCCTTAAACTGGTCATGCTCCAACTCAATAACATTGGCATTATGTTCCGCCAGCAGATTGGCCACCTTGGCCAGCTGCCAAGGCTTATCCGGCAATTCCACCGAGAAACACATAATCCGGCCGCGGCTAATCATACCCTGATTGATAATAGAAGAAATTGTCACCATATCAATATTACCGCCGGAAAGAGTACAAATTATCTTTTTACCGGGCTGCGCCCGTTTTTTAACCGCCGCCAGCGGAATAACCCCAGCCGTTTCCACAACCAATTTCTGTTTTTCCAGCGTCAGTAAAAAGGCTTCCATAATATCCTTTTCCGTCACCGTTATAATATCGTCCAGGTAGTGCGAACACAAGGCATAGGTTAAATTACCGGGACGACGCACCGCCACGCCCTCAGCGCAGGTTTTAATAGTTTCCAGAGTGGAGGGACGCCCCTGCTCCAGAGAACGCTTCATCGACATCGCCCCAACCGGCTCCAAACCGATTACCTTAATTTTAGGATTAACTGCTTTGGCCGCCATGGCTATACCGGCCGCCAAACCGCCGCCGCCAATCGGCACCAGAATTTCGTCCGCGTCCGGCAACTCTGCCAAAACCTCCAGCGCAATAGTACCCTGACCGCAAATAACATCATAATCGTCAAACGGCGGAATAAAGGTATAACCATACTCCTCTGCCAAATGAAAAGCTTTTTCCTGGGCTTCATCAAAAACATCACCGCTGATTACCACATCAGCACCCAGATTTTTAGTAGCCTCAACTTTCAAAAGCGGCGTTACGTTAGGCATAACAATCGTGGCCTTAACGCCCTTCTGACGAGCCGAAAGCGCACAGCCCTGCGCATGGTTGCCGGCAGAAGCCGCAATAATACCGCGCGCGCTTTCCTCTGGCGTCAAATTGCTGATTTTGTTATAAGCGCCACGAATTTTGAAAGACCCAGTGCGCTGCAAATTTTCCGGCTTGATATAGACCTCACAATTATATTCATTGCTGAAAAAACCGCTGCGCATAAGGTGCGTGGGCAACAAAATCCCCTGCAAATTGGCCGCCGCCTGCTTAACATCGGCCAGATGGTCGCGCCGCATAAATTCCTCTACCTGTTGTTTATCCATTAATTTTTACGCCTCCAAATAAATTATAGCCCTTTTTTTATCTGCCAAAACTTAGCGAACAATACTACCCGGCAAAATCTCCGCCGGTACCTGCAAAACCTGCAATTTATCGCCATCTGAAGCCGCCAAAATCATACCGCGTGATTCAATACCGCGCAGCTTGGCCGGCTTCAAATTAGCCACCAGCACCACCTGCCGGCCAACCAACTCGTCCGGCTGATAATATTGCGCAATGCCGCTAACCACCGTTCGCTCTTCATTGCCAAGCTTAACCGTCAGCTGCAAAAGCTTGTCCGCCTTTTTCACCTTTTCACAGGCCACAACCTGACAAACGCGCAGATCAATCCGCTCAAAATCCTCAATGCTGATTTCCGGCTTAATTGGAGCAATTTCAGCCATAGGTTCTTCAGCTGCCGCCGATTCCTCCGCCGCGCCCTCATTTTCCTCAGCCAACTGCTTTTCCCAGTCAATCCGGGGGAACAACGCTTCGCCGCGCTGAATTTTGGTGCCAGCCGGGAAACCGCCCCAAGCCAGCGCCTCCCAATCCTGCCCGGCCGTAGCGGCGTCCAAACCCAGCTGCTGCCAAACCTTAGCCGCCACATTAGGCATTACCGGAGAAATTAAGATTGTTACCTGACGCAGAACCTCGGCCAGATTATACATCACGGTTTTCAGTTTTTCCGTTTCACCATTCTTATTCAGCGCCCAAGGCGCTGTATCATCAATATATTTGTTAGCCTTGCCAACCAGCTTCCAAATTTCAGCAATAGCATTAGCAATATCCAACTTGTCCATATATTTGGCCATGTTAGCCGGGGTCTGCGCCGCTAGCTCCCACAACACCGCATCAAACTCCGTGCCCTCGCTACCGGGCGCTACCTCGCCGCCCAAAAACTTCTCAATCATAGCTGTGGTGCGAGAAAGTAAATTGCCGTAATCATTAGCCAAATCAATGTTAATGCAGTTTACCAATGCTTCCTCGCTGTAATTAGCGTCCATGCCGTAGGCCATCTCGCGCAGCAGGAAGAAACGGATAGCGTCCACACCATATTTTTCGGCCAGCACCACCGGGTCTACCACATTACCTTTACTTTTACTCATTTTGCCGTCCTGCATCAACAGCCAGCCATGCGCCACTACTTTTTTGGGCAACGGCAGACCGGCCGCCATCAGGATAATCGGCCAGATAATTGAGTGAAAACGGATAATATCTTTGGCCATCAAATGCACGTCCGCCGGCCAGTATTTTTGATATTTGCTGTCATCATCGCTATCCACACCCAGCGCTGAAATATAGTTAACCAGCGCGTCAAACCAGACGTAAACCACATGTTTGCTGTCAAAAGGCACCTTGATGCCCCAATCAAAGGTAGTACGTGATACGCACAAATCCTCAAGCCCCTGCTTAACAAAGTTTATCATCTCATTGCGGCGCGTATCCGGCTGAATAAAATCCGGGTTATCCTCAATAAATTTCAGCCACTGGTCAGCGTATTTACTCATCTTGAAAAAATAGCTTTCCTCTTGCGCCAGCTGCACCGGACGGCCACAGTCCGGGCAAACATGCCCCTCTGCCAGCTGATGTTCCGTGAAAAAAGTTTCACAGGGCATGCAATACCAACCAGAATACTCTGATTTATAAATATCACCCTGGTCATAAATCTTCTGGAAAAGCCGCTGCACAACCTGCTCATGACGCGACTCTGTGGTACGAATAAAATCGCTGTAATCAATATTCAAAAGCTGCCAAAGCTGCTTTATGCCAGCCACAATGCCGTCCACAAATTCCTGCGGCGGTTGACCAGCCTCTGCCGCGCGCTGCTGAATTTTCAGGCCATGTTCATCGGTGCCGGTCAAAAAATAAGCGTCATAACCGCGCTGCCGTTTATAACGGGTCATCGCGTCTGCCGCCACCGTAGTATAAGCATGACCGATATGCAGCTTATCGCTGGGATAATAAATCGGCGTGGTAATATAAAAGGTAGGCTTCTCTGTCATACTTCTTTCCCCCCAAAAAAGTTTTTTATCTTATATATAACTGTATAATATTCTGTAAAAAATAGCATTTTCCTCTTTATAATTTACATTTTTAGTCAGCAGTTTTGGGATATTTGGCTTGACTTTTCAACAAGCCTGTGTTACAATTACAGCACAATAATTAAACTATGAGTTTAGTTAATTTAATAAAGGAGGTTCCGATATGGGACGACGCAAAAAAGAACCGCCCAGCACCCACCGGGAAAATATCGCCGCCACCGCTGCTCAGCTTTTTCATACCAGGGGCTTCGCCGCTACCACCATGGACGATATTGCGCGCCAAGCTGGTTACAGCAAAGCAACCCTATATGTATATTTCACCAGCAAACAGGAAATTATCAGTCTGCTGGCGCTGAAAAGTATGCAGCAGCTTTATGAACGCCTGCAACAGGCGCTATCGGCTAATTCAGCAGCTGCCATGCCAGAAAAATATCTGCTGATTTGCCAAAGCCTGCGTCAATTTCAGGCGGAGCAGCCGTTATACTTTCAAATGGTCTTAAACAAAATCAACGCCGCACCTGATAACGCTGACAATTTGCCGGAGGAACACGCTGCCTATCAGGTGGGCGAGGAGATTAATAACCTTATTCGTGATTGCCTGCTGGAGGGTATAGCGCAGGGGGAACTGCGCGCAGACCTGCCGGTTATGCCAACAATTTTCAGCTTTTGGGGCATGCTGGCCGGCCTTATCCAGCTGGCCGCCGCCAAACAGGAGTATATAGCCGCCGCTTTCCAGCAAAGCCAGGAGGATTTTTTGGAATACGGCTTTCAAATGCTTTATCGTGCCATTGCCAAACAGGAGGAAAATTATGAGTAAAAACATACTGGCTATTTTAGGCAGTCCACGCCCTAATGGTTTAACAGCGTCTATGCTGAAATATGCTATCAGCTGCGCAGAAAAGACCGGCCATACCGTTCGCCAGCTAAATCTTTATGAACAAAATCTGGCCTATTGTACCGGCTGTCAGGCCTGTTATCAAACGCAGTTATGCGTCCAGCAGGACGATATCCAACAAATTGTGCCAATGCTGCGGCAGGCCGATGTCATTATTCTGGCTGCTCCTGTTTATTGGGCCAATGTGCCGGCGCCGGTAAAAAATCTGTTTGACCGTCTGCTGGGTACGGCCATGCAACCCACCGCCACCTTTCCCCAGCCGCGTCTTTCAGGCAAGCAATATCTGTTGCTGACCGCCTGCCACACCCCCTCCCCCTGGTGCTGGGTTTTCAACCAAAGCCGCAGCGCTTTTCATAATATGGAAGAATTTTTTAAAACCGCTGGCATGCGGCCGCTGGGCAAGGTAGTTTGCGCCAACAGTGAAAAAATCCATACGCCGACCCCCAAAGCGCTACGCCAAATTGCCAAAGCATTTTGTTAATTTTTATCATGAAAGGACTTAAGTAATATGAAAATGACCCTAACCCCACTGGATTCTCCGCTCTGGGATAAATATCATGGCGCTTACGGTAATGTGCGCCAAGAGGTTGCCATTATTTCCGGTGCAGAAAAAAAAGCGCCTTCTATTGAACGGCTGCGCAGGCTGGATTTGGCCGAAAAAGATGATTTTCAGATAGCGTTTGAAAATCTGTGCGAAAATTTAAGCCACCAGATGACATTCTATGAAGCCAACTATCTGGCGCTGCCCTATATCGTCAAACTGCTTTCACGCAAGATTGCCGAGGGTGATTTCAGCTGGCAGGTAAATATTTTCTCCGAAGTCGGCTGCTGTCTGGCGGCAGATATTCCCGACGAGCGCAGTCGCGCCTTTGAGGCCACCCTGCCGCCGGAAATTCTGGAAAGTTATCGTGCTGCTGAAATGCGCATTAAAGATTATGCCAAAAAGTTTATCGTCAACCAAATGAAAGGACTGCAACTGCTGAATGAGAGCACCCGTGAATTTCTCTTGATTGGCCTGCTGGCTATTTTGGGCAATCATATTCTGGCACAGGTTTTAATCCTTTCTGATTATGACTCCTGCGGTTTGGCCTGCTCCCAATGCGATTATTATGATGAGGAAGTTTATTTGGACGACCCTGAAATTCAAAGTCGTATTGTCCTGCCGCCAACCGAAAACTGGGACGGCCAATCCCTGGATAAACCGCAGGTCTGGCTGCCGGCGCTTTTAAGCAAATTTGGCGGCGATATAAAACTGAAACAGAGTTTAATACCATATTTATTCGGTGAATATACCTGCCCGGAATGTGGCCGTCGGGCACCGCTGCTTGATTTCGCCAAACAATGCTATTGGAGTGAATAACCTGTCAAAACATGCAATTCTCACAGGATTGCCATTATTACTCATTTTTTACTCTGCTTTGTCTCATTCCCCTATTGCTGAACAGAAAAATAAGTGATAAAATGAAAAGGAAATGGGAACTAAGCGCAGCTATATTAACCAGGTCTGGGTTGGCGACACCACCTATATTTACACTGATGAAGGCTGGCTATATTTAACTATTGTCAAGGATTTATATGATAAGAAGATTGTTGGTTATTTTTGGGATAACATATTGATACCAATTTAACTTTAGCTGCGCTAAATATGGCGATAAGCAGGAGAAAACCGGGTATTGGGCTAAATATTTTATCGTGACAGGGGCGTACAGTATGCTTCGACAAGTTATCGTGAAAAATTTGAGCTCTGTTATATTTTTCAGAGTATGTCGCCAAGTGAACCCCTATGACAATTTTGTTGCTGAAAACTTTTTCAGCTGCCTTATTCGCCTACATTCTGCTTTAGGCTGGATTTCGGGAATGGCGCACTTGCTCAAACAGCTGTTTAACCGTCTGTTTGCCTTTGTGCTTAACTGGGCTATTCATGGCCTTATTTAGTTTAACCGCCTTGCAGTGCGCCAGATATTTGCCGACAGTTTCCTTGAGGGTTCTGTCAATAAATTTGCTGCTGCTGACAATTAAGTTTAAAATGCGGCTTTCTATTTCTTCTTGCATTTTTAATCATCTCACAATTTAAGATATATTAACGAAATAATACTAGTCACTTGACTGTCTGGAAAGTTAGAATGGATATAGAATTAGGATTGTTTTTCGTAATTATGTATGGTATAATTTCTTTTAGTACAAATCTATAAATCGGGATTATTGGAGGATAAACTATGGATTATAAGGACTATATTAAGCAAGGTTTAAATGGAAATGCCCCATTAAAATTAATATTATGCGGAAATATACAGAGGACCGAAAATGATAAAGTAGGTGTTGTATCAGTTGTGTATGCTACAAATGATAAAGACCTGGCAGAACAAAAAATGAATGAATTGATTGTCGCCAATCCCAATAATTATTATATGGTTTATAGCGTGCCACTAAATGTTGATTTGACGGAACTTTCCCATTATCCTTCAATAGCAATTTCCAAAGATGATTTATAAGCAAAGCAATGCCGGTTTAGCGGTTAAAAAATAGCCCAAACAGGGCGGTGAGGGTAGGTGTTGACTGTTCTCACCGCCTTTTCTGTTATTGCTCCGTTGCGGCCATATCGTGATTAACCTGCATAGCATACAAACCGCCCCTGCACATATGCTGTTGGATATTCCATATCTCACACCAGCTTAATCACCAGGGCTTTTGTTAATGCAACCTCCAGCATAAGTTCTACCAGCTTCTCCATCTGCTGCTGGTTAATGACGTTGGCTATGTAGGCATAACCGACATGTTCTTCGATTTTATTCCGGAGAGTTTGAATGTCCGTCTTTCCAGCAGTTTTAATATTTTTGTTTTTGACCAAATGAATGAGTATTTGATATATATGTGATTCATTAAGATTTGAAGCTACTTGCCTGACGAGTGGTTTTCGATATACAATCAACCAGCCGCTGCCCTAAAAGGCGCGACTGGTCGAAATGATTCACACCAATCTCTGTCTGCGTCCACTTAAGTGGCCTTGCCAATCGCTAAGTGTTCATACAAAAATAAGCCGCCCCAAAAGGAGCGGCTTATTAATAATCTTAACGCATACACCAAGACTATGCCAGGAAAACACCGTTCAACGTCAGCAGAATACCAGCCGCAACAGCGGTACCGATACAACCAGCTACGTTCGGGCCCATTGCGTGCATCAAGAGGAAGTTAGCAGGGTTATCAGCCTGACCTACTTTTTGAGCTACACGAGCAGCCATAGGTACAGCAGATACGCCAGCAGCACCAATCAACGGGTTGAGCTTTTCTTTCAGGAAGATGTTCATGATATGGGCTACAATAACACCGCCGGCGCAAGCCATAGCGAATGCGAATACGCCCAATACAAAGATGGACATTGTCTGTGTGGTCAAGAATGTAGTACCCTCGGTGGTAGCGCCCACGGAAGTGCCCAGGAAGATGGTAACAATGTTACACAAAGCATTCTGAGCAGTATCAGACAGACGGTCTACGCAGCCAGATTCTTTGAACAGGTTGCCGAGCATCAGCATACCAATCAAAGAAGATGCAGAGGGAACAATCATTGAAACAACGATTGTGTTAACAACCGGGAACAAAATTTTGGTTAATTTCTTAACCTGTTTTTGCTGCTTCATAACAATCTGACGCTGTGCTTTGGTGGTCAAAGCTTTCATAACAGGCGGCAGAATAATCGGCACCATTGCCATGTAAGAATAAGCAGCAACTGCAATCGGACCCATCAAATGCGGAGCCAGTTTACCAGACAGATAAATACATGTCGGGCCGTCAGCACCACCAATGATACCGATAGAAGCAGCTTCAGCAAAGTTGAATTGTACAGCAGGTACATATTCGTCCAGCATCAAAGCGCCCCACAATGCAATAAATACACCGAACTGAGCAGCACCGCCCAAAATCAAGCTCTTCGGGTTAGCCAAAACCGGACCGAAGTCAGTCATAGCACCAATACCCAAGAACATCAGAGGCGGGAAAACGCCCAAATGGTCGCCTTGATACAGATAATACAGCATACCGCCGATTTCAGTTACAATAGTATGACCGGCGTCATCAAAACCCAAGGTGGGGTGAAGCATAACACCGCTGCCGGGAATGTTAACCAACAGCATACCGAAGGAAATCGGAACCAGCAGCAAAGGCTCGAAACCTTTCTTAATTGCCAAATACATAAACAGCAAGGCAACCAAAATCATAACGCCGGAGCGCCAATCAAAGATTGCGAAAGATGTGCTTTTGTAAAAATCAACAAGAGCAGCACTGATAATTTCCACAAGCTTTCCCTCCTATATCCAGTTTATTTTTTTCATAATTGCACAGCAATTACATGGATACCAGAGGATCGCCAGACTGAACAGTAGCACCCTGAGCAACGTGAACAGCGGTAACTGTGCCGTCAGCAGGAGCCATAATTTCATTCTCCATCTTCATAGCTTCCAGAATCATCAAAACGTCACCAGCTTTAACAGACTGACCAGCAGATACGTTTACTTTCAAAATCGTGCCCGGCAGAGGGCTGGTGATATCGCCAGCGGCAGCAGCAGCCTTCGGAGCCGGTGCCGGAGCGGGAGCCGGGGCAGCCAACGGAGCAGCAGCCGGGGCAGCAGCAGGAGCAGCAGCTCTCGGAGCAGAAGCTACGGAGCCAGCATCTTCAACCTCTACAGCAAAAGTTTCACCGTTTACAGTAACATTAAACTTACGCATTATTTATTTCCTCCTTCAGTAAGTCTGGCACGGTCTCCCATAATAGTACCGTTGCCGGCAGCAGCCCAAGGCAGCAGCGGAGCGCCAGTTCTTTCAATAGCTTTAAATTTCAGCTCAGTAGAACCCATAGCCATAGTTACCGCAGCAACAATAGCGGCAATCTTGGCATTGTTTTTAGCAGCCGGAGCAGGCGCAGCAGCAGGGGCTGCGGCTTTCGGCGCGGCAGCCGGAGCTGCCGGTTTCGGGGCATCGGGAGCAATCTGATCCACGATTTTATTCAGCAACCATGTGGTAAAGGTCAAAATTGCCAAAATGCAAAATACGCCGCCCATACCAATGACAGTTGCCAAAGTACCCATCATAAAATTACTGTATGCATATTCCATATTAGAATATTACCTCCTTACAGCGGAATGTTGCCATGCTTTCTAGCAGGGCGAGATTCCTTCTTGCCCAACAAGCTGTCCAGGGATTTGCAGAGATAGTAACGAGTCTTATCAGGCTCAACAACCAAATCAACAAAACCGCGAGCCGCAGCCTTATAAGGATTAGCGAATTCTTCTTCGTATTCGGCAATCTTTTCAGCGCGTGTCTTCTCGGGATTAGAGGAGTTCTTGATTTCCTTAGCAAATACGATGTTTGCAGCGCCGGAAGCACCCATAACAGCAATCTGCGCAGTCGGCCAAGCAATAGCAACGTCAGCGCCCAAGGACTTGCCGCACATTGCCAGATAAGCACCACCGTAAGCTTTACGAGTAATCAGAACCAGCAGCGGAACGGTAGCTTCAGAATATGCGTACAACAGCTTAGCGCCGTGGCGGATAATGCCGCCATGTTCCTGAGCAACACCAGGCAGATAGCCAGGAGTATCAACACAGGTCAAAATCGGAATATTAAATGCGTCGCACAGACGGATAAAGCGAGCAGCCTTATCAGAGCAGTCAATATCCAAGCTGCCAGCGCCCACTTTGGGCTGGTTAGCAATAACGCCTACGGAACGACCATTCAGACGGATAAAGCCAGTCACGATATTTCTGGCGAAGTTTTCATGTACTTCAAACAGATAGCCGTTATCAGCAATGCCTCTAACAACTTCTTTCATGTCATAAGGTTTGTTCGGATTGTCCGGAATGATGCTCAACAAGGATTCCTCGCAGCGTTCAACCGGGTCATCACAAGCAAATACAGGAGCGCATTCCATGTTGTTGCTGGGCAGGAAGCCTAACAGGGTTTTAACCTGCTCAATACATTCGTCCTCAGTAGCAGCATAGAAATGAGCGTTACCACTCTTGGTGTTGTGGGTACGTGCGCCACCCAAAGCTTCAGCAGTTACAACCTCACCGGTTACAGACTGAATTACAGCCGGGCCGGTAATGAACATCTGACATTTATCTACCATGAAGATAAAGTCAGTCAAAGCCGGGGAATACACAGCGCCGCCAGCGCAGGGGCCCATGATGATGGACAGCTGCGGCACAACGCCAGAAGCCAAAGTGTTCAGTTTGAAAATACGGCCATAGCCGTTCAAAGCGTCAACTGCTTCCTGAATACGAGCGCCGCCGGAATCGTTGATGCCGATGCAGGGCGCGCCGTTTTTAACAGCCAACTCCATAACTTTACAAATCTTAGCAGCGTGCATTTCGCCCAAGGAACCACCCTGAACAGTGAAATCCTGAGAGAAAACATAAACCAGACGGCCGTCAACTGTGCCGTAACCAGTTACAACGCCTTCGCCAGGAGCTTTAACTTTGTCAAAGCCAAAAGCAGTACCGCGGTGTACCACGAACTGATCCAACTCTACAAAGCTGCCCTCGTCCAGAATTTTGTTAATTCTTTCACGAGCAGTATATTTGCCCTTAGCATGATGCTTATCAATTTTGTCTTGCCCACCGCCCAAAATAACTTCTTCACGTTTTTTGATCAACTGAGCCAACTTATCTGTAGCCATCCTTTTACCTCCTAAAGATCCTTATTTGTGTTCGCAAAGTTCCAGCAAAATGCCGCGTGTAGCCTTCGGGTGCAAGAAAGCAATTCTTGCGCCGCCAGCGCCATTGCGAGCCACTTTGTCAATCAGACGAACGCCAGCAGCATCCAAATCAGCCAGAGCCTGGTCAATATTATCAACCTTGAATGCAACGTGCTGGATACCCTCGCCGTTCTTTTCCAGGAACTTGGCAACGGGACCATCAGGAGTGGTAGATTCCAACAACTCTACCCAGCTATTTTCAACAGGAATAAAACCAGTAGTGGTTTTCTGTTCCTCAACTGTTTCTTTGAAGTCCAGCTTCAAACCCAAAGCCTCACCCCAAAAAGCCATAGCCTCGTCAATGTTATTAACTGCCACACCCAGATGATCAATTCTTTCTACCTTGAACATATTTTTTCACCTCCAAAAATTTTTTGCAGAGCCACAGTATTTTGGACAGTATAACCATGCCCCTGCGTTTAAATAAAATGATTAGGATTTATATAAGAAAAGCACGGATTAAAACCAGCTTTTTCCTACCTTGGCCAAAACTCCGCCCGGCCACATTTTCCAGGCTATGAGTTTTTTATGAAAATTCTTCTGTTAATCTCCATAATTCGCTTATTATATTACACTAGTTATATAATAACATTAAACACAGATTTTAGCAATACAATTTTGCGAAAAATTTTATCTATTCTGCATTATTTTTATTCATTTGTGATAAAAAAATGCCGCAAAAATTTTTCTCAAAAAAACATTGACTTCCAACGAAAAATAGTTTAAAATAAAAAGTACATAAAATTTGCGCCTGTAGCTCAGTGGATAGAGCGTCGGCCTCCGGAGCCGAAAGCGTAGGTTCGATTCCTATCAGGCGTACCATGCGCGAAAAACCTTGGGTATATCAGCCCAAGGTTTTATTTTTTATTACACGCGCGCCATACCGTCAACGCTCAAAACCACGCCGTTTATGTATGCCGCCTTATCAGAAGCCAGGAATACAAAAGCGTTGGCAATATCCTCCGGCTGTCCCAAACGACGCAGAGGAATTTGTGCAATCAAAGGCTCAATAACTTCCAGCGGCACGGCGCGCATCATGTCCGTTTCAATAATGCCGGGCGCCACCGCATTAACCCGAATACCCTTCGGGCCAAGTTCTCTGGCCAGAGAAACCGTAAAGCCGTTAACCGCAAATTTAGAGGTCGGATAAGCCACGCCGCTGGGCTGGCCGTAAATGCTGACCATCGAAGAAGTGTTTAAAATAACCCCACTGCCCTGCGGCACCATATAATCAACCGCCGCCCGGGTACAGTTATAAACACCTTTAACATTCAAATCAAAAACTTTGTCAAATGTTTCCTCGCCATACTCCGCAAAAGGTGTGCTATCTGACATACCAGCATTATTTACCAAAATATCAATGTGGCCGTATTTTTCGGCAATCCGGCTAAAAGACTGCTTAACAGACTCCGCCTCCGCCAGCTTGGGACAAATCCCCTCCACTTTTCCCTGCGGATAAGCCGCCTGCAAACTTTCAACCGCCTGGTCCGCCGTCGTCTGCCGGCTGGCACAAAGCACAACCACTGCGCCCTCCGCCAAAAATGCTTTGGCCGTGGCCAAACCGATACCGCGACTGCCGCCGGTAATCACTGCAACCTTGTTCTCTAACAGCATTTTCCAAAACCTCCTGCAAAAGTTTTTACAACTATGTCTGTTCTCTATTATAACAAGTTTCGTCAGAAAAATCAATCATCAAATTTATACAAATTTTGTCAATGATTTAATCTCATTCATAAAATATTGCTTAATCAAGCCAGACAACGCTATCTTATCATATTTCAGCAGACAACATCTTATTACAACTCCGCCCAGGGCAAAACCTGCCCCTGTTCATCAACCAAACCCCAAATTAACGGCTCAATTTGCGGCGGTTCAGGCAAAACCGATAAAATACCCTGCAAATCACGCGCGGCCGTCTCCGCTCTTAATAAACTGCTGGCATAAATTTCAGCCAGCACATCGCCGGCCTCCACCCAAGCGCCAGCCGGCTGCTTAAAGCGCACGCCAACCTGATAATCAATTTCATCTTCCAAACGCTCACGCCCAGCGCCCAAAAACTGCACAATCTCCGCCACCCTGGCCGCATCTGCCGCCGCCAGATAACCGGAACTCGCCGCCAAAACCGGCAACACAAACTCTGCCTGAACCAGCTGCCCGGCCTGCAAAGCGCTGACATCTCCGCCCTGCGCCTGTAAAAACTGCAATAACCTTTGCCAGCCCAAACCATTTGCCAAAGCAACCTCGGCCTGCTGCCAGCCAGTCGCCCTATCCGCCGCCAAACCGCCCAAATACAGCAACTCGCCGGCCAAAACCACGGAAAGCCGCCGCAAGTCCGCAGAAACCTCATTGCCGCGCACAGCCTGACCAGACTGCAAAATCTCGGCGGCCTCGGCCACCTCCAGAGCGTTGCCCACAGCGGCTCCCAATGGCGAAGCCATCGCCGAAATAACCGCCGTAACGCGCCGCCCGGCGCTGCGTCCCAGCTTAACCATCAAACGCGCCAGCTCCACCGCACTGGCCGCATCTGGCATAAACGCCCCTGAGCCGTATTTCACGTCCAGCACAATCACGCCGGCGCCGGCCGCAATTTTTTTCGACATCACACTGGCGGCAATCAACGGCAGAGAGTCCACCGTGGCCGTCATATCGCGCAACGCATAAAGACGCTTATCCGCTGGCGTTAAATTTTTATTCTGCGCCACAACCGCCAGGCCAATATCGGCCACCTGCGCCAAAAGTTCCGCTTCTGTCAAATCCAGCTTAAACCCCGGCACAGCCGCCAGCTTGTCCGCCGTACCGCCGGTTTTGCCCAGACTGCGGCCGCTCATTTTGGCAATCTTTAGGCCACAGGCCGCTGCCAGCGGCATGGCAATCAACGTCGTTTTATCGCCCACACCGCCGGTAGAGTGCTTATCAGCCGTCACGCCCTCAATACCGCTTAAATCCAGCTGTTCCCCGGAAGCCACTATTTCCTCTGTCAGCGCAAATGTCTCCGCCTCATTCAAACCACGCCAGAAAATCGCCATCAACATGGCCGCTGTCTGATAATCCGGCACCGAGCCGTCCAGCATACCGCGCAGCCAGAAGCTAATTTCCTCCGTCTGCAAACAGCCGCCGTCCCGTTTCCTGGCAATCAAATCATACATTGAAAATCTACTATTTAAAAAAGAATTATCCGCCATATCGATGCCCCCATTATCCGTTTTCTAAAATTGCTATCAGACCAGACCTATTTCCGGCAGAAAACTTCGGCCGGCCGGCAATTCCGCGGCCCCCAGATAAGCCGCCGCCGTTGCGCCCAAATCCGCAAAACAGGAACGCACGCCCAAATCCACGCCACGGCGCATAGCCGCCGCCTGCGCAATAACCGGCACATATTCCCGGGAGTGGTCGGTGGAGGGCGTAGTCGGGTCGTTTCCGTGGTCAGCCGTAATCAGCAGCAAATCCTGCGGCCGCAAAGCCGGCCAAAGCTGCGGCAGCCAGGCGTCAAAAACCTGTAAGGCAGCCGCATAACCGGCCACGTCGTTGCGATGCCCAAACTGCATATCAAAATCCACCAGATTGGCCCAAATCAAACCGCTGGAGTGACTGGCCATCGCCGTCAAAATTTTTGTCATACCGTCGGCATTATTTTCCGTAGGATAACTGAAATCAATATGCTGGTCAGCAAAAATATCATGTATTTTGCCAATCGCCACCACCGGCAGGCCAGCCGACTGAACCGCTTCCAGCAGATTACCGGCCGGCGGCAGCAGTGAAAAATCGCGCCGATTGGCCGTGCGCCGAAAACTGCCCGGCTCACCCACAAACGGACGGGCAATCACGCGCCCCACGCCGTGCTCACCAACCAGCAAATGGCGCGCCACTGCGCACATCTCATAAAGCTGCGGCAGAGGGATAATCTGCTCATGCGCTGCAATTTGAAAAACACTGTCCGCAGAGGTATAAACAATCGGCCGCCCCGTGCGCAAATGTTCCTCGCCCAGCTGCTCAATAATTACCGTGCCAGAGGCAGTAATATTACCCAGCGTGCCGCGGCCAATCTGCTTTTCAAACTCCGCCAGCAAATCAGCCGGAAAACCGTCGGGATAGGTCGGCAACGGCCGCAACAGCGGCGTGCCGGCCAGCTCCCAATGCCCAG
Organism: Bacillota bacterium; assembly: GCA_021771915.1. Taxonomy (GTDB): domain Bacteria; phylum Bacillota; class Dehalobacteriia; order UBA4068; family UBA4997; genus Avidehalobacter. The sequence goes on from JAETNY010000007.1 coordinate 62,822, forward strand.
CCGTGGTGTCCTTGCCGCAGGAAACCTCCTGCATTTTGCCAAAGGCGCCAGCCTGCGCCAACTCCGCCGGCTTAATCAGTGGCGGCACACCTGACAGCGGCAAAATATTACCCAAGCCTAATCGCTGCAAGTTTGGCAGGTTTAAACCGCCCACAGCTTTGGCAATATTACCCAGCGTATTGCTGCCAACATCACCATAAGCCGCCGCGTCTGGCGCTTCGCCAGCACCGACACTGTCCAGCACAATTAAAATCACTCTTTTTTCCGTCATATAAATCAACCCCCAATGCCTTTGCCTATTCAGTATGGCGCTGTGGCCTGTTTTATATGCTTATTCGTGAAAAATTGCCCATATCCTGCTTTTTATTCGCGTTTAATATGGCTGAACCGTCGCCTGCTCCCCAAAAATTACCGCTTTCAAGCGCTCCAAAAGCCCCGGCTTATCAACTTCCTCCTCTGTACTTCCTGTACTTTCCGTATTCTCTGCATTTATCGTACTTTCCGTACTGTTTGCGCTCTCTGCACTATCCGTGCTCTCTGTGCTTTCAGTATTTTCTGCATTACCGGATTTTTCGGCATTTCCGACACTTTCGGCACTATCGGAATTATGGACATTTTCCGTTGGCACAGCGCCGGCCTGTTCATCAGGCGCTGCCGCGGCATTTTTTTCGTTATTCAACGGTTGGCTGTCGCCTGGAGCCTGTTCTGGCGGCGCACTCTGCTCCGTTGGCACGCCTGTTTCAGTCTGCACACTTTCTCCCGATGCGAACAGGCTCATCGCGCCCACGGTTTGCAGGCCGTGATAAATCCCTGGCACCACCACACCCAACAGCAGCAGCAAAGCGCCGCCTTTAAGCAGACGTTTTAATTTGCGTCGCGGTTTGGTAACAGTTAACATAATCATCAAAAATCCCTCCTAAAACCAATTAAAATATCAAATTCAGGCTTTAATAAATATGCTGAAACTAAAAAAAAATGAGCATCACCCAACAGGTTCGCTCATTTTTTTACTATTAAATTGAAAAAAATGCATTTGATAAAACATCGAACTTTTATTCACTATCCCTAAAAAACTTTTTTAAATAACTTTTTCGCCAATACGCAGACGGTCGGCTACCATAGCAATAAATTCACTGTTGGTGGGCTTGCCACGCTCCATATTTACTGTATAGCCAAAGAATTTGTTCATCATGTCCACATTGCCCCGGTCCCACGCAAGTTCAATCGCATGGCGGATTGCTCTTTCCACACGGCTGGCCGTTGTATTATACTTCTCCGCAATCAACGGATAAAGTTCCTTGGTTACAGCGCCCAGCAGGTTCATTTCCTCCACAACCAAAATAATAGCGTCGCGCACATACTGATAGCCCTTAACATGCGCCGGCACGCCCATCTGCTGGATAACTCTGGTCACTTCAATATCCAAATTGCGCACCATCGGTGAAAAACCTGTGTTGGCCTTAACCGGAGCCGATTTAAGCGCCAGCAGTCGATTGGTTAAAACCTGAAAGTCAATAGGCTTCATCATGTAATACTTTGCGCCCAATTCAATAGCGCGGCGCATCATATCGTCCTGCATTAAACCGGAAAGCACCACAATATCCGGACGCTGTTGTTCCGGCCGTTCATTGATTGCCTCCAGAACACCAAAACCGTCCACCTTCGGCATAACCACGTCTAAAACAATAATATCCGGTTTCAGTGCGTCCAGCTGCTCCAGCACCTGTTCGCCATTGTTCATAATGCCGCAGACATTTATGTTTTCATGCATATCCCAAAATTCTTTCAAGTCCGAACAAAAATTTCTGTTATCGTCCGCCAACATCACATTAATTTTAGTTTTGCCATTTTCGCCCATCATAATTTTCTTTCCTTTCCAAATGCTACCAGGAGATTAAGCCCTGAAAAGGTTCTTGTTTCATTTTACACCTTATAGGCCTTTAAAGTAGCTTTTACTATAAATTAAAAATATTTTTGAAGATTAATCTTGTAATAAAGTTTTCGACAACCCTAAAGACTTTCCTCCACTGGTTATTCGCAAAAATTAGACGTTTTTCGATTATATATTATACAGTTCGACACTATTAACAAAAATTTAACAGTATGCCACAAACTTCAACAATATCTTTCCACAGGCTCGACAAAACTTATCAAACTTTTATCCACATTCCCAAAATTTTTCCACAACCCCAAATTATCAACGGCATTCAACTCCATTCAACGGCGTTCAACAACATTCAGCGGCAGGCGGCATTTGTCTGCATTTTTCAACTATGTAGACAGGGCGGCTGCTCTGCCGCAGCCAAACCCTGCCCAAACCGGCAGCGCCGGTTAAAGTTCTTTCGCTTCCTCCAACATCCATTCAGCAAAGCAGGCATAGCCGGAGCTGGCGTCATTCACAAAAACATGCGTAACCGCACCAACCAGCTTGCCGTCCTGAATAATCGGGCTGCCGGACATGCCCTGCACAATACCGCCAGCCCTGGCCAACAGGCGTTCGTCGGTAATCTTAATCACCATACCCTTGTCCGCAGCATGCTTCTGCGGTGAAACGCGGCTGATTTCTATTTCAAATTCTTCCAGCGTTTCGCCCTCCAACACGGTCAAAATCGTAGCCGGGCCGGCCTTAACCTCGTCCGCGCCGGCCACCGGCAATAAATCCGGATAAAGTTCATTGCTGACAGGCTTATCCAACAAACCATAAATACCCAAATCACAATTTTTATTAATCGTACCATTCAGCGCGTCACTGTTAAAAACGCCAACCTTTTCGCCAGGCTCACCGTCCACGCTGTTTTGAATATATTGCACCTGCGCTGCCAAAACACGACCCAGATTATCGGCGCCGCCCTCGCTGTTATCCTCAACGCGGTGACCCAGCGCGCCATAAGCGCCCGTGGCCGGGTCATAGAAAGTCAGCGTGCCAATTCCGGCGTTGGCGTCGCGAATATAAAGACCAATGCGCCAGCTGCCGCTTTCCGCACACAAAGCCGGCTCCACCTTAAGCTTTTTCAAAGCCCCGTCCCGGCGCAGCGTCAACTCAACGCTTTCGCCCTTGCGCCCCAATTCATCAATCAAATCGGCAACTTCCTGATTATAGCTAACCTGCTTATCATTAATAGCAATCAACATATCCTCAATCGCCACCCCGGCGTCTTTGGCCGGATAAAGTTCCTGGCCGTCTGCCGTTTGAACCGGTGTAAAACCAACCACAATCGCGCCCTCGCTTTTCAGCACAATACCAAGAGATTGTCCACCGGCCACCACATCATAGGCTAAAGAAATTTGTGGTGACAACAGGCCGGTTATCAGCATAGAAAATAATAAAGCTGTAAAAACTAAGCTTGAACGTAAATTCACCACAAAATTTTTGCCAAAATTTGCCTTGGACAAATTAACACCTCCTTTTGCGTTATCCATGCTTTCATTAATTAATGCATCATTTCAGGCAAACGCTTTTCTACCAAGCGCCTGCTTTTATTACGATAACCAAAGCAAGCTGGCTTTATCCTGTGAAAAAAAGCAAGTCGGTTGAAGATTTTCCAAAGCAAATTTTTAAAATTATTAAACGCCGCTTCTTAACAAAGGCAAGGCGGCGTTTATTTCAGCTAAAAGTTTTAAGCCATACCAGACTCATTTCTGGTAATAAAAAAGTCGTCAATTTTTTTCTTAATTTCGTCCGGCTTCAAATATTTCAACAAATAGCCGGCCGGTTTCAACACCATAACTTTACGCACACTTTCCGGGTCGCTGCGGCCGGTCAGGAAAACAACCGGAATATCAGCAAAGTGTTGGTCAGAGCGCAACATGGCCAATGTCTGCTGACCATCGCAAACCGGCATTTCATAATCCAACAAAATTAAATTCGGCCGATTAAGAGTAATAGCCCGAATTGCCGCCAGACCGGAATCCACCATCGACACATCATAATCTTCTTCCAAAAGCTTTTTCATGCTTTGCCGTACCGTTAAAGAGTCGTCAACAATCAGCACCTTTAACCGGGAATCGTCGCTATCCTGTGTTTTATTACGACGCATAAGATATTGCTCAACCTTGTCCATAGCGTATTCTTCTTCCAAAGGCTCGCCAACACCCTGTTCCAAAAGATGCGGCGAGATTACGCAATATGCAAAATAGCCGGCGCCGCCAGTGTTAAACAACAAACTGACCTGTAATTTCTCCTTTTCCAACAGCTTCTGGAAGCGGTCATAAGAAAGTAAATTTTCTTCCTTAAGTTCATAGCCGTCCATAGACGGAAAATGTTCCATAACTCTTCCCACAAACTGCCGGGCGGTGTGTCGGGCAGCATTAACCAACATGCTGTCCAGTTTATTGGTTTTAATCCCCAAAACCTGACCCACCGTGTTAATCAATAATTTTTCTTCAAAAACCAAAATAACTTCCAGTATCTTATCATCACGGCCGTTGCCATAAACCAGACGATAATAAACGCCGCGGCCAAATTTTTCACCATTATAAGCGTCGCTTATCATTTGTGATTCCAGCTTAAACATATCAAAAACCAACTGAACAATTACTTTGCGCATGGCCGTAATTTCTTCACTTGGCAGTAAATTTTCCCATTTTCTGGGGTGTTTATCAACAATGGCTAAATCTTCAGTTTTAGTATGGCCAATCAGCCAGCCAGCGCATACGCCGAGAAAATGCTCCACAGCGCTGTCAGAATATTCGGTACGTTCCAATTCCTGTTCAAGCGCCGGCAATGTATGCTCCTGAAAACTTTTATGTATACGCCTGTGCTGTTCATACCCAGCATAACCGATGGATTTCATGTAGGCTTCTTCTTCCGCAAAATGCTTCACCATATGCCCTTTGAAGAATTTAATACCCTCCTGACAAATCCACTCATTGTCCTTTTCTTCTTCTTTAAAATTAAAAAGTTTGTTGATAATCTTAAAAAGGCGCTGATGTTCTTTATCAATAATGTCCACACCAATATTAAAATCATCACGCCATATCAACTGGGCGTCCATATAAAAGCCTCCTTTATTAGGGTTAAAATAATAATCATTCTTAATTTAATTATACAATATATTATGCGGTAAAAGCAATATCATTGTAACAAATTTATAAAAAACCATACAATGCTTCTCTGTTACAAATTCACTATAATTTGGGGAAAACCGTAAAAAATAAGAAAAAAGATTTAGAAAAAAAAAAAACTCTTGATACTGCCAGCAATCTCCAACAAAATAATTTTTTAAACAAAAGTGTAACATATAATTTAGGCAATATACCTAAAATATAAATAAAAAATATACATCATTCTGCCGCAATTTTATAATCCGCTTTCTTGAATTTTAACACTCTTTCTCTGTTTGGCCAATTCCTTTAACAAACAGCGCACCATATTTTTCACAGGTTCCAAATCCTGTTTAGGCGCATTATTATTATTCAAAATTTTTGCAATATTCATACAGACTATCTATATTTAAATAAGGAAAGAAAAGGTTAAACCAGACCACGCCAGCCTGTTTATATTTTCAGTCTGCGCTTAAAAAAATGAGTATAATTTGCAATTTGCACTTGAAATATCTCTTTTTGGCGAGTATAATTATAAATTGTGCCTGAAAAAAGGCACAGCAAGGAGAGATATTACAATGAAAGAACTAACACCACAGCTAATCCATTCCCTAAAGCATTATTCTCGAGAAACCTTTATCAAAGATTTAATTTCCGGTCTGATTGTGGCCATAATTGCCCTGCCCCTGTCTATCGCGCTGGCGCTGGCCTCTGGCGTCGCCCCGGAACAGGGCTTATATACCGCTATTGTCGCCGGTTTTGTCATCTCCGCCCTGGGCGGCAGCAAGGTACAAATTGCCGGCCCCACCGCCGCATTTGCCACCATTGTAGCCGGTATCGTTGCCAAACACGGCATGGAGGGTCTGGCCACCGCCACAATTCTGGCCGGTATAATGCTGGTTTTAATGGGCTTGCTGCGCATGGGCAGCATGATTAAATTCATACCCTATACCATCACCGTCGGCTTTACGGCCGGCATTGCCATAACTATCATTATCGGCCAGCTGAAAGATTTTTTTGGCCTGACGTTTACGCAATCCCCCGTGGAAACCATGTGGAAGCTGGAGGAAACTGCACGTTGTATCAACACCCTGAACCCGGCGGCTTTAGGCGTTGGCTGTCTGGCTCTGGCCATACTTTTTTTCTGGCCGAAATTTTTCAAAAAAGTGCCGTCCTCGCTCATTGCCGTGCTGGTAACAGCCGCCGCCGTCAAATTGCTGAATTTACCCGTCAACACCATCGGTGATTTATACACCATTTCCAGTTCACTGCCGCATTTCGCCATACCCGATATGTCATATGAAACAGTTGCGGCCATACTGCCGGATACATTTACTATCGCCGTGCTGGCAGCTATTGAATCCCTGTTATCCGCCGTAGTGGCTGATGAGATGATTGGCACCCGGCATAATTCCAACATGGAACTGGTGGCACAAGGCGTTGGCAACACAGCCTCCGCTTTCTTTGGCGGTATCCCGGCCACCGGCGCCATTGCCCGAACCGCCGCCAACATCAAAAACGGCGGCAGTTCTCCAATCGCCGGTATGGTACATGCTTTGATACTGCTGTTGGTATTAGTTCTGCTGATGCCTTACGCCGCACTTATTCCCATGCCATGCATTGCCGCCATTCTGTTCCAGGTGGCCTACAACATGAGCGGCTGGCAAACCGTAATACAGGTTATCAAACATTCGCCCATGAGCGACGCCGCAGTGTTGGTGGTTACTTTCCTGCTCACCGTAATGTTTGACCTGGTTGTTGCAATCGTGGTTGGCCTGTCTTTGGCCTGTCTGCTGTTTATGAAGCGTATGGCCGATGTAACCGAAGTCAAGGAGTGGGAATATATTGAGGATACCGGCGACGACCAGGGCCGCATGAAGCCCGTGCCGTCCCATGTTATGGTTTATGAACTCACCGGTCCCATCTTTTTTGGCGCAGCTGATAAAATTCCGCACATTGAGCGCAACACCGGCCGCCGGGTGCTTATTCTGCGTATGCGCTCCGTGCCGGCCATGGATATCACCGCCATCAACAGCCTGCACCGCCTTTATGACGAATGTAAAAGCAAGGGTATCCAAATGTTGTTCTCCCATGTAAATGAACAGCCCATGTCCGTTTTCCAGAAATCCGGCATGTATGATTTGGTTGGTAAGGAAAACTTTTTGCCCAACATTGACGCGGCCATAAACCGTGCAACCCAAATGACTGCTGGCAGCGCCGCCTGAGCGGACTGCCAGCCATACAACAATTATTCATACAAAAAACCTGTCTATTCTAAATTAATGTTCAGAATAGACAGGTTTTTTCTGGTCGGAGCGACACGACTTGAACGTGCGGCCTCTACCACCCCAAGGTAGCGCTCTAGCCAAACTGAGCTACGCCCCGTTGCACTTGTAATATTATATTACCAGCGCCGCAATTTGTCAAGCTTTTTTGCCAAAAATGCGAAAAAAAGCAAAATCTATGCGCCAAAAACAGTTTAGAAAAAATATCCGCAAAAAATTTCCAAAAAACTCTTGCAACTACGTTAATTTTCTGCTAAAATAGTATAGGTTATTCTCCTTTTAGGAGATTAATTAATTTGGAGGGTTTATTATTGCCTGGAAAAAGGAGGTGGAACTATGGCAAAATGCGAAGTCTGCGGCAAAACTATGCAAACCGGTATGAAGGTAAGCCACTCACATATCCGCACAAAACGCAAATGGAAACCCAACCTGCAAAGGGTTAAGGTTGTGGTGGGCGGCACTCCGCAGAGAATTAATGTCTGCACCCGCTGCCTGCGTTCCGGCAAAGTTCAGAGGGCAATTTAATATTATGCCGTATATAAAAAATAAAGAAAGGTTAAATTGTATTCCCACAATTTAATCTTTTTTTATGTCCTTAAATTCCGCCAAAACTCTTGACTTGATATTTCAGCTATGATAAAATGCAAGATAGGAAACAGGCAAATATTTTTGCGAAAAAAACCGGGCGGTCCGCACCAAACTTGTGAAACGGTAAATAAGAGTAGTAAAAGTAAAATATTTGCTATATAGACTCTGAAATTGCAAACAACCAAAAACGCAAGTGGCTCCGTTTGGCTTTGTGTTATTGGTTGTTTGTTTGTCTAAACACTTAACCATATATCCCAATTCTTTCCTTAATTATAACTCTGTAAAGGCGGTTTGTGTTATGCAACAGGAAAAAATCAAGCTATATGGCTTTAACAATCTCACCAAATCATTAAGCTTCAATATTTATGACGTTTGCTATGCCAAAACTCAGCGCGAGCAAAAAGATTATATTGCTTATATTGACAAGCAGTACAACTCAGAGCGTCTGACCAGTATTCTGACTAACGTGGCAGAGATGATTGGCGCTAAAGTTTTGCATATTTCCAGTCAGGACTATGAACCGCAGGGAGCCAGCGTTACCCTACTGATTGCAGAAAGTTCCATGGTGCCCGTCAGCGATACCACCGTGGCGCATCTGGATAAAAGCCATGTCACCGTGCATACCTATCCGGAATATCACCCGGAAACATGTCTGGCCACCTTTCGGGTGGATATCGACGTGGCAACCTGCGGCGAGATTACGCCGCTTTCCACGCTGGATTATCTGATTGGCAGCTTTGATTCCGATATCATCACCATGGATTACCGCGTGCGCGGCTTCACCCGTGATTTACAGGGACGCAAACTGTTCATCGACCACTATATCAACTCTATTCAAAATTATATCAATGAACAAACCCTGCGCCGCTATGACGCTGTGGATATCAATATTTATGAGGCCAATATCTTCCATACCAAAATGCTGATTAAGGATATTGACCTGCAAAATTATCTTTTTAACGCCGACGTTTATGAACTGCCACCCAAAACCCGGTTGGAAATTACCGACAGCCTGCGGCAGGAAATGATAGAAATTTTTTCGGGACGCAACATTTATTAAATTCAAATATAACCTTAATTGCCCGATTACTTTTGCAATGACAGTTTTAAAAAAATTTTCGGGACGCAACATTTATTAAAGGGGGTATAAACCACGAAACAGTCCAGTCAGAATGAAGCGCCGATTTATCAGGCACTGCAAAATTTTCAAAAAATGCGTGTAGTCCCCTTTGACGTGCCCGGCCACAAAAGAGGGCGCGGCAACCCGGAGTTGACCGCCTTTCTGGGCGAGCAATGCGTCAATCTGGACGTTAACTCCATGAAGCCGCTGGACAACCTCTGCCACCCGGTTTCCGTCATCAAACGCGCCGAAGAACTGGCAGCCGAAGCCTTTGGTGCAGCGGCCGCCTTTTTAATGATTGGCGGCACCACCTCTGCCGTGCAAAGCATGATTTTAACCGTCTGCAAGCAGGGCGACCAGATTATTCTGCCGCGCAACGTCCACCGCAGCGTATTAAACGCCATGGTGCTTTGCGGCGCGCGCCCGGTTTACGTTAACCCAGACGTCAATCCAGATTTGGGCATTGCGCTGGGTATGCGCCCGGAACAAGTTGAAGCCGCTATTTTAGCCAACCCCAAGGCCAAGGCCGTGCTGATTAATAACCCCACATACTATGGCGTATGTTCTGATATTAAAGCCATTGTGGATTTGGCGCACCGCCACAATATGCTGGCGCTGGCTGATGAAGCGCACGGCACGCATTTTTATTTTGGCGATAATCTGCCCCCGGCCGCCATGCATGTGGGCGCGGATATGGCCGCCGTCAGCATGCATAAATCCGGCGGCAGTCTGACGCAAAGCTCTTTTCTGCTGCTGGGGCCAAATATCAGCCCCGGTTATTGCCGCCAGATTATCAATCTGACCCAGACCACCAGCGCCTCCTATCTGTTGCTCTCCAGTCTGGATATTTCCCGGCGCAAGCTGGCGCTGGAGGGACGGCAAATTTTTGCCCAGGTATTGAAGCTGGCCGAATACGCCCGGGAGGAAATCAACAGTATCGGCGATTATTGGGCGTTTGGCGCAGAGTTGGTGCAAAGCGGCACCGCCGTGGCCAATTTTGACCGCACCAAGCTTTCCGTCAACACGCTTAATGTAGGTCTGGCCGGCATCGAGGTTTACGATATTCTGCGCGATGAGTATGATATTCAAATTGAGTTCGGCGATTTAGGCAATATTCTGGCCTATATTTCGATTGGCGACCGTCAGCGAGATATTGAACGGCTGGTCAGCGCACTGGCTGAAATCCGCCGCCGTTATAAACGTGATAAAAGCGGACTGCTCACCCAGGAATACATCGAACCGCAGGTGGAATTAACACCGCAGCAGGCGTTTTACGCCCCCAAGGAGTCTTTGCCTCTGGCGCAGACGCGCGGCCGTATTTGCAGCGAATTTGTGATGTGTTATCCGCCCGGCATACCGATTGTGGCGCCGGGCGAGAAAATCACCGAACAGATTTTAGCTTATATCAGCTACGCCAAGCAAAAAGGCTCCTCGCTAACCGGCCCAGAGGACGCGCAGATTGAATACCTGAATGTTATAAAATAGCCAGTGATAAAATAAGGAAGTGATGTTGGTGGAATTGTGGTTCACAGAAAGACACACGCCGCATGTAAAATTTTCTATTCGCGTTGATAAACAGCTATACAGCGCCCGGAGTGAATTTCAGCGCATTGATATTTTTGAATCAACAGAATTTGGCCGTTTTCTGACGCTGGACGGCTATATGATGCTGACCGAAAAAGACGAATTTATTTACCATGAAATGATAACACATGTGCCGCTGGCCGTACACCCCCATGTGCAGGACGTGCTGGTAATCGGCGCCGGTGATGGCGGCGTTGTGCGTGAGTTGGTTAAATACCAGGAAATAACCCGGATTGATTTGGTGGAAATTGATGAAATGGTGGTGCGGGCCTGCCGGGAATTTCTGCCGCAGACCGCCAGCCAGCTGGACGACCCAAGAGTTCATATTCATTTTGCCGACGGTCTGAAATTTGTCCGCACCAAACAGGCCAATTATGATTTAATTATTGTGGACTCCACCGACCCTTTCGGCCCCGGCGAGGGTTTGTTTACCCGGGAGTTTTATGGCAACTGTTACAAAGCGCTGCGCGACGACGGCATTATGGTCAATCAGCATGAAAGTCCTTTTTATGAGGCTGACGCTTTGGCCATGCAGCGCGCCCACAGCCGAATTATTGCCAGTTTTCCCTTAAGCCGCGTTTATCAGGCGCATATTCCGACTTATCCCTCCGGGCATTGGCTTTTTGGTTTTTCCGCCAAAAAATATCACCCGGTTAAAGATTTACGCGCCGCCGAATGGAACAGCCGCGGCCTTAACACCCAATATTACACCACAAACCTGCACCGCGGCGCTTTTGCTCTGCCGGCTTATGTGGAAAGACTGCTGGAGGATATGGAGGACGTTGAATAATATGTCAAATAACATTCAGAAAAATTATCAAACCTTTCTGGCCTGCGACGCGGATTTTGCCGATGCTAATATCGTGCTTTTCGGCGCTCCTTATGATTCCAGCACCTCCAACCGGCCGGGCGCGCGTTTTGGCAGCAGCTTTATTCGGGCGGACTCCTATGGGCTGGAAACTTACAGCCCATATCAGGAGCGCGATTTAGCCACTGATTGTCAGATTTGCGACAGCGGCGATTTAGAACTGCCCTTTGGCGACAGTGCGCAAACGCTAGCCGCCATTGCCGACCATACCGGCCAAATTCTGGACTCCGGCAAGCTGCCCTTTATGCTGGGCGGCGAACATCTGGTTACATTGGGCGCGGTACGCGCAACCGCCGAGCGATACCCCAATCTGCATCTGCTGCATTTTGACGCGCATACTGACCTGCGCGAGGAATATCTTGGCGTAACCCTTTCCCATGCCGCAGTAATTCGGCGCTGCTGGGAAATTTTGGGCGACGGCCGAATTTGGCAGTTTGGTATTCGTTCCGGCGAGCGCTATGAATTTGAATGGGCAGCGGCCGGCCATACTCATTTGCAAAAATTCGATTTTAACGGTTTAGAACAGGCTCTGGCGGCCTGCCAGGGTCAGCCGATTTATTTCACACTGGATTTGGACGTTTTGGACCCCGGCGTCTTTCCCGGCACTGGCACGCCGGAGCCAGGCGGCGTCGGCTTTTTACAGCTGATGCAGGCGGCGGTTCAAGTTTGCCAAAAGGCGCAGGTTGTGGCCTGCGACGTTAACGAGTTGGCGCCGCATTATGACCAAAGCGGCGTTTCCACCGCCGTGGCCTGTAAAATTGTCCGGGAAATGCTGCTGGCGTTATAATGGCGTTAATAAACGCGCATATTATATATAAATTTTAGAGAGGTACAAAAAATGGGAAAAGCAATGATTATCGGCTGCGGCGGCGTAGCGTCCGTGGCCATTCACAAATGCTGCCAGAACAGCGATGTTTTTACAGAACTTTGTCTGGCCAGCCGCACCAAAGCCAAATGTGATGCACTGCGCGACAAACTGGCCGGGCAGACCAAAACCAAAATCAGCACCGCCCAGGTTGACGCTAACAATGTGGAGGAGCTGACACGGCTGATTGAGGCCGAGCAACCGGACGTAGTGCTTAATCTGGCTCTGCCCTATCAGGATTTATCTATTATGGAGGCCTGTCTGGCAGCGCGAGTGCCTTATGTGGACACAGCCAACTATGAGCCGGAAGACACGGCCAGGTTTGAGTATAAATGGCAGTGGGCTTACCGCGAGCGCTTTGAACAGGCCGGTATCACCGCGCTTTTGGGCAGCGGTTTTGACCCCGGCGTAACCGGCGTTTTTTCAGCCTATGCCTTAAAGCACCATTTTGACGAAATTAATTATATTGATATTCTGGACTGCAACGCCGGCGACCACGGTTATCCCTTTGCCACCAACTTTAACCCGGAAATTAATATTCGCGAGGTTTCCGCCAACGGCAGCTATTGGGAAAACGGCCAGTGGGTGGAAACTGCGCCCATGGAAATTAAACGCGTTTATAACTTTCCGGAGGTTGGCGAAAAGGATATGTACCTGCTGCACCATGAGGAGTTGGAATCGCTGGCGCTGAACATGCCCGGCATTAAGCGTATCCGCTTTTTCATGACTTTCGGCCAAAGTTATCTGACTCACCTGAAATGTCTGGAAAACGTCGGCATGACCTCTATCCAGCCGATTGAATTTGAGGGCAAACAGATTGTGCCGCTGCAATTTTTAAAAGCCGTATTGCCGGACCCGGCCTCACTGGGGCCGCGCACCAAAGGCAAAACCAATATCGGCTGCATTTTTACCGGCAAAAAAGACGGCCAGCTTAAGCATTATTACCTTTATAACGTCTGCGACCATGAAAAATGCTATCAGGAAGTCGGCTCGCAGGCCGTGGCCTACACCACCGGCGTTCCGGCCATGATTGGCGCTATGCTGGTTATGCAAGGCGTTTGGCAAAAACCCGGCGTGTATAACATTGAGGAGTTTGATCCGGACCCGTTCATGGACGCCCTGAACCGTTGGGGTTTGCCCTGGCAGGAAAGTTTCACGCCGGAGTTGGTGGACTAAATGCCCGGCCAGATTTTACCCCCTGGTCAACTGCCCAGCCCCTGCTATATTATTGACGAAAACCGGCTGGAGAATAATCTGCGCCTTTTGCAGGGAATTTGTCAGCGCACCGGCTGCCGGATTTTGCTGGCGCAAAAAGCTTTTTCCTGCTACGCGCTGTATCCGCTGATTAGCCGTTATTTGCAGGGCACCGCCGCCAGTGGGCTGTATGAAGCGCGCTTGGGCCGAGAAGAAATGCCCGACGGCGAAGTGCATGTTTTTAAGCCGGCTTTTACCGCCGCGGAATTTGCCGAATTATTGCCGCTGGCAGACCATCTGATTTTTAACTCCGGCCAGCAGCTGCAAAAATTTGCACCCCAAGCGCAGTCCGCCGGCAAAAGCTGCGGTCTGCGCGTCAACCCGGAATTTTCCACCCAAAACCACGCCATTTATGACCCCTGCGCCCCCGGCTCCCGTCTGGGCGTGCGCCGGACTGACTTTAACCCGGACTGGCTGCCTCTATTAGACGGCCTGCACATGCACACTTTATGTGAGCAGAACAGCGATGCGCTTATTCAAACCGTGGCCGTGCTGGAGGAAAAATTCGGCGAGTTTCTGCCGCATATGCGCTGGCTGAATTTGGGCGGCGGTCATCATCTGACTAAACCCGACTACAATCTGCCGGCGCTGGAGGAATGTTTGCTATATCTGCGTCAGAAATATGATTTACAAATTTATCTGGAACCCGGCGAAGCAGTGGCTCTTGATTGCGGTTTTCTGCACACCACCGTGCTGGACGTGTTGCCGGCGCAGGCTGGCTCTCCACAATGCGCCATTTTAGACGGCTCTGCCGCCTGCCATATGCCGGACGTTTTGGAAATGCCTTATCGTCCGCCGCTTCAGGGCTCTGCCCTGCCCGGTGAACTGCCCTACACTTATCGCCTGGGCGGCGCCACCTGTCTGGCCGGCGATGTAATTGGCGATTACTCTTTCGCCCAACCATTACAGCCCGGCGACCAGCTGACTTTTGAAGATATGGCAATTTATACCATGGTCAAAAACAACACTTTTAACGGTATGCCCCTGCCGGCCATAGTGCTGCACAACGCCGCCGGCGAATATATTCTGCATAAAGAATTTGATTATGCGGATTTCAAAAGCCGTCTGTAAAAATCTCCGCAACCGACTGGGCGGCTGATAATAATTTTTATCAATAATTACAAAAATTCCCTCCCGTTGATTTTACAATCAGCAGGAGGGAATTTATATATTTCAGGCTATTTTATAATTTTACTCTTTCTTGCTCTTGGCAATAACTTTCTCCGCCACATTGGCCGGGGCTTCTTCATAGCCAGCCGGCTCCATGGTGAACTTGCCGCGCCCCTGGGTCATAGATTTCAAATCAATGGTATAACGGGAAAGTTCGGCCAGCGGAATACGCGCATTGATAACCTGCACCTTGCCGTCCTTTTCCATACCCATAATACGGCCGCGACGCGCACCGTTAACATCACCCATAATATCGCCGGTATAAGCGTCAGGCACGCGGATTTCCACGTCCATAATCGGCTCCATCAGCACAGGTTTGGCCTGCTCGCAAGCCTTGCGGAAAGCAATGTTAGTAGCAATTTTAAACGCCATTTCAGAGGAATCTACATCATGATAAGAGCCGTCAGTCAAAGTCACTTTAATATTGCTGACGGGATAACCGGCCAAAACGCCCTCCATAATGGCCTCCTTAAGGCCTTTTTCCACCGCCGGAATATATTGCTTCGGCACGGAACCGCCAAAAATCTTTTCTTCAAACACAAAATCTTCATCATAGCACGGCTCAACGTCAATAAATACATGACCATACTGCCCATGACCGCCGGATTGCTTTTTATGCTTGCCCTCAACATGAGTAGCTTTGCCGCGAATAGTTTCCCGATAAGGCAGGGTGCGCTCAACCATATCCACCAGTACGTTAAACTTGCGTACCAATCTGTCCATAGTTATGTCAATATGCGTATCGCCCATACCGGTAAGCAACGTCTGCTTGGTAATCGGGTCTTTCACGCAAAGCAGAGTGGGGTCTTCTTCCAAAATTTTCTGCAAAGCCGCGCCCAACTTATCTTCATCAGCCTTACTCTTGGGCTGAATAGCCACGGTATAATTCGGCCGGGAGAACTCAATCGCCGGCAGTTCAACCTGTTTATCTTTCAGGCACAGAGTATCATTGGTTCCGGTGTTAGCCAGTTTGCTGAAAACGCCTATATCGCCCCAGGCTAACTCGGTAACCGGCACAGTAGTTTTACCCAGCATAGTCGCCAGACCGCCAATTTTTTCCTCTTTGCCCTTGGTAGAATTATAAAGCGTCGTCACGCCTTTCATACTACCTTGGCAAATTTTAAACAAATTCAGCTTGCCAACAAACGGGTCGCTGATGGATTTGAAAACCAACGCCGCCAGCGGTTTCTGCTCATCTTCCTCCGGCAGACAATCCTGCGGCGAGGGCAGATAGGCTGCGCTGAAGCCCAGCAGAATATCAACGCCCATATTGTTCAAAGCGGAGCCGCAAAGCACCGGAGCCAGAACCCCCTTGGCAATCGCGCCGCGCAGGCCGATTTTGATTTCATCATCAGTCAGTTCTTCGCCGTCCAGATATTTCATCAAAGTTTCATCATTACCCTCGGCGGCATATTCCATCAAACGCATATGCGCATCGTCCACAGCGTCGGCCATATCCGCCGGCATCTCGGTTTCAGTTGTTTTACCGCCCTCAAACAGATAGGCCTTTTTGGAAAGCACATTGACAACGCCCTTAAAGCCGGCCTCCTGCCCAATCGGCAGCTGCACCGGCACAGCCTGAATACCCAGCGTGTCAGAAAGAGCAGCCACGCATTTATCAAAATCAGCGTTTTCACGTTCCATTTTATTGATAAAAATAACCATGGCCTTGCCTTGCGCGCGCGCCTTTTCGGCAATCAATTCCGTACCAACGCCAACGCCGGCAGCCGCGTCAACCGTCATCAACACATTCTCACAAACCGGCAGGGCGGCGTCTAACTCACCGGCAAAATCCAAAAAGCCCGGTACATCTAAAATGTTTAGCTTTGTATCATGCCATTCACAGGCCAACAGAGAAGTGTTTACCGAAACCTTACGCTTAACCTCCTCAGGACTGTAATCAGAAAGCGTATTGCCCTCAGTAACCTTGCCCAGGCGGTTGGCTGCGCCGGTTTGAAAAACAATAGCCTCGGCCAAACTCGTCTTACCAGTCCCCTGATGTGAAGCAATAGCGATGTTGCGGATATTCTCTGTCTTGTAAACCTTCATAAAACTTTCCTCCTTCTATCTATTGTGTACTTTATTTAAAGGCATTTTATAACGGCATCTTAACGCATTTCAGCCGGCGCAAGGCCGCTCAGATAATGCCTGAAAAAACATCATAACAGGACAATCAGACCGACTCTGGAACAAATTATATCATATTAAATAAATTATACTTTTTTCTTGAAAATCCTCCAAAAATTTAATATTTATTTTTATCCCCCATACCCGGCGTAAATAAAAATTGCCAAAACTCGCCGGCAGAAGCCGCACAAAAATTCTTCATATCGAAGTGCGCGGCTTCATATTTATAAAAAAACGCTTTTGCGAAAATTTTACGACAAGATAAAAATTTATGAGGTATTTTTGATGAAAATGCAGAATATTTTCTGGAGCGCGGCCATTTTGTTAATCTGCAATTTTATTTCGCGCTGTTTGGGCTTTGTCTACAAAATTATTCTGGTACGCCTTATTGGCGCCGAGGGCATCGGTATCACGGAAATGGTCAGCCCGGTTTACTCGCTGGCGCTGGTGGCTGCCAGCCTTGGTATTCCGCTGGCTATGAGCAAACTACTGGCCTCTGAGATTGGCCGGCGGCGTTTTCAAAACCTGCGCTTAATTCAACAAACCAGTTTAGCACTGCTGATTGTGCTGGGCGCAGGCGTAACCCTGCTTTGCGCGCTGCTGGCGCCGTTGCTGCTGCAAAATCTTAACCCGGAAGCGCGCACGCTGAATTATCTGCGCGCTTTAACGCCAGCTATCTTCATCGTCACCGTCTGCTCCGGTTTTCGCGCTTATTTTCAGGCCACCAAACAAATCGGTATCATCGGAGTATCGCAAAATATTGAACAGACCGTGCGCGTGCTGGCTGGCGCGGCGCTGGTCAGCGCCCTGCTGCCGCAGGGACTGCCCACCGCCCTTTTAGGCGTGGCCGCCGCCACCGTGCTGGGTGAATTGGCCGGCCTGTTTTATATCTGGCTGCAATATCACCGCCAGCGCCCGGAAAATACGGAAACGCCCAGCTTAAGCCGTTTCAGTATCGGTTTGAGCCTGCTGACTTATGGTGCGCCGGTTACTGTGCAGCGCCTAATCAGCTCCGGCATATTGCTTCTGCAAGCCACCATGCTGCCGCTGGCCTTGGTACAAAGCGGATTAAACAGCAGTCAGGCCACGGCCGCTTATGGCAATTTTTCCGGCGTGGCGCTGGCTTTAATCCACCTGCCCGGTATTTTTACGGCCACTCTGGCCATGGCGCTGCTGCCGGCCATTGCAGAAATCGACAATGACAAAATGTGTCTCAGCCGGCGTATCAATCAAAGCCTGCACCTTACCGCCGTAATCGCCGCACCGTTCAGTCTGCTGTTTTTCAGCCATGCCACTGAACTTTGCAGCTGGCTCTTCCATGCACCGGAGGCAGCGCCGCCCCTCCGTATTTTGGCTCTGGGCGCTTTTTTCATCTATGCCCAAACGGCGCTGACCAGCATTTTGCAGGGCATGGGCAAACTGAACTCACTGCTTATAAGCCTGCTGCTCTCCGGCGGCGTGTTTCTGCTGGCTATTCGGCTGCTGGTGCCGCTTTATGGCCTGCCCGGGGCGGCGGTGGCTTATCTGATGCTGGCCGCAAGCGCCTGTATGTGTGATTATACCTGCCTGAAACTGGCCTGCGCCATGCGGCTGGATATACTCAACATATTTATTAAACCGCTGCTGGCGTTGTTGCCCTGCATAATGATACTAAAAACGGCCAAGCAATTTTGCTCCGCCGTTATAAACAATGATTTAATCGTTTTTCTGCTGGCCGGCAGTATCTGCGGCCTGGCCTATCTGCTGCTGCTGGGGCTGCTGGGCGGCCTGCCGTCCGTAATGCTCCGCTATCTGCATCGCCCCTTTGCCGGCTATCGAAAATAAACCGCCAACAGCTTTTAACAGAATTTTTTAGTTTAAAAAGCCAAATTGCGAGGTTGGCCAATAGAGAAAAAAGGCCTTGCCCTTGACATTCTCCATCGGCACAAAGGGATTTGACCACATATGCGCATCAAAGCTGACATTCCGGTTATCTCCCAAAAGCAGCACGCTATCCTCCGGCACCGTAACCGGGCCAAATTCATAGGTCATTTGCTCGGCCAAATAAGGCTCGTCAATGGCCTGACCGTTCACATAAAGTTGCGCATCTAATACCTGCACCACATCACCGGGCAAACCAATCACCCTTTTCAGCATATCATCGTCCCGGCCAACCTCAATTTTGGTAGTTTCCGTTGGCTCAAAAACCACAATATCCTGAAATTTTGGCTCCCCAAAATCATAAATCAACCGGTTAACCAAAATCCGCCCGTTGGTGGGTACGGTTGGCACCATTGACGAGGTTGGTATCAAACGGTTATCAATCAGAAAAGTTTTAATTACCAGCGATAATAGTAACGCACATACAAAAATTACAACAAAGTCCTTGCAAAAGCTTAATATTTTTGCCACGAACCTCTAACACCTCCCTATCAACCACGAATTAACGACATAGCCTCGGCTCTGGCTTTAACATCTTTCTCGAAATAGCCGCGCACCGCCGAAGTGACCGTTAATGAGCCTGGCTTCTGCACACCGCGCATGGTCATGCACATATGTTCGGCTTCAATCACCACCAAAACTCCGCGCGGCTGCAAAACGTCCATCACCGCATCGGCTATTTGAGTTGTCAGCCGCTCCTGCACCTGCAAACGCCGCGCATAACCGTCCGCCATACGCGCCAGCTTGGAAAGGCCGGTTATCCGACCATCTTTGGGGATATAGGCAATATGCGCCCGGCCATAAAAGGGCAACATATGATGCTCACACAGGGAATATATAGAGATATCTTTAACCAGAACAAGTTCACCATGCTTGTCCGTGCTGAATTGCTTCTGCAAATGCTCACGCGGCTCCTCTCGCATGCCGGACAAAATTTCATCATACATTCTGGCCACCCGAGCCGGCGTTTCCAAAAGGCCTTCCCGATCCGGGTTCTCGCCCACCGCCAGCAAAATCTCACGCACAGCCGCCTGTATTCTCGCCTGGCGCTCATCAGTCAATTTATTTTCTGTCATATAAATAAACCTCCGCTTATTTTATCTTATTATTGTATGCTATTTTTCAGTTCTAGTCAAGACTTTGCCGCCAATTAACCAACAATAATTCCAGCATGTTATGTACTTTAATAATGTAATAACTGAAAAAATAAATTGGATTTTTATACAGATAAATATAGCCGCTCTGCTCCTAAATAAATTATGGCTATTCTTAATGCCCTAAAGTTTATTTATTAGCAGAAAAAATCCGTGTTATTACCAATAGCTTATACAATAATTAACCAATCCCCTTGACTAAAGACTTTTGACATGATATACTGTAAAAGTGACTATTGGGAAGCGTAGCTCAGTCGGTTAGAGTGCTTGCTTGACATGCAAGAGGTCACTGGTTCGATTCCAGTCGTTTCCACCAAAGAAAACACAAAACACCTGCTATCTCTATTGATAACAGGTGTTTTTACAATTTAAAATAAACTTAACAAACGTGCCGCCACAAAACAAAGCACCAAACCGCAAATCGTCGGCAAGGCAAAGGCCAGTGCCGTCCAGCGCCAGCTGCCGGTTTCCTGCTTAATCGTTAGCAGGGTTGTGGAGCAGGGCCAATGCAGCAGCATAAACAGCAGCGTACAAACTGCGGTTTGCCAGGTCCAGCCGTTCGCCACAAACAGCTGACGCAACTCCGTCAAATCAGCCATTTCGGTCAAACTGCCAGTTTGCAGATAACACATCACCATAATTGGCATAACAATTTCATTAGCCGGCAAACCGAGAATAAAAGCCAGCAAAATTACGCCGTCCAGACCAAACAAGCGACCCAGCGGCTCCAGCCAACCGGCCAGCTGCATTAAAAGACTACTATCGCCCCAAGGTAGATTAGCCAACAGCCAAATCAGCAAACCGCAAGGCACCGCCACCACCACCGCGCGCCCCAGCACAAAAAGTGTACGGTCAAAAACTGAGCGAACAATAACGCTAAACAAGCGCGGCCGCCGATAGGCCGGCAACTCCAATGCAAAACTGGAGGCCTCCCCCTGCAAAATTGTGCGTGAAAGCAGATTGGTCAACAGAAATGTTAAACCAATGCCCAATAATATAACCAAAACCAACAGCAGCGCCGCCAGCCAAGAAGAAGCCATGCCGGTCTGCCAGACAAAAAACATGCTAATCAGGGCAATAAGTGTTGGGAAACGGCCGTTACAGGGTACAAAATTATTAGTAAGTATAGCCAGCAGCCGCTCCCGTGGTGAATCAATTATACGACAGCCAATTACCCCAGCCGCATTGCAGCCAAATCCCATACACATCGTTAATGCCTGTTTGCCACAGGCATGACAGGCTTGAAACGGCCTATCCAGATTATAGGCTACGCGCGGCAAATAACCAACATCTTCCAAAAGCGTAAACAGAGGAAAGAAAATAGCCATAGGCGGCAGCATGACAGAAACTACCCAACCCAGAGTGCGCCAAACGCCATTTACCAACAGTTCTTGCAGCCAAAGCGGCGCATGCAGACTGCTTAAACCATCATTCAGCCGCTCACCTAGCCAGAAAAAACCTTCTGATAATAAAGCCGAAGGATAATTGGCGCCCACCAGCGTCAGCCAGAACACCACTGCCAGCAGAAGCAGCATCAGCGCATAGCCCCAAAGCCGGCTGGTTAACAGGCGGTCTATTTTCCAGTCCAGGCTGCGGCAATAATTATCAGACGGCCCAGTCACCACCTGCGCAGCCAGCTCCTCGGCTCGCTGCATGAACAGACTCATCAGTTCCTCACGCAGTTCCTCTGAGGTTTGCCCGGATATCGCCGTACACAAATCCAAATCACAAACTGAATGTTCTGCTGACTGATTAACATACTGCGCAACATCAGCCTGCCGGTCAATAGCCTGCTTTAAAGCCGCCAGCGTCTGCGGCTGGCTGGCAACCGTTCCCACCACCGGCACCCCCAACAGACGCTCCAGCGCCGGCAAATCCAGCTTTAACCCTCTGGCCTGCGCTTCGTCCAACAGGTTCACACAGACTACCACGCGCCGGGTTATCTCCAGTGTTTGCAGCACCAAATTCAGATTGCGTTCCAAACTTGCGGCATTACAAACCACCACAACCACATCAGCCTGACCGGAACAGATAAATTCTCGCGCCACCTCCTCCTCGGCCGAACTGGCCAGCAACGTATAAGCGCCGGGAATATCCACCAAAACATATGAATTATGGCCATTGCTGTAATAACCCTGCGCATTGGCCACCGTTTTGCCCGGCCAGTTGCCGGTATGCTGGTGCAAACCCGTCAGGGCGTTAAAGATAGTGCTTTTACCTACATTCGGATTACCAGCCAGCGCCACAACTCTATCCTGTGAGCGCCGTTTTTTTATAACCAAACCGGCGTCAAGCGCACCGCCGGCCACCGAGCCCTTTGTCAACCCCATCGGCCTGCCTCCTTTTCAGTATGTAATTTAAGACAATATAATCTCCTGGCAATCCTTGGCACGCAAAGCAATCACTGCGCCACGAATTAAATAAGCTGACGGGTCGCCGGCCGGGCTGCGCCCCAGGCACTGCACTCTGGTATCACGCAGCAAACCGATATTCAAAAGCCGCCGCCGCTGGCTGCCCGTCAGCAAAAGTTTTTGCACAACGCCGCTTTCACCGGGCTCTAAATCTGCCAAATTCATCAAAAATCACCCCTCAAACCGCCCACTTTTAGTTTTACAATATATGCTATTCAAGCGCCGGCCAATATGTGCCAATAAATCTTTAAAATGGAAAAGCGCATCGCCAGTCTGCTGACCGGCCATGCGCTTTCCTTTGGGAATTATATTGGGATAGATTAGTTGAAAGATTCAAATTTATAAATACTCGCGCAGCAAACGCAATGCCTGCTTTTCCAAACGGGAAACCTGCACCTGAGAAACACCCAGCGCCGAGGCAATCTGCTGTTGAGTTTGTTCCTTATAATAACGAGCCTCCATGACATAGCGCAGACGCGCCGGCAGACGCGCAAAGGCCTCCTGCAACGCCAAATTCTGCACCCATTTATCTTCATTATCCAACGCCGGAACTGTTTCCAGCAACGATGTTTCCTTATCGTCGCGCCCGTCAGCCGCGGCAATCGGCGTTTGCAGAGAAAGCGGCCGCTGATTGGCCTCCAGCGCTAAAACAATCTGCTCCTGCGGCAGCTGCAAAATATCCGCCAACTCCGCCATGGTCGGCTCCCGGCCCTGCAAAGAAATGAACTCCTGCGCGGCCTGCAAAATTCTGGCAATTTTCTCCTTATAAGAACGGCTAACATGCAGCAGGCTGTCATCACGCACCGCCCGGCGCAACTCGCCCAAAATCATCGGCACCGCATAAGTGGAAAAGCGGTTTTTATATTCCGGCTGAAAGTTATCAATAGCTTTCAGCAAGCCAATGGTGCCAATCTGGCAGAGGTCGTCCCATTCAAAGCCGCGCCCCATAAACCGCCGCGCCAGCCAGAAAACCAGCTGCATATTGGCCTCCACCAGCCGCTCACGCGCGCTCATCTCGCCGGCGCGCACACGCTGCCAAATTTCAGCGTCCGTGTTGATATCATTATTAGTTTTAAGCATATTTTCAGCCATAGTATCAGCCATATATGCACTCAAATTTTCTTAATCAGCGTCACAACCGTACCCTGACCCAACTGCGAATTTACCCTGACCTCGTCCATAAATGAACTCATAAACGCAAAACCCAGCCCCAAATGCTCCTCGCCAGTTGTAAACTCCGGTTCCATAGCCTTCTGCACATCGGCAATACCAACGCCCTCGTCGCTAACACGCACCACCAGCGCCTGCTGATACTGCCAAAGCTCCATATGTACCTGCGCCCGGCCGTCCGTGTTCGGATAACCATGAATAATCGCGTTGGAAACCGCTTCGGAAACAGCAACCTTAATTTCCTCCAGAGCGGAAAGGGTCATGTCCCAGCCGCTTTCCCGGCAGTTAACAATCAGCGCCGCCACCAGAGAACGCGCCAAAGCCACATTTTCACTGATAGCCGCAAAATTTAGGCATAGCGAGTTTTGCAGCAGACCATAATCCGTGCTGTTTAAATCAGGAAAATCCAAAGCCGGGGCTGCCGGCAGTTTTTCAGCCAAGTTTTCTCGCATCACATTTGCCCCCCTGCTGCCTGCGCGGTCATCTTCAAAGGCTGCTCAATCTCCATCAAATTTGCAAAGCCGGATAATTGCAGGATTTTATAAACCTGAGGACTGGCGCCGATTATTTTAACATGACCGCCCCGGCTGGCCACTCTTTTATACCGCCCCAAAATTACCCCCAGGCCAGAACTGTCAATAAAGCGCACGCCGCTGAAATCAAAGACCAGATTACGCGCCAGGGTGGCGTTAAGCTGCCGCTCCAGCGCATCACGCCAAAGCCCGGCCACCTGCATATCCACCTCTCCATCAATAGACGCCCAAACGGTATTATCCTTAATCTGAAAGCCAAAGCTCATATAGACAGCCTCCCTCTCTCATCAAGCTAATATAAAATTCGGCTTCGGCCTGTTTTTTCCTGCGCAGAAATTGCACTAAGAATGACTAATTATGACAAAGAATAGGCAATTTTGTCTAACCAATGTAATAGGCAATCGTTAAGTGTTCAAAGAGGTTTACAACCGGCCTTGCCAGTTTTATGTGTTCACACAAAAACTGCTATCGCCTCAATCAGCGATAGCAGTCCATGTCAAAACTTAAATTATTATTCCGGCTGCAATAAACCGTAATTATCGTCTTTGCGTTTATAAACGATATTGATTTCCTCAGTTTCAGCGTTAACAAAAGCAAAAAAGCTATGCCCCAAAAGTTCCATCTGACTGATAGCCTCGTCAATATCCAAAGGCTTTTTATCAAAATGCTTCGTGCGTACAAGCTTCTGTTCATTCGGCAGCGCGTCCAGTTCCTGCATGGAAGCCTTTTGAGCCTCCTTGCGGAAACGCTTCTCCAAACGGGTTTTATGCTTGCGCACCTGGCGCTCCAACTTGTCTACAGCCTGGTCAATGCAAACGTACATATCCGTCCCGGAAACCTCACTGCGCAGAATTACACCGTCCACATAGATGGTAACCTCCACACTGTGCGTATCTTTAACAACATCATGCAAAACGGATACATCATCTACGCCGCCCAGCATTTTGTCAAATTTCCGCAGGCGTTTTTCCGCATAATCGCGCATGGCCTGGGTAACATCATTTTTTCTGGACCTAACATTAATGTTCATAAAACGACCTCCCTTGTTACTTAATTCAGCCGATAATTTTAAGGCTTTGCCCAAATCTATCCGCTATATTATTAATTATATTTTAAGCGGCAAATTCCTGCTATCTGACGGAAAAGATTTCTATTCGACTTTTTTTTCAATTCCCAACAGGCTCCGGCATGTTTTACACCACTTTCCCCCAATAATCCACAGGCCTTGCCTGTGGAAAATGTGGAAAAACCTGTTGACAACTGACCACATGCCGTTTTTTCAAGCATAAATTATGCACATAGAGGCAAAGTCTGCCCACAATCGACGTTAAATCGACAAAATTAGTCCAACGGAATATAACCGGCCCTGCGCATTGAGTCCTTGCCAGCGTCGCTTAAAATCCATTCATAAAGACGGCTGACCGCAGAATTTTTATCTTGCAAATCATCAGTGCGCGCCGCCAGATAATACTCGTTCAACAGCGGATAACTGCCGTCGGCAATCGTTTCATCACTGGGTAAAACGCCGTCCACCGCCACAAAACGCAGCCCCGGCTGCTGATACATATAAGAAGCGTAATAGAACACCGAATATCCCAAAGCGTCAGCGCTGTTATTATAGGCCGCCAACTCCTCAATCAAACCGCCCATTTCCATCGGCCGAAACTCCGTCGGCGCGTCCATCGGTTCTCTGCCCTGCATTAACAGCTTCATAAACAGGCTCTGGCTGCCGCTCTCCTCTGGCCGCTGAAAGGCCACAATCGGCAAATCCGCGCCGCCAACCTCGCTCCAGTTGATAATCTCACCAGTATAAATGCCAATCAGCTGTTCCTGAGTCAGGCTTTTTACCGGGTTGTCCTCGTTCACAATAAACACCAGCGCATCCCGACCAATCGGCTCAACTGACAATTCCGTCCCCATATCCGCCAGCTGCTGTTTGGTAACCTCCGCCGCCTCATAAACCAGCAGCAGGTCATTTTCCCCACTGGCCAGCGCCAGCCAGGCCGCCGGGGTCTTGCGGCACCAGGTTTGCTGCTCCGCCTCCTCCAGCGAGATACCCGTTACATCAGCCATAATCTGCGCCATCATCGGCAGGTTAGCGGTGGAGCCGTCCACCAGCGGATATTCCGCCAACGTCATGATTGGCTTATCCAGCTCGGCTGACTGCTGCCCCTGATTATTATCAGCGCCGCAGGCCGTCAGCGTCAGCATAACCCCCAATAAAACCGCCGCCAGTAACCACCTGTTTTTAGTTTTCATACAACAAACCTCCAGTCACAGTAAAATGAACAAATCATCGCCCACATATTGTAAGCAGCAACTTTTTAGCTATAATTAATCTTCAAACTCCTTAAATACGCTCTCCTGGTAAATCCAGTTGCCCTGCGCGTCCATCAAACCACGCTCAAAGCCGCGCACCACCACAAAAATACCGTCGGCATAGCGGATTATATCATTAATACCGCTCACCAGAACCTTGCCGTCCTTATCCAGCAAATCCGTCAGCGTCTGACCCTGCGCGTTCTCATAAACGCCGCCATAATATCCGGAAACAGCATTGGAAAAATCATCATAAATATCATAAACATAATCATATTCTCGCGCCAGTTCCAAAGGCTGACCGCTCATATCGTAAAAATAGGTTTTTTCAATCACATCATAGTTCTTATCATACATGGAACAACGTACCTGCATAAAATTCGCCGTCAGTTCCAGCCAGACATAACCGTCCTGCCATTTATCCACCTCGTTGGCCGGAACAATCTGCTCCTCCAGCAACAGATTACCATCAACGTCCAATATCCGGAATTTGCCGTTTATTAGCCCCTGGTTAACAATGATGCGAAAATTATCTAAATTGCCATCGGTCGGAAAACTATACCGTACCGCATTTTCCGGCTCACCCTCCACCTGAATATTAATCTCCTTTTGCAGCGCGCCCTGCAAGTCATAAATACGATAGGTGCAGGCCGCCAGCAAAGGTTGATCATACCTGGTGCGCTTTTCGGGGTCATAAGTGTTCAGTATTTCCAGAATATAATACTGCTGCCCCTGCTGGCCAGTTAAAATCAGATAATCACTGCCCTCCTGCGCCGCAAACAGTACTTTTCCGTCACGGCTGATAACGCCGTCAAAATAATAAAGCACCTGTGAACCAGGCGAATTTTGATTTTCCCCCACCTGCCCACTCTGTTGACCGTCATTCTGCTGATTGCAGCCGGCCAGCACCAGCAGCAAAACAAAGCACAACAATAACCATTGCTTTTTCATAAAGAACCAACCCCCCGTTCTACTCGCTATAAGTTAATTTACCCCCATGCTCATGGTTTCCGGCAGCGTACTGCCGCCATCAATAACCACCTGCGAGCCGGTCAGATAGCTGGCCTCGTCACTGCCCAGAAAGGCAAACAACTCGCCCACTTCCATCGGCCGGGCCAGCCTTTTCATCGGCACTGCGCTGGCAATATCCGCAATCGCGCTTTCCGGGTCAGCCGGGTTAGACTCATGCGCCATTTTCTCCACCATAGGCGTTCTGGCATAGCCCAGCTGGGTGCAGTTCACCCGAATATTCCGGTCGGCATATTCCACCGCCAGACATTTGGTCAAACCCACCAGGGCGGCTTTGGTCATCGCATAAGCAGCCTCGCCGGCGTCGGCCACAATATCGCCGGTCACCGAAGACGCAATGACGATACTGCCGCCGCCCTGCTTCAGCATATAAGGCACCGCCGCCTGACAGGTATTCCAAACGCCTTTAATGTTAACGTCGATATGAAAATCGCGCATTTCATCGCTCATTTCCTCAAAGGGAGCCAAACGGCAAACCCCGGCGTTGCAGCAGGCAATATCCAGCCGGCCAAACCGCTCAACCGCCTGCGCCGCCGCGGCCTGCATCTGCGCCTTATCCGCCACATCGGCCACCAACGCAATAATTTCCGCGCCATACTCCCGACGCAGACGCTCCGCGGTTGCTTCAACCTCCGCCATAATATCAACCAGACAAAGCCGCGCGCCATATTTGGCATAAACTTCGGCAATGCCCTCCCCCAAACCAACTGCCGCACCTGTAATCAAAGCTGTTTTACCATCTAATTTTGCCATAATAACATCTCCTTTTTAAATTTAATTTTGTCCGTAGCGCCATCTGCGCCTGCTTTCTTAACAACAAACCCGAACCTAATGCCAGATAGCCTCAGGTTCGGGTTATAATACATTGGTGGAGATAATAGGATTCGAACCTATGACCTCTCGCATGTGAGGCGAGCGCTCTAACCAACTGAGCTATACCTCCATAATTAAGCTGTGTCTATATTATAGCTAAAGCAGAATTAAAAGTCAAGCCATATCCTGTTATTCGCAAAAATTTTTCCAGCAGCCGCCAAACAACTTGACAAAACCAGCTCTAACAGACTAAAATAAATGGCATAAGGAGGTTTGCAATTATGGCAACATACTTTTTTCCCAGCTGTAAAGTACAAAAGCAATTTCCAGAAAGCAGCCAACGCCTGCAAAAATACTTACAGGAACGCTGGCAGATAACCATAACCGGCTGCTGCCGTCAAAATCATCAGCAGCTGCAACCGACAGACGCTGCCTTTTTCGTTTGTAATACCTGCGCGCATATTCTTACAGAAAGTTCGGCAGCCGGACAAATCCGCTCTGTTTGGGAGTTAATTGACCAGGACGCCGCTTTTCCTTTCCCTGATTATCAAAATGAGGTCATGACGGTGCAGGATTGCTGGTTAAGTTCAGACCGGCCGGAAATGCAGCAGGCCGTGCGTTCCTTAATGCATAAAATGCACATTCAGCCTCAGGAACTGCCCGATAACCTGGCCAAAACCCGTTTTTGCCGTATTAATATTTCAGCCAACACGGCGCAGCTGGCACCCGGACTGGCCGCAAAAACCGGCCAAATGACGCCTGAAGAACGCCAGGAACACCTGCAACAAATTAACACCGATAAAGTCGTCTGCTATTGCCGCCCCTGCCTGACAGAAATCAACGAGGCCGGCCTCAAAGGCTATCATCTGTTGCAGCTGCTGTTCCCGGAAACAGAATAATTTTTTATTTTCCCCCAATATAAAGATGCATGAAATAGTGTAAAAAAACATTAATCCGCACTATTTTCAGGTATAAAATCTGTTTAACAAAAAATTTACAGTTCAAAAGCATTTTTTCTCCTTAAAAACCATTTATTTAGTGTGCCAATGTGTACATTATACAAAATTTATGTTATGATATTACATGACTAAAAAACAGGAGAATATAACCTATGAACTGGAATGATTTTTTATATGTGGTTGAAACGGTAAACAGCGCGGTAAACTCATTTATCTGGGGCATGCCGGCCATGATTTGCATTGTGGGCGTCGGCCTTTTTTTAACTTTGCGTACCGGTTTTTTGCAGTTGCGCAAATTTCCTTATGCAATTAAAACCTCGCTGGGGCGTATTTTTCGGCGCGGAGAGGCCGCCGATGGCAGCATGACGCCTTTTCAGGCCGTCTGCACAGCGCTGGCGGCAACTGTTGGAACCGGCAACATTGCCGGCGTGGCCGGAGCCATTGCGATTGGCGGCCCGGGCGCTGTATTCTGGATGTGGATATCCGCCCTGCTTGGTATGTGTACCAAATTTGCCGAGGTAACGCTGGCCGTACATT
Source organism: Bacillota bacterium (assembly GCA_021771915.1). GTDB lineage: Bacteria > Bacillota > Dehalobacteriia > UBA4068 > UBA4997 > Avidehalobacter. Next base: position 92,571 of record JAETNY010000007.1, read on the forward strand.
TTCGTGAAACAAATGCCAGAGGCGAGTTGGTTGGCGGCCCAATGTATTACATCAAAAACGGTCTGAGCAAAAACTGGCAATGGCTGGCCACAATGTTTTCCGTTTTCGGCGTTTTGGCCGTTTTCGGCACCGGCAACGCCACACAGGCCAACACTATTGTTACAGCTATCAATTCAGCCCTGCTCAGTTTTAACCTGCTTAATGAAAAATCAGTTAACACCTGCAATCTGATACTGGGAACAATAATTGCCATACTGGTAGCGCTGGTGTTACTGGGCGGCATCAGGCGAATTGGCGCGGTGACGGAAAAACTGGTGCCTTTTATGGCTCTGCTCTATATCATGCTGGCGCTGGGGGTTATCATCGTACATTGGCAATCCGTACCGCAGGTTTTCGGCTGGATTGTCCAGGGCGCTTTCAATCCGGCGGCCGTAACTGGCGGCGTGGTCGGCAGCTGCTTTTTAAGCCTGCAAAAAGGCGTGGCGCGCGGTATTTTTTCCAATGAGGCCGGCCTTGGCACCGGCTCCATAGCTCATGCCTGTGCAGATACGCACGAGCCTGTGCAGCAGGGATTTTTCGGCATTTTTGAAGTGTTTATGGACACGATTATAATTTGTACCTTAACCGCACTGGTTATTTTATGCAGCGGCGTACCCGTGATTTATGGCCAGGCCGCCGGAGCAGAATTAACCATATCCGGCTTTGAAGCAGTTTATGGCAGCTGGGTTTCTGTTTTCACAGCTATAGCGATGTGTTGCTTTGCTTTTTCCACTATTCTGGGCTGGGGCCTTTATGGAGCGCGCTGCATGGAGTTTTTATTCTCCGCCAAAGTTATCAGGCCTTTCATGCTGGTTTACGCGTTAGTGGCCATTCCCGGAGCCACCATGGATTTGGGGCTGCTCTGGAGCATCGCTGAAACCTTTAACGGCTTGATGTCCATTCCCAACCTGATTGCCGTATTTATGCTCTCCAGTGTTGTAGTGCGGCTTTTACAGGAATATTTTGCCAAAAAGAACTGAACAAACCGGCCAGTATAGACAAATATCAAAGTGCAATCGGCAAAATAGGTTGCACTTTCCCTTTTTTTATGTTATAATACAGGGTACGTTTGATAATAAATGAAGAAAGGCGGTGCAAATCACCAATGACGGCAACGCAACCAACTATTATCCGCCTGCAAAACCTGAGCAAAACATATGGCAATGGCGAGAATGCCGTCCACGCCTTAAATGACATTAATCTGGACATTAAACAGGGCGAAATATTCGGTGTAATCGGGCTTTCCGGCGCTGGGAAAAGCACCCTGGTGCGCTGTATCAATTATCTGGAGCGGCCCACCGCCGGCGAGGTTATTGTCGATAAACAGGAATTGGGCAAGCTTAGTCAGGCTGAACTTAACCGGGCCCGGCAGTCTATCGGCATGATTTTTCAGCAGTTTAACCTGCTGATGCAAAAAACCGCGCTGGAAAACATCTGCTTTCCGCTGGAAATTGCCAAAACGCCGAAAAAACAGGCCGTGCAGCGCGCGCAGGAGTTGCTGGAAATGGTTGGTCTGGCTGATAAAACCAACTCTTATCCCTCCCAGCTTTCCGGCGGTCAGAAACAGCGCGTGGCTATCGCACGCGCACTGGCCACAAACCCCAAGGTTCTGCTCTGCGATGAAGCAACTTCGGCTCTGGACCCAACCAGCACACGCTCCATTTTAAGCCTGCTGAAAAGTATTAATGAAAAGCTGGGCATAACCATTGTTATCATCACCCACGAAATGAGCGTGATTGAAGAAATATGTCAGCGCGTGGCGCTTATCGACAAAAGCCGCATTGCTGAATGCGGTGAGGTGCGCGAGATTTTTGCCCACCCCAACAGCGATATTGCCAAATCCTTTGTCTTTCCCAGACAACAGGCAGTCAAAGCCATGCTCAACAAAAACTGCGTTCGGGTTATTTATGACGGCCAATCCTCCTTTGAGCCGGTAATTGCCAACATGATTTTACAGTTTAAGCAGCCGGTTAACATTATTTTTGCCAACAGCCAAAATATCGACGGCAAAGCTTTTGGTCAGATTGTTTTACAACTGCCGGACGATATGCCGACAGCCGCCAAAATGCTGCAATATCTGCGCATGCAGGGCTTAAACGCCGAAGAAATTACGGCCAATGACAACTGGGAGGTGAACGCCCAATGAGTACAGAAGTTATGGTGAATATACTTTCATCAGAAACGATAACCACGCTTTATCTGACGCTGGTAAGCACCTTTTTTGCTTATCTGCTGGGTTTGCCGCTGGGAATTATCCTTATTCTCACCGATAAGGACGGTATCCACCCAAACCGCCCAATCAATGTCTGTCTGGGTATTATAATCAATATACTGCGCTCTGTGCCTTTCCTGATTTTAATGGTCTGGATGATTCCGTTCACCAGAATGATGGTCGGTACAATAACCGGCAACCGCGGCATTATCGTGCCGCTGGTGGTGGCCGCGGCTCCCTTTGTGGCGCGCATGGTGGAAAGTTCCATTAAAGAGGTTGACCATGGCGTTATTGAAGCAGCGCAGTCCATGGGCGCTCCCACCAGCAAAATTATCACCAAGGTTATGCTGGGCGAAGCACGCCCCTCTCTGCTGGTGGGTTTTGCCATTACCGTTACCACCATTCTGGGCTATACCGCTATGGCCGGCTTCTGCGGCGGCGGCGGTCTGGGCAAAGTGGCCGTAAACTATGGCTATTACAAATATCAGGACGATATCCTCAATCTGGCTGTTATTCTGCTGGTTATTCTGGTGCAGATTTTTCAGGAGGCCGGCACGCGATTGGCCAGAAAATTTGACAAAAGATTATAATTTAAGCCAAAAACAAATACACCTGAACTGTTTAACAAAACAACTCAGGTGTATTATATTATTGCGGTTTTGTTTATACCCAAATTTTTATTATAGTCAAAATCTATATCTTTTAATAAAAATGTTTTATAGAAAAAAGACTGGCTTTTTATGTTTTTATATTATATAATTAGTCTATGCAAATTTTTATTTTATTTTTAGGAGGAACAAATAATGAAGAAACTATTATCCCTGTTACTGGTATTGAGCCTGACCCTGCTGGCGGCAGCCGGCTGCGGCGATGAGCAAAAGACGTCCGGCAACAATGACAACCAGGACAAAAATTTAACCCCGATTGTGGTTGGCGCCAGCCCCACGCCGCATAAGGAAATTCTGGAGGCTCTTAAAGACACATTGGCTGAACAGGGCTATGATTTGCAGGTTCAGGAATACACTGATTACATCATTCCCAACACTGCTCTGGAAAACGGCGAAATTGACGCCAACTATTTCCAGCACATCACCTACCTGAACGATTTCAACGCTGAAAACAACACACATCTGGTTTCCATTGCTGATGTTCACTATGAACCGATGGGTCTGTATCCCGGCAAGACTGCCAGTCTGGAAGAACTGGCCGATGGCGCTACAATCGGTATCCCGGCCGACCCCACCAATGAAGCACGCGCTTTGCTGCTGTTGGAAGCTGCCGGCCTGATTACCATTAATCCGGACGCTGGTATCAAAGCCACTCCTTATGACATCACCGATAACCCGAAAAACCTGAAGTTCAGCGAGATGGAAGCAGCCCAGCTGCCGCGCGCTCTGGCTGACCTGGATATGGCTGTAATCAACGGCAATTATGCTCTGCAAGCCAACCTTTCCGCCGCCACTGACGCTCTGGCTGCTGAAGACGACCAATCCCTGGCCGCCACACTGTATGTAAATGTTCTGGCCGTTAAAGAGGGTACCGAAAACGATGAGAAATTGAAGGCTCTGGCTGCCGCTCTGTGCAGCGATACCGCCAAGAATTTCATCAATGAGCAGTATAGCGGTAATGTTCAGACCGTATTTTAATTAAAAAACTTAAAACAGCAAACCTCCCTTTGGCAAATGCTAAAGGGAGGTTTTTTAATTGTTTATTACTTTATTTAATTGTCATCATATTGCCGGAAACAGAAACCTCATGCCCCATCATTTCAAACAGTTCCGCCGGTACATACAGAATATCATTCATCATACGGGTCATGCCGTCCAGACTAACCGGCTTGCTCATACCAACAGCGCCGGGAATGGCCGTGGTATAATTAAAGCTTTCCTGACCGTCATAAAGACTGGTCTGGATTTGGCCATTATTAATGTTGGCAACCTGAGCAGCTTCGTCCCAGGAAACATCATAACCCAAATACTCCGCCACCAGACGCACCGGCACCATCGGCACGCCATGCGCAACATATTTAACAGTGTCCGCAAAAACCATATCGCCCAAAACCAACTCGCTGGTCTGCTGGTTGTTATAATATTTTTTCTCCCATTCAACCTCGCGCTCTTTTTCGGCATATTCCGTCAGTTGAGTCAGTTCCACAACCTTGTCAGCATTGGCCTGCGCCGGATAGCTTTCCATCACAATATCATACCAGGCCAGAATATAGCCGTCAGTATTCAAAGAATGTGACATTCCGTCCTGCGTAAGCGCCTGCATGGGGAAGCTAATCCAAAGGCTGCCCTCATTGGTTAAAATTCTGGTTATTTCATTATTTTCACCGATTTTTTCTATCTTAAACAAGCCAACCGGCGGATTGTCTCCCAGATTTACCAGCGCATAATTAAGCCAGCTTTGCGGCGGCAGGCTGAATGTTGTCGCGGCGTTATAGTTTACAATAATCTGAGTACCCGGCTGGATACTGCTCCAGTCCTGAATAACGCCAGTCTGCGCATCTACCACCAACAGCGCATGTTCACCTTCCGTAGCAAAATTCAGCTGAATATCGCCAGCGCCGTCCGGGCGTTCCACCAGTAAATACTGAATATTGCCATCGTTAATAATTTCCTTGACTTTCACGGTGCTGGTAATGAAGCTAACCGCCTCCGGCAACTCCACCGAAACGTCCTCCTTATCCCCAGCATCCTGCGTCGTTGCCACGCCAGACAGTATCATCACTGCCTTGTTAGCCGTGGCCTGACCGGGATAGGAAAGAGCTACAATATCATACCAGGCCAGAAAACGCTCACCCTCCTGCAACTGTGTTTTTTCGTCAATCCAGGATTTAGCCGGCACGCGCAGCAACAAACCGCCGTTATCTGTGGTAACTACCAAATCGCCGCCGTTCTCGGCCTTAATCTCCTCAGCAGTCCAAAGCTTGGCCGGCGTACCCTCCTCAACATCAGTCAACACCAGATAAGCCCGGCTCTGCGGCGGAATAGAACGCGTCATCGCCATATCATAATAAACATAAACACGGTCGCCAGCCTTAATATCTGCCAGCTTCACCTCTTTGCCGGTTTTGTTGTTCACAAACAGCGTATCCGTGCCAATATTCAACTGAATTTCCGGATAACTTCCATCTTCCGGCTTAACCACAATAAACTCAGAGTTCATCTCAATTGCGGCAATCTCTGTAACCTCGGCGTAACCGCTCTGCATATGCGCCGCAACCTCTTTCTGAATAACAGTCGTTTCACCGCCAACAACCGGCTGCGCGCTTTGCGCCGGCGTATCCGCAGCCCAAGCCACGCCGCCAAAGGCGCCAACAGCTGCAATCGTTAAAGCTGCGCAAATCATTCTAATCTTTTTCATAATATATACCTCCATATTAATTATATTTTTAACTATATTTATCATCTAACTATATTTATCATTTCAGTTCAACAATCATGGTCTGGCCGTCAACGGCAATATCCGCGCCGAATATCTCAAACAACTCTGCCGGCACGCAAATTTCGTTATCATATTCACGCGGCAGGCCATAATAAGATTGCTCCCGACCGTTGGCCAGCCAATACACTCCGTCATACAGCACAACTTTGGCACGCAATCCGTTCCGGCTTATATAGGCTGCTCGCTCAGTTTCTTGCCATTCAACGTCAAAACCCAGCTTCTCCGCAGTTTGGCGCAGCGGCAGATAAGGCTCTCCATGCACATAGCGCACCACGTCCGGCAGCCGTTCACCATTAACCAGCAAATGCCGCGTCTGGCGGTTGTTATAATACATATCCGCCCGAATTTTATCCTGCCGCATTTCCTCAATCTCCTGCGGTGAATAAATATGCAGCATTTTAACAGCCACAACCTGCGCCGGCTGCTGGCTGGCCTCCGGCTCGTCATACCAAAGCAGAACCTGATGTCCAACCCCCAAGGAAAGAACATTATATTCCTTGGGATATTGCCAAACGCCTTTCGGCAGCGAAACCCACAAACGGCCGTTATCCACCAAAATCCGGCTTTCCAGCAAACCGGCCATGTCCTCAACGGTAAACAGACCGGCCGGCGGCTCTTCGCCCAAATTCAGCAGCAGATAATGCAGCTGATTACCATTCGGCTGTTGGCTGTAATTCACCATAACGCGGCTGCCCGGCTGCACATTAAGCCAATCAGTTAAGATACCCGTCTGTGCGTCCACCAACAGCGCGGCGTTTTCTCCCTCCTCCATAAAATTCAGCCGCAGTTCTTCGCCGTTCTGGCCATTAGCCAGAATATAATGCTCCTCCGTTTTATCAGCGCCGCTGCCAACTTGTTTAATCAAAACCTCCATTGTTATACGCTGTTCCGTCTGCACTACCACATTCTGCTGCGCTTCCGCCGCCAGGGCCGCCGGTTCCGCCGCCCAAACCGGGCAGTTCCAGCCAAGCAAAGCCGCCAGCAATAATGTTCCACAGGCAATTTTAATTTTTTTCATAGTTATTTTTCCTCCACCCAAATTCACACAACTAATTAAATTACGTTTCCTTAAATAGCATACCGCTGAATTTGCCTGTCTAATATATACACCCGGCAAAAGACGGTTTTGCCACATTAAAAATAAAGTTTTTTAAAAGTTTTTAATATTTTTTTATGACTCCAAAAGTTCGCTTTTCCGCCGCACTTCCTGCGCCAGCGGCCATTTCAAATACTCGCCGTCCGCCAGCAGCCGCGTAGCGTCGGCGCGCGCAGCTTCCACCAGCCGCAAATCGGCGGCCAAATCAGCATATTTCAGCATAGCCAAACCACTCTGCCGGGTTCCCAAAAGTTCGCCGGCGCCGCGCAGCCGCAAATCCGCTTCCGCAATCACAAAGCCGTCGCTGCTCTCCGTCAGAATTTTTATCCGTTCCCTGGCCTCTTTGCTTTTGGCATTGTTCAGCAAAATACAATAACTCTGCCGGCCGCCGCGCCCCACCCGACCGCGCAGCTGGTGCAGCTGCGCCAAACCAAAACGCTCTGCATCGCGGATAAGCATAACCGTGGCGTTTGGCACATCAACGCCAACTTCAATAACCGTGGTGGAAACCAAAACCTGAATTTCCCCGGCGGCAAAAGCCTGCATAACCTCGTTCTTTTCCTGCGGCTTCATCTTGCCATGCAGCAGCCCCACCCGATAAGCGGCAAACTCCCGGCTTTGCAGGCGTTCCGTCAGCTTAACAGCCGATTGCAGCTCCAGGTTCTCATTTTCCTCCACCAGTGGGCAAACGATATAAGCCTGCCGGCCTTGTTGCAGTTCCGCCAGAACAAAAGCCAGGGCACGCGCCTCCAAATCATAGCTGACAGCATAAGTAGCAATCGGCTGCCGTCCCGGCGGCAGTTCGTCAAGCACAGAAACCGCCAAATCACCGCAGAAAGTCATGGCCAGCGTACGCGGAATAGGCGTGGCCGTCAGCACCAGAACATCTGCCTGCGCCCCCTTTTGCCGCAAAGAGTTGCGCTGATTAACACCAAAACGGTGCTGCTCGTCAGTAACCGCCAGACCCAGCCGGGCAAACTCCACATCAGCCGAAAACAGGGCATGCGTACCCACCAGCACGTCCACCTGACCGGCAGCCAAAGCCGCCAAAGTTTCACGCCGCTCAACCGTCGGCGTATCGCCGGTCAGTAATGCCACATGCAAGCCCAGCCCAGCCAGCAGCGGCTGCAAATTATGATAATGCTGGGCGGCCAGAATTTCCGTCGGCGCCATTAAAGCCCCCTGCCGGCCGGCCCGGAAATTATGATACAAAGCCGCCGCGGCCACCACCGTTTTGCCGGAGCCAACATCACCCTGCACCAGCCGGCGCATCAAACGCGGCTGGATTAAATCGTCCAGAATTTCCGTAATCACCCGATGCTGGGCGTTAGTCAGCTGATACGGCAACACCGCGGTAAACTGTGACATAATATCATCGTTGTCCGCCGCCGGCCGCTCCACTGGCTGCTCGCTTTCCGGCAAACGGTTTGCCAGCACCGTCAGCTGGGTCACCAACAATTCCTCATAAGCCAGACGCTGCCGCCCCTGCTCCACCTGCTGCTCATTCTCCGGAAAATGCAGATAAAACAACGCCTGACGCAAAGGCAGAAGCTGATGCTCGGCCAGCAATTCCGGCGGCAGTCCGTCCGTCAGATAAGCCGCATATTTGCCCCAGGCCGTTTCCACCAGCCGGCGCATGGCTTTCTGGTTCAGATTAGCGGTCAGGGCATAAACCGGCAGCAGTTCGCCGCCAGCATCAGAATCTGCCGAAGCATCATCTATAATTTCATAGTCCTGCACCGCCAATTCCCAAGCGCCATAGCGCCATTCCAGCTTGCCGAAAATTTGCAGTGGCAAACCCACCGTCAGCTTAGGCTCCAAATGCTGCTGATTATACCAGACTGCCGCCAAACTGCCAGTGCCGTCGCTTACCGTCACTTTCAAAATGGTTAACCCACGCCTGGGACGCAGCACGGTTTTGGCCAGAACCCGGGCGCGCACCGCCGCTATATCGCCCTGCCAGGCTGAAAGCTGCGCGATAGCCACCGGTTGCGGCCGGCTTTCATAAGCTCGCGGCCGGTTAAACAGCAAATCGGCAATCTTATAAATACCCAAACGCCGCAGCAGCACTGCACGCTTGGGACCAACCCCTTTCAGATATTCAATGGAAGTCTGCAAACAATCCGCCGCACTGGGTTTCTGCTGAATTGAACCAGTCGGTTGCTTTAGGGCCTCCGGCTGCTCCGCCGCCTCCAGCAACGCTCTGGCCCGCTGCCAGAGTTCCGGGCGCTGATTAAGCGCAGCCTCGCTGTATGCCAGCCCCAGCGCCGCCAACTCCGGCCGCCCCAGACTGGCCAGCCACTCGCCAAAGCCGCCCAAAACACTGCTGTCCAGATAACCCTGCCGCTGTTCCGCCTGCAAAATTGCCGCCCATTCCCGGGCCAATGCCGCCATATCCTCACCCCTGTTTTTTCTGTTAAGCTTTATATACAGCAATGGCGCCTAACAAAGGCGCCATGTAAAATGCTATAATTTTAATCTTTATTCCACGGCAATCAGATAATGATAAACCGCCTGGCCGCCCAGCTGCACCTCAATCTCATAATCCGGAAAAGCCTCGGCCAAATCCTCGCCCAAAAGCACAGCGTCTTCCTCCGTTACGCCATCGCCATAAAGCAGCGTTATCAGGCTGGTATCATCGTCAAACATCTGCGGCAGCAAATTCAAAACGGTCTGGCGCACCGTAGTTTCCACCACGGCAATATCGCCCTCCAGCAAGCCCAGAATATCGCCCTCATGTATTGTCTGGCCGTCAAACTGAGAATCGCGCACCGCATAAGTAACCTGAGCGCTGTGTACCAACGCCGCAGCTTCCTGCATGCTGGCCGCGTTCTCCTCGGCGCTGCTCTCCGGGTCAAAATTCATCATAGCCGCAATGCCCTGGGTGATAAACTTGCTGCTTACCACCACCACCGGCTTCTCCGCCAACTGACTGGCCTGATTGGCCGCCATCACAATATTGCTGTTGTTCGGCAGAATAACCGCCTGTTGAGCCGGCAGATTATTAATCGCCTGCAAAATATCCTCCGCGCTGGGGTTCATACTCTGGCCACCGCTTACCAGACCGGCCGCGCCCATCTCAGTAAAAATCTGGTCCAGACCACTGCCCGAAGAAACCGTCACCACACCGCACAGGGGCAGTTCCACCGCCTCCATATCAGGCAGCATATCGCCAAGCGTAGCGGCCGCCTCGGCGATGGCCGCGTCCAACTGGTCAGGCTCCGGCGAAACAGTTTCCGGCTTATCAGCCGGAGCAGAGTTCTCCTCCGCACTGCTGCGTTCCGCATCTGTCAGCAGCGTTTCGCGGTGCTGATCCTTCATATTATCAATCTTCAAATCATGCAATGAGCCAAATTGCAGCGCATAACTCAAAACCGCGCCGGGGTCTGCCGTATGAATATGCGTTTTAACCACCGTAGCATTACCCACAATCACCTGACTTTCGCCCATAGACTGCAAATGCTGCCGGTAAGTATCCACATCAATGCCCTGACCATGAATAAAAAATTCCGTGCAGTAATGGTTAACCAACTGCTGCGTATCCTCGGCGGTCTGGTTGGTAAAATCAACTTTACCCTCAACCTGCAGCGGCATCTCAAATTCCTCGCCGCGCAGAGCGCGCAAGCCGCCCTCAAAAATAGCCACCAGACCGCTGGCGCCAGAATCCACCACGCCGGCCTGTTTTAAAACCGGCAGTTGGTTGGGCGTGTTGGCCAAAGCTTGATGCCCCTGTTTGAGCATCAACTCAACCAGATTTTCCAAATCCATAGCCGCATCAACCGCCACAGCTTCACCAGCGGCCTCGGCCATTTTACGCGCCACAGTTAAAATCGTACCCTCCACCGGCCTCATTACCGATTTATAGGCCAACTCAACGCCCTTTTGCATAGCACGCGCAAAATCTGGCGCGGCAACCTGCTCACAGCCCTCCAGACCCTGCGCAAAGCCGCGCAAAATCTGGCTCAAAATCACGCCGGAATTACCACGCGCCCCAAGCAGCGCGCCATGCGCCAAACGCTCGGCTGCTTTGGCAATATTGGTCTGGGCCGGCAAATCCTTAACCGCAGAACTCATGGTTAATCCCATGTTGGTGCCAGTATCGCCGTCCGGCACCGGGAAAACATTAAGCGCGTTTATCCGCTCCTTGTTAGCCGTCAAATTGGCTGAAGCGCCGATGAAAAAAGCGGTAAATTCGCTGGTATTCAATAGCTTACTCAAACGACTTCCTCCTTAGTCCAATATCCGCACACCCTGCACAATTATATTGATGTTATCCAGCTGGATACCCAGATATTCACGAACATTGTACTGTATTCTATGCATTACATTATTGGCAATCTCTGAAATTTTGGTGCCATAACCCACAATAATATAAACATTCACCTGCAAGCTGTCATCTTTCTCAGCAATTTCCACACCCCGGCTCACGGAATCACGCCCCAAAAGTGTAGCAAAACCGTCTTTCAGCGTCTTGGAAGACATGCCAACCACGCCGAAACAATTTGTAGCGGAAAGCCCAATATACGTGGCCAAAACATCTCTGGCAACGTCAACCATACCCAAATCAGTCTTAAATTCTCGCAACATAAACAACCCTCCTGCGGTATTAATCATTTTTACTAAACACAATTTAATTATATCATAGGAAAAAAGAAAGTGCAACTTATTTTGCAAATATTAGACAATGCCTTTTATACCAGACCCTCAGCGACCAAAGCTTCGCCCATCGACCTGCCGCCCAGAACCCAGACCAAATCACCGCTCTCCAGCACCATATCCGGGCTGGGGTTCATAATCGGCAGCATATTGCGCTCCAAACCCAACAGAAAACAACTCCAATCCTGACGCAGAGATGAATCTCGCAGATTTTTGCCCACATAACGCGGCGCATCTGCCATCTGCACCGCACAGCAATAAATCTGCTCGCTGTCGCTGGCGTCGCTCTGGCCAGCAATAAAATCTTTCAGGGTCAAATCAGCCGTTTCCGCCTGCAACAGGTTGTTTTCCGCACTATAAAAGCTGAAATTAGCCAAATCCCTGGCCTCGCCCAACAGCCACACCAAATCATTGGCCTGCAAACGCTCGCCACCCTCCGGGATATTGATATGCTTGCGGCCACGCTTAATTTTAATCACTTTCAGATTATATAAACGCCCCCAATCTGTCTCCTGTAAACTCTGGCCAATTAACGCGCCCTCCTCAGGACAACGGAAACATTTTACCAACAACTCCTCATTCAGGCTATGGCGCAACTCATTCCCCGTTGTGCCGGCACGCTGCTCATAAAGCTTGCGCTCATTAAAATTAGCCAGAAAACGCGCTTCAATTCGCAGATACATACTGGTAAATTTGTTAAACTTAAACAGCAGCAAAGTCAAACCCAAACAAATCAGACCAATCAACACTGAGTGGAATTGCAGCAGCCAGTAAAGCGGCATAATCAGCAGCGCCATAGCCACCGCCACACGCAAAATCATCAACACCAGCAACGGCAGACGGTTTTTCAGGCCGCGCAGCCAAAGCGACGTCATATAGGAATTGCGAAAGACCAGCAGCTGACCGACAAACGGCAACATTGCCAACTCCACCACCAGGCAGACCAGCGCCGGCCCAAAGCCCCATTGGCTCACCAGACCGGTAAGGAAATTGGTACCCAGCATATAAATACCCAAAGAAATCATGCTATGCAGCACCAGCGTCCCCAGATAACTGCGGCCAAAGGCAAGCCAATCACTGTCCTGCAAGGCGCTGTCATCGTCATTATTGCCATATTTTTCCCAACCGTCGCGCACTCCGGCCGGCATAATTTTAGCCAGCCAGCCGGCAAAGCCCTCCGCATAACGTATCATCACTGGCGTGGTGAAAGAAGTAATCACGGAAACCGCCACAATCACCGGATAGAGAAAATCGCTGGTTACAGCCAATGAAGTACCAAGTGAAGCAATAATAAAGGAAAACTCACCAATCTGCGTCAGACAAAAAGCGGCTCCCACCGAAGTTGCAATATCCTTGCCAGCGGCCATCATGCCCAAAGTCAGGAAAATAATCTTGCCAATAATCGTCACCAGCGTAATCAACAAAATCGGAATAATGTATTCGGCCAAAGTGGACGGCACCACCAACAGACCGACGGATACAAAGAATACCGCGCCAAACAAGTCCCGACATGGCGCAACCAAATGCTCAATGCGCTCGCTATGCACCGTTCCGGCCAGAATGGAGCCAGCCAGAAACGCCCCCAGCGCTGAGGAAAAGCCCAGCGCAGCAGCAATCCAGACCATACCAAAGCAGATACCCAGCGAGATAACCAGCAGCATTTCATCATTCAACAAGCTGCGCACCTTGTTCAGGAAAGTAGGCAACAGATAGATACCCAAAAGCAGCCACAAAGCCAGATAAAACACCAGCCGGCCAATCGTTTCCAGGAGACTCAGACCGCTGATACCCTGACTGACGGAAACCGTGGACAAAATAATCATCAGGAAAATTGCCACAATATCCTCAATAATCAGCGTACCAATGGCATAGCCGGCAAACTTATGCTCTTTCAGGCCGGAATCCTCCAGCGCTTTAATCGCAATCATGGTGGAGGAAATGGAAAGCATGCCGCCCAGAAAAATGCTGTCCATCATAGACCAGCCCAAAAGCCGCCCCAGACCAATACCCACCAGCATCATGCCCACAACCTCAAACAGAGAGGCCAAAATGCCGGCCAGACCAACCTTAACCAGCTTATGAATACTAAACTCCAGTCCCACCGCAAACATCAAAAAAATTACGCCAATTTCTGACCATAACTCAATATTTTCCTGGTCGGCAATCGTCGGCAGAAAATTTACCACCGGACCACACAAAAAACCGGCCAGAATATAGCCCAAAACCAACGGCTGCTTTAGCTTTTTGCAAAGCAAAGTGGTCAAACCGGCCAAAATCAAAATCAGCGCCAGGTCCGTAATCAGAGATGGCAATTCACTCAAATAAAATCCCTCCCCCATAAACTCTACACTATAATTATAATATATTACATTTTATCATACTTATTATAATTTATTTTTTTTAAGAAAATATAAACAAAACAGTGTCTCATGCGCTGAAACACTGTTTTTTTATACAAATTTTTCAGTTAAGCGCGCAGGTGGAACTCAAAATCTCTCGCCAACATTGCAGCAAACCGATTTTTTCCACATCATTGCTCGCCACCAGCGGCAAACTCTGCACCACCTGGCCATTCTGGCAAATCTGCAACTCTCCAAGCTGCGTGCCGGCCGCCAGCGGCGCCTGCGGCCAGGGCTCCGTAACATTAATTACCGTTTCAAAATCGGCGCTGCCGCCGGCCTTGCTTAAAACGCCAGCCGGCTGCTCAATCCGGGCGTCCACCTGGCCGGCCGCTCCTTTTTCCACCGGCACCGAACAAATCAGGGAGCCGGCCGCATAAAGCAGCTGATAGCTGTAATTATTAAAACCATGATTTAGAAGCTTCATGCTCTCTGTAAAATGCCCCTGCTGCGGCTCCACACCCATCACCACGGAAATCAGCCGCAAATCGCCGCGCGTGGCCGTTGCCACCAGATTGCGCCCGGCCTCTGAAGTATAGCCGGTTTTCAGACCGTCCACACCGTCATACCATTTCAGCAGCCGGTTGGTGTTCCACAAAACCAGCGGATTGGGCTCTCCCCGGAATTGATATTCATAAATACTGGTATATTCCAGCAAATGCGGCACATTAATTGCATGCCGCGCCAAAACAGCCATATCGCCGGCCGTGGTATAATGCTCCGGGTCATGCAGACCGTGCGGATTGGCATAATGCGTACCGCTCATACCCAATTCCGCCGCCCGTTTATTCATCATATCAACAAAATTGCCCACTGAACCGCCAATATGCTCGGCAACGGCCACGCTGGCGTCATTGCCGGAACCAACCGCCACTGCCACCAACATCTCATGCAAGGTTCTGGTTTCGCCAACATACAGATATACCTGTGAACCACCCATGCCGGCGGCATATTCACTGGTGGTAACATTATCCTCCAGGCTGGCCTCGCCGCGCTCCACCGCCTCCAGCGCCAAAACCAGCGTCATAATCTTGGTGGTACTGGCCGGATAACGCTTCGCATCAGCATTGGCGGCCGCCAAAATTTCTCCGCTCTGCGGCTCCATTAAAACATAGGCCGCCGCATCAATCTCCGGCAGTTCGGCCGCTGCCGCCGAACCAAAAGAAGCCAAAACAAATGCCGCCAACAGCATCGCAAATAATAATAGCTTTTTAGGCGCTGATAAATACATAAGCAAACCCTCCTAACATACGATATTAATTCATATGCCGGAGGATTTTGCTTATGCAAATTTTTTAAATCTTGACAAACTATGTTACGTCATAATTTTATCTCTATAAAATAGGATTGCTTTTCTATCATACTAAACAAAATTTGCTCCGGATTGCCAAAGATTTAAAAAATTGACAAAGATTTAGAAAATTGCCAAGGCCTTAAAAAATTTTGATTTCGCGACGCATGTTAACAGAAAGGATAAGGCCGATAGCCGTCATATTAAACAGCAAACTGCTGCCGCCATAACTGAAGAAAGGCATGGTGATACCGGTAATCGGCATAATACCCACCGTCATGCCGATATTAACAAAAATCTGAAACATCAGCATGGCCACAATACCGGACACAATAAGCGAGCCAAATAAATCAGCCGATTGGTTGGCAATGCGCATCATACGCAGCAATAGCAGCATATAAATCAGCAGCACAACCAAAGCGCCCAGAAAACCAAGTTCCTCACCAACAACGGCAAAAATAAAGTCCGTATGATGATAAGGCACAAAGTTACTCTGCACCTGTGAGCCCTCGCCATAACCCTTGCCGAACATGCCGCCGGAGCCAATGGCCACCTTGGACTGAATTATCTGATAGCCCTCTTTTAAGGGGTCCATGTCCGGATTGATGAAGATAATCAAACGGTTCAACTGATAGGTATGCATCGGCAATGGCACAGGCAATTCCTCAATCATATGGTCAAAGCCGTCTGTGGCCACCCAGAGGTCCAGAAAGACGAACCCCACCAGCAGGACAATTATAGCCAGCATCGCCAGCATACGCCGGCGCGGAATACCGGAAAGCCACATCATAACAACCACCATAAAGCCGAAAACCATGGTAGTACCCAAATCAGGCTCAATCAAAATCAAAAACATAAAAGGAGCCGCCATTCCCAGCGAAACCCAAAAGGTGCGCCATTCATGAATAGTGTCCTGACGCCGGCTCAGGTAGTTGGCCAGAACCACAATAAAGACCAGCTTGGCCAACTCTGAGGGCTGTAATTGATACGTACCGATGTAAAACCAACGGTTGGCGTCAGTGCTTGCATTTGACGGGTGCGGCGCAAACAGAACAGCCAGAAGCAGAAGCAGAACCACAACATAAGCCAGAGATGAATAACTGGCCAGATTGCGGTAATTAAACAGCGCCACCACCGTCATGGACACCAGACTGATACCGAAAAATATGGCCTGACGCTGCACATAATAAAACGGATTTGATACTACATTGCTGGAAGCGGAAATCAACACCACAAAGCTGAAAGTCATCAGCAAAGCCAGCAAAAGCAAAAATACCCAGTCCAGGTTTTTTAAAATCTTTTTGTCAAACACTTATCTAATCTCCCAAAAAAATATCCCAAATTCTACTAATTCTTTATTCTAACCACCGGTATACTGGCCACCAGGGCAATTTCTCCCTCGCTTTTATTAAAGGCCATATCCAGCTGACCCTCGTCAATCACCATATACCGGGAAAAAAGAGAAATAAGTTCCGCACGCAGATTAAGCAGCATGTCCTCCGGCAGGCTGTTGCCACGGTCCTGCACCAAAACCAGACGCAAACGCTCCTTGGCAATCTCCTTGGAACTGTTTTTTTTCATTTCTTCTTTAGGAAAGAATTTTGTTAAAACCTCTGAAAAACTCATATTAACCCCTCCTAACGCACGGCAAACAAGGTCTTCAAACGGCTCAAAAAGCCGTCTTTTTCCGATAAATCCAACAGCGGAACCTCCGCCCCACAAAGCCTTTGGGTGATATTACGATAAGCCTGACCGGCACGGGACAGTTCATCAAGCACTGCCGGCTCACCGCGATTGGTGGAAGTTACGATAGAATCGTCATCAGGTACAATACCCAGCAAATCCACCGCCAAAATCTCAAGCATATCCTCCACCGACATCATATCACCATTTTGCACCATGCGCGTCCGGATACGATTAATAATCAAATGCGGCTCATTCAGACCAGCCGCCTCCAAAAGCCCGATAATGCGGTCAGCGTCACGCACCGCCGAAACCTCTGGCACCGTCACCACAATAGCATGGTCAGCGCCGGCAATGGCGTTTTTAAAACCATGCTCAATACCAGCCGGACAGTCAATCAGTATGTAATCAAACTGCGGCTTAAGCTCATCAATCAGTTCCACCATCTGAACCTCTGTAACCGCAGTTTTATCCTTGGTCTGCGCGGCCGGCAGCAGATACATATTCTCAAAACGCTTGTCCTTAATCAAAGCCTGTTTCAGGCGGCAACGCCCCTGTACAACATCAACCACATCATAAACAATACGGTTTTCCAGCCCCAGCACAACGTCTAAATTGCGCAGGCCGATATCCGTATCCAGCATAACAACCTGTTTGCCCAACTTGGCCAGGCCGCAGCCCAAATTGGCGGTGGTCGTAGTTTTGCCAACGCCTCCCTTGCCGGAGGTAACGACATATACAACTCCCATATTACTTCCTCCCTCAAATAGCTTATTTGCTGATGACGTATTTTTCAATTACCACTTCACCATCGCGAAGATAGGCAACCTCCGGGCAAAAAGTTTCCGGCAGAGGCTGGCCGTCCGGCGGCCGGGTAATGTAAGAAGCAATGCGAATTTGAGTCGGCAAAAGAGATGAAGCCACCACCGTGGCGCTGTCATCACCATGCGCGCCGGCATGAACCACGCCGCGCAGCGCTCCCAGCACCACAACATGACCATCAGCAATGATTTCCGCGCCGGGGTTAACGTCACCCAACACCACAACATTGCCGCCAAAGCTGACCTTCTGGCCTGAGCGCAAAGTCCTTTGCACCAGGGCGGTATCACTCACCAATCTGACGCTCTCTCCTGATATAACCAAAAACCACGCCTCCCTTATAAAAATCCGTTACATCTTTTTGCTCAAAATAATTTCGGAGACCGCCGGCTCTTTTCCTATGCCAGATTACGAATAGTTTGCGCCAAATTGCCGCAAAATCAGCGGATATTTTGCATTTTAATTAAATTTTTATAACAAATCCTCTCTTTTATATATTTTCAGTCTAAAAATTTCTTTATTTAAAATTACTCTACAACCGAGGAATAAACCGAGGTTGAAGTCTGGCTACTGTCAAAACCAAAATAAGCGTTAAAAACATCGCGGCAGACAATACCACCAGAAGAAAAACCATGAAAACCATATTCCACCATACCGGCAAAAGCTACCTGTGGGTCGTCCGCCGGCGCAAAGGCAATAAACCAGCCATGATAGTCATTATTTTTATCGTCACCAACCAAACCAGTCTGCGCCGTACCGGTTTTGGCCGCCACCGGCACCGGATAACGGCCAAAGGTGGAATAAGCCGTGCCGCCGGGCTGGGTTACCGCCAAAAGCGCGTCATAAAGCACATCCCAGTTTTCATCAGACATATTAATGCGGTCCATAACACGCGGCTCCCACTGATAAACCGTTTCTCCCTCATAGTCAATAATCCGGTCAACCACATGCGGCTGCATGCGTACGCCATGATTGGCAATCGTAGCCATGGCCTGCGCCATTTGCAGCGGCGTGTAATAACTGTAACCCTGGCCGATAGACATATAATAAGTATCATAGGGATACCAGTTGCCCTCACTGCCCTTAAAATTCAGTTTTTTCCAGTCCGGATTAGCCAGCAGACCACGCGTTTCACCAGTCAGTTCAATACCGGTCAGCTGGCCATAACCAAGCTGCCGAAAAACCTCATACATATTATCAATACCGGCCATAGCGCCGGCGTCCTGCGCATAAGTGTTACATGAAACCGCCAAAGCATGGCTTAAATCCACCATACCATGAATACCAGTGCATTTGGCTTTATCATTAACCCAGTTTTCCGGGTCGCATAAAATTTCCGTATTCCGGCCAATAGCCCCACAGGCCAAAGCCGCCAGCGCCGTGCTGACCTTAAACGTGGAGCCCACCGGATAAGCGCCGGAAACTGCCCTGTTAAAGGTGGGTTTCAGCGTTTCATCATAATAATAAGCGGCCAGCTCACTGTCAATACCGCTGATAAAATCCTCTGGGGCAAAATCAGGATAAGAAGCCATGGCCAGCACCGCTCCGGTTTTTACATCTAACAAAACCGCCGCGCCGCCCTGCGCTTTGGGGCGGTCCTGCTGCAATTTTTTAACCGTGGAGGCCAGGCTCTCCTCCATAACACGCTGAATATCCGCGTCAATCGTCAGCACCAGCGAATTACCGGAAACGCTTTCCTGCGTGGATATCACGCGTACAATACGGTTTGAGGAGTTAATCTCCAAAAGCTGCAAACCGCGTTGTCCGCGCAGGCCAATTTCCCGGCCCTCGGTATCTGTAAAACGCTCCATTGTGCGCTCAACCCCGGCTTTGCCCACCAAATCCGTAGCCAGATAATTATAATTCTGCACCAAATCTGTATCAGAATCCGTGATTTTACCAACCTGACCCAGAACATGGCTGGCCAGCCGCCCCTGCAAATAAATGCGGCGCGGCGTTTCAATAATCAAAAGTCCGGGCAGCTTGTCCCGGTTTTCTTCCAGACTGGCCACCAGATGCTGATTATTCTCCGCCGGCAAAGTGGTAATAACAACCGGTTGATAACGGCGACTGTTGCCGGTAATCATTTTTTCAATCGTTTTCGCGTCCAGTTCCGGGTCTTTCAGGTAACCGGCCAGATTGGCGGCCAATTCCTCAATTTCCTCTTCAGACTGCTCTTTAGACGTGGAAATGGAAATTTCAAAGCAAATCTCCGACCCGGCCAGCTTCAGCATATTGCGGTCATAAATATCACCGCGCTTGGCCGGCTGAGAAATCATGCGCAGCTGGTTGCGGCTGGAAATTGCGGAATACTCGCTGGTATTCATAACCTGCAAGGCAAACAATCGCGCCGCCAGCGCAAAAAACATAGCCAGCATAACCAGAACAAAAACCAGACTGCGTTTCCCAAAACGCTTATACTTGTCCTCCTGCTCCGTTTCCAAAGGTTCAAACAAAATCAGCACCTCCCTCAATCAACACAACCTATTCTTTATCTTTATTTTTGTATTATATCACACCTTGCCCGGCCAGTGCAACAAATTTACTGTATACATTGGCGCAGACTATTGACTTTTCCGCCCGATAAATGTTTTAATATTATGTAGCCAATTTTATTATATACAATTTTCGGGTTTATTTTCTTAAGAAAATATTAATTTTTTTAGAAAAAATACAATTTTATAAAGGAGCAAAACCAAGATGGCCGAAAAACAGCTTTTTTGCACAGAAGCAAAAATACAGGAAATTGCCGCCGCCTATGGCACCCCCTTTCATCTTTATGACGAAGCCGGTATCCGCAGCATGGCGCAGCGCCTCCAGGCCGCTTTTGCCTGGGCGCCCGCTTTCCGGGAACATTATGCAGTAAAAGCCCTGCCCAACCCCCATATTCTGGCAATAATGCAAGAAGAGGGTCTGGGCGCTGATTGCAGTTCTTTAGCAGAACTACTGTTGGCCGAGGCCACTGGCATGCACGGCGCCGAAATCTGCTTTACCTCCAACAACACACCGCCGGAAGAATATATTAAAGCGCGCAGCCTGGGCGCTATCATCAATCTGGACGATATCACCCACCTGGATTTTCTGGAAAAAACTGCCGGTCTGCCGGAATTGTTATCCTTCCGTTACAATCCCGGGCCGCAGCGCAGCGGCGGCAACGCTATTATCGGTACCCCGGAAGAAGCCAAATACGGCCTGACGCATGAGCAGCTGCTACAAGCCGTAAGCCGGGCGCAAGCCAAAGGCGTTAAGCGCTTCGGTCTGCATACTATGGTGGTTTCCAATGAGTTGCAGAGCGATTATCTTATCGGCACCGCCACCATGATGTTTGAATTGGCGGTAGAATTAAAGGATAAACTGGGCGTAGCCGTGGAATTTATCAACCTGGGCGGCGGTCTGGGGCTGGCTTATCGGCCGGAAGAATCCGATATTAACCTGACCGCGTTGGGCGAGGGTATCAAACGTGAATATCAGCGTCTGCTAACGCCGGCCGGGCTGGATAATGTCAGCCTGTCCATGGAGAGCGGCCGCCTGATGACCGGCCCCTTTGGTCTGCTGGTTACGCGCGCTATTCATACTAAAGACACTTATAAGCATTATATCGGCGTGGACGCCTGCATGGCGAATTTAATGCGCCCGGCGCTTTATAACGCTTATCATCATATTACTGTTCTGGGCAAGGCGCAGGCTCCGCATGACCATGTTTATGACGTGGTAGGCTCGCTTTGCGAAAATAACGACAAATTCGCCATTGACCGCCAGCTGCCGGAAATTGCCGTTGGCGACCTGCTGGCTATTCACGATACCGGCGCGCACGGCTCCGCCATGGGCTTTAACTATAACGGCAAACTGCGTTGTCAGGAACTTTTATTGAAAACCGACGGCTCGGTGCAGCTTATCCGCCGCGCGGAAACGCTGGCCGACCTTTTTGCCACGCTGGATTTTCCGGGCTTAAAAACCTGTTGAACGCCAAATCAGGAGCCGAATATGTCATCATCAAACCAAACGCCGCTTATTCAGGCAATTGAAGAATATCAGGCCAAAAACCGCCAGCGCCAGCACATGCCCGGTCATAAGGGGCAGAAGCAGGCGCTGGGGCTGTTCCGAAATTGGGGCAATTTGGCCGGCTGGGACCTTACCGAAGCCGATGGGCTGGACGACTTACATTCTCCGGCCGGCGCGCTTAAACAGGCGCAGGAAATGCTGGCCGCCGTTGTGGGCGCAAAACAGGCGCATTTTCTGGTAAACGGCGCGACGGTTGGTATTCTGGCCGCCATTCTGGCCGCCACAGCCGAACACCCCGGCTGCTCTGTTCTGTTGCCGCGCAATGCCCACCGCGCCGCCTGGAACGCGCTGGCGCTGGCCGATTGTCAACCGGTCTGGCTGCCCGTTCAATACCTGCCGCACGGCCTGCCACTGGGCATTACGCCGCAGCAGCTGCAAACAGCCTGCCAGAACAGCCCCGGCTGTCAGGCGGCTTTTTTCGTTTATCCCTCTTATTACGGCGTGTGTGTGGATTTGGCGCAAATGCTGGCGGTTTGCCGGGAAAATCAGCTAATAAGCATTGTCGATGAAGCCCACGGCGCGCACCTGCCTTTTATCGCACCGGATATGGCCGCTACCAGACTGGGCGCGGATTTGGTTATTGACAGCTGGCACAAAAGCATGGGCAGTCTGGGTCAAACGGCCGTGCTGCTGCAAAATGACCGACCAGACCAGCCAGGTCTGTGGCCGGAGCGCTGGCTGACCATGCTGCAAACCAGCAGCCCCTCCTATCCCCTGCTGGCCTCTCTGGACGCGGCACGCGCCGAATGGAGCGAGCAGGCCGCAGCGCGTGGGCTGGCGCTGCAACAGGAAAGGGAGGCTATCGCTGAAGCATTGCAGCAAACCAAACTTCTGCGCCTTTATAACGCCGCTGATTTACCGCCGCATTTCAGCTATGACCAAAGCAAAGCGCTGCTATACAGCGCCGCTGCTCATAGCGGCTGGCAACTGGCCGAGGCCTTGCGGCAGTCTGGTCTGGAGCCGGAATTTGCGGATTGGCAATGGGTGTTGCTGCTGTTAAGTTATGCGGATATGCTGCCGGCCAATGGTTTGCCGCAGCTGCTGCGCGCCCTGCGACGGGCTGACTATATTTTACAGCAAACGCCGCCCCGGCCCATAAATGAAAAATATCTCTGCCAACCGCCCTCGCCCCAAAAGGTTCTGAACCCGGCCGAAGCCATGCGCAAGCCGATACGTAAGGTTCAGCTTAAATCAGCGGCCGGTCTGCTGGCGGCCGGTCTGCTGACGCCTTATCCGCCCGGTATTCCCTGGCTGGGTCCGGGCGAATTAATCGAGCCGGAGCATGTCGCCGCCGCCGAAAGCCTGCTGCAAGCCGGCGGCCGCCTGCAAGGAGTTGAGAATGGTATGATATCGGTGCTGGATTTTGCCTAAACGGCTTGCATTTATCGCCGTTATATTTTATCATATATAGAAGAAAAAAAATAAAATTGGAGGAACCGGCTAACATGCTTTATGAAAAACTGGCGGCAATCATAGCGGCCGACCGTATCAGCCACGCCTGGCTGCTGACCGGACGCGCTGAACAAACTCTGGAGCAGGCCATTCTTTTGGCTAAGGCGCTGCTCTGTCATAATTTGCAAGCTGACGGCCAGCCATGCGGCGAATGTCCGGCCTGCCATAAGCTTGACGCGGGCAACCACCCGGATTTACAGCTGATACTGCCCAGGGGAGCCAGCGTAAAAATTGAACAAACGCGCGCCATGCAGTATCTGGCCAGTTTGGAGGCCTATGAGGGCGGCCGCCGCGTGGCGATTATTCATCAGGCGCACACCATGCCGCCGGCCGCGGCCAACAGTCTGCTGAAAATTCTGGAGGAGCCGCGCCCCGGCCTGTATCTGATTTTAACCGCGCC
This sequence comes from Bacillota bacterium, assembly GCA_021771915.1. Classification (GTDB taxonomy): domain Bacteria; phylum Bacillota; class Dehalobacteriia; order UBA4068; family UBA4997; genus Avidehalobacter. Next base: position 116,127 of record JAETNY010000007.1, read on the forward strand.
GCTGGGCGATAGTCTGCTGGAAACTATTCTTTCACGCGTGGTCTGGCTGCGTCTGCCGGAAAACCTGCCAGTAACCGCCGCCAACCTTTACACCGGCGCTTATCTGGAGGAAATTGCCAAAGAACAGGAACTGCACGCTGCCATGCAAACCAAATGCAGACGTCTGTTTGAATTGCTGAAGCAACAGGACGGCGCAGAGCTGCTGCTTTTAGCCAAAACTTTCCGGGACGATAAACAATCCGAGCTGGCCTTGAAGCGTGTGCTGGCGGTTTTTCTGGAGGAACTGCTGACCCAGCTGCGCAATCTGGCCGCAGCCGCTATCTATACACGGCATGGTGCAGCAGATGCGCCCAGCGCGCCTGGTCTTGCAATTAATGAATTACAGGCGCTGAAAATGGCGGCGCTGGTGGAAGACGCGCGCCGCAGTGTGGACGGCAACATCAACGGCGTATTGCTTTTGAGCGTGCTGTTTCTGCAAATGCGCGATATTTGCCAGCCGGCCTAAAGCCGGCTTAAACCGCGGCTTTTTACTATTTTTATTATTTTAATGTTTTTCTATTGAGATTTTGCCGATTTTGTGGTATGCTAAAGGATAAGATATTTACCATTTTTTATTTTATAAATTTTTATAAACTATTTAATATTTTTATCTAATATTTTTAATGCAATTAAAGGAGATAAAATATGTCCAATATTGTAGGCATTCGTTTTGAGCGTGCCGGCAAAATATCATATTTCAGCTGCGGTGATTTGCAACTGACCTTTGGCGACCATGTTATCGTTGAAAGCAGCTGGGGGCTGGATTTTGGCACGGTGGTTACGCCAACGCTGCCAGAACCACAGCCGCAGGCAGAGGCCGCGGCGGAAAAGGAAAAAACGCCGCTACGCTCCGTTGTGCGTCTGGCTACCCCGGAAGACGAGCGCAGTTTTGAAAACATGAAAAAGCAGGAACCGGAGGCCTTTGCTTACTGCCAACAGCAGATTGCCAAATTTGGCCTGCCGATGAAGCTAATCCGCGTCAGCTACACATTTGACGGCGGCAAGATTATTTTCTATTTTTCCTCGGAGAACCGGGTGGACTTCCGCGAACTGGTTAAGGTGCTGGCGGCGCACTTCCACACACGCATAGAACTGCGTCAGGTTGGCGTGCGTGATGAAGCGCGGATTGTGGGCGGTTATTCCACCTGTGGCCGGGAACTTTGCTGCGCCTCTTTTTTGAACAATTTTCACCCGGTTTCCATCAAAATGGCCAAAAAACAAAATCTGGCTCTCAATCCGGCCAAAATTTCCGGCGTTTGCGGCCGCCTGATGTGTTGTCTTTATTATGAGTATGACAGCGATAAAAACGAACCTGGTTTTGACGAGAATATTGAGGGCGCACCAGAAGCAGCATCAGCCAAAAAATGCCGAAAATGCCCCAAAAACGCGGCCAATCAAAACCGCCAGGACAAGGAGGCTGAAGACCTTGGCACTGAGGAATGAAATATTGGCGCTGGAAGACCAGCTAAACCAGATGCTGGACAGGTTACAGGAACTGCGCATCAAGGTTGACTCCATGGAGGTGCAAAACGCGCGGCTGCTGGAGCGTCTGAGCGTGGAAAATATCCGCAGCGAGGGTCTGGAGGAACTAACCAAGCTTTATAATGAGGGTTATCACATTTGCTCCACCTATTACGCGCAAAATCGCAACGGCGAGGAATGCCTGTTCTGCCAAAGCTTTCTCAAGGAGAATATGTGAGTCTCCCAAACCCGGAACCCCGGGAAATCGTGGTGCAGCTGCGCTGGTTGGGTCTGCGGCTTTGGCAAAGACAGGATTTTTTCGGTTTCACCGAGGATTCACTGGCGCTGGCCGAATTTGTGGGCAAGCAGCCGGAATGTCAGCATATTTGCGATTTGGGCAGCGGCAGCGGCGGCCTGCTTTTACTCGTCTGGGCCAAAAATCAGCGAGCCATTTGCCAGGGATTGGAAATTATACCGGAAAATGTGGCGCTGGCAGAGCGCAGTAAACAACTAAACGCAGCTTTGCCAGGACTGCTGGCCAACTGCCGCTTTCAACAAGGCGATTGGCGCACGCCCTGGCTTTATTTTGCGCCGCAATCCTTTGATTTGCTGGTTAGCAATCCGCCCTATCAGCCGCTGGGCGCCGGGCGCGTCAGCCCACACCACCAGCGCGCCGCCGCTCGCACCGAATGTTTCGGCTCGCTGGCAGAACTTTTATCCAGCGCCAACTGGCTGCTGCGCCCGGCCGGCCAACTGGCGCTGGTTTTGCCGGTCAGCCGCCAAACGGAACTGCACCGGCTGCTGGCGGCCAACAACTTCCAGATAACACGTGAGCAGACACAAAACAAACTGCTTTTACTGGCCGCCCAAAAAGCAGCGCAATAATATTTTAAAACAAGGCAGGTAAGAAAATGGGCAAGCTGATTTTAGTAGCCACGCCAATCGGCAATCTTGACGATATCTCAACCCGGCAGACCGCCGCCCTGCAAGAAGCCGATTTGGTGGCCGCCGAGGATACCCGGCACAGTGGGCTGCTTTTGCAGCATATGGGGCTGAAAAAACCGCTTTTAAGTTATTTTCAGCATAATGAAGAAAAAAGGGAGGGACGGCTGCTGGCCGAGTTGGAGGCCGGGCGCACTGTGGCGCTGATAAGCGACGCCGGCACCCCCGGCATTTGCGACCCCGGCTCCGCCATTTTGCGCGCTGCCGTACATAACGGCCATGAAACCGATGCGATACCCGGCCCCTGCGCCTTAATTCAGGCGCTGATTTTAAGCGGTCTGCCTACGGAGCGCTTCGCCTTTGAGGGATTTCTGCCGCGCGGACAGGCCTTGTTGCCCTTTTTGCAAAGTCTGCGCCAGGAAAAGCGCACATTGATTTTTTATGAAGCGCCGCACCGCCTGCAAAACACCCTGCAAACCATGAGGCAAGCTTTTGAGCCAGAACGGCCAATTGCCGTCTGCCGGGAGTTGACAAAAAAGTTTCAGGAAATTAACCGCGGCACGCTGGCTGAAATAGCTGAACTCTGGCAGCAGCGCACGCCTAAAGGCGAATTTGTGTTAGTCTTGGGCGGAGCGCCGGCTGAACAGCCGCAGGCCGCCGAGGATATTCGGCAAAACGCCCGGCAACATCTGGAGCGGCTGCTGTCCGGCGGCATGAAACACAAAGCAGCGGCCAGAGAGGTCGCCGCCGTTTATAGTTTGCCAATCAGTGAGGTTTATCAAATGGGTCTGGATTTAAAAACAGCTAAACAATAGATAAAAACGGCTTATAAATCTGCCGGAAAACGATTATTGTTACAAACAACCGCCTCAGCCGGCAACGCGTATAAAATTGAGCCGAACCAGCCGCCATTATTCCAGCAATATAAAACAAAGCTGCCAAAGGCGCACACCAAAGACAGCATGGCGATTGAGGAAAAGCTCCACTATTAATACGGACATTTTGCTTAATAGCCCAGAATTTCATCAATTGTCACCACTTTCAGGCCAAACTTTTCGGCAGCCGCCCTCTGCTCCGCCAGCTGAAAAGCCAAATCGGCCGCCGCATGCGCATCGCTGTTCACCATAACCCAGGCTTTCTCGTCACGCAAAATTTCCCAAAGCCAATAATCTGGATAGGGACGCCGCAAATAGCCCCGACACATGCCGCCGGTGTTAATCTCAAAAACCGGACTAATCATAGCCCCTTTTCGACAATGTCGCCGCAGAACTCCAGCGGCGCTTTTTTTATATTCCGGACTGTCCTCCGCAAAGAAACGACCACCGGCATTATATTTGCAAATTAGGTCAAAATGGCCGCAAATATCCACTGGCCGGCTGTTCAACATCTCATCAACCGCCGCAAAATAAGCCTGCACATAGGCCGCCACGCCGCCAAACTCCGCGATAGCGGCCGCAGTATCAGCCGGCGCTGCATCAATCGGATAAACTCGCCCCACCGGCGTTTGCAGATTATGCACGCTGCCAATCAGATATTCAAACTGACCGGCCGCCGGCATTACACTCATGGAGTCCAGCTCAAGTCCCAGATAAACCGCCATGCGCCCCTGATATTCGTGCTTAAGCGCCAAAACCTCCCGGCAATACTGCGCCAGCCGCTCCGCGGTCATACCATAGCCGTCCGCCGGGCAAAAGCTGTGGCCGGAAAAGCCCAACGATTTAAACCCCAGCCGATAAGCGGCCTGCGCCATGGCCGCCGGCGTATCCAGGCCGTCGCAAAGGCTGGTGTGCGTGTGCGCATTGCTTTTAACCTGCATTACACCATTTTCTCCTGCTTAACCTTATGGTCCACAATATGCCGCTTGTCCAACTCGGCAATAATCTCGGCCGGGCTGATACCCATTTGCACCAGCAAAACCAGTACATGATAGCACAAATCCGCCACCTCATAAACCGTTTCCGGCTTGTCCTGGTCTTTGGCGGCAATAATTACCTCCGTACATTCCTCGCCCACCTTTTTCAGGATTTTATCCAGTCCCTTTTCAAAAAGATATGAGGTATAGCTGCCGGCCTGCGGTTGCTGCCGCCGCCCCTGCAAAAGCTGATAAAGCCCGGCCAGCCCCAGACTCTGCACCTGCTCGTCCACAAAAAGCGGCTGAAAAAAACAACTTTCCTGTCCGGTATGACAGGCCGGCCCCTCCTTGCAGACCTGTACCAGTAAAGCGTCCCCATCACAATCCGCGGTTATACTCACAATATGCTGCACATTGCCGCTTTCCTCACCTTTGCGCCAAAGCTGTTGCCGACTGCGCGACCAAAAACAGGTGCGCCGCTCGGCCAAACTGATAGCCAGACTTTCCTCGTTCATATAGGCCAGCGTCAGAACCTGTTTGGTCTGAAAATCCTGCACAATAACTGGAATTAAGCCGTTTTCATCAAATTTCAATGCCATATTTTATCTCCAAATCCTTATTTTTTTCAATCCACTCAGTCCAGATAACGCCTGATTAAACGGACATAAGAAAAATAACTCTCATTATCAGGCCGATTACCGCCAAAATTATCGCCGCCAAAATCCTCCTCGTCGGCGCCCACAAAATAAACCATCAGCATAACACCCGGCGCAAAAATGCCAAAACCAACCATGATATCGCCGTCCTTGGTCAGGCCGCGATAAGCCAGCGTGAAAAATCCGGGCGGATAATAGGCCGCCAGATTTTCCACCATGACCGTCCCAAGCTGTGTAATCAGCGGCCGCATGCCCATCTGCTCACAAGCCGTGCTGAACAGCAGCTGCAATGAGCCCGGCTCCGGCACGCCGCTGCTGCTGTCATCTTGAAAAGTGCAGGACGAAAAGCACACAACCAGCCGATTGTATGGCTCCTGAAAAATATACTGTGGCGGCTTGGCCTGCGCATCAACATAAAACTGCCAATGCGCCGGCATGGTTACCTGCCAGCCGTCAATATTATAAACCTGATTTTCCTGCATAAATCAACCTCCAATTAAATGCGCATCGGCACTCCGGCGCTTTGCAGCTGCCGTTTCAAATCCGGCAGTAAAACCTGCTTATGATGAAAAATTGAAGCCGCCAACCCGGCGTCAATGCCGGGGTGCTGAAACAACTCCATAAAATCCTCCACACAGCCGGCGCCGCCGCTGGCGATAATCGGCACCTTAACCCGGGCGGCCACCGCGTCCAACATCGGCAAATCAAAGCCATGTTTCACGCCGTCTGTATCAATGCTGTTAACCACCAATTCCCCGGCGCCGCTTTTAACCGCAAATTCCGCCCACTCCAGAGCATCGCGGCCGGTATCCTCGCGGCCGCCCCTGGCAAAAATATGCAGCCGCCCCTGCACCCGTTTCACGTCCATGCTCAATACCACGCATTGATTGCCATAGCGCTGCGCCGCCGCCGCAATCAGCCCTGGGTCTGCCAGCGCGCCGCTGTTCACGCTGACCTTATCCGCGCCGCATTTCAAAACCCGGTCAAAATCGTCCAGATTACGAATACCGCCGCCCACCGTCAGCGGAATAAAAATCTCAGCCGCCACACGCTGCAAAATATCAACAAACAAAGAGCGCCCCTCGGCGCTGGCCGTAATATCATAAAAAACCAACTCATCAGCGCCGGCTTCATTATAAAAACGCGCCAAAGCCACCGGGTCGTCCACGTCCTGCAAACCCTGAAAGTTCAGCCCCTTAACCACCCGGCCATCGCGCACGTCCAGACAGGGAATTATCCGCTTGGTAATCACTGCGCACCTCCTCTGGCCGCCTGCAAACATTCAGGCAGACTTAAGCGGCCGCTGTAAAACGCCTTGCCAATGATTACCCCGGCCACGCCAAGTTCCGCCAGTGCCGGCAGTTCATGCGCAAAGCTAACGCCGCCGCTGGCCACAACCTGCAAACCGTCAATCTGCGTCAACTCCCGATAAAGCTGCAAATTGGTGCCGCCCAGCGTGCCGTCTTTGGCAATATCCGTCACAATAACCGTCCGCACGCCAGCATCGCGGCAACGCCGACAAAAATCCAGCGTTTGCAGGCCGGTTTCCTCCAGCCAGCCAGAAACTGCCACCCGGCCGTCGCGCGCGTCAACGCCCACCACAATCTGACCGGGATATTGAACCGCCATACGCTCCACGAAAGCAAAATCACGCACAGCCACCGTGCCCAGAATAACGCGCCAAACGCCCAAATCCAGATATTTTTTAATGCGCTCCTCGGTGCGGATACCGCCGCCCACCTCCACGCGCAAATCACAGTTACGAACGATTTCCGCAATCGCCGTGAAGTTGGCCAACGTGCCGTCCTTGGCGCCGTCCAAATCCACCACATGCAAATAATTCGCCCCTTGCCGGGCAAATTCCTGCGCCGCCGCCACCGGGTCGTCGCCATAAACCTCCATTTGCTGATAATCGCCCTGCGTCAGGCGCACCACCTTGCCGCCGGATAAATCAATCGCCGGAAAAATTTCCATATAAAAAACCTCTCCCCTGTTAAATCTCTGCAAAAGCGCGCAACAAGCGCAAACCGGCCGCGCCGCTCTTTTCCGGGTGAAACTGAACGCCCCAAACCGCGCCTTCGCTGCTGCGCACCACGCCCGTCACCGGCAGGCTGTAATCAGAAACCGCCAGCGTGCTGGCCGCGCAATCCTTAGCGTAATAACTATGCACATAATAAACATACTCGCCGTCCTGAAAATACTTAAACAAAGGGTCAGGCCGCAGAATATGCAGACTGTTCCAGCCAATATGCGGCGTTTTCAGGCTTTTATCCAGCAAATCCGGCTGCAAATCCTGCACAATGCCGGCAATCAGCCCCAGCCCCTGATGCTCGCCATACTCAAAACTGCGCTCAAACAGAAGCTGCATACCAAGACAAATGCCCAACAGCGGCTTGCCGGCTGCCGCCTGCTCCTGCACCACGGTAAATAAGCCGCTTTGCCTCAGCTTGGCAGCAGCATCACCAAAAGCCCCCACGCCCGGCAAAATCAGCCGCTCCGCCGCGCGCAGTTCCGCCGCTTTTGCCGTAACCTTAGCCTCCACGCCCAAATAACGCAACGAAGAAGCCAGAGAAAACAGATTGCCCACGCCATAATCAATAATTGCCACCGTCATGAATTAAATCACTCCTTTGGTAGAGGGGATTTTGTCCGCCTGCCGCGCGTCCAGCTGCACAGCCTGCCGCAGCGCTCGCGCCACCGCCTTAAACAGCGCCTCAATAATATGATGCGAGTTATGGCCGGCCAGCATACGGCAATGCAGCGTCAAACCGGCATTACGCACCAACGCCTGCATAAATTCCTCGGCCAGCTCAGTATCAAAATCACCCACCCTGGCCGTCGGCAGCGTCACATCATAGACCAAATACGCCCGGCCGCTGATATCCACCACCGCCAGCAGCAAAGCCTCGTCCATCGGCAGCAGCTGCTGGCCATAACGCGCCACGCCGCGCATATCGCCCAGCGCCTGCCGCAGCGCCTGCCCCAACACAATACCAACGTCCTCCACCGTGTGATGATAGTCAACCTCCGTATCCCCCCGTGCGCTTATTTGCAGGCCAAAGCCGCCATGCGCCGCAAAAAGTTCCAGCATATGATTTAGAAAACCACACCCCGTATCAATCTGATAATTGCCGCCGTCCAAATTCAACGACAACTTAATCTGCGTTTCCCGTGTTACGCGCTCAATTTCCGCCTGCCGCAATTCACGCCACCTCCTGCAAAATCTCGGACACTGCCACCAAAAGCCGCTGCATTTCCTCATGCGTGCCAATGGTAATACGCACAAAATCGCGTATCCGCGGCTCATCAAACCAGCGCACCAAAATGCCGCGCTCTTTCAATTCCCGATACAGCAAACTGCCGGCAACTTTACCATGCCGCGCCAACACAAAATTAGCCAGACTAGGCAGCACCTCAAAGCCCAAATCGCTCAAACCCTGGGCGGTAAACTCGCGCGCAGCCATAATTTTCTGCCGACACTCCGCAAAATACTCCTTATCATGCACAGCAGCCGCGGCCAGCGCCAAAGAAATTCGGTTGACGTTATACGGATTAAAGGAAAATTTAATCGTATTCAAATCCGCGATAACCTCCGGCCGCCCCAAAGCCAAACCAACCCTTGCCCCAGCCAGCGAGCGACTTTTGGAAAGCGTCTGCACAATCAGCAGATTTTCATACTGCGGCAGCAGCGCCGCCGCGCTCTCGCCGCCAAAATCCACATAGGCCTCATCGATAAGCACCATATCATTAGGGTGGGCCTGCAAAATCTGCTCCAACACCGTCAACGGCAAATTTTTACCGGTTATCGCGTTGGGATTAGCCAGCACCACCATTTCCGGCCGTTCCGGCTGTAAATAATCGGTGGGCTGAATATTAAAATCCGCGTCCAGCGGCACAATGCGCGTTTTCAGACCATACAAGGCCGCATAAACACTGTAAAAAGCATAGGTAACATCGGGAAAAGCCACCTGCCGCCCCTTGCCAAAGGCCAAAAAGGCCAGCGCCAAAACCTCGTCGGAGCCATTGCCAACATAAACATTTTCCGGCTGCAAGCCATAAAAAGCAGCAATCTCCCGGCGCGGCTCTCGCGCTTCCGGGTCGCTGTAAAGCCGCAGCTGACCGGCCGGTTTATCCGCCAAATCCTGCATCAAACGGCGCACCGCCGGCGACGGCGGATAAGGATTTTCATTGGTGTTCAGCTTGATATAAGCCGGCTCTCCAGCGCCCGACTGCGGCTGTTCGCCCGGCGTATAAGGCACCAGCCCGGCCAGTTCCGCGCTTAAAAATCTGCTCATTGCCGCTCCTCCTCTGCAAAGCGAATAGCCACACTGCGCGCATGCGCCTGCAAGCCCTCGCGCTCGGCAAAATCCTCAATCCGGCCTGCCACTTTAGCCAGCGCCGGCTTGGGATAATAAATAAAGCTGCTTTTTTTCACAAAATCGTCCACGGAAAGCGGACTGGAAAAACGCGCCGTGCCGCTGGTGGGCAAGGTGTGGTTGGGACCAGCCCAATAATCGCCCAAAGCCTCCGGCACATTTTTGCCCAGAAAAATGGAACCGGCGTTCTGGATAGCGTCCAGCAGCGCAAAAGGCTCGTCCACACAAACCTCCAAATGCTCCGGTGCGATAATATTGGCCGCCTCCACCGCTTTTTCCATACTTTCCGCCAAAATAATCTTGCCATTAGTTTCAATGCTGCACCGGGCAATCTCCTCCCTGGGCAGCAGCGCCAGCTGACGCTCCAACTCCATGCTGACCGCATCAGCCAGCTGCTGGCTGGTGGTAATCAGAACCGCCGTAGCCAGCTTATCATGCTCGGCCTGACTCAGCATATCCGCCGCCACATAAGCCGGATTGCAGGTGCCGTCCGCCAGAACCAGAATTTCACTGGGACCGGCAATCATATCAATATCAACCAGTCCAAAAACCTTGCGCTTGGCCGTGGCGACAAAAATATTGCCCGGTCCCACAATTTTATCCACCTTAGGCACGCTCTCCGTGCCATAGGCCAACGCCGCAATCGCCTGCGCGCCGCCCACCTTGAAAATACGATTTACCCCGGCCACCTTAGCCGCCGCCAAAATCGGCGCCGCCACCTGACCCTCGGCATTAGGCGGCGTAGTAATCACAATTTCCCTAACCCCAGCCAGCCGAGCCGGCACAACATTCATCAAAACGCTGCTGGGATAACTGGCCGTACCGCCCGGCACATAAAGGCCGGCGCGCTCAACCGCCGTATATTTCTGACCCAGCACAATGCCGCCCTCCTGCGTCAGCACGAAATTTTTCGGCACCTGCTGACTATGAAATCGACTGATATTATCACAAGCCTGTTCCAGCGTGGCAATGAACTCCGCGTCCAGGCTGTCCATAGCCGCGGCAATTTCTGCCTCGCTGACCTGCAAACTCTCCAGCTGCACCTTGTCAAAACGCGCCTCATATTCCAGCAGCGCCTTATCACCCTCGGCGCGTACCCGACCGATTATCTCATCAACCACCGCTTCAACGTCCTTTTCCTCACGAATATCACGGTTCAAAATATCCTGAACGGCAATTTCTGCCAATTTATACTGTTTAATCATTATTCCAAACCCCCACTTTTTATTTTAGCTGCCAATTTGGTCAGCATAGGTTCAATTTCCGTATTCTTAAATTTATAAGCGGCTTTATTAGCAATAAAACGTGCGCTGATTGGCACAATCTCGGTTAAAACCTGCAAATTATTCTCGCGCAGAGTTTTGCCGCTCTCAACAATATCAACAATCACATCAGACAAACCCAAAATCGGCGCCAGTTCAATACTGCCGTTCAGCTTGATAATCTCAATTTCCCGGTTCACAGAGGCATAATAACCTTTGGCAATATTCACAAACTTGGTGGCCACGCGCAAACGGCGCTCCATATCCTCACGATAATTCTGCGGCCCGGCCACGCAAACCCGGCATTTTCCCAAAAGCAAATCCAGCAGTTCATAAACATCAGCCCGATTTTCCAGCAAAATATCCTTGCCGACAATACCCACGTCAGCCGCTCCATGCTCAACATAAATCGCCACATCGCTGGGTTTAACCAGAAAATAACGCACACCGGTCTGCTCATTGGCAAAAACCAGCTGTCGGTTATCCAGATAAATGTCGCGGCAGGCATAACCCACGCTGTCCAAAAGTTCATACACCTGGTCGCCCAAACGACCTTTAGGCAGGGCAATATTTAACATTCCTTTAATCCCTCCCCCTCACAATACAGCAAATGCCGCCGGGCGCGCAGTTCTGCCGGCCATTCTGCCGCCACGCGCACACTCTGCCCCTCTGCCGTCAAACCGCGCACCGCCGCCAACAAACCGCCAATATCCGCGCCAGCCTGCGGCTCCAGCCAAACATCAACGTCAAATTCCCGTGGCGGCAGGGGCAAACGCTCCAATTCGTCCAGATAAACCGCAAAACCAATCGCCCCCAAATCATGCCCCAGCTTATACATCATGCTGTCATAACGGCCGCCGGATAATAACGGCCGCGGCAGACCGTCCAAATAGCCGCTAAACAGAATGCCATCATAAAATTCCGTCGCATTCAACAGACTGAAATCCAAACGAATATGCTGCTGAGCCTCATTATCCAGCGCCTGATAAACCTCCTGCAATTCCTGCAAAGCGATTTGCATTTTTTTGCCACTGCAAATAGTTTCCGCACGCTGTAAAACCTCCGGCGCTGGCCCGGCTAAATCGGCCAAACAAAGCAGGCGCTGTTTATCCGCGCCAGACAAGCCCATATCCTGCATCACCGCCTGCAAACGATGCGGACTTTTTGCCGCCAGACAGTCGATGACCTCCTCTCGCTCATTAGGCAACAACTCCAGCTTTTCCAGCAAACCCATCACAAAGCCCATATGCCCCAGTTCCAGAATATAATCCCGAGGCTTCTCGGCCGCCACACATTCAGTGCAGGACTGCAAAGATTTTTGCGCCAGAAGAACCGTTTCCGCCAAAGCATAAGCATCAACCCGACCCATAAACTCCAGCCCCATCTGGTTAATTTCCTTAAAGGTATTACTTTCCTTGCTTTCACGATAAACCTTTTCTATATAATAAGCCTTGGCCGTTTCATTTTCATGCGCATTTTTAATAATGCTCAAGGTAACGTCTGGCCGCAAAGCCAGCAACCGGCCGTCCAAATCAGTGAAACTCAAAATTTTTTCGGCGCTCAAAAAACTTTTATACTGCAAATAAAGGCTGTATTCTTCAAAGTTACTGACCTTATACTTACGGTAACCAAAAAGTTCATACAAACTGCGTAAAGCCAACATAACTTTATCCTCTGGCCGACGCATTGTAAAATTCAAATCCATTTTTTCATCTTCTTCCCCTGCATAATTATATAATAAAACTTTAGCCCACACAACCGTTTCATCAGCAAATTATCATTTTACTTTATCACACTAAATCAACAAAGTAAATTATAACACATAAAAAAGAAAAAAGCCATACCTCCTGACAAATTTTTTTAATTTTTTTGTACACCGACAATAATGCCAGAGCAAATCTTTCCGCGTTAAAGCAAAAAACCCCCACTAAACGTATTAACAGCAGGAGTTGTTTTATTATTGTTCCATTATTATATGAAATTAAAAATCCGAACCCATTGCCGATTGGCGTTAGGTTCGGATTATATTATTTTGGCAGGGGCACTAGGACTCGAACCCAGAACCAATGGTTTTGGAGACCACTACTCTACCAATTGAGCTATACCCCTTTGCAATATTAATATTATACATTAAGCCGCCGAATAAGTCAATAGTAATTTTAGATTTTTTACAATAAACAGCTTTAAAGCAAAGATTGCAATTTGTTGCCAAATAAGTTATACTATTCATCAGAAAAGACTTGGAGGTTTTTATAATATGGCAATTCTAGTATTAGGCGGCGCCGGTTATATCGGCTCTCATACCGTATATGAATTAATAGCAACCGGACATGATGTGGTAGTTGCAGATAATCTGACCACCGGCTTTCGGGCTGCTGTTCACCCCAAAGCACGCTTTTATCAGTTAGACGCACGCGACCATGCCGCACTTTCTGATTTATTTGCAAAGGAAAAAATTGAGGGGGTCATTCATTTTGCCGCCTATTCTCAGGTTGGCGAATCCATGAGCAACCCATTAAAATATTATGACAATAATCTTTATGGCGCAACTGTTTTACTGCAAGCCATGCAGGAGCATGATGTCAAAAATATTGTTTTTTCTTCCACAGCCGCGGTTTATGGCGAACCAGAACGTATGCCAATTCTGGAGGACGACCCAACCAAGCCCACCAACTGTTACGGCGAAACCAAGCTGGCTATGGAAAAAATGATGTACTGGGCCAGCCAGGCCAATGGTCTGCATTATGTGGCTTTGCGCTATTTCAATGCCTGCGGCGCCCACCCCTCTGGTCAAATTGGTGAGGCGCATAATCCAGAAACGCACCTGATACCATTAATTTTACAGGTTCCTAACGGCCAGCGCCAGAAAATTGCTATTTATGGCGATAACTACCCCACGCCAGACGGCACCTGTATCCGCGACTATATTCACGTTAGTGATTTGGCGCAGGCTCACATTTTAGCACTTGATTATCTGTTACGCGGTGGCGAAAATAATGTGTTTAATCTGGGAAATGGCGTAGGCTTCAGCGTGCGTCAGGTAATAGATACCGCCCGGCAAACAACAGGCCATGCCATACCGGCAGAAATTGCGCCCAAACGTGCCGGCGACCCGGCGCAGCTGGTAGCATCTTCAGCCAAAGCCCAACAGGTTTTGGGCTGGCAGCCTGAATATACCAACCTTGCGGATATTGTGGAAACCGCCTGGCAGTGGCATCGTACTCACCCCAATGGCTATGAAAAGTAAACAGCAGAGGAGAAAAATGAAAATTTTTGTAAAAAAAATAAAAATTAATAATATACCGGCAATTTTACGGTTCCCAACCGGCTGCGCCGGCTGGATATGTTCACACTAAATTCTCGCTGCGCCTGCGGCTTGCGCTCATTAAGTGTTCATAGCGGTTCCCAACCGGCTGCGCCGGCTGGATAT
>JAETNY010000030.1 GCA_021771915.1 Bacillota bacterium
CCCAGCACCAGCGTTGCAAGTAGGCACACGCAAAAGTGCATTACTTTGTCCTGTTGAATAATCATCGCTTTATCTTTTTGAGTTTATAGTTGTTACGGTTCTTTTTGTAATGTTTTTTGCGCCTCTCAACCCATTCCAAATTATCAAGGCTCAAATGCTCATAATTGCCGTCTATAACATTGGGCTTGTAGCCTGCTGGCTGTGGGCACACAAAAGCCTCAAGCACCAGCTTTGCCACCACCATGAGCTTGTAATCATCTCCACTGCGCAATGTCACACGCCTCATGCCGTAGCCAGCAACAAAGCGGAGCGGCTGGAGTGTGCCAACCTTGCGCACCACTCCCATACTGCTTACCTCATAGCCAGCATAACCCTCTACAGGTTTCCACATTTCGTTTTCCATTGCCAGTGTGGTTTTAGGGTTAGTAGCGCATATCGGTAAACTGGAGTATTACACCCTCAAAGAGGCTTTTGCCTTTGAGGAACCAGTCATGCCAATCGAAGTAGCTCAAGCCATCATTTTTTGAGAGCCTTTCAGCACCACGATCAATGAGGCGGTCTGCGATAAATACCGATGGCTCATGATCGGCAGAACCTCGCACAATAGTTACAGGCTGTACCCCCAGCTTTGTAAGGCGTGCCACCTCCACCTGTGGCGAGCGGTAAGGCTGGCCGCTCCAAACACGGATTGAAAGCTCCATTTGACCAGCGTTTATTTGCTCGGCTCTCTTTGCCCATAGGGCGTAATTGGTTCGTATGGTATGGAGCTTAACCCCTGTCTTGAGCTTTTCCACAAACTCGGTGGGCTGCCCCTCCTTTGGGTGGCCTTTTTGGTAATACTGGCTCAAGGTCAACACCGCAACTTTTTTCTTTTCTATTGCCATATTTGGATTGTTAAAAAAGTTCGTTATATGTACGCTTTTAGGATTTAATAAGCCTTACCGTGCTTATAGGGTCGGCTGGTATTGTAGAGCATTTTGTGCCTAATGTGCCACTCCAAATCAATGCCCAGTTGGTCTGCCAGCCACTCAATCTGCACCAGTGCGCAGGCTACACGGTGGTAGGTGGTTACACCTCGGTTGGTAACACAAAACATAATAGCTCCAATGTTTTCAGTAAAGCTGTACGCTGGGCTTACCATGTTGGCATAGGAGCCAGCTATGGGATTGTGGTTAAAATCCCAGTTATATGCTCCTGCAATATCCAGCAGGCGTATAGCAGCATCAGCAAGTTCATCCTCCACGGTGTCTTTAATGCAAGCATTAAAAGTGTCCTTGAAATGCGCGTAGGCAATATCAAAAACTTGATGGCTGCGCCATGTGCCAGCAGGTATGGGATTAGGTCTCTTTGCCCTCTTGTTTTTTCGGTCGGCCTCCACAGCCTCGGCCAGCTCGCATACTACCAGCGTAAGGAAATGCTCTGCACTGGGGTTGCTCTCCCACCAACCATGTTGTAAGCTGTTGGCGTGTATCTCCGCTGCCAGCTGGTTGTAGTTTAATCTGCTCATTTTTCAATCTGCTCTATATGAGTTATTTTATACTTTAGAAATCCATACTCTATATGAGGAGGGCAATGTATCGGTAACTGCTTGCCAACTGCAAAGAGAGATGCATCATGTATGGGGATTATGGCTCCTCGCCACAAAGTTGCTTGGAGTGGTTTTGCATCAACTACCATTCCCATTTCATCGGTATAGAGAGCCGTAAAATCTTGGCCTAAGTCCTCTATTGTAATTTTTGTTATTGCCATTTTAGTTGTTTATTACATTCAATTTGGTTGTTTATTTGGCCGCTGTCGCGTTTTGTCGCTCCGAATGGTACTTGTACCACCCACGGCCTTAAAGTGCGACAATCGGGCTGATTTTGGCCTTATCGGGCGTTTTAGCGTCTGCTCTCTCCTCCAACTGGCACAATGTTGTAAGTTTTGAACCTATCCACAAGCCTGCCAAAGCCATCTTTGTACTCCTCCTTGAGCTTATCAACCGTTAGGTTGGTGGTAACGTGGGCATACTTGTGGTAATGCACCCATATCTCATTGCGAGCGTGTAAAAATTGGTTTGTGAGCAGCTTGGTATCCATTCCAAAAAATGTTATGCTGTCCGTGCCAATATCATTGAGGCAAATGTTAACAGGGGTACACTTAAAGCCTTTGTTCTCCTCCTCGTAGTAGGTATAGCGGTCAAGGTTGTTGTGCAGCGTGTAGTAGTTTACCATTTGCGTCACGCTCAAGTTGTAAAAGGCGCGTGGGTTGTTGGTGTAATGCAGGTACTCGGAGAAGATCTGCATGAGGAGCGTTTTGCCTGTGCCAACTTTGCCCTGTAGCATGATGTTCTTGTGGAGCTTATACTGGCGGTCGGGAAATACCTCCTCTGCCAGTGGGCAGCCGTTAAAGTAATAGAGCAAAAAGCGCAATATTTGGCGGTTGTTATCATCTACCACAAATTTTCTCCGCTGGTGTGCCAGCACTACATTGTTGGCAATCCACATGAGCATTCGGGCATGGGCTTGAAATATCTCCTCATTCTCAAGCTGGGCATTAAGCACCGCCTCTTTCTGCATAGCTTTGGTTGCAGCCTGTATGCCCCTGTTGAGCATTACGATGTTCTGCTTTAGCAGCTCGGCCTCCTGTGCTTTTTTACGCTCCTCCTCGCTTTGCGGCTCGCTCATGGCCTGCATTGTGGCTGCAAGAGCATCGTTGATATTTGTAATTTCTGCCATAGCTGTCTAAAGTTATTTGTCAATACTGCCCAAATCCACCCATGCGTAATCATCATCTTGTGGTGGCATTGGTATTTCGGGCTGCTGGTTGGTAGGCGTACTTATTGGCAGCTCCTCCGTCCAGCGGCGTTTATTAATCCATGTTTGGAGGTGCGGCCATTGAGAAACCCACCTGCCTGCGGCCTGTTCGGCTCTGTTGTATTCCTCCAGTCGTTGCAATGCTGGCAGGAGCAGAGGTATAATTTCTCGCCAATCGGGATTTTTCTTTTTGAAATTCTCAAACTCCTCTTTGTGGCCACGCTTGCGGCCACGGTAGGCTTTACGGAACTCCTCAAATTCTTGCTCAAGCTGGCTGCTCGGTTCGGCTGCTTTTGGAGCCGTTTTTGGCTGCTCCTCTTGAGATGCAAAATCTGCATTTTGCGATTTTTGCGAAATATTGTTTATTATACTCTCTAATATTTCTATTTTTCTTTCTTCATCTTCTGTAGATAATATATTATATATATATTCTTGAATGTTGTTAGCTGGTATGTTAGCTGGTATGTTAGCTGGCTTGTTAGCTCCATTGCCATCACAGCTATAACTATCCAATATTTCAGCGGTTTGTGCTTGTTGTTTGCTTGTTAGCTGGCTTGTTATTTTGCTTGTTGATTTGCTTGTTAATTGATTGTTAGTTGCTTGTTGCTCTGCTTGTTGCTCCTGCAATTCAATGAGCTGGTAACTTGCATAATTACAAATGGTTATAATGCGATATTTGTTTGTTGGTTTGCTTGTTACCTCTCCAGTCTTGATTAGGTGCTTTAGAGCGGTGCGAACCTCCTGCAATGTAAGCCCTGTTTGTGAGCGCAAATCATCAAGGCTGGTAACAAGCTGGCCGACCCCTAACTCCTTACCCATATAGCGGTATGTTTCATCGCTATTTGCCATGAGGAGCAGATGCACGAACAGGGCAATCGTATTGGGTTCGCGTTTCCACTCCCAATTAAGCATTTGCCTGTGCAGCTTTATCCAGCCTTTGTTTGCCATGTGCCTTATCGCTGTTTTTTAGCCCCCTGTCGCGCGTTTTGGCGCAACAGGGGTACTGGGTTATTGATTGGTTACTTTTCGGCCGTTGTCGCGCATTTGTCGGCCAATTTCACAGGGTACACATCCATGAGCGGTGTTTCCTTTATGCAGAGGGCGTTGAAATCGGCCATGGTGTCACGCATTGTTTGGTCAAAGCGGCTCATGGCATCGTGCAGATCATTGGCGGCAAGCAGCAGCCTACTGGCCGTCTTTTTCTCGGTGGCAGTACGCTCATCGAGCGTAACAAACTCCACCTTGCACTCATACCAGCGGTCGGCATCATCGGCTGGCACAACCTCGGAGTATTTCACAGGCTTAATGCCAGCCACCTCAAACTCACCGCTAATGTATGGGGTCAGCTCCTCAATAATGCGTGCCTCGGCCTCGGTAAAGGAGAGTGCGTCCACAAGATATGGCTCGGTTACTTTTTTGATAGTGCCGTTTTCCTGCGTTTTATCGTAACGCACCTTACATTCAAACCACTTGCTCATGCCTCGGCCTCCTCTCTTACCTTAATGCCGTAGCACTGGAAAATCAGAGCCTCAAACTGCTCGGCTACATACTCGGCTTTTTCCTTGCTATTCAGCACAAGGGGGAAACCACAATGCGCA
>JAETNY010000031.1 GCA_021771915.1 Bacillota bacterium
TGGTTTCCCCCTTTGCCTTGAATTTTCGGCCTCCGAGGGCATTTGAAAATCTGCCAGCATAACAAACGAAAAAAGTAACTCAAAAATAAAATAATATGAACAATCCCCCTAAAGCACCGCCTTGAGCGGTGCGTGGCTGTCTGCCATTACCATAGCAAGCGTTACGGCTTTCGGTCAAAAACGCGGTTGCGGTGGTTTCGGGAAGCTCCTCTCTGCTGCTAATGCGAATAATGCGGAGAATTCGGGTGTCCGCTGTGCGAATACGAATAATCGGTGTGCGAATACGAATGCGAATTATGGTTTCCCCCTTATACCGTTTTTTCTTTCGGCTCAACGCTCTTTAGGGAGTTGAGAGCCACAATTTCAAAACCCCACCAAGACCATGCCTCTCAAGAGCAGCCACGCCCCAGCATTAGTGGGGCAAAGCTGCTGGCAAAAGAATATGGAGATTGTAAAGTGCGAGTAGAGCGCGGTGCAAGCCGCGAGCGCGAAAGCTCTTATAACAGCAATGGCACATAAGATTTACCACAGCTACGATAACAACAGCTACTGGAAAGTATGCGACCCTGCCAACGTGTTACGCGCCACCCTAAACACAATTAGAGGTAAAAGGCACAGGCACGATGTGCAAAGGCTACTTAACGATGGCTTTATTGAGGCAATAACCGAGGTTTGGTATTTGCTGGATAAACAGCTTTACAAACCCTCTCCCTACACAACAAAAACCATAAGGGAGAAAACAGGCGGCAAACTTAAAGAGCGAGTGCTAAAAATAGCCCAGCTCATGCCCGACCGCATTATAGATCACTGCCTCATTGATGTTATTGAAGATGATTTGCGTAAGCTCTTTATTGCCAATACCTATGCCTGCATAAAAGGGCGAGGTATTCATGCTTGCCTCCGCGACTTAAACCGAGCCTTGCAAAAGGATAAAAGGGGTACAAGATATTGCCTCAAATTAGATATACACCATTATTACGATACAATAAAGCATGATATACTCAAGCGCATAATCCGTAAAAGCTATGGCGATAAGCGTATGCTATGGCTCATGGATACAATAATAGACAGCACCGAGGGCAATGAGGGCATACCCATTGGCCGCCTTACCTCCCAGCACAATGCCAACTGGTACCTAACACCATTTGACCACTGGGTTAAGGAATGGCTAACGCCAATGGTTAAAAAGCTGTTCCACGCACGCCTTTACTATTTCCGCTACATGGATGATATGGTATTCCTTTGCGGTAATAAAGAGGCTTTGCACTGGGTGTATGAGCAAGTGGAGCGTTACCTGCATAATGAGCTGGAGCTTGCCATAAAAGACAACTGGCAAATTTTCCCTGTTGATGCTCGCTCTATTGATTTCGTGGGCTACAAAAGCAACCACTACAACGTACTGGCACGCAAAAGCATACTTATGGCATACTGGCGTAAACTACGCCAAGTGCAAAAACGCTATGGCATAACCGAGGTGCAAGATGTAAAAATGGAGCTTTCCGCACATTACGGCTGGCTCCAGCATTGCACCAAAGAGCATTTTGAGAACCTGTTAAGATTAACAATAAACCAATTAAACCCCATGAGCAAAAGCAACCTTAAAGTGGGCATTACCAGTGCCGAGCAGCAGCCCACATTTGATGTAATAGACCGCATCAAAGGCACAACCCTCTACAACCATAACCAGCACCTTGAGGAGCGCACCGATGAAAAGGGCGAAAAGGGCAAGGTTAATGTGTATGACAGCCTGTTGGTGTCGGCTCCTGTAACGGCCAATACCGTGCTGGAAACACTCATTGCTGCCAAGTATAGCAGCAGCGAGGAGGCCAAGCTGCTCAACGACTACAACGCCGCTATGCTGGGCATAGAGGATGAGGCCAAAAAGCAGCCTTACCTCAATTTCCTCTCCGAGCGCAAGGCACTCCGCGCTATGGTGGATGCCGATTGTAAACTCCACAACATACCTTTAGCATAATGGCAATGTAACATGGCAGAGGAAACATTTGATTTTGCTGATTTCTCGCTGCAAGGAGAAAGCACAGGCTCCACACGACCAACTGGAGATTACCCCAGCATTGATGAGGTAATAAATAAGCCCATTTGGTGTACTGGCTTTTGTGGCGGCGTAGATACCGACAACGGCAAACGCACACTGGTAAAGTTTAAGTGGGAGCTTGAGGGAGCTGAAACAGCATTTTGGACAAGCAGTAAAAAGCTGCTGGCCGTGCTGCAAAATCCCAGCATACGTTTCCCATTCCATACCATTATAAAGGTTGTGTTCATACGCGACATGGCTGGCTTTGAGTTCCGCAGTGCAAAGGAGGTTGTGTCGCAGGAAGATGTGGATGCGCTCAATATGTACCTCATAAAAAAGCGCAGTTACATGAAACAAAGACGCTAACAATTATGGTAGAAGATGTAAACACCGTAGCCCATGGCATAACTAACTATGGCATGATGGCCATTACAGCAGCCTTTTTCCTTGTGTTAACTGGGCTGCTTTGGGTGGCCTGCTTTAAGTGGTTCAAAAGTATAATTGATGGTATGCTCAAAGGCAATGCCGAGGCAACCGCCGATTTACTCTCTGAAACACGCAAACAAAACGAAATGCTCAACGATATTTCCGAGGGCTTACGCCCCGAAACGCTGTTGCGAGTTAAGAATATATCCAGCGTATATTTTGACCTTGCAATAGAAAAGGTGTGCCGCATTATTAAAAAGGTACGCGAGGAAAACCACATAGTTGATCATGAGGCCACCAAAGCAAAAATACACACGCTCATTGAGAACCTGCATGAGGATAGGAACAGCCGTTTTGACAGCTTTAGCTACCGAGGGTCGCGCCTCTCCTGCTATGTAAACCCCCAGTGGGTTGAATGGGTGGCCGAGGTTGTGGAAAAGGAGGTTTACACCGATACCATAAACAATGGCCGAGCATACACCAACGTACACGCAGTGTATGAGCGCATAAAGATTGACTTTTACCACCGAGTGCAACACACCTAAAAACAAGTAGCTATGAAAGTAATTATTGATAATGGCCACGGCATAAACACCAAAGGCAAGTTCAGCCCCGATAAGAGGCTCTATGAATGGAAATGGGCAAGAGAGGTTGCCCAGCTCATACAGGAGCAGCTACAGGCACAGGGCATAGAGGCCGTGCGCATAGTAACCGAGGACACCGACATAAGCCTCAAAGAGCGATGCAGACGCGCCAATGCTCTCTGCGATAAGTACGGCACTGGCAACTGCGTACTGGTAAGTGTACACATAAATGCTGCTGGAGCAGATGGCAAATGGCATAATGCTACAGGCTGGAGTGGCTGGGTAGCTCCCAACGCCTCTAAAAACTCCAAGCGTTTTGCCCAGCTTTTGTATGCCGAGGCAGAGGCCGCTGGCCTACAAGGTAACAGGGCTGTGCCAGCGTGCAAATACTGGGTAGGTAATTGGGCAATATGCCGCGACACCAAATGCCCTGCCGTACTTACCGAAAACCTTTTCCAAGACAATGAGGCCGAGGTGGATTATTTACTCTCTGCCGAGGGTAAAGCAACAATCGCCAAACTCCACGTTAATGCTATCCTCAAATATATAGGCAAATGAAAAAGTATCTACTTATTGCAATAATGGCACTGCTGGCGATCGCTGGCGGTGCCATACACCGCTGCAAACAACTCAAGGCCGACAATGAGCGGTTGCATGGCAACCAGTCGGCTCTCATGGCCAATGTTGAGCTATACAAAACCGAGGCTGGAGAGAACGCTGCCAAAGTGCAGCGGCTCCAGCTTACAGCCTCCGAGTTTGAGAACCAGTGCGCGGATCTAAAGGCAGAGGTGGAGAGGCTGGGTGTAAAAACAAAGTATCTCCAACAGGTTATTGCCTCTAACTCCCAAACAAAAGTTGAGGTGCGCACCATTGTTAAGGATAGTATTGTGTATGTGCCAGCACTGGCTGGGCTTGATACGTTAAAGTGTTTTGAGTTTAACGATGGCTGGGTGCGTGTCGAGGGGTGCATTGATAGCCGTGGCCACTTTGAGGGGGAGTTTGAGAGTAACGACAGCCTGCTCATAGTTGCGCACCGAGTGCCAAAGCGTTTCCTATTCTTCCGCTGGGGGTGCAAGCGTGTAGAGCTGGAGATTGTCAACTCCAACCCCCATTCGCAAATAAATTACGCTCGCTGGGTTGATTTTTCCAAAAAATGACTATATTTGCAACGGCTTTCTGCCACACCGCAGGAGAGCCACAAATTTCATAAAAAATGCAGTTGTGGCTCAAATGTGGTTCAAAACCGATAACACCTAAAGGGTAAAAGCTCATATATCAATGGAATACGTTAAAGCAAACGTGAGTTTC
>JAETNY010000032.1 GCA_021771915.1 Bacillota bacterium
ACCTGCCCCGCGCCGATGTTCAGCTTTAAATTTTTTACATTCTTATCATTTGGCGCATTGATAACCGCTATTTCTGCGGTACGCGCCGCCTGCGATACGGATCCGCTCCATGAAACGCTTGATACCGCCTGCGTTATGTCGCTTGTATATACATAGCCGTTTTTATGCCTAATCCATTTTATTTTCATACGTTAATCACCAACTGTTGACCGGGGTATATTAAGTTTGGATTGCCTCCTATTACCCCCTTATTTTGATTGTAGATCGCCTGCCAGTTCGCGCTGCTGCCGGTTAAATTCTTTGCGATCTTGCTTAGGTTGTCGCCCTTTACTACGGTGTATGTAGAGCTTTTTACTTCCTTTGCCGCCCGCTGTGTCGCTGCGGGCGTTACCTTTTTTGTAACCTTTTCTTTTTTCTTTGTGGTCTTTACCTTTACTTTCCGGTACTCTTTAAACTCCAACGTGAAATTTATGTCTTTGCTGCCGTCATTTTCGCCCCATGTGAAATTTTCTATTGTGCAATCCATATTAACCGGCGTACCGGTCATTGTGAGGCGCAAAACGCCGTTATTTTTCATTTTCTCGATCAGCTTTACACTTTCCTTTGGTGTCGGGAATGTCGTGTACTCGCAAAAACTGTATTTCTGTTTCGGGAAAAAAGAGGAAAAGGAAATATTTTTCAATTTCCTTTTCCCCAACAAATTTATTTCGCCTAATGAATTGACAATTACCTGCGTATTATTGCTTTCGCTCGTCAATTCGTATTCAGACGGCAAAACCGCAAATCTAAAGTTCGTCTTGCCCTGCTTTAACCAAATTTCCAATTTTGCCGCCTCCTTTATGCTGTGCCGGTGTTAAATGCTATTTTCTTTAACTTGTACGCCAACGCCTCCGCTATGCGGTCTATATCTTCATCGCTGCGTACTTCTATTTTGTCTGCCAACTTCTGAATAGTAATTTGTATAGATCCGGATCCGTTTCTCGCGCCCTCTTTCCGCGCCATTTCCACGCTTTTATCATGTGGATAAACTCTTGATCCTTTTGGCAGGTCTACGATCTCCCCGCCTCGGTCATGGATAATAGCCGCGCCGCCTTGCCAATTATCCGTACCTTTGTATAACTGCGGTATTGTCGGTATGTTGATCCCGAACGATTTCCCGCCCAACCCCGGCACCCAATCCGGTATTGTAACATTGATTTTGTTTAAAGCGGAAATTGCGCCGTTTATGATGCCTATAACCGCGTTGATCGGTGCCTTGCAGATAGCCGCGAACGTGTCAAAAATGCCCTTGAAAATGCTCTTTACGCCTTCCCACGCCTGCCGCCAATTTCCGGTAAATACGCCCGAAATAAAAGTTATCAATCCATCGAAAACAGTTAATACCCCGCTTATGATTGACGTAATAGTGTTTACTGCTGCGGAAATTGCGCCCCCTACTGCCCCAAACGCAACCTTTACCACCGGTACAATGATATTCATTGCTTTTTTTATGGCTCCGGCAATAAAGTTAAATGCCGCACTTGCCACCGCCTTAAACGCCGTAATGACCGCGCCCGCCGCGCTGCAGGTGCTGCTTACCTTTTTACCGAAAATATTTGCTATTACGGTTGCCAGTGCCTTAACCACTTTCCCGATCGCATTAAATACGGTGCTGAATATGGTTTTTAAGCCGTTTATGATGCTGCCTACCCGCGTTTTGATATTGTTGATCGTTGCGCTAAATTTCTTCATATCAACGCCGCACTTGGTTAGCACATTCTTGATCGCATTGCCTAAAGCCGTAAAAATGCTTTTTACGATGTTCAGATTTTTAAAGGAATTTACCGCACCTTTTACGGTATTTGCTATCAGTTTAAACGGTGCCTTTATTATATTTACCAAACCGGATAATGCGCCGCTTGCTATGGTTTTCAGCCCATTCAATGCGCCCTTCCAATCTCCGGTAAACACACCCTTTACAAACTGCGCCACGCCTTTAAAAATTGTCTTTATGTTTTCGATCAGTGGCTTTATTGCCTGCACAAAACCGCTGATGTAACCCTTCGCGGCACCGATCGCAATATCCCACGCACTCGCCACCGCATCGAACACGCCTGCGATTTTTTTAACAACGCTTTCCGGCAGGAAAGTAGAGAACGCGCCCACAACAAAATTTTTGATTGCGTTTATCTTTGCCTTAAATATATTTCCTATGGTGTCTACAATGCCACCTGCTGCCGTCTGAAACCCTTTTAGGGCGGTTTCTGCATCGCCGCTGAATATTCCTTTTAGCATTGTGCCGATGCCCTTAAATACCGTTGTAATGCCCCCGAATATTTTCTTTACATCTTGCACAAGCCCGCCAAACATTGCCTTCGCTCCCGATACAGCCGCCTTTATTACCGGCATTACTGTATCAAAAGCCTTTGTTAATCCCTCTGCCATATCCGGAGGGAAAATATTTTTTAGACTGTTTCTAAAACCCTGCGCCGCGTTATCCCAATCACCGGCAAATGCACCGGTAAAGAAACTTAACAGCGCATCGAATACCTGCAGCCCCTTGTCAACCGCTGTTACAATGCCGTCAAAAGCCGCCACTGTACCGCCTACAAGCGTTTCCAGTATGCCGCCCGCCTCTACTGCGCCTTCTTTTATGTCGCCTGCAAATTCTTTCTTAAATATCCCCGCTACGGACTTACACAAGCCGCTTATTTTCCCCGCTATGCTGCCGATCGTGTTCCCGATTGATGTAAACTTGTTTTTAAAGCCCTCAACCGAAAAGCCCGCCTTTTCAAACGCATTTTTAAACCAACTGCCAACGCCCTGCAGAAAACCTTTGACTTTATCCCAATTTTTTATAATTAAAAATGCCGCTAAAGCGATTGCAGCCAGTACGCCGATCACTATTCCTGCGGGGCTTGTGATAACGCCCATGATGCCGCCAAAATTCGCTATTGTCTTTGTGATCGTTCCAAATATCCGCTGCGCGGTTCCTACCGCTGTAACAACTTTTCCAAAAACCATTACCACCGGACCGATCGCCGCCGCAATCGCCGCAAATTTTACAATAGCATTGACCTGCCCTTCGCTCAAATTATTCAGTTTGTCACCAACTTTACCAATAATTCCTGCAACCTTATCAAATGCCGGTGTTAATGCCGCGCCAAACTGTATTAGTGAATTTTTTATTTTATTGAACGATATGTTCATTCGTTCCGTTGGTGTCAACATTTTTTCGTATGCTGTTTGTGTCATTCCTGCCGCATCGCCCATTTGCCCCAATACTTTAGCAAAGTCTGCTGATCCTTTTCCCGCAAGTACCGTAACACTGTTTAACGCCTCTGTTGATCCAAACAGCTTTGCCATTGTTTCGGCGTTCCCGCCAGTCTTTTCTTTTATTTCATCTAGGAATTTAGCCCAACCTACGCTTTGCAGGTGTGCTGATGAAAAATCTAATCCTAGTTGCTGCGCTGTTTTGCTTGCATCTGCTGAAGGTTTTAGAATATTGCTATACGCCGCCTTTAATCCGGTTACTGCCTCGCTTGTTGCAATACCGTTTTTTGTAAGTACCGCAATACTGCCAAATAATTCTTCTGTTGATACATTAAGGCTTGACGCAATCGGGATTACTTTTCCCATGCTGCTCGCCATATCTCCGAAAGATGTTTTACCAAAATTTTGTGCAAGTAGCATCTGATCGCTAATCTCTGCCGCCTTGCTTGCCTCAAAACCATAGGCATTTAATACCGTTGTCAATCCGTCTACCGCTGTTGTGGTATCTGTAAAGCCGCCTTTTGCGGCTTTTACTGCTGTGCTTACAAAATCAACACTCGCCGCCGTATCAACTCCCGCCGATATTGCTTGATACTGCGCCTCCGCTATGTCTGTAACCCCTACACCTACGGCATTTGAAAGATCAATAACCTGCTCTTTCAATGCCGTCATAGGCGTGTTGGTTGTATCTGCAATAGTTCCTACTTTTGCCATAGCATTTTCAAAATCATTGCTCATTTTTATAGCTGCGGTTGCTACTCCCGCGATCGGGAGGGTTACTGCCTTTGTCAATGTGGCACCGGCGTTTGCTATCGTTTTACCGGCGTTTTGGATCTGCTTTCCGGCTTTTATCGCCTCATTCCCCATTTGGCGCATACTCTGTATGACTTCCCTTGAAGGTCTTGTGAAACCGTCAATAAATTGTATTGCCGTACTGATAACCCTGCCCACATTAACCACCTCCGATCGCTTTTTGTATTTC
>JAETNY010000017.1 GCA_021771915.1 Bacillota bacterium
ACCGAGGGCAGCTTAAATACCTTTGCCAAGCCCACCAATGTGGATACTAACTCACGGATCATTTGCTATGACATTCGGGATTTGGGCAAGCAGCTGCTGCCGGTTGGTATGCTGGTGGTGCTGGATAGTGTGTTCAACCGGGTAATCCGCAACCGTAAGCTGGGGCGGAACACTTGGATTTACATTGATGAGATTTATTTGCTGTTCCAGCATGAGTATTCGGCCAATTTCCTTTTCACGCTCTGGAAGCGTGTCAGAAAGTACGGCGCCTGTGCGACCGGGTTAACCCAGAATGTAGATGACCTTCTCCAGAGTCATACGGCCAGAACGATGCTGGCCAACTCTGAATTTTTGGTAATGCTCAATCAGGCTGCAACGGATAGAGTGGAACTGGCTAGGCTGCTTAACATTTCAGATAATCAGTTATCCTATATAACCAATGTGGATTTTGGCCACGGGCTGTTAAAATGTGGCAGCGCCATCGTGCCTTTTGCGGATAGTTTTCCCCAGCATACTAGGCTGTTTAAGCTGATGACAACGAGATTAAAAGACCTGGCGTAAGTTTGTTAATCATTGAAATTTTGTTGAAATTGTTTTCTATAAATTATATTTTTTATAATGATTAAAGTTAATATTGACAAATGTGTTGGAAAGTGTTATCATTTAGGCATAAAAAAATATTTTCGGTGAGCTATGCCTCTATATGCTAGCTTGAAAAGGGAAGTGGGTGCAAATCCCACACAGCTGCCTTTACTGTAATTGGGGACAAAAGAGAATAATGCCATTGGCTGCAAAGCTGAGAAGGCTCTCTGGAGGAAGAACCATAAGTCAGGAAACCTGCCGGAATTTATCTGCTAATTTCCGGGCCAGGGATGAAAAGCAATTATCTTTCATTGTTATTTAACCTTTTCCCGGTTGGTGGAAAAGGTTTTTTTGTTGCAAAAAATAAGAAAGGAGTAATAATTTAATATTTACATTTGTAAACGATTTACCGGCTACCAGTATTGCCTGGGCTTTTTAAGCCTGTGGCGATTTGAAAGGGGAATCAGGTGAGATGCCTGAACAGTCGTGCTACTGTATATGCCGCTTGGCGGCATGAGTCAGAATGCCTGCTGGAAGCTGCTGTCATTTTGCAACACGTAATTGTGAAATGGGGGAGGTGTATTGTTCTGTTTTGCGCGCCATTTTTGCAAGATGACTGAATATACGCCGCTCTGTTTTTACATTATGAAGCAAATGGCAGCATAAAGAAAAATGTTTGATTTTTCCGGGAAATGCTGTTGCAGGCATTTCCTTTTTTATATAGTATGTTTGCCATTTGCTTCAAGTTGAAGATTTACAAAATCATAGAAATGGAGGCAAACAAAATGAAAAGATTTAAAAGCCGGGCGCTTAGCCTGTTGTTGACATTGGCAATGTTGGTTGGTATGCTGCCAACCACGGCGTTAGCCACTGATAGCGAGCTGGATAATTTGGTTTATAAAAACAATCTGGATACATATATTATGCCATTGGCTGGCGACGAGCCGATTGAGATAAGCACGGCGGAGGATTTGAAGCAGTTGGCAAGTGCGGCTGAGGGCAGTCAGTTTGTTTTGGCGGCGGATATTACGCTGCCGGCGGACTGGGAGCCAATAGAATTTGCTGGTGTGTTAAATGGTAATGGTTACACAATAACCTTAACTGGCAATCCTGTTTTTAAAAACCTGAATTCAGGTTCTATAATTAGTAATTTGATTTTGGCAGGGGCAGTTACAAGCGGTTCCACGCACATTTCTTCTTTGACCTCTAATAATTGCGGCGGAACGGTGAGAAATTGTATTTCTTATACTGATGTAACTTATACTGGGTCTGCCGGTGGTTTGATGCCAAGGTTTGTTGGCGGTTTGGTTGCGCAGTTTTCTTCCACTGGTGGTGTGATGAACAACTGTGTTTACGCCGGAACTTTAACACAAGGCAATGCGGATGCTTGGGGCTCGCTTGCAAATGCCGCCTATGGTGCAAATCCTATAATAACAGTTTGTATTGGCGTTGGCGTTGACAGAATAGGTTCTTCTGAGGGCTTGTCAAGTTGTACTGAAATATTAGTTGGTAACAACACGCTAATTCCTGACGCAGCAAATTTTGACCCTACGGATTATCTGGAACAGCTTAACCAAAACCGTGATGTTACGGCAGGCGATTTGGAATGGGAGGTTGTCGGTGATAAGCTGACATTAAAGCGCACTGTGGTCGAGGCTCCCGAAGCAACGCCAGAAGAAATGGCCGCTTTGCAGGCTGCTGTTGCCCAAGCTGTTGATACCGGTAAAGTTTATACTGCGGACAGCTGGGCTGCCTATGTTGAGGCATTGAGCAAGGCGCAGGGCATTTTACAGCAGGAAACGCTAAAGCAAGATGTGGTGGTTAATGCAACTGACAAGCTGAACGCTGCATTTAATGGTTTAACAGAGCGTATTTTGGCGGTTGTTGATTTGAGCGGCGAGGAAGTTATTCCCATAACAAGCGTCAGTGGTTTGGGAAATATGCAGGCTGGTAAATATTATCGCCTGGACGCTGATTTGGAAATTAAATCTACAGATTATTATTTTCCAGCAGAAATGAACGCTGTTTTTGACGGCAACGGCCATACCATAACCCTTAGCAATAAAAATTATGTTTGGAAATCGCTCGGCCCAAATGCAGTTGTGCAAAATTTGGGCGTTAAAGGCGGCGTTGCTTCTGCCAACAATGCCGGGGCGATTGCCGGGGCCAGCCAGGGTTTGATTATCAACTGCTGGTCTTTGGCAAATGTTACCACCAATGGACAGAACGGCAATTTGAAGCATACCGGCGGCCTGGTGGGTCAGCTGCAATCCGGCGGTGCGATTGTGAACAGCTGGGTGGCTGGCAATGTGGTCGGCAAGGGTGTCAACACGGCAAACGGTAGCGTTGGCGCATTGGTCGGCAGCACGGAGGCCAACAGCATGCTGCAAAATTGCTATTACCAGACCGGTGCAGCCAGCCAAATTGTCGGCGTGGAGGGCGTACAAATTACTGATTGCGCAGAAAAAGCACGCAAGGATTTTTACAGCCAGACATTTATTGACCTGTTGAACGCTCACAAAGAGGGCGGCAAGGAATGGACGCTTTCCGCCGAGGGTTATCCGCATTTGGGCGAGGCGCAGGAATATATACCACCGGAAGATATGAAGATAACCTTTAACTATCTGAAGGAGGGTAAGCAGCCGGTCGAGTTTAAAACCTCGGACGGTTTTGAGGTAAGCTTGCAGGACGCGGTGGCGGTGGGAAATGACCGCTACAAGGTTGGTACTTTTTCTATGCCGGGCGTAGCGCGTTGGCAAGATACAATAGTTGGCAATAAAGACGTTTTGTTGGTTAATGAAGATGGTACTTTAAGCATATATAAACCGGGCAGCGCAGAGGTGGTAGCAATCAGTTCTGAGGAGAGCGGTTCCACGGAGCTGGCGCGCTTTACGGTAACGGTGGTTGAGGGCGAAGCCGTTGATGAATTTCGTTTGGCGATTGACGGCCAGCCGGTTGGCGATACTCTGACTTTGCAGGGCAGCGAACATAAAACCCTTACGCCGCAAATTAAGCTGGCCGGTGCAGACGCCTGGCAGGATATTGCTGTAAGCCAGGTTGAGTTTTCGCACACCGGCAGTTTGCACCGGGTAAATAACAGTATTTATGCCGAAGAACCCGGCGAAATGACGCTGACCGCTAAATATCAGGACAAGGAAATTACCATTAATATTGTGTCTGCGTTTGTGGCGGTTACCAGTATTAAACCGGCTCCGGCTGGCGAATATTATATTCACCAGCGCAACCCTAATGGCCAGCCCTTGGGTGATTTTCTGGATTTAACATTGTCCCATAAAGCAGGCACCGTAATTGTGGAGCCGGAAAACGCCAGTTATCGGGATAAGTGGCAGATGACCTCCAGCGACGATACGATTGTGGAATGTAAAAATAGTATGATAATTGCCGCCCTGCCTAAAGCGGCCGGCACGGTTACCTTAACCGCCGTGGTGGCGGAGGAGGGCGCGCAGCCCCGTGTGGATGGAACCTCACAGGTTACAATTAAATATGAAAATCCGGTGCAGACGGTTAGTATTGCGCAAACCAGGCTGACGGTTAAAGAGAATGCGGAAATTCCGCTGCCGATTACTTTCAGCGGCCCCAAATCGGCGGACGGCCTGTGCGTTACCGAGCCGGCTATGGATTGGAGCTTCAGCGGCGAGGGCGTGGTGCGGATTGAAACGGACGGTTCGCCTATTATTTGGGAGGAAAAACCGGACGGAACCAAACCCTGCGAAGCCAACGATAAGTTTAAGCTGATTGGCGTAAGGGCCGGCGAGGTTAAAGTGGTTGGCACGCCGCAGGATAAAACCGGCAACGCCAAGCCTGTTGAATTTACGGTTACGGTAACGCCGGGCGAGGCTCTGCCGGACGCTGATAACCACGCATTGGCGTGGGCCGGCATTGCCGCCGGCGCGGCTTATTTGACGGCCAACGCGCCGGTGGAATATCGCTATGGCAATGAATGGGAAATTTTTGCTTTGCGCCGTTCCGGCCAGACCATTGACCCGGCCAAGCTGGAAGCTTATCTGGATTCCGTGGCGGCGGCTTATCAGAACAACCCCGGCGCAACGGAAACCAAACCGACGACTATTGCCAGGGTGGCTTTAACTCTGAGCGTTTTGGGGGAAAATGCGGCGGATTTCCGTGGGCTGAATTTTATTGATATGCTTTGTAATTCAGAGCGTATCGGCGAGGGCGGCAATGAGCCGATGTGGGCCTTGCTGACTTTGGACAGCCGGGATTATGCCGAGCCTGCCGGCGCCCTTTGGACAAGGGACAAGCTGGCGACGGAATTGATTTTGCAATATCAAAACCCGGAGGGCGGCTTTGGCCTGACGGACAACGTAACGGCCAGCGTGGATATGACGGCGATGGCGGTGCAGGCTTTGGCGCCTTATTATACCAACCGGGCTGACGTTAAGGAAGCCGTGGACAAGGCTTTGGCTTATCTGCAAAGCCAAATGAGCGCGGATTGCGGCTTTAACAGCAATGTGGAGGGCACGGCGCAGGTTGTTTTGGCGCTTGCCGCCTTAAACCGCAACCCGGCGTTGCCGGAAAGTGGTTTTGCGCCTAATCTTGCCGTCAATATGCTCACAAACATCGCCAGCTTTGCCGCAGAGGGCGGCGGCTACAAGCATTACGCCGCGGATCGCGCGCCGCAGATTATGAGCACCACGCAGGCGGTGTTGGCTTTTGAAGCTTATCTACGCCAGGCCAATGCAGAAAATTTCATTTATGATTTAAGCGATGTTAATCGTTTGGCGATGCTGCAACAGCGTTTGGCGGAAGCCGAGAGTTTGCGAGAAGCTGATTACACGGCGGAAAGCTGGCAGGCGTTGCAGACGGCCAAAAATACTGCACAGCAGCTGTTGGCAGGAGCTTATACCGAAGCGGATTTGCAGGCGGCGGACAAAGCTTTGGCGGCGGCCATTGCCGGCTTAAAGCTGCTAAACCCGGATAGCAAACCCAACCCCGGCCCGGACGCTAAGACGATTACCGTGTCTTTTCGCCTGATTGGTGATAACAAGCATGAGGGCGCAGACACGCACGAAAAATATATCAACTGGATTAAGACTATGAATATAACCGTTCCTGATGGCAGCACGGTTTATGATGTTTTTGTGGAGGCCCTGAGCCAGAAAGGGCTAAATTTTGAAGAGGGCCAGTATAGCTATATCAGTAGCATTCAGGCTCCGGCCGTGTTGGGCGGCTTCTGGCTGACTGAATTTGATAACGCTCCCAGCAGCGGTTGGAAATATCTGGTGAACGGCAGGTATCCTAATGTAGGTTTGCGTTATTATTGGCCGAAAAACGGCGACGTTATCATTTGGCGTTATGTCGATGATTACACTGATAATAAGGATAACAGCAACAAATGGCAGGAGGCCGAGGATATTGACCCCAACCCCAGCATGAGCGGCGGCTCCGGCGGGCTGACCGGCGTGTCCGGCGAGAAAACCTCAATCTTGGCTCCGGAGGTCAACATTGACGCTAAGGGTGCGGCTACGGCGGAGATAAGCGTTAAAGACGTGGTAGACGCGCTGAAAAAGGCGCAAAAAGATAAGGCGGAAAGCATTACCATTATGCCGCAGAACACCGGCAAGGCTAAGGAAATAACCGTCAGCCTGAAAGTGGATTCCGCAAAGGATATTGCAGCTGCGGAAATCGGCCTGAATGTGAACACTAGCAAAGGCAGCCTGGCTATTCCCCACCCGGCTTTGCAGTCGATTGCCAAGCAGGCCGGCGGCGTGGATATTCGTATCAATGTGAGCGAGCAGGACACTAAAAAAGAAGAAGTCAACGCAAAGGTGAACAACGCTTTGCAACAGGCGGCGGCAATTTTCAGAGGCGCTATGGAAACGCTGTTTGCGAACGCCTGCGTAACTAACGTGACGATTACCTCCAACGGTAAGGAAATTAACACTTTTGACGGCCACCAGCTGACCATCAATCTGCCGGTTGATAGCAAGCATTTTGCCAAGGACGAAAGCTATAAGGTGGTTGTGTTGAGTTCTGACAGTACGGTGGAAACGCTTATCGGCAAATGCCTGCGTGTAAACGGCGAGCTGGTGGTGCAGGTGAAAGTAAGCCATTTGAGCACCTTTATCGTAACCACCGAGAAAGAGAAAGCCGAAATCGCCAAGGTAACGATGAACTTTGCAGATGTGAACGAAAGCCAATGGTTCTATGAAGCGGTTAAGTTCGTTTATGAGGCCGGTTTGATGAACGGTGAGGGCGAAAACACATTTAACCCCAACGGCAATCTGAACCGGGCAATGCTTGTAACCATTCTGTATCGTCTGGAGCAAAGTCCGGAGATTGCAGCCGCTGGCAGGTTCACTGACGTAAAAGCCGGCCAGTGGTACAGCGAAGCGGTTATCTGGGCCAGCGAGAACGGCATTGTGAACGGCTATGAGGACGGGACTTTCAAGCCGATGAACAACGTAACCAGAGAGGAAATGGCGGCAATGTTAATGCGTTACGCCGAGTTCAAAAAGATTGACACCTCTGCAACCAAGGATATTAGCGGCTACAAGGATGCTGCGCAGGTGGCGGAATGGGCCAAGCAAAATATGAGTTGGACTAACTCTGCTGGTCTTATCCAGGGCGATGAGAATAACAACCTCAATCCGCAGGGTAAGGCAACCAGAGCCGAGGCGGCAATGATTCTGATGCGGCTGGTTAAAAATGTTTTAGGATAATGTTGTTTTCACAGCTGAAGCCACAGGGTGTTAGGGCCTTGTGGCCAAAGTTGCATAATAATGTTTAATGAAAAAGGAGATGTGTTTTTATGCGGAAAAGGAGTAGTATTTTAGCGGTAATTTTAGCGTTGGTTCTCACACTGCTGTCGCTTCCAGCGATGCCGGCCTATGCTTATGAGGACGCTAAGGTAAACGAGGTGGTGCAGGAGGCGGTCAAGTATATTGCCGATACGGTGAAAAAACCGGCGATTGGCTCCACCGGCGGCGAATGGGCGGTAATTGGCCTGGCACGCAGCGGTTATAATCTGCCGCAGTCCTATTTTGATGATTATTACAGCGGCGTGGTGGATTATGTTAAGGATTGCGGCGGCGTGCTACATGAGCGCAAATACACCGAATATTCCCGTGTTATTCTGGCGTTGACGGCGATTGGCCGCGACCCGGCCAATGTGGGCGGCTACAATTTACTGACTCCTCTTGGGGATTATGATGCCACCGTCTGGCAGGGGTTGAACGGCCCCATCTGGGCCTTAATTGCTTTGGATTGCGGCAATTATGCCGTGCCGCAAAATCCGGCGGCCAAAACGCAGGCCAGCCGGGAAATGTACTTGCAGGCTATTTTGGATGCGCAGCTGGCCGACGGCGGCTGGGCTCTCGCCGGCAAGACGGCCACCGCCTCCGACGTGGATATGACCGGCATGGCTTTGCAGGCTTTGAGCAATTATCAGGACAAGGCAGAGGTTAAAGCGGCCACGGACAAGGCTTTGAGCTGGCTTTCCTCTGTGCAGGATAAGGAGGGCGGCTTCTCCTCCTGGGGCGAGGCTAATTCGGAAAGCGTGGTACAGGTGATTGTAGCCTTGACCGCTTTAGAAATTCCGCTGGACGACAGCCGTTTTATTAAAGAGGGACACAGCCTGCTGGATAATCTGTTGAGTTTTTATCAGTCCGGCCAGGGCTTTTTGCATGTGCAAAGCGGCGGCGGCAACAGTTTGATGTCCTCCGAGCAGGGGCTTTACGCGATGGCGGCGATTAAGCGCGCTAATGCGGGCCAAACTGCGCTTTACGATATGTCCGACGTGCAAAAACAGGCGACGGCGAAGCCGGAACCGGAGCAAAAACCAGCAGTGGAAACTAAAACCGTTGATTTTGCCGATTTGGCAGGAGTTTCTGCCGAAGCTAAAGCGGCCATTGAAACGCTG
Organism: Bacillota bacterium; assembly: GCA_021771915.1. Taxonomy (GTDB): domain Bacteria; phylum Bacillota; class Dehalobacteriia; order UBA4068; family UBA4997; genus Avidehalobacter. The sequence continues at coordinate 8,483 of JAETNY010000017.1, forward strand.
GCCGGCCGGGGGATTATTACCGGCGAGCAGGCCGGGGACAAGCTGAACTTCCGTCCGGAGGGCAATATGACCAGAGCGGAATTTTGCGCCATTGTGGTGCGCGCTTTAGGATTGGAAACCGCTAAAAGCGGCGTGTTTGCCGACGTGCAAGCGAATGCTTGGTACGCTGCATATGTGGACACCGCCAACGCGCAGGGGATAGTAAACGGCACGGCGGCCAATGAATTTTCTCCGGGCAGCACCATCACCCGGCAGGAAGCGGCGGCTATGGTGGCCAGGGCGGCGGCCAAATGCGGCCTGGCGAACGATTTGGACGCTAACGCGGCCAGAGATATTCTGGCGCAGTTTAGCGATTATACCCAAATTGCGGATTATGCCCGTGTGCCAATGGCCTTTTGCTATCAGCAGGGGATATTGGACGACAGCGCGCTGACGGTGGAGCCGAACAAGGTGATTGCCAGAGCTGAAATTGCCGAAATGCTTTATAATATGCTCTCCGCCGCTGGGCGACTTTAAGGAGCGGACGTTATGGCAAAACATAAGAATAGGCTAATTGCCGCCGGGATAATTATTGTAATTTTAGCCGCCCTGTTCTGGTGGGGCGGCAACGCCCCCGGCTTGCAGGGCTGGAGCGTGGGCGATAAGACGCAGACGGCGGTTCAGTTTGAACGACAGACCGTCGCAGCTAAAGAATTACCGGCAAGTCTGCCGGCAGACGTTTGGAGCAAGCCTGTTGTCGCTTTGGCGGAGCAGCCGGCAACAAGCCCGGAGAATGAGGAAGAACCGGCGGTAGAAACGCCGGAGAAGCCAAACGCTGATGAGCGTAGTGGCGGTATGGAAATCAACCCGGAAACCGGCAAGGATAAGTATAATACCGACCCAGTGCCGGAGGGTAAACCCCTGCCGGTGGAGCCGCAGGAGGCAGTGATTGGCGAAGCGGCTTACACCTGCACCATTTCCATCTCCTGCGCCACAATTCTGGATAACCCGGACTGGCTGAACCCGGAGAAAACGGAGCTGGTGCCGGAGGGTGGCGTTATTCTGCCGGCCCAGACCGTAACCTTTTACGAGGGGGAATCGGTGTTTAACGTGTTGCAGCGTACTTGCAAGCAGAACAGTATTCATATGGAATTCAGCAACACGCCGATGTATAATTCCGCCTACATTGAGGGTATCCACAATTTGTATGAATTTGACTGCGGCGAGGGCAGCGGTTGGATGTATAAGGTGAACGGTTGGTTTCCCAACTATGGTTGCTCGCGCTATCAGCTGCAAAACGGCGATGTGATTGAGTGGGTTTTCACCTGCAACCGCGGCGGCGACGTGGGCGGCGGCCAGGCTGTTGGTAGTTGATTGGAGTAAATAATATTGAAGAACACGGATACTTTCAGCGGTTATCATCCGCTGGTGAACTTTTTATATTTTGCGCTGGTGCTGGTTTTTAGTATGTGCCTGATGAATCCAGCCTGTTTGGCAATTTCGCTGGCGGCGGCTTTTGCCTATAATCTGTACCTGAACGGCCGTCGGGCGCTTAAATTGGCCCTGTGCATAATGCTGCCGCTGCTGCTGCTGACGGCAGTTATCAATCCGGCTTTTAATCATCAGGGAGCCACGATTTTAACCTATCTGCCCAGCGGCAATCCGCTGACGCTGGAATCCATAATTTACGGCTTGGCGGCGGCTAGTATGCTGATTGCGGTAATCCTCTGGTTTGGCTGTTATTCGGCGGTGCTTACCTCGGACAAGTTTGTATATCTGTTCGGGCGGCTTATTCCTGCGCTCTCCTTGGTGCTTTCGATGACTCTGCGCTTTGTGCCCAAGTTTAAGGCGCAGCTGGGGCAGGTGAGCCTGGCTCAGCAATGCGTGGGGCGCGATGCCGGCAGCGGCAGCCTGCTGCAACGGCTGAAAAACGCTATCACCATTTTGTCGATTATGGTAACCTGGGCTTTGGAAAACGCCATTGAAACGGCGGACAGTATGAAAAGCCGCGGCTATGGCCTGCCGGGGCGCACCGCTTTCAGCATTTACCGCTGGGAGGAGCGCGACAAAAACGCCATAGTATGGCTGCTTTTCTGCGGCCTATATATCCTCTCTGGCTGGTTGGCCGGCGGCTTGTACTGGCGTTACTTTCCCACCATGAAAGGGGCGACGCTCTCGCCCTTTGCTGCTAGCTTTTATCTGGTGTATCTGGCGCTGTGCCTGACGCCGCTGCTCATCAATATCTGTGCGGATTGGAGCTGGCGCAAAATGACGGACAAAAAGCTGCGAGAGGAGGAGCTGCCCAATGTTGCAAACCTTTAATCTGCCGCTGTTAAATGAAATTCTGGCGGAATATGGTGGTTGGCGCAGTCTGCAAAGGGAGGCGGCGTCTTTGGGCTGCGCCGGCATTGAAGCCATCTGGGCCGGCGAGGATATACCGGCGGATTTGCCGGAGGGGCTAGTGCAGGGCTATCACCTGACCTTTTTCCCGGATTGGCTGGATATGTTTCGCAACCGGCAGACGACGGTTAAAAATAAGTTTGGCAGTATGGCGATTGCCTTTGAGCATTACGGCGGCTGGGGGCCGGATTGTCTGCTGCGCCGCTATCAGGAGGATTTAGCCAGAGCGGAGCGGCTGCGGCCGCGTTATCTGGTGTTTCACGTTTCTGATGTTTCGCTGGCGGAGGGGCTGACCTATCAATGGCAGCACTGCAACGCGGAGGTTATCGACGCGGCCTTGGAGCTTATTAACGCCTTGCTGGCCGATTACGCCGCCGACGCGCCCTGGGAATTTTTGGTGGAAAATCAATGGTGGCCGGGCTTCACCTTTACGGAGCCTGCCGAAACCGCCCGTCTGTTGGAGGGTATCAACTATCCGCGCAAGGGAATTATGCTGGACGTGGGGCATTTAATGAACTGCAACCGAAATTTGCAAACCCAAGCGCAGGGCGCGGCCTATGTGCAGGCAATGCTGGATAAGCATGGCAGCCTGGCGCAGGCGGTGCGCGGCGTGCACCTGCATTACTCGCTGAGCGGCGCATATGTTAAGGAGCATATTGGCGAATTGCCGGAGTGGTGGGCGAGCGCAGACTATGCCGAGCGTACCGGCTATTGCTATAATTATGTGCTGCGAATTGACCAGCATTTGCCCTGGACGGACAAAACAATTTTGCCGCCTTTGGCGCGGATTAACCCGGCTTATCTGACGCATGAATTTAACGCCGGCAGCCGGCAGGAGCGTCGCCAAATGGTGGCCCAGCAAAAGGGGTTGCTGAAACGGGGCGGTTTACTATGAAATTTGCTATGTCTTACAGCTGCGGCAAGGACAGCACGCTGGCTCTGCATAAAATGTTGGCCCAGGGCAACGAGGCGGTTTGTCTGGTAATTTGCTTTAATGAAACAGCGGGCCGCTCCTATTTTCATGGGGCGGATAATGAGATGCTGCAACGCTACTCGGAGGTGTTGGGTTTGCCAATTCTGCTTTGCCCGACGACCGGCGATGATTACGCGCAGGCATTTGAGGCCGGGTTGGCTCAGGCCAAGGCAATGGGTGCGGAGGCCGTTTGTTTTGGCGATATTGATATTGCGGAAAACCGCCGCTGGGAGGAGGAACGCTGCCAGGTGGTGGGGCTTGCGGCCTGCTTTTCGCTTTGGCGGCAGGGGCGGGCGGCGTTGGTGCAGGAGCTGTTGGCTTTGGGCTATCGCTGTTTGATTAAAAGCGTGAACCGGCGGCTTTTGCCAACCTCTCTGCTGGGCTGCTGTTTGGATGAGGCGGCCGTTGCTGTTATGCAGGCGGCCGGGGTTGACGTTTGCGGTGAAAACGGCGAGTATCACACGCTGGCGGTGGACGGGCCGATTTTTCGGCGGTCTTTGCAGTTTAAGTTGGGCGAGCTGCTGGAGTCCGGTGATTATGCATTTATTGATATTAGCTGACATTTATAAAATATTTAGGAAACAGGTAAAATAATGGAAAATATATTGCAAATTAAGCATTTCAGCTTTGCTTATCCGGAGCAGAAGCGGCTGACGCTGACGGATATAGATTTGAGCGTGGGTCGGGGCGAATTTTTGGTGTTGTGCGGCCCCTCCGGCTGCGGAAAATCTACGCTGCTGCGGCAGCTGAAAACGGTGTTGGCTCCGCACGGGGAGCGGCAGGGAGAAATCCGCTTTGCCGGCCGGCCGCTGGCCGAGCTTGACCAGCGTGAGCAAAGCGCGCGGATTGGTTTTGTGCAGCAATCGCCGGATAACCAGATTGTGACGGATAAGGTTTGGCATGAACTGGCCTTTGGTCTGGAAAGCTTGGGAATGGATACGCCAACCATTCGCCGCCGGGTGGCAGAGATGGCCTCATACTTTGGTATTCAAAATTGGTTTTACAAGAATGTTACGGAACTTTCCGGCGGCCAAAAGCAGCTGTTGAATTTGGCCGCCATTATGGTTATGCAGCCGGATTTGCTGATTTTGGACGAGCCTACCTCGCAGCTGGACCCGATTGCCGCGGCGGATTTTCTGGCCACGGTGGGCAAGATTAATCGGGAACTGGGTGTTAGCGTAATACTGACGGAGCACCGGCTGGAGGAGGCTTTTCCGCTGGCCGGCCGGGTGGCTGTGCTGGACAAGGGGCGGCTTATCTGCACCGGCAAACCGGCGGAGGTTGGCGAGAGCCTGAAAACAATGGGACATAATATGTTTTTGGCTATGCCAACGCCAATGCGTGTTTGGGCGGCAACGCCAGCTGAGCAGGCCACGGCCTGCCCGGTGACGGTGGCGGAGGGTAAACAATGGCTGGAGCAGATTGCCGGGCAAATGCAGCCAGATTTACTGCCAGCGGAGCCGGTTTATACATATCCAAAGGAGCCGGTAATTGCAGCAGAGGATTTGTGGTTTAAATATGATAAAGAACTGCCGGACGTAGTTAAGGGGCTTAATTTGCAGGTGCAAAAAGGGGAATTGCTAGCTTTGCTTGGCGGCAACGGCACCGGCAAAACCACCAGCCTGAAGTTGCTGGCCGGTTTGCTTAAACCATATCGGGGCGATGTGCAGATAAAAGGCAGCGTGGGCGTTTTGCCGCAAAATCCGCAAACTTTGTTTGTGAAAAAAACTGTTCGGGAGGATTTGTTTGAGATATTGCAGGGGCGCAAATTAAGCCAGGCGCAAAAGGAGCAGAATGTGTCTGGCGTGGTGCAACTGTGCAGGCTGGCGGAGTTGTTGGACAGGCACCCTTACGACCTTTCCGGCGGCGAGCAGCAGCGGGCGGCATTGGCTAAGGTGCTGCTGCTGGCTCCGGATATTTTGCTGCTGGACGAGCCAACCAAGGGGCTGGACGCTGAGTTTAAGCAGGCACTGGCCGAGATTTTGCAGACTTTGTTGGCAAAGGGTGTAACTATTTTGATGGTGAGCCACGATGTTGAGTTTTGCGCGGCTTATGCGCACCGCTGCGCCCTGTTTTTTGACGGCAGCGTGGTGACGGAGGCCGGGCCGCGGCAGTTTTTTTCTGGCAACAGCTTTTACACCACGACGGCCAACCGCATGGCCAGGGGCGTTGTGCCGCAGGCGGTGACGGCGGAGGATTTGATTACCGTTTGCGGCGGCGCACCTCCGGCGAGGGCTCCTTTGGCGGTGGCCGAAGACTGGCGTTTGCCGGAGCCGGAGGCCGGCAGTGCGGATTGGCAGCCGCCGAAGCTGTCCCTGTGGCGCAAGATACTGGCCGGCGTGTCCGGCCTGGCTGCCGCGGCTTTGTTTATTAAGGCGATTTGTAATAGCAATTTAAGCGATATTATTACGGCTGACGGTTTGGCGGTTGAAGCATATAGCACGGCAGGCGATACTTTGCTGTTTGTGACGGTGATGTTGGTGTTTTCTCTGGCGGTGGGCCGCCGCTCGGCTCCGCCAACGGGCAGCGTGTTGCAGGTGGCTAAGGAGCAGCGGCATTTGACCAGGCGCACCATTGCGGCGGCGGTGATGATATTGCTGCTGATACCTCTAACCCTGTTTGTTGGTGTGTATTACTTGCAGGATAATAAATATTATTTTATTATGATGCTGGTGCTGTTGGAATGTATGCTGCCTTTCTTTCTGGTGTTTGAGGGGCGCAAACCGCAGGCCAGGGAACTGGTGATTATTGCGGTGCTGTGTGCCATTGGCGTGGCCGGGCGGTCGGCTTTCTTTATGCTGCCGCAGTTTAAACCAGTTATGGCCTTGACGATTGTGGCTGGTGTGGCTTTTGGCGGCGAGTCCGGCTTTCTGGTGGGCGCTATGACAATGCTGGTATCTAATATGCTGCTTTCGCAGGGGCCGTGGACGCCCTGGCAGATGTTTTGTATGGGGATAATCGGCTTTTTGGCCGGCGTGCTGTTCCGCAAGGGCTGGCTGCGGCGTAGTCGTCTTTCCTTGTGTATTTTTGGGGCTTTGGCGGCTGTGCTGGTTTACGGCGGTATTATTAACAGCAGTTGGGCTTTGCTTTATGGCGGCGATTTTAGCTGGGCGGTGCTGATAAGTTATCTGATTAGCGGTTTCCCTTTCGATTGCGTGCATGGGGCGGCAACGGCAATTTTCCTGTGGCTGGCTGCGGAGCCGATGCTGGAGAAGCTTGACCGGATTAAGGTTAAATACGGTTTGGTGGAGTGAGGTGATATATTGTGAAGTCTTTAAGTTTTGTTAAAACATTTTTGTTTGCTTTCTTAATTGTGTTTAATGTATTTGCTTTGGGTACAGACCATGCCTTGGCCTATGATAGTTCCCTGCCGGTTTATGTCAACGAGGAGCCAAGCGGTTATAAAGCGGTTGTTGTTAATGGAGAATGGTATATAAAGCTACGTGATATTTGTGCTATTTATTTTGTGGAAATAAATTACGATGATGCTACGCAAACGATTACAATTTATGATGAGCCAACGCCAACGAAATTGAAATTACTTGGCGATAAGGTGGCTGAAAATGAAAAAATGTTTGTGGAAAATGGCTATGTATATGTTCCCTTAAAAAATAGCGGTGTAGTAACTTTTAAGAGCTGGCATAAGCCGCAGGGACATTTAGATGTGCAGCGCACATTCAGCTTTAATAATGGCTCCTGGTCATTGAATGATAGTCGGCAGCAGGTTGGTGACTTTGAATATGCTGTATTTGACAGAACCGGATATTCAGAGTCAACACTTAATAAAGATTATGTATGGCAATTTAAAACGAATGGATGCTGTCGTGCTGTGGCAGTATATTGGCGGCAAATTACTTCTTTTGTTGTTGACGGCGATGATATCTTTATTGTCGGCAGAGATACCTGGAATGCCAGTGATGTGATGAAATTTTCCTTAATAGATGGTACGGAAACCAGATTGGGCCAACTTGGCTATGATTATGGGGATAACCTGACTTGGGCTGCGCATTATAGTCCGGACATAGAGCCTTTGCCGCACACCGGCATGGTTGTGCGTGAAGACGGCGTTTATACTGTGGGTTACAGCCGAGCAGGTTTTTTTGAGAATAATGTAATCGATAAGGATATTTTTCTGGATACTTATGCTTATTATCGTTTGGATAAAAATGGCGGAAAGCACGAAAAAGTTGCCAACTGGCCAGAATAAATAGTAATAGTCCTCTTGTTTCTATCCTGTGAACTGGATATAAGCAAGAGGACGCTTACCGAAAGGAGTTTTATCTTGAAAGGAGGACAAAACTTACAAAAAAGTCAGCTCCTGGAAAGATTCAAGGTTAGACAGATACTAAATGAACTCTTCAAGCCGGCTGATTGCTACCTACTTTCAGCAATCAGCCGGACTTAAAGATTTACAGAAAAAATTCAACCGTGGATTTAGAAAAATATTAGTAATGTCTGGTTCCGGGAATTGAACCAAAAACACAACACGCTGTAAACGGAAAGATTTAACAAAAAAAAGCCAACCGGAAGTGGATGGCAAAAAAATAAACGATTCTCTGGTGGAATCGTTGAAAGAAAAATAATAAAGTCTGCCAAGCCTCCCACCCTAAAGGCTTTAACAAACCCTTTTCAATTGGTAACCTGACTTATGCCAGCTGACGCTGACAATCACAGTAGAGCTTGGACTGTGTCGGATTTTCACCGACTTCCCCATTTGAAAGGTTATATTGGAATATTTAGTTGTTAAAATTATGCATTTATTTTAATACAGAAAAATAGGATTGTCAATAGCTTTTTGAAAAAATTTTCAGAAAAAAATAATATTTTATAAAATGGTATTGCATTTTAAAAAATTTGGGTGTATACTGAAAAAAGATATTTGAAAAGAAGAATATATTATATAAGCGTGTCGTGAGGAAGCCGGTGTAATTCCGGGACAGATAACTCGCTACTGTGAATTGTTGCTGTTTCTTCGTTTAGTCACTGTTCAATGTTTTGGATGGGAAGGCAAGGAGATTACAGTTTGCATCAGAAATTTTTGGTGCAGAAGCATAAGTCAGGATATTCATGGCACAGGCTCTTAAACAGGTCAGTTAGTTTGTTTGGGCGACTTGGAGTCACGAAAATACGAGCGTGATGAAATTTTTGTTTTCTAAAGGTAGCCTTTGGAAAATTCAAAATTTCATCACGCTTTTTTTGTTCTGAAAATATGAATAGAATTTGGTGGCGAAAAATTGTGGGAAGAAGTAAGCGAAAACGTAATGGTGATAGAACAACCAGGGCATTGGCAAATATGGCTTTGCAGCTAAAAGAGCAGGCATTTAAGCGGCGGTTTGCCGAAGTCGACGACGATAAGCTGCTCAATTATCTGGCGCATTGCGCTGGGGAATTTGTCAATGGGCCTGCCTGTACGGATGTTTTGGGGGCTGCTGTTTTGAAAGGGCGATTTGGCGATTGGGACAGTCTGTTGTTGAAAATTGGCCGGAAGCCTACGCCATATTGCGAGCGTGAAGATGTGCCTGGCTTGTTTGCCAGAGAAGTTGCTGCCCAGGCGGAAATACACAAAAAAATTGTGGCGGCAATGCAGCAAAATGAGAAAAATTTTGCATTTCAACATGCTGGTGATAGCGACGAGGAATTGCTTGAATATGTGAGGGGTTGGGCTAAAAGACTCAAGCGCACGCCTAGATATGATGAGGTTTTGGGCGGAGAATATATCAGGAAGCGATTTAAGAACGATTGGCAAAGGGTTCTGCATTTAGCTGGATTGAAGAGTTTTCCGGACGCTGCTCCCAGGCTGCACCGGCGGCAGATATATCTGGACGAGGCTAAAAAGCAGATGGGTGTTTATGTTGAGGAATGTATGCAGGAGATTGCCGGGATTATGCAGGGCAAAAAAGTTAGATATGTTGCACCCACTGATGTGAAAAGTGTGGTGTGATTGAGATAAGGTGAAGCCAGAAATGCCAGAAAAATGCGGATAGACGGCAGATTGGTCGTTTTTATGTATGGTTGTGCCTGAGAGCCGGCGGCGGAGGTCGTGATACGGCTGGTGAGCGAGGCAATGGTTGGGTCTTTGAAATGTGAATGGGAGCCAAACGAAAGTTAGTGAAAACTGCGCCCGGTTTGGCTCCAAAAGATAACTTTTGAAAACTCGGCTTTGGGCTGTTTGCCTTGAACGGCAGGCAATCCAAAGCCGGGCTTTCAGAAATGATAGTCCGGTAAAATAATTTATATTGTGAGGTGATTCCAATGGGTTTAAGTAAGTGCTGCGGCGGAATTGCTGTGCGGTTGCAGGCACAAAACTCAGGCGTGGCAAACACGCCAAGTACGGCATGAATTTCCGGCGGCAAGGGTGTCGCTAAATATCATAGTTTGTCAGCAAGGTTTTATGGTTGTTTTCCATCTGGGCAGATTATGTAAAAAATCAAAAAGGCTAAATAAAGTAATGTAAGGGCTGGCAAAAACCGGGCTTGCCGTATGACGATTTGGATAGCTGAACATAAATTAAGATGATTCAGCCAAACACCAAACGCCAACAATTCAAATTTATTTGGCTTGGTGCAGGGTTTCGGTTTTTAAGAGCAGTTATATTACTAAGTAAGGAGAGATTTTTATGCGTAAGTTGAAATCTTTATTGGTAGCCATTATGGCGTTTGCTATGGTTATGGCGATGAGCAGCGTGGCTTGGGCCGCTGACCAGTATAAAGTGGATACCAATAACCAGCAAGGTACAGCTACGGTAATCTTTACTAGGAATTGCAGTGAAAGCAACAATGACGGCCAGCGGTGGGATGGCTTGAGTGAAATTGGTGAATACTTGATTCCAGGTTTGGAGAAGACGACGGTTACTTTTGATGAACTGAATGGTATGGTAAAGGGCTATGTTCCGGCAAACACTGACAACTATTTTGGCAACAAGGTTTCCGTTTTTGACGCGATTTACTATCTGGGACAGGACAACAAAAAAGTTGTTACTCTGGATTGCGGCTGGGGCGACGCTTATACCGATTCGGAAACTGGCATTACCAAACCTGCTGGAGCCTATGTGCACAATGTAAATAATCAGGAATTGGAATCTGATTATTTTGTGGAAGATGGCACTGCTTATTCTATCGGCACAGGTTTTGTAGTGGCTGTGCAAAAAGCCGGCGAAACTACGCCTACTTTCTCCGATATTTATCTGAGCAACGTGGCGTTGGAAGATGGCATGACTATTTATGTTGACCTGGGCTACTATGATTATAGCTGGGCGGACAATTCTAACAAATAAACATTTGGCCGCTTATAGGAAAAATGTTTGATTAACTATAAGGCAGTGGCGGTATTGCTTTTTGCATATCGCCGCTACCTTTATTTTCTTAAATTGCAAACAAAAGGGAGGACTATATGATGATGAAAATAAGAAAATCTACATCATTTTGGGCATTTTGCATAATGTTTTTATTATTATGCGTATTGCCTGGCAGTGCCTTTGCCGCCGATATTACGGTTTATCTGACTGTCGGCGCAGGCGGAGAACTGCAAAGAGCTGCCGACGGCAGCGTTATGGCCTATAAGCCGGTTACGGTGCCGGAGGGGGCAACGGTACAGGATGTGATTGCCAAGGCGCATAACGATTATCTGGGCGGCACAGAGGGTTTTGCCGTTGAGAGTGATGTTATAAAAAAACTTTGGAATAAAACGGTGGCTGATACTGCCAAAAATTTCTTCATCATTGAAGTTAACCCTAATAAAAATCTGAATTATTCGAACTTAATGGCAAAAAAAGCAGAAAAAAATTTGTCAGATAATGTGCTTGACGGTTATTATTATTTTATTACCGATAGCTATAATGGTACAAAAAAAACGACAGCTTTTTTTGCAGGTAATGGAATAAGAAAAAGTTCTCAATTTTTTATTGCGGATGTGGTGGTGAAAAAGGGCGAAGATTTTGCGGCGGTGCTTTCCGCTTGTGATGGCAGCATTCAAAAATATTTGGAGAATTATGATATATATGCCAGCAAGGATGGCGGTGAATTTGCGAAAATAGATGGCAAACCTACTGACAATAAAGGCAATTTTACAATCAATCTGACGGAAACCGGCGATTATATTATTACGGCCAAACCGCAGAATACAACTGCCTTGAACATCTTTATGCGCCCGGCTTTGCATATTAAAGTGATTAACGCGGAGGACGCTCCTAAATTGGAAAACATTCAAATTGACTTAACAGATCAATTTGCAGGTGAAAATTTATTAGGTCAATTTGATAAAAATATAAATGAATATATCATGACGGTTTCAGAAAGCCAAATAGCTGGCAGCAAAAGCTTTGGCCTTTGGGTAAAGCCGCAAATTACTAATGAGGTTTTGCGACAAATGCCTCAGTTGGCCTGGGCGACGGCAGCTGAAGCCGGCGCTTTGAGTTCGCCAAACACAAAATACTTTAATGAAACAGAATTTGCGTATTGGTCTATCACTCCTGGCATGCTTAACAAAAAAATTTTTTTGCTGAACCATGCAGTGGCCGATTGCGCTATTTTGGCGGAATATATAATTAACTTCCAATATGTGCCGGTGCTGACCAATTTAGAATTTGGCGAGGGCGCTGTTATGCCGGAAGCCTTTGCCAGTGAAACCGGGGAGTATCAGGTATCCATTACCGATGAAAATGCGCAGGCTATTGCTATTACGCCCAGTATTGATACTGATTTGGGCGCTAATGAAGATTATTCTATTACAATCAACGGCCAGAATTTCCCGGCTGGGCAGGCTACTGAATTGAATTTGGCCGGGTTAAGCTGGAATGAAGATGACGGCGTACCGAAAGCCACAGTTGATCTTGTTGTCAATAAACAATCGGAGCATAAAAATTATCTGTCTAATACCTACACATTAAATTTAATTAAAATGGCGCTAACAGACGAACCGCAGTTTGCCAAACAGCCAGTGGGGGCTGAATATATCGTAAGTTCGGCGTTTAGGAACCCAACAGAACAGCCAGTGGCGGAGTTGAGCGTTTTTGCGGTGGCCACGCAGCCGGTAACTTATCAATGGTATTGTATTGCCAACGATACCGAGGCGGAAAGGCTGGTTAATGCCACCGAGCAAAACTATCTGCCGAGTGTGGAGCAGGCCGGGGATTATAAATATTACTGTGTGGCCGGTTATACCACGGGAGAGGGAGAAGATCAGCAGGAGTTTTACACCAAATCTGATGAGGTATTGGTTACGGTGTATAATGATCCCACGCCGATAGTCAGGTTTAAGACGGCCATACCCAATATGCCGGCGGACAAGCTGGCCTATTTGAATGAAATTCTGGGGAGCAGTTATCAATATCAAAAAGGCTTTTATTATCGGGCAGAAGATACCAATGTTACGCCCGTAGAATTGGTGGTTACTCTGCCTGATGATGTGCAAGCCAAAAATCCGGAAATTAGTTACAGTTGGAGTTACCGCGGGCTTACAACCAGCGGCGGTATTTACCAACAGTTTATAAATGGTATTTTTTCACCGCTGACGGATAAAGAATATGGTTTCCGCTATTATATACCGAGAGTGTCAGTTAAATTTTTAGATTATAGTTTCTCTACTGATAGCCAAGATAACAATTTGTGGCTTTCGGTTTTTGTGGATAAGAAAGAAGAAATTATTGACCCCACCGACTGGCCGGGCAATGGCACCGAGGCCGAACCATGGCAGCTGCGCAATGCCGAGGATATTCAGCGCTTGGCCGAGCGAGTAAACAGCGGCACAACCTATGAGGGAAAATTCTTCAAGATGACGGCGGATATTACCCTGCCCAAAGATTATCCGGGCATGGGGCTGGCTCCGGGCGGCAATGAGAGCAAGGGCGCAAATCTGAAACCGTTTTCCGCCACATTTGACGGCGGTAATTTTACGCTGACCTATGAATACGGCGCAGAAACCCCGTTGATTAGAGTGGCCAGAGAAGCTACGGTTAAAAACCTGAATATTAACGCGCCGTATATTAAAAATTCAGCAGTGTTGGGTGAAATATATTTGGATTATGGTTCAGACGGCGATTACAGCGCCGGTACCGGCGGCAGCTATCAAGCAGGTACGCCGGATACCATAGATATTAGCAATGTAACAATTAAAAGCGGTTCCAACATTTTGAAATCCGGCTTTATTGGCGAAGGAGAAGGTTCCTCTGGTGCAAATACAATCAATATAACAAATTGTAAAATTGAAAAAGGCGTAAATATCGGTTATGACGCAGATAAGCAGGCCAGCGCCGGCTTAAATAGTATTGGCAGCTTTGCCGGCAGCATTAGCGGTACAATCAATAATTGCTGGAGTGCTGCCACAGTTTACGGCAATAATTCTGTTGGCGGTATCGTAGGAAATAAGAGCCAGTCCATGGGTTTCTTCAAAATTTCTAACAATGCTTTTACAGGCAAGATTATCGCTACCGGCAATTATGTGGGCGGTATTTTGGGCGCAGGCTATAACGGCGGTGGTACAGCGCCGAACACCCCCTGCGTAACAGTTACCAACAGCTATGTGGCGGCGGATATTTCCGGCAAAGATTTTATTGGCGGCATTGTTGGCAGCGAACCGGGTACTGTACAGTCCTGGGGTAACGCTTATATTCGAGATAATTTCTATTATGGTAAAATAACCGCTGGCGCTGACGCACAGAGCGTTGGCAGCATTATTGGTTATATGAATGGCCTGAATATTTGCAGTATTTTTGAAAATAACTATTATTTGAACGATTGCGGTGCAGATAAGCCAATCGGCAAGGCAAAATATATTGATACCAGCGCCGAGCATGGCAGTGAGCCGGGAGTTATTTATGTTAATACGGCAGTGGAATTGCCAACAGATGAGAACGGTAAGAGAATTACTGGTTTTGATAAAAAAGATATGAACCGCACTGACGATCCACTGGGCAAGGATAAGGATAAACTTGCACAGCCGATGACGGCGAAACAATTTGCTGATGGCACAGTGCTCAATTTACTTAACAGCTCTGCCAGCAGCGCTAAAAACTGGGTTCAGGATGAAAAATATCCAGTTTTTGACGGCAACAAGGTTATCCCGCTTTCCCTGACAATCGACGGCGAATACAAGGCGGAATATTATATCGGCGATGAACTGGATTTAAGCAAGGCCGTATTCACGCTGAACATGAGCGACGGCTCGACAATGAAGCTCAATTTGAGCGATATTAAAATTAGCGGTTTTGATACCAATACGCGTGGCGAGCAAACGCTAACGGCGGAATATAACGGCCTGACCGTAGAATTTAAGGTTACGGTGCTGAAAAAGCCGGAGCAAAATCCGGGAAATCCGGGTGTAGATCCGAATAAGATTAGGGTATATTTCACTCTTATGGGCGACAGCGTACACGGCGCGCCAACCAGTGATAAAGATACCCACACGCTGAAAAATAGAAATCTGCAAACCTGGATTGCTCGCAAGGCATATGACGTGGATTTGAACGCCACCGTTCTGGACGTGTTTGAGCAGGCTCTGACCGAAGCAGGTATGACCTGGCGCAATCCCAGCGGCAACTATATCGAGGCTATCACCGGCAACGGCGTAACGCTGGCTGAGTTCAGCAACGGCAATCTCTCTGGATGGATGTACACCCTAAACGGTGAACACCCCACCAAGGGCGTAAGCGAGCAGTTTTTGGAGAATAATGATGTGATTGTCTTCCACTATACCGATGATTACAAGATTGAGAAAGGCTCCGACAACTGGGGCGGCAGTAGCAGTAAACCGATAGGCGGCGGAGCGGCAGGCGGCGAATCTGGCATAGTCCTCACCCCAGGCACTGTTGAGGGAGCAGACGGCAAGAACCTGGCCACAATGACTGTTAAGGAAATCACCAAGGCCATTGAAAATGCTAAGAACGACAGCGTTAAGAATATCATTATTGAGCCGAACATTAAGGGCAGCGCCAGCAACGTATCTTTAAGCCTGCCGATTGATTCCCTCAACGATATGGCCAAAGAGCAAATGAACCTGTATATGAACAGCAGGCAGGGCAGTTTGAATTTGTCTGCGGCAGTATTGCAGTCTATTGCCAAACAGGCCGGCGGCATAGATATTCGCCTGAATGTGGAAAATAAGGAACTCAAGCAGGACGACGTTAAGGCAAGCGCGGCTAACGCTTTGGCACAGGCGGCCGCCAACCTGCGTGGCGCAGCGGAAAGTCTGCTTGCCAACGCCAGCGTAACCGAGGTTACTGTAACCTCCAACGGAAAAGCAATCACCAGCTTTGACGGCCACGATTTGACGGTTTACCTGCCGGTAAGCAATCGAGATTTGTTCACCGAGGGGCAGAATTACAAGGTGGTGGTAATCAGTTCTGACGGTACGGTGGAAACGATTATCGGTAAGTGCGTTAAGTACAATGCGCAGATTATGGTGCAGGTTAAGGTAAATCATTTGAGTACCTTTATCGTAACCAATGAAACTGAAAAAGAGGTTGTGGCGCAGCCGCAGAACGGCGCAATGAACTTTAGCGACGTTAAGGAAAACCAGTGGTTCTATGAAGCGGTTAAGTTTGTGTATGAAGCCGGTTTGATGAACGGCGAGGGTGAAAACAGTTTTAACCCCAACGGCAATCTGAATCGGGCAATGCTGGTAACTATTCTGTATCGTTTGGAGCAAAGCCCCGAAGTTACAACAGCTTCTAAATTTACTGACGTAAAAGCTGGTCAGTGGTACAGCGAAGCGGTTATCTGGGCCAGCGAGAATGGTATTGTCAACGGCTATGAGGATAACACATTTAAGCCGATGAACAATGTAAGCCGTGAGGAAATGGCGGCAATGCTGATGCGCTATGCCAAGTTCAAGCAGATTGACGTTTCTGCTACCAAGGATATTAGCGGTTACCAGGACGCTGCGCAAGTGGCGGAATGGGCTAAACAGAATATGGCCTGGTCCAATTCGGCTGGCTTAATCCAGGGTGATGAGCATAATAACCTCAACCCCCAGGGTAAGGCCACCAGAGCCGAGGCGGCGATGATTTTGATGAGGCTGGTTAAGAACGTACTTTAGAAGATTTTGTTTGGTCTTAGTTGAAGATTTTGTGCCATTTACTCGCTGCGGCGAGAGTGAATGCTTCATATGTTTGATGTGTTTCCTGACCGAATATAGCGCAAAATGTAAAATCCTTTTAGATTACAGGGTAATTAGTTATGCAAATAACTGATTGCCCTGTTTTTTGTTTTAAATAAATATAAAGTTTGCGATTAGATTTTAACGATAAATCAGGAGGTGGTTTAATATCGATAAAATTAAAGAAAAACAACAAATTAAAGAAAAACAACAAATTAAACAAGAAATTAAAGCCAAGGTAGTAAACAACCCCAGAAAATTGCTTAAGCAAGGCTTGCAGTCCAGCGTTGAAAAAGCAGGCAAAAATATCCGGGAAGCTGGAGAACTGCAAAAGCAGGAGGAAAAGCCACAATCCGAGAGTGCTTATGGCGTAGACAAGATAGAGGCGGCAGCTAAATCGACAGCCAGTAATGCTTATATTATGGGCAGAAAACTGGCTCAAAAACAGAAAAACGTAAAGAAAATTCAGGAGAATACGATTGCTTCTGAACCTAAACCACCCAATGAAAGTGTTTCAGAAACGGCAAACTGCGATGAAACCGCAAGTGCAAGTCACACTGTCAGTGTGGATGTGAATCTGCCTGAAAGCACTGCTCATTATGTGGGAAATAATGGTATAAATATAGCAGACATTAAATTGAAAACCAAAACAGAGGAGCCTTTAGCTGGGAGTTTCATAAAAAGTGAAGCTGCCGTTGAGCGAATCAAAGAAAAACCAAACAGCCATATTTTAGAAGCAGCAGATACAAAAACTGTTTGGGAAAGACCAATACATAGGGTTAAACCCTACGTGGGAGTATCGGCAGAAAATTCAGTTGAAACAGCTAGTCTTCCTAAATTGCCTAAGATAAAAGAGTTGTCTAATGGGGATATAAAGACCAAAATGGTGGCAATAAATAAAGCGGCTGCTGCAAATGAAGCAAATACCAATACAGAACCTCTGACCGGGACACCGGCTGGAGGTTCTGCTGTTTATGCTGAAAATACCGCTAAAAATAATATAAAAACCAAAGAAAGTCAGGTTGTAGTAGAAAATGCAAATTCAGATAAAATAACTA
The DNA here is from genome assembly GCA_021771915.1 of Bacillota bacterium. GTDB lineage: Bacteria > Bacillota > Dehalobacteriia > UBA4068 > UBA4997 > Avidehalobacter. The sequence goes on from JAETNY010000017.1 coordinate 25,982, forward strand.
AAATAGCCAGGGAACAAGGCCGCAAGCTGGCCATAAAGAATTTGTCTGGGAAAAAGGTACAGCAGCAGTTTGATTATGTAAATGCTGAAGAACAATCAGTTGAGTTTGGTAATATGTCTGCTGCTGAATTATCTTCTGTTTGGGAACAGCCAATAAGTGATGTAACTGATGTAAACAGCTTTAATAATCCGTTAGGCTTTGAGGCTAATTCATTTAAGCAGCTAGTTGGACAGCAGCAGAAAATGGTCAATATTAAAACCAGAGAATATGAAAAAAGCCGAAAAACGGTGGCTAATTCTGTTCGGGAAAGCAATTTGGGCAGGCAAAAGCTGTTTGGAAAAAGCATTATTTATGATGTAAAATCAGCTCTGGGTAATAAGGATAAATCAGCTGTAAAAGCCGGTTTCGCCGGTATTAAGGAGAAATCTGAAGCTGAAAAATCATATTCAAGCATGCCTAATGCAGGAAATTTTACATCCTATAAGGCGGTAAAATATAACGCTTTTGGTTATTTTGACGCAAACAATATCCGGACAAGGAATAAGGATATTAAGCAGTTTGTTGGTTGCCTTATACCTAAAAACGCTAAAGAAATGCTGGCAGCCATAATGGGTATGGGAACGGTAATGGCCGTGGTAATCATCATCTGCCTTATAGCCTCCCTGTTCGCCTCTCCCTTTGGCATATTCTTTTCCGGGGCGGATACAATGTCAGACGCTGTAAATGAGCTGAACGCTGACTTTGCCCAGAGGATTGAAGAAATAAAAGCAGGCAATACCTACGACGAGCTGGCGATGAGTAATGCCGGCAGCTCCGCTATGGCGGCTAACTGGCCGGACGTGCTGGCTGTATATTCGGTACTGACAACGATGAATGACAGCAATCCCTATGAGGCGGTAACTCTGGATGCAGTCAAAAAAGCCAGGCTGCGTGAGGTGTTCTGGGCAATGAATCCAATCAGCTATGAGGTGCGTACTGTCTATGACGCTGAAATTGAAGTATTGTATATAACCGTGGCAGAAAAGGATTGTTGGCAGCTGGCCGATGAATATGGCTTCACGCCGGAGCAGCGGCAAATGCTGGCTGAATTGAAAAAGTCGGAGTACCGTGAGATGTTTATGGCTTTAGCTGGCAGTTATAGAGATATTGCCTTGACGCCGGAAGAAATTGCGGAGATAATCGCTAATCTGCCGGAGGATTTGAGTGAAGAACGCCGACAGGTGGTGTTGACGGCTTATCAGCTGGAGGGTAAAGTTAATTATTTCTGGGGCGGCAAATCCTTGACGCTGGGCTGGGATTCCCGTTGGGGAACGCCGCAGGAGGTATGGGCGGCAGGCAGCGTTAGCACCGGTACAGTGCGCCCCTTTGGGCTGGATTGCAGCGGGTTTGTGGACTGGGTATTCTATAATGCCAGCGATGGCAGCTTCATAATGGGCAGAGGCGGCGGCGCAGCCAGTCAGCACAGCTATTGTAGGCCCATAAGCTGGTCGAAAGCGCAGCCGGGCGATTTGGTATTTTATCCGGACAACAGCCATGTGGGCATAGTATGTGGCTTTGACAGGAGAGGCAACATTCAGATAATCCATTGTGCGGCTGGCTATAATAACGTAGTAGTAACGGGTAAGGCCGGCTTTACGGATGTTGGCAGGCCGGACTATTTCTCGGATTGACCGGAAAATGTTATTGCATAAGTTAAAATCCATTCCCGATGACGAATAAAGTCAAAAAAATATGTTAAGCGGATAGAACAAATATCCGGAAAAACCATTGCAAAAGAAACATTTGTTTGGTATAATATTGTTAGTGAACGAATCAAGTTTAAACTGACAACAGGGGTTGAAAATAAATTATGGATAAGCTTACTTTTGGCGGTTTTGTGAGGCAGAAGCGAATTGAGAGGGAGATGTCCCTGCGCACTTTAGCGCAGCGGCTGGAATTATCTCCTGTGTATATGAGCAACATTGAGAATAATCTGAAGCCGGCTCCCAGTCAGGCAAAGCTGGATAAGATTGCATCGCTTTTTATGTTGGATAAAGCGGATACTGAGCTTATGTGGGATTTGGCAGCCAAGTCTAAAAAGCGGCAGGTATCTGTGGATCTGCCGGACTACATAATGGACCGGGATATAGTCCGGGTGGCTTTGCGCACCGCCAGAGAGTGCGAGGCTACCGACGAGGACTGGCAGGAATTTATAGATAAGCTTAATAAACGCAGTCAAAATGGAGATGAGTGAAAATGCCCGGTAGTATGGAAATGCGGCAGGAAAAAATCTTTTATTCGGAGGCGGCTTTCGAGGGGATAGCCCGACAGGTATTATGCGAATATGACGAAAAGCTGTATTTTGGCGTTCCGCAGGCTGTACCTGTGGAGGAAATAATTGAGCATCGGGGCGTTCTTTTGGAGTATCAGTACATAAGGAAAGACGGTAGGGTTTTGGGTAAAACTATTTTTGAAGATGGTCTGGACGCTGTGTGGGATATGGAGGAACAGGAATATATCTTGTTTCCGGTTAAGGCCGGCACTATCCTTATTGACGCTTCCCTGTGTGAAGATGAGAGTAAATTGGGCAGGCTCAGATTTACCTGCGCCCATGAGCTAGCACACTGGCTGTTACATAAGGATTTGTTTGACAGACTGCCGGAGGATACGGATGTGGAGCTTATGACTGAGAAATGCGGTTTGGAGGTGCAGGCCAATATGCTGGCCTCTTCTCTGCTAATGCCATTGTCCCAGATTAAGAAATGCTATTACAGACTCTTTACGGATGGTATAAGAGAGCGTTTAGAGATCATAGAGAAAATGGCGGCTTTGTTTCAGGCATCCTGCCAGGCAATGCGAATAAGACTGGAGAAACACAGATTGGTGTAGTGTTGTCAGTGTTGTGTTCACAATTAAGTGAACGATTGCTCATATAAATTAAGGCCACTGGAAAAATTAATATAGATTTAAGTTAAGAATAATGCGCAATGAAATGGAGGTTTGAGATAATGACAGTAACGAGAATTCCAAAGATAGAAACACAGAATGTTGAACATAGCGCTTTGGTAGCTGTACGCTGCCCGGTTTGTCGGCGAGGCAAACTATTAGACGCCGAGAAAGATACTGATATGTCAACACTGCACTTGTTTGGTATAGGTCAGAAAGGTTGTCAATGGTATATAAAATGTCCTAAATGTGGGAATCAAATTGGGGTTAGCTTTGGCAAAGCAGGAAAAAGACCGCTTAGAAAACCGCTTCTGCATTGATTAATCTTTCCCGGCAAAAAATTTACAACTGAATATTGACAAAAATATTATTATAGATAATACTTCGTCAAGCGCACCAACCGCCCATCTTAGAATATGGGGCAAATAATGTATATCGAGTTCGGAGCCTTACAAGTAGCTTTTTAAGCTGCGCGTAAGGCTCTTTTTTTGTGCCTTAACCACCCCTGAGCGAAGCGAATGGGGTTACCTTGAAATATGCTTCAAGCCCAGCTAAAAAGCAGAAAGGAGCTTATGCTGGGTTATAAGTGGGAGCCATATATAGCTAAATATCCTTGAGCTTCAATTTTGGATTTAAGAAAACAAAAAATCTGAGATTGGAGCTTAAGACAATGAAACAAAAATGGCAGGAAAGCCGGAACTATCGGCGTTTTAAGAATGAAAAGGGCGAGGTTGTTCGCCGGGTAATAACTGTAGACGAGCAGGATATAGAAGTAAGTGAGGAAGTGTTTCTGGCCTACTCTCAGGCTGAGCGTCGGGAACGCTACATAGCCGAGGAGGTTGAACAGGGGCTGGTTTTGTCTTTGGACAAGCTCATAGAGGATGGCGTTCCTCTGCAAAAGCTGGGGGTTGAGCCAGTAGAAAGCGCCGAGGACAGCGTGGTTGAATTGGAGCGAAAAGCCGAGAGATTTCAACAGCTGTGTAAACTGCCCGAAGCATTAGCGGCATTAGCCGATTCCGACAGGGAGCTTATAGAATCCCTCTATTTTAAGGGTATGTCAACAAGAGAATACGCCCGTTTTCTTGGTATAAGTCAAAGAGCTGTAATTAAGCGGCGAGATAGAATTCTCAAACTTATGAAAAAAAATATATAAAAAATTTTTGAAAACAGGGTATTCACCTATAGGGTATTCGGGAGGGGGTATAGAGGGAAATAAAGAGTTTTCTGAATCATCCCTCCCGGATCTTTGAAAGCTGAATAATAACGGTATGGGTAACAGCCCGGATATAAGAGCCGCAAGCTGCAGTGTGCGCCACGACTCATGTGCATTCAAAAAAGAGATGTGTATGACAAGCGATTAAACCTGCAGCTGGGCGCCTTTGGCGGAGGCGCTTTGGCATTGACGGTATCCGGGGTATAATGACACACCACGCACGGCCAGCGCATAAGCCTGGCGGAGCTGCCCTTAGATTGAAAACAGTGAAGATTAGAGGTATATCGCTCGTGGAGGTTTGGCCAAACCTCGCCCATGCTGTTCGGGAAACCGACAAAAAACATTGTAAGAGGTATTTATCTATTTAGTAATTGGGAGAGAGGAAAGAAAATGTTAAAAGAAACAGACAAACAGGCCGCTCAAAAGGAGCTGGCCAAAATATTTGGGGAGATAATGCCGGCAGCAGGATTACCGGAGCGAGCTGCACAGGCAGAGCTTAGTAAAAAAATGTTGGCGGCAATGCTGGACAATAACATTGCTCTGTGCGAGGCCGGAACCGGGATTGGTAAAACCTACGCCTATCTGGCAGCGGCTTTTGTGTTTAATAAATACCGCAGGCTTGCCGGTTTGCCATTGAAGCCAATTTGTATATCCACCTGCAGCATTGCCTTGCAGGAGGCTATTGTAAAAGAATATCTGCCAACCCTAAACCGAGCGTTATTGAGCGCCGGCCTTATATCTAAGCCGGCAATGGCGGCTGTGCGGAAAGGCAAGCAGCATTATGCCTGCGATATTAGGCTGAGGCGGCGTTTGCAGTGCATAAATCAGGAAAAGAAAAATCGGCAGAATCTGGCCACTCTGCAAGCTATGCAAAAGCAGCTGGATATGGATAATGTTGCTAAACTTAGCGACTTCGATAAACGGCAGATATGCGTACCCAGAGTTTGCAACTGCAAGAAAAAGAATTGCCGATATATGGATTATCTGGACAGCTGCTGCTCGGAAAAATACCTAATCCAGATTTGTAACCACAATCTGCTGCTGGCTGATGCAATCCACCGGCGGACTGGCAAGAAGCCGATATTGCCGGACTGCTGTTGTGTTATTGTGGATGAAGCCCATAAGCTGCCGGATACAGCCAGAGAAATGTTTGGCTATACACTGTCGGCAGAGGATATTGAGGAGCTGTGTGAAATGCTGGAAGCTGCGGGATATGAGTTGGCAGCAGATAATTTGCTGGAGGCGGCACAGCCTCTGTTAAAGGCGCTGGCTGAACCCTGGGATGAAACTGTCGGCATAAAAGAGTTTATGAAACCCTTAAATAAAATGGCAATCAGGCTCAAGGTTATTAAAAACAAACTCAGAGGTGTTTTGCCTAAAGGGGTTCGGGACAGACTCTCGGAGCTGGTAGATATTGGCGACTGGCTGTTAAGCGGCCCGAAAAATGTAATGCTGTATACGGTAGAGGCTGCGGACGGCGGCACAAAGCTTGGGCTTGCTCCTCTTAATGTAGGTTGGCTGTTAGGCTATAGGCTTTGGAACCGGCAGCAGCCATTCGTGCTGACCTCTGGTACCCTTTCGGTAGCCGGGGATTTCAGCCGCTTTAGGGAGTCCGCCGGCCTGCTGGACAGATATAGGGTTAAAGAGTCGATAGCAGAATCACCATTCGATTATGAAAAAAACTGTTTGCTGTATTTGCCGCTTAAAGCGCCTGATCATAATTCGGAAAAATACTTTGACGAGTTATTGGCTGAAATAGACAATTTGATTAAAGCTGCCTGCGGTCATACCCTGGTACTATTCAATTCCTACGCCGATATGTCGGAGATTAAGGAAAGAATTAAGCTTAAAGAGAGGGATTTCTCGCTGTATGTTATGGGGCGCAGCCGTTTTAATACAGCGGAACAATTCAAAACACAAAGCGGCGGTGTGCTTTTGGCAGCCGGCTCCGCCTGGGAGGGAATGGATTTTCCCGGCGACTGTGTTTCCCTGCTGATTATCCCTCGCCTCCCCTTCCCTGTCCCGGACGCTAAGTCGGAGCAGGAGAGAGAGCAATATGAAAATTTGATCGACTTTATAGAGTCGGTTGTGGTGCCGGATATGCAGATAAAGCTGCGGCAGGGATTTGGCCGGGCTATTCGCAGCGAAACAGACACCTGCGTTATAGCTATTCTGGATGAAAGAGCTAATCCCAAAAATGGCAGATATTTTGAGGCGGCGAAAAAAACTCTGCCCAAAATGCCCATAACCGAAAGCTTAAACGATGTTGCGTATTTTATCCGAACTGTTAAACCGGAGAGTTATTTTCAGGAGGCGACAGTTTGTGAATGTTAAGAATGAGCTGCAATATCTGCTGGTTACAGACTTGCTGACAAGAGCTGCCGAGGCTGGTTTTATGACAGCAGATGAATTAGCGGCGGCCAAGGATTTGGCTGCGGAAAAATATCTGACGGATAATATTTTGTGAGGAAATAGAGCGTTTTGTTCAGCTATTCTGCTGGATATTTACCAACGCTTGTGGTATTGTTGAACTAAGAAAAGCCTGCTATATAGGCAGAAAGGAAGCAAACGAAAATGAACAAGGTAACGGTTATCCAGCCCACATTGACAGAAAAAGCCAGCTTAAGAGTGGCGGCCTACTGCAGGGTGAGTTCAGACTCTGAAGATCAGCTGCACTCCTATGCAGCCCAGATAAAAGCCTACACCGCTATGGTAGCCAGGCAGCCAAATTGGCAGTTGGTGGATATATATGCCGACGAGGGGATAACCGGTACCGATATGGACAAGCGAGATGACTTCAAGAGGATGCTGACCGATTGCCGCAAGGGTCGGATAGATAAGATTTTGACTAAATCGGTCAGCCGGTTTGCGAGAAATACCAGAGATTGCCTGGTAACCCTAAGGGAGCTGGCCGCACGTGGAGTCAGTGTTCAATTTGAAAAAGAGAATATAGATACAGGGGCGCTCACCACTGAAATGTTGGTTAGCGTCTTCGCCTCAATGGCCCAGGAGGAGTCAATGTCCATATCCCAGAACCAGCGGATAAGCTACCAGCGGCGAATGGAGCGAGGAGAATTCATCACCTGCTTTGCTCCCTTTGGCTACAAGCTGGTAAACGGTAAAAATCTGGAGATTGACGAAAATGAGGCAAAGCTGGTACGCTGGATATTTGCAGAATATCTTAATGGCAAAAGTACGGTTTGGCTGGCCGAGCAAATGGAGCTTATGGGTATAGCCACTAAAACCGGGATTAAGCATTGGGAATCGGGCGCTATACGCTATATTTTAATGAATGAAAAATATATCGGCGATACCCTGTGCCAAAAGGTATTTACAGACGGCTTTCCCTTTAATAAGAAACCAAATTTGGGAGAGCGGGATCAATACTATATTGAAAACACTCATCCGGCCATTATAAGCCGGGAGATTTTTGAGAAAGCGCAAAAGCTCAGGCTGGCTAAGGACGCCGGCGGCAAAAAAATGCATAAAAAGTATTTACTAAGCTGCAAAATGTTTTGCGGCGAATGCGGCAACATATTTGAGCGGCGCTTAAATCGTAAATATGGCAAAGTCATTTGGGTATGTCAGAAGCACGATGAGAGAGCGGCGGATTGCCCCATAGGCAGAATTGCCGAAGAAAAAATCTATACCGCCTTTGTGAGAATGTATAATAAGCTGCGGAAAAATGCCGATGTTATACTTAAACCGGCCTTAAATCAGCTGGTGGATTTGAATGAGGCGATGCTAAAGGATAACCCGGCAATGCTGGAAATAAATAAAGCCATAGCGGATACGGCGGAGCAGGAATACAAGCTGAACAAGCTGCAGGCGGCAGGTTTGCTTGATGCGGACGCTTGCATAGCCAAAACCAGAAGCATTAACGCCAAACTGCTGGGGCTGAGAGCTAAACGCCGCCGTCTGCTGGAAAACGAGGAAGTCGATGAGGTGAGCGAAACCATCCGCCAGACTATTCGGGAACTGGCAATAGGGCCGGATAAGCTAACCGAATTTGATGAAAATATTTTCAAACGGCTGGTTGAGAAGATAACGGTGGAATCCAACAGCCGGCTGAGGTTCAGACTTTACGGCGGCATAGAACTGCCGGAGGATATTTGAAAAAGAGGTGTGCAAAATGTATAACCGCAGAATACTTTATGGTTATTTAATCCAAAACGGTGAATTAACAGTAAAAGCTGATGAAGCTGCAACTGTGAAAAGGGTATTTAATGATTATCTGGAGGGATTGTCATATCAGGCCATCGCCGAAATGCTGAATGAGGAGAAAATCCCATATAGCCCGGAGGTCGCTGAGTGGAATAAGCATAAAGTAAAGCGGCTGCTGGAAAATCCTCGCTATACCGGCGAGAAAGAATATCCGGCCATTATAGAGGGTGAAACCTTTGCCAATGTGCAACAGCTCATTCAAAGCAAGGCGACTAATTACACGCCTAAAAAGGCGAAGCAAAATATGGAAGTTGACGCTAATATAAATAATGAAGAAACTGGTTTGACAGCATACGCACCGTCAGCCGAGGTTGTGAAGATAGATAACTCTATAAACCGGGCTTTGGAAAAGGCGGAGCAGCCGGAGGTTATTCTGGATTTGATTTTACAGGGAATCGCCGCCAGATACGAATGCTGCGGCTAGATGGCAAAAAAATATATAACAGGGAGATGAAATAATTGGAACAGTTAATGGTTAATAGTCAGTCCGGCAAAAGGATTCAGATTATACCGGCAACTAAAAATGCTGGCACTGAAAATGCGCTTAAGCGTTCTGACGGAATTTTAAGAGCAGCCGCCTACTGTCGGGTAAGCACCGATAAGGAGGAGCAGCTCAACAGCTATGAGGCGCAGAAAGCCTATTACACACAGCGGATTGCCGAAAACCCGAATTGGGAGCTGGCCGGAATTTTTGCCGATGAGGGGCTTTCCGGTACCAGCCTGAAAAAACGCAAGGAATTTAATCGGATGATAGCCGCCTGCAAGCGTGGCCGCATTGACCTGATACTGACCAAATCCGTTTCCCGATTTGCCAGAAATACCGTAGATTGTCTGGAAACAGTGCGTATGCTTAAAGCTAATGGAATTGGGGTGATATTTGAGAAAGAAAACATAAACACGCTAACTCAATCCAGTGAGTTTATGATAACTCTGTTCAGCGGTTTTGCTCAGGCGGAATCGGAATCGCTGAGTAAAAATGTGGCTTGGGGTAAACAAAAAAGTATGGAAGCCGGTAATGTAGTATTCCAATTTACCAGACTGCTTGGTTATCGCAGAGGGGCAGATGATAAGCCGGAGATTGTACCGGAGGAAGCGGAAACGGTCAGGAGAATCTACCGACGTTATCTGGAGGGAGCAAGTACGCATATTATTAAAGCTGAGCTGGAGCAGGATAATGTTCCAACCGCTTTAGGTATCCAAAGGTGGGATGCAGGCGTTATTAAAAGCATTTTGAAAAATGAGAAATACTGCGGCGACGCTCTGCTGCAAAAAACCTATGTAACCGATTGTATCAGCAAAAAGGTGAAGAAGAATAACGGCGAGCGGCCAATGTACTATATTCAGGATAATCATCCTGCTATTGTACCAAGAGAGATATATCGCCGGGTGCAGGAGGAGATGGCCAGGCGCTCAGGTAAACGTCGGGTTGCGCAAAAATATGTTAAAACGGAGCAGAGTAAATATTCCGGTAAATATGCTTTAACTGAGCTGCTGGTCTGTGGTGAGTGCGGCACTCAATACCGCCGGGTGACCTGGTCGAGGGGAGGAAAAAAGAGAATAGTCTGGCGCTGTATTTCCAGGTTGGAATATGGCACGCAATTTTGCCATAACTCGCCGACAATACAGGAAGAAAAGTTGCATAGCGCAATAGTGACGGCGCTTAATAAATATGCGGCTAACCAGGAGGAATTGTGCGGTTCGGCTTATGATTTAATAAAGCTGGCGCAGGGCGACGAGGTTGAGGATAAGGCCGTCAGCATATTATCTCTGAAGCACAAATTGGAAAATATAAATCGGAAGCAGGCCAAACTGCTGGATATAGTGCTGGAGGATATGGAAAACGAGGCGCTGGTGGCTGAACTCAAAAAAGTAAAGGAGGAAAAGCAGCAGCTGCAGGAGTGGATCAAAACTCTGGAAAATGAGGGAGTTTATAACGCCAACAAGCAATCTCGAATGAAAGAAGTCAAGGAGTGGCTAGATGAACAGGAGGTGGGATTCAGAGAATATGACAATGTGATAACCCGAAAAATGATTGAAAGAATTGAGGTGGTGGACTCTGAAACGATAAGGGTTAAATTTCGGGATGTGGAAGTTGTGATTGAGCAAACGCTGGTTTAATGAAAACCTGACATATAAATAATGTCTGGCACTGTCGAAAGATGGTGTCAGACTTTTTGCTTTGATTCATTAAAAGATATTGAAAATTTTAATAATTCATGTTACACTGTGAGCAATAAAAGTGCGATTAGCAAAGGGACGAAAAAACTTTAATAAAATAATCTAAAAGGCCAAATGTGGTTTAGCATTATGGGGTGTATCTATTTTGATGGTAGATGACATTCTTTTCTAAATCCGAACCCGAAGCGCTGGCGGCTGTGTTGCCGTCCTTGCCGGGTAAGGTATTAAGGACTGAACGCATTAGTTCGGTCCTTTTTTCTTTATCAGTTAGATTGTAGGTTACAATCAATTTATCATCATAAAGATGTACCGAACTGATAAAACAGTCAATTATATTTTCGTTGTATTCCGCATGCCATTCTTTTTAAGCTGGGCTTTGTATATGGCTCTATCATAACGATTACGGTTGAAGCGGTCAAGCTTTCAGACAAGAACCGCGTCAAACAGCATATTTAAGTGGTATTGCATGATTTATGTAATAATACCAATATAATGTAAGTAAATTATGTAAAAAGTCAAAAGAAAAGAGTATGGATTAAAGAACAGAAAATAGAATTGCTTTGGGTTTTATTATGTAATTAGAAAAAGTATGCCGATTAATTATAATCGGCATACTTTTTGCTATGAATATTTTTAACTATAACAGCATATTTGCAATTTCAGT
>JAETNY010000033.1 GCA_021771915.1 Bacillota bacterium
ATCCAACGGCTTATGTGCAGGAGCGATTTGCCAAAATCGAGCAAATGCACATCGAAAAGGTGCTGGCCGGAATTGCTGAAAACACCACGCAGGTTAAAAACACCAGAGCCTACCTGCTGGCCGCCCTGTTCAACGCTCCGTCCACTTTAGATAATTACTATACAATGCAGGTCAATCACGATATGGCCGCAGATGGGAGGTAATCTTTATGCGGAAAATGCAGATGTTTGAAAGCCCGGAGTTTGGGCAGGTCAGAACACTGACCGAGAATGGCGAAGTGCTGTTTTGTGGCAGTGATGTAGCGAAAGCGTTGGGATACAGTAATACTCGTGAAGCATTAAAGAGGCATTGCAGGTGTGTCGTGAAACACGACACACCTCACCCACAGACACCTGGTAAGCAAATTGAAATGCTTTTTATACCAGAGCCGGATTTATACCGGCTTATTTTTGGCTCCAAATTGCCGACGGCGGAAAAATTTACAGATTGGGTAACTAAAGAGATTTTGCCGTCTATTCGCAAAACCGGGGTATATATGACCGACAAGACGCTGGAGGCGGCAATTCTTAACCCGGACACTATTATTAAGCTGGCCTTGGAGTTGAAAGCGGAGAGAAATATGCGGCAGGATTTGGAGCAGCAGATTATGGCGAACGCTCCCAAAGTTGCGCTGGCCGAGGCCATTGTAACCTCTCCCGACAGTATTCTCATTGGGGATTTGGCCAAAATCCTCTGCCAAAACGGTGTGGATATTGGCCAGAACCGGCTGTTCAGCTGGCTGCGGCTTAACGGTTATCTGTGCAGACGACGGGGTGAAAGCTATAACCTGCCCACCCAAAAGGCTATGGAAATGGGCTTGTTTGAGGTTAAGGAAACAACGGTAATCCACAACAGCGGTATGACTAAGGTTATGAAAACGCCTAAAGTTACCGGTCTGGGGCAGCAGTTCTTTGTCAATCTTTTTTTGGAGGATTAAAAAGTGCAGGAGGAAGTGGAAAGCAGAACACTAGCACTGATTGTCAGCAGCAGCAAATTTACCGGCAGGACGCTCAAGGAGGCCATAGGTAAATATCTGGCGCATTGCAAGGCGGTAAAACTAAATAAGGCCAGGGACGGCCCCGTTAAGCATAAAGGCAAGCAGACGGTTAAGCAGCTGGTTGAGCAAGGCCAGGGAGTCAGCAACATCGAGTTGAAGGATAAATCAAGCAAAGAGTTTGAGCGGATTGCCCGTAAATATGGCGTGGATTATGCCGTTAAGCAGGAGAAAGGAGCGGAACCGCCCAAATTTCTCATCTTTTTCAAAGCCAGGGACGCCGACGCTTTAACCGCCGCCTTTAAGGAATATACGCAGGTGAAAATCCGCAAACAGGAGCGGCAGGAGCGCCCATCGCTGCTGGCAAAGCTGGCCGCCTTTAAGGAGATGGTGAAACAGCCGCAGATTGCTAAAGAGAAGCAAAAGGAGATTGTGCGATGAGAGAAATAAACGTAAAAAAGCTTTTGCTGCTCAATCTCCCCTATCTTTTTATTGGCCTGTATGCCGGAAAAATCTGGCAGGCGTGGCGGCTGGCTGCCGGTGAGAACGCCAGCCAGAAAATGCTAAACATAGCCGAGGGGTTGGGAATGGCCTTTCAATCGCCATTCCCCAGCTTTTACTGGCCGGATTTGCTGTTTGGCCTTATTTGCGCTTTGTTTTTAAGATTGGCGGTGGCAATTCATTCGCAGAATGCCAAAAAGTTCAGGAAAGGAGTTGAATATGGCTCGGCTCGCTGGGGTACGGCGGCGGACATTAAGCCCTACATTGCGCCTAAGTTTGAGGATAATATTATTCTGACGCAGACGGAGCGGCTGACAATGAACAGCCGCCCCAAGGAGCCGAAAACCGCCCGGAATAAGAATGTGCTGATTGTGGGCGGCTCCGGTAGCGGTAAAACGAGATTTTGGGTAAAACCGAACCTTATGCAGTGCGATTCCGAAAAATATCCCTGCTCATTTATCTGCACAGATCCAAAAGGAGATTTGATAATTGACTGCGGCAAAATGCTGCTGCGCAAGGGTTATAGGCTAAAGGTATTCAATACCATTAACTTCAAAAAGAGTCTGCACTATAACCCTTTCGCCTACATTCACTCGGAAAAGGATATTTTGAAGCTGGTAAACGTCCTCATAACCAATACCAAAGGCGAGCAGAAAGGCGGCGATGAGTTTTGGACGAAAGCGGAAACCCTGCTGTACTGCGCCCTGATTGGCTATATGTATTATGAAGCGCCGATTGAGGAGCAAAACTTCTCCACTCTTGTGTCAATGATAAACTCAATGGAGGTTCGGGAGGACGATGAGGAATTCAAAAATCAGGTGGATTTAATGTTTGATGATTTGGCAAGCCGAGAACCAAATCATTTTGCGGTGCGGCAATATGCCAAGTATAAGCTGGCTGCCGGCAAAACAGCTAAATCCATTCTTGTCAGCTGCGGCGCAAGGCTGGCTCCCTTTGATATTGCAGAGCTGCGAGAGATTACCGCTTATGACGAATTGGAGCTGGATACAATCGGCGATAGGAAAACGGCGCTATTCCTGATTATGTCAGATACAGATGCGACTTTCAATTTTCTTGTTTCAATGATTTACAGCCAGCTTTTTAATCTGCTTTGTGAAAAGGCCGACGATGTTTACGGCGGCAGGCTGCCCTGCCACGTCAGGTGCCTGATTGATGAGTTTGCTAATATCGGACAGATACCTAACTTCGAGAAGCTTATTGCGACAATCCGCAGTAGAGAAATCTCGGCGGCGGTAATCCTGCAAAGCCAGAGCCAGCTAAAAGCCATTTATAAGGACAACGCCGACACAATCATCGGCAATATGGACAGCAGCATTTTCCTGGGCGGCAAGGAGCCGGGAACGCTCAAGGAGTTGTCGGAGGCTTTGGGCAAGGAAACGATAGATACCTGTAACGATGGTGAAAGCCTGGGCAAGGAAACGAGCCACTCTCTTAATTACCAGAAGTTGGGAAAGGCGTTGTTGACCGTTGATGAATTGGCAGTGCTGGACGGTTCTAAATGTATTTTACAGTTAAGGGGCGTCAGGCCGTTTTTATCTGACAAGTACGATATAACCCGGCACCCGAATTACAAATATTTAGCGGACAGCGACAAGAAAAACGCTCTTGATATAGGGCGTTTTCTTTCCACTCAATTAAAACTTAAACGAAAGGAGGTGTTCGATGTGTATGAAGTAAGCAGCATAAATTCCGAAACACAAAAAGAAAAAACATAAAATGGGAGGTATTATATGGAGTTTTTTGAAGCGAGTATTGAGCTGTTGCAAACATTGGTGGTAGCTCTGGGCGCTGGTTTGGGCGTTTGGGGTTTGGTTAATCTGTTGGAGGGCTACGGCTCGGATAACGCAGCCAGCAAATCACAGGGCATAAAACAACTGATGGCGGGCGCTGGGGTTGGCTTGGTAGGTATTACATTGGTGCCGCTGCTCTCCGGCCTGTTTGGCTAAAAGGCAAAGATTGGGGTGAATGGAGCGTGATTTGATCAGCAATCTGTCCGGCCTGTTTGATACAATGAACGAACAGGTGGGCGAAATAGCCGCACAGGTGGGCACAACACCGCAGGCGTGGAACAGCGGCATATTCCAAATGGTGCATAGTCTGTCGGAAACAGTTATACTGCCGGTTGCCGGGGTGATACTCGCTTTTGTGATGACGTTAGAGTTGGTGCAGCTATTATTGGACAAGAACAACTATCACGAAATAGAAAGCGCTGTTATCTTCCGCTGGATATTCAAAACCGCCTGCGCTATTCTCATCGTAGCGCATACCTGGGATATTGTGATGGGAGTTTTTGATTTAGCCCAGCAGGTGGTTAATCAGGCGGCAGGAGTAATAATTGGCGATACGGCCATTGACATAAC